>NZ_JBIAII010000026.1:0-1329 GCF_042871345.1 Streptomyces sp. NPDC005863 | reverse complement strand
ACTAGGTCGTGTTTTGGAAGTCGGTGATCCGTCCGGCTGGCCGCCCTGGAATGTTGCGTGCGGCCAGCCAGACGATGAGGTCGAGGGCGATGCGGCTGATGTCCGTTTCCTTGTGCACCCTGTGCTCGTGATGGGCTGAGTCGCGGCGGACGATCTCGTATCCGCCTTCGTCCAGGACGGCCACAGACGCGAACCAGGTTGGATCGTCCGTATTGGGCTCGACGACAATGAACGTGTTGTCCGTGTCGTCGAGTGCGCTGATCATTTCGAACAAGGCGTCCTCGGAGGCGCCCTCAATGTGGTCACCGTTCTCGCTGACCACGCCATAGCCTCTGGCCCCCATCGGAACGGTCCTCTCCCTGTGCCCGACATCCGATCAAGTCAGCATCGCATGGGGCGGACTACAGCCACTCGTTGATCGCTGCGACTTGGACGACCGCCAGGTAACGCACAGCCAGTTTGTCGAACCTGGTGGCCACAGCCCGGTTGCGCTTGAGGCGATTGATCCCGCACTCGACCGCATGACGAGCCTTGTAGTCCTCGCGGTCAAAGGCAGGAGGCCGTCCGCCTGTTGATCCCCGGCGCCTTCGATGTCCTGCCTGATCAGTCGGCTCCGGGATGGTGCACCGGATGCCCCGGCGTCGCAGATAGGCACGATTGGCTCGGGACGAGTAGGCCCGGTCACCCCGCACCCGCAGCGGACGGACGCGAGGACGACCCGCCCCGAGCCGGGGCACGCGAATGGCTTCCAGTACGGCGATGAACTGCGGACTGTCACCGCGTTGTCCAGCCGTGATCAGCACCGATAACGGCCGTAGTCCCTGCTCGCAGGCGAGATGGATCTTCGTGGTCCACCCGCCACGTGAGCGTCCCAGGCCATGGTCGTCGGGCTCGGGACTGCTTCCGCCCGGCGGTTCCTTCTGGCTCTGCCCGTCGCGCCGGGCACCGGCAGCATGCTGATGGGCACGACAGATCGTGGAGTCGACGTTCACCTCCCAAGTGATCAGCCCGGCCGCGTCAGCCCGGCTCTGCAGACCTGTGAGCACCTGTGCCCACACACCACCGCGCTGCCAGCGCCGGAAAAGCCCATAGACGGTCTGCCACGGCCCGTATTTCGCTGGAACGTCCCGCCACGGTGCCCCGGTCCGCACCCGCCAGCGAATCCCATCGATCAGCTTTCGTCGATGCCACGATGGCCGGCCCAGCACCGCAACCGGCAACAACGGCTCCATCACCGCCCACTGGCCATCCGAAAGATCCCCTCGCCCCACACCGAGATCATCACGGCCCAAGGCACGGCACAGCAGCCACTTCTAAAACACGACCTAG
>NZ_JBIAII010000025.1:0-2365 GCF_042871345.1 Streptomyces sp. NPDC005863 | reverse complement strand
TGTCCGCGTACTCGTCTGAGTGCACCGCCGCGTACGAAGTTATGTGCACCAGTGCTCAGGCCACGTCGGTGTCCCGCTCGATGGCCTGGAGGCGGTTCTTCAACCGGTAGCTGTTGCCGTTGATCGAGACGACCTCGCAGTGGTGCAGGAGGCGGTCGAGGATCGCCGTGGCGAGGACTTCGTCGCCGAAGACCTGGCCCCATTCGCTGAACGTCTTGTTCGAGGTCAGGATGACCGAGCCCTTCTCGTATCGCTTGGAGATCACCTGGAAGACCAAATTCGCCTCGGCGCGTTCGAGGGGCTGATAGCCGACCTCATCGACCACGAGGACGCTGGGCCGCAGGTAGCTGCCGAGCTTGTTGACCAACCGTCCGGCGGCTTCGGCGGTCTTGAGGTTGCGGACCATGTCATCCAGCGTCGTGAAGTAGATCGAGTAGCCGGCCCGGCAGGCCGCGACCGCGAGGGCGACGGCGATATGCGTCTTGCCGACCCCGGGCGGCCCGAGCAGGGCCGCGTTGGCCTTGGCCTCGACGAACGAGAGGGTGGCCAGGTCCTTGACCTTGCGCGGGTCGAGATCGGGCTGGAAGGCGAAGTCGTACTCGTCGAGCGTCTTGTGATGCGGCAACTTCGAGGTCCGCAGGCCGCTGCGGAAGCGACGGTCCTCACGGACTGCGAGTTCCTCGGACAGGACCAGGTCGAGGAAGTCGAGATAGCCCATCTTCGCCTCATCGGCCCGGCGGGTGAACTCATTGATGGTCTCCGCGAGATGTGGCAGGCCGAGCTTGCCGGCCGTGGTGCGGATACGGTTGCCGGTCAGCTGGCTCAAGAGAAGTCCTTCGTCGCTCGATTGGTGGTGAAGGGGCGGGTGCCGGTCAGTTCGTCATAGACGGACAGCGGGCGGCGGCCGACTTCGACGCTGGCGGCAGCGGCCCGGTTCAGAAGGGCTTGCAGCGAGCCGACCTCAGGCCCAAGACGCTGGTCACGGCGGGGCGGGGACGGACTATCGCCAGTGGTGGTGCGGCGTCCGGCTCCGGTGGGCAGGCCGTCCCAGTGCGAGTCGTCCACAATCCGAGCGCCGCGGCCAACTGCCCGTGGATGGGTGGCCAGGAGGGTGTCCCCAGCGGTGCCGGGGAGCGTGGAGTGCAGGGTGACCTGCGACTTGGTCGCCCGAATCTCGACCAGCTGGCGGGGGCGGACCTTGCGCGCGGGCACCGAGTAGAGGTTCGCGTCGAAAGCGACCAGGCAGTCCTTGCCGACGTGCCGCAGATGCCGCTGGGCGACGACATACGGAGTGGGCGGCAGCGGCCGCAGGGCCACGTGATCGCGCACGGCTCGGTGCCCGATGATCTCGCCGTGAGTGCCGTGCACCTTCGCCCGCCGCAGCGGCACCCAGGCCGTGAAGGCGGCGTTCATCTCCTCGATCGAGGAGAAGGCCCGTCCGGCCAGGACATGATCGCGGACGATCAATACCTGGCGCTCGACCCGGCCCTTCCCCTGGGGCCGATAGGCGGCCAGGACGTCAATGTCGAAGTCGTAGTGCCCGGAGAACGCGACTGCTTCTGGGTGCAACGGGACCGCCTCGCCCGGCGCGACATGCCGTCGCACGACTGTTTTGGTGCGGTCGTAGACGATCGTCATCGGCACCCCGCCGAAGTGCGCGAACGCGGCCCGGTGACAGTCGAAGAAGCTCGCGAGGTCCTGGCTGGTGGTGAAGCAGCAGAACGGATCGCGGGAGTACGACAGCGTCATGTGGAACGAGTAGACCTTCGGGATCCCGACATGGGCGAGGATCTTGCCCTCATCACCCCAGTCCACCTGGGCCTGTGCCCCCGGGATTACCTCGAACCGGCGGTGCAGGCCCGCCAGTTCACCCGGGCTGATGCCGAGTTCCTCAGCGATCCGGGGCCGGGCTTCCTGGAGATAGATCTTGACCCGCTGGTAGTTCAGGGCGACCTGGTACTCCGAGGCCAGGCGCTCGTGGATCACCGATGCCTTGAGCAGGATCTCCGACCTGAGCATCGCATCGACGAGCGGAGCGACCTCATCGACCACCCGCCGGTGCTGCCGCCCCTCGGCCGTTCTCTTCGGCGGCGCGACCGGCGCCTCGCCCGACAGGTACTTCGTGACCGTACGACGGTTCAGCCCGGTCTCCTTCGCGATCTCCCGCAGGCTCATCGCACCGGACTCGTACAGACCGCGAAACCGCCTCAACTCCAGCCAGCGATGCGGGTCCAAGACCACGTCAGCCGCCCCTCCACCGTCCCGAAACCGACAGCAGAAGACTCGCGGCACCCACCCGCCACCACATCAACTTTGGTGCACTCTCATTCGTACGAGGTGGTGCACGTTCATTTGTACGCCGACA
>NZ_JBIAII010000024.1:1265-2801 GCF_042871345.1 Streptomyces sp. NPDC005863 | reverse complement strand
GTTTCAGAACCAACACAGTGGACGCGAGCAACTGAGGACAAGCCCTCGGCCTATTAGTACCAGTCACCTCCACCCGTTACCGGGCTTCCAGATCTGGCCTATCAACCCAGTCGTCTACTGGGAGCCTTAACCCCTCAAAGGGGGTGGGAATACTCATCTCGAAGCAGGCTTCCCGCTTAGATGCTTTCAGCGGTTATCCTTTCCGAACGTAGCCAACCAGCCATGCCCTTGGCAGGACAACTGGCACACCAGAGGTTCGTCCGTCCCGGTCCTCTCGTACTAGGGACAGCCCTTCTCAATATTCCTACGCGCACAGAGGATAGGGACCGAACTGTCTCACGACGTTCTAAACCCAGCTCGCGTACCGCTTTAATGGGCGAACAGCCCAACCCTTGGGACCGACTCCAGCCCCAGGATGCGACGAGCCGACATCGAGGTGCCAAACCATCCCGTCGATATGGACTCTTGGGGAAGATCAGCCTGTTATCCCCGGGGTACCTTTTATCCGTTGAGCGACGGCGCTTCCACAAGCCACCGCCGGATCACTAGTCCCGACTTTCGTCCCTGCTCGACCCGTCGGTCTCACAGTCAAGCTCCCTTGTGCACTTACACTCAACACCTGATTACCAACCAGGCTGAGGGAACCTTTGGGCGCCTCCGTTACTCTTTGGGAGGCAACCGCCCCAGTTAAACTACCCATCAGACACTGTCCCTGATCCGGATCACGGACCGAGGTTAGACATCCAGCACGACCAGAGTGGTATTTCAACGTTGACTCCACGAACACTGGCGTGCCCGCTTCAAAGTCTCCCACCTATCCTACACAAGCCGAACCGAACACCAATATCAAACTGTAGTAAAGGTCCCGGGGTCTTTCCGTCCTTCTGCGCGAAACGAGCATCTTTACTCGTAGTGCAATTTCACCGGGCCTATGGTTGAGACAGTCGAGAAGTCGTTACGCCATTCGTGCAGGTCGGAACTTACCCGACAAGGAATTTCGCTACCTTAGGATGGTTATAGTTACCACCGCCGTTTACTGGCGCTTAAGTTCTCAGCTTCGCACGCCCGAAAGCGCACTAACCGGTCCCCTTAACGTTCCAGCACCGGGCAGGCGTCAGTCCGTATACATCGCCTTACGGCTTCGCACGGACCTGTGTTTTTAGTAAACAGTCGCTTCTCGCTGGTCTCTGCGGCCACCCCCAGCTCAGAGTGCAAAACTCATCACCAGGAATGGCCCCCCTTCTCCCGAAGTTACGGGGGCATTTTGCCGAGTTCCTTAACCATAGTTCACCCGAACGCCTCGGTATTCTCTACCTGACCACCTGAGTCGGTTTAGGGTACGGGCCGCCATGAAACTCGCTAGAGGCTTTTCTCGACAGCATAGGATCATCCACTTCACCACAATCGGCTCGGCATCAGGTCTCAGCCTTGATGTGCGACGGATTTACCTATCACACGGCCTACACCCTTACCCCGGGACAACCACCGCCCGGGCTGGACTACCTTCCTGCGTCACCCCATCACTCACCTACTACA
>NZ_JBIAII010000024.1:0-1168 GCF_042871345.1 Streptomyces sp. NPDC005863 | reverse complement strand
ACTCGATGTTTGACGCTTCACAGCGGGTACCGGAATATCAACCGGTTATCCATCGACTACGCCTGTCGGCCTCGCCTTAGGTCCCGACTTACCCTGGGCAGATCAGCTTGACCCAGGAACCCTTAGTCAATCGGCGCACACGTTTCTCACGTATGTATCGCTACTCATGCCTGCATTCTCACTCGTGAACCGTCCACCACTGCCTTCCGGCGCAGCTTCACCCGGCACACGACGCTCCCCTACCCATCCATACAGGCGTTGGCCCTATTGTATGAATGACACGACTTCGGCGGTACGCTTGAGCCCCGCTACATTGTCGGCGCGGAATCACTAGACCAGTGAGCTATTACGCACTCTTTCAAGGGTGGCTGCTTCTAAGCCAACCTCCTGGTTGTCTCTGCGACTCCACATCCTTTCCCACTTAGCGTACGCTTAGGGGCCTTAGTCGATGCTCTGGGCTGTTTCCCTCTCGACCATGGAGCTTATCCCCCACAGTCTCACTGCCGTGCTCTCACTTACCGGCATTCGGAGTTTGGCTAAGGTCAGTAACCCGGTAGGGCCCATCGCCTATCCAGTGCTCTACCTCCGGCAAGAAACACACGACGCTGCACCTAAATGCATTTCGGGGAGAACCAGCTATCACGGAGTTTGATTGGCCTTTCACCCCTAACCACAGGTCATCCCCCAGGTTTTCAACCCTGGTGGGTTCGGTCCTCCACGACCTCTTACAGCCGCTTCAACCTGCCCATGGCTAGATCACTCCGCTTCGGGTCTTGAGCGCGCTACTAAATCGCCCTATTCGGACTCGCTTTCGCTACGGCTTCCCCACACGGGTTAACCTCGCAACACACCGCAAACTCGCAGGCTCATTCTTCAAAAGGCACGCAGTCACGACGTACAGCACAAGTGCTGCACGCGACGCTCCCACGGCTTGTAGGCACACGGTTTCAGGTACTATTTCACTCCGCTCCCGCGGTACTTTTCACCATTCCCTCACGGTACTATCCGCTATCGGTCACCAGGGAATATTTAGGCTTAACGGGTGGTCCCGCCAGATTCACACGGGATTTCTCGGGCCCCGTGCTACTTGGGTGTCTCTCAAACGAGCCGCTGATGTTTCGACTACGGGGGTCTTACCCTCTACGCCGGACCTTTCGCATGTCCTTCG
>NZ_JBIAII010000023.1:0-9949 GCF_042871345.1 Streptomyces sp. NPDC005863 | reverse complement strand
TTGTCGTCGGTTGCCAACGCTCCGCGTTGTCGCCCTCCTCCGCCTTGCATCTCGACGCGCCAGACCCCGCTCACCGGCACGAAGACGTGCGGGCCGCCCGGATGCGACCTGATCCGCCGGACAGGCCCTAGCCGCGCGACCCCCGGGACGGGCCACGACCGTCCCTGCCGCCACGACCGCCCCTTCACCGACCACGGTGAAGGGGCGGTCCGCGTTGTTGTGCAACGTGTTCTCATCTCGCTCTTCCATTGCTACGGTGCCCGCCCTGACGCCCCATCAGTTCCGGCCGCACGCCGAATCGGGAGGCCCCGCATGCGCGCCCTCATCGCCGCCGCCACCGGCCTCGCCGTCGCGCTCGCCCTCGTCCTGACCATCACGGCGATCGGCGCCCCGCCGGGCGAGACCTCGCCCGAGCCGCTCCTCACCACCGTCCCCCAGCACCCCTAGCCGTCGGGAGGCCGCCGCGATGCGACGCAAGGCAAGCCTCGTCCTGCTCGCCTTCGCCGTGTTCTGCACGGCCATGTCCCCGCTCATGCGCTGGTACGCCTTCCCGCGGCTCGCGAAGATCCCGCCGAGCCAGTACCAGGAGGCCGTCCTGGAGGCGCACGGCCCGACGCTCATCGACTACGGCTCGATGAAGGCCAAGAAGATCGACAAGGTCACCATCGTGCAGACCCTCAAGGGCAACGTGGAGGCCTCCGAGAAGATCGAGAAGAGCGCCGACCGGGACGTCGTGGTCTGGGACGCGCTCTCCTACGTCCAGGACGACAAGGGCAAGATGGTCTCCAAGATCCCCGAGCGCTACATCTTCGACGCGCACAGCCAGGAACCGGTGCACGCCACCGGCGAGGCGGTCGACGGGGACGCGGTCAGGCGCGAGGGCATCGAGTTCAAGTGGCCGTTCCTGACCGAGAAGCGGGACTACGAGTACTTCGACGCCCAGGCCCGCATCACCCGGCCCATCCACTACAAGGGCACCCGCGACTTCCGCGGCCTGAAGGTCTACTACTTCGAGCAGACCATCCCCTGGACCAAGGTGCCCTTCCCCAAGACGATGCCCGTCAAGGGCATCACTCCGCAGTCCCTCGCCAAGACCGGGACCACCCGCTGGTACACCACGGTCCGCAGGTTCTGGGTCGAGCCGACCACCGGGGCGCCCGTCTACGGCGAGGAGATCCAGAACAACGAGCTGCGCGGCGGCACCCTGCTCGGCGACCGCGACAAGGTCACCGTCTTCGCCGGACACGTGAAGATGCGCGAGGACTACATCAAGGACACCGTCGACCTGGTCAAGTCCCAGCGCGTCCTGGTCCTCCTGCTGACCTCGTACCTGCCCTGGGGCTTCCTCGTCCTCGGCGTCCTGCTGCTGGCCCTCTCCCTCTGGCTCGAGGCCCGCAGCCGCAGGCCCGGCGATCCGGCACCGACCGCGAAAGGCGCCCCCGAACCGGAGCCCGTCAACGCCTAGAACCCCGGCCGCGAACCCCTAGGTGCCCGAACTCCGTTGCGCCTGCCGGGCCTTCGTGTACCGGGTCGGCTCGGCCGAGGCGGGATCCTCCGGCCACGGATGCTTCGGGTAACGGCCGCGCAGATCGGCGCGGACCGCGCGGTAGCCGGTGCTCCAGAACGACGCCAGGTCGGCCGTGACGGCGGCGGGCCGGCCCGCCGGTGACAACAGGTGCACCACCACCGGCACCGCTCCGTCCGCGATCCGCGGGGTCCGCGCGAGGCCGAACATCTCCTGCACCTTGACGGCGAGCACCGGCTGCCCGGGGTCGGAGTAGTCGATCCGGATCCGGGACCCGCTCGGCACCTCCAGACGCTCCGGGGCGAGCTCGTCGAGGCGCCCCGCCGCACCCGTCGCCCACGGCAGGAGCCGGCCGAGCGCCTGCCCGGCGTCGATGCCCGCCAGGTCCGCCCGGCGCCGGGCCCGGGACAGCTCGGGCTCCAGCCACTCGTCCACGCGCGCGTGCAGCGCGTTCTCCGATACGTCGGGCCAGGGCGCCCCGAGATGGTGGTGCAGGAACGCCAGCCGCTCCCGCAGCTCCCGCGCGCCCCGCGACCACTTCAGGAGCCCCGTCCCCTCCTCCCGCAGCCCCTCGACGAGCGCCGCCCGGACGAGGGCGGGATCGGGGTCGCGCAACGGGCGCACCGCGAGCTCCACCGCGCCGAGCCGCTCCACGTGCCGCGCCACCAGCGCGCCGCCAGCCCAGGCCACCTCGTCGCCCTCCGCGTGCAGCGGGGCCGCGGCGTCCCGCGCCACGTCCTCGTCGACGGGCCCGGCGAGCAGCACGCGCGCGTGCCCCGCGCCCACCGGCCGGTCGGCCACGGCCACGGCCAGCCAGCGGGCCCCGGCGAGCGCCGAGCCCTGCCGCACCTCGGCCCGGGTACCGCCCGCCATCAGATACGTCCCGCCGCCCACGCTCCTGGCGACCCGCTCGGGGAACGCCAGCGCGGCCACCAGACCTGCGACGTACTCGTCGCTCCCGCCGCCGTCACCCGCGCGGGAGGCCCCGGACACCGACGACGCGAGCCGCCCCGCCTCGGTCCGCCACCGCGCCGCGTAGGCGTCCCCGCCCCGTCGCGCCGCACGCAAGGCGCCGGCCAGGTCGTCCCCGTACTCCCGTGGCGGCTCCTCGCTCAGCAGGGCCACCGCCTCAGCGGCCCGCCGGGTGCCGACCCGCGGCGCCGCGTCCAGCAGGGCCCGCGCAAGGCGCGGGTGCAGGCCCACGCGGGCCAGCCGCGCGCCCCGCTCCGTCGCCCGCCCCGAGCCGGGCTCGACCGCGCCGACCGCCACGAGGACGTCACGGGCCGCCGCCATCGCGCCGCCCGGCGGCGGATCGAGCAGCGCGAGACCGGTGGCGTCCGGATCGCCCCAGCACGCCGCCTGCAGCGCGAACGAGGCGAGGTCGGCCACCTTGATCTCCGGCGCGGGAAAGCGCGGCAGCCGCCCGTCCTCCGCCTGTGCCCAGCACCGGTACACGGCGCCCGGCGCCTCACGCCCGGACCGGCCCGCCCGCTGCCGGCCCGCCGCCTGCGAGGCCCGCACCGTCGCCAGCGCGCTCAGCCCCCGCGCGTGATCGACCCGCGGCTCGCGCGCGAGGCCCGAGTCCACCACGACCCGCACCCCGGGCACCGTCAGGGACGACTCCGCGACCGAGGTGGCGAGCACCACCCGCCGCCCCGCGGACCCGGCGAGCACCGCGTCCTGCACCGCGGCCGGCGCCCGCCCGTGCACCTGCAGCACCTCCACGTCGCCGAGCCCCGTCAACTGCCCGGCCACCCGCGCGATCTCACCCACCCCCGGAAGGAAGCACAGGACGTCCCCGTCCCGCTCGGCGAGGGCCCGCCGCACCACCGACGCCACATGGCCGAGGAGCGCGGGATCCACCCGCATCCCGTGCGGCGGGCGCACCGCGCGCGGGGGCGGCGCCCACACCACCTCCACGGGATGGGCGATGCCGTGCGCCTCGACCACCGGCGCGTCCCCGAGGATCCGCGACCAGCCCTCGGCGTCGGTGGTCGCCGACGCCGCGACCAGCCGCAGGTCGGGCCGGAGCGCCGCCCGCACGTCCATCAGGAAGGCCGCCACGGTGTCGGCGTCCAGGTGCCGTTCGTGGCACTCGTCGAGGATGACGACGTCGACGCCGGCCAGCTCCTGGTCCCGCTGCAGCCGCTGCAGCAGGACACCCGTCGTGACGACCTCCACGCGCGCGCGTGGGCCCACGACGCGCTCGCCGCGCACGGTGTAGCCGACGCTGTCGCCCACCTTCTCGCCGAGCAGCCACGCCATCCGGCGCGCCGCGGCCCGTGCGGCGATCCGCCGCGGCTCGGCGACGACGACCCGCCGCGCCCCGCTCGCGGCGCCCTCGCCCGCCGCCCGCCCGTCGAGGAGGCCGGCGAGCGCCAGCGGCACCAGCGTCGTCTTGCCCGTCCCCGGCGGGGCACACAGCACGGCGCTGCCCGGCCCCTCCAGAGCGGAACGGAGGGCGGGCAGCGCGTCGCGTACGGGAAGTCGCAGGGCGTCGTTACGGAGACCGGTCACCCGCTCAGTCTCGTACGCACACGTAGATGGCCGTCCCCGGGATCAGGTTTCCGCGCAGCGGCGACCAGCCGCCCCACTCCTGGGTGTTCCAGGCGGGCCACTCCGGCTCGGCGATGTCGACGAGCCGCAGCCCGGAGGCCACGATGTCCCGCACCCGGTCGCCGATCGTCCGGTGGTGCTCCACGTAGACGGCGTTGCCCTCGTCGTCCTGCTCCACATAAGGGGTGCGGTCGAAGTAGGAGGCCGCCACGGTGAGGCCCTCCGGGCCCGGCTCGTCAGGGAACGCCCAGCGGACGGGGTGCGTCGCGGAGAAGACGAACCGGCCGCCGGGCCGCAGGACCCGCCGCACCTCCGTGAGGACGAGGACGGGGTCGGCGACGAAGGGCATCACGCCGTAGGCGGAGCAGACGAGGTCGAAGGCGCCGTCCCGGAAGGGCAGCACCCCCGCGTCGGCCTGCACCAGCGGGACGTCTCCGCCGATCCGCAGCGCGTGCTGGAGCTGGCGGTGGGAGAGGTCGAGCGCCACCGGGCGGGCGCCCTGGGCGAGCAGCCAGCGCGAGCACTGCGCGGCGCCCGCGCCGATCTCCAGGACGTCCTTGCCCTTCAGCTCCTCCGGCGGACCGAGCAGTTCCGCCTCCACCTCGTCGAGCCCCTCGGGTCCCCACACGAAGCGGTCGTCCCCGAGGAACGTGCCGTGCTCGATCTGGTACTCGTCGGCGTTCCGGTCCCACCAGCCGCGGTTGGCGCGACTGCTCTCCGTCACGTCGGCGGCACGCCTGGTGGCCTCGGGCTCGGGCAGCTCGGACTCTTGGATGATCGGCTCCATCGTCGTAACCTTCGTCGGATCCCGTCGCGAGGGGGGTGCGGTGCGGCCCGTGTGGCCTCATGCGACAGGTTTTGTGCCGGGTATGCGGTGTTCCGCCCCGGGTGTGCGCCTTCGCGCATTGACCCTGTCCGGCTGCCCCCGTATGCTACAAGTTGCGCTGCGAGCCTGCGCTCCTCAGACATAGCAGGCTGCGCTCGCGTCTGTTGCATGTCCCCTCGGTTGTCGAGGCGCCTTCCGGTCACGGAAGCCGCGCTTCCAAGGCTGTCCGGCTTCTGACAGAGCGAAATCGGCTCCGGCGTTGCAGTACCTACGACTTCAATGTCCGTACCGGAGCCCTTACCCACATGACGAGCAGCACCGAGACCACCGCCACCACTCCGCAGGTAGCGGTCAACGACATCGGTAACGAGGAAGCCTTCCTCGCCGCGATCGACGAGACGATCAAGTACTTCAACGACGGCGACATCGTCGACGGCGTCATCGTGAAGGTCGACCGGGACGAGGTCCTGCTCGACATCGGTTACAAGACCGAAGGCGTCATCCCGAGCCGCGAGCTCTCCATCAAGCACGACGTCGACCCGAACGAGGTCGTCGCCGTCGGTGACGAGATCGAGGCCCTGGTTCTCCAGAAGGAGGACAAGGAAGGCCGTCTGATCCTGTCCAAGAAGCGCGCTCAGTACGAGCGTGCCTGGGGCACGATCGAGAAGATCAAGGAAGAAGACGGCATCGTCACCGGTACCGTCATCGAGGTCGTCAAGGGTGGTCTCATCCTCGACATCGGCCTCCGTGGCTTCCTGCCGGCCTCCCTCGTCGAGATGCGCCGCGTCCGCGACCTCCAGCCCTACGTGGGCAAGGAGCTCGAGGCCAAGATCATCGAGCTGGACAAGAACCGCAACAACGTGGTCCTGTCCCGCCGTGCCTGGCTCGAGCAGACCCAGTCCGAGGTGCGCCAGACGTTCCTCACGACCCTGCAGAAGGGCCAGGTCCGCTCCGGCGTCGTTTCCTCGATCGTCAACTTCGGTGCGTTCGTGGACCTCGGCGGCGTCGACGGTCTCGTGCACGTCTCCGAGCTCTCCTGGAAGCACATCGACCACCCCTCCGAGGTTGTCGAGGTCGGCCAGGAGGTCACCGTCGAGGTTCTCGACGTGGACATGGACCGCGAGCGCGTGTCCCTGTCGCTCAAGGCGACGCAGGAAGACCCGTGGCAGCAGTTCGCCCGTACGCACCAGATCGGGCAGGTCGTTCCCGGCAAGGTCACCAAGCTCGTTCCGTTCGGTGCGTTCGTGCGCGTCGACGAGGGCATCGAGGGCCTGGTCCACATCTCCGAGCTGGCCGAGCGCCACGTGGAGATCCCGGAGCAGGTCGTCCAGGTCAACGACGAGATCTTCGTCAAGGTCATCGACATCGACCTCGAGCGTCGTCGCATCAGCCTCTCGCTGAAGCAGGCCAACGAGGCCTTCGGCGCCGACCCGTCGGTCGTCGAGTTCGACCCGACCCTGTACGGCATGGCCGCGTCCTACGACGACCAGGGCAACTACATCTACCCCGAGGGCTTCGACCCCGAGACCAACGACTGGCTCGAGGGCTTCGAGTCGCAGCGTGAGGTCTGGGAGACCCAGTACGCCGAGGCGCAGACGCGCTTCGAGCAGCACCAGGCTCAGGTCATCAAGTCCCGCGAGGCGGATGCCCAGGCCGAGGCCGAGGGTGCGGCGGCTCCGGCCGGCGCCGCTCCGGCCGCGTCCAGCGGTGGCGGCGGCGGCGGTTCGTACTCCTCGGAGTCGGACGACAACTCCGGTGCGCTGGCTTCGGACGAGGCGCTTGCCGCGCTGCGTGAGAAGCTCGCCGGCGGCCAGAGCTGAGGCTCGCCCCAGGGCGTAGTTGAGTGACGCTGCGGGCCCGCGTTCCCCTTCGGGGGGAGGCGGGCCCGTTTCGTGTGCGGGGGGCCGTCCGCCGGCCGCGGGCCGGGACGCCGTGCACGCCGGGGCATGAACTCCATGCCGCTGTGGGCCTGTTCACGCGTGCGAAGGCCGCCGGCCGGGGAATGCCGGTGCCACATGCGGTGTTCTTCCTTACGAACACGAGGAGGAGCGGTCACAGTGCTTGATCCGCAGGGTTTGTACGCATGGGAGCCGAAGGGCCTCGCCGTCGTCGACATGGCGCTCGCCCAGGAATCGGCCGGACTGGTCATGCTCTACCACTTCGACGGCTACATCGACGCGGGCGAAACCGGCGACCAGATCGTCGAGCGGCTCACGGACGGCCTTCCCGGGCAGGTGGTGGCGAGATTCGACCACGACCGGCTCGTCGACTACCGCGCCCGCCGCCCGCTGCTCACCTTCCGGCGCGACCGCTGGAGCGACTACGAGGTGCCGACGCTCGACGTCCGCGTCCTCCAGGACGCCACCGGCGCGCCCTTCCTGCTGCTCTCCGGGCCCGAGCCCGACATCGAGTGGGAGCGCTTCGCCGCCGCGGTCCAGCAGATCGTGGAGCGCCTCGGGGTGCGCCTGTCCGTGAACTTCCACGGCATCCCGATGGGCGTCCCGCACACCCGCCCCGTGGGGCTCACGCCGCACGGCAACCGCACCGACCTGGTCCCCGGCCACCGCAGCCCCTTCGACGAGGCGCAGGTGCCCGGCAGCGCGGCCGCCCTGGTCGAGTACCGCCTCCTGGAGGCGGGCCACGACGTGCTCGGTGTCGCCGCGCACGTCCCGCACTACATCGCGCGCTCCGCGTATCCGGACGCGGCCCTCACGGTCCTGGAGGCGATCACCGCCGCGACCGGCCTGGTGCTGCCCGCCGTCGCCCACGGGCTGCGCACCGAGGCGCATCGCACCCAGACCGAGATAGACCGCCAGATCCAGGAGGGCGACGAGGAGCTTGTCGCGCTCGTCCAGGGTCTCGAGCACCAGTACGACGCCGCGGCGGGCGCCCAGGACCGGGGCAACATGCTCGCGGAGCCGCTCGACATCCCGTCCGCCGACGAGATCGGCCGTGACTTCGAACGCTTCCTCGCCGAACGAGAGGGCGACGCGTAACCGCAGGCCCTGCAGGCCCTAAGCTGCCGGTCATGCTGAAGGTGGGCCTGACCGGTGGAATCGGCGCCGGCAAGAGTGAAGTCTCGCGGCTGTTCGTCGCGTCCGGTGCCGTCCTGATCGACGCGGACAAGATCGCGCGTGAGGTGGTGGAGCCGGGAACTCCCGGGCTCGCGGCGGTGGTCGAGGCGTTCGGGCGGGAGATCCTGGCCCCGGACGGCTCCCTGGACCGGCCGAAGCTGGGCGCGGTCGTCTTCGCCGACGCCGAGAAGCTCGCCGTGCTCAACTCGATCGTGCACCCCCTCGTCGGCGCCCGCTCCGCCGAGCTCGAACGGTCCGCCGCCGAGGACGCGGTGGTCGTCCACGACGTGCCGCTGCTCGCCGAGAACGGCCTCGCGCCGCTCTACGACGTGGTGGTCGTCGTCGACGCGAGCCCCGAGACCCAGCTGGACCGCCTGGTGCGGCTGCGCGGGATGAGCGAGGAGGACGCCCGCGCGCGCATGGCCGCGCAGGCCACCCGCGAGCAGCGCCGGGAGGTCGCGGACGTCGTGATCGACAACGACGGGCCGCTGGACGGGCTCGCCGAGCGGGTCGCCGAGGTCTGGGCCGGCCTCACGCGCCGGGCGGCGGCCGTGGCGGAGGAAGGCTCGGGATCGGCCGGTAGCCGGTAGCCGGTAGCCGGTAGCCGGTAGCCGGAGGTCGGAGGCCGGAATAGGCGCGGGCGTGACGGGCGTTGAGACGGGGGAGCGAGGGAAGGAGCCCGGCGTGCCCGACGTCAGCCCGGAGACTCATGTCATCGATTACCGTGCGGCCGAGCAGCTCCTCGCCGCGCGGGATCCGCGCGGCGCGGTGAAGCTGCTCGACACGGTCATCGCCGCCCACCCCGAGAACACGGCGGCCCGCCTGCTGCGGGCCCGCGCCTTCTTCGCCGCCGCGCAACTGCGCCCCGCCGAGCTGGAGTTCAGCATCGTCCTGGAGCGAGAGCCGGACAACGCGTTCGCCCACTTCGCGCTGGCCCGCACCTACGAGCGCGCCGCCCGCCCCGAGCAGGCCCGCCGCCACTTCCGCCTGGCGGCGGCCCTGGACCCCCAGCCGGAGTACCTGGCGGCGGCGCGGTTCGAGGGGGAGGGCGGTCCGGCGGGGGAGCAGCGGTAGGGCGACGGTTGCGGCGTGCCCGCTCGTCACGCGGTAAGGAGTCGCTGACGAAGGCTGATGACTGATGACTGATGGCTGTCCGAGGCGGTCAAGGGGAGCCGGTCGGCTCCCTCCCGTTACGCGTCAGCCTTCACCGGAGTCGCCCTCGCTCAATTCCCCTCCGCCGACCGCGGCTTCGTACGCGAGCAGTGTGTCGACGAAGAGCTTCCGCTGCTCCGGTGTGAGCGGGGCCAGGGCCTTGCGCCATGCCGCCGCGCCCGGGGCGAGCCACGAGGCGATGGCGGCGTGCTGGTCGGCCGTGATGGCGATGATCCGCCGCCGTCGGTCCCTCTCGTCGTCGGGGCGATCTGCAGCCGCGCGGTGATGCCCCGGCGGCGCTGCGGGATGCCGATCAGCAAAGCAAAATAGCTTTGAGAGCAAAGATAAGTGGGCGGAGCGGCGTCGCGGGCACCCTCGTGTGACGTCGGGTCGACGACGGCCTCATCCGCTGCGCGGCGGTTCGTACGGGGGGACGTCCTTGCCTGGCTGGTAGTGCGGGCCCTGGTGCAGGCGGTGCACGATCCAGGCCAGGTCGGCGGCGGCCACCAGGGCCAGGACCCCGCACGCCGCCGCCCAGCCCGTCCGTCCGGTGAGGGCGAAGGCGATCGTGCCGAACGCCGCCCAGGCCAGGCCCCATACGCTGAACCAGAAGCGCATCCGCAGCGGACTCCGCGCGGTCAACGGTTCACTGCCTGTACGCACCATGAGAGGTCATCTCCTCCTTTCAGGATAAGAGGTCGTTTCATCCTGTTGTTTCATCCCTGTATGTGGCTTTGGTGTGCTGGTGTCGGGTTGCGCCAGGAGATCGTGTTCTCGCCGGTGAGGCGGCGGGTCATGAGGTCGGTCATGGCGAGG
>NZ_JBIAII010000022.1:0-20085 GCF_042871345.1 Streptomyces sp. NPDC005863 | reverse complement strand
CCGCCCACTGGCCATCCGAAAGATCCCCTCGCCCCACACCGAGATCATCACGGCCCAAGGCACGGCACAGCAGCCACTTCTAAAACACGACCTAGCCGACTTCATACGTTTTTTGACGCTTCAACAGCGAGAACATCCGTCACTACAGAACTACCTCTTGACGCGCCCTTCACGCGGATGAACTATTCCCGGTCAAGAGAGCGCTCCCACGGCCCCTGATCGTTCACTTCCTGAAACAGGAGAGCCCCATGCCAACCTCCCCCACACGCCGCACGGTTCTGGGCGCGATCGCCGCGTCGGCCGCCGCCGCGAGCCTCGCCCCCACGACCGCCGCCGCCTCCCCGGCCTCGTCCGCCGACGCCCGGACCTCCGCCACGCGCCTGCCCGGCGGCGGCGACCTCGGGCCCAACGTGATCGTCTTCTCGCCGTCCACCTCCGGCATCCAGGCCAGACTCGACGAGATCTTCAAGCAGCAGGAGAGCGCGCAGTTCGGCACCGGGCGCTACGCGCTGCTGTTCAAGCCGGGCACCTACAACGGCCTCAACGCCCAACTCGGCTTCTACACCTCGATCGCGGGGCTCGGCCTCTCCCCCGACGACACGTCGATCAACGGGGACGTGACGGTCGACGCCGGCTGGTTCAACGGCAACGCCACCCAGAACTTCTGGCGTTCGGCGGAGAACCTGGCGCTCACCCCGGTCAACGGCACCAACCGGTGGGCCGTGGCGCAGGCGGCACCGTTTCGCCGCATGCACATCAGGGGCGGCCTCAACCTCGCCCCGAACGGCTACGGCTGGGCCAGTGGCGGCTACATCGCCGACAGCCGGATCGACGGCAGCGTGGGCCCCTACTCGCAGCAGCAGTGGTACACCCGGGACAGCTCGGTGGGCGGGTGGGTCAACGCCGTCTGGAACATGGTGTTCTCAGGGGTGCAGGGCGCGCCGGGGCAGAGCTTCCCGAACCCGCCGTACACCACACTGGAGACCACGCCGATCTCGCGCGAGAAGCCGTTCCTGTACCTCAACGGCTCGGAGTACCGGGTGTTCCTGCCGGAGAAGCGGACCAACGCGCGCGGTACGACCTGGGGCAACGGCACACCGCGCGGCACCTCGCTGCCCCTCACCCAGTTCTATGTCGCCAAGCCCGGCACCAGCGCCGCCACGATGAACGAGGCCCTGGCCCAGGGTCTCAACCTCCTTCTGACGCCCGGCATTTACCACGTCGACCGGGCCATCGAGGTCAACCGCGCCGACGCCGTCGTGCTCGGTCTCGGCTACGCCACGCTGGTGCCCGACGGCGGCGTGGCGGCGATGAAGGTCGCCGACGTGGACGGGGTGCGGCTCGCCGGGTTCCTCGTCGACGCCGGTCCCGTCAACTCCGCCGTACTGCTGCAGGTCGGGCCGCGCGGGGCGAGCAGGGACCACTCCGCGAACCCGATCACCGTCCAGGACGTCTTCATCCGCATCGGCGGCGCGGGCCCCGGCAAGGCCACGGTCAGCATGGAGGTCAACAGCCGTCACACGATCGTCGACCACACCTGGGTGTGGCGCGCGGACCACGGCGCCGGCGTGGGCTGGGAGACCAACCGCGCCGACTACGGAGTGCGCGTCTACGGCGACGACGTCCTGGCGACCGGCCTGTTCGTGGAGCATTTCAACAAGTACGACGTGCAGTGGTTCGGCCAGCGCGGCCGCACCGTCTTCTTCCAGAACGAGAAGGCGTACGACGCGCCCAACCAGGCGGCCGTCCAGGACGGCAACGTCAAGGGGTTCGCGGCCTACAAGGTCGAGAACTCCGTGACCTCCCACGAGGGCTGGGGCCTGGGCAGCTATTGCAACTACACGTCGGACCCGTCGATCCGCCAGGACCACGGCTTCGCCGCGCCGAGGACGTCGGGCGTGAAGTTCCACGACCTCCTGGTCGTCTCCCTGGGCGGCAAGGGCCAGTACGAGCACGTCATCAACGACACGGGCGCCGCCACGTCGGGCACGTCGACGGTGGTCTCCTATCCGTGATCCGGCTTGTGTCACAGCTCGTCGACACAGCCCGATGGTGACGCAACCCGTGTGATGGGTTCTCCGCTCTAGCAGTGCGGATCCGCGATGCGGACGGCGGCTCGGCTTCGGCCCTGTCCGCCGTCCGCGTCCGCCGTGTCCGTCGCGTCTGCCGCACCCCTCGCACCCGTCGTACCCACCGCGCCGTCAAGGAGACCATTGCTGTGACCGAGACATCCGCCCTCGTGGCCCGTCGTCATCTGGTTCGGGCCACGGGGCTCGCCGCCGCCGGCATGGCCCTCGCTCTCGCCGTCCCCGTCCCGGCGACGGCGGCACCGACCCCGACCACGCCGGCGGCCACGGCCACGGCCAAGGCCGAGGCGAGCCGGATGCGGGCCGCCGCCGCCGGACCCGTCTCCGTACTGAAGTACACAACCCAGGAGCGCACGGAGGCCCTCTCCTACTGGACTCCCGCCCGCATCAAGGCCGTGGGCGAGTCCGTCGACCTCGGCCCGACCGGACCGAAGGCCAAGCCGTGGCGGGGGCCGACCCTGAAGACCGTCGGGCGGCTCTTCTTCGTCAACGCGGGCGGTGCCGACACCTGGTGCACGGCCACCGCGGTGAACAGCGCCAACCGCTCCGCCGTCATGACGGCGGCCCACTGCGTGCGCCGGGGCTCCTCGCCCGCCAACACCAACGTCGCGATGGTCTTCGTGCCCGCGTACCACAAGGGCGAGATGCCCTACGGCGCGTTCGCGGTGCGCCAGGCCGTGACCCCGCGCGCCTGGGAGACGGACTCCACCGACGACCTGGCCACGCTGGTCGTCGACGCCGGCGAGGACGGCAAGAAGCTGAACGACACCGTGGGCGGCACGCCCGTCGCCTTCGACCGGCCGGTCGGCGGCACGATCTCGGCCCTCGGCTACTCGGCGACCCGCCCGCAGCTCGGCGAGGAGCTCCTGCGATGCGTCGGACCGGCGAAGAAGGAGGGCACCACGCAGGCCATCCCCTGCGACATGAGCGGCGGCTCCAGCGGCGGCCCGTGGCTGGCGGACTTCGACGCCGCCACCGGCAAGGGGACCCTGGTCTCCGTCAACAGCGCGCTGGACTCCCTGGAGCCGACCAAGATGTACGGGGAGGTCTTCGGGGCCACGGCCGAGAAGGTGTACGACCGGGCGCAGCGCGCCTGACCCCGGCACGGCCGCCACATACGGCCGCGTACGCCCGCCTTATGACCTGGATCACGCCGAAGGCCCGTAGCAGGACGGGGCGGCGCGTGCGTTTACTCGGGGCATGATCCGAGGCGTACATCTCCGCCCCGTGGCGGAAGAGGACCTGCCCCTCCTGCACGCGCCGCACGCCACCGAACCGGAGTCCGGCGCGGCCTTCGACTGGTTCGGCTTCTCCGGTGCCGGGGCCCGCCGGCGGAGGTGGGCGGAGGACGGTCTGCTGGGGCCGGACTCCGGCGTCCTCGTCGTCGCCGGCGCCGTCGACCAGGAGTTCCTCGGGTCCGTCGGCTGGCGGCGGAACCCCTTCGGGCCGCTCAACCACGGCTGGAACATCGGCATCGGGCTTCGGGCGGAGGCGCGCGGACGAGGCATCGGCACCCAAGCGCAGGTCCTGCTGGCCCGGTACCTCTTCGCGCACACCGAGGTGAACCGCATCGACGCGCACACGCACGTGGAGAACATCGCCGAGCAACGAGCCCTGGAGAAGGCCGGGTTCACCCGGGAGGGCGTGATGAGAGGCGCCCAGTTCCGTAACGGCGCCTACCACGACATGGTCGTGTACAGCCTGTTGCGCAGGGAAGTCATCCTGGACTGAGTTCGGGCGGGCGGAGCCTCCCGGCGAGCGCCCACCGGCATCAGCCCTTCGCCACGACGGCGTCCACCGTCTCGTCGAGGGACTGCGCGGAGCTGTCGAACCACTCGCCCTCGCCCGCGAGTTCGGCGCGCATCGCCGTGTCCAGGAACGACCAGTCGTCCGCGAGGACCTTGTCCCGTGCGGCGAGCCGGCCGGAGACGGCCTCCATCGACGGCGCGAGCACGATCAGGCGCAGCGGCAGACCCTTCAACTGCTCCCGGTAGAAGTCTAGATGCGCGCGCCGCACCACCACGTCGTCGATGACCGGGACGACGCCCGCGGCATGGAAGCTGCGGGCGAGCACCGCTGCGTTGCGCGCGCGGAGCAGCAGCTGGCGGTCGGCCTCCCGGTCCTCCTCCGGCTTGGGCAGACGGTTCCCGGAGACGATCAGGTCGTGCAGGCGGTCGCCCTCGATGTGGGCGCCGAGGGGGAACCGGCGGGCCAGCTCCGCCGAGACCGAGCTCTTGCCCGACCCCGGAATGCCGACGACGAGAAAGACGTACGGGGCCGGCCCGGTGTCGACGGCCTGCCCCTGGAACGACGTTTCCGGCATGCTCCCCCTGCTCTTCCGCTCGCCCTGGTCCGGTGCGAATGCAACGGCGCGCGAAGGGATTCCCTTCACCTCGCCCACACAATCCCCACCTCGATCTTTACCCAACGGTTGATTACTGGACCAACCCCCAGCTGAGGGGCGGTTATTACTCATTCTTTGGCAGAATTTTGCCCTGACATCCAACCGTAATGCGATGGCAAAGTGGAGGACACGACGGCCGCCCAGGCTGTTCGTCACCAAACGACCCGACCACACCGCGCCCCGGCCCCGCCGGAGAGACGCAGGAGGCAGGCCACCTTGAAATCCCTGATGGACCACGCCCGTTCGTTCGCCACGACACATGTGGCGGACCCCCGGAACGCCGCGGCGTTCGAGGCACTCGAAGCCGGGCAGTCACCAGAGGCCCTCTTCGTCACGTGTTCCGACTCACGTGTCGTCCCGACCCTGATCACCGGAGCACGCCCCGGCGAGCTCTTCGAACTCCGCACGGCGGGCAACGTCGTCCCGCCCTACCCCGCCGGCCGACGCGCCGGGCTCACCGGTGAGGCGGCCCCGGGCCACCACCCGGTGAGCGAAGCGGCCACCATCGAGTACGCGGTGTGCGTGCTCGGCGTCCGCTCCATCGTCGTCTGCGGACACTCGCACTGCGGCGCGGTGGGCGCGCTGGTGCGCCGCGAGGACCTGTCGGCGGTGCCCGCCGTACGGGACTGGCTGGAGCACTCCGTCGCCCCCGACGACGCCCTGCGCTCGCTCGCACCGTCCTCACCGGACGTGGCGGAAGCCGTCCAGACCCATGTGCTCGCGCAGGTGGAACGGCTGCGGGCCTACCCCTGCGTACGGGAGCGCGTCGCCGAAGGATCGCTCACCCTGCACGCCTGGTACTACGAGGTGCACACAGGCGCCGTCACCGCCCACCGCCCCTCGGACACCGGCCGCCCGGCGTTCGCACCGCTGTGAGAGCCGCCGCACCCCTCTGACCGGCCCGCTCCCACGACAGGACCCCCACCCTCATGTCCTCCCTTCCCACACCGTCCTCCCCCCTTCGCTCACCGTTCGCCGCCCTGCGCGAACCGGGTGTGCTGCGCCGGGACATCCTGGCCTCACTCGTCGTCTTCCTGGTCGCCCTGCCGCTGTGCGTCGGCGTGGCGGTCGCCTCCGGAGTGCCCGCCGAACTGGGCCTGGTCACCGGCATCGTCGGCGGCCTGGTCGTCGGTTTCCTGCCGGGCAGCGCCCTGCAGGTGAGCGGCCCCGCGGCCGGCCTGACCGTGCTCGTCTTCGAGGCGGTCCGCGAATTCGGGCTCAGCATGCTCGGCGCGATCGTGCTGCTCACCGGCGCCCTGCAGATAGCGCTCGGACTGCTGCGCTGCGGGCGGTGGTTCCGCGCGATATCCGTCTCCGTCGTCCAGGGCATGCTGGCGGGCATCGGACTCGTACTGATCTTCGGACAGCTCTACACGATGGCCGGGGCGAAGCAGCCGCTCTCCGGCGTCGACAAGATCACCGGTGTGCCCGGTCTGATCGCCGACACCGTGCGGGACACCACCTCGCTGACCGCCGCGGCGGTCGGCCTCGGCACCATCGGTGTGCTCGTACTGTGGCCCAAACTGCCCTCGGCGGCGCGCCTGGTGCCCGCCCCGCTGGCCGCGGTCGCGCTGGCCACCGCCGTCACCGCCGGGTTCCGGCTCGACGTGGCGAACGTGTCGGTGCGCGGCATGGTCGACGCCATCCAGCCGCCCGGCTTCGGCGACCTCGCCGAGCTGGGCAGCGTGGCGCTGCTCGGCACCGTCCTTGCGTTCACCCTGATCGCGTCCGCCGAGTCGCTGTTCAGCGCGGCCGCCGTGGACCGTATGCACGACGGTCCTCGTACGCACTACGACAAGGAGCTCGTCGCCCAGGGCGTCGGCAACACGGTCTGCGGTGTGCTCGGCGCGCTCCCGATGACCGCGGTGATCGTCCGCAGCTCCGCCAACGTCCAGGCGGGCGCCCGCACTCCGCTCTCCCGGATCCTGCACGGCGCGTGGCTCCTGCTGTTCGCGGTGCTGCTGCCCGCCGCGCTCGGCATCATCCCGCTGGCGGCGCTCGCCGGTGTCCTGGTGCACGCGGGGTGCAAGCTGATCCCGTTCAAGGACATCGTGCCGCTCGCCCGGGAGCACCGCGGCGAGGCCGTCGTCCTCAGCGTCACGGCGATCGCCATCGTGGTGACCAACATGTTCGAGGGCGTGGTGCTCGGCCTGGTGCTCGCCGTGGTCAAGTCCGCCTGGGACACCTCCCATGTCCAGGTGGACGTACGGGAGTTGACCGACGGCCGGATGGTCGTGACCCTCACCGGGAACGCGACGTTCCTGCGGCTCCCCCGCATCCTGGAGACGCTGGAGTCCCTGCCCAAGGACCGGCCCATCGAGCTGGACCTGACCGAGGCCCGCCATCTGGACCACGCCTGCCGCACGACGCTGGAGAACTGGGCGCTGCGGCACAACGACAGCGGCACAGAGGCGGTCCGGATGAAGACCCTGCCGACCGCCCGGTCCTGAAGGGGCCTGAAGGTTCCGAAGGTTCCGAGGGCCCCTTTTCCCCCTGGTGCGCCTCTCGTTGTGACCGCGCACCGTTTCCCCCCTGCTCCGGGGGCGAGCACCGAACGCTCGGCTCCCGGTGGTCCCGCACTCGGCACGACCTGCCGACCGATCATGGAGGTTTCACCGTGGAACAGCTCATCAAGCGCATGACCGAGGAGTCCGTGTGGCAGAAGTGGGTCGCCGCCAACTCGGCTCAGGGCGCGGCCGGCGCGAAGGAGGGCTGTATCAGCGCGACGCCGAAGAGCGGCTGCATCAGCGCCACCGGAAAGACCGGCTGCATCTCCTGACCCGCTGACCGGTAGGGGCGGTTGGCCGCGGAGCTTCCGCCCCGTCGACCGGCAGGGGCGGTGGCCGCGTCGTCACCAGTCGCGGCCGCCGCCCCTTCCCCTCGCCCCTACCTCCTACCCCTTGTCCCCGCCTCGCACCGGAGCCCCCTTGAACCGCCTGCCGAGCGCCGACGTCCTGGACCGCGTCCGGGACATCCCCCTCTACCGCCCCTCCATCGAGCGCGGCGACTTCCCGATCCTGGAGAAGCCGGAGATCGCGCGGGACTTCCCCGCCAACTGGATGACGCCGGAGCTGGCCCGTGCCCTGGAGACGGGCGAGGCCGAGTTCGTCCTGTCCACCGGGACCAACCACGCCCGCATGCAGATCATCCGTCCGCCCTACTTCTTGCTCCGCTCCTACTACCGCCTGTGGAGCGAACACCCCGCCCTTGGTGCGCTCTGGCACGACGGCGCCCGGCGCGTCTCGCTGACCACCGTGCTGGCCACCGAGCACGTCGCCCGCGTCAACGCCCGTAATCCCGGGCGGACTTCGGGTGAGCGCTGGCTCGACGACCGGACGCTGTACCTCAACCGCGTCCTGGACCCGGCCGACTGGGACCGCGCCGAGGTCGAGCGGATGCTCGACGAGATCGCGGAGGTGAGCTCGGCGCATCCGCGGGGCGGCTACCTCCTGGACTGCTCCGGTTACCACCTGGCGCATCTGGTCCGCAGGGTCGACGCGTGGGGCCTGTGGGACCGCTTCCCCCGGCCGGCCGGCATCATCCACGCCTACGAGTACACGCCGCTGAACGTCCGTGCGTATCTGCGCTCCCACTTCGACTGCCCCATCGTCGACCTCTTCGGCAGCACCGAACTCGGCTATCTCTTCTACGGGGACGAGGCCGGGGGCGGGCGCGGGCACTACCAACCGTATCTGCACGACATGAGCGTGGAGTTGATCCCGGTCGAGCCGGGCAGCGGCATCCACAGCCTCATCGTCACCAGCGTGCGCAACCCGTACATGCCGCTGGTCCGTTACCGGTCCGGCGACTGCGTGCGCACCCGTGACGGCAGCGCCGACCCGGCGCGGATCGTCTCGTTCTGCGGCCGCGAGAAGGAGCTGCTCTCCACGCCCGACGGCCCGGTCGCGCAGGCCGATCTCGACACGCGCGTCGCCGCCGTCGCGCCGCGGGTCTTCCTGCACCAGCTGCGGCTGACCGGCGACGACGCGTGCGTGCTGTGGTGCACGACCTTCGACGGCGAGCCGCTCACGCCCGCCGAGGAGACCGGGCTCGCGGCCTCCGTGGGCGCGCTGACCGGCAGGGTCTGCCGCGTGGAGCACCGCGCCCACGTGCCGATCGGCCGCTCCGGCAAGTACGCCTGGCTGACCACGCCCTAGCGACGACCACGACAGGATTGCGCATGCCGACCACATCCCACCCGGGCACATCTCACCTAGCCACACCCGCCCCGTACGCCGCAGCCCCGACGCAGGCCCCCACCGCTGAGGAGCTGCTCGGCCCCGCCCTCCACGAGGAGGTCGTCCAGCACTTCGCGGCGAAGCCCGGCGCCCCCGGCGCCCCGTACGTCACGCACCAGGTCCGCGAGTGTCTGCGCTACCTCTACCTGGTCTCCCGCCACCCGGACCGGCTCGGCGGGCTCTTCCTCCCCGTCGAACAGGACATCGACGAGATCTGGCACTACCTCATCCTGCAGACCCGCGAGTACCGCGACCTGTGCGAACAGCGGCTGCCCGGCGGCCACTTCATCCACCACCGCAGCGTGTCCTACGACGCCTACCAGCAGGCGCCGGGACGCGAGACGGCCGCGGAGGAGGCGCTCCGGTGGATTCCGCTGTACACGGCGGCGTTCGGGCCGTACGACGACGCGGCCCTGCCGCACTGGACGGTCGTGCGCTTCCTCCACGACGAGCTGGGGATGTCCCTGCACCAGATCGGCTCCCTGGCCGACGCCTCCCAGAAGTGATGCAGGCGTTCCTTTTTAGGTTGCCCCGCCGGGGCCGGATGCGCATGCTGCCGGCATGCGCTTCTCCGTCAACATCCCGAACTTCGGCGACTTCGCCGATCCCCGTAACGTCGCGACCCTGGCCTCTGCCGCCGAAGAAGCCGGCTGGGACGGGCTCTTCGTGTGGGACCACGTCCTGCACCGCAAGCATCAGGGGCGGCCGTTCGGCGACCCCTGGATGCTGCTCACCGCGGCCGCACTGGCGACCTCCCGGCTCCGCCTCGGCACGCTCCTGACCCCGGTCCCCCGCTACCGCCCGCAGCAACTGGCCCGGCAGGTGGCCACCTTGGACCGGCTCAGCGGCGGCCGGGTGACCCTCGGCGCCGGTCTGGGCGGCCCGCTCGAGGACGAGTACCGCAGCTTCGGCGACACCGCCGAACCGCGGGTCCTGGCGGAGCGGCTGGACGAGGGGCTGGAGCTGTTGAGGTGCTTCTGGTCCGGCGAACCGGTGAACCATCACGGCCGGCACTACGAGGCCCACGACGTCGCCCTGCTGCCCGCCACCGTGCAGCAGCCGGGGCCGCCCGTCTGGATCGGCGGGTTCTGGCCGCGCCGCGCGCCCATGCGGCGGGCGGCGCGGTGGGACGGTGCGGCGCCGCTGTTCGAGACGGCCCTGCACGGGCACGCGCCCGACGTGGCGGAGGTGCGGGACCTCGTCGCCTACCTGCGGGAGCAGCGGGCCGACGACACGGCCGGGCGCCCCTTCGACCTGGTGCTCGGTGGCGCCACCCCGACCGACGCGGCCAAGGCCAGGGACATCGTCGGTCCGCTGCGGGACGCCGGTGCCACCTGGTGGGACGAGCGGCAGATCCAGGACACCCCCGAACTGGACCGGCTGGCCCCGGTCCTGCGCCGCGTCGAAGCGGGGCCGCCGGCCGTCTGACACCGTCCGACCAGGCCGGCTCCGCCCGACACACCACGAACGGACCGAAGCGACCGCTCCCGCCCGGCGCGGCCCGGCTCAGACCATCTCGGGCTGCGGCTCCAGCTGCTGGGCGGGAGCGAGCTTCGGCTCCCACAGCCGGGTCGTCCGCATGTAGATGTGGACGACCGAGACCATCGCCAGGACGAGCAGCGGTCCGAACAGCCAAGGGTGCCTTGCCATCTCCATCGGGACGAAGCGGTAGGACACCAGGAGCGCGGTGAACACCGCCGCTCCGTAGCCGACCAGCAGGGCGCCCGACCGGTCCCAGCCCCGGTCGTGCGAGCGCAGCGCCGCGTCGATCGTGACGGCGAACACCACGCCGGCGATGATGTCCGCGCCGTAGTGGTAGCCGAAGCCGAGCGTCGCGCCGAGCGTGGCGACGAGCCAGAACGCGCCCGCTATCCGCAGCGCCCGCGGGCCCTTGCGGGAGTGGATGAAGATGGTGGTGGCCCAGGCCGTGTGCAGACTGGGCATGCAGTTGCGCGGGGTCAGGTCGTCGTACGTCATCTGGCTCGGCGCCGTCAGCGAGGGCGGCGTGTGGGGCCACAGGTCGGCCACCGCCCACTGCACCCCGCCGGTCCCGGAGGCGCCGGGTCCGTACGCGAAGACCGGGCCGACCACCGGGAAGATCATGTAGATCGCGGGGCCGAGCAGCCCGATGACGAGGAACGTGCGCACCAGGTGGTGGCCGGGGAAGCGGCGTTCGGTCGCCACATGGCGCAGCTGGTACAGCGCGACCGCGACGGCGGCGACCGCGAGTTGGATGTAGACCCACTCCAGGACGTGCGTGCCGACCGTGCCGGTGGCCTCGACCATGCGGCCCACCACCCACGACGGGTTTCCCAGCGCGTGGTCGGCGGTCGCCACGTACTGGTCGAGCACCGTCGGGCGGGTCTTCCACGTGATGAGCAGCCAGGCGTCACCGGTCTTGCGGCCGGCCACCAGCAGCAGACCCAGTCCGACGCCCTTCAGGAGCAGCACGCGTTCCGCGCCGGTGCGGCGCGTGAGCGCGATGACCCCGTAGCCGAGGAGCACCCACAACGCGCCGTTGCCGAACATCATGTCGGCCCCGACGATCCACCGCACCACAAAGAAGACGACGTCGATGCCGACCGCGACACCGGCCGCGATGAACCGCTCGCGCCAGGTGAGCACCACCATCATCAGGGCCATGCTGGCGTACAGCAGCGGTCCCGACTTCGGCGCGAAGACGACCTCGCGCGCCTGGTTGGTGATCGGCCCGGCCACGCCGTAGTGGCGGACGGCGATCTCCAGCGCGACGAGGAATCCGAGGGCGACGACGGCCGCCACGGTCCACAGAATCGCCCGTGGCTGTCGCCACGCGGCGAACAACGTCTTTCTGTTGTCTATTCGGGACGACACCCGCGATGCTATGGATTTCAATTTTTGGCCGATGTGTGAGATGTCAGCTACGTGAGTAACGCATTGTGCCGGAGGGCGTACTTCCGGTGAAGAACGGTCGATCGGGGCGATCGGCCGCGGGTCCGAGCATGCTATCGGAGCGGCGTCGGCGGGGTTCCGCTGGTCGCGGGCGGTCGGGAGAACTGCCGGACACGAGGGCCCCGCATGGGATATCTTGCGGCGCCGGTATGTCATGCACCGAACATTCATGCACCCTCGGGGTGTACCGAAGAGAGGGCGGCGACGCCATGAAGAGATCCGCTTCCAGGGCCCCGGTCCGCATGGGCCTCGCGCTCGGCGCGGCGCTGGCGTCGACCGTGCTGTGCGGTACGGCTCCGGCCGCCGCCGCCCCCGCGCACGGTGACACCGCGCGCGGCTGCCCCGTCGTCTACTTCGACCTGGGCGAGACGCTGGTGCACACCGCCGACGACGGCAGCACCGGCTACCGCCCCGGCGCCGCCTCCTACCTGCGCGCCCTGCGCTCCCACCACATCCGGATCGGCCTGATCACCAACGTGCCGTCGGCCTGGGGGAAGACCGACGCGGAACGCGCCGCCCGGCTCAGGCACGAGGTCGACGCCACCTGGCAGGGGTCCGCGCCCTTCGCCTGGGAGGACTTCGGCGACCGGATCCGCACGCCGCGCACGGAGGCGGAGCGCAAGCCGGCGCCCGTCCTCTGGCAGCGCGCGAAGGCGGACGCGGGCCGGTGCCGCGTCGTCTACCAGGCGGAGACGGCCGAGGAGGTCGAGGTCGCCGCCTCGCTCGGCTATGTGCCGTACCAGGTCGCACGGCCCCACCGGCCCGCGTATCTGCCGGTGGGGCTCATCGAACTCCTGGGCCGCAGCTCCCGCTGACCGGGGTCGGGTGAGCGGCTCACCCGGAGTCGGGGGGTGCGGCCGAGGTCAGGTGGTGCGGCCGGCCGGATCGGGTGCCGGTCGCACCGCCGGCACCGCGCCCGCCTGGTCACGGCGCACCGCCCCGCTGCGCAGGAGCAGTTGGAAGGCGCCGAGGAGCACCGCCGTGGCCAGCGCGCTGTGCCACAGCAGGGCGTCCAGGTGCCCGGCGGAGAGATACGCGCCCACGGCGACCGCGGCCAGGGCGCACACCGCGCGGTCCACGATGCTCTCCACCGAGAGCAGGGTGGCGCGCGGGGCGTCCGGCGGCACCGCGTCGTTCACGAGCTTGCGCTGCACCGGGTACGCGAAGCCGGTCGCCGCGGCGAAGAGGCAGAGCAGCCCCACCACGACCCAGGGGCCGCCGAGCGTCATCGCCGCGAGGGTGCCGGCGAGCACGACGCTGAGCACCGAGACCCAGGCGACCGGCGTGAGCCTGCGGCTCAGCCACTGGGGCCGTGCCGAGGCGACCGCCTCCGCCACCGTCATCGCGGCCAGCACCCCACCGTGCGAGGCCTCCGCGATGCCGTGGTCGAGCAGGATCGGCTGGAAGAGATTGACCTGGCAGATCCGCGACAGCGTGAAGACCGCGACGCCCTGCACCATCACCAGGGCCAGCCACGGCGAGGCGAAGACGCAGCGCAGCGCCGAGCCCGCGTCCCGCAGGAACGCGCCGCCCCTGCGCCCACCCCCGGCCTTGTCGGCCGCTCGACCCGCGCCGGCCTCCCCGGCGAGCCGGGGCAGCGCGACCGCGCACACGAGGGAGCCCGCCGCGCTGGCGGCGCTCAGGACGTACGGCGCCGCGTGGGCGACGGCCATCAACGGCCCCACCAGCGGCCAGCACACCACCTTGGCCGCGAGCCCCAGGGCCCGGGCGGTGCCCTCCGCCTTCAGGTAGTGCTCGTCGGCCTTCTCGGCCCGCAACCCGTCGTACAGATAGGCGCTGGCCGCCCCCGAGGTGAGGGAGCGCCCGGCGGCGATGGCCAGGAAGTGGACGAGGAAGCCGGTGTACGAGGCGCTGAACACCGGAGCCAGGTTCGCCGCCGTCATGACCACCGCGCCGGCCCGCAGGCAGTTGCGGGGGCCGATCCGGTCGGCGATCAGCCCGGTGGGGATCTCGAACAGGCAGAACGCCACGTAGTAGATGCTCTGGATGCCGAAGATCTGCGCGTCCGACAGCCCGGCGGTCTTCTGGTAGGCGTAGAAGACCGGCATCCACCACAGCAGGTTGAACAGCAGCTGGAAGCCGTAGTTGAGCCGGATGATCCGGCGGGCGGTGTCGGTGAGGCCGGCGGCCGGGCCCTTGCCGGGGCCCGTTCCCCTGCCCGGCGCCGTCCGCCACGGTCGCGGGCTCACAGCGCGTACGGGCGGATCTGGACCAGCCGGAAGTCGCCCCGCTCGGTCATCAGCCACTCGATGTCCAGCGGCTTGTCCACGTCGCCGCCGCCGAAGTGCGACCCGCTGAAGTGCGACTGCAGGAGCCGGCCGGTCAGGGACAGGTCCGCGAGCTTGGCGCGGGTGCCGGCGGAGAGCGCCTCGCCCCAGGAGCCGAGGGCGACGGTGCGGCCGCCGCCCTCCACGGTGTTGTAGAGGTACTGCTGCGGCAGCACCGAGCCCTCGACGACCTGTTCCGGTGAGCCCGGGGAGCAGTTGAGGTAGACGTTGCGGAAGTCCTCGCGGCGCGTCGGGTTGCAGGTCACCAGGACGCCGCCGAGGGAGGCGGGCACGTACTCCTGGATGATCACGCCCATGTAGGTGTCGTCCAGGGAGATGCCGACCTGGTGGCGCAGGCGCACGCTGCGGGGCGACAGCATCGAGGCCCACACCTGCCGTACGGCGTCCAGGAGTTCACCGGTGCCGTGGACGGTGGTGACGGAGTCGTAGACGCCCGCCGCGGAGAAGCCAGGCAGGTCCTCGGCGTTGGACGAGGAGCGCACCACCAGGCGTCCGCGCGAGGCCACCGGCGCGGGGAAGGCCTGGCAGATCCGCCGCACGACGGACTCGGGGACCGGGGTCTGCCGGATCAGCTGCTGCAGCTGCAGGCAGAGCGAGTCCAGGACGTCGGTGGCGTCCAGTTCGAGCGCCATCTTCAGCTTGCCGATGCCCTGTTGGAGGGCGGGCGATGAGGCGAGGAAGTGCTGCTGGAGCGCGAAGGGCAGCGCCACGCCGTCCGGTGCGCCGACCGTGGCGGCCACGAAGTCTGCCGCGGTGGAGCGCAGTTCGCCCGCCGAGAGCGCCTGCAGGCCGAAGCGTGCCGCGAGGTGGCCGTAGAGGTCCTCGCGCGGCGGCCGGGGCCGGCCGTAGAAGGCGATCAGGTCGGCGGTGCGGCTGTCGAGGACGTGGTGCAGCTCGCCGAGGTTGGCCGCCTTGGTGCCGTAGCGGTCCCGGTCGGCGCTGCGCAGCCGGTGCAGGGAGAGGACCGGCACGTCCGCGAGCAGCGGCGGTTCGAGGCGGATGCGCTGCTGGTGCCAGGCCGGGGCCCGCAGCTCCGGTTCGGCCTCCAGGCGTTCCAGGGATATCTCGTCCTCGCGCACCCGGTAGCGGATCCAGGCGCCGTCGAGGCCGTCCCGCTCGACGAGTTGCTCCAGGTCGCACACGATGGCGTTGGGGATGCCCCAGCCGGAGGCGAGGACGTTGGTGTGCGAAAGCGGGGTGATCGGCGCGGTGTTGAGGAATCCCGCCACCCGGGGCACGTCGTCCGGCAGGCACGGCATCGCCACGATGTCGGCCCAGCCGAGCCCCGCCTCCGCCCGGGCGTACTCCTCGTCCGTGCGGAAGAAGCGCAGCCGGCCGGTGGCCTCGCCGGGGTTGAGCGGCGTGCGGGTGCGGGAGCCGAACAGTTCGTGGCTCAGGATGCGCGGCACGCGCAGTTCGCTGATGGCCGCGAGCTCCTCCTCCTGGCCGTGGTTGGCGGGCTTGAGCAGGAGCGGCAGCCTGCCGTCGACCCGTTCCCGTACGAAGTCGTAGAAGAGCGCGAGGAGTTCGCCGTGCATGGTGTCGGCCTCGGTCGTCTCCAGGACGAGGAAGGTGCGTTCGCGCCCGTCCGCCTCCTGTTCGGTGTGCAGGGAGAGCACGCCGAGCAGGAAGCGCCGCCCGGGGTCCATGTAAACGGATGCGTTGAACGCGTCCAGGTCCGCGTCCAGTTGGGCGAGGTCCATGCCGAGGACGTGGGTGGCGATGTAGTTGACGTGGAAGGGGTGCGCGGCCGTGTCGAGCAGGTGCCAGGTGTTCTCGGCGCGGTCGACCACGACCTTGAGGTACGGGTGGCCGGCCAGGACCCCGGAGAGGGTGCGGAAGAGCGGCAGGGAGAGGTTTTCGCCGACGACCGTGCGGTCCGTGGACGGTTCGGCGGCACCTGCGAACAGTTGGGCGGTCATCGGGAAACCTCCTCGGGCTCCGCGGCGGGCAGGACGCGGGGCAGGGCGTCGATCAGGGTCTCGAAGTCGCGGAGCACGGTCCGCGGGTCGGTGGCGGAGAGCAGACACAGGGCCGCCATGGTGTTGGCGCCGGCGGCCGGGTCGTAGACCGGCACGACACCGCCATCGGGCAGTGAGCTCTCCGCGACCACCGACAGCTCGCTGCCCGGACTGAGCGGCACGTCGGCGGCGACCGCGGCGTCCCAGACCCTGCGGTCCCGCCACGCCTCGCCCTTGCCGTCGACGGCGAGGACGACGAGGGAGCCCGCCGCGCCGCGCGCCTGTTCGGGGGTGAGCGCCTGCTCGGGCCACTCGACCGGGCGGCCGAGGAGGTGGTCGACGAGCATGCCGATCAGGTCGAGCCCGAAGACCTCCTCGATCTGCGGCACCGTCATCGCGCCGCCGAACCGGGCCGCCGTCTCGATCAGCCACAAGGCGCCGTCCGCGCCGAGCTTGATCTCGGTGTGGGTGCCGCAGTCGCGCAGGCCGAGGGCGTCGACGGACTGCCGTGCCAGGGCCACGATCCGGTCCTGGGCGTCCCCCGACGCCAGCAGGGCGGGGGTGATGCCCGCGCGTTCGGTGAACGGCTCGACGGTGGGCATCCGGCCGCTGAGACAGACGGGCCGAAAGACGCCGTCGGCCACGACCCCCTCGACGCTGACGTAGTCGCCCCAGCCGGGCTCGTCGAACCAGTCCCCCGCGGTGCCGGTCACGATCTGCTCGACCACGAAGTCCGCGTTCGCCTCGGCGACATGGAGTTCGGCGTACCCCAACTGGGCGGACTCGTCCATCACTTCCCGCGAACGGCGCCAGGCGGCGGAGACCTCGTCGGGGGAGCCGATGATCTGGTGCGCGGTGGATCCGGCGCTCCAGGCCGCCTTGAGGAGCAGCGGGAAGGGCAGGTGCTCGGCCGCCTCGTGCAGGTCGGCCTCGGTGGCGACGGGGCGGAACTCGGGCTGTGGCAGGCCGTGTTCGTGCCAGGTGCGGCGCATCAGCCGCTTGTCCCTGGCGAGCGCGGCGGCGGCGCCGGCCCCGGCGAGGCCGAGCTTCTCACACGCCTCGGCGACGGCCACGACCGCGTACTCGGAGAAGGTCAGCACCGCGTCCGCCCCCACGGTCCCGGCCTGCGCGACGATCAGGGACACGAGGTCGGAGCGCTGCGCTTCGGTGGGCGTCACCACCGAGGCGCACAGTCCCCGCGCGGCGCCTGCCACGGAGGGAGGCAGAGCGCTGAGCGCCAGCAGGTGCACTTCCGCCTTCGCGGCCGTCCGGGACAGGACGTGACCGAGCGGCGGACCACCCTTGGCATGCACTAGCAGCACCTTGCTCACTGAAGTTCGTCTCCATTCATCCGGTTGGTACGAGTTGTCGTGCGGGGCCGGTGACGCGCGTAGAGCGTGGGGGATCACCGGGTCTATGTAGCGGGGCGTGTTCACCCGCACACTCAAGGGGACCAGGCGGCAGGCGCCCTCGGCGCCACCGGGGGCGCCCGCCGTTCAGGCAAATGCCTGAGTCGCACGCCGTGTTGGCCGCCGGGAACGCGGGGCACCCATGGCGAGGTGACGGAGCGTCAGCCAGTTGCATTACGGACGGAGAGACCGCTGTGGACGATTCCAGCCTCAAGGGGCTGCTCGAGCACCTTCCCGTGTTCTGGTGGGAGGTCGACGAGCCGTGGCAGGTGCTGGAGAGGGGAGGCGGCGCCTTCGCCGACACCGGTACGGCCCAGCGCTTCCTGGACCGGATGCACGAGGAGCGCGCGTCCTCGGGTCATCCCCCGCAGGAGGCCCGCTGGCAGGCCCGGTTCGACGGCCGCACGTTCGACGTGAGCTGGCCGCCGGAGGAGGACGGCGCCCGGAGCCGTACCCGCGGCCTCGCCATGGAGGTCGATGCCCACCCCGAAGTCCCGCGCCGCTACGCCGCGTTCGCGGACCTCGTCGACCTCGCCCCGGCCGCCGCCTTCATACGGGACCGGGAGGGCCGCTACCTGTGGGCCAACCACGCCTACGCGCACCTCTACGGCACCACTCCGGCGGAGCTCACCGGCAAGCGCATCGAGGACTTCGACGCCCCCGCCGAGGCGGCCCGCTTCCGCGCCCTCGACCAGGAGATCCTCACCCTGGGCACACCGGTGCGGCACACCCTCGGCTACCGCCGCCCGGACGGCAGCGCGGGTCAGGCGGTGGGGCACCGCTTCCCCGTACGGGAGAACGCGCAGACCTGCGTCGCCGGTATCTACGTGGACATCACGGACCACCTGCGCACCCTGGTCCAGCGCCAGGAGGCCGAGGAGCACCTCCAGGCGCTGCGCGACCACAGCGGTCTGCCGTGCGCGCTGCTGTCCGCCAACGGGCGGGTGGTCGAGGCGAGTACGGCAGCCGCCGAACTGTTCCGGCTCAGCCTGCCCGACCTGGTGGGCCGGCGCGCCCACACCCTGCTCGCCCCCGACCCGGAGCTCGGCCGGCTGCACCGCAGATGGCACGGGCTGATAGCCCGCCGCACCAGACGCGTGGAGACCTCCACCGTGCTTGTCGACGCCGAGGGGCGGCTGCGCCGCGCCCAGCTCCATCTGACGACGGTCGGCCACTCCGCCGCGCGGGCGCGGCACGTCTGGGCCGTCGTCACCCACCAGAGCCTCGCCCACGACGCCCATCCGTCGCTCACGGCCGCGCAGGTCCGCATCCTCTCCCTCCTCGCGGAGGGCAGCACCAACAGCGACATCGCCACCTCACTGAGGCTGTCCCGGCAGACGGTCGACTACCACCTCAGCCGGCTGCGGCAGCTCCTCGGCGCCGCCACCCGCCCCGCGCTCGTGGCGCGCGCCTACGTCCTCGGCATCCTCGCCCCGCGCGCCTGGCCCCCGCGCTCGGCCACGGCGCCCCACCCCCTCAGCACGGTCTGAGGGCCCGGCCCGATCCCCGAAGTGACGTCGCAGGGCGCCCGGTTGCTGCCGGGCGCCCTGCCGTGCGTTCGTGGCGAACGGTCCTAGTCCTGGTACACCTTGTTGCGGCCCGGCCCGCCGGAGAGCATGTCGTTGCCCGGCCCGCCATGCAGCAGGTCGTCGCCGCTGTTGCCGTAGATGACGTCGTCGCCCGCCTCGCCGTACAGCTTGTCGTTGCCGCGGCCGCCGAGGATCCGCTCCCCGTCGGCGTTGCCGTACACGGTGTCGTCGCCGTCGCCGCCGGTCAGGGTGTGGTCGACGGTGCCGGACGCGGCGCGCAGGGTGTCGTTGCCGGGGCCGCCGTCGCAGTCGGAGACACAGTGGGTGAGCATGTCGTCGCCCGCGCCCCCGAAGGAGCCCTCGCTGTACACGCCGCCGCTCGTGTCGAGGTGGTCGGCGCCGTCCCCGCCGTACAGGGCGGTGCTGAGGTCGCCCTTGAGGGTGTCGTTGCCGGCTTCGCCGTGGAACTGCAGGTAGGCGCTGTTCCCGGCGGCCACGGTGACGCTGTCGTCCTTGTCCCCGACGTACGCGCCGAGGGTGGTCAGGTCGGAGGCCCGGTCACCGGGGTCGGAGATGGTGCAGAGGACACGGGTGAGGTCGGCCGCGTCCGGGTGGCTGCAACCCGAGCCGTCGGGGGTGGTGATGGCGACCCGGTCGTCGAGGGTGACGTCGTACACGCCTTCGTTCTCGCCGACGGAGCGGTAACGGGTCTTGACGTCGAGCTGGTTGACCTGTCCGGGGGCGGCCCGGTACTCGAGCCGGGAACCGGAGACCGGCTGCACGGTGGCGGCCGGGGCGGCTGCGGTCGGAGCGGCGGCGGTCGCCGACGGTGCGCCGGTGAGGCCGGCGAGCACCGCGGAGCAGCCCAGTACGGCGGCGACGCCGAGCGGGCGGAGGCGGTGGGTGCGTAAGGGTCGAGCGAACATGCGTGGTTCTCCTGGTGGTCCGGTGGTGCGGTCGGCACCTCGGGTGCCGTCGGTGGCGGTGTGCCACCTTCACCCGGTTCAGACCGCCTGCGCGGGCCGCCGTTGCACTCCCGCGTCCGTTGTTCACCAGGGGTTCATTGCCGTACGAAGGTACGTCGCGCGGTGGGGGGCCCGGGGGGGGCCCCGGCCCCCCCCCCGGGCCCCCCGGGGGGGGGGGCCCGCGCGGGGGGCCCCCCCCCCCCAACGGGCCCGCGGACCGCCCCAAAGGCCGGGCGGCGGGGCCCCCCCCGT
>NZ_JBIAII010000021.1:0-21598 GCF_042871345.1 Streptomyces sp. NPDC005863 | reverse complement strand
GAGCACCGAGCACGCTGTAGCAATGTTGTCCGCGAGGCGTGGCGAACAGTGGATGGCGAGTACGCACATACCCCCGCGGCCCCGCACCCACAAACAAACCCAAGGCGCAGACGGCGGCCCAAGAGCCCCTGCCCCACGGGATCAGGCGATCAGGCGATCAGGCGATCAGGCGATCAGCCCGGGAATCTCCTGCGTGGCGAACCACAGCAACTCGTGGTCCTCCGCCCCGTCCACGACGAACCGCGCATCATCGTCCCCCTGATCCGCCGCCCCCAACGCCGCCGCGGCCGCCGCCACATCCGCCTCAGCGTCCGCCGCATCGACATGCACCGCCGCGGCCTTCCCGAGCCGCAACCCACCCGAGAGCCGCACCTCCCCGAGCGCCCCCTGGTCAAGGCCACGATCAGGGTCGGCCACCGCATCCCCGTCCGGCACGTCGGCCGCGAGAACGACGCGTCGCCGCGCCACCCCGCCGTCGGGGTCCACCGCGATCAGCCGCAGCGACGCCACCGCGGCCCGGTTCAGCGCCGCGTACTCCAGCTCCTCGATGTCGTCGGAGACGTACCACTCCCGCAGGGCGGGCGTCACGGCGTAGGCGACCAGCGGCCCTGGCCCCAGCTCCCCCGCCTCGTACGCCTCGGCGAGCCGGGGCAGGGTCAGAGGAACGTAGACGCGCATGGCTGACCGCTTTCGTCCGTGTCCGCACGGGGCGGACCTCGTGGTCGTGGAAGACCCTCAGGATACGTGCGGGAGTCCCCCATCGAGGTGCCCCCACCACCCCGGACACCGTCAACACACCCTCCGCCCCGTCACCCGGTACGCCCCAGCGCTCACCGCGTCGACGAGGCCCCACGCCCCCCTGATAGGTGAACCCGGATCCCCCCGCCCCCACACCCCCTCACCGCTTGCGCCCTCCCCCGCCGCCCCCGTACAAGATCCCCAACGAAAGTTACTCCCCGGTACGAAACGGAGGCGCCCATGCGCAAGGTGATGACGAGGCCCCGCCCACGCCCGACCGCGACCCGCACCCCCGCGGGCCGCCCCCCGAACCGCCGAGACTCCCGCCGCCCCACGCCCCCGTCCCCCTCCCCCACGACGCCCACCCCCACGGCCGCCCCCACCCGGGGCCAAGCCCCCGGAACCCGCCAGACCCCCCGCACGATCCCCGCCCAGCCACCCCCGCACCCCACGGAGGTCTTCGCGGAACGCCTCGTCCTGGTCCTCAGCGGCCAGCGCCCCCTGCACTGGGTGGCCCGCCACATCGCCAACACGGCCTTCGACGACCTGGCCCGGCTCGCCGAGCTCCGCCCCCTCTGCGCGGGCGGCCACCGCCCCACGATCCACCGCATCGGCCACTACCAGCCGCACCCCGAGGCGTACGAGGTCTTCGCGCGGGTGGCGACGGGCCCCCGCCTGCGCGCGCTGGCGTTCCGCCTGGCGCTGGGCCCGGACCGCAGATGGCGCTGCACGGCGGTGGAGACGGATCCGAGCTCTTCATAGAGCACGCCAAAGGGGCCGGACAAAAGCCCGGCCCCTCCGAACAACACCACAAGCCACCGTCACATCACACGACAACGGCACCGCAAGCCACCGCCACATCACACGACAACGGCACCGCAAGCCACCGTCACGTCACAGCGACAGCGCCCCGCTACTTCTTCCGGCGCCGCCCGCCCTTCTGAGCCTTGCGCCGCTCCGCGCGGGTCATCCCGTCCGACTCGGACCGGACCCCTTCGCCGTCCGTGGCGAAGTCGCCCTCGTCGACGCCGCCCTCGGCGTTCGGCGCCTGGAAGTGCAGGCGGTCGGGCCGCTGCGGGGCCTCCAGGCCCTTCGCGTGGATCTCCGGCCGGGAGTGCGCGCCCGCCGGCACCGCGTCCTGCGCGCCGTCCTTGGTGAGCGAGGGCGCCGTGTCCTCCAGCGGGACCTCCTCGACCTGCTGCTCAACCTGGACCTCCAGGTTGAACAGGTAGCCGACGGACTCCTCCTTGATGCCGTCCATCATGGCGTTGAACATGTCGAAGCCCTCGCGCTGGTACTCGACCAGCGGGTCCTTCTGCGCCATGGCACGGAGGCCGATGCCCTCCTGGAGGTAGTCCATCTCGTAGAGGTGCTCGCGCCACTTGCGGTCGAGGACCGACAGGACGACGCGGCGCTCCAGCTCACGCATGATGTCGGAGCCGAGCTGCGCCTCACGCGCCTCGTACTGCTCGTGGATGTCGTCCTTGATGGACTCGGAGATGAACTCGGCGGTGAGACCCGCGCGGTCGCCCGCGTCCTCCTCCAGCTCCTCGACGGTGACCTTGACGGGGTAGAGCTGCTTGAAGGCGCCCCACAGCCGGTCCAGGTCCCACTCCTCGGCGAAGCCCTCGGCGGTCTCCGCGGCGATGTACGCGTCGATGGTGTCGTCCATGAAGTGCGTGATCTGCTCCTGCAGATCCTCGCCCTCCAGGACGCGGCGACGCTCGCCGTAGATGACCTCACGCTGGCGGTTGAGGACCTCGTCGTACTTGAGGACGTTCTTGCGGGTCTCGAAGTTCTGCTGCTCGACCTGCGACTGGGCGGAGGCGATGGCGCGGGTGACCATCTTGTTCTCGATCGGGACGTCGTCCGGCACGTTGGCCATGGACATCACGCGCTCGACCATCTGCGCCTTGAAGAGCCGCATCAGGTCGTCGCCGAGCGAGAGGTAGAACCGGGACTCGCCCGGGTCGCCCTGACGGCCGGAACGACCGCGCAGCTGGTTGTCGATGCGGCGCGACTCGTGCCGCTCGGTGCCGAGGACGTAGAGCCCGCCGAGGTCCTTGACCTCTTCGAACTCGGCCTTGACGGAGCGCTCGGCCTTCTCCAGGGCGGCGGGCAGCGCCGCGGCCCACTCCTCGACGTGCTCGACCGGGTCGAGGCCGCGCTGGCGCAGCTCCGCCTCGGCGAGGTCGTCGGGGTTGCCGCCGAGCTTGATGTCGGTGCCTCGTCCGGCCATGTTCGTGGCGACGGTGACGGCGCCCTTGCGGCCGGCCTGGGCGACGATCGTCGCCTCCCGGTCGTGCTGCTTGGCGTTGAGCACCTCGTGCTGCACGCCGCGCTTGGACAGCTGCTGCGAGAGGTACTCCGACTTCTCCACGGAGGTGGTGCCGACCAGGATCGGCTGCCCCTTCTCGTGCTTCTCGGCGATGTCGTCGACGACGGCGGCGAACTTCGCGACCTCGGTGCGGTAGATCAGGTCGGACTGGTCGGCGCGGACCATCGGCCGGTTCGTCGGGATCGGCACGACGCCCAGCTTGTAGATCTGGTGGAACTCGGCGGCCTCGGTCATCGCCGTACCGGTCATGCCGGAGAGGCCGCTGTCGTAGCCCTCGCGCTTGTAGAGGCGGAAGAAGTTCTGGAGGGTGATGGTCGCCAGGGTCTGGTTCTCGTCCTTGATGTCCACCCCTTCCTTCGCCTCGATCGCCTGGTGCATGCCCTCGTTGTAGCGGCGGCCGGCGAGGATACGGCCGGTGTGCTCGTCGACGATCATGACTTCGCCGTCGATGACGACGTAGTCCTTGTCCTTCTTGAAGAGTTCCTTGGCCTTGATGGCGTTGTTGAGGTAGCCGACGAGGGGGGTGTTCACCGACTCGTAGAGGTTGTCGATGCCCAGCCAGTCCTCGACCTTGCTCACGCCGGACTCGTGGATGGCGACGGTGCGCTTCTTCTCGTCGACCTCGTAGTCCCCGGTCTCCTCGATGCCCTTCAGCTGATTGCCGGGCTCGCCCTTGGTGAGGCGGGTGACCAGCTTGGCGAAGTCGCCGTACCACTTGGTGGCCTGGTCGGCGGGGCCGGAGATGATCAGCGGCGTACGGGCCTCGTCGACGAGGATCGAGTCGACCTCGTCGACGATGGCGAAGTTGTGGCCGCGCTGGACGAGCTCCTCCTGCGACCACGCCATGTTGTCGCGAAGGTAGTCGAAGCCGAATTCGTTGTTCGTGCCGTACGTGATGTCGCAGCTGTACTGCTCGCGGCGCTGGGCCGGCGTCATGTTGGCCAGGATGCAGCCGACGCTCAGACCCAGGAACTTGTGGACGCGGCCCATCATCTCGGAGTCGCGCTCGGCCAGGTAGTCGTTGACCGTGATGAGGTGGACGCCCTTGCCGGACAGGGCGTTCAGATACGCGGGCAGCGTGCCGACGAGGGTCTTGCCCTCACCGGTCTTCATCTCGGCGACATAGCCCATGTGCAGCGCGGCGCCGCCCATCATCTGGACGTCGTAGTGGCGCTGGCCCAGGACGCGCTTGGCGGCCTCGCGGACGGTCGCGAAGGCTTCGGGCAGGAGGTCGTCGAGCGTCTCGCCGTCGGCGTAACGCTCCTTGTACTCCTCGGTCAGCGCGCGCAGCTCGGCGTCGGAGAGGCTGACGAAGTCCTCTTCGATGGAGTTGACCTGGTCCGCGATGCGGTGCAGCTTGCGCAGGATCTTGCCTTCGCCTGCACGCATGATCTTTGAGAGGACGGACACGGGGGTTGGTCTCCTTGCCGGTCGGGCCTGGCATGGTCGGTTTTACTCGTCGGGCAACGGCCATCGTATGCGAGGACCAGGCTGCCCCGGGAGGTGTGCCATGAGGTCAACGGACGAGGGGCGCCGAAGGTGCCGGGTAGCACCCCCGAGTGGCTCGTGCGTGGTGATCGCGAAAGCTCGTAAAAAGCTGGCTCCGAGCACCCTCACCCCAGCAGAATCGTTCGATGGAGCCCGTCACTCTCACCACCGAACGTCTGTGCCTGCGCATCTTCACCCCCGCGGACACGGACGAGACCTACGCCGCCTGTCAGGACCCGGACATCCAGCGCTGGACGACGATCCCGTCGCCCTACGCGCGCGTGGACGCCGAGACCTACATCGAACGCGTGGTGCCGGACGACTGGCGCAACGACCGTGAGTACGCCTTCGCGGTGCGCCCGCGCGAGGGCGGTCCGCTGCTCGCCGCCGTCAGCCTGCACCACCCGCGTTCGGGCGCCTGGGAGGTCGGTTACTGGCTGGCCAAGGAGCACCGGGGCCGCGGCTATATGACGGAGGCCGTGCTGGGGCTCGCGCGGTGGGCCTTCACGGAGCTGCTCTGCACCCGTCTGGAGTGGCGGGCGGAGGTCGGCAACACCGCCTCGCGGGCCGTCGTGGAGCGGGCCGGCTTCACCGTCGAGGGCGTGAACCGCGCGGGTCTGCTCAACAAGGGCGTGCTCCGTGACTGCTGGATCGGCGCGCTGCTCCCCTCGGACCTGGACCTGCCGTCGCCGTACCCGTACCTGCCCGCCCGGCACTGAATCCGCCCGCCGCTGAACCAGCCCAAGTCCCGGGCCCAGGCCCCGATGTCAGTGCCGCCGCCTATCGTTCACCCCATGACGAGCCTGCCGAGTCCCGCCACCGAACTCTCCGCCGACGAGGCCCGCCGCATCGCCCTGCGCGCCCAGGGTTTCCTCGGTGCCCCGGACCGCAGGTCCGGCGTGCGGGGCGTCCTGCGGCAGCTCGGCGCGGTCCAGCTCGACACGATCTCGGTCCTGGCCCGCTCGCACGAACTGATTCCGTACGCACGGCTGGGCGCCGTGGGCCGCGACACCGTGGAGGCGGCGTACTGGACGCAGACCCACGCCTTCGAGTACTGGTCGCACGCCGCGTGCGTCCTGCCCATCGAGGAGTGGCCGCACTTCGCCTTCCGCCGCCGCGCCTACCGCACCCGCCCGCACTGGCACCACGACCTGACCCCGGGCACGTACGAGCAGGTCATCAAGCAGCTCCGCGCCGAAGGCCCGCTCACCGCCACGGAGTTGGGCGGCGCGAAGAACAAGGGCGAGTGGTGGGACTGGTCCGAGTCGAAGATCGCGGTCGAGCGCGCGCTGATGTACGGCGAGGTGGTGTGCACGGAGCGCCGCTCCTGGAAGCGTGTGTACGACCTGGCGGAGCGCGCCGTTCCGGACGGGCTGCTCCACGACGACCTGGACGACGCGGAGTGCCTGCGCCGCCTGGTCCGCCAGGCCGGCGAGGCGCTGGGCGTCGGCACGCGCACGGACATCACCGACTACCACCGCATCAGGGGCGAGCAGTTCGACGCGGTGGTCGCCGACTCGGGGCTGGTTCCGGTGACGGTGCAGGGCTGGGAGAAGCCCGCCTGGGCGGACCCGCGGGCGCTGGAGACGACGCCCCGCGGCCGGCACCGCACGACGCTCCTGTCGCCCTTCGACTCGCTGATCTGGGAGCGGCCGCGCACCGAGCGGATCTTCGGCTTCACGCACCGCCTCGAGGCGTACGTGCCCAAGCCGAAGCGGATCCACGGCTACTTCGCGATGCCGCTGCTCGCGGGCGGCAGGCTGGTCGGCCGCGTCGACCCCGCGCGCGAGGGCCGCACGCTGGTGGCCCGGCAGGTGTCGCTGGACGGCCCGAAGGCGGTGGCCCCGATGGCGCAGGCGCTGCTGGAGGCGGCGTCCTGGGTGGGCTGCGATGCCGTACGGGTGGAGCGGGTGGACCGCCCGGAGCTGGCGGCGGCGCTGACCGCCGCGGTCGCGTAGGGCCGCTCGCCCTAGGGCCGCTCGCCGGACGAGAGACCGGCCCTAGCGGATCTCGAGGATCTTCTCCCGCATCGCGTAGACGACGGCCTCCATCCTGGAGTGCAGCTGCAGCTTCTCCAGGATGTTGCGCACGTGGTTCTTCACGGTGTTCTCGGAGATGAACAACTCCTTGGCGATGTCGCGGTTGTTCATCCCCGTGGCGACGAGCTTGAGCACTTCCAGCTCGCGGTCGGTCAGCCGCGGCGCGGGCACGAGTCTGCGCTCGTCGGTGCGCTGGATCATCGACTTGAACTCGGTGAGCAGCTTCGACGCCATCGACGGACTGATCTGCGACTGCCCGTCCGCCACCGCGCGGATCGCGGTCGCCACCTCGTCCGTGGAGATCTCCTTGAGGAGGTACCCGGTGGCGCCCGCCTTGATCGCGTCGTAGAGGTCGGCTTCCTCGTCGCTGATCGTCAGCATGATGATCTTGGCGCTGGGCGCCACCTCCTTGATGGAGGTGCACGCCTCGATGCCGCCGCGCTTGGGCATGCGGACGTCCATCAGCACGATGTCGGGCAGCAGGTCCGCGGCCTTGTCGACCGCCTCCGCGCCGTCGCCGGCCTCTCCGACGACCTGGATGTCCTCCTCGGCGGCGAGGACGATCTCCAGGCCGCGGCGGAAGAGGGCGTGGTCATCCACCACAAGAACCCTGATGGGCTCCTTGCGTGGGGCGCCCGCGTCCGTGCCGATGCCGATGCCGTCGCCGGCATCCTCGTGACGCATCGGACCGAAGCTGTCCGCCATCGTTCCTCCCCCATGAAGGCCGCGGCCTGTTGTGCCTCTGCTGCGCCAACGCCAGGCGACAGCACACCGGTTGACCGGCCCGCCCATGATTTCATGCCCGGCGCCGGTGCGGTGCGCACCGTGGGCGCACGGTGGTGCCCCTGGGGGCGCACAGGCGCTCCAGGGGCACGACCTCGGCTCTTACGGGGCAGTCCTACGGGGCGGTGGTCAGCCCGCGAGGGCTCCGCCGCCACCGGCCGACTCGGCCTTGGCGACCATGGGGTCGGTGTTGAGCCGGATGACGCCGTAGTCGTAGGCGTGGCGCCGGTAGACGACGCTCGGTTCCTTGGTCTCGGAGTCGACGAACAAGTAGAAGTCGTGTCCGACCAGTTCCATCTCGTAGAGCGCCTGGTCGAGCGACATGGGGGCCGCGACGTGGGTCTTCTCCCGGACCACGAGGGGTCCTTCGCCCTGGATCTCCAGGGAGCCGATCTTCTTGACCGGCACGCCGTCGGGCTCTTCGTCGTGCGCGATGGAGCCGTCTCCGTTGAAGGACGCGGCGTCCGGAACCCGCTCGGCGACCTCGGCGGCGGAGAGCCTGCCGTTGCCCCGGCGGTTGTGGCGCTTCTCGTGCTCCTTGCGCAGCCGCGCGTCGAGCTTGGCCGTGGCCAGGTCGAGTGCCGCGTACGGATCGGCTGCCGAGGCCTCCGCGCGAATCACGGGCCCACGCGAGCGGAGGGTGATCTCCACGCGGTCGGAACGGTCGGCCTGGCGCGGGTTGGTTTCCTTGGACACCTCGACGTCGAGGCTGATCACCTTGCCGTCGAGCTTCTGGATCTTGTCCAGCTTCAGCTTCTCGGCCACGTGCTTGCGGAACCGCTCGGGCACCTCGGTCTTGCGGCCCTTGACGACGATGTCCACGCAGAACTCCGTTCCCGGATCACTCCGCTTCGGATGCGGAGCGTCTCCCTTTTGCACCTGACCCCGGTGACTCCCGGGGCCTCGGACTCGGTGACTTCCACCTCCTCCTCCCCCGTGGGCAAGATCTCCACCCCACCGGCCCGGGTGATTGCGAAAAACCCGCAGGCCGGCATTCCGATATGCGAGGGACGGCGTCCGCCATTCCTCACAACCGAACATATCTCGCCCGGAGGGAAGTCGTCACCCTCTACTGCCGCGTACCTCCATTCAGGTGCTTTAGACCTCTCATCACCTGGAACGATGCAAGTTCTCAATCAGTTCCGGTTTATTTCGAAGGATTCCGGTGGCGCAGCGACAACAGCCGCGCCGAAGGTCTTCTCGCAGCCCAATAACGGCCCATGTGCGGCCCCCGTTCCCCGGTCCCGTCCGGTCTTCGCCTGCGTTTTCTCTTCCGTGCGTACAGCACGTAATGCCCGGGTGGCCTCCGCCAGGGACGCCCCCGTGGTCATGAGGTCGTCCACGACCACGATCCGCCCGTCGCCGAGCAGCCGGCCACCGCCCGCGGTCACCTCCAGGGCGCCCGCCAGATTGGCCTGCCGCTGCCGGGAGTCGAGCCCCGACTGGTCGGCGACCGCGCGCCGCTGACGCAGCACGGCGAGCACCCGCGCCGGGACACCCGCCCGCCGCAGCTCGGCCGCCGCGGCGAACGCGATCCGTCGCGCCGGGTCGTGCCCGCGCGCCCGCACCGCGGCCCGCGCCGAGGGCACGGGAACGAGCGACAACGGCATCACCTGCCCCTGTGGACCATCCTGTGTGCCTCGTACCCGCGATCCCGGCGCCCTATCACCCGCGGCCCCGGTTTCGGCCCGCAGACCGGCGCACACGGCTTCGGCCAGGGCCGCCCCGAGCGGGCGCGCGAGCCCCAGGACGCCGCGCTCCTTGTGCGCGAGCAGGACGGCCCGTACCGCGTCCTCGTACGGCGCCGCGCCGTACACGACCGGCAGCCCGGGCGGCTCCGGCACCGGCCGCACCCGGCGCGCGGCGCCACCGCACAGGGCGCGCCGGCACGCGTCGCAGAGCGCCGTACGGGGCTCGCCGCAGCCGCCGCACTCGGCCGGAAGCACCAGGTCGGTGAGGTCCTGCCACCAGCCCCGCATGCGACCACCCCCGCGTGGCCACCACTCTGCCAAGACGCGGGCGGCACGACCACCCCTGTGGATAACTCCGCCCGAGCGCCTGTGGACAACTGCGCGTGGCTGGGGGCGAGTTCCTCGCCGAGCAGGCGGTTCTCCGCGTAGCCGCGCAGGAAGGGACCGCGCAGGAAGGGACCGCGCAGGAAGGGACCGCGCAGGAAGGGGCCGCGTAAGAGTGGTCGGCCCGCTCAGCCCGGGTAGACCGGAGCCATCCCTTCCTTCACCACGGTCTGCCACTGCGACCCCGTCGGCAGCCGGACGATCCCGTCGTCCGAGTGCGCCACGAGCGGCTGCCGCTCGTCGTCGGACGCCGCGATCTTCTCGACGCCGGTCAGGCCGGGCAGCGTGGTGAGCGGCAGCACCGAGCCGTCGCACTGGACGTACCGGATCTGCTGCACCCCGCCGGTCTCCCTGCCGACGACCACGAGCCGGCTGCCGCCCGCCCACGACATGGCGGTGACCTCCGCCATCTGCGGCGCCGCGGGGGTCGGGTCGAGGACCGATATCGAGGGCCGCTCATCCTTGCCCGCGGTCCGCTCGGCCCGGCCGATCCACAGGGACTTCTTGCCGCCCTTCTCCACGAGCAGCGCGACGCGCACGCCGTCGCCCGACACCCGCACCTCGCGGACCCGACCGTCCAGGGCGGGCACCTCGACCTCGACCGGCTTGCCCGTGCCCTGTTCGAGCCAGAGCAGCCGGGACCGCTTCGGATCGCGGTCGGCCACCCACAGGTTGCCCCGGCCGTCCCAACTCGGCGTCGAGAGGCGGTCCTCCTCCGACTTCGCCTTGCTGCGCAGCCGCGCCTTGCCGAGCGGGTCGTCCGAGAGCAGCGACCCCGTGTACAGCGACTTGCCGTCGAGCGACACCCCGGCCGCCCGCTGCTCGTCACGCGCGACCGCCGCCGAACGCAGCGGCTGGTCACCGGCGCCGAGGGCGCCCGTCACCGGCTCCGGGTCCACCGAACTCCCGGCGTTGGCCGACATCCGCACCAGCCGGTGCTTCTCGTCGATGAAGTACTGGAAGTCGGGGCGGTCGGCGCTGCGGTGCGGAGCGACGGTCTCGGCCCTGTCCTGGCTCAGGACACAGAGCATCGAACCGTTCGACCGCTGCAACGTCACCTGTTCGACCCCCGAAGGCGTCAGGTCCTGCAGGGTGAACAGGAGTTGGGCCGCCATCTCCTTGCACTTGGTCTGCCCGGCGTCGTCGGCCCGGCTGTTCAGCTGTACGGTCAACCGGTTCTGGTCGTCCAGGGTCAGCGACTTGTCGGGGTCCTTGAGAGCCGTGCCGCTCGGGAAGCTCGAATTCACCACGAGACGCAGCCAGTTGGTCGGCCCCTCCAGCAGCGTCTTCACCGTCTGCGTCAGCGGATCGATGCGCTGCCTGATGTAGACGGGGTCGGCGACCAGACCCGGCCTGCCGCTCACGCCCGCACCGGCGGGCCCGGCGAAGTAGTACTTGTTGACGGGCCGGTAGATCCGCTGGAAGTCCGACTCGCCGAGCACCACGCCCGTCGGCGGCTTGTCGATGCGCCACTCGTTCCCGCCCGGACCGCCCGTCTGGCTGAGGTGCACGGTCTGGTTGTACGCCGCGTCCTCGGGCCGGTACGCGTGCTGCGCGTCGACCCGCGCGACCTGACGGCCGGTCAGCGAGTAACGCCGGCTGCGCTCTGCGTCGTTCCCCGCGTTGCCCGCGTCGGTGTTGGGGCCGTCCGCGAGCACCGTCGTGGACTCCTCGGGATGCCACGCCCGCGACGCCTTCTTGGACAGATACTTGCGCGCCATCGCGAACTTCGGGTCGTCGCTGGTCAGAGCCTCCAGGAAGCCCTGCACGATCTCCATCGCCTTGGCGCCCTCGCGCGGCGGCAGGGCGTAGACGCGGACCTGCGACTGCGAGTCCGGGCGCTGCGAGGCGTCGACGGACTTGAGGTTCCCGCTGTCGGGCATCGAGGCACACCCGGCCAGGAGCGCCCCGCAGCTGCCGAGCAGCAGGGCGGTGCGCCGCGGACGTCCGCGGCGCGCGCGGCCGCCGCCTCGGGCACGGTGGCCGCGTCCGGCACGGTCAGCGACCACGAGTGTTCTCCTGTTCCCTGGCCGTACCCGGCTCTTCCCTGCGGGCGCCCGCCCCGGACTCCGGCGTCACGTCGTCGAGATCCACGCCGTCGAGGTCTACGTGGTCGAGGTGGTCGAGGTCTACGTGGTCGAGATCGACGTCGTCGAGATCCAGGTCGGCGTCATCCAGGTCCACGTCGTCGAGGTCCGGGTCGCCCAGATCCACGTCGCCCAGGTCCACGTCGTCGAGGTCCACGTCATCCAGGTCCGGGTCGCGGAGATCCGCGCGGTCCACGTCGTCGTCCAGGCGGCCGCCCGAACCGTCCACACCCTCCGAACCGTCCGAACCGTCACCCTCCGACGGCCTGCGGGCCACGACCCGTGAGCCGTTGCCGGGCAGCGCCGCCGGGTCCACGGGCCCGGCCTGCAGCAACCTCGGCGGTATGGGCCCCTTGGCCGGCACCGGCGGTGAGACCCGCTCGGAGGCCGCCGCGGCCGCCTGCGCCGGCACCGTGGCCAGCTTGTTGCCGCCGCCGAGAGGCAGCCCCGCGTCGTTGAGCCCGCGATGGCGCCGGGAGTCGTCCGGCTCCAGCGGTATCGGCGAGCCCCGCAGCGGCTCGTCCGCCGTCCTCGGCAACGTCAGCCGGAACTGTGATCCGCCGCCCGGCTCGCCCCAGGCCTGCAGCCAGCCGCCGTGCAGGCGGGCGTCCTCCAGGGCGATGGAGAGGCCGAGCCCCGTACCACCGGTGGTACGCGCGCGTGCCGGGTCCGCCCGCCAGAAACGGCTGAAGACCCGGGTCGCCTCGCCCGGCTTGAGCCCCACGCCGTAGTCCCGTACGGCGACGGCGACCGCACCGCCCGCGACGGCGAGGCGCACCACGACGTCCTTGCCCTCACCGTGCTCCACGGCGTTGACGACGAGGTTGCGCAGCACCCGCTCCACCCGGCGCGCGTCGGCCTCGGCGACCACCGGCTGCTGGTCCCCGACGACCCGTATGTGCGTGCCCTTGCGCTCGGCGAGCGGCTCCGCACCGCCGACGACCCGGCGTACGACCTCACGGAGGTCTATCGGCTCCGCCTCCAGCGCCGCCGCCCCCGCGTCGAACCGGCTGATCTCCAGCAGATCCGCGAGCAGCGACTCGAACCGGTCGAGCTGGTCGGCGAGCAGCTCCGCCGACCGCGCGGTCACCGGATCGAAGTCCACCCGCGCCTCGTGGATGACGTCGGCCGCCATCCGTACCGTCGTCAGCGGCGTCCGCAGCTCGTGCGACACATCGGACACGAACCGCCGCTGCATCCGCGACAGCTCCTCCAGCTGCTGGATCTTCAGCTGCAGGTTCTGCGCCATCTTGTTGAAGGCCTCACCGAGCCGGGCGATGTCGTCCTCGCCGGTGACCTTCATCCGTTCCTGCAGGCGCCCGGCGGACAGCCGCTCGGCGATGCCCGCGGCCATCCGGACCGGCGTGACGACCTGGCGCACCACCAGCCACGCGATGGCGCCCAGAAGCACCACGACGAAGAGGCCCGCGGTGGCGAGCGTCGTCCTGACCAGGTTCAGCGACTCCTCCTCCTGCGTCAGCGGGAAGAGGTAGTACAGCTGGTACGGATCGCCGTTGAGGTCGTTGAGCCGCTTGCCGATCACCAGGCCGGGCTGCGCCTCACGGCCGTCGTCGAAGACGATGCGGGTGTTGGCCTGATAGACGCCGGTGCCGTCGTCGACCTGGCGGCGCAGCTCCTCGGGCACGCTCAGGATCGGCTCGACGCCGCCGGAGGCCCGCGAACCGCGCACGCTGCCGGAGTCGCCCGCGGAGGTGGGGCTGAGCGTCACCACGGCGAAGGCGTTCTGCCCGCCGCTGGACAGCTGCTCGACGAGGTCGGACATCCACACGGCGGCGTTGCGGCCGTCGGCCGTGCTGCCGTCCTGGCCCTGCCCCTGGCCCGCGCTCTGCCGCGCGGCGTTGACGCTGTCCTGCGCGGCCCGGAAGCCGCCGTCGGCCTGGCTCTGCGAGGCCTTGACCTTGGCCTTGAGCAGGCCGTTGTTCACCGAGCTCAGCACGGCGAAGCCGAGCATGAGGACCACGCCCAGCGACATCAGCAGGGTCGTGGCGACGACCTTGAGCTGGATGTTGCGCCGCCACAGCCGCACCGCGGGCAGCAGCGGGCGGCGCACCCAGCGCACGAAGAGCCGCAGCACGGGGCTGCCCTGCACCCCGCCCTGCAGCAACAGCCCGCCGTCGGCGAGCCGCCCGAACCGGGAGCGGTGCCGCGCCGGTCCAGTCCGCCCCGAACGAGCCCCCGAAGCTCCGGGCGCCGAGGAGGAACTGTCCCGGGACACGTCAGCTCGGTCCGGCCTTGTAACCGACGCCACGGACGGTCACCACGATCTCCGGCCGCTCGGGGTCGCGCTCGACCTTGGAGCGGAGCCGCTGCACGTGCACGTTCACCAGACGGGTGTCCGCCGCGTGCCGATAGCCCCAGACCTGCTCGAGCAGCACCTCACGCGTGAACACCTGCCACGGCTTGCGGGCCAGCGCGACCAGCAGGTCGAACTCCAGCGGCGTCAGCGCGATCGACTGCCCGTCCCGCTTCACGGAGTGCCCCGCCACGTCGATGACCAGGTCACCTATGGCCAGCTGCTCCGGCGCGGGCTCCTCCGACCTCCGCAGCCGCGCCCGGATCCGGGCCACGAGCTCCTTCGGCTTGAACGGCTTCACGATGTAGTCGTCGGCGCCCGACTCCAGGCCGACCACCACGTCCACGGTGTCGCTCTTGGCCGTGAGCATCACGATCGGCACCCCGGACTCCGCCCTGATCAGGCGGCACACCTCGATGCCATCACGGCCCGGCAACATCAAATCCAGCAGTACAAGATCCGGCTTTGCCTCCCTGAAAGCGGCCAGCGCCTTGTCGCCATCAGCTACGAACGACGGCTCAAAACCTTCACCACGCAGCACAATCCCGAGCATCTCGGCCAGTGCGGTGTCGTCGTCGACGACAAGGACTCGTCCCTTCATGCCTGACATCATCCCATTAGCTCATCGTTACCTGGCGTGACCTGGCACACAGCTCGGCAAGGCCCTCTGCTGTCACAGGTGACAGAACGCCCTCTTCCGTGACGATCGCCGTCACCAGCTCGGGCGGCGTCACGTCGAACGCGGGGTTGTACGCCTGGGTCCCCAGGGGTGCCACCGGAATCCCGCCTCCCGCTTCCATCCCGTTCACGGGCACCCGTGCCACCGTGACCTCCGTCACCTCGTGGCTGGCCCGCTGCTCGACCTCGATCGCCGCTCCGTCCGGCGTCTTCGGATCCACGGTCGTCACCGGCGCCACCACGATGAACGGCACATGGTGGTAGCGCGCCAGCACAGCGAGCGGATAGCTCCCCACCTTGTTCGCCACCGAACCGTCGGCCGCGATGCGATCGGCGCCGATCAGCACCGCGTCCACCTCGCCCGCCGCGAACAGCGAACCCGCCGCGTTGTCCGTGAGCAAGGTGTACGCCATTCCGTTGCGCGCCGCCTCATATGCGGTGAGCCGGGCCCCCTGCAAAAGCGGCCGCGTCTCGTCCACCCACAGCCTGCGCAGCCGCCCCTCCCGGTGCGCCCGCAGCGCCACCGCGAACGCCGTGCCCTCCCCTCCGGAGACCAGGGCCCCCGTGTTGCAGTGCGTCAGGATCCGGTGACCACCACCGGGCAGCAGCTCGTCGAGCAATGCCAGGCCGTGGGCCGCCATCCGGCCACTGGCCTCGGCGTCCTCGGCGTGCAGCGCCCGCGCCGCGTCGAGGGTGGCCGCGGCCGCTCGCCGGCTGTCGGCGCCGCCGGCGACCGCGGCGCGGTGGGCGGCCTGGGCGCGACGTGCCCCGTAGGCGAGATTGACCGCGGTGGGCCGCGCCCCCGCCAGTGAGTCCGCCGCCTCGTCCACGTCGAAGCCGCGGGCGGCGGCGAGGGCGACGCCGTACGCCCCCGCGATGCCCAGCAGCGGTGCCCCTCGCACCGCGAGCGTACGAATCGCCTCCACCAGGGCCGGTGCGTCGGTGCACACCAGCTCGATCTCCTCGCTCGGCAGCCTGGTCTGGTCGAGCAGGACCACCACGGGCCCCTCGGGTGGGTCGTCCCATCGGATCGCGGGAACCGTCGGTATCTCGGTCGGCCGGTTGTCCTCGCTCGATTGCGCGTACTGATCAGCCATCCGCCCAGTCTGCCCCGTACCCGGCAGACAATTGAAGGTGTACAGCCGCTACGGCACCCGGTCACCTCCCGGGCACACCGTGGCACGATGGCTGGCAACCTGCCGCCGCACCCGCGGACGGGCACCTTAAAGGAGCGACGATGAACGACACTCCGGGCTGGGCCTCGCCCGGATCTGCCCCCTCCGACGGACAGGACGGCGGCAAGCCGGACGCCGACGGACCCGCGGACGCCGGCCAGGACGGCAGCCAGGACGCCGGCCAGGACGGCGGCCCGTCCAAGTGGTCCAAGGAGCAGCCGCCGCCCGCCCAGTGGTCCCCGCCCAGCGCCGCAGGCCCGGGCCAGGCCCCGCCGCCACCGCCCGCTCCGCCCGGCCAGGGCAGCGGCTGGGGCTGGGGCGGCCCGCCTCCGGGCAGTCCCGGCGGCCCCGGTGGCCCGGGCGCTCCAGGAGGCCCTGGAGGACCTGGAGGTCCGGGGGGCTACCGAGGCTGGGGAGCCTGGCAGGGCCCGCCGCCCGCGGCCAAGCCCGGCGTCATCCCGCTCCGCCCGCTCGGCGTCGGCGAGATCCTCGACGGCGCCGTGTCGACCATGCGCGCCCACTGGCGCACGGTCCTCGGCATCTCCCTCACCGTGGCCGTGGTCACGGAGATCATCGTCGTCCTGCTCCAGGGGCTCGTCCTCAACGAAGCCATCGACACGGACACGCTCAACGACCGGAGCGCCACCCCCGGTGAGCTCACCCGCGCCATGGGCGACAACCTGCTGAGCTCCGGAGTGGTCCTCGCGGTCACCCTGCTCGGCACCATCGTCGCCACGGCCCTCCTGACGATGGTCACCAGCCGCGCCGTCCTCGGTAAGTCGGTGACCGCCGCGGAGGCCTGGCGGGACGCCCGCCCCCAGCTCGCCAAGCTGTTCGGCCTGACCCTGCTCATTCCGCTCATCGGCGCCGCGATCGTCATCGTCGGCATCCTGCCCGGACTGCTGATCGCGCTGGCGGGCCCGTCCGACGCCGGCGCCGCCCTCGCCGTACTCGGCGGTCTCGCCGCGGGAGTCGCGGCCCTCTGGGTCGTGGTCCGCCTCTCGCTCTCCTCTCCCGCGCTCATGCTGGAGAAGCAGAGCATCAAGAAGTCCCTGACCCGCTCCGCCAAGCTGGTCCGCGGCTCCTGGTGGCGGGTCTTCGGCATCCAGCTGCTCGCCGCGATCATCGCCAACGTCATCGCGTCGATCATCGTCATCCCGTTCACCTTCATCGCCGGGGCGGTCAGCGGCGAAGGCGTCACCGGCTTCCTCGACAACACCGGCGAACTGGGCTGGACCTTCCTGATCATCAGCGGCGTCGGCTCGATCATCGGCTCCATGCTGACGTTCCCGATCACGGCCGGCGTCACCGTGCTCCTCTACGTCGACCAGCGGATCCGCCGCGAGGGCCTCGACCTCGAACTGGCCCGCGCCGCCGGCGTCCCCGGCCACGCCCCCACCCCGCCCGGCACCCCGGGGAGCTGATGCGGTGACCGCGGCGGGGGCAGCACTCAGAGGGCTCGGGGCGGCTCCGCTCCTGCCGCGCACCGGCGACGACCCGCCGGTGACCGTTCCGCGCGACCCCGCGCGGGAGGCCGCCGAGCGCGAACTGTCCAAGCCGATGTACCACGAGAACGACCCGAGCCTCTTCCAGCGCGCCCTGAACCGCTTCTGGGGCTGGGTCGACGATCTGTTCTCCGCCGCCTCGGGAGCCACCCCGGGCGGCGCGCTCGGACTCCTGGTCGTCGTCCTTGCGATCGTGCTCGTCGTCGCCGCCTTCTGGTGGCGCCTGGGCACCCCGCACCGCACCGCGGGCCCCGCCCCCGCCCTCTTCGACGACCGCCCCCGCAGCGCCGCCGAACACCGCGCGGCCGCCGAGGCACACGCCGCCCGCGCCCACTGGAACCAGGCCGTGCAGGAGCGCATGCGCGCCCTCGTCCGCGCCCTGGAGGAACGCGCACTCCTCGATCCCCGCCCCGGCCGCACCGCCGACGAGGCCGCCGCGGAAGTGGGCCGTCCACTCCCCGCCCACGCCGGCCGACTCCGCGCCGCCGCCCACGACTTCGACGACGTGACATACGGCGGCCGCACCGCGGACCAGGCGGCGTACCTGCGCCTGGCCGCCCTCGACCACGACCTGGCACGCACCAAACCAGTGCTGGCCGGCCCCGACCACCCCCTGCCGAGCGACAGCCCCCGAGGGGCCGCCGAATGACCGGCCCCACCCCGCCCACGGAGCCGGCCCAGCAACAGACCGCGCCCGCCACCACCCCGGGGCAGCCCCCCGCGCAGACAGCGCGGGCCTCGACGTCGCCCCCTGCGCAGCCGGCGCCGGCCTCGACGTCGCTCTCCCCCACCCCACGCCGGATCTGGACCCGCTCCCGAGGCATCGTCCTCGCCCTGGTCGTCCTCCTCGCGGCCGCCGTCGCCGTCGCCGCCGTCCGCTCCGACGGCCGGCACGGCCGCCTCGACCCCCGCTCCACCGACACCCACGGCAGCCGGGCCCTCGCCCAACTCCTCGCCGACCGAGGCGTGTCCACCCGCGTCGTCACCAACACCGCAGAGGCCGGGGCCGCGGCCGGACCCGACACGACCCTCCTCGTGACCGACCCCGACCTGCTCACCGGACGCCAACGCTCCGGCCTCCACGCGGCCACCGAGGACTCCGGCGGCCGCACCGTCCTCGTCACCCCGGGCAAGCCCTCGCTCAAGGACCTCGCCCCGGGGGTCACCGCGGACCCCACGACCAGCGCCGAGTCGACGCTCTCCCCTCGCTGCTCCCTCCCCGCGGCCCGCCGCGCCGGCGACGCGGACATGGGCGGCATCCGCTACGACACCCTCGCTCCGGATGCCGAGGCCTGCTACCTCAGCGACGGACTCCCCAGCCTTCTCCAACTCCCCGCCCCCCACGGAAAGGGCGACACCGTCGTCCTCGGCGCCCCCGACATCCTCTTCAACGACCGCCTCGACGAGCAGGGCAACGCCTCACTCGCCCTCCAACTCCTCGGCTCCCGCCCCCACGTCGTCTGGTACCTCCCCTCGCTCTCCGACGACCAGGCCGCCACCGACGCCGAGCGCCGCGGCTTCTTCGACCTCATCCCCTCCGGCTGGCGCTGGGGCACCCTGCAACTCGCCATCGCCGCCGTACTCGCCGCCCTGTGGCGCGCACGCCGCCTCGGCCCCCTCGTCGCCGAACGCCTCCCCGTCGCCATCCGCGCCTCCGAAGCCGTCGAAGGCCGCGCCCGCCTCTACCGCAAGGTCAACGCCCGCGACCGCGCGGCCGCGGCCCTACGCACGGCATCCCGCACCCGCCTCGCCCCCCTCATCGGCGTCTCCCCCACCCGGGCGCACACGCCCGAGACCCTGATCCCCGCCCTCACCGCCCGACTCCGAACCCCCGGCCAAGATCTGCACGCCCTGCTCTTCGGGCCGCCCCCGGGCAACGACGCAGCGCTCGTCGCCCTCGCCGACCAACTCGACGCCCTCGAAAGAGAGGTACGCCACTCATGATGGACCCGACCACTGACAACGGGCCCAGCGGCGACCCCCGCGACTCACGCGCCTCCCTCGAAGCGCTGCGCACGGAGATCTCCAAGGCCGTGGTCGGCCAGGACCCCGCCGTCACGGGTCTCGTCGTCGCCCTCCTCTGCCGCGGCCATGTCCTACTGGAAGGAGTCCCTGGGGTCGCCAAAACGCTGCTGGTCCGCGCACTTTCCGCGAGCCTCGAACTCGACACCAAGCGCGTCCAGTTCACCCCCGACCTGATGCCGAGCGACGTCACGGGCACCCTGGTCTACGACGCCCGGACCACCGAGTTCTCCTTCCAGCCGGGACCGGTCTTCACCAACCTCCTGCTGGCCGACGAGATCAACCGGACCCCGCCCAAGACCCAGTCCTCCCTCCTCGAAGCCATGGAGGAACGCCAGGTCACCGTGGACGGCGTGCCCCGCCCGCTCCCCGAGCCGTTCCTCGTCGCCGCCACGCAGAACCCCGTCGAGTACGAGGGGACGTACCCCCTCCCCGAGGCCCAACTCGACCGCTTCCTGCTGAAACTGACGGTCCCCCTCCCTTCCCGCCAGGACGAGATCGACGTCCTCACCCGGCACGCGGCGGGCTTCAACCCCCGCGACCTGCACGCCGCCGGCGTCCGCCCCGTGGCAGGCCCCGCGGACCTGGAAGCCGCCCGCGCCGCCGTCGCCAAGACCTCCGTCTCCCCCGAGATCACCGCGTACGTGGTGGACGTGTGCCGCGCCACCCGCGAGTCCCCCTCCCTGACCCTCGGCGTCTCCCCCCGGGGTGCCACGGCGCTGCTCTCCACGGCCCGCGCCTGGGCCTGGCTCACCGGCCGTGACTACGTCATCCCCGACGACGTCAAAGCCCTCGCCCTGCCCACCCTGCGCCACCGGATCCAGCTCCGCCCGGAGGCCGAGATGGAAGGCGTCACCGCCGACTCCGTCATCAACGCGATCCTCGCCCACGTCCCGGTCCCCCGCTGATGGCCCTCACCGGACGCACCGCCCTCCTCGCGGCCCTGGGCACCCTCCCGGTGGGCCTGTGGGACCCCGGCTGGACCGGCATCGCCGCCGTCAACGCCCCGCTGGCCCTGGCCTGCGCCTGCGACTTCGCCTTGGCCGCGCCCGTACGCCGCCTCAGCCTGACCCGCTCCGGCGACACCTCCGTACGACTGGGAGAAGCCGCCGCCGTAGAGCTGACCGTCACGAACCCCTCCAACCGCCCCCTGCGCGCGGAGCTCCGTGACGCCTGGCCGCCGAGCAGCTGGCAGCCCGGCACGGAAGTCGACGCGTCCCGCCACCGCCTGACCGTCCCGCCCGGCGAGCGCCGCCGCCTCGCGACCCGTCTGCGCCCCACCCGCCGCGGCGACCACCAGGCCGACCGCGTGACCATCCGCTCGTACGGCCCGCTCGGCCTCTTCACCCGCCAGGGCAGCCACAAAGTCCCCTGGATCCTCCGCGTCCTGCCGCCCTTCGCCAGCCGGAAGCACCTGCCCTCCAAACTGGCCCGGCTCCGCGAACTCGACGGCCGCACCAGCGTCCTCACCCGAGGCCAGGGCACCGAATTCGACAGTCTGCGCGACTACGTCCCCGGCGACGAAACGCGCTCCATCGACTGGCGGGCCACGGCCCGCCGGTCCAGCGTCGCGGTCCGCACCTGGCGCCCGGAACGCGACCGCCACATCCTTCTGGTCCTCGACACCGGCCGCACCTCGGCCGGCCGCGTGGGCGACGCCCCGCGCCTCGACGCCTCCATGGACGCCGCGCTTCTCCTGGCCGCGCTCGCCTCCCGCGCCGGCGACCGGGTGGACCTGCTGGCCTACGACCGTCGCGTACGAGCCCTGGTCCAGGGACGCTCCGCGGGGGACGTCCTCCCGTCCCTGGTCAACGCCCTGGCCACCGTCGAGCCCGAACTCGTCGAGACGGACGCCCGAGGCCTGACCGCAACAGCCCTCCGCACGGCGTCCCGCACTTCCCTCATCGTCCTGCTCACGAGCCTCGACACCGCACCCATCGAAGAGGGACTCCTCCCCGTACTCCCTCGCCTCACCGCACGCCACAAGGTCGTGGTGGCATCGGTCGCCGACCCGCACATCGCCAAGATGGCAACCTCTCGCGGCACGGCAGAAGCGGTCTACGACGCCGCAGCAGCAGCCCAGGCCCAGTCGGAACGTCACCGCACGGCGGAAAAACTGGGACGCCGCGGGGTCACCGTCGTGGACGCCACCCCCGACGACCTCGCCCCGGCTCTGGCGGACACCTACCTTTCCCTCAAAGCAGCCGGCCGCCTCTGACAATTGACAATGCGACGGGCGGGGGCGGACGCGGAAAAGGCCCCGGAACGCAGAAAACCCCCGCACCATAAGGTGCGGGGGTTTCCCGTTCAAAATTAGTTCGGCGGCGTCCTACTCTCCCACAGGGTCCCCCCTGCA
>NZ_JBIAII010000020.1:0-35231 GCF_042871345.1 Streptomyces sp. NPDC005863 | reverse complement strand
AGGGGTGACGCCGCTCTTGGCCACCAAATGCATTTCGGCGTGGGTGATCAGCGGGGCGAGGTAGCCGGACAGCTCAGCGGCGACTTCGTCCGCGACCCCGCCGATGGGGTCGGCGACGGCCAGGCCCTCGGCGCGGTGGACGGCGTTGTCCACCAACGCCAGGTCGATGGGGTCCCCAGCCTGGTGCCGAGGGTGGGAGCCAGTCATGAGCGTCACCGTTTGCCACCTCGAAGGAATGGAGGCGCACCGTGATCGTTTGCCTACTGTCGGTGCGGGTGGTGACCAGTACAACGGCGCCCCGCCGTTCCCGCGATGAAAAACAGGGACTGGGCTGCGTGCGGACAACCGGAAAATTTGACCCTCACCCATCTACCGCAGGTCAGCGCGCGGCTACCGTGAAGGGCGTGGCGGCCAACGATGCGCTGAAAGCCCGGATGGTTGAACTCGGTATGACACATGTGGAATTGGCCGAGCGGATGAACGACGCCATCCACACCCTCACCGGCAGCCGGGGCAAGGTCTCCGCGCGCACCGTCCACAATCTGGTGTGCGGGCAGACCGGCTGGCCGCACACCAAGCAGCGCATAGCGTTAGAGATCGTGTTCGGATGCCCGGCCACCGAGCTGGGGTTCACGCCGCGGACCAGCGCGCCCGTGACCGAGCCCCAGGAGAATGACGTGCTTCGCCGTACCTTCGCCGCCGGCGCCACCAGCCTCGTCCTCGGCGCCGCCACCCGCCCCGCCGCAACCGATACCCGCCACCGCATCGGCGCATCTGACATACAGCGCCTGCACGGGAAGTTCGCGCAGATCATCACCCACGACCACCGCCAGGGCGGCCGCCTCACCATCGAAACCCAGGCTCTCGCCATGGCCGGTGAGGCCCTTGGCCTGCTCACCCACGGCAGCGCTTCACAACGCATCCAGAACGCCGTCTACGCCACGGCGGCATCCTTCACATCCTCGGCGATGTGGGCGGCGATCGACGGTCGGCGTTTCGACGCCGCCCAACGCCACTTCGACCGCGCCGCCAGCCTCGCCGTGATGTCCGGCGACCTCACCATCCAGTTCCGCATCTGGTCCCATGCCGGATCGCTCTACCGCCACTTGGGCCGCTGCACCGACGCACTCGCGGCCAACGACGCTGCCCGACGCCTGCCGATCACTCGCCGCGACCCGCTCTTCGCCGCCCTCGGACACGCCCGGCACGCGGCGATCCACGGCATCCAGGGCGACATCGGCGCCATCCACCGCACCCTCGGCCTGGCTCAGGACGCCTACGAGCGTGCACCCGCCGATGAGCCGCGCCCAGTGTGGATGACCGCCTTCTTCGACCGCGCCGAACTGCACTCCCTGGCCACGGCCGCGCACCTGGCCGCCCGCGACTACGCCACCGCCGAAGCCCACGCCCACCGCAGTCTCGCCGCACTGCGCCCGGAGTTGACGCGCACCCGCGCCATCACCTCCGCCCGCCTGGCCGCCGCCCAGCTCGGCCAGGGCGATCTCGGCCCGGCCGTGCGCACGGCCATGGGCATCCCAGAAACGACGCTCGGACACCCGCGCGTGGCCGGGATGCTCGCCGGCTTCGGCCAGACCCTCGCCCAACGCGCCGCCACCAGCTCCCCCGCCCGACTCTGGGATGCCTACGCCCAGGCCCACCACCTCCGGAGGATTCCGTGACCGATCTCGTCCACGCCCGAGACATCGACGACGTCTGGGAGGTCCTGATCGAGGTGTACGCCGACGTTCGCAGGGCTCAGCTCCACGATCCGCACTACAGCGTGGAGCGCTACGCCGAGCGCCTGGCCCGCCACGGCAAAGAGCAGGGCTGGGAAGCGGTCATCGCTTATGAGGACGGCCAGGCGGTCGGTTACGGGTATGCCAACGCGCTCACGCCGGTCGAGGACCGGTGGTGGACCCGTGTCCACCCCCAGCTCGACACGGTCGTCACCTCGCGCTCGACCCTGGGCATCAAGGAGATGATGATCATCGAGCCGTACCGACGCCGGGGTATCGCCAGGGCCATCCACGACGAACTGCTCGCCCTGCGCGACGAACCCCAGGTGTCCCTGATGGTGTCCCCGGCGAATCAGGACGGACGCGTCCAGGCCCTGTACGCCCGCTGGGGGTATGAGGTCGTAGGGCAGAGCCAACCGTCCCCGGACTCGCCGCCGCTCACCGTCATGATCCGCCCCGTGCACCGGAGCTGAGCCCCGGTTGGGCTTTGGACCGCGACCCAGCGGATGCGCTGGCCGCGACGCTTCGCGGCCAGGCCCGCCGAGCGGGCGAGCGCTGCCCATCGCCGTCTCCCTGCCCTCCCCTGCCGGTGGGCGCCCCGTACACGTCCCAGCCCTGCAGGCCGTGCCGGGCTGCTGCCGGGGAGGGCAGCCACACCGCACATCGATGGACGGTCGAACCAGAGCTCCGCATCGACCGCCCCGGTGCAGCGGGCAGACCCTCAGTCGAACCAGCGGTCCCGGGCCAGCTCGGTTGTCCTCGACGGGTCCTCAAGGAGCGCCGCCACCTCGAAGCGCCGTGGCCACTGGCCCGCCGCCCAGGCCAGGCCCGCCGCCACGCCCTCCAGCGTCGCCGCGTGCACCATGCCGTCCGGGGTGCGGCGCCAGTCCAGTTCCACGCCGCCCGCGACCAGTTCGTCGTACTCGACGTACGTCGAAGGGGCCGACGGGCCCAGCAAGGTCCGCACCGACTCAGGGACCTCGTGCTCGACGCCCTCGCCCGACGGCTCCACCGCCGCCGTCTCGCTCAGCCGCCGCACCTGGAACAGCTCCGCCAGATCGCCCGCCCGGCCCGGCTGTACGGGCAGCAGGGCCACCCCGCCCGCCAGCGGCAGCAGGTCCGGCGCGTCGGCGACCACCGCGTCCGCCGCGTCGACCACCACGACCTCGCCGTCCACCACCGCGCGCAGCTCGTCCGGCAGGGTCACCTGTTCCGGGTCGAGGTCGGCCAGCGCCCCGTACAGCGCGTGCAATTGGGACGCGGTGACCGGGCGCTCCGGGTCCGCGAGCCGGTCGAGGAGTTCGGCCGCGCCGCCCGGCTCCTCCAGGAGGGCGCCGACGGACGTCCGTACGCCCAGCGCCCGCAGCACCTGCTCGTCGCCGAACCCGGACGCGTCGGCCGCGTCGTACAGGCCCGCGAGCAGCGGATCGCCGCCCTCCGCCCGCAGCCCCGCGGGCCGGCGCCCGTCGAGCACCGGATGGCCGCGCAGCCACCACGCCGCGTACGAACGGACCGTCTCCGTCGTGCCGTCCGGCAGCAGCACCCGCAGCGGCTGCGTCAGCGCGTCCCGCAGCGGCGGGCGCGACAGCATCGCCAGCGCCTGCGGCCAGCAGTCGTCGTCGACCAGATCGAGGTCCCGTACCGCGACGATCTCCGTGGCGACCGGCGGCACCGGCGTGTCGGGCAGCCGGTCGAGCACGTCCTCGCACCACACGTCCACGGCGTCCAGCAGCCCCGCGTCGTCCGGCTCCGCGAAGTCGCCCTCGCGAGGCTCCAGTTCGTCGGGGTCGAGGACGACATCGGTGGCGCGTACGAGAGCGAAGGTGGCGAGCACCCCGCACGCGGCCAGCGGCTGTTCGCCCCAGCGCGCCGCCAGCTCCTCGTCGACGAAGGCGAGTTCGTCCTCCCGCATGACCTGCGCGAAGGGACTGCCGGGCAGCACCAGCTCGCCGGCCGGCGCCAACTCGCCCTCCTCGTCGGGCAGGGCGAGCGCGCCGAGCCACGGCTCGTCGCCGGCCGCGAGGTTCGCGTCCCGCACCAGGGTGAGGACGACGTCCGCCAACTCCTCGGCGTCCAGCGCCTCCTCGTCCCACGTGTCGTCGTCGAGCGAGGCGGCGACCGCGGCCCGCACCTGCGGCGTCGTCAGGACGGCGCGGGGCGTGGCCGGCAGCGCGCCGAGCTTCTCGAGCAGCGGATGCACCGCGTCGGGGTGGGCGACCTTCAGGCCGAGCCGCGCCAGGGCCGCGGGGTCGCGCTCGTCGCCCGAGGCGGGCAGCAGCACCTGCCGGGGCCCGATCGTCGTACGCGCCCGGGACGCGCCCCCCGTGCCCCCCGTGCCCCCCGCCAGCGGCACCGGCAGCCCCGAAAGCCGCTCCGGGTCGACCCCGGCCAGCGTGTCGTACAGCCGCCGCCACCAGTCGGGCTCCCGCTCCAGACCCGCGAGCCGGTCGATCGCCTCGGTGAGCGGCACCCGGGCGACGCCCAGGGTGCGCAGCTCGGCCCGGCGTTCGAGCCCGGCGGGCAGCAGACTCGGCAGCACCTCGGCGAGCACCCGCACGGTGTCGGCGCCGGCGCCCTCCACGACCTCCGCGTCCCGCGGCCGGAGCGCCTCGGGCAGCGCGTCGTCCTCGTCGCCGAACTCGTCGTCGTGCGCTTCGCGGGGCAGGGCGGGCGGCAGGAAGGCGGTGCGGGGCAGCAGTTCGAGTACGGCCTGCCGGAGCGCCCCGTCGAGCTCACTGCGCCCCAACGGCCCCGGCACCAGCGAAATGATCTCCTCGGCCACGGGCCGCCACGCGGCGAGCAGCTCGACGTACGCCTCCGCCGCGCACCGCACGAGGAAGTCGGTGAGCGGCCCGGGCGCGGCGTGCCGTCGCGCGGTGTCCAGCGGGAACGAGGCGATGAGCAACGCCGGTACGCCCAGCGGCTCGTCGCTCGGCGTCGGCGCGTGCACGACCGGAGTGGTGCGCGGTTTCACGGGGGCGCCGTCGGGGCCCGCGGGCACCGCCCAGGTGACGGACCAGTGGGGGCGAAGCCGCTCCTCGACCGGCCGGTCCTTGAGCAGCTCGGGCTCCAGGGCGCCCTGCCGGCTGACGGTGCGCCACCGCGTCGTACCGTCCCGGCTGTCCTCGACGACGGTGTACGGGGCCTCGGCGCGGCGGCGCAGGGTGCGCACGGCGCCGTCCGGCGTCTCGACGCTCACCTCGTCGAGGCCGGGGAGCGCGAGCAGCAGCGCGTCGTCGATGCCGTCGAGCAGCCGGGCGACCAGGTCCTCGGCGGCGGCGTCGCGCAACGGCAGGATGACGACGGTGTCGTACCCCTCGGGGGCGATGCCCTCGGCGGCCAGCGGAAGCCGCAGCAGCGGCACGTGACCGTCCCTGCGCCGCACTTCATCCCCGAGCCCGGGGCTGAACCGGGCGGTCTCCGCGGCCAGTTCGCGTGCCTCGGTCAGCGACCAGCGGACGCCGCCGGTCCTGCCGACCACGGCGGGCTCGTCACTGACCGCGAGAACGGCGGCGAACCCCACCCCGAACCTGCCGACGCTGTGCCGCTGTTGCTCGGCGGTCTCCTCCCGCTTCGCGGAGGCGCGCAGGGTCGACAGGGACTCGACGCCGGCGGCGTCCAGCGGGGCGCCGCGGTTCGCGGCGGCGAGGACGCCGTCGCGCAGCGTCAGGGCGAGCCGTCCGGGGACGCCCGCGCGGGCGGCGGCGTCCGACGCGTTCTGGGCGAGCTCCACGACGAGCCGGTCGCGGTAGCCGCCGAGGGCGAGGTCCTCCTCGGCGTTGGCGTCCTCACGGAACCGGGCCGGGGCCGCGGCCCACGCGTCGAGGACTCCGCGGCGGAGGCGGGCGGTGCCGAAGGGGTCGGTACCCTCGGCCGCCGGCCACACGTTCTTGCTCACGGTCGTCTCTCTCCTCTGCGTCCACACACGATCCGGCCCCGCACGCCGGCCCACCCGGCGAGGCACACGACACGCCCCATCACCGGAAGGTCCCGGTCGGTAGCCGGTCTTGGTCCTACGAAGAGTACGGGGACGCATGCGCTCGGCTTGCCCAGACTGCTCCGCCTCGCCTGGTGGCGGGGGGGCGGACCTCGGGGCGAGTCTCGTCCGCCCGCGAACGGGGGCGTGCCCGGGCGGGAGCCGCTTGGCGATTCACCCAGCCGCCCCGCCCTACCTCGCGGTGAACGGTGACAGGGGCGAGGGGGCCGCTTCGCGGTGAGGGGAGGTTGGGGGGCACTTAGCGGTTCGCTCAGCCTGCCCGCCTGGCGGCGAAGGGTGGGTGCACGCCAAGCCGCTGGACCCCGCCGACGGCGGTCCTCGGGGCGAGTCTCGTCCGTCCGGGAACGGGGGCGTGGCCCGCATTCGGCGAGTCCCGGCCGGACCGGGCACCGGACGGGACGACCGCCACCGCCCGTGGCGTGCTCAAGCCGGGTTACGGGACCGTCGGAGGTGGGCGGCGCGCCGCGACCAGGCGCAGGCCGCCCCGGACGAGTTGCCGGGGCCCCTGGGTCGGGAGCGGGCGCAGGGCGAGTTACGGGCGCACGCCAAGCCGGGCACCGGACGGGACGACCGCCGCCACCCGTGGCGTGCTCAAGACGGGTTACGGGAACGTCGGAGGCGGGCGGGCGTCAGTCCGCGAGTGGCGCGGCGCGAACAGGTGCAGCCTGCCCCGGGGGGCGGGCGTCGGGCGCGTCGCGGGCACACGGCCGGGTTCAGGCCCGGCGCCCAGCCGTACGTGCCGGATGCCGGAACCGAACCGTCACCCGTTGCCGGAACTACGAGTGGCCCAGGTCCTCGCTCGGCCCCGCCACACTCACCGAACCGGAGTCCGCCGAGGGGCGCAGCGGCAGTACGTCCACCCGGGTCTCGTCCAGGACCGGCGGCGCCGGCCGCGGCGGCTTCGGCATGACCGCCGCCTCCGAGTGCCCCCCGCACCCGTACGACAACGACACGACCTGCCCGTCCGCGGGCCCGAACTCATTGGCGCAGATACCGAACGCCTGACCGAGCGAACCGCCGATCCGTACGAGGAAGCCACAGCTGACGCACGCCGCCGGCGCCGCCTGCGCCATCGCCGTCTTCGCGCCGTGGACCTCGTCCCAGCGGTCCGCCGCCACATGCAGGCCGTACCGCGAGAGCACCCGCGCCCGCCGCATGCCCAGCTCCTCGGCAACCGCCGCGATCGAACCCCGCGCCGGCGGCACCGGCAGCTCGGCGGGCGAGCCCGCCGTGACCTCGGCGTCCTCCGCCTCGACGAGCTCGGCCATCTCCTGCGACACCACGGAGTTCGGCGGCGGCTCCTCCTCCCCCGAGTAACCGGGTTCGAGGCGCAGATCCTCCGCGTCCGTCGGCAGCAGGTCGCCCGGCCCCATGTCGCCCGGCCGGAGCCGCTCGCTCCACGGCACCCACTCGGGGGCGAGGAGCGCGTCGGAGCCGGGCAGCAGCACCGTCTCGTCGAGCGTGACGACCTTCGCCCGTGAGGCACGGGCGACCGTCACCGCCCAGCGCCAGCCGCGGTAACCGAATTCCTTGCACTCGAAGAGGTGCGTGACGACGCGGTCGCCCTCGACGACGACTTCGACATGCTCGCCGACCACACCGGGCGCGGCGGCCTCCTCGGCCGCGGCCCGCGCCAGGCCGACCGCCTCGGCGCACAAGCGGTCCGGGGTACGCGGGGTGCGCGGGGTACGGCTTCGCGTTGTCGCTGCGCTCACAAGTATCGCTTCTCTCCTACGCCGTCTCACGAGTGCGCCACCCTTACGCGGGAGAGCGGACGGAGCGGACCAGAGGGCCGCGTCAACGTCCGCGCCCGACGTTCCGGGGCGCACCTACGTCACCCATTCTGCGGGATGACCGAGAGGCGCGCGGCCAAGAACAACCGCCGCGGCGCGCTACGCACGCTACCTTCTCCTGGCCCCTGGGCCTACACCGACGTACGTCGTCGCGTCCCGAGCCGTCCTCCGGCCGTCGGATCGGTACCGCCTTCCCCGTGCCATCTCCCCCGGCTCCACACCCCGATGCGCCCCCGCTCCGCGGTGTTTTCCCCACCCACCCGCCCACATCACACCCCCCGCAAACGGGTGGCCCAACGGAACAAACACGCGTCGCGGAGCAAACGGGTGGGCGGGCGCACACCCCGCCGCGAAGCGGCGAAGCGGACCAGCCGGGCGGTGCCGGGGGGGCGAAGGGCGCCGTACGCCCACCCCACATCGCGGAGCAAACGGGCGGGCGGGCGGGAAACCCGCCGCGGAGCGGCGAAGCACACCAGCCACGCGGTGCCGAGGAGCGAAAGGCGCCGTACGCCCACCCCACGTCGCGGAGCAAACGGGCGGGAAACCCGCCGCGGAGCGGCGAAGCACACCAGCCACGCGGCGCCGGGGGCGAAAGGCGGCATACGCCCACCCCACATCGCGGAGCAAACGGGCGGGCGGGCGGGAAACCCGCCGCGGAGCGGCGAAGCAGACCAGCCACGCGGCGCCGAGGAGCAAAAGGCGCCGTACGCCCACCCCACATCGCGGGGCAAACGGGCGGGTGGGTGGGCACCCCGCCGCGGAGCGGCGAAGCAGACCAGCCGCCCGTCGCGGGGAGCCAACGCGGGGCCACCACGCCGGGCAACCGGCGAAAAGGGCCCCGCCGCGGAGCGGCGGAGAGGTTCGCCACGGCTCACAGCCAGTATTCGCACTAGCCGCCCCCCAACAGGGCACTATGACGGAGTGGCCCCCACCAGGTCGATGTCCGTAGGAACCGTCTCGCCGGGCCCGGCGAGGCGGACCGCCCGCGCGCTGGGCCGCGCCCTGCACCTCCCGTTCACCGGCACGGCCCGCGGCATCCGCAAGGTCACCCACGCCCACGGAGCGGGCGAGTCGGGCCTCGGCAAGCTCATCGAACTGCACGCGGTGAACGGCGCCGGCGACGTCATGATCACCGTCGCCCTCGCCTCCACCGTCTTCTTCTCGGTGCCGACCGACGAGGCCCGCGGCCGCGTCGCGCTCTACCTCGCCATCACCATGGCGCCGTTCACCCTCCTCGCCCCCGTCATCGGCCCCCTCCTGGACCGCCTCCCGCACGGCCGCCGCGCCGCGATGGCGGGCGCGATGCTGGCCCGCGCCCTGCTGGCCCTGGTCCTCTCGGGCGCCGTCGCGACCGGCAGCGTCGAGCTGTACCCGGCCGCGCTCGGCGTGCTCGTCGCCTCGAAGGCGTACGGCGTGGTGCGAAGCGCCGTCGTACCGCGGCTCCTGCCGCTCGGCTTCTCGCTGGTCAAGGCCAACTCGCGGGTCACCCTCGGCGGCCTCCTCGCCACCGCCGTCGCGGCGCCCGCGGGCGCCGGGCTGCAGGCGCTCGGACCCCGCTGGCCGCTCTACGGCGCCTTCGTGATCTTCATCTCCGGCATGTTCCTGTCCTTCTCGCTGCCCCGGAAGGTCGACTCGTCCAAGGGCGAGAGCAAGGCGCTGCTCGCCGCCGACGAGGAGCACCTGCACCTGCACGCCCGCACCGAAGCCGCCGGGGACACGACCCGCAAACGGCGCATGGGCCTGCGTACCGTCGGCCCCGCCGTCACCCACGCCCTGGTCGCCAACGCCGCCCTGCGCTGCCTCTCCGGCTTCCTGATCTTCTTCCTCGCCTTCCTCCTCCGCGAGCACCCCCTCGCGGGCCAGAGCGCCGCGGTCTCCCTCGGCATAGTGGGTGTCTCGGCGGGCGCGGGAAACGCCCTGGGCACGGCCGTCGGCGCCTGGCTCAAGTCACGGGCGCCCGAGGTCATCATCGTGACCGTCGTCGCCGTGGTCCTGGCCGTCGCCGTGACGTCCGCCCTGTTCTTCAGCGCCGTAGGCGTCGCCTGCCTGGGCGCCTGCGCCGGCTTCGCGCAGGCCCTGTCCAAGCTCTCCCTGGACGCCCTGCTCCAACGGGACGTACCCGAACAGGTCCGCACCTCCGCCTTCGCCCGTTCGGAGACGCTGCTCCAGATGGCCTGGGTGCTGGGCGGCGGCATCGGCATCGTCCTGCCCCTGATCGGCCCCCTGGGCCTCTCGGTGGCGGCGGCGATCGTAGCCATCGGCTGGCTCACCACGGCCCGAGGCCTCCTGACGTCCTCCCACCGCACGGACCCACACCGCTCCCGGGTGAAATGAGGAAGAGCGCCCAGCCACCCCCACACCCCCTCCCTTCACCGCGCCACCCCAAAGCGAAGCCGCCCACCCCACAGCGAAGCCGCCCACGCCACAGCGCAGCCGCCCACGCCACGGCACGCCCGCCACCCCCGAGTAACAACACCCCACGACGCGCCCGATAGCCTTCGCCCATGACCTCCCTGCTCCGCGGCGGAGCCGCGAATGTGAACAGCGCGGCGCGCCGCCGCCGCACCGTGGCCGCGCTTGGCGCCGTCTCCGCCGGACTCCTCGTCCTCTCCGCCTGTGACAAGCCGACGCCGCTGGCCACCGTGACGGTCGGCAGCGACTCGGTGCACACCGAAGCCTCCTGCTACAACGACGGCAAGGAGCTGGAGACGTCGCAGCTGAAGCCCTGCCTGCAGGACAAGGACGTCAAGACCATCAAGGTCGACCCCGACGAGAAGGTCCGCTTCGGCGTCGACCCCGAGATCGCCGACAAGGGCTGGACGCTGCTGATGAACGGTCAGCCGCTGACCGAGGCCAGCAAGAAGACGTACGTCGTCATCCCCGGCAGCGTCTTCTTCAACCAGCAGTACGGCGGTGGCGGCAGCAAGTCGACCGTCAGCCTCCTCGAGGGCGGCAAGGGCTCCGGTACGAAGGCCACGGGCCTGTGGTCGTTCAAGTTCGAGAAGGACTCCTGACCACGGACACCCGGCACACGGACACCCGGCAGAACACCCGCGTCCTCGTCGCCACCGCCGTCCCCGCCGAACGGGACGCGGTGGCCCGGGCGCTGCCCCCGTCCGGGGCCATCGACGTGCTGGCCGTGGGCGTGGGCCCGGCCGCGGCCGCGGCGGGAACGGCGACCGCACTCGCCCGCGCCGAGGCCACCGGCCACCCCTACGGCCTCGTCGTCTCCGCGGGCATCGGCGGCGGCTTCGCACCCGACGCCCCCGTCGGCTCCCTGATCGTCGCCGACGAGATCACCGTCGCCGACCTGGGCGCGGAGACCCCGGACGGCTTCGCCCCCGTCACCGAACTCGGCTTCGGCGCCATCACGCACCGCCCACCCCCCGCCCTCGTACGGGAGACGGCCGACGCCTGCGCTGCCGCAACCGGCACCGACACCGACACCGTCCAGACCGGCACCGTCCAGACCGCCACCGTCCTGACTGTCTCCACCGTGACCGGCTCCGCCGACCGCGCCGCCGAGCTGCGGCGACGCCATCCGCGGGCCCTGGCCGAGGCGATGGAGGGATTCGGCGTCGCCGAGGCGGCGGCCCTGCACGGCCTGCCCGTCCTGGAGATCCGCGCGGTCTCCAACCCCGTCGGCCCCCGCGACCGCGCCGCCTGGCGGATCGGCGACGCGCTGGCCGCGCTGAGCGACGCGTTCGGGAAGTGCGCGCCGGTACTGAGGAGTTGGAACACACATGACTGACCCCCTGAACCCCACCCCCGCGGCCACCCCCACCCCCGGCCCCCTGCGCATCGCGTACTCCCCCTGCCCCAACGACACGTTCGTCTTCGACGCGTGGGCGCACGGCAGGGTGCCCGGCGCCCCCGAGCTGGACGTGACGTTCGCGGACATCGACATCACCAACGGCATCGCGGAACGCGCGGCGGCCACCCACTCCTCGACCCCCGAGGACCTGACCGCCTCCCCGGCCCTGGACGTCCTGAAGGTCTCGTACGCCGTGCTCCCGTATGTCCTGGACGAGTACGCGCTGCTGCCCTGCGGCGGCGCGCTCGGCCGGGGCTGCGGTCCGCTGGTCCTCACCCGGGAGCCGGACGTCGACCTCACGGGCCGGACGGTCGCCGTGCCCAGCGAGAAGTCGACGGCGTATCTGCTCTTCCGGCTGTGGGCGGCGGACACGCTGTCCGACGGCGGCGTCGGCGAGATCGTGGTGATGCCCTTCGACCAAATCATGCCGGCGGTGCGCGACGGAAAGGTCGACGCGGGCCTGGTCATCCACGAGGCGCGCTTCACGTACCAGAACTACGGCCTGCACCGCCTCGCCGACATGGGCGAGCACTGGGAGGCCACGACGGGCCTGCCCATCCCGCTGGGCGCGATCATCGCGAGGCGGAGCCTCGGCGCGGCGGCGCTGGAGCACCTCGCCGAGGCGACCCGCACGTCGGTCCGCATGGCGTGGGACGACCCGGAGGCCTCCCGCCCGTACGTCCTGGCGCACGCCCAGGAGATGGACCCCTCGGTGGCGGACCAGCACATCGGCCTGTACGTCAACGAGTTCACGGCCGACCTCGGCGAGGACGGCTACGCGGCGGTGCGGGGTCTCCTCACGCGTGCCGCGGCCGAGGGACTCGTACCGCCCCTCGGCCCGGACGCCCTGGCGTTCCCCTAGCGGAATTCGAGCGGCTCTCCCCGAAGACTGGACACGCCGTACAAGGACCGGACGCGCTATACGTCGAGTTGGTCCGCGACCGCCCGCAGCAGGCCCGCGATCTTCGCGCCGGACGCCTTGTCGGGGTAGCGGCCCTTCTCCAGCATCGGCGTGATGTTTTCGAGCAGGGTCGTCAAATCCTGGACGATCGAGGCCAGTTCATCGGGCTTACGGCGCTGCGCGGCCGCCACCGACGGGGTCGGGTCGAGAATCGCCACGGAAAGGGCCTGGTCACCGCGTTGTCCGGCGACGACGCCGAATTCAACGCGCTGGCCGGGCTTGAGTGTGTCGACGCCGGCGGGCAGTACTGAGGAGTGCACGAAGACGTCGCCGCCGTCGTCGCGGGAGAGAAAGCCGAAGCCCTTCTCGCTGTTGAACCACTTGACCTTGCCGGTAGGCACGTGAAGTCCTCGTCCTCGTACTCGTCGTACTCGTCTGTGCCGGTTGCGCCCCGTCCGGTACGGCGGAGCGAAAACGGCTCTGGATAGCACTACAGCGGGTCGCTCGACCCGCCGGAACCAAGACTATTGGTCCGGGGGCCGGTGACAAGACGTCCCCGGATTCTTCCTTCGCGCTGGGAACTACCCTGGTGGGGTGCGTGACAAAACCCAAGCGAATTCCGCCGGACCGGGCGATGGAATGGTCCGGACCGGAGCAATCGTCTTCTTCGTCGGAGCCGTGGCCACACTGGTCACGGTGGCCCCGCTGTTCCTGGGCACCGACCCCTTTCCGTCCATCGCGTACGCGGTGTGCATGCTGATGGGCGTCGGCTTCCTCATCGCCGGGGCCGGCGTGCTCCGCGGCATCGCCTCCCAGCGACGCCAGGCCCGCGGCGGCACCGGCTGACGACCCACCTCCCGACGCGAACCGGCCGGGCACGGCTCCGGATCAGCCGGCGCTGAACCAGCCGGCGCCGGACCAGCCGGTGCCGAACCAGCCCGCGCCGAACCAGCCCCCGCCGAACTAGCCGTCGGCGCCCCGCGCCACGTACGCGTCGAGCCAGGCCGGGAACTCCGCGAGGCCGCCGAGGACCACGTGCGCGCCCGCCGCGCGCAGTTCCGCTGCGTCGCACGGTCCGGTCGCCACCGCGACGGACAGCGCGCCCGCCGTACGCGCACCGCGTACGTCGCCGGTGTGGTCCCCGACGTACACCGACGCGTCGTGCTCGCGCAGCGCCTCGGCCTTCGCCTCCGCCCACAGCCAGCCGATGACGGCGTCCGCCTCGATGCCGAGGTGCGACAGGTGCAGCTTCGCGTTGGGCTCGTGCTTGGCGGTCACCACGATCGCGCGGCCGCCGTGCGCGTGGACGGCGGCGACGGCCTCGCGGGCACCGGCCATCGCGAGCGTCGGCTCGATCGCGTGTGTGGTGTAGATCTCACGGTAGAGGTCGCCCGTCTCCCGGATCGCCTCCTCCGGAAACCAGTTCCGCAGCTCCTCCTCCAGGGGCGGGCCGAGCCGGGTCACGGCCAGGTCGGCGTCGACGTACGTGCCCGTCCTCGCGGAAAGCGCCTCGTAGGCGGCCTTGATACCGGGCCGGGAGTCGATCAGGGTCATGTCGAGGTCGAAGCCGACGGTCAGGGTGTGTGAGCTCATGGACCCATTCTGCCGAGGGTGACGGCCCCGCCCGCCCGTAGACTTAGCCAAGCCTTACCGAGCCCCACCGGCCCCGTAACTCCCGCCGAGCCGCCGCGTCCCGCCCCGTGCCGTCCTCTCCCGGAAACGAGCCCAGCCGATGCGTGTGCCCGTCCGACGTGCCGCCGTGCTGGCGGCGGCCGTCGTGGCCCTGCTGCTCGCCGTCCTGCTCAGCCTCGCCGTCGGCGCCCGCGCGGTGGCCCCCTCCGCCGTGCTCGACGCGCTGCTGCACGGCGGGCACGGGGGGCACGGCGGGTCCGCCGAGGTGGTCCGCGAGATGCGGGTGCCGCGCACCGTGATCGGCGTGCTGGTGGGCGCCTCGCTCGCGCTGGCCGGCACGGTGCTGCAGGGCATGACCCGCAATCCGATCGCCGACCCCGGCATCCTCGGCATCAGCCAGGGCGCCTCCGTCGGCGTCGTCCTCGCCATCGCCTTCGCCGGGGTGCACACGCTGCCCGGCTACGTCTGGTGGGCGTTCACCGGCGCCGGGGCGGCCTCCGTCGCCGTCCACGCGATCGCGGCGGCGGGCCGTGGCGGCGCGACACCGGTCAAACTCGCCCTCGGCGGCGCCGCGATCAACGCGCTCCTCGTCTCCGTGACGACCGCGGTGCTCACCACCCGGGCCGCCGCGCTCGACGAGTTCCGGTTCTGGCAGGTCGGCTCGCTCTCCGGCCGGGACGCCGGGATCGTCGGCCAACTCTGGCCGTTCCTCCTCGTCGGCCTGGTGCTCGTCCTCGCCGTCGCCCGCGGCCTCGACGCGCTCGCGCTCGGCGAGGACGTCGCCAAGGGGCTCGGCCAGAACGTCGCGGCGGTCCGGGTGGTCGGCGGGATCGGTGCGACGGTCCTGACCGGGGCCGGTGTGGCCGCCGCCGGACCGATCGCCTTCATCGGCCTCGCCGTCCCGCACATCGCCCGCGCCCTCATCGGCACCGACCACCGCTGGGTGCTGCCGCTCGCCGCCACGCTCGGCCCGGTGATGCTGCTGGTCTCCGACACGGCCGGACGCATCGTCTTCCCACCCGGCGAGGTCCCCGCGGGCGTGATGACCGCGCTCATCGGGGTCCCCTTCCTGGTGACCCTGGCACGCCGCAGAACGGTTGCCGCGTGACCGCGCCGCCCGCACGCCGGAGGGTGGTGGTGGCCTCATGACCTTCGCGCCGCTCACCGGCCGGAAGCAGCCCGCGTCCCGGGGCCGGCCCGCCGGTCACGTGGTGGTCCGGTTGCGTCGGGCCACCTTCCTCGTGCACCGGCGGGCCGCCACCGTGGCCGCCGTGCTCGGGCTGCTGCTCGGTGCGGGCTGCCTGGCCTACCTCTGCGTCGGCGAGTCCTTCGTGCCGCCCGGCGAGGTGGTGAAGGTGCTCCTCGGGCGGCCCTCCCCCGACGAGCTGGTCGTGGGCACGCTGCGCGAACCCCGTATGACCGTAGGGCTGTTGGCGGGCGTCGCGTTCGGCGTGGCCGGTGCGCTCATCCAGACCGTGGCCCGCAACCCGCTCGCCAGCCCCGACATCATCGGCATCAGCCAGGGCGCGAGCGCGCTGACAGTCGGCGCGCTGACGTACGGGGTCACCTCGTACACCGTCCTGCCCTACCTGTCCGTGCTCGGCGGCATCGCGGCCGCGGCCCTCGTGTACGTCTTCGCGTGGCGCGGCGGCCTGCACGCCGCCCGCTTCGTCCTCATCGGCATCGGTTTCGCCGTCGCCCTGCGCTCGGTGACGACTCTCTTCATGACCAAGGGCGACTACCTCGTCGCCCAGCAGGCGCAGATCTGGATGACCGGCTCCCTCAACGGCCGCGGCCGCGCCGAGGCTCTCCCCCTCGCCCTGACCCTGCTCGTCCTGCTCCCCTGCGTCCTGTGGGCGGCCCGCGCGCAGCGCGAGGTCACCCTGGACGACGACACGGCGACGGCCCTCGGGACGCGCCTGGGACACGTACGCCTGGGCCTGGTCCTGCTCGGCGTCGTCCTCGCCTCGGTCGCCACCGGCGCCGCGGGACCGGTCGACTTCGTCGCGCTCCTCGCCCCGCAGACCGCCCGCCGGCTGACCCGCACCGCACAGATCCCGTTGTTGAGTTCGGCGCTGCTCGGCGCCCTGATCGTCGTCGTCGCCGACCTGCTGGCCCGCCGCCTCCTCGCGCCCACCGAACTCCCCGTGGGCGTCCTGACGGCGGCGGTCGGCGCCCCGTATCTGATCTGGCTGATCGTGCGCGGCCACCGCACCGGCGCCAGCCGTTCCGTCCGCACCGGCACCAGCCGTTCCATCCGCACCGGAGGCCCGTCGTGACCGCCGCCCGTCTCACGGCCCGCGCGCTGACCCTCGCCTACGAGGACCGTACCGTCGTCGAGGGCCTCGACCTGGCGATCCCCGACGGCCGGGTCACGGTGATCGTCGGCCCCAACGCCTGCGGCAAGTCCACGACGCTGCGGGCGCTCGGCCGGCTCCTCAGACCGAGGAGCGGCGCCGTGCTCCTGGACGGCGCGTCGCTCGCCGGGCTCCCCACGAAGAGGATCGCCCAGCAGATCGGGCTGCTCCCGCAGACCCCGGCCGCCCCCGAGGCGATCACCGTCGCCGACCTCGTCGCCCGCGGCCGCCAGCCGCACCAGCGCTGGTGGAGACAGTGGTCCGACGACGACGAGCGTGCGGTGACCGAGGCGATGGCCCGTACCGACGTGAGCGCCCTCGCGGAGCGCCCCGTCGACGAACTCTCCGGCGGCCAGCGCCAGCGCGTATGGATCGCGATGGCCCTCGCCCAGGACACCGGCCTGCTGCTCCTGGACGAGCCCACCACCTACCTGGACATCTCCCACCAGGTCGAAGTCCTCGACCTGGTACGTCAGTTGGCGGCGCCGACGCCGCAGGGCGAACCGGGCCGCACGGTCGTCGTGGTCCTGCACGACCTCAACCAGGCGGCGCGGTACGCGGACCACCTGGTCGCCATGAAGGCGGGCGAGGTCGTCGCCGAGGGCGCCCCCGCGAAGATCGTCACCCGGGATCTCGTACGGGAGGTCTTCGGCCTGGACTGCGTGGTGGTCCCGGACCCGGTGACGGGGTCCCCCCTGGTCGTCCCCGGACCCCCCTGGTCCGCGCCCCCAGCGCCACCACCCCCGCGTGAGCCGCACCCTCGCCCCCAGCGCCCCCAGCGCCCCCAGCGCCCCCAGGCCTCATGAAAGGCACCCCCATGCCCACCGCCCGCACCCACCCCCACACCCACGCCCCGCTACGCCGCCGCGCCCTCCTCACCGGCGCCCTGGCCCTGACCGGCGCCCTCACGCTCACCGCCTGCGGCTCCTCGGACCCCGCCGACTCCGGGGCGTCCGGCACAACCCGTACGGTCAAGACGGCGATGGGCGACGTGAAGGTCCCGCAGGCCCCCCGGCGGGTGGTCGTCCTCGACACCGCCGAACTGGACTCGGCGATCACGCTCGGCGTACGGCCGGTCGGCGCCACGCACGTCGAGGCGGGGTCCGGGTTCCCGGACTACCTGCCCAAGGACAAGGTCAGCGGCATCAAGGACGTCGGCGAGATGATGAACCCCAACCTGGAGGCCATCGCCGCGCTCAAGCCCGATCTGATCCTCACCTCGAAGATCCGGCACGCGGCCAAGTACGACCAGCTCAAGGCGATCGCGCCGACCGTCATGACGGAGACCACCGGCTACCCCTGGAAGGAGAACTTCCGGCTGCACGCCGAGGCGCTCGGCAAGCGGGCCGAGGCGAAGAAGGTGATCACCCGCTACCGGGCCCACGCCGAACGGGTCACCCAGGCCATCGGCGGCCGCGCGAAGGCGGAACGGACCGAGGTCAACGTCCTGCGCTTCATCGAGGGCGCCGACATCCGCCTCTACGGCGACCAGAGCTACATCGCCACGATCCTCAAGGACGTCGGCCTCGGCCGCGCGCCGATCGCCGCGAAGGCGAAGGACGGCTTCTCCTACGACCTGTCCCCCGAGAAGATCGACCTCGCCGACACCGACGTCATCTTCCGCTCCACGTACGGCGATCCGAAGAAGTCCAAGGAGACGCAGACGACGCGCAGCGGCCTGTGGAAGAACATGAGGGCGGTGAAGACGGGCAACGTCCACACGGTCGAGGACGAGCTGTGGATCCAGGGCATCGGTTACACGGCGGCGGACAAAATCCTGGACGAACTACGACGGGACCTGACGCCCAAGCGCTGACCACGAACCCCCGTACTGCTCACGGTCGTTGCTGCCGCTGGGACCGCCACAGCAGGAAGAGGGCGGAGGCGACGGCGGCGCCCCGCACCACCCACGGCCAGGTGTCGGCGATGGCGTCGCTCATGTGCCCGTCCCGGATCGGGTCGCCCCACCGGCCCTGCGACCGCCCCCACAACCACCCGATCCCGGCCGCCAGGGAGAGTCCCGGCAGCCCGAGGACGGCGAACTTCGCCTCGACGCGGGTGAGCCGGCGGGAGGCGTAGGCGATGAGCCAGCCGACGCCGAGGGCAAGGAAGTTGCCGAGGACGGCGCCTACGGTGAGGAGGGCGGCGGCGAGCAGGAGCAGGGGGTTGCCGAGGGCGGCGCCGTCGCCACGGCGGACGGGCCGCCACAACCGCCGCCGACGCCCGGCCCCGTAGTCCTCCTCTTCATACGCGAGGTCGTCCCCCTCCTCCTCGTCGTCGTCATCCTCCTCGTCGTCGCGGCCGGGGGGCGGCTTGAGTATCTCGGGGATCTCCACGCCGCCGACGAAGCCGGGGACGGTGTCGGCGACGCCGAACGGACTGCTGTCCACCCGCCACCAGTCGGGCTCGGACCCACTGGGCCCCAACTCGTCGGAGCCGGCGAGGTGCGGGGGTGCGGCGCCCTCGAAGTCGGGGCTGTCGTCGGGCTCCGCGGCGACGGAGCGACGCGGCCGAGGAACGATGCGGCGCAGCCGCCCGGTGCCCTTCTCGGCGCCGCTGTCGCCGGGGTCGGCGGGGGGACGACGGTTCCGGTTGCGTTGGAGTGGGACGGCTGGGTGGGGCCGAGCACGGGCCGCGCGGGACGCGGACGGCGCCCGTCCTCGCACACCGCGCACGTCCCGTACGCCATCCGGTACGTCATCCGGTACGTCGCCGGGGGCGCCGCCGGCCGCCTCGACGACCTCTTCCGGGGTGCCGATGCGGGCGAGGATGCGGCGGACGGCGACGGGGCCGTCGCCGACGGAGTCGGACCGGCCGCGTTCGATGCGGTTCCGCAACTCGGCGACGAGTCTCATCCGGTCGCCGGACGGCAACTGCCGCTGCTGGGCCAGGTCTCCGACCCGGCTCAGATAGTCGAAGACCAGCTGATCACTCTCGATCCCCACGAAGTCCCCTCCGGGGCGGCGTCGTTGTGCGGTGCTCGACGTTACCGGTTTCTGGCGGGGGCGCCTATGCGGGTGGGTTCGGCGCCCGGCACTCCTCGCCGAGGACCGGCCGCCTGGGCCTCCCCCCTCTCCCCCCTGCGGGCTGCAAACAGTCCCGCCGCTCCGCGACGGATGTCTCCCACCCACCCACCCGTTCGCCCCGCGCCGCAGGGTTGGAGTAGGGACGGGCGGGTGGGCCCACCCCTGTGGCGAGCACCCCCATCCACTACCCTCCCCCCGTGAAGTCACGGATCGCGACGAACCCCGCACTCAGCGTCGCCACCCTCGCCGCGTCCCTCCTCGCCCTCCTCGCCCTCTGCGCCGCCCAGCACATCCCCATGGCCGACACCCTCGTCTACCGAGCCGAAGGGGCCGCCGTCGCCAGCGGCAGCGATCTGTACGGGTTCACCGTCACCCGGTGGCAACTTCCCGCCACCTACCCCCCGTTCGCCGCCATCCTCTTCGTACCGACCACCTGGCTCCCCCTCCCCGCCCTCAAGACCGCCTTCCTGCTCGGCAACATCGCCCTCCTCGCCCTCCTCGTCCACCTCTCCCGCCGCCTCGCGGACCTCCGCGCCCCTACCGCCACCGCCACCGCCCTCGCCCTCTGGCTCGAACCCGTCTTCCAGACCGTGCTGTTCGGCCAGATCAACCTCGCCCTCGCCTGCCTCGTCCTCTGGGACCTCACCCGTCCCCCCGCCGCCCTCGGCAAAGGCCTCGCCATCGGGATCGCCGCCGGAATCAAGCTGACGCCCGCCGTCTTCATCGCGTACCTCTTCCTCCGGGGCCGCACCCGCGAGGGCGTCACCGCGCTGGCCGGCCTCACCGGCACCGTGCTGCTCGGCGCGCTCGTACTGCCCGCCGCCAGCGTCGAGTTCTTCACCCGCCGCGTCTTCGAGACGGGCCGCGTCGGCAAGGCGTGGATCGTCGACAACCAGTCACTGCAGGGCCTGACCGCCCGCCTGCTGCACGACGCCGAACCGGGCGCCGCCTGGGCCGTCCCCGCGGTCCTCACGGCCGTCCTCGGCCTCTGGCTGGTCCGGCGCGCGCCCACCGAGCCCCGCGCCGTACTCCTCACCGCGTTCACGACGCTGCTGATCTGCCCCATCAGCTGGTCCCACCACTGGGTGTGGTGCGTGCCGCTGCTCGCGGTCCTGGTCGCCGAGGGCAGAACCCGCACCGCGGCAGCCGTGGCCGCGCTCTTCACGGCCCGTACGTTCTGGCTGCTCCCGCACCACGGCGACCTGGACCTGCACCTGCCGTGGTGGCAGCAGCCGCTGGCGGCGCCGTACCCGCTCCTCGCGCTGGCGCTGCTGCCGATGTCGAGCACGTATCCGAGTACGTACCTGAGTACGAAGACAGAGGCCCCGCTCCCCCACCCCCGGGTTGACTCATCTCATGAGCCCCGACACCCGCGCCGAATGGGCCGCCCGTAACGCCGCCTACGCCGCGGCACACCCCGTCCCCCGCCCCGCCCGCAACCTCGCCCTGGGCCTCGCGACCCCCGCCGTCCTGCTGCTCCTCGCCCTCGCCTGGTGGATCGTCGGGCTCGACGCGGAGCTCGGCGACGCGTCGTCGGCGGCCCACCAGGATCTGGTCTGCCGTTGCGTGCTCGGGACCTTCGGCGGCGTCGGCTGTCTGGCGGCGGGCTGGCTCACGCCGCGCGACGCGGACGCGGCGTGGCTGCGGACGGCGTTCGCGTTGACGTCGGTGGTGGCGATGCCGGCCGTGCTGTTCGCCGGCTGATCACCCGTCCTAGGCCGCGCCGTCCCCCGACAGGCCCCAGCCCCCCGGGGGGGCTAGCCGGCCAGCAGCTCGTCCGCGTCGACGATCCGGTACGCGTACCCCTGCTCGGCGAGGAACCGCTGCCGGTGGGCGGCGAAGTCCTGGTCGATGGTGTCGCGGGCGACGACGGAGTAGAAGCGCGCCTCGTGCCCGTCGGCCTTGGGCCGGAGCACCCGGCCGAGCCGCTGCGCCTCCTCCTGGCGCGACCCGAACGTGCCGGAGACCTGGATGGCCACGGTCGCCTCCGGCAGGTCGATGGAGAAGTTGGCGACCTTGGAGACGACGAGGACGGAGAGCTCGCCTTCCCGGAAGGCGTCGAACAGCTTCTCGCGCTGCGCGTTCGTGGTCTCGCCCTTGATGACGGGCGCGCCCAGGTGCTCGCCGAGCTCGTCGAGCTGGTCGATGTACTGCCCGATGACGAGGGTCTGCTCGCCCGCGTGCTTCTTGACCAGCGCCTCGGTGACCTTCCGCTTGGTGGCGGTGGTGGCGCAGAAGCGGTACTTCTCCTCGGCCTCGGCGGTGGCGTACGCGAGCCGCTCGCCGTCGGTGAGGTTGACGCGGACCTCGACGCAGTCGGCGGGCGCGATGTAGCCCTGCGCCTCGATCTCCTTCCACGGGGCGTCGAACCGCTTGGGCCCGATGAGCGAGAAGACGTCGGACTCGCGCCCGTCCTCCCGTACGAGGGTGGCGGTGAGGCCGAGGCGGCGGCGGGCCTGGAGGTCGGCGGTGAACTTGAAGACGGGTGCGGGCAGCAGGTGCACCTCGTCGTAGATGACGAGTCCCCAGTCGCGGGAGTCGAAGAGCTCCAGGTGCGGGTAGATGCCCTTCCGCTTCGTCGTGAGGACCTGGTACGTGGCGATGGTGACGGGCCGGATCTCCTTCCGCGTCCCGCTGTACTCGCCGATCTCGTCCTCCGTGAGGGAGGTCCGCTTCACCAGCTCGTGCTTCCACTGGCGGGCGGAGACGGTGTTGGTGACGAGGATGAGGGTGGTGGCCTTGGCCTGCGCCATGGCGCCCGCGCCGACGAGGGTCTTGCCGGCGCCGCAGGGCAGCACGACGACGCCGCTCCCGCCGTGCCAGAACCCCTCGACGGCCTGCTGCTGGTAGGGCCGCAGCGACCAGTTGCTCTCGTCGAGGTCGATCGCGTGCGCCTCGCCGTCGACGTACCCGGCGAGGTCCTCGGCGGGCCAGCCCAGCTTCAGCAGGGTCTGCTTGACCTGGCCGCGCTCGGAGGGGTGCACGGCGACGGTGTCCGGGTCGAGGCGCGCGCCGACGAGCGGCTGCACCTTCTTCGACCGCAGGATCTCCTCGAGGACCGGCCGGTCGGTGGTGGTGAGGACGAGGCCGTGGGTGGGGTGCTTGGAGAGGGTGAGGCGCCCGTACCGCGCCATGGTCTCGGCGATGTCCACGAGGAGGGCGTGCGGGACGGGGTACCGGGAGAACTCCACGAGGGCGTCCACGACCTGCTCGGCGTCGTGTCCCGCGGCCCGCGCGTTCCACAGGCCGAGGGGGGTGACGCGGTAGGTGTGGATGTGCTCGGGGGCCCGTTCCAGCTCGGCGAAGGGCGCGATGGCACGGCGGCAGGCATCGGCCTGCTCGTGGTCGACCTCGAGCAGGAGGGTCTTGTCCGACTGGACGATGAGGGGACCGTTCACGCGAGCGCCCTTTCATTAAGGCCAAACGTCCAGTGTGCCGCATGGACGCGCCGTGCGGCGGTGACGTCCGCTACAGCGCCGGGGCTTTCCGCGGGACCGGAGCCGCGTCGCGCACGCGGCGAGCCGCGCCACCGGAGCCGGACGTTCGCGGCGCCGGTGACGCGGCACGGAGGGGACGGTCGGGAGCGGGCTACGCCCCGGCCTCCGGGATTTCGGCACGCTCGGTGGCCCCGGCACGCTCCGTGGCCTCGGCACGCTCGGTGGCCTCCGAGGTCTCCACGAACAGCTCGTCTGCCGCGACCGCCGTCAACGAACGGTCGAACCAGAGGCCGAGGGTGTCGAGGTCGGTGCAGGTGGTGATGCGTTCCCGGGTCTCATCCGGCACGGGGACCCCGCGCTTCTCCAGCACGCGCAGCACCAGAGAGGCCCGATCCTCGGACCTCCCCTCGGCCATACCTTCCGCCTTGCCTTCGGCCTTACCTTCGAGGTACGCCGTCTCCCGGACCGTGCCACGGCCGGGGAAGTAGGTGACGAAGCCCATGATTTCCCTCCATTTGTCTCCGGCTGCGGTCCCCCGCAGATTGATGTCCAGGAACTCGTAGAAGTAGTCGGCGACGTCCCCGTCCTGCTCCTCCAGGGAACCGCCGAATGCCTCCAGTATTGCGTTGATGTGCCGGCTCCGGGCGTGTGCCAGCGCCGAGAAGGCCGCCATGGCGGGGTTCTCCGAAGCGGTCCTCCGGTCCGTGATCATCGGCAGGTTGTCCGGGCCGACGACCATGGGGTGGGTGCGCTGGGTGGTCCAGCCCCGGATACCGCACTCGAAGGGCCCCGCAGCCCACTTGGCCGTGGACTGGTCCTGGCAGACCACGAGCAACAGCACGGGCAGGCGGTACTTGGCCTGGAGATAGGCGACGTAGTACGCCCAGCTCAGCTCCTTCTCCGGTTTGCGCGTCCCCTGCGACTCGACGGCCAGCAGGAAATCGTCGCCGTCGGAGGGGCCGACGCGTATCACCGTGTCCACGCGCCGCTCCAGCGGCCTCGTCTCCGTCACATCGGGGGTGAGCGCGTCCAAGGTCGCCTTCTCGGGAAAAGCCATGCCCAGCGCCCGGAAGACAGGGGACAGGATCTCGGGTCTCTCCTGGAAAATGCGGTGCAAGCCCTCGTGGGCGGAACTGACCATGGGCGTCAGCCAAGTGGATCGCCGAGGGAGCCATCGCGGCATTGGGGAGGCGTTCACTCTTTCGAGAGGTGGAGGAACGTTCACGCGGCGTTGCGGTGGTGGGCGGCCCTGTGGACCGCGCCTCCGCACTCGACAACCCCGCCCCCTCCCCCCGACCCGCTACCGTGAACCGGATGAGCACCCAGTCGCAGCCCACCGACAGCGCCGGCGTCAGCGATGGCGACACCGCGGCGGCGCGGGGGGTCGACGCGCCGCGGTCTCTCGCCGAGGCGTTGCGGTCGCGGGCGGACGGTGCGCTCGCCGGGCTGCTGCGGGCGCGGCCCGATCTGCTCAACCCCGTGCCCACGGATCTGACCCAGCTCGCCACCCGCGCCGGGACCCGCGCCTCCGTCGTGCGCGCCCTGGAGCGGCTCGACCGGTTCACCCAGCAGGTCGCCGAGGTGCTGGCCGTGGCGTCCGAACCCACCTCGTACGAGGAAGTGCTGCGGCTGCTCGGCGGCGACGACGGTGACGCCGACGTCGAGGCCGCGCTGCCCCGCGCCCTCGCCACCCTGCACGAGCAGGCCCTGGTGTGGGGTCCGGACGACCGGCTGCGGCTCGTGCGGACCGCCCGCGAGCTGCTCGCCCCGACCCCGCAGCACCCCTCCCCGACCGGCCTCGGGCCCACCGTCGCCGAGGCCACGGCCGGGATGTCGCCGAACCGGGTGCAGGACATCGTCGCCGCGGCGGGGCTGCCCACCACCCACGACCCGGTCTCCGCCGTGCAGGCGCTGACCGCGCTGTTCACCGACCGCACCCGGATGTCGGCGCTGCTCGACGAGGCGCCCGCGGAGTCCGTGGAGGTGCTGTCGCGACTGGTGTGGGGGCCGCCGTACGGGCAGGTCACCGCCGATCCGGCCCGGCACCTGCGCTGGCTCCTCGACCGGGGGCTGCTGCTCCCGACCGCGCCCGGCACCGTCGTACTGCCCCGCGAGGCCGCCCTACACCTGCGCGCGGGCCGCGCCCACCGCGCGCCCGAGCCGACGCCGCCGCCCGTGGCGGGCGCCCGGGAACACCGTCCACAGGTTGTGGACGCGACCGCCGCAGGCCAGGCGTACACCGCGCTCGCCACCGTCGAGGAGCTCCTGAAGGACTGGGACGAGGGCGGCCCCACCGTCCTGCGCGCCGGCGGCCTGAGCGTGCGCGACCTGAAGCGGACCGCCGCGGCGCTCGACACGTCCGAACCGCTCGCCGCGTTCTGGGTCGAACTGGCCTACGCGGCGGGCCTGCTGGCCTCCGACGGCGAGGCCGACGAACGGTACGCCGCGACGCCCGCGTACGACGCGTGGCAGGAGCTGCCCGCGGCCGAGCGCTGGGCGGCGCTCGCCACCGCCTGGCTCGCCGCCACCCGTACGGCGGGGCTGGTCGGCGGCCGTGACGGCAAGGACCGCACGCTCTCCGCGCTCGGCCCGCACCTGGACCGTTCGGCGGCCCCCGAGGTCCGCCGGCGGGTCCTCGCGCTGCTCGCCACGCTGCCCGAGGGCACGGCGCCCGTACCGGAGTCGCTGCTGGCCCGGCTCGGCTGGGAGCGGCCGGCCGCGGGGCGCTCCCAGGGGGGTGGCGGCGCGCAGGGCGGCTCCGGTGCCGCGCCATCTTCCCCCGGCTCCACACGGGGCGGCGCCGCCAACCCCTCCGCCGCAAACCCCTCCGACTCGCCCACCCCTCGCGACCTGCGCTCCCGTATCGCCCAATGGAGCCTGAACGAGGCGGAGTTGCTGGGTGTCACGGGGCGTGGCGCGCTCTCCTCGCACGGGCGGGCGCTGCTGCCCGACGCGCCCGGCACGGGGGCGGGCGGCACCGGGGCCGACAGCGCCGACGGTGCCGAGAGTCTCGCCGAGCGCGGTGTCGCCGCCGCCCGCGCCGCCCGGCTCCTCGCGCCGCTCCTGCCCGAGCCCCTCGACCACGTCCTGCTGCAGGCCGACCTCACCGCCGTGGCCCCCGGCCCGCTGGAACGGCCGCTCGCCGACGCCCTCGCCGTGCTCGCCGACGTCGAGTCGAAGGGCGGCGCCACCGTCTACCGCTTCACGCCCGGTTCCGTGCGCCGCGCGCTCGACGCCGGGCAGTCCGCGTCCGACCTGCACGCCTTCCTGGCGGCCCACTCCCGTACGCCGGTTCCGCAGCCCCTCGCGTATCTGATCGACGACGTGGCGCGCAAACACGGCCACCTGCGGATCGGCGCCGCCTCCGCGTACGTGCGCTGCGACGACGAGGCGCTGCTCAACGAGATCATGGCCGACAAGCGCGCCCAGAGCCTGCGTCTGCGCCGGCTCGCGCCGACCGTGCTCGCCGCCCAGGCGGATCCCGGCGCGCTCCTGGACGGGCTGCGCGCCATGGGGTTCGCGCCCGCCGCGGAGAGCGCGGAGGGCGACGTCCTGATCACCCGCGCGCACGCGCACCGCACGCCGCCCCGTTCGGCCCCCGAGCCGGTGCCCGACGGGCCGCCGCTGCCCGGTGCCACGCTCGTCGACGCGGCGGTACGGGCGATCCGTGCGGGGGACTTGGCGTCCACCGCGCCCCGCAAGGAGGTGCCGGCCGCGGCGGACGGCAGGCTGCCGCGGACCACGGCGGCCGAGACGCTCGCGACGATGCAGGCCGCGGTGCTGACCGGGGAGGCGGTGTGGATCGGGTACGTGAACGCGGAGGGCTCCGCCAGTCAGCGGGTGATCGCTCCGGTGCGGGTGGAAGGGGGCTTCGTCACGGCGTACGACCACACTGCGGATGAGGTCCGCACGTATCCCCTTCATCGGGTTACGGGGGTTGCGGAGCTTGCGGATGAGGGGTGAGGGGGCCCGGGGGGTGCCTTGGCCGTGGGGTTCTGTGCGGGTGCGTCGGGGTTTTTTGCGCAGTTCCCCGCGCCCCTGATGGGGGGCATACCGGCGTTGTCCCGTGCGGGAGCGTTGCGGTTCTTTGCGCAGTTCCCCGCGCCCCTGAGGGGGGCATACCGGCGTTGTCCCGTGCGGGAGCGTTGTGGTTCTTCGCGCAGTTCCCCGCGCCCCTTATGGGGTCGTTGTTCCGTGCGGGTGCGCTGGGGCTGGTCGCGCAGTTCCCCGCGCCCCCAAACCACCCGGCTACCGTCCGCTTCCCGGCTGCCGGCCCGCCGTGGCCGCCCGCGCAGACACCCGCGCCCCCAAACCACCCAGCTACAGCCCACTCCCCGACTGCCGGCCCGCCGTAGCCGCCCGCGCCCCCAAACCACCCAGCTACAGCCCACTCCCCGGCCGCCGACCCGCCGTAGCCGCTCGCGCAGACACCCGCGCCCCCAAACCACCCCCTCCCCCCCCTCACCCGGCACGCCCCCCGCCCGCCCTCAATCGCCGGACGAGCTCGTGCGGAGATCTTGGAGGGGCGCGGGGAACTGCGCGACCAGCCACAACCAACCCGCACCCGCGCAGCGGACCGCACCGCCCCCGCGCAGCAGACCGCACCGGCCCCGCGCAGCGGACCGCACCGCCCACACGAAAACCGTTGGCCCCCGCACCCACGCCCCGCCTAAGATGCCCCCTTCCCGCCTCCCCCCGCGGAGCGCCGTCGACCGGACGGAAACCGGTCGGACACCTCGCCCGAGCAGCACCAGAGCCGAGGCCCGCACACGACACCGCTGAACCGCCGGAGGCACCCCGTGCACGCGCACGCCGAAACCGACCCCGCCGATCCGCTCGCCCGCGAACGAGGTCACCTCGCCGCGTCCCGTTCCGCGCTGCGCGCCATGCGTGCGGACGCCGAGGCCCTCGACATCCGTGACGTCACCGCGAACTGGGTGAACGCCGCCGTTCTGGAGCGGCAGCTCGACGAGCGCGTCAAGTCCCTCGCCGACCTCGCCCACACCCCCCTCTTCTTCGGCCGGCTCGACTACCTGCACGCGCCGGGCGCCGCGCAGGCCGAGGGCGACGAGGGGGAGCAGTTCTACATCGGGCGGCGGCACGTGCACGACGCCGACGGCGACCCGATGGTCATCGACTGGCGCGCGCCGGTCTCGCAGCCGTTCTACCGGGCCTCCAAGAAGGACCCGATGGACATCGCGCTGCGCCGCCGCTTCGGTTACACGGGCGGCGACCTCACCGCGTACGAGGACGAGCACCTCAGCGACCCGGGCGAGGTCGAGCGGACCAGCGCGCTCCTCCAGCGGGAGATCGAGCGGCCGCGCGTGGGTCCGATGCGGGACATCGTCGCCACCATCCAGCCCGAGCAGGACGAGATCGTCCGCAGCGGGCTCGGCGGCAGCGTCTGCGTGCAGGGCGGACCCGGCACCGGCAAGACCGCCGTCGGCCTGCACCGGGTCGCCTATCTGCTCTACGCCCACCGGGACCGGCTCGCCCGCACCGGCACCCTCGTCATCGGCCCGAACGCCTCCTTCCTGCACTACATCGAGCAAGTCCTGCCCGCGCTCGGCGAGTTGGAGGTCAAGCAGGCCACCGTCGACGACCTCGTCGCCCACGTGGAGGTGCGCGGCACGGACGACGCCGGCGCCGCCACCGTCAAGGGCGACGCACGGATGGCCGCGGTGCTGCGCGACGCCGTGCGCTCGCACGTCACCCCGCCCACCGAACCCGTCGTGGTGGTGCGCGGCTCGCGCCGCTGGCGGATCCCCGCGTACGAACTGGAGGAGATCGTCGCGGAGTTGCTCGCCCGCGACATCCGTTACGGCGCCGCCCGCGAGGCCCTGCCGCAGCGCATCGCACACGCCGTGCTCGTCCGCATGGAGCAGGCGGGCGAGGCGCCGGACGACCGGGTGCAGGACGGCGTCGCGCGCAACACGGCCGTGAAGGCGGCGGTGAAGGCGATCTGGCCGCCCGTCGATCCCGCGAAGCTCGTGCTGCGGCTGCTGTCCGACGCCGGTTTCCTCGCCGAGCACGCCGCGGGAATCCTGACCGAGGACGAGCAGAAGGCCGTGCTGTGGGCCAAGCCCGCCCGGAGCGTCAAGTCCGCCAAGTGGTCCGCCGCGGACGCCGTACTCATCGACGAGGCCACCGATCTCGTCTCCCGCACGCACTCCCTCGGGCATGTCGTGCTCGACGAGGCGCAGGACCTGTCGCCGATGCAGTACCGCGCGGTGGGGCGGCGCTGCACGACCGGCTCGGCGACGGTCCTCGGCGACCTCGCGCAGGGCACCACGCCCTGGGCGACGCGGAGTTGGGGCGAGGCGCTGGCGCACCTCGGCAAGGGCGACGCGGTCGTCGAGGAGCTGACGGCCGGTTTCCGCGTGCCGCGGGAGGTCATCGCGTACGCGTCCCGGCTGCTTCCGGACATCGCGCCCGGCCTGACGGCGGTCGACTCGGTGCGGGAGTCGCCGGGTTCGCTCGCGGTGCGGCGGGTGGCGGACGGGGGCGCTCACGGTGACGGGGGCCCGGCGGGGTCCGGCGCCCTCGACGCGGGCTGCCTCGCCGCCTGCGTCGAGTCGCTGGGGCAGGAGGGATCCGTCGGGCTGATCGCCGCGGACGCCCGTATCCCCGCGCTCGCGGGCGCGTTGACGGCGGCGGGCCTCACGTATCTCTCGCCCGGCGAGGAGACGACGCCGGACACCCGGCTGACGCTGGTGCCCGCGTCGCTCGCGAAGGGCCTGGAGTACGACTACGTGGTCCTGGACGAGCCGGCCGCCGTCGTCGACGGCGAGCCCGACGAGCGGACGGGTCTGCGACGGCTCTATGTCGCGCTGACCCGTGCCGTGTCGGGGCTGATCGTGGTGCACCGCGCCGCGCTGCCCGCGCAGCTCGATAGGCCCTAACTGCCGCCCTTTTCGAGGCCGTCCGCCGGGGCGTCGGCGGACGGCAGGTGGGTGACGACGAGCACGATGCCCGCGAGCGTCACGACGCGCGTGGCCGCGTCCAGGCCGTTCCAGGCCTGCGACTGCCACATGGCGAACCATTCGCCGCCGATGCCGATGAACCCGACCCCGAAGAGCACGAGAATCATCAACAGGCCGATGGATCCGGCCCGTTGGGCCCGGCGCAGGCCGTACGCGCGCGGTGTACCCGCGGGGCGGCGCAGCGCCCGGGCCCACAGGACCGTCGCCGCGACGAGCGTCAGCGCGGCGAGGGTCTCCCAGGCGATGATCGCCACGTAGGCGGTGTCCTGCAGTGCGGTGGAATCCACCGCGCGCCATCTGAGGCCGTTGCCCTTGAAGGTGGTGTCCATCGACAGGACATGGCGTACGAACTGCTGGTTGGTGCCGAAGTCGGTGATGTTCCCGAACGCGACGAGCGCTATGTAGAGCGCGACCGTCCCGGTGAGCAGCATCGCGGCGACGGGCTGTGTCCCGGCCGCGAGGATGCGTTCCGCGGGGCGCGGCTGGTGTGCTGGTGTCGGCATGAAATCCCCTCCGTGTCGACCCAGTTCTATCGCGTCACCCGAAAGGGCGATCACCCCGGCGGCGTACGGGGGCATCGGCCGCCACCGGAACCGGCGAACCCCGCCGCCCCACCCCGCATACGCCAACCGCCCAACCCCCGCGTACGCCGCCCCCGCCCCTCACCCGTCGAGCGCCGCCCGCCACTCCGCGACCGCCGCCGGGGAGACCGGGGCGGACCAGCCGTCGGGGCGGGCGGCCCCGCCGATGTGGAACGCGTCGACGCCCGCCGACCTGAGCCGGGGCAGGTGGTCCAGGCGCAGGCCGCCGCCGATCAGGAGCTGCGGCTCGTACCCGGGCTCGCCGCGTCGGGCCGCCTCCGCGAGCAGCGTCGGCAGGCCGTCGTCGACGCCGGCCGCGGAGCCCGCGGTGAGGTAGGTGTCCAGGCCGGGCAGGTCCGCGAGCTGCTTGCGCAGCGCGTCGCGGTCGGCGGCGCGGTCGATGGCGCGGTGGAACGTCCAGCGGCAGCCGTCGAGCGCGCCGACCAGGCTCTCCACGGCGGCCAGGTCGGGTCCGCCCGCCTCGTCGAGGAAGCCGAGCACGAACTCGTCGGCGCCCTCGCCCCGCAACTCCTGGGCCCGGCGCACCAGTGCGTCGACGTCGCCCGCGGCGAATCCGTCGGCCAGCCTGAGCATGACGCGCAGCGAGATGTCGACGGCGGAGCGGATGGCGGCGAAGGTCTCGCGGGACGGGGTGAGGCCGTCCGCGGCCATGTCGGTCACCAGCTCCAGGCGGTCCGCTCCGCCGGCCTGGGCGGCGACGGCGTCCTCGGTGTCGAGGGCGATCACCTCCAGGACTGCACGCTTGCTCATGGATGTCTCTTCCTTCTGGGGTCGCTGCGGCTCGGACTCGGGTGGCTGACCGTGGCGGCCCGGCTCCCGGATGCACCCCTGATGCACCCCCGGAAACCTGGCATAGGTCTAGTCCAATTACCAGCCTACGCGCAGAACGTTCCGGCGCGAGCCGAGCGGCGCCGACCGTCTACGCCAGCGGCTCGAATCCCCGCAGCCGCAGGCTGTTGCCGACCACGAAGACCGACGAGAAGGCCATGGCCGCCCCCGCGATCATCGGGTTGAGCAGGCCGGCCGCCGCCAGCGGCAGCGCGCCCACGTTGTAGGCGAAGGCCCAGAAGAGGTTGGACCTGATCGTGCCGAGGGTGCGGCGGGAGAGCCGGATCGCGTCCGCCGCGGCGCGCAGGTCGCCTCGTACCAGCGTCAGGTCGCCCGCCTCGATCGCCGCGTCCGTGCCCGTGCCCATCGCCAGGCCCAGGTCGGCCCGGGCCAGCGCGGCCGCGTCGTTGACGCCGTCGCCGACCATGGCCACGGTGCGCCCCTCGGCCTGCAGCCGCTTCACCACGTCGACCTTGTCCTGCGGCAGGACCTCGGCGATCACGTCGTCGGGCGCGATGCCGACCTGCGCGGCGACCGACGCGGCGACGGCCTTGTTGTCGCCGGTCAGCAGGATCGGGGTCAGGCCCAGCGCGCGCAGCCGCGCGACGGCTTCGGCGCTGGTGTCCTTGACCGCGTCGGCGATCTCCAGGACCGCCCGCGCCTCGCCGTCCCAGGCGACCGCGACGGCGGTACGTCCGGCTGCCTCCGCCGCGGCCTCGGCGCGCGCCAGCGGCTCCGGCAGGTGGATCTCCCAGTCGGCGAGGAGCCGGGTGCGGCCGACCAGGACCGCGTGTCCCTCGACGACGCCCTGCACGCCGAGGCCCGCGACGTTCGCGAAGTCCTCGGGCACGGGCAGGGCGCCGACCTCGGCGGCCGCCCCGGTGGCGACGGCCCGCGCGACGGGGTGCTCCGAGGAGTGCTCCAGGGCCCCGGCGAGCCGCAGGACGTCGGCGACCGGGGTGCCGGGGGCGGTATGCGTGGCGAGCAGGGTCATCCTGCCGGTGGTGACGGTGCCGGTCTTGTCCAGGACGACGGTGTCGACCCGGCGCGTGGACTCCAGGACCTCCGGGCCCTTGATCAGGATGCCGAGCTGGGCGCCGCGGCCGGTGCCGACCATGAGGGCGGTCGGGGTGGCGAGGCCGAGGGCGCACGGGCAGGCGATGATCAGTACGGCGACCGCGGCGGTGAACGCGGCGGTCAGCCCCGCGCCGTTGCCGAGCCAGAAGCCGAGGGTGGCGAGCGCGAGCCCGATGACGACGGGCACGAACACGGCGGAGATCCGGTCGGCGAGGCGCTGGGCGGCGGCCTTGCCGTTCTGCGCATCCTCCACGAGCCGTGCCATACGGGCGAGTTGGGTGTCGGCGCCCACCCGGGTGGCCTCGACGACGAGCCGTCCGCCGACGTTGAGGGTGGCACCGGTGACCGCGTCGCCGACGGCGACCTCGACGGGCACGGACTCGCCGGTGAGCATGGCCGCGTCCACGGCCGAGGAGCCCTCGACGACCGTCCCGTCGGTGGCGATCTTCTCGCCGGGCCGCACGAGGAACCGGTCACCGACCCCCAATTCGTCGATGGGTACGGTCACTTCGCGCCCGTCACCCCGCAGCACGGTGACGTCCTTGGCGCCGAGCTGGAGCAGCGCCTTCAGGGCGGCGCCCGCCTTCCGCTTGGACCGGGCCTCGAAGTACCGCCCGGCGAGGATGAAGGCGGTGACGCCGGCCGCGGCCTCCAGGTAGATGTTGCCCGCGCCGTCGCTGCGGGCGATGGTCAGCTCGAAGGGGTGCGTCATGCCGGGCGTGCCCGCGGTGCCGAAGAACAGCGCCCAGAGCGACCAGAGGAACGCCGCCGATGTACCGACCGAGATCAGCGTGTCCATGGTGGCCGCGCCGTGCCGGGCGTTGGTGACGGCGGCCTTGTGGAAGGGCCAGGCGGCGTACGTCACGACGGGCGCGGCCAGCGTCAGCGAGAGCCACTGCCAGTAGGTGAACTGCAGCGCGGGGATCATCGCCATCGCGATGACGGGTACGGAGAGCAGGACAGCGGTGGTCAACCGCTGCCGCAGGGGCCGCAGTTCACTCTCGCCCTCACCACCCCGACCCCCCGCGTCCGGGGGACTCTCGCCCGCCCTCTCCTCGGCGCCGGAGGGGGCGGGCTCCTGTGCGGTGTAGCCGGTGGCCTCGACGGTGGCGATCAGGTCCGGCACGGAGACGCCGTCGCCGCGGTAGCTGACCCTCGCCTTCTCGGTGGCGTAGTTGACGCTCGCCTCGACGCCGTCGATGCGGTTGAGCTTCTTCTCGACACGGGCCGCGCAGGAGGCACAGGTCATCCCCCCGATGACGAGCTCGACCCGGTGGGTGGGGGTGGTGTCAGGGATGGGAGCGGGGGCGGACGCGGCCATGGGCTGCTCTCCTGTACGGGCAGGGGTGTGGGTACCCGGGGTGGGTACCCTGTCGGTATTCAGGTATACCCCTAGGGGGTACCCGCCGCAAGGGGTGCCGACCGCTTGACTTAATACCCCCCGGGGGTATATTCGGCACCGTCGGACATCAGGCATCGGACATCAGGAGCCGTCATGAACACCGCACTCAAGATCGCCGCATTCGCCACGGCCGTCGCCGCGACCTTCGGCACGGCGTACGGCGTGGGCCAGAGCATCGCCCCCGTCACGAACGAGCCGCCGGCCGTACGCCACGAAGAACACGACGGCGACCGACGGAAGGGCGAGAACAAGAAGGAGAAGCCCGCAGACCACACACGCCACACCGCGACGGCTCCCGGCGACCTACGGATCCCCGACCGCGGCTACGCGCTGGACCTGAACGACGTCAGCGTCTGAAGCGTGCGGACGACGTGTGCGATGTCGGGGCGCCGCTCTGGGGCATGACGGAGCATCTGTTCGATGAGCAGCTTCAGCGGGCCCTTGACGTTCACTGGGCGGCGGTTGCCCTGGACGATCGCGGCGCGCTGTTCGGGCCGGTCGGCGTGGTCGGGGTAGATGACGGCGCGGCGGCCGGTGGCGGCCATCATCAGGCTCGCACCCAGCGCGTACACGTCGCCGGCCTGAGTAGGCGTGGCCCATCCGTGGTTGAGGATGTGCGCGGAGATCTCCGGTGCTTCGTAGTGGACGAGACAGCCCCGGAAGGGGAAGTCGACATCACCGGGGACGGGCTTGCCGTGGGCCAGGGCGAGATCGATCAAATGGACGGTGTGGTCGTCGAGGATCAGGTGAGCGGGCTGGACGTCACCGTGCGCCCAGCCTTGCGCGTGCAGCTCGGCTAGCGCGCGGGCACAGCGCAGGGCCACCGTCAGCTCAGGCATGCCGCCCTGCTCGCGTACCTCTCTCCAAGCGTGCTGGAGGTCGGGGCCCTCGTGCCAGGGCTGCATGTTCCACGTGCCCCGCTCCCACTCGCCCGACGGTACGGGGCGTCCGAGCTGGTCGAGGACCGCGGCTTCCCGGGCGGGGGCGAGCGCGGTCCACGGCTGGGCGGGCCAGTGCTCGGTCTCGGCGATGGGATGGCCGAGCTTCAACGCGTACCGGCGCGCACCGACGTGGACGTCCCAGATCATCGAGCCACGCCGGTCCAGCACCAGCGACACGTCACCGATGCCTAGTTGGGCGGCCAACGTGGGCGGAAGTTCGGGCACAAGTGCTCCCGGCATCAGGCTTGACCGTAGGGGCGGCCGCAGTCGGAATCGCACTGCGCGAGATTCTCGCCGTTGACCGTCCACAGCTCGTCGCAGACGCGGAATCCTGCCGTCTTCATCGCGCGCGCCGATCCGGCCACGATCTCCGGGTCACGGCCGCCGCCTCCCGGCGCCGGGTTGTGGTGCAGGAAGCGCCCCGCGTACTCCTGACAGATCCCGGCATACGCCCGGGTGTGCAGGATCAGGGCGTGCAGCCCCAGGTCGACTTCGCCGGATGGCATCATCGGCACTCTCGCGGTGGCGGCGGTGACGACGAACGCCACGGCCTGGTCAGCGATCAGCTCCGCGCGCCGGCGCTCGATGTGCTCCTGGACGACGAGGAACTGGGCGAGGCTGTCGAACAGCTCTTCCCCGGCCGTCGCGCGGCCGGTCTTCAGCTCGTGCTCGGTGATGGTCATCGACTCTCCTTGGGTGTTGACG
>NZ_JBIAII010000019.1:0-67051 GCF_042871345.1 Streptomyces sp. NPDC005863 | reverse complement strand
GACAGCAGAAGACTCGCGGCACCCACCCGCCACCACATCAACTTTGGTGCACTCTCATTCGTACGAGGTGGTGCACGTTCATTTGTACGCCGACACTTCTGGGCTTCGGCGGACACGAGGCGGATCTCGTGGCGGTCCAGCCAGGTCGTCGGGTGGTTGGCCCAGGTCCACTCGGTGTCGATCTCCTCTTGCAACGGGTCGGTGATGTCCACGGGGATGCCCACGTCACACAGGAGGTTGGCGGTGATGTTGGCGTAGTAGGGCTCCTCGTGGTCGATACGGACAAGGAGCATCGTGTCGTCGCAGACCGGCCGGAAGCCTTCCGAGGCGAGGGTGGCGCGGGCGGTGTGCAGCGTGGTGCCGGTGAGGGTCGCGACGACGGCGCTGGGGTGCTGCGGGTGCAGGGCGAGGTGAACGTGAGCGTCGGGTGCGGTGTCGGGCATAGGGGGCTCGTTTCGCCGGTCCGGGCCGATGCGGGGGTCGGCCCGGACCGGGGGTTCTAGCGGGTGGCTCGGGCGGGAGTCGGGGCGGTCCGCAGGGGTGGCCCGGCCCGGGAGGCGGCCGGGGTGCGGGCCGGGCGGGTGGTGCGCGGCGTGGCGGGGCCGGTGGCCTTCTGCCAGCGGGAGCGCACGGCGGTCAGGCCGGCCAGCGCCCGCCGGCTGCCGGTGATCAGCTGGTGGGGGCTGTTGGCCGGGTCGTCGGCGAAGGCGGCGATGCTGTTGGCGGCAGTCTGCGCGCGGCTGAGCAGGGCACGCTCAAGGACCTTCTCGCCCCAGTGCTGGGGCGAGCCGACCGGTGTGGAGAGAAGGGCCAGCAGATCCGCGGGGGTGATCTCGTGGGTGAGGAGGCCGCGGTGCTGGGCTTCCCAGAGCACGGTGATCGGGTCGACCGCCTCGCCGCGATGGGCGAGGGCGGTGAGGCACTGCCACAGTGCCGCGTGCAGGGGGAGCGCGAAGTCCTCGGGCACGAGCCAGCGCATTTGGCTGATCTCGGCGGGGTGCGCGGTTGCGGTGGCGATCAGGAGGCGCTCCTCGTCGAGGGCTTCCTCGCCGAAGTCCCTGGCGGGCGCCGGCGGCAGCGGGGTGCGCGGTAGGGAGGCGGGGTGCGGGGTGAAGCGGCCGGAGAAGTCGTCCAGGAACCGGGCGAGGGTGTCGGCCTGCTGGACGGTGGCCTTCGCGCGGTGAGACAGGGTGGTGTCCACCGCGGTTTGGGCCAGGCGCTCGGCGTGCAGGTGCAGGCTGCGGCGGGCGTGGTCGGCGCGGGTCATCCGGGCATATGTGGCCGCGTGCTGGGGCCAGGGGCAGACCTGGATGAGGACGGTAGGAGGCGGTCAGCCCGGGGGCATGGGGGCGGGCTGCGTTCAGGACGGTGTTCAGCCAGGCCGGGCTTGTGCGGTGTTGCTCGGTGCGGGGGGCCGGTGCCGAGCGCATGGCGCGGAACAGTTCGCCGTGGGTGTGGTTGGAGAAGTGGCTCGGATCCAGTGGGCCGATCTCGTCGAGGCGGTGGGGGTCCAACAGGAGTGCGCCGAGCAGGGATTGTTCGGCGTAGTGCACGGGTTGGGGCGGCGGAAGTTCGTCGAGGTCGTCGTTCTCGTCTTCGGTGGAGGGAGGGAGCATCAGGCGGCCAGGGTGAAGTCGTTGGGGGTGAGGGTCTTGCCGAGGTGCGGTGCCAGCAGGTGGGCTGCGAGCCGGGGCGGGACGGCGTTGCCGACCTGGCTGAAGATCTGGCCCTTGTTGCCCTGCCAGGGGTAGTCGGCGGGGAAGGTCTGCAGGATGCCGGCCTCGACGGCAGTGATCCGGATCGGATCCGGAGCTGCGACCGTGCCCGGTGGCGTGGAGGAGGCCGGCTCGGCCTGCCACACGCACTCGTTGGCCCGGTGACCGAAGAACAGGGTCCCGGCCGGCTCATCGGTGCGGACGGTGGCGTTGGCCTGGTTGTTGCTGCGCAAGGTCCAGCGCCACACCGTGGGCGTCGTCTGTGCGGCGGAGACGTGTTTCTCCGCCCGGCCATCCGCCCCAGCGACAGTCGACTTGGCGGGCGGGTGCGGCTTCCAGCTGCCGCAGTCGCGAGCGTCGCTGAGGGCCTTGCGGGAGCCGGAGGGGAACGGCTCGGGCCCGCCACCGGGGCCGCCCCCGGCACACACGGTCGGTACGGGGCGGTCCGTGGCGCCCCAGCCGAGGGCCTCGGCCATCGAGACCCAGCGCGCGCGGCCCGGACCGAACAGCGACTCGGGCTCGGCGAGTTTGGCGTGTGTGGGCGGCGGCGGCTCGGCGGTGCGCGTGCGCGAGGCGAGCAGGATCGCCCGCCGTCTGGTCTGCGGCACGCCGTAGTCGGCCGCGTTCAAGATCCCGGTCCAGGCCGAGTACCCCCAGGTGCGCAGGATCGCGGCGTACTGGCGCCACAAGGGCAGGACGTCGGGGACTTCTTCCATCGCGACCCACTCCGGCTGACCGCGCTGGTGCAGGGCGTGCAGGTAGCGCATGGGCTCGGCGGCCAGCAGGGAGCGTGGGTCACGGCAGGCGGCAAGCAGTTGTTCGCGGGTGTCCAGGCCCCTTGCGAGGTCGGCGACGGCCTGGTGGACCAGGGGCTGGTCGACGAGGCCGAGGCGTTTGCCGGCCATCGACCATGCCTGGCACGGCGGTGAGGCGATCAGCCCCGTGATCCTGCCGAGGAACGGCCACAGGGGGTAGGCCGCAACATCGGTGCGGATCGTCAACTGCCCTGCTGCAGCACGGGTTTTGCACGCCCACTCGTCCCATTCCAGGCCCACGTCCCGGATGCCGAGGACGGTCAGAGCCTGGCTCCATCCCCCGGGACCAGCGAACAGATCAAGTATCAAGAGGTCAGCCCGAAACCGTCCTGAACCGGCTCGACTTCACCGCGGCAGGCCCACGGGGAGCAGCCGTCGATAACCCCGTCCTCTAGCTCTTGGGCGTCTGCTTCGCCGTCTCCGAGTTCTTGCTGCAGGGCTGTCCATTCGGCAGCGGTGACATGGTCGATCGGCGCTTGGTCGAGCGGCATGCGCGAGCGGTGCAGGAATGCTTCTCCCAGCAGCCGATTGCCGGTGGCGTTGGCGCGGACGTTACCTTGCCGGATGGCCGCGTCGAAGGCCACCACATCAGCCCACTCCTGCGGCGAGAGGTCCCGGATGGATCTCCACTGCGCATTTCCATGAAAGGGGCACCCAAGGCAACTTGATTTCGGGGTATCGGCCAGTCCGATTGACGTCAAGTACCTGACGCAGTCGGCCCTTGACCAGTCAACCTCGATGAGTGGATGCCGGTTGCGCATGTACTTGACGTCCGAGTCCTTGGCTCGGTGGAATTCATCCGCCGAGATTCCGACCCACTGCTCCACGAAGACATCTCGGGGGATGCGTGCCGGATAGGGGTATCCGAGGAGTTCGCGCACCTGCTTTTTCAGGGGCTTAATTTTGTACTCGCCAGTGCTTCTCTGCACTTCACCCGAACGAGTGGCTATGGGTATGTGGGCTGTCAAGGGGCCTCCGGTGATGAGGGGATGGGGCGGGGTTTGGGGATGCCCAGGTCAACGGGCGGGCGCTGGGCTCTGCGTTGGGTCTCGTCGCGCTTGGAGCGGAGGAAGGTGAGCGTGAGGTCGATGCCTTCGGTCTCACCGGACCAGCCCTCGGTCTCGGCGCGTGCTCGGCGGTCGAGGAGGTCTTCCTCCAGTTCCGCGAGGCGGGGCAACATCTTGGGGTTGACGTGCAGCATCGGGCACCGGACGCAGGCGTGCTCGTGCTGGCAGGGAGTGCCGTAGGGGCGGCCGCAGGAGCCGAGTTCGACCTTGCGACGGTCGAAGTGCTCCTCGAACTCCGTCCATTCGTCGGGGGTGGTGTTCCGGTACTCGCCTTCGGGCCGGATCTGGCGTCGGTGTGCCAGATGCTCCTGGTAGTGCCGGATTACGTCCTCGTCGAACACCGCGACGTAGCCACGAGTGGTCTGGACGTTCAGGTGTCCGAGCAGGGCCGCGCCGATGTGGATCGGCAGGCCGCTGTTGACGAGTTCGGTGATGAAGATCCGCCGGAAGTCGTGCGGGGTGAACTTCAGTCCCTTGAAGCCGGGGTGTACTTCGGCGAGGGCGAGGCAGCGCCGCTCCAGCATCTTCTGGATCGTGCCGGGGTTGAAGATCGCGGGAACTGTGCCGTTCTGCCGTTGGAACAGGAACGGCATCGGAGGGCTCCAGAGCTTGTCGTGCGGGTCGTAGCGCGTCACCCGTGGGATCGGCCGGCCGGTGCGGGCATGGCGGCGGATGATCGAGGCGATCACGTGGAAGAGCTCGGCGGACATCGGGATGACGCGCTCGCGGTCGGTCTTGGACGGCGCGATGACCAGGAGCGCGATGACTTCGCCGTTGGACCGTTGGTACTGCCGGATGCTGAGGTGGGTCAGCTCGCACATCTCCTCGATGCGCACGCCGGAGTGCCGCAGTGTTTCCACCGCTGCCCAGTCCCAGAACGGGGTCTCCTCCTCGGCGGCGATGTGGACCATCTCGCCGCTGTCGTTGTTTCGCAGACGGGGTGGAATGGGCGCGCTGTGACGGCTCAGCTTGCGATCGGATTCGCTCAGCACCCGGGTGTAGCTGGTGCCGGAGAAAGTGAATGTCTCTCCTTCGCCGGTCTCCTCGGCGAGTTGGAGGAGCTGACGGGAGTGGTCGTAGCGGGACTCCACGTGCGCGACGAGCACGGGTAGCAGCGGCTGGCGCTGTCGGGTGCGGTCGGCACTGCGCTCGTTGATCCGCCTACGGCGTGCTCCCAGCCCGTGGAGGTCGGACGGAGGGACCGGGCAAGGGGCGACCCAGGTAGCCCACCGTTCGGGCTCCTGAGCCGCCCAGGTGTGCAGGTCGTAGTAGAAGCTGCGAACCGAGATGACCAGCCCGTCGGCCCCGGCGCGCGGAGCACCGTTGTCCTTGACCGCGATCATCTTTCGCCAGGCGGCGTAGGTCTCCGGAGAGATCCGCAGATCAGCTTGGTCGGGGCTGATCCGCTCGATCTTCTCCCAGAAGTGGTGAGCCAGGTGCAGGACCAGGTTCTTCAGGGTGCCGTAGTCGGTGTCCGCGCGGCGGCGGGTGAAGTATTCGATCAGCAGCCCGCGGACGGCCCGGTTGCGGATCGGGTAGTGATCGACGAGTTCCTCGACGCTCTTCTGGCCCCGCATGAGAGCGGCGCGCATGGTCGGCGGAACGGTCGGCGGCAGGTGGCCCGCAGCGTGCAGGACATGCCACACGCCTTGACCGCGGAGCCTGTTCCCGGCCTTGTTCCCCGGGTTCACGAGCGCCCACGCGCGCCGGTTCTCCTGCGCGAAGTGCAGCAGCGCGGGCGCCGTTACATCGCTCAGTGCGACGCCCTGCGAGGCCAGCAGCACGCAGAGGTCGTACAACGCCTCGGTGCGGTGCGCATACGAGTGCTGGTGGACCTCGACTTGCTCGACGAAGTCGTCCAGCAGAGGGTCGCCCTGGGCGGCGATGAACATCGTTGCGAAGCTGGACATGTGGTGACGCCGGAAGACGACCAGGGATGGCTCGATGACCCGCAGGCAGATCAGCGCCCGTAGGCCGGTGGACAGCTTGATGCTGGGGCTGCGCCGGCACTCCAGGTCGTTCACGTGCTCCAGCCCCTGTCCGACCGGGCTGGCGTCCCACCGCTCCTGCCAGGTCAGGCCGGGGTAACCGGCGAGGTAGTCCAGGACAGCGCGGGCGGCCATGCCGCGCTGCTGCCGAGTGGACACGCCTCCCTCCCAGACCTCGACGACCAGCTTCGCGATCGACCGTGCGCTGGTGGTGGAGAGGTCACCGAACGGGCGGGGCGGCGCGGCCGCGGTGGCTGGCTGCGGAGCCATCGAACCGCCGACGAATCGGCTGGGATAGTCGAGGCCCTCGGGGATCGGGCCATGCCGACGGCTGACGCCGGTGGTGGGGCTCGCGGCGGTCTTAGGCACCGAACACCGCCGCGATGTCGTCGGCGGAGTAGCCGGTCGGGTAACTCGTCTGCGGCCGGGGCTGGTTGTAGTGCTCCAGGAGCGCGTCGAAGATCTCCTCGACCCGCACCGCCAGATAGCGACTGGTGGTCTGGATGTTGGCGTGCCGGAGCACGGTCTGGACCTCGGGCAGCGTGAGCTTGCCTCCGTTGGCCATCCGGTGGGCCGCCGTGTGACGAAGATCGTGCAAGGTCCAGTTGGTGCCGAGGTTCTGCTGAGCCCGCTGCACCACCCGCCGCATCGCCCAGTAGGTCAACGGGCGGTCCTGCCCGTGCCGAGTCCGCCAGACGGGTTCGCCGGCCTGCGGTGTACCGGTGCTGTCGAGGTAGTGGGCCAGCCGGACACAGGCTTCCGGCGAGATCGGAACGAGTTCGCGCTCGCGGGTGCCCTTGGAGATGACGTAGAGGCCCGGCTTGGCCCAGTGAATGTCGTCCGTACCGACACCGAGCAGCTCCTCCGCACGGGCGCCGCTGGTGACGTAGCAGTCGAGCAGGGCCCGATCCCGCTCGCATCCCATCGCCGTGAACAGCTCGCCCCACAAGAGGTCGGGAATGGATCGCGGGGGCCGATGTGCGACCTTCTGCCTCAACCTGGACCGGCCCAGAACCGGCTTGGTCTCCAGCGGACTCAGGTGACTCAACGCCCGGCGCCGTTGCGGCGAAACGGGCACGGGGTTCACCACCGGACCGCGCCCGTAGTGCGCATGGAACGTGTAGAAGCCGCTCACCACGGACAACGCGTGGTTGATCGTCGTCGGGGCGTAACCCGGGCTCAGATACGGCTTCCCGGTCCGCGGATTAATCGTCCCCGGGAGTGGCGACTGAGGGTTGCGGCGACGACGCTGAGGGTTCGGTGCCGTACGCAGCCAGCCGGTCAGGACAGCCGTTTCCGCCTCGGTCGCCCGTTCCCAGGCGACATCGAGGAGCCACAGGAGCCGGAACCATCGCAGCATCCCGACCCCGTAGCTTCGGGAGGTCAACGGGCTGCTGTCACTCAGCGCCAGGTCGCGCAGGTACGCAGTGACGGGTTCCACTTCGTGCCCGAGGCCGTTGACGACCGCGTACGGAGGGTGGGCCTCACCGGTGTCCACCACGGCACCGGCGCGGGGCAGCTGGGCCCGACCCTCCATCAGTTCGTGACGTAGATCCACTTCGCTCTCCTTGATCGAGGTGTTGGTCACCGCGATCAACGAGGAGGAGAGGTGCAGATAACTGTGCATTGGCGCCTCGTCATGCCAGGCTTGCCGTCTTTGTTCAGGATATAGAGCGGCATGGAAGCGAATCGGTGATCCGGATCGAGCGCATCCCTTCTGATGTTCCCGGAGGAGACTCGTAGAATGGGTATTCCGGCCGGGCTGGCTATGTCCCGCTCCAGTCGGTCAAGGTGCCGGTAAACGGCCTGTGGCTCCCATCCGGTGTCGGCGACTCCGCCGAAAGTTCGCGATTTCTGAAGGTGCTTCATGGCGAACTTGCGGGTGCGGCTGCCTGATATCCGGGGGTGGGGGCGCGGGTTCGTGGGTTTGAGGGCAGGGGGATGCATGCGTGGGGCCTGTCGATCGAGGTGAGGGAAGCGGACGTGTGCCGGCTGGTGGGTGTCGGCGGTGGTCCGGGTTACTGGTTCTGTTCGAGTGCGGACTCGAGGAACGCCTTGGCGGCGTTGGCGTAGCGGATGGCGGCGCGTTCGCTGATGCCGAAGACGGCGGCCAGGTGGAGGGCGTCGGGGCCGTGAGTGAGGGCCTCTTCGAGCTGGCGGTCCATCCGGATCTGGTTGAGCGTCACGCCGGTCTCGCGGAACTGATTACTGAGCCAGTGGGGACTGGCGGGCTTCTCGTTCTGGGCGGTGTGCTCGTTGATGATCAGGTGGGGGTTGATGGTGTGCGGCCATCGCCGGTGTCGGTGGAGGAGGTACTGGGTGATGACCTGCGCGGTGAGGTCGTCGAGGCGGCGGGGGTGGCCTCCGATGATGATCCTGCGGTCGGCCAATCCGGCTTCGTCGACGAGGAGTTCACGCAGGGCCGTGGGGCGGGCGGCGTGAACGGCGGTGAGCGCGAGGATGACCCGGCGTAACGGGGTGGTGGCGTGGCTGACGAGGGCTTCGAGCTGTTCCGGGCGGAGCGGCGTCGGCAGGCCGACGTCGACTCGGCCGGTATTGATGCGAGTGGTGGGGTCGTGGAAGAGTCAGCCGATGCGCTTGTGGAACTGGAAGATCGACCGGAGTGCGACCAGGGCCCGCTTGCGTTTCAGGCCGGTCAGCCCGGCGGCGACGTCCTTGATGTCCTGGCGGGTGACCTCGCGAAGGTGCTGGTAGCGGGTGGACCAGTCGATCAAGGCGGGCAGGGCGGCGTCGAGATAGTTGCGCATGGTGTCGGTGGATCGCTGCTGGGTGCGCTGGCCGCCGTCGCGCAGAGTGGTGGCCCAGAGCTTGATCCCCTCGGCGAGGGTGGGGGTGAGGAGATCGAGTTTGCGCTGGAGCCAGGCGTCGAAGGTGGGGACGCGGTCGTCGTGGAGGATGCCGAGCCGGTCGAGGACCTCGGCGGTGTGCGCGACGTTGTGGCCAAGCTGGTCGATCGGGACGATGTCGGAGTAGGCGATGGTGTCGCCGGGCGCGTGCCCGGAGAGCAGGACCAGGAGACCGTCGTTGATCTCGCGGACGATCCACCATGCCCATCCGCGGGCCTCGGCGAGCCGGTGGGCGGTGTGTCTGGCCTTGATCAGCGTGGGGTTGTCCGGGTTCGCATGCCGGTCCCGGCTGAAGCGGAGGTAGTCGGGGCGGGCAGGGAAGAGAGCGAGTTGTCCCGGAATCTGCCAGGTCACCGGGGTGGGCCGGAGCGCGGGCGGTTTGTGGGGCCGTCCGCGGGCGCGACGTGGGCCGAGCGGGAAGACGAGGAACAGCTGCCAGGCGACCAGTTCGACGTCGGGCATCACCTCGCGGATCACCATGCGACCGAGCTGTCGCAGGGCTTGGCGGTGGCAGAGTCGGCAATGGCCGTGCTTGAGCGGAACCGTGCGGTGGCATCCGGCGCACTTCTCGCGGTCCCAGACGCGCCAGCCGACGCACTCGGGACACATCCCGCTGAAGGCGAGCACGCCCCAGGCCAGGCAGTAGCGGCAACTGCCCACGGAGCCGGGCGGGGTGGTCATGTGGGCGGCAGGGACCGGCCCCGTGGCGCCCGGGGTGTGACACGTTGGCTCTGCCCGACGGCCCGCTGCGGCTCTTCCTTCGATGCCGGTGCCGTGACGGCGTCCGGCTCAGGGATCAGCAGCTCGTCGATGCCGCAGCCGAGCACTGCGCAGATCACGTCCAGGTCCGCGAGCTTGACGCTGATCGGCTGTCCGGACCAGAGCCCTGACATCTTGCCGGCCGAGATCACCAGGCCCCGTTCGGCGAGCATCCGCTGGAGCTCGCTGGCCTTCCAGATCCCGCGGTTCGCGGCGGCCAGCCGGAGATTCCACCTCATCGTGCGAGTCCCTTCAGACGGGCTGCGGCTCGCTCCTGACCTGCGATCCACGCGTCCTCGACGTGGGTGTGCAGTACGTGGACGTACCGCATCGTGGTTGCCACCCACCAGTGGCCGAGCAGTTCCTGGATGGCCAGCAGGTCCATGCCGTGCCGGTAGAGTTGCGAAGCGCACAAGTGCCGCAGGACATGCGGGGTGAGCCGGTCTGACCAGGTGGGCAGGTGGTTGCCGACGGCCTCGGCCAGGCCGCGGCGCAGGGAGTCGGCGCCGACGCGGGTGGCGGAGCCGTCGGCGTGGTGACGTTCGGTGGCGAACAGCGGTGCACCAGGACGGGTGTGATCCGTGTCGAAGTATCCCCACACGTCCTCGATGTACCAGCGCAGCAGCCGGTCCGCTCCGTTGATCAGCGGGACCACCCGCTGGCGCGGGCCGGAGCCCTGGGTGCCCTTGCCGAAGCGGACGTGGAGCTTGCCGAAGTGGCCCAGTTCCCAGCGGACATCGTCCAGGTCCAGGCGGCGGGCCTCATTGATGCGCAGGCCCACCAGCGAGATCAGCTTCGCAGCGGTGTAGTTGCGTGCTGCCGGGGCGAACTTCCGGCAGGTCGCGAGGTCGTCGCGCCAGCCCGTGAAGAGCATCTCGACTTCGGGATCGGTGGGCGGGATGCGCAGGCCGATCTCTCCGCGTCCGCGCGGGCGGTTCATCTCGTCGAGCGGACAGGCGACCACCGTGCCGGTCATCGCATGGAGCTCGGCGCGGAAGCGCAGCTCCAGGAAGTCGAAGAACGTCGACAGGGATTGGGCGTATGCCAGCCGGGTGCCCTGCGAGGAAGACCGAACCTCCCGGCCGAAGTACGCATCCGCGTCGGAGGGTTGCATCTCCCAGAGCGGGCGCCCGAACCAGCTGCGGATCTGTTCCAGGTGGGACATGTCGCCCCGGACCGTGCCGTCGGCCAACCCGGCGGAGGCCCGCGCCAGGACGAAGCCCGCGAGTACGTCGGTCTCGAACGCCTCCAACTCCTCCGGGCTCGCTGGACGTCGTGCCGTGCTCAGGTCCCGTACGACTGCCAGCGCCACGCTTCCTCCCCGCAGGCTCAGCCAACGCGAATGAACGGAGGCTAGAACGAGGGAAGTTCAGGAATCCCGAGAACCTGTCAGGTTCACTCGGGAGGGTGGAGAACACGCTGGTGCCCCTGGTCAGGCGCGGCAGGGTCTGCAGGAGGAGCAGCGGGGCGACGGGGAACATTCGAGGTATCCCACAATATCGCGTAGTCGACCTTGGGGAGGATGCCCTTGGCGGACAGGGCGAGCATGGCGCTGGATTGCACTCCAGCGCCGAGAGAAATGCATCGGAAGGCGGGGGATTCGAAAATGGTGCGTCCTTGGGGAATGGGAAAGGGGGAAGGAGGCTCAGCGCCGCGGGGCGCCGTGGACGGCGCGGCATGGAGCACGAACGCGGTCATTGCCGTCAGGGGGGCACAACCCGGCTGATGCCGTCGGCGGGTTCGAGCACCGTGGTCGTGGGAGGTTCGCCAGGCGGGCCAAGAGGGCGGGGCCGTGCGACCACGAGACGGTCGGACGGTGCGGGCTGGGGAACATCGGCTGCTCGTTCAGCGCCTCGATGATGTGGAGCGCCGACTTGGCAGCCGCCCCCACGTCGTTGCAGGGCAGCGTCATTGATGTGGCTGTTCATGCGGGGGATGGCCTCGGCGTGACGCGCCGCGTGGACCGGGGCATCGTCAGCCGGGTTCCCGGCGAAGGGCGCTCCCTCGTGCGGGTTGACGGAGATGGCCTCGGCGAGGTCGGTGCAGGCCAGGGAGGCGTTAGCGGCGGTGGCGGACAGGGTCTCCCGCCCGGGGCGGCTGCCGGTGATGCTGGTGTACGCGCTGTCGTCCAGGGTCCTCAGGCACCCCAGCGCGGTTACGGTCAGCTCCTGGGCCGCGAGCAGAAGCGGAGTGATCTTGTGTAGCGCGTCGGTGCCAGGGGCGTAGGAGAGGTTGAGCACGCGCTCCTATAGATCCTCGAAGCTCCGTACCAAGGAGCGGAGTTGCTGTGACTGTTCGCTCAGGCCGGGCGGGGGCATGGGGCTCCGGGAGAGGTTCAGCGGCCTCGGGCGGCCGCCTGCGTACGGGGCGCGGGCCCACGGGAGGGGCCCGTCGTGGTGCCTGGGGGCAGGGCGAGGACGGTGGCCAGGGCCGTGACGCCGGCGGGTGTGAGGTGCACACGGTCCTGCGGTTGTCCTCCGATGTATGCGGGCGCGGCGGACTTGGCCTTGCGCGCGATGAGGTCCTTGGCTTCCAGTGACCGCAGCGTGCTGATCAGGACGCGTGCCGTGCGGTGGTGAACGTACTGCCGGTCTGCGGAGCCGGTGACCACAACGTGGCCGCGGGCGATCTCATGCAGAGCCATGTGCTGCGCGGTGGAGAATGATTCACCGGGCGCCGCGACGTCGCTCCAGCGCCGTCGCTGTATCTCAGCGGCTACGCGCGACGCGCTGTCCAGGACGGCCTCGGGGGCCAGTGCGGTCAACTCGCGTGCCAGTTGTGGGCGTTCGGCTTCGGATGCTGTGCTGAGGTAGGCGAGCTGTCTGAGCCGAACTACTGCGTCGGACAAGTCCGCGTTCTCGTAGAGCTGTTGGTCGTAGATCGCCTTGATGGCGTACAGCGTTCTGAAGGTCAGCTGTTGCGCGGAGGCGATGTGCGTTGCCGGATCGGGCTCGCTGTTGTCGGCGAGCACGAGGTCGAGCATGTCGTTGTGCTGGGTGTAGCGGTCGGCGAGGGCGAGCAGACGCTCGACGGGCGTGGGGGGGTGGCGGCACATCGAACAGCAGCTCAGCGGAGGGGGGTTGTGTCATGCCCGGGAGCGGTGTCGAGGGGCGGCTGGCGAGGACGGCGCTGGCGCGGTGGCGGGCTTCGGCGGCTGCTCGGCAGGAGTGTGCGTCGCGCCTGCGAAGGATTCGAGGACGGTGACAACGTCCGCGATGTGCCTGGTGCAGGCGAGAGCCTGTTGGTCCGTTGAGGTGTGGGTGATGGCGCGCAGCGTGACTTCGGGGTCACTGTTGCCGCACTCCAGGCAGCAACGGTGGCGGGGGTTCCAGTCGTCGGGGACGTCGTGGATCTGTGTCATAGGAGGTTCCAGGTGTGCTGACGCACGGTGCGTGCAGGTGGGGATGAGTGGCCTGTGAGGCCGAACAGAACGAGGGAGAAGGCGAGTTCTATGCGGCGGTGTCGAAGTCGGCCTGCTTGGGGGCGGCCTTGGCGACGGCCCGCTCGGTGATGCCCTTGGACGCGCGGGCGGAGGCGACGGACAACTCGTCGGCGCCGGGCTCGAGATACCAGGGGCGCAGGTCGAGCATCGCTGCGCGCATGCCGGTGGCAAAGCACAGGGCGGTGCCCTTGGGCAGGGCGCGGATGGCGTCGGCGGCCAGGATGCGCTCCTGGCGCATCGACACCGAGGTGCTCTTTCCGGACTCCGAGTGCGAGGTGGAGGTGGTCTCCACGTCGTGGTCGCCGATCAGGCGGGAGAGCTTGTCGGCGAAGTCGGGGTCGTCGATGCCGGAGCCGATGACTTTGATCGTGGAGGCGGACCACATGGCGTCCATGCCCGCGTCCCCCCAGACTTTCTGGCCCTGGCGGTAGGACTGCAGGATCGTGATGGGAATGATCCCGCGGCTGCCGAGGTGGGAGTACAGGTCCGGAAGATCGCTGATCTTGCACACGTTCGCGGCCTCATCCAGGATCGCGAGCATCGGCGGGTCCAGGCGTCCGCCGGCGCGCTCGGCCTGGGCGGTCGCGGCCCGCATCACCGAGTCCGCGCACGCCGCGATCAGTGCGCTGGCTCCGCCGCCGCCGTCCTTGGAGAGCAGGTACAAGGTGTCGGTCGAGGTGACGAACGACTCCGGCCGGAACTCCTCGGCGTCCTTCTGCGGGGTCACCCACGCGGCGATCTCCGAGTTCAGCAGTGCGGCGGCGTACTGTCGGGCGGTCTCGTAGATGCCGTCGCGGGTCTCCGGCGGCCCTTCGACGGTGCCCTTGAGCTGGGCAGCGACCGCGGTGAAGCCGTGGTCGCGAAGGATGTCGAGCGGTGTGCGGTCGGCGGGGAAGGCCAGCCACTGCATCACGTCGGTGATGGGGCGCTCGTCGAGGGCCGCGGCCAGGAACAACTGGCTCAAGATGTTGCTGCCGGCCTTCGACCAGAAGTCGCCCTGCCGGGAGGCGTCGACCGAGGCGGCGAGGAAGTGCCCGGCGAGCCTGCCGGCCCCGTCGAGGGTCTTGGCGGTGGCCAGGGGGTTCCACCACATTTCGCGCTTGGCGTGCGCGATCTGCTGCGGGTCCATCGACCAGGTCCGGCCGACGTCCGCCCGCGCGTCGAGCGTGGCGGTAAAAGCATCACCGGCTGCCTTGTTGGAGGTCAGCAGGACCGGACCGGGCGCGTTGAGGATGGAGGGGATCGCCAGGGAGGTGGTCTTGCCGGAGCGCGGCGCCATGATCGCCACGGCGACGTCCTCGTACCCCATGCGCACCTCGTACTTCGTTCCCTGGAGGTTGCCCAGGAGGACGCCTGTGTCTCTGGCGTCGATGTGCTTGGCGTCCTTGAGGCTCGGGCGCAGCGAGCGGGCTTTGGAGGTGATCGCCCTGGACATCAGCGGCTCAATGTCGGAGCGTTTGGCCATGCCCTCGATGCGTTTCTTGCGCCCGTCGCTGGTGCCCTTGTGCCGCTTGTAGAGCACGGCGGCGGTGAAGCCGAGGGCGAGCAGCACGGCGCCAGGCAGGATGCGCGTGCCGATCAGGAGGGACGTTTCTCCCAGGCCCGGCCAGAGCTGGTCGGGGTGCAGGAGGGCCTGAACGGGCTGGTAGGGGGCGCCGGGCCCGGAGTCGGTGGCCCGAGCGGTGATCTGCCCGCCGAGCCAGGCGAGATTGGACAAGGGAACCGCGACGGCGAGGACGCCAAGAAGGACCTTGAAGGCGATGTCCGTGGCGTCGGTGGACTGGTTGGAGGAGGGCTGGGGCAAGAGGGCGGATCCAGGAGGAAATGGGGGTGTCGGTCAGCGGGCCCGGCGCTGCTTGGGCACATGCGGTCCGGGGGTGGATGAGGCAGGAGGCGTCGGGGTGCTGCGCTGTGCGAGGGCGGTGGTGCGGTGCTCCAGCGCGAAGGCGACGCTCTCGGCGCTCACTCGACCGGTGGTGGTGCGGCCGTGGGTGGCTGCCAGGTGCGGGACGCGGTGCGGTTCGCGGACCAGGGGTGTCTCGTCGGCCAGCGCCCCGAAGAGCGCGGCGACCAAGTGGGGCGGGGCGTCACCGTCCAGGTAGGCGCGCCACAGGGTGGGCAGATGATGGACGGACGTCTCGACGACCCAGCCGGCGGCGCGGTGTTCATGGAGGAGGCGGTCGACGCGGGCCAGGCCGTCGGGGGAGGTCATGCCCTCAGGTGAGGTGCGACCGTCGTGGTGGCGGGGAGCGTGCCAGCCTGCAGCGCGCAGCGTCTCGTAGGGATCGTCGGGCGCGACCCTCGGCGTAGCGGGGTCGGTGAGGGTGTCGGTGACCGCGGCGATGATCTCGACCGGTGTGGGGGCGTCGAAGGTGACCGACCAGGCCCGCTGGTCGCCGTGGTGTGCGTGACGCAGGGTCCACCACGGTTCGGCCGGGTCCGGATCGGGGATGATACGCAGCTGGGCGAGCTGGTCCGGGCTGGTCAGGATGACCCGGGGCACGAGCGGGTCCCGGGCGGTGCTCCAGCGGCAGGCGCGGTGGAGCGGGACGGTGACCCAGGCCGGGTCGCCCGGGCCGGCGAGATAGCGGGGCGCGACCAGCGCGATGTCGATGTCGTACGGCACGCCGGTCACCTCCGGGCAACGGGCGACGGCGCCGGCACGGGAGCCGCTGGGCGTGCGTATGTGTTGGCCGAGGTCAGGGCCGGTGAGCGTGGCGGAAGGTCCTGGACGGCGGCCTGGATCTCCAGGAGAACCCTGCCGTGGCTGGCCCAGTCATCGAGGTAGGACCAGGCTTCCTCGTTGCGCTCGGCGAGCGCGTCGTCGTACGCGAAACTGCCCGGCCGGGCACTCGGGGGCAAGGCGTCTCGGGTTTCGAGCCATTCGCGCTGCAGCGCGCCGAGCTGCCCCAGGGCGTGATCGAGGACGCTCAGCTGCCAGGGCCAGCGGGACTGGATGTGCGCGGGGTTGAGCTGCTGTATCTGTACCTCGGCGGTAGCCAGCAGGTCCTTGGCGAAGGACCGGACGCGGTTGAAGGACCGCCAGGTGTCCGCGTCGCGCTTGACGGCATGACGGCTGTGCTCGGCGTCGTCGAGGGGCCAGCCGTCGAGGTCACTGTGCTCCTCGCGCCAGGCATCGAAGTCGGCGAGAATCCGCTCGCTCTCGCGCAGGAAGGCGGCGAGCTGGTTCAAATGTTCGCGGTGGATCACATCGGGGGCGTGGGCAGTTGGGGACAAGAGCGCTCTCAAACGAAGGATCGAACAAGGGGGGGGCGGTGAGCCGGGCGGGAGTACCGCCGCCCGGCGCGTTCAACGGGCCCGGCCGGAGGCGAGCGCGGCCGACGCGGCGCGAGACGCCGGTGAGCCCGTGGTGAGTGCGGCCGTGCGGCGCGCCTTGCGACCGGCGGCACGCATCGCCTTGAGCCGCACCCTGTGTTCTTCGGCGAGCTGCTCGCCCTGCGGGCCGCGCTGCTCCTGGGTGACCAGGTGGGAGTGCGGCACGTCGTACATCGCGCGCTGCACGGCCTCGGTGTCGGCCAGGGCAGTGGTGAATCCGGCGATCAGGTGGGGCAGCGTCTGCTCGTCGAGGTAGGCGTGCCAGATGCGGTTCAAGCCACCCCCGCCATTGGGCACGGCAGCCTGGGCCCGCCAGCGGAAGGTCTCACCCGGTTCGACCGCCCACCGCTCCAGGCTGAGGATGCCGTCGGGATGGCGGGCCATCTCATTGCCGTGCTCGTCACGCTCGTAGGACCAGCCCGCCGCGGTCAGCGGCGACCAGATCGGCGGCGTCTGCTCGGGAGCAGGCTCGAGCAGCGCGTCGGTGAGGTGGGCGAGGATCTCCACGGGGGTGTGCGCGCCGAACTCGGTGTACCAGCGCCGACCGTCTGCTTCCTGGCCGCGGATGCGCCACCATGCCCCGGAGGGCTCGGGGTCAGGTTCCAGCACCACGGTGTGCCGGTAGTCGGGGCTGGCCAGCAGGACGTGGGGGAAGTCGGGGTCGGAGCGGTTCGCCCAGCCAGCGGCTCGTAGCGCCTGGGTGATGTGCCGCGGGTCGCCGCGTCCGGCCAGGTGACGGGGCTGGGTCTCGAACCAGATGGTGCCGTGCGGGGAGTTGGCGCGGGTGGGCAGGTAGTGGTCGGGCGTCACTCCGGGGCGCCGGTGTGCCTGCGGAGCCGCTGTACGTCCCAGTGCAGAACATGCCAGTCCGTGACCTCCTGGGCGGCTTCGCGAAAGGCGTCCATGACCAGGCGGGTCTCGTCGGGCACAGGGAACGCGGCCTGCTGGCCGATGAGGTGCTCGGTGCAGCGCAGGGCATCGCCGAGCAGGATCGGGACGCCGTCGTCCGCGTCGAGCAGCGGCGCGAGCAGCGGCAGTACGTCGTCGAGCGGGGGATGCGTCCGTAGGTAGGCGGCGAGGTCGGCGAGGGTGCTCGTGGCCTGACGGACCTGGTCGGAGGTGGGGGCATCGGGTGCGTGGTGGGGCAAGGCGTGAGCTTTCGGTACGAGGCGAGGGGGCAGCGGGTCAGCGGCGGGCACGGGAGCCTGCCTGGGCGTACGGGCCGGCGGTGGGCGTCTGGCGTCGGGGCCGGGTGGAGGCCCAGGAGTTGCGGGCCCAGGTGGCGGCGCGGGCGGCTCGGACACGGGCCTGCTGCCAGGCGGACAGCTCCTCGGGCCGCACGGACACCGAGGTGGTGCGGATACGGGTGGAGGGCGGTACGTGCCCGCGCGGGCGCATGACCTGCTGCGGGTCGGCCAGCGCAGTGCTGAACGCCTGGACGAGGTGCACCGGCGTGGAAGCGGTGAAGGAGGCGTCCCAGATCCGGCCGTGCTCATTGCGGGCCCCGGCCCACCACAGCGCCTCGCCGGGCTTGGACTGGTGGAACTGCATCCAGGCGCCGCCATCGGGACTCATCGCGGTGAAGTGCTGACCCTGCTCGGTCGTCCAGCGCTGCTCCTGCAGCGGCGCCCACACGTTGGGGGCGTGCGCGGAGCGGGGGCGGGTGAGCGCGTCGGTGAATCCGGCGACGATCTCGACGGGCACCTGGCGGGTGAAGGTCGCGTGCCAGGCTTCCTGGCCGGGGGCGACCTTGCCGGAGATCGTCCAGCCGCCGGGCTGAGTGAAGGGGTCGTATCCGATGCGCACGGACTTGTCCGGGCTGTCGAAGACCAGTGGCCCGCCGGTCTTGGACTTGTCGTTCCAGCCGGAGGCGCGCAGGAACTCGCTGACGAAGCGGATGTCGCCGCCGCCGGCGAGGTAGCGGGGCTCGGTCAGGTAGTGCTGTTCGGCTTGTTGGGCGCCGGGGGCCCAGCCGGCCCACTGCTGCTGTTTCACCGGCTCCTCCTGACGACCATGGCGGAGGCGACGGGCTTGGGCGGCAGAGTGCTTGCCGTAGTGGGCGGTGTCCCGAGCTGCTTGATGGCGTGGGCGTGCTCGTCAAGATCCATTCCGACGCTGTGCAGTTCGTGGGAGGCCCGGCCCATGGCCAGCCAGACCTCGGGCGGGAGCATCCCGCGGTGGGCCTGGTTCTGGGCGAACCGGGAGCCGGTGCCGACCAGATCGGTGATCCGGGTCAGGACGCCCCCCTCGGTGTCGAGGACTTTGGCGAGGATTTCGGCCGCTTGGCGCGGGGTGGCTTGGTCGAGGTGGTCGTCCAGGGTCTTGATGAGGCTGGCGATGTCCTCGGCGAGGCTTACGGGATAGGACGACAGGTCGGTCATGGGCCTCCTGGGGCGAAGGAACGGGGCGGTCAACTGCGTCGGCCGAGGCGGCGGGCTTCGCTGAGGACGGCCTCTGGCCGGGCGACGGCCAGAGGGATGGACCGTTCGCAGCTGCCGACAGCGACGGCGCGCAGGTAGTGGCGGAACAGGGCACCGGCCAGGCGCGGGCTTCGGCTGGGGGTGATGGGCGGGGGCGTGCGGTCGGGCACGGGGATGTGCTGCATCTCTTGGGTGGCGGGGGCCGGCCTCCGTGGCGGGAGCTGGCCGGGGACGGTTATAGGGAGCGGCGGGAGCGGTGGCTGCCTGCGTCAGGTGGTTTCACCGGTGGCGACGGTCGTGCGGCGGCACGGGCGGCCTGGTGGGCGGTGCCGCCGAAGACGGTGTCGATGGCGAGGCGGTTCTTTCGCGGGGATCCCCGCAGGGCAGTCGACTTGGACGAGGTGGTTGCCGGTCCGGTGGTCAGCGCGGGTGCACTGGTGCGCACCCTTGCGCTGCTGCTCGACGGGCATGGTGTGCGGATGGCGCTGATAGGGGGCGCGGGGTCCGGCGGCGGAGATGAAGCTGCCGACGGTCTGCAGGCTTCCCTTGGCACGTTCGTCACCGCCGACCGCGAGGACCAACTAGGTCTTCGGATCCCGCGGGATGGACATGTAGTCGAGGACGACGCGCGGCGGCTCGTCGTCCGTGGACCTGTTCACCGAGTCCGCGCCGCAGGGGCCGCTGGGGTCGGGGCCGCGACCGGGGCGGTGTCCAGGGCGGACTTGGCCTGCGGGAGTCGCACGCTGATGCCGATGCCGAGCTGGACGAGCTGCGCTGCCCGCTGGATGGCCTGGGCCTGGGCTGCGGTGTCCTCACCGGGCAGCACGAAGGTGTCGTGGTCCTTGTCGTAGACGCAGCCGTTATCGGTGAGGATCTGGGCGGCATCGACCCGGTCGGGCTTGGTGACGTGGAAGTCCCGGCCGCTCAACGTGATCACCACGAGTTCCGGGGGCAGCGCCGGGACGAGGCGGGCGGCATGGTCGCGGACTTGGGCGAGGGCCTTGTCGTAGCGGGGGAGGAGGGTGGTCGTGATGTCCGCGGCGGCCTGGGCCGGGTCGTCGGGGACGGTGATGCCGTCGGGCTCCCGTACGGTTCGGAAAGCTTCCGCAGGGATGTCGGCCGGGGCGATGGCGCCGACGAGGAACTCCTCGCCGCTGCGGGGGCGCGCGATGACGTACAGGCGGGTGCCGTCGTCGCGGGTGAGGACTGCGTCCTGGTCCAGGACGTGCTCAGCGATGGCGTGGGCGACCAGGTTCATGTCCCAGACGTGTTCGGCGCGGGCGAACTGGTCGGGGTACTGCACAAGGATCTGGTGCTCGCTGGTCCAGTTGCCGGGGAGTTCGTCGGCGAGGGCGATGGCGAAGGACGCGAGATCAGGGGTGGGATCGTGCATGGATTCCTCGGGGATGGGGGTCAGCGCCGCCGCCCAGCGGGGGCCGGGGCAGGGGGCGGCGGGCTGGATGCGGTGGTGGGCCGGGGCGGGGGCAGGCAGCCGCAGACGGCGGAGGCTTCGCGCTCGTGCGGGCCGACTTCAGCGCTGCACACGCTGCGCTGCGGGTGAGGCTCGTGCCGGTCGGCGAGGTCGGCGCGTACGGCGGCCAGGTCGGCACGGATGACGTCCAGGCTGCCTTCGGAGAGGTGGCGCGGCCGGGAGGTGGTGGCGATGTCGGCTGGTCCGCCAAGTCCCAGGTGGAACTCGATCGGTGCCGTGAGGATCTCGTCCAGGGCGGCCAGGACGCCGTCGTGGTCGGCGGTGAGTTCAGTCAGCGCGTCTGCGACTTCCTCGGTGCTGGTCGCCTGGCGGATGCGTTCGGCCTGGTGGGCGACGGAGGCGCCGAGGGGGAGGTAGTGGGCCTCGCGCAGTTCGGTCTCGAACGCCTCGTCGCAGGCGACGTGGTACCGGACCGCGCGCAGCCGCGCCACGGCCCGGGTGGCGAGACGTTCCTCCTCGGTCTCGTCGAGGCCGGTGGGCAGCCGGTGATCGTGCTCGTGCACGCGGACGACGGGGACGAAGCCGGTCCGCTGAAGGATGCTGTGCGCTTCCGGGTCACCGCCGCGGGCGAGGACTTCGCCCGAGTGCACGTCGCGTTGCAGGGTCAGGTAACGGTCGGCAAGGGCCAAGGGCGGGGATCTCTCCGGGTGTTCAGCGGGAACGGCGCGCGGGCGCCGGGTGAGGTGCGGCAGGCGCGCGGGTGGTCAGTGCGGCGCGCTGATTGGCTCCGGGCAGATCCGCGGCGGTGACCTTCAGGTCCTGTTGGATGCCGTACAGGCGCCGGGCGATCCACTCCAGCCGGTGCCCCGCTTCGGGCCCGTAGGAGTGGGGAAGCTCCTCCAGCTGGTGGGCGGCCTGCTCGACCAGGCCGCGCACCGAGGCGATCGGCCCGGTGTTCTCGTCGGCGAGCTGGCACATCAGCGTGGCGAGCTGCGCGGCCGCCGCGGGAGGTGCCTGGCCCGCCACCGGCCTTGGCAGCGCCGGGCGTTGGGGCGGTAGGCGCGCGGTCAGCGGTCGCCCGCCTTGGGGCTGGGCGGGCACAAGGCTCAGGTCGGCCTCGATGCGGCGGCACTCCTCCATGAGTGCCCGGACGAGGGGGTAGGGCTGCCGGGCCCAGACGCCGTCGCCGCGAATGAGGTTGGCGATCGCATCGAGTCGGCCAGGCCGGGCCTGCAGCGCCACCCAGCGGCACGCCTGCTCATCCCCGGATGGTGCGAGACCGGCGATGCGGGACAAGCGCTGGGCGATCTCTGCCCACTCCGGCGTGCTCAGTTCTCGGTCGGCGGGGTGAAGCCGGACCGTCATATGGAAAATCTCGGGGTCGTTGGCGTTCGGCCCGGCAGCGTAGGGGTGGGGGCTCTGCGGCGCGAGGAGGTATTCCTCCCAGTCGGCGAACATCCACTCCTGCGAGCTGCCCTCGGCGACGCTGGAGTCCAGGGGCGCGCTGGCCACCACGAGATCACCCAGCACGTCCTGTTCGGCGATCGGATGGTCCAGGGCTGCAGTGAGCGGGATGGAGGGGGAGAACTCCGCCTCCTGGATGTACGGGATCACCGGCCGCCCCGGGTGTCTGCGATGTGCACGAGCTGGTTCAGGGCGGTGGTGGAGTACCAGCCGCAGTCGATCACGGTGTCCGCGTCGGCGAACTTCGGGATCAGGTAGTCCTCCAGGGCGCGCAGGTAGATGAGGCAGTCAGGGCAGCGCCGCGAGAGGTGGACGAGGTAGCGGGGGTGGGCGGTGACGAAGGTCTGCTGCCCGCCGTTAGGGTCGCGCAGTCGCCAACCATCCTCGTCGGTGGGCGTGTGCCAGGATGAAGTCACCACCGTCATGGCATCCCCCCACAGCTCCCCGCCGGCCACACCCTTGAGAACGACGACCCGGTCACCGGGCCGGAAGTGGCCATGGGGCATGTCCCTCTTGGGCGTGAGGATGTCATCGGGCACGTACGGCGGGCGGGCGGCCTGGGGCACAACGGGGTCCTTCCACGAACGGCACGGGCGGCGGTGGAAGGACAATGGTCCGGAGGATCCCCGGTTTCGCTAACCGGGCATCGTCGGGTATAAGGCATCCCCGCGTCCGCCCCGCCGGGCTAGCGGAAGGGGTTCTCCGTGCCGCGATCGGCCTCCGTGGCGGCGTCGAGAAGCTCGGGAAGATCAGTGCCTTCAGCGTCCCGCTGGTCGATCCACCACCCGGCACGGGTGATCGTGCGGATCTTCTCTTCGAGGGCGGCCCAGTCCGCCTCGTCCCAGGTTCCTTCGGTGACCAGCGAGGTATAGGAGGTGGTGACCAGCTGGTGCCGGGAGCGTTCGCCCCAGTCCAGAGCCTTCTCGGGGCCTTCGAGCGGAGGCATCTCGAACTGGGTGGCCCAGCCGGCGGCGGCCTGTTGTTCGGCGGCGCGCTTGGCGGCGAGCCACTCTTCCTTGCTGGCACTGTCGTTGTCGCGGGCGGCCTTCCAGCAGTCGGTGCAGTCCTTGGAGGCAAGCCAGCGGGCGAAGGAGGCACGCCGGTCGGCGGGCCGGTCGGACAGGTTATGCGTCACGGCGTGTCCACAGGTGTGGACAACTTCGAAGGATGTACGGACAGCCATGGGTGAATTTCCTTGTGAGTAGCGGGCGTTCACGCGAGGCGTGAACCGGTGTGCGGCGGTGCCGTCCCCGGCGCCGGGTGGTGGCGCCGGGCACGGCGAGGTGTCGGTGGGCAGCGAGCAGGACGGTGAGGGTGAGCGCGGCGCCGGCGGCGGGCAGGGCCGCACCGAGGTGAGGGTGGTCGGCGAACATTCCGGCCAGGGCGGTCCCGGCGGCCTGGCCGGTGCCGACGGAGGCGATCAGCCAGGCGTACGCCTCGGTGGTGGTGCCGGCCGGGGCGAGGGCATCCACGGTCAGGAACGCGGAGGTGATCACGGCGGTCAGCGCTAGGCCCGGCACTGCCGTCAGCACGACTGCGGAGGCGGGGCCGGCGACCGCCATCAGCGGCAGCCATCCGGCAACGAACAGGGCTGCTGCCGTGAGGAGTTGCCTGGTGAGGGTGCCGGGCCAGGTGCGGCGCCCGTAGAAGATGCCGCCGATGAGGCTGCCGGTGGACAGCGCGGCCGGGATGAGCCCGGACAACAGGTCCATCCCGAGATCCTCGGCAAGGGCCACGGCCCACACGTTCATCGCTCCCAGGGCAAAACCGACGCCGCTCACCGCCACGAACAACCAGCGCAGCCCCGCGTGCGCGAGGGGCCCGAGCGCCCCGGTGCGCTGGAGCGTGGGAGCCGGGCGCCAACGGCGCGACGGCTCGGCACTCAGCACCACGGCGGCGCCGAGCAGTCCGAGCGCGGCGCTCACCACCATCGCGGTGCGCGGCCCGGCCGTCGTGGACAGCGCCGCGACCAGCGGGGGGCCGGTGACGTAGATCAGCCCCTGGGCGCCGGTGTCGAGCGCGAGCGCGGTCCGGCGCCGCGCCTCGTCGGGCAGGACCAAGGGCCACAGGGCCCGCAGCCCTGCTTCCAGCGGCGGGGTGCTCAGTCCGGCGAGCGCGACGAGAGTGGCGGCCAGGCCCGGCCGGGCGGCGACTTCGACCACGGCCAGGGCAAGCAGGCAGACCGTGGTGAGCAGCACTGCCGCGGCGGTGACCAGGCCCTGGCCGCGCCGGTCGACCATCCGGCCCAGGACCGGCTGCCCGATGGCGGAGGCCAGTCCGTACAGGGCGCACAACAGCCCGCCCGTCTTCAGTGGTCCGCCCTGGTCGGTGACGAGCAGGAGGATCGCGACGGGCGCCATGCCGCCTGGAAGGCGTCCGATCAGCGTGCCGAACAGCAGGCGGGCGACGTGGCGTTGCGCGAGCAGCGGGCCGGAGCCGGTGGTGGAGGTCAACGCGTGCTTTCTGCGGGTGAGACACCCCGGTGCGGGGGGGGGGTAGCGGCCGCGGGCAGTGCCGGGGGCGCGGGGTGCGGCCGGAACGGCAGACGGTGTGGGCGGCGGCGCCCGTGGTGCGGGGGCGACGTGGAATACGGGGCGGGGCGTGCGGTGCGGTGGCAGTACGCCGGCACCGAGGCCCTCCATGGCGGACTCGATTTCCTCTCTCAGCGCGCCCAGCTGCCTTGCGAGGACGGACAGGCGGGCAGCGGAGCGCTGACCCTGCTTCGTCTCCAGCGCGTCAGCGAACGTCGCAGCCCGGTCAAGGAGTTCGGCCAGGCGGGGCAGAGGCCCGCGGGAGAACCCCGAGTCGTCCACGGCATCGAGCAGCGCCATGTAGACGTCCCCGGTGTGCCGTGCCTCCTCGATCTGCCGGACCAGCTTCGCGACCGGGGCCTCCGCCGCGGGCGCCTGGGGTGCGAAGGGCGCGAAGTCCGGGCGCAGGACCCCGGCGGGGACCGGGGGTGGGGACGCTTCGACAGCCTCCTGCACCGTGTCGTAGTGGCCGAGCACGCGGACCTGGTCGCTGCCGAGTTCGCCCGCCAGCACCACCACCGTCTGGTCGTCGGGCTCGACGAGGTCGGCCAGGGTGATGAGTTCGTTGTCGGCGCTGTACCAGACGTCGTCGACGTCCAAGGCGCCCCGCCGCCACGCTGCCAGTGCGAGGTCCGTCCAGAGCCACTGTTCTTCGGAGGCCAGTGGCGGAGCGGTGGGGCGGTGCTGCTCGGCAAGGCCGCTGATGATGAAGGAACGTTCGGCCCAGGCCAGAACGTAGGGCCACAGCTGGAGGTGACGGGCGCGGGTGGCATCGGGCTCGGGCTGGTTGTCGGGCGCGGTCTGGATGCGGACGATGTGGTCCGCGGCGTGGGCCATGTCGTCGATCAGCTCCCGCCACGCGGCATGATGTCGGGCCGGCGGCATGGCCGCCACGGCACTCCGTGCGGCGGCCAGCAGGGTATTCGCGTGCGGCGCTACATGGCGCTCAAACAGCGCGGCGCCGTCTCGACGTCGGCTCTGCGTAATGACTGCTGCGGCCTGTGGGGCATCTGCGGCGGTTGCTTGGGACCAGGCGGGCTCGTAGCGCCGGTGCATCAGGGCGAACTCTTGCTGAAATACACGTAGTTCGTCGAGGGCGGCACTGAGGTCTTCGAAGGGGATGTCGGTGATGAGGTGCTCCGGTACAGGGGCGTGGTGGCTGCGTGTGGGGTTCAGCGGCGCGGGCCGGGGACGTTGAAGACCACGGTCCCTGGTGGCGGTGGGGCTGTGGCCAGCCTCTTGGGCCTCGCGGGTGGGGTGACGGGCGCAGGCGTGGCGGCGCGGGCCATCTCGATCAGCTCCTCGCCGTCGATGAGCCATACCGCCCCCGCATCGGCGAGGGCCTCGGGATCGGGGGCATCCAGTGCGTCGAGGTTCAGACCGTCCTGCATGCGATCGAGGAAGGCGGTCTGTTCGACCGAGAGCGGCGGGTTGTCGCGCAGGGTGGCGATGAACGCGGTGGCGTGGGTGCGGAAGCGGTACAGCGCCGCTGCAGGTCCACGGCGTCATACGCCCCCGGCTCGTGGTCTTCCCGCGCCCAGCGCAGGTCCCGCTCCGCTTCGTCCAGTCGTGAGAGATGGACGGCTCGTTTGTAGTCGGGCAGCAGGCGAGTCTCGGTGAACCGGGCGGCGAGCCGGGCATCGGACGCGATGATGCTGCGCGGAGCCGGGGCCGTCACCTCGACGTAATCAGGGCTCGGTATCAGAGCACCAACCATGTACGCACCGTCCGAGGGGCGCTCGACCAGCAGCAGCTCGGTGCCGCCGCCATCACGGAGAATAGCCGTGAAGCCCAGTCGAGTTTTGTCCAGGAGGTCGTAGATCTCGCCTGTTTCCCACAAGAAGTCCCGCAGATAGTGCGGGTCTTGTTCCTGAGACAGGGGCTCAACGTCTGCCCTCCAGTGGCCAGGCAGTGCCGCCACGATCGCCTCGGCGATGTCCCCCAGATAGGGGCGGGGGTGGGTGGCGATGGCCACCTGGCAGTCGCGGGCGGCTTGGTGGAGATGCGTGAGCGCCTGACGCGCTCGGGCCTGGTCATCCAGCGCCAGGGTGCGAGTCTGGTCGTGACTCTTGGCGAAGTCGGCCAGGTCCAGAGCGGTCTCGGCCCACCTGCGGCCCGTGCCGCTCGGCAGAGCGATGATCTTGTCGCGGGCGCTGAGGTACAGCGTGATCTTGGCGGATGGGGTCATGGTGCCTTGCGTTCACGAGGGGTCAGCGCTGGGGCCGCTGTGAGGAGTTGGGCGCGGGCATCGTCGGCGTTGCGGGCAATCTCGGCGGCCACCAGTTCACCGGCGCGCGGTGCCCGGCGGCGGGGAGCAGGTTCGGGTCGAGATCGACCCGGTAGCCCGCGGCGCTGAGCATCCGGGCCGCGTAGGTGGCCTTCTGGTTCTCGCGCTCCTGGCCGGTGTCGAAGTACAGCCGGATCCACACGCCGCCCAGGGTCGGGCGGAAGATGAACCCCGCGCGGTCCAGGATCTGGGCAGCGAACTCGTCGACCGGTCCTTCGACTTCGACCTCGCCGCCGCGTTTGCGGGCAATGCGGATGGGCTCGGTGCTCATACTCACCACCCCCGTGCCGGATCTGGCCCATGGGCGCGCCCGGCAACGGGCAACCCGTTACGTGCGTACGGGCGAGCGGGCTCGAGGGTGAGCGCGGGGTCGAGCGAGTAATCGGCCTGCACCCGGAATCCGTGGGCACGCAGGCCCGGGACGCTCTGGCGGGAGTGGTACTTGCCGTCCTGCGCCGGCTGGGTGAGGCGGTACACGCCCGCCAGTCCGGGGACGGGCGCGAACTGCTCGCGGGTAAGAGGCCATTCGGTCAGGGGCGGGGTGGCCGTGGCCGTGGGGGCGGCGACAAAGCCGTTCTCAGGATGAACGGTGAAATGGAATTGATCGGACAGAAGGCGGATCCTTTCTGCGGGGTCAGCGGTGTGCCGCCGAAGACCTGGGCGTGGCGAGGGGTGCCGGGCGGGCGGTGAGCAGGCGCGGGCTTGGAGCCGACAGCGCCACGGGTCCGCCGGGGACGGCGGCACGGGCCTGGCGCTCGAATGCTTCGCTGTCGGTGAGCCAGGTCTCGATCGCGGGCAGGGTGGCGAGCCCGAAGCGGCTGCGCGCCTGCTTCCACCCGTCGAAGGAGAAGAGGGTGGCGTGCAGTTCCTTGTCCTCGTTCCGTGTTCCCTGGCTGTCGGTGAGTGCCGCGCGTAGGCGGCCCAGCGCGGCGGCGTCGTGGGGCCAGGGGGTCGCGGCGGGGCGGCACCGGCTGAGCAGGACGGGGGCGTGCTCAAGGACGTCACGGAAGGAGAGCCAGGCGTAGTCGGCGAAGGTGCGCTCCATCTCGCGAATCATCCGGGCGTCGGCGAGCGGCACACCGTCGCTGTAGTGGCCGGACGCCTTGATGGTTTGCAGGGTCTCGTACTCGGCCCGGATACGCTCCAACGCGCGCAGCACCGTATCGAGTCGGCGGTGGTGCAGGGCCCGGCTGTAGGTGGGCAGGAACGTGGTGGTGACTGCGCGGGCGGCAAGGTCCGGTTCGCCGGGCAGCACGATGCTGCGCGGCGCGTTCGGCTCCTCCCAGTTGTCTTCGAACTCCTCGGTGGCGAAGGCGCCCAGGAGGTAACCGCTGCCGTGCCCGGGACGTTCGATCAGCGCCAGTTCCGTGCCCGCCCCGTTTGTGAGGACGACCGCGGCGGGAACGGGCTCGTGGAGCACAGCCTGGAGAAGGTCTCCGCTGTCCCACAGCGAGCCGCTGAGGTCCTTCTGCACCAGGGGGTTGTAGTGGAGCTCCAGCCGCGCGCTCCAGGTGCCGGGCAGCCGGGCGGCGAGGTCCTCGCCGAAGTCCCCGAGGAAGGGCCGGGGGCTGGTGGTGATGCTCGCGCCGTGCTCGTGGGCGCGGTGCACCAGGGCACTGGCCATCTGGCGGGTGGCCGCTCCATCGGTCAGTGGCACGGCGAAAGCGCCGCCCGGGATCCGCTGGAAGCCGGCTTCTTCCAAGGCATGGGTGGCCCGGAGGTGTTCCTCGCCGTACGGGACGGCGACCAGCCCGTGGGCGCGGCTGGTGCTGAGGATGATCTGCGTGGGAGGTGCGGGCGACATGTGTTCCTGATGGTCAGCGCGCAGTCCGCGACATGGGGACCGCGGGGGAAGGACGATGAGCGGGCGGAGGTGTCACCGGGGCCGCTGAGCTCTGCTGCCTGCCTCGGGGTGCAGCTGTGCCGCGGCGGCGAGCAGCAGGGTCCGGGCCGTGCTGCACTTCTCGGCCGCGATAATCCGCAGAACCTTGGTGTCGCCGCGAAGGTGTGAGGTCTCCGCCCCGGGGATGGCATGGCGGTAGAGGCCGGTGGACACACAGGCCAGGGCGATGTCGTCGGTGAGCACCGTCGGGTCCACCTCCGCAGGAGCAGTGGGAAGTTGCGCTGCGACGTCGTCGAGCCGGCGGGCGAGGTAGTCCAAGGTGGCCTGGGTGACGCCGGAGGTCATCGGGACACCAGCTCCTGCCCACCCGTTCGTATGCGCCGCAGCGCGGCGCGCAGTGCCCGCCCGTGCTGGAAGGCGAACTCGCGCGAAGGGCCCCGAAGATCCCGGTAGGCGCCGGCACCACCAGCACTCATCTGGTGATCATGCTGCCGATAGAAATAGACGACGTGCGAAAGTAGTTCACCCGCGGCGAGATTGGTCACGCCGTTGACCATCAAAAAGTCTTCCCCGACGGAGAGCCCACCGTGTCCGCCCGCCGCGACGACGAGGTCGGTCCGAGCCAGCAGCATGGTCTGGCCGAGCGGGATCTCAGCCTCCGGGCTGGCCCAGTACCCGGTCACGTCACCGGGCTGGTGCACGCCGGGGGGTGTCGGGCAGCGCCAGATCGTGGTGGAGCCGTCCGGGTGCAGGTCGGCGCTCCAGCCCGCCACCCAGCCCAACCCGGTCTCAGTGATTCGCCGGTGCCGGATGGCGAGGCTGTCGTCTGGCACCAGGTCGTCGTCGTCCATGTAGCACACCAAAGGGGTGCGAACCATGCGCAGGCCCAGGTTGCGGGCGGCGGCAGCGCCGACCGGGTGCGGCAGTTCGACCACGCGGATGCGGGCATCAGCGGCGAGCCGTTCGGGCAGCAGTGCGCGGCCGGCCCCATCGAGGACGAGGATGGCCTCCCACGGAACGGTCTGCCGCATCAGGCTGGCGTGCAGTTCGGCGAGGTACCCCAGGCGTTCGGGCAGCAGCCGGGTGGCGATGACGACCGTGATGTCGGGACGGGAGTGCGGGGACAGGAAGTTCTCCAGAGACGAAATATGTGAGGTTAGCGGTGGGTGACGGGCCGTGCGGCCGGGGAGTGGGCGCCGGGGCGGCGGACGCCGGTGTGGTGCGAGGCGGCCGCGTGGCGGGCACCGGTTGTCCGGGGAACCGCAGGTAGGGGCGGTCGCAGAACCGCGTGCGCGGGTCGGTGTTCCAGCCGAAGATCGGTCCGCGGTCGGCCGCGTACAGGCTGATGACCTCGATGTCGGCGGGATGCAGGACGTAACCCCAGGACAGGGAACTGGAGTTGGGTGCTCGGCGATGATCCCGCGCCCGGGCGGGGCGCCGTCCGAGGGATGATGTTGTCCATCTCGCGGCCCGGCCATCTCTCCCCGCCGGTCAGTTGCTTGAGCAGCGACTTGGGGACGCCGTCTAGGAGGTCGGTGCCCAACTCGGCCCAGGCGATGGTCACCCGGACGATGAGGTGGGCCCTCATGGCCTCGATGTCGCGGGCGATGCAGGACCCTGCGGACAAGTGGCCTTGCAGGAGTGCTAGTTACCCGCCGAGGGCCGGTCCGGTGGGAGGGGTGTGCGGCGGAGCCGGGGGGAGAGGGAGGGGACGCGGTGCTGGCCGGGGCGCCGGCCAGTACCTTCGGTGCGGGCGCGGGGGCGTAGGCGCGCACAGAATGGCCAAGTCAGCTCGCTGCGCGAGGGCCAGCGCGTCGAGGCTCCGGCTGGCCGCTGCCATCAGCATCTTGGGCGGGGACTGTAGCTCCGCTCCGCGGTTCCGGCCGCGCCATCGGGCCGCAGCCAGAAGGTAGTCGCTGACCGCCTGGAGCACGGGTTCGGCAACGTCCAGGAGGTGCTGGGTGACGGCGCTGACCTGCGCTGGTGTCTCGGCGGCGGCGAGTGCTTCGTGATACGGGGCGAGGTCCGGGCTTGACAGGGGCGTGTCCCGCAGCGGGTGCTGGGTCAGGAAGGGCTCGGCGTCTCATTTCATCCAGCGCAGCAGGTCGCGGTCGGTGCCGATGCCGGAGCGGGCGACGATGATCTGGTCCGCGTCGCGGCCGACGTTGTCGTACAGCTCGAAGTCGGGATCGGCAGGGGATGTTCCAGGTGCGGTGCGGGCGGTAGGCGTGCTACACGCGAGGCAGGGGCGCGGAGTTCACGGGCGGCCCCGAAGCGTCGGTGCGGGCGCAGGTGTAGGCCAGCAGCGTGGAGGGTGCCGCCTTCGCAGGGACGGTGGCGGCGTCGTTGCAGACGAACGTGTACTGGATCGAGCGGCGGGGGATGTCGTGCAGCCAGGCCCGGTCGTCCTTGCCGGGATTGATCTGCAGCCCGGAGCGGGCCACCGCGTCGGTCTGGGTGTGAGTGTGGGAGAAGAAGACCAGCGCGCCACCGTCGCTGGTCTTGAGCGCGTACGCCTCGCGGTAGCGGTTGGTGCCGCCGGCGAACTTGCTGGTGCCCTGGCTGCCGTACTGCTTGCCGGTCTCGTCGTGGACCTTGATCTGCTGCTTGCTCGCCTTGCTCGCCGCGAAGACCTTCTTCCCGGAGTTCTGGCCGCCGGTGGCGAAGTTGTCCAGGACGCCGCTGCGCAGCAGGTCGGCTCCCGCCGCGACGTCCTTGTTGCCGTTGGCCGCGACGGCGCTGGCATATCCGTCGGCGTCCAGGGCGACCTTGGGTAGATCCTTGCCGTACAGATCGGCGACGGAGACCATCTCCCACCGCTTGTGTTGCGGCTCTTCGGCGAAGACAGCGAGCCGGTTGGGGGCCTTGCCCTTGGTGCCGGAGAGCGCGGCGGCGAACCAGCGCGGCTGGCCGGGGGCGATCCGCGGGATGTACAGCTTGGAGTTTGGCGTGTCGTACGCCCACGGCTTGTACGGTTTGCGCTCGGACTTGGTCAGGCCCTCGGTCTCCTTGTACTCGGAGACCGACATGGCATACAGCGGGCCGTCCTCGATGGTGTCGAGCAGGTCGCGGTCGCGATCGGCGTTGGCCTTGTTGTTGACCGTCGCGTAGCGGTCGATCGCGGCAAGTGCCTGCTGCTTGGTGAGTGCGGGCGGCAGCTCGCGCTTCTTGTCGGCACTCACGGACGGAGCGGTGTTCTTGGCCCCGGGACTGTCGCCGTTGTTGCAGGCGGTAGCGGCTAGGGCCACGCAGGCGGTGGCTATGACCAGGGGGAGGCGGGGGAGAGCGCGGCGGATGAGGTGCTCCTGAAAGAAGGGGGGTGGGTGATCCGCCTCTAGAGTCCGGGCAATTCCCGGTTTCGCTAACCGGGGATTGCCCGCTATGTTGCCGCCTTTTCCGTGCGGAGACGCCGGGCGCGAAGCCGCCCTGAGCTAGGCCATCGTGCCCGGCGTCTGCCCAGTTCAGCGGAGGGTTCTGGATACGGTGGGTGGTAGGGGCTGCGCGGTCGGCGGGCGGTTCCGTTCAGCGGACGGTGGATCTGGCGCACGTCGGGTGCCGGCCGCCGAGGCGATGAGCCGGTCGGCGTCCCGGTGCAGGTTGCTGGCTGCGGTGCTTAGGTGCGCATGGGCGCTGGCGAGCCGGTTGTCGAGGGCCGCGCGGGCGGTGCCGATGGCCTTGGCTCGTTCGGGGGTCTGCGGGGTGGCGCTGATCTGCTGGAGGTGGCCGATCTGGGCGACGGCTTCGCCCAGCTTGGCCAGGGCCCAGCCGAGGGGATCAGCTGCACGTGTCATCAGGGCGATCTTGTGGCGGGCGAGAGCATCGGCCGCGCCGGGGTGTCGATTCACCGCGCGGCTGTGGCAGGCGGCCTTACTCGCGAGTGAAGTGAAAAGGCCCGCTATGACGCGGACTTGGTCCTCGATCTCCTCGCTGATGCTGGCGAGCGAGTGCGTGGACTCCGGGGCCGGGAGATCGTCGGCGGCATGGTGGATGCGCTCGGCCAGCGAGTGCAGGTGTGCTGCCTGCTCCAGGCCGGCGAGCGGATCGGGAGGCTTTGGTGTGTTCACCGAGTACGACCTGGGGCGGGATGTGCCGACGCCGGGCGCCCGATGCTCGTGCCCGGCACCGTTGCTCTCCTGGCCGGGCACGTGGGGGAACTGGGGGTCAGGGCACGCATTCTGTCGACGGCAACGTGCAGGTCCTCACCGAGCCCACGCAGGGTGGCTGCGGCGTCCTCCAGGTCGTAGTGGAGGTCGAACCCGTCGTCGTGATCGGATTCTTTGGCCTTCTCGGCCGCCGCCTCGAAGAACTCGGCGAGCCGCTCCAGCAGGCCGTCGGTCGGTTCGAGAACCTGGTCGGCGAGGGCGGCGGCCTGCTCGTAGGACGAGGTGCCGTTGAGCTGGTCGGTGAGCGCGAGGACCTGGCGGCCGTAGACGTAGCGACCGTGGGGATCGGTGGGTGTGACAACCCCCGGAGGGGCAGGAACCGTGGGCATGGTGGAAGGGGCGGTCAGGTGGGATCTCCTGAGAGAAGGGGCTGGGCAGTAATGCCCGGCGATGGGCTAACGGTGGTGGGCGGCGGGTGCCGAACCCGGTAGCACGGCGTGGGTGTTCCCCGCAAGTCGCGTGACGGGCTGTGACGGAGGTCGACGCCGATGCCGTGGACGGCGAGCTGCTGGGCCGCCGGCTGGATGCGCAGGGCCTGACCGGCCCTGCCGTACGCGGCGGGCAGGAGGAAGGCGCCTTGGTGCGGGTAGTACTGGAAGCCGTGGACATAGAGCGTGGTGTGGGCATCGGCGGGGACGGTCGCGTACGGCGTGTCGAAAGCGCCGTCGGCGTACCGGGTCAGAATGAGGACCTGGTCGGCCTCGGGCGGCGCGGGCCGCAGCGGGGGCTCGGGCTGCACCTGCGCGTTGTGGCGCACGGCGGCCAGGGCGCTTTGGTAGCGGGGTAGGACGCGGCGGCTGACCGCGACGGCCGCACGGACCGGGTCGTTGCCGACCTTGATGCCGTTGGGCTCGTCCACGCGGCGAAGTGGTGGGGCTTGAAGCCCTCGCCTGGGGCGAGGGGGACCACGAGGACTGGCCGCGATGAAGGGGACGGTCGATGACGCACAGCTGCGGACTGCCGGGGCCGGACAGCGGGGCGTCGTGGCCAGGACGAATCCGCCGACGACCCAGTGGACGTGGCCGTGGTCCCAGACCTCCTCGTCGAGAGGGAACTGGTGGCTGTACGCGCCGTGTTGGTGGCACGTGCTGTACCAGTCACCGGGCAGGCGGGTGGCGAGCGCATCGGCGAAGGAGGCGAGGTCCAGCGCGGGAGGCGCGCATGGGCTCCTTGAAGGTGGGCGGCAGGGCTACCGGCTGCGCGTCGCGCGGGCGGGCGTCGCGCTAGCTGCCTCTGGGCGGATCGGGGCAATGGCTGGACGGCGCGCTGGGGATGGGGCGGCGTGGCCGGCCGCCGCAACCTGCCGGTAGGCACGGATCAGGGTCTTTAGGTGCTCGACGGCATCCGCGCGGCGCGCGGCCAAAATGTCGATCTGCGTGGCGCTGTTCTGCAGGACGCCGAGCGAATTGATCGGCGTCTTCCCAGTGGCGGCGCGCGTCAGGTTGGAGGCTGCGTACCGGGCGGCGTCGGCGAATTCCCCGTGCAGGTGGTCCAGGTGGCGCGCGGCCATGAACACGACCTGGGCGAGAACGTCCGCGGGGCTGTCGGGGGTGTGGAGCCGTTCGAGCTGCCGCGGCGAGGCGCCGAGCGCCTCGCTGGCCATCTGGGAGCCGACGGCGGAAGAGGGCGGAGCGCTGGGAGGGGGTTCCATCAGGGGGTGGGGTCCAGGGAGTTGGGAGGGATGGTGGACGCGCCTGTCTCGGCCGCTTCGGTATGCCCTAACGGTGGCGTGCGCTCGGCCGGGGCGGCGGGGGCGCTGGGCTCTGCTGTCGGGCCTGAGCGGGGAAGAAGCGGTGGAAGTCGAGGTGGGCGTCGAGTTCCTTGGCCGCGTCGCGCAGAGATTCCGACGCGCGCCGCAGGTAGGCGCGCGCCGTGGCGTGATCGATGACCATGCGATTGTCCCGGTACTGCCGGTCAGGCGGACCGGAGGAGCGGGGCAGGGAAAGCGCGTTCTCTGCGGTCTCGGCAAAGTTGGGTACTGCCTGGCTCGACATGGTGGCTGCCGTCGCGAGGTGAGCGAGGACCCTGCTGCCGACGCGGTTCGTGCTGTGGAGGCTCCGGGCGAATTCGACAGTCATCTGGACGACATCGTAAGAAAGGGCCTGCGCGCCGGCGGCATGCTGGAGCAGTTCGGCGTAGGACGGCGCGGCCGGTACACGGCCGGAGTCGTCCAGCAGCTGATATCTCTCGGCGGCGGCGACGAGTCTGGCCTCCAGGTCGTTGAGGGCACCGATCATCCGGAGGGTGTCGTCGCGAGGTATCAGTTCGCGCTGTATGCGTTCGTGCCGGGCATCGAAATTCATGCGCTTCCCGGAAATCTAATGCATTCGGGCATCTGTGTCGAACAGCAACAATTCGTGCGGATGGAGCAGATGTTGGACGATGAAAGATCGTCCGGCGACCTTCCACAGGCCGCGACCGCGGTTGAGGTGGGCGATGGCGTCGCTCTCCACGGATGTGAGGCCCAAGAGTGCTGCGGCGGCATGGAGTTGGTCTGTCTCCTGGCGGTAGATGATGCGGGTGGAGCAGTCGGCGAGCAGGCCCTCGGCGAGCGCCCGTCCGCGGGATCCGGCGTCGCCGGCGGTGAGCAGGTCGGACAGCCGGTGGATGACCATGAGGTTGGAGATGCCCAGGCCGCGGCTGAGCTTCCACTGGGACTGCATGCGTTGGAGCAGGCCGGGGTGGCGCATCAGGCGCCACGCTTCGTCGTAGACGATCCAGCGTCGGCCGCCGCCGGGGTCGGAGAGCGCGGATTCCATCCAGGCTGAGGCGCAGGTCATGGCGAGGACGAGGGCGGTGTCGTCACCGGAGCCGCCCAGGCGGGACAGGTCGATGGTGAGCATCGGGCTGCTGGGGTCGAACGCCACGGTGGAGGGGGCGTCGAACATTCCGGCGAGGTCGCCGTGCACGAGGCGGCGCATGGCGTGGGCGAGGTCGCGGGAGGCGTCGCCGAGGCGGCCGGACATCAGGCCACCGGCCTGGTCGAGGTCGTCGGGGCTGTTGAGCATGGTGGCGATGTCGCCGAGCAGCGGGGTGCGGCCGGTGGCGGTGGCTCGGGTGACCACGGCGTCCAGGGCGACATCGAGTCCGGTGTGCTCCATCGGCAGCAGGTCCCGCCCGAGGACGGTGCGGGCCAGGGAGCCGAGCAGCAGCAAGCGTCGTTTGCGGATCTCGCTGGCCCAGTCCGTTTCGGAGACCGACGGCGGGCGCGGGGCCGCGTCCAGAGGGTTGAGCTTGCCGGGCAGGCCGGGGCCTAGCGCGATGGAGGTTCCGCCGAGGGCTGCGGCCACCGGGGTCCATTCGCCTTTGGGGTCACACGGCACGTACACGCGGTACCCGAAGGCCACCGACCGCAGGGCGAAGGACTTCGCCAGGGCGCTCTTGCCCTGGCCGATCACGCCGGCCAACAGGACGTTGGGGTTCGTGAATCCTTCGATCTTGCCGTACAGGGCGAACGGATCGAAGCAGAAGCTCGCTTCGGCGTGGACGTCTCGGCCGATGTAGATGCCTTCGGCGCCGAGTCCGCCTTCGGCGAGGAAGGGATAGGCGCCCGCGACGGTCGCGGTGGTCATGCGGTGCGCGGGCAGTTTCAGCTTGCCGCCGCGGGCGGAGGCGGGGCCGGGACGACCGCCGGGCGAAAAGAGGGGGAGGGGCATCTCCTGCTCGGCCGGTTCGGTGCCGGCTGGGTACAGGGCGGCTTCGGCGCGGGCCTTGGCGGCGGCTTCGGCGAGCTGGCGGCGGGCCGCCTTGCGGCTGGCGCGGTCGGTGCCGTGCGGGGTGAAAAGGGGGGAGGCCGAGGCGCGGCGGGCGCGCCGGGCGGGCCGGTGGCTCATGACGGAGTGGCTTTCAGGTGACGGCGGTCGGGGCGGCGGGCGACACGTCGTAGGCGGTGGCACCGACGGACTCGGTGCTGGTCTTGCAGCGGTAGCTGGCCGCGGCCGCCGGGGCGGCGGTGGCGAGCGCGGTGGTGCCCGCGAGGGCGGAGAGTATGACGGCCGTGGAGGAGGCGCGCTTGAGCGTGCGCAAGGCAAGGGCCTTTCGGTGAAGGGCAGTTATTGGGCGCATGCGGTGGTGTGGCCGTGTAGGGGGCGGTTGAGGTCGGTGGGGGTGGTGGTGCGCCGTATGTGGTGGCCGGCGGCGAGGTGGCGCTGGCAGATGGTCAGTACCGGTGGGCCTTCGGGGAGCCGCTCGGGATGGCACTCCTCCTCGTCCGCAGAGGCCGCGTGATGGGTGGGAAGGAGGTGGAACGCATCGTGGACGGCGGCGCCGGCCTGCCACAGCCGGGTTCCGGCTGTGGCTAGATGCCGTCCTGCCGCCGGGTGTGGCGGCCGGGTGGCCGTCTGGAGCTGGTCGAGGAGGTGGTGCAGGGCGACCAGGTGCGCGTGCAGCACGTTCAGGTGCGTGCGGTCCGCGGGTACCGGAGCGGAGGTCGTTTCGGTGGCGAGGGCGCGGGTGTGATGGCGGACTCCGGCGCTGGCGGCCCGCAGGTAGGGGTGCGCGTCACCGACGGGGGTGGCTGAGGTCAAAGGGGAGGATCCTTCCTGCCGATGCGGCAGGGGGCGGGCCCCATGAGGCGGGGCCGGGTGGACTACAGGGCCGTGCGGGCCAGAGGCAGCGCGCTGAGGGTGAAGGCGTCGGGCTGCTGGTAGAAGAGGCGCCGCAGGTCGACTTGGGCGGTGACGGCGGCGGTCTCGATCTGCGCGCATGCGGCATCGAGCAGGGCGTCGGTCTCGGCGGAGACGGTGAGCAGGCCGGTCAGCGCGACATCCGCGTGGCCAGCGATCAGCTGGCGTTCGCGGGTTTTGACGTCGGCGTACTCGATGCTGTCGGCCTCGGAGTCGACCTGGCCGCGCCGCGAGCGCTCGGCGGCATCCGAGATGATCGCGGCCTTCTTGCGCTGGACGTCGCGCATCGCGGACTCGAGCCCCTGGGGCACGTATATAAGGGACAGGCTTCGCCGCACGCCGGCGGTGAACATCAACCCGTGGAGGAATCCGGCGCCGGTCTCCGTCCGAGGCCAGTCCTCGACCCAGTAGGTCGCATGCCGCGCGGAGTCGGTGGCCACGCGGTCGTACTCCTCGACCTGGACGACGGGCCCGGCGGCGGCCGGATCGGCCTCGGCCCGTCCGCTCTGGGACCACTGCTGCAGGCCGGAGAGCGCCTTGGGGTCGTAGGCGGTGCGGATGACGGCGGCGATTTCGCGGGCGGTCAGCCAGCCGGTCACCATCAGCCCGGCGCTGCGGGCGGCCTGGGCGATGGCGCTGGTGGTCTGTTCCATCACCGTGAACGCACCGGGGAAGCCGCCGCCGGCCTGGGAGATGAGGCGCTTGGCGGCCTTGAGGTCCAGGGAGATGGCCAGGTACGCCTCGTGCGGGGCGGCGGCCGGGCCCGCGGAGGCGACTAGTTCGGAGTACACCTGCCCGGCGACCGGGGTCTCGGGGCGGCCCTGCTGGGCCCAGTGGCGGGTGAGGGTGTCGCCGCTGTCGGGCACGGTGCGCTCCAGGACCTGCACGGAGGCGACGTGCCCGGTCCGTGCGATGCCCGCCAGCGCGCGTCCCCAGCCGGAAACATTGTGGTTCTGCGTGGCGGGGTCGAGCAGAGCGAAAGCACGGGAGGAGACCCGGGCGACGGCGGTCAGCGTCTGGTGGTGAGGGTCGTGGACCGCGGCGGCGCCGTTGGCCGAGTCCGAGGGCGTGACGACGCGCAGGGAGGCGGCGGTGCCGGGCAGGTGGAGGGTGCCGTCGTGGCGGGGTCGGGTGACGGGCCGTGCTAGCCACAGGGTCTGGCCGCTGCGTCGGCGTCGGGCGAAGCGGACGACGATCGGCGCCCAGTCGATCAGGGACCGGCCGTTGCGGCGGATGGCGACCAGAGCGGCGACCGCGGCCCACAGGGGGGCGAGCACGATCGCGCCGAGCAGTCCGGTGCTGACGACCGTGACCAGCAACAGCGCCAACGCCGAGGAGACCAGGACGAGTTGGGCGAGAGTGAGGCCGAGCAGGATGCCGCGCTTCGACCTGTGGGGGAATTTGACCGTCAGGGGGGTGATGGAGAGTTCAGACAAGGGCCGTTCCGGTGGTGCGCGGGCGGGGCCGGAGCGGCACGCAGCGCGAGGTTGCGTGGCACGTGCCGCTCCGGCGTGAACGGGGCGGGGTCAGATGCCGGTGGGCGGTGGCGGCGGAGGAGGCGCTCCGGCGTCGTTGGCACCCGGCGAGGAAGCGGAGTTCGGGGCCGGGGGCGCGCCCTGCGGCGGAGGCGTGGTCGAGCCCGCCGGGTTCGACATGAACCCGCCGCCGGACGGGGCGCCCGAGCCTGAGCCGGGTCCGCCCTGGCCGGGACCGCCGCCGAACTGGCCGCCGGTGTCATCGCTGGGGTGCGTGGGCGGAGGCTGGACGGCCTTCTCCAGCCCCTCGTTCATGCCCTGGCCGCCGGAGGAATTACCGGAGCCGCTGGATTTCTGGCCGCTGCCGGTGGGGTTGGCGGCGATGTCGCCGGGGAAGCCGCCGGGGACCGAGTCAGGTCCCTGCGGGGCGGCGCCCGCTGCGGCTGCCGCGCCGCCGGTTCCGGCTGTAGCCGCCATGGCGGCGGCCTTGCGGCCGGCGCGTTCGGTGTGCTGCTTGGCGAGCTGGGCGCCGGCGCCACCGGCCCGGTGAATCGATTCGCCGTCCGTGCCTTCTGCGGCCCAGTGAACGAACTTGAAGGTCGCGTACGGGCACAGCAGCACCAAGACCATGATCACGATGCCGGACATGACGTCGGCGAGGGCACCGAGGCCGTCCTTGGCCTCCGTCTTGCCCATCGCGGCGATCCCGAGCACGAAGATCACGGTCATCAGCAATTTGCTGACGACGAGGGTGGCGGTGGCTTCGATCCAGCCGCGCCGCCAGCGGCGGGCGGCTTCCCAGCCGCCGCCGGCTCCGGCGAACACGGCCAGGGTGACCATGACCAGGATGCCGACCTTGCGGACCATCATCACGCACCAGTACAGAACCGCTCCGATGGCAGCTCCGATGGCGGCGAAGACGGCGACGAGCCAACCCATCCCGGCCAGGCCGGGAATCTGGTTCACCTTGACCATGCGCCGCACTGCGGATTCGATCGACAGGTGTGCTGCCTTGAACAGGCCGTCGGACAACGCGTCGACCACTTCGATCGCGACGGTGGTCAGCGCGATGGCGCTGAAAGCGAAGAGCACTCCGGAAGCGGTGCCGGTGAACGCCTGGGTCAATGCTTGACCGTCGCGTTTCATTGCGGCCCGTATGAGTTGGGCGCAGAAGGTGGCGACCAGGATGATCAAACCGATGGGCAAGATCATCTCGTAGTTGTCGCGGAACCAGCCCGCATTCAGGTCGACCTTGGTCGTCTTGTTCACGGCCTTGGCGGCCAGATCGGCCGAGGCGGCGGCGAGTTCACCGGCCGACTTGGCCATCCAGTCGCCGATGACCTTGCCCGGGTCACTGGCGAAGTCGACCGCGCCTTTAGCGGCGCCGCCGATGGAGCAGAGCTTGTCGGCCAGGGGATAGTCACAGAAACCCACAGGGAGTTGGGCTCCTTTCTGCTCTTAGGCGTGGGTCACTGCGTGACGTTGGGGGCGATGGCGGACAGCGCGCAGTCGTGGCTGGGCCGGCACTGAACAGCCAGGGTCACGGCGCGTTCCTCAGCTCCGCCGCCTCCCTTCCTCCAGGCCAGCGTCTGTTTGCCGTTGACGGTGACGACGTAGATATATGCCTTGGTGATCGCGGAGGGGTCCTCGGCCAGGGCTGTCTTGAAGGCGGAGGGGAAGTGGCCTTCGGTGGCCGTGGCGGTGGCGTGCTGGTCGTTGTCGGCCATGCGCGACCACAGAGTCGGATCCGGCACCTGAGCGGCTACGGAGTTCCAGTCGGCGTACTTGGTCTCCTTCGACATCCACGCGCTCATGCCGGCGAGCTGCTGGTCACGGCTGGTGTCGCGGGTGTCGTAGGACCACAGCATTCGGGCCGCGGCCTTGGCGTAGGCGACCGGATCGGCGATCTGCGGTGGCCGGGGAACGGACCCCGCCTCCTTTCCGCCCGGCTTCGGGGCGGCTTGAGAAGGAGCGGAGCTGCCCGCGGTGGACGGCGGGCCGGACTCGCTGTGGTGGCCGTCCTTGCCGCGTCCGGTGAAGAACGCGACGGTAGCGGCGAGAGCGAGCAGGGCGGCGACGGCCACCGTGAGGGTGGCGATGCGACGGTTGGACGAGGCCGACCAGCCGGTGCCGTAGGAGGACAGAGAGAAGGAGGGGAATCGTTTCATCAGTGGACCTGCGACCCCAGAGCGCTGAAGAACGCCACGATGCCGTTGGCGGCGCCGAGGCCGAGGGCTGCGCCGGCGGCCACGGTTGCGCCCTTCTTGCCGTTGGCTTCGGCCTGGTGGCCGCCGGTGTGATGGCCCCAGGCCCACACGGCGAGGGAGACGGCCAGGGCCCCGACGACAGCGACGATGCCGAAGAGGTTGATCGAGTTGACGACGTTCTTCAGGACGGCGAGGCCGGGCAGGCCGCCGCCCTTGGGGGAGACACCTGGGTCGTAGGCGAGCTGGATGGCACGGTCAGCGAGAGGTATGGGCATGCGTGTGGCGGACTCCTTGCATGCGCAGGCCGATGGCGGCCCGGCGAAAGGGGGAAGAGAGAAGAAGGGGGAGTGGCGTGATGACGCCGATAGGGGCCGGCCCGGCCAGCCAGGGGCGGGACCTGGGCAGGGGCGGCGTCAGAGGACGCGGCGGGCGGCGAGAATCGCCCAGTCCTTCAGAGGAGTGATGCGTACCGGCTTGCCGGTCCTGGGGGCCTCGATGACGAGTCCTGCCCCCATGAACATGCCGACGTGTTCCGGGCGTTGGGCCGTGCCGCGGCTGAAGATCAGGTCGCCGGGCTGCAGCTTGCCGGGTGAGACGGCCTTGCCTTCGTTGACCTGGGTGTACGTGGTGCGGGTGAGCTTGATCCCGGCCTTGGCGTACGCCTGCTGCATGAGTGAGCTGCAGTCGCAGCGGCCCATCGGGTCAGGGCCGTGCGCGGCGGTGCAGCTCCCGCCCCACTGGTACATCGTGCCGAGCTGGTGCATCGCCCAGTCGATGGCTTTGCGGGCCTTGGGGTCGGCGTCCTTGGGGATCGTGTAGTTCTTGGGCACGCTGCCCTCGGGGATGCGTCCGTAGGAGGAGCCGTCCTCGGCCGGACCGCAGCCGGAGGCCGGGGCCTTGGTCTCCTTCGACGTGTCGCCGTCCTTGGCGGGCTTGTCCTTCTGCCCGCCGGGGAACGTGGTGGCGATGGCCTTCTGCAGGGCGGTGGCCAGCGGTTCCCACTGTGCGTACGCATCGGGCAGGCCCGACTTCTGCACGGCCTGGGCGGCCTGGGTGATGGTCATCTGCTGCCAGCCGTTGACCTTGAGCAGTGCCTTGTAGAACCGGTCCGAGGCGTAGACCGGGTCGCGGATCTGCGAGGCGGTGCCCCAGCCCTGGCTCGGCCGCTGCTGGAAGAGGCCCAGTGAGTCGCGGTCCCCGGAGCCGAGGTTGCGCAGACGTGATTCCTGCATAGCGGTGGCGAGCGCGACGATCTGCCCGCGCCTGGGCACGTCGAGAGAGAGACCGGTGGCGACGATGGTCTGGGCGTTGGGGACCTGCTCGGCGGGCAGGGACAGACCCTCGACCTTCACGTCCTTGCCGGACGCTCCGTCGAGGATCTTCGTCACCTGCTTGGTGACGGCGTCCGTGTCGACGTCATGCAGGCATCCGCTGAACCCGCTGGTGGTTTCGGCGGCTTCGCTGGAGGCGGCGGCCATCATCATGGCCGTGCCCGCGAGCAGCAGGGGGGAGAGGAAGACGACGCCGATGCCGGCGGCTATCGCCTTCAATCCGGCATGCTTCCCGGCGGTGGCGTTTCAGGCAGGGGCGGGTAGGGAGTTGTCACAAGGGCGTCCTTGGAGGTGAAGTTCCGGCCGCGCGGGCGTGTGGGCGGGAGGCCGCGGCAGCCGGTGGTGGGTAGATCGGGGCCCCGACGCATGCTGCGAGTTGCACCTCGCGGTGCCTGCGTCGGTCGGGTTCAGGTGGGTTCGAGCAAGGAGCTACCTCGGTGAGGGCGGGGGAGGGGGAGTTGGCCAACGGCGGTGCCCGCCGGGCAGCTCCAAAACAGTAAGCCCAGATCCCCGGTCTCCGAAATCAACCGTGATCAAGGCTTGATTCTGGGAATTTTGACGGCGACACCGTTCCACCGGGGATCATGCCCTACAGTTTTGGCTCCTCCCCCTCGCACCCCGCATTTGCGGGCCGCGGGCATCGTCATGCCCGCGGCTTTTCCGCCGGGTTCTGTGCGCGAGCCGGAGTGCAACAACCCACCCTCACCCGAACCGAACTGGGGTATCCCCTTGCCTTTTTCCCTTCACCAGGGCGACGCGCTGAGCGTGCTTGCGACGCTGCCGGACGGCTGCGTTGACTCCGTCATCACCGACCCGCCGTACAACTCGGGCGGCCGGACGGCGAAGGAGCGCACCAGTCGCAGCGCGCGGCAGAAGTATGTCTCCGCCGATGCGAAGCACGCGCTGCCCGACTTCACCGGCGAGAACATGGACCAGAGGTCGTACACCTTCTGGCTCACCCAGATCATGACCGAGGCTCACCGCGCCACGAAGAGCGGTGGGACCGCCCTGCTGTTCACCGACTGGCGGCAGCTGCCGGCCACCACCGACGCGTTCCAGGCCGCCGGCTGGCTGTGGCTGGGTGTCCTGACCTGGCACAAGCCGCAGGCCAGGCCGCAGAAGGGTAAGTTCCGCCAGGACTGCGAGTACATCGTGTGGGGTGCCAAGGGCAAGATCGACGCCGCTCGTAATCCGGTGTATCTGCCGGGTTTCTACAGCGCGTCACAGCCCTCCGGTAAGGCCCGCGCGCACATCACGCAGAAGCCCGTCGAAGTGATGCGCGAACTGGTGAAGATCTGCCCGGAACGGGGCACAGTGCTCGATTTCTGCGCCGGGTCGGGCTCCACCGGAGTCGCCGCGCTCCTGGAGGGCCGCGACTTCATCGGTATCGAGAAGACCCGGCAGTACGCCGAAGTCGCGGCGGACCGGCTCACCGAGACCGTGCAGCAGATCCACTCCCAGGACGACTTCGTGCTGTCCGCCTAAGTGCTTTCCGCCGCCCGGCACGGGGCGATAGCGGCTGTCTCGTCCGTCTTTCCCCGTGGTGCGCGTTGCGTTATAGCACCGGATCCCCGGTTAGCGAAACCGGGGATTCTCTGGATCGTGGAGCCGTCATTCCCGTTCACCGGCCGCGGCTCCAAGGAGACCCCCTTTCGTGCCTGAATCCATAGATCTCCCCGACGGCGGGGAATTGGAACCTGTCCGGCTGCCTGACTCGAATCTGGAGAGCGTTGAGGCCAGCGTCCGCAAGCTCATGGAGCAGCAGGCCGAGCAGGCCCGGCAGCTCGACAGCCTCTCCGCCCCTCCGGACCCCTCGCCCTTCCCGGCGTTCGGCATGCCCAGCCTTCCGGGGATGGCCGGAGCGCCGATCCCGGCGCCGCCCGAGCCGCGCCCGATCCTGGAGCTGGAGGGCGAGGAGTACGAGGACGAACTGGATGCACTCTCCGACTGGGTCGACGGCTTCCTCATCCGTATCTACGGCGCCGAGGTCACCACCGCGGCCCCGTGGTGCAAGCAGTGGCAGGAGCACGACGATGTCGTCGCCTGGCTCCACGCCCTGTGGATGGCCTATCAGCAGCACAAAGACCCCGAAGCCGGGCCGTCCGGGATGTTCGTGTGGCACCGCGACTTCCTCACCCACTGCCTGGCCCATGTGCGCGCACCGGGCGGACCGCTCTCAGCCTGCCAGACCGACCCCGACCGCGACGCGCACCGCCTGCTGCCCGGCCCGGCATCCTCCATCCGCTCCGCACGCTCGGCCTCCGTGGGACCGCCGGAGCCGGGCGAGCCGGACCAGGCCGCATGAGCGAGTCCGAGCAGCGGCCCGCCTTCGGCCTCTCCTTCGACCCGCGCGCCCTGACCGACCTCCTGGCGGCCCCCGTCGACATCCGGGACCTGGCCCTCGCCCAGCTTCAGGAGGTCGTCAGCGCCCAGCAGTTCGGCCCCAAATTGCTCGGCGAACTGGCCAACTACCGCAAGCTCTACGTCGATCACCGCAAAGCCTGGCGCATCGTCTACGCCCAGCGCCCGGCTCCGCCGGGATCGGCGCACCGCGCCGAGATCCATGTGGTGGCCGTACGCCCGCGCGACCGCCACGAGGTGTACAACGTCGCTCGCAAACGCCTGGGTATCACCCGCCGACCGGTGAGCGCGCTCGCCCATGCCGCCCGCTCCCGCTCCCCGCAGCTGGAGGCGCGCCGCGACGTCCCCAAGCCGGGTCCGCCCCCGTACGGGGTGCCTGGTCTTCCGCGCCCCGCCCTGTCCCCGACCCCGAAGGACCACACTCTTTGACGACCCATTTCCCCGCCTGCCTCGACGACCTCACAGCCGCCCTCGCTGGACTCGACATCCCGCAGGAGAACCCGCACCATCGGGCAATTCTGGATGCCCACCGCCGAGTTCAGCAGCTGGACGCGCATCTCCTCACCGGAGCCGGCGACGGGCCGCCCGGCTGCCTCGCCGACCCTCACGAACAGCGGGAGCAGCTCACCCACGTCCTGATCCTGCGCCTGTTGGCCGGCTACGAGCTCACCCGCCTGCTGAGCATCCAGGGCTGCGGCTCCCAGATCGGCGGCGACAGCGAAGCGGACACCGCCGAGGAGGAGGTCGACTGCCGCTCCTGCCCGGCCGCCGAACACACGACCGTTCACGCGTGCCTCGACGCCTTCGCTGCCGAGGGCGATCCGGCCGCCATGTCCTCGGCCGATCTCACCGACCACCTGCATCAGCTGCCCGGCATGGCGGAAGGCCGCTGGTCGTACGCCGAACTCACGCCGTTGCGCCTGGCCCGTCTGCTGGCACTGTATGGCGCCCGGCCCCGCAACGTCCGCTTCGGCATCCACCAGCTCAAGGGGTACCTGCGCAGTTCCCTGACGGCCGCGCTACCTGACTGCTCCTGCTGAGGCACCCCGCCCTCGCTGCCCTTCGCCGTGTGAGGACCGAGGACGTTTCGCTCGTCCATATCTTCCGTCAGCGCTGTTCCTTCGGTCAGTTAATGCACCGCTGGGGGCGTACACACCTGCCGCGCCGCACGGGTTTCGTCGCTGGCGACGAGTCGCTCGCACTGGCCTGCGCCGGTCCCGTAAGTCGGGAGCCGGGTGTCTTCGACCTTGGGCTTGAGGTCGCCGATGCCCAGCAGCGCCACGGCATCGGCACCGCGCTGGCCTGGCACCCCACCCGGCACGCCCAGGGTCGGGGCGCCCACACCCTGAGCACCTACGCCGAGGCGTCGAACCAGCCGATGCTCCGCCTCCTTCGCCACCTGCACCCCGTCCGTGAGACGCGGCACGGAGCGCACCTCGACGTGCGCCTGCCGCTTGGCGTAAGCGGCCCCGCGCACCGGCCCTCATGACACCTCAAGGAACCCCCTATATGTTCCGCAACGCACCGGTGAGGAAGGCTCTGACCCAGCTTGATCACCGCATCGAAGCGGCCGTGGGCCACAGCATCGACCGGCTGTGCCAGTACCGCGACCGCGATTTGCTCGACGAACAGCACGCGCACCTGGTCGACGCCCACCGGTCCCTCGTCCAGGCCGAGACCAACGTGACCTTCTACCGGTCCCAGCTCAACAACCTCTCCTCCGGCGAGCACCCGGTCAATGACGCGCTGTTTGAGCGCATCGACCGGACCGTCGGCCTGCTGAAGGACGCGGCCCGCACCCGTGATCAGCGACAGGCCCAGGCCGTCGCTGCGCTCGAGCCCGTCGAAGCCGCGGCCCGGGACAAGGCTCGACGCGACGTGCCGAACCTCCGGGCGCCCGACATCGCGGCGCTGCTCGCCATCACCCAGGGCGCCAAGCTCCACCGAAACCTGCTGACGCAGCAGCTGTACGTCGTCACCGCTTCCGGCACCCGCATCCCCTACAGCCAGCTGCAACGCCTCGAAGAGGGCCGCCTGGTGGTACGCGACACCTCCCACCTGGTCACGGCGGGCCAGCCCGTCACCCTGACCGACACCGGCCGTGCGGCCCTGACCGCTCCGCGCTCGCCCAAGGCGCCCGAGACCGCTCCCGTGCCCCGCCCCGGCACCTGGCCCGCGGCCGCCCCCGCCCGCCGCTGAACCCCGAATCCCGTGCGCCCCGCTCCCGAAAGCCCTATGCCTTCATCCCCGGACTTCCGCCTCGACGGCTACGACGCCGTCAACGACCGTGTCGCCGAGCAGTTCTGGCAGCACATCGACATCGAATCCACTGAACTCGCCGTGCTCGCCGAGCACCACACCGACGACCAGCGGCACAGCTACTACGTCTTGCACAACGGCGCGGTGACCTGGGGTATCCCCGGCGAGCCGCAGCTGGTGGCCCTCCACCTTCAACGGGACGTGGAAGCCTGCACTTTCCGCTTCCAGCACGAGAGGCTGGCCCTGGTACCTATGGCGCAGAGCTGGCTGATCGCCCGCGGCTGCCCCAAGGAGGCCATCGTCCTTTCCCCTGGCCTCGGAACCGATGCCGCCGACGAGGCCACCAAGGCACTGGAGGACCGCCTCACCGCCGATGGCGACCACTTCGCCCTCGTCACCAGCTACACCGACGACGATCCGGCCCGCATGCAGATCACGGTGCTCCTGGCCGCGATCGAGGAGAAGGCACCGCTGCGTTTCCGGGTACTGCTGCACGAGGTCGACACCGAGTGCTGGACGCACACCCTGCGCGAAGGCGGCTTCTCGACCTATGAGCAGGCCACCGCCTGGTGGCACGCCCACTGGTCGGGCGAGGACGTTCCTCTGCCGACCACCGCGCCGGCGACCCGGTACACCGCAGCCTCCGCTGGGCCCGCCGTGCCCGCCGCTCCTGCGCCGCGAACCGGCCCAACTCGCTGACTGCACCATGAATTTGCCTTCATGCGGAATCTCTTCCGAAGTGAATCCTTGAGGGCCCGGTGCCCGCGAAGTGCGAAACATAGCAGCACATCCCCGGTTAGCGAAACCGGGGATTCTCCGGACTCTTGAACCACTGCCCGCCGGTCTCAGTCCGAATGTGCTTCCGCCTTCCTTCTTTCTCCGCTGGAGGTGAATTCCTCATGTGCTCAACCCGCATAGCCGTCTCCGCGGCTGTTCTCGGCGCGCTCGCTCTCCCGATCGTTGCCGCCACGTCCGCGAGCGCCTCCCCTTCGCAGGCTCCTGCCGCTGGGCTGGTCCGCGGCCAATGTGACCGGCTTGGCCCGTTGCAGGTCGGCACGAACGCCGTGACGATCCGCTCCAATGCATCGGCCAAGCCCGCCGCAATCGGCGTGCTCTATGCCGGCCACAAGTTCACGGTCCACAAGACCAGCGGCAATTGGCGCTACATCACCGACAAGGACACGGGCGTAAAGGGCTGGGTCTCTGGCTCATACGTCTATCGCGAGGTGTACACGTGCCTCCACTAGGCGCTGCACGGAAGCGAGTTCGCCGGATCCCGGCACTTTCTCTCGGTCGTCGCCGCTGACCAGCGCAGCGCGCGCTCTTCTCTCGCTCACGCACTTCTATGGAAAGGAGCCGTGTCGTGTCCGACGACGCCGATGACGTGATGGGCGTCATCACCCAGCAGATCGAGGCCCGCTTCCAGATGCCGCTGGCCGACCTGCGTCGGGCGGTGGCTGCGGCCCCGCACGCCTCCAGCGACGCCACCGTCGTCGTGAAGTGGTACGGCATGCTCGCCGAGGCCCAGGAGGTGCTGGAGAAGGCCGAAGACGCCCTCGTCGCGGCTCTCGATCGCGTTCCCGGTGAGGTGCTGGACGACCCGGTCATGGAGTTGGCCCACAGCGTCAACGCCGCCGTGGCGGTCCGCGACGGGCGGGCGATGGTCGTACGCCACTACACCGACCCCAATTCCCTTGGCCGCAGGGGGCCGGGAGCCTGGCGCGGAGCGGCAGCGGCCCCCCGCTGGTCCCCGGCCCTTCAGACCGCACCGGTACCGAGCGCCGCGCACACGCCGTCCGTGCCGGTGCGAGGAGCGGTGCGGTGAGCGTCGCACTCAAGCCGACCAGCCAGGACGAGGCCCTAACCCAAGCCTTCGATGCCTCGCTGAGCGAACTGTACGCGCGGGCCGCGGCCCCCGATGCATCCGCTGCCCTGATGCGCGCCCTGGAGCTGCGCTCCTGGCTGGCTCTGGCCGAGGAACAGGTCGCCCGGGTCCGCGACCGCATCCACGACGCCACCGCCGCCGGCCGCGACATGGGTGAACTGCCCGCCGATGACCTGCGGTTCGACGCGCAGTGGGTGGAGGCGGCCCTGTCCGCCCGTGATGGATACGCCACGGCGCTCGGCGAGCTGCTGCGCACCATGCCGCCGCCCGGAGCCCACCCCGGGCGGCCGGTACAGCTCACCGGGCCCCAGCTCACCACCATGCTCCCGCCCGCCCCGGCACCCGCCCGTGCCGGGGCGGCGCGGTGGCGCCGACCGTGAAAGCCCCCGATTGCCCCACTCCACGTCCGAGACCATCGGCGAACGCATCGAGAACCTGTACGGCCAGCCGATGGCCGCCCTCGAAGCCCACGCCGAGACGAACCCGACCGGCACCATGCTCGCCGCCCTGACGAGCAGCCACAGTGATCTGGAGCTCGCCGAGCGCACCATCGCCTTCCAGCTCCAGCGGCTGCGCGAACTGGCCTCCCCGGAACGGCAGATCGGCACGTTCGAAGCCGGTCATCTGCTCGATTGCGCCCGCCGGATTGCTGAATCCGTTGCCACCCGGGACGCCCACGCCAAGACCGTCAGCGCCGTCCTGTCCAGCCTGCACCGCACCCCGCGCCGCCCACGGCTTCGACGGCATCGGATCTCACCACCTCCGTGCCGACGAGGCCAGCGGATCCCGCCGCCACCCACAGCCGCTGATACGCCCGCCCCACCCTAGGAGTCACCCCCTTGGCCACCACCGGTCTGTCCCGCTCGACCCAAGGCGACGTCGCCCGCGTCACCGAGTCGCTGGAGATGATCACCCCGTTGTGGAGCGTGTGGATCCTGATGACGCTGTCCGCGCAGCTGCTGCGCTACGCGGAGATCAAGCCGCGCCTGCCCTGGCTCAATGACGGCACGCTCCACCCCAAACTGCGCAGGCTCACCGACGCCGGACTGGTCGAGCGCACCGAGGTCGCCCAGGGCCATGTGACCTACGGCCTGACCGGCCGCGGCGCCGACCTCATGCCCGTCCTGACGGTGATCGCCGCCTGGGGCGAGGCGCATCTGGAAAAGCCCCTGGTGAAGAACAAGGACACCGGGAAGCTGGAGCCGCTCACCACGGTCGCGCCCGCGCAAAACATCGAAGACAGCCTCGCGCTGATCGGCCCCCGTCACGCCACCTCGATCCTGTGGGTGCTCAAGGCCCGCGGCGCCACCAGTGCCAAGGCCCTGTCCGCCGCGGCGATGCCGGGCTACCGCCTCAGCAACATCTACCCCCAGGTGGACCGCCTGGTCGCCGACGGCCTGGTCCGCAAGGACGGCCCGGCCTACGAACTGACCTCCAACGGGCATGCGCTCGCCCCCGTCTACCGGGCCCTCGCCGCCTGGGCCGCCGGGCGCCCGCTCGCCGACACCCACCCCGTGTGGGGTGAGGCCCCGGCCGCGACGCAGACCCAGTCCGGGCCGTGGCTGACCACCCAGCCCCGCGTACCGGCACCCGCCACCCCCGCTCCCGCCGCGACCACCCCGGCCCTTACCACCCAGCCGTCGTCCACCCCGGCGCAGACCACGCCGCACACGGCCTGGAAGCACGGCGACCTCTTCTCGCACCAGATACCGGCGCGCCCCATCGCGCTTCCGCAGGCAGGGGGCAACCGGCGATGACCAGATATCCGACCGACCGCTTGAACGAGCGCCAGGCCATCCGAGTGCTGTCCCTGCCGGGCCTGATCCGCCTCGTCAGCGAAATCGCCGACAACGGCCCCATCAACCGCCGCCGCGGCAGCCTGCAGGCCGCATTCGGTGACCTGACGGTCAATCAGCTCGGTTACGCCGTCGACCGGGCCCGCGACTTCGGCCTCGTGTACGGCGACGAGCACGAACGAGTCCGCTACCGGCTCACCGGCTGCGGCGAGGACCTCGCCGACGTCTACGACGCGGCCGCACGCTGGGCCCGCACCCACCAGTTCCCCACCGAGGCCAGCGACTTCGTCACCCGGGTCCAGTACACCCTCACCCTGCTCGGTCAGGGCCCGGCCCTGGCCCGCGGTGTCGCCCGGCTCGGTAACGCCGGCGGACTGCTGCTACCCGGGGGAGTGGTCCTCAGCCCGCAGGCCATCTCGGACCTTAACGGCCCGCAGGCCGCCCTGACCGCCTGGCTTCAGGTGAACGTGGGTGTCCGGCGCGACATGGTCCTCCACACCGCCCACACGGCACACGAGTTGGAGCGCGCTGCGTGAGATCGAGTGTCGGGCCCCGGCATGCCCGCCGGCCGGTCCCCACCCTGCTGCGCGGTATCTACCTGCCCCGCAGCATGGACGCCGGCGCCTTCGCGATGACGACGTACGGCATCCCGCTGCTGGTGCTCGCCACCACCAACTCCGCAGCTCTGACCGGCGTGGCGTTCGCGCTGGAGTGGGTGCCGCGCCTGGGCGCGTTCGCTGTCGCCGGAGCGATGGTCGACCGCCACGGCACCGCCCGCGTTCTGCGCACGGCCTCGGCGCTGCGGGCCGCGGTGGTCGTGGCTGCCGCCCTCGCCCTGCCGCAGTTGGAGGCCGGACTGCCCACCACGGTCGCCGTCATGTTGCTCGCCGCCTCTGCCGGGGTGCTCACGGAGTTCTCCTACATCGCCGCGGAGACGGCGGGCGGCATCGCCAGCCGCGAGGCAGGCGAGCGCGCCCACCGCGTGCAGTCGGTGCTTCTGGGCATCGACCAGGTCGGCACCCTGGCCGGCCCCGCCATCGCCGGCCTCCTGCTGGAGCGGGCCGGGGCGCCCGGGATGCTTGTCACGATCGCCGTCTTCTCGCTCCTGGCGTGCGCGCTCGCTCCCCGGCACTACGCCACCAAGACCGAGATGCCGCAGCCCGCCCTTGCGGGGCTGCGCACCGGATGGACGACCCTGCGCTCGCTGCCCGCGCTCGGCTGGCTGGTCTGCGGACTGACCCTGTCCAACCTCGCCATCGGCCTGCCAAGCCGCGGCCCCCGTGATCGTGGTGAAGCAGTTCGGACACTCCAGCGCGGACGTGGGCCTGATCTGGTCGGTGGCCGCCGTCGCCTCCCTGATCACCGTCGCGGTGTGCCGCCGCGCGATCGACCGCTTCGGTCTGTGGCCCGTCGGTGCGCTCTCCGCCACCGTCGCGGCCGGTGCGTGCCTGGCCGTCTCCCTCACTCACACCTACACCGCGTACCTCGTGCTGATCGCGGTGCTCATGGCTGGTGAGGGCGGCATGACGGTGGTCCTGCGCACCCTGCGCTCCCACCTCATCCCGCAGCAGGTGTTCGGCGCCACCCTCTCGCTGACGATCCTGCTGCTCCTGATCCCGTTCCCGCTGGCGGGCGCCCTGGTCGCTACGGTGCCGCCCGCCTTGCTCGGCCATGTGATCACCATCTGCGCTGCCGTGCAGGCCCTCGGCCTGGGCCTCGCCTTCCTGCGCCTGCGCACTCTCCCCGCACTTCGCGCCCATCTCGCCTGACCCACCCTGCCCTGCCGCCCTTTTCGCCCTGGAGATCTACCCGATGCCCATGCCCGCTGCCGCCGCTCAGGCCGTCATACCGCTCGCCCGGCCTTCCTCCCGCGCGGGATCGAGGCCCACCCTCACCGACCAGTTCCTGGCCTTCGACGCCGCGCACCCCTACGTCTACCGGGCCCTGGAGAACCTGACGGCCGAACGGCTTGCCGCGGGGGCCACCCGCATCGGGCTCAAGGATCTGTTCGAGGACTTGCGCTGGCGGCTCCCGCAGGGTCTGCGCGGGCTCAACAACAACTACACCGCGCTGTATGCGCGGAAGTTGGTCGCGGACCACCCCGAGTGGGCGTCCCTCTTCGAGCTGCGGCGCCGACGCACCCCCTGAAACCTCGCCGCCGTGCCTGAACTGCTGCGTACCTGCTTCTTCTTGGAGAGTCCTTGCCCACGATCCTTGTCACATCGACCGCCGGTGCGGAGGCCGAGGTGTACCGGGGCTACTGCCTCGAAGCCGTCGCCGCCCGGTACGACGTCGTCCTGATCTCCCCCGCCGCGCCCACCTGGGAACGGGAGTTCATCACCGACTTCGAGATCGCCGATCCCGACGACGCCCAGGCGCTGGCCGCCGCCGGCCAAGCCCTGGCCGAGCGGCACGAGCTGACCGGTGTGGCGACGTGGACCGAGTGGTATCTCGTTCAGACCGCCCTCTTGGCACGGCGCCTGGGCCTGCCGACGAACAGCCCAGAGGTCATGGAAGCCGCCCGCAATAAGGCGACCGCCCGTACCCTGTTCGCCCGCCACGGCGTGCCCTCGGCCGCGTCGATGACCGCCCGCTCGCTGTTGGAGGCGGCGCTCGCCGCCGAGACGATCGGCTACCCCGTCGTACTCAAGCCAGCTGCCCGTGCGGGCAGTATCGGCGTCATCCGCGTCGACCGCGCCGAAGAACTGCCGCACGGCTTCGCGTTCGCTGCCGCGGGGGCCCGCGACGGTATCGAGAGCACCAACGTGCTGGTGGAGGAGTACCTCGACGGCCCCGAGGTCTCCGTCGAGTGCGTCACCCACCGAGGTCACACCACCGCGGTAGCCGTCACCCGCAAGTCCCTCGGCGCCCCGCCGTTCTTCGAGGAGATCGCCCACAGCGTCGATGCCGCCGATCCGCTGCTCGACCAGGTCGCACCCGTCGCCGCCGCGGCCATCAAGGCGCTCGGCATCTCCGACGGCGTCCAGCACGTCGAGATGCGCCTCGTCAACGGCCGCCCGCGGCTGATCGAGGTCAATGCCCGTATCGGCGGCGACATGATCGGGCATCTCGTCCAGCTCGCCACCGGCGTGGACCTGGCCCGCGCCGCCGCCGACACCGCCTGCGGCCAGGCCCCCGACCTCACCCGCACCCGCCACTGCGCCGCCGCGATCCGGATGCTGTTCCCGAACGCTTCCGACACCCTGACCTACTGCCACCTCGACGCCGACTTCGCCGCCCGCACACCGTGGCTGGAGCAGGTCGCCTTCCAACGCACGGTCGGCGACATGGTCGTCCTGCCGCCCGAGGGCGACATATTCAGCGCCCGCGCCGGATTCCTGATCACCACCGGGCCCACGGCCGAAACCGCCCAGGCCCGCGTCGAAGAGGCCCTTCGCCACCTGACCCTCACCGTCGAACCCCAGCCCTCCGCGTCCACGGCGTAACCCGCGCACCCCCTGAGTCCGGCCCCGAACCCACTGAGGAGAGGACCTACTGGGCTCCCTGCCCGATCCCGGCCTCGGGTGGCCCATCGCTGGGGGCCCGGGGCCGAGGCGGTGAGGCGGTTACGAAACCCGACGGAGCCGGGCAGCCGGCCCCAGTTCCGGCCACCCGCCTGCCGGTTCGCGAGTGCTCGCTGGATTCGGCGCCTGGCCAAGGACGCCGCCCCGTCCGACCGCGCCCGCCCTGTGCCCGACGGCTGCCCGCTGCCTTCCCTCCGACCCCGACGGATACGCCTATGACCGACCCCACCCCGATCGAGGGAGATGTCTACGTCTCCCCGCGCTACCTCGCTGGCCTGCCCGGCCAGGCCGATCCGAGCTTCGAGCCCGTCAAGCACTGGCCACACCACCACCTTGACGAGGGCCCGTTCCAGACGGTTGTCACCTCACCCGACCACCGGATCAAGATCGGCTGGGCGGGCGACGACTACGACGTGTGGCGGATCAGCGCAGCCCAGGACGCCGTGTCCCGTGCTACCTGGACGGCCACCTTCAACCAGAATACTCCGCCTGAGATCGTCCACGGCCTCACCAGTGCCCTCGCCCGCGAGTGGAGCGCGGACACCGACAGCTTCCTGGCCGATCCCTCGTACCGCTGGACCGACGCGATACAACCTCTGCTCGACGCCGGATGGCAACGCCGCCCGCTGACCCGCGGCACGGTGGAGATCATCGCCCCTGACGGGCTGGCCGGAGCAAGCATCGACGTCGTCGGTACCGATCCTGACCGCGAAACCGTGGAGCTGTGGGCCGGTCCCGAAGGCTGGGGGACCCGCGCCGAGGCGGTCTTCACCGCGCGTACCCCCAAGCACCTCATCGCCGCTACCGCCGCCGCTTTCATCGACCCCGCCCCCGTCGCCCGCTACAAGAGCAACCTCGCCCCCCGGCTCGCCCAACTCGCCCAGCTCACCCCCATCGAGCCACCGAAGCCTCCTGCACCGACCCCGCTCGACGTCCAGCAGACCGCCGCCGACCGCCGTCGCCCGCCCGCGCTCGGCACGCGCAGCGTTCCCCGCTGGAGCACCACCACGCTCCCACCGGTCGCGCCCGGTGCCGCGCTGCCCGCCCGCCGCCGCTGAGGACCCGCCCATGTCGACCGACCCCCTCATCAACCTCAACCCGGCCCAGTCCGTAAAGGTCCTGCCCCGTCACCTGGCCGGCCCCGGACCCATGGACCTCCATGCGATCTGGCCCTTCCCCGAGGACTGGACCGTGCACCAGTCCGAGGACGGCGCGGCCCTCGCCACCAGCCCGTGTCTGCGACTGTTCACTACCCTGGTCCCTGACTCCGACAGCCCCCACAAGGGGAAGTGGACGATCACCGCCAACCGCGCGCCGTTCGGTCCCCCGGCCTGGCAGATCAGCCTCGACGCCACCACCCCCGCCGAGCTGCTGCACGACTTCCATACCGAACTGCTCGATCTCTACCTCGAAGACCGCCACAGCGGCCAGGACCGGCTGTTCGAGGACGACACCCCGCCGCAGGAGGCGTACACGCTGCTCCTCGCCCGCGGCTGGAGCCACCAGGTCAAGACCGACGGCAGCCAGTTCTTCCGCGATCCCGAGTCCCTCGGTGTCGTACAGCACCGCTACGCCACCACCATCCGCGACGACTCGCCCACCTGGTCGGCCTGGGGCGGATACCCGAGCGAGCCCTACTGGCGCGCACGGTTCTCCCAGGGCACCCCAACCACACTGGTCGCCTCCTTCACCGCCTCGCTGGTCTCTACAGAGCCAGTGACTCGCGCGGTGAAGGACATCCCCTTCCACACCCGCCGCCACATATACGTCGCGGCGACGGTCCCGGCGCATCAGGTGCCCGTCATCCCGCCGGTCGCCGCACCTGCGGCGCTCCCCGGCACGAGCCGCACCCGCTAACCATCCCCGTGGCCTTTGCCCACGCCACCCCCTTCCTGGAGAGTCCCTACTTGCACACCCGATCCGCCCGCCTTCTTCCGACCGCGGCCTTCACCGTCGCCGCCGCCGTGACCGGATCCCTGGCCTGGGCCCCGTACGCCTCCGCCCAGACCCCGCTCGCCTCCACCACTCCTGCCCCACGCAATGCCACAGAGGGCGGAGGCGTCGCGATCGTCAAGAAGGATGCGGGCGGCGATGTCCTGGCCGGCGCGTCCTTCACCCTGTACGACTCCACGGGCAAGGAAGTCGGGAGCGGCAAGACCGACGCCGAGGGCCATCTGGCCTTCAAGGGCCTGGCACCGGGCGTCTACCGACTCAAGGAGACCGCCAGCGGCAGCCCGCTGCACGACGTCGTCGAGGACCAGGATGTCATCGTCACTCCTGGCACCGACGCCCCGCTCACCATCGTCGATCCGTTCAGGCCCGCCTCCGTCCTGCTCAAGGCCAAAGACGACAAGAGCGGCAAGCTCCTGCCCGGCGCCACCGTCAACATCGGCACCGGAGACAAGACCCTCCTCACCCTCACCACCGGCGACAAGGGCACTGTCACGGCCAAGCTCCCGGTCGACAACCGCACCGGCACCAACTTCTGGGTCAAGGAGACGAAGGCGCCCGCGGGATACGACCTCTACAAGAGGCAGCGCGACTTCAAGGCCAAGCCAGGCGACCCAGTCACCGTGACCGTCACCAACGCCAGGACCCACACCACCCCGCCGAGCCCCGACCCCTCGGAGAAGCCGACCGAGAAGCCCTCGGACAAGCCGACCGAGAAGCCCTCGGACAAGCCGACGTCCGGCAGCTCCGGTGACCACGGTACGCCGGAGACGAAGGGGAAGCCGACTGGCTCCCCGGCCCCCGACGAGACCGCATCGAGCACGACGGCCCCCGAGCCCGACGGTTCCCTCGCCCACACCGGCGCCGATGCCACCCCGTGGCTGATGGGCGGCGCCGGTCTCCTCCTCGCCGGCGGCGGCGCACTCATCGTTTCCCGCCGACGCCGTACGGACGACTCCGACAGCGCCGGCTCCACCGAGAGCTAGCAGACACACCCCTGATACGGCCCCCGGAATCCGCCTAGCGATTCCGGGGGCTTCGTCACGTCCCAGCTCAGACGTCGAGAGGACCTGGCGCCCCGCTCTGAGCGGCTGCTTCGCGTCGCTCAGAGCGGCAGCTAACCGTACCCCTGCCCCAATTCCATTGCAGGGAGCAGGATTTCGGCGGCAGCGCAGTCGTGGCACGCTTTCGTTCCGGGGCTCATCAGCGCATCCAGGGCCTCTAGGGAACCCAACTCCCGACCCTCGCCAGCCGCGTGGCGACACGCGGCATCATGCACGAGCCTGCCGCAACGGCGTTGAGGATCGGGGCGCACAACCCAGCCGGAAGGCTTTGTCGGCGGCGGAGCCTCCAGGCGTCGATGCGTCGGGACGACTGACAGATCAACCCCGTCGATCGGCCGCAGCTGCCGGTCCGTGACCCAGACCGAATACTCGGTGGGCTCCACCCCCGTCTCGGTCGCCACCCATGACGGGACGCCAATTCGAAACCGCCAAGGAAACCGTCCGGTGGTCTGCAAACGCTCATATAGGCGCACCTCGACGGTCTGGTCGTCGGGCAGTACCAACGTGATGCGCGCATACGGCTGCGCAGCTGGACCGCTCACCGGACTTACCCGCCGGGGCTCGGTGTGAGGGGAGCCCCGGCCCTGGGAGGAGGTCTCGGTTCCTGAGCTGCGGTCCGGGCTCAGGCGCGCTGCGCCCAGTCCTGGTCCAGGCGGTCGGTCAGGCCCGCGGCGGCGAAGGCTGCCTCCAGCTCGTCGCGGCCCTCGGTGAAGTGGGCCCAGCTGTCGTGGTGGACCGGGACGACACGGCGGGCGTCAAGAATCCGGGTGGCCTCGGCGGCCTGCGCACTGTCCAGGACGATCAGGTTGCCGTCGAAGAGCATGGGGAAGCGGGGTGCTCCGGCGAACAGGAGGGCGGTGTCGATCGGGGCGAAGCGGTCGGCGATCTCCCTGACCGCGTCGAGCGAGGCGTTGTCGCCGCTGACGTAGACCGTCGGCAGGCCCTCGCCCGTCAGGACGAAGCCGACGACCTGGCCGGCGACGGGCTCGATCTCCTCACGCGCGCCGGGGCCGTGGATGGCCGGGACGCCGGTCACCGTGATGGTGCCGCCGCCCGGACGCTCCAGTTCGACCGTCTCCCAGTCGGCCAGGCCCTTGGCCTTCTCCCCAAGGCGCTTGCCGCCGCCGGGGGTGGTGAGGGTGAGGGGGACGTCGGCGAGCAGGGCGCGGCCGGAGGTGTCGAGGTTGTCGGCGTGCTCGTCGTGGGAGAGCAGGACCACGTCGACGGGGCCGACATCGGCGGGCGTAGCGGTGGAGGGCGCCGTCTTGACCAGGGTCGGGCCACCGGGTGCGGGGTAGTCGCCGGGGCCGTCGAAGGTCGGGTCGGTCAGGAAGCGCAGGCCGCCGTACTCGAACAGGGCGGTCGGACCGCCGAACGTGCGGACCGGGAACTGGTTGGCGTCGAGCTGGGACATCACATCTCCATTTCTCACGAAAAAAACATGCGGTTAACGTGACACCAGGTTAGGCAGGTATCACGGAAAAACGCAAGCGCTACCATGAGAGGTATGGACGACACCCTGGCCTCCGACGTTGCCCCGACCGCTCTGCCCCCGGCACCGGGTGCCGACCGGTACCGCTCCCTGGACTTCGCCGACACTGCCGCCACCCTGCCCGCCGGCCAGAGCTACGACCTGCTCGCCGCCCCGGAAACCGCCATGCGCTGGCTTACCGCCCACGACCTGACGACCCCGGACGTGCAGCTGTACGAGGTGTGCGCGCAGCGGATGCGCACGCTGCGCGATCACATCCGCGCCCTGTTCGCCGCCCGCGTCGACACCACCACCCCGCCCGAGGAATCACTGCGCGCGGTGAACGAGGCCCTCACGGCCGTGCCCACCGCACCCCTCCTCGCCTGGGGCGGGGCCCAGGGACTACGCCGTATACAGGCGCACCCCACCGACCAGGCCGTCAACCACGCACTGGCGACCCTCGCCGCCGACGCCGCCGACCTGCTCACCGGCCCCGACGCCGATATCCTCGCTTCCTGCGGATCAGCTCCCTGCGACCGCTTCCTCCTGCGCACCCACGGCCGGCGCCACTGGTGCTCCACACGCTGCGGTGACCGTGTCCGCGCCGCCCGCGCCTACGCCCGCCGCAGCGGCACCGCGGACTGAACCTGTGGATCATCACGGGAAATAATTATGTTTTCCATGATGTTTGGCAGGGTGATCCCGGCATCCCGCCCGGATGAGCACGGAGAGGACACCCCCGCCATGACGAGCCTGTTTCCACCGATCGAGCCGTACGCGAGCGGCATGCTCGACGTCGGCGACGGCAACCTCGTCCACTGGGAGACCTCCGGCCATCCCGGCGGCAAGCCCGCCCTCGTCGTCCACGACGGCCCAGGAGCGGGCACCCGGCCGGAACAGCGCCGCCTGTTCGACCCCGACCGCTACCGGATCGTCCTGCTCGACCAGCGCGGCGCCGGACGCTCCACCCCCAGCGCCGCCAACCCCGCCACCGCCATGCGGCACAACAAGACCTGGACCCTCGTGGACGACGTCGAACGTCTCCGCGAGCATCTCGGCATCGAGCAGTGGCTGCTGTACGCGGAGGGCTGGGGCTCCACCCTCGCCCTCGCCTACGCCCAGACGCACCCCGAGCGCGTCACCGAGATCGTGCTCTCCCGCGTCACCACGTCCCGGCGCGCCGAGACCGACTGGACCTACCGCGGCCTGAACCGCTTCTTCCCCGGCCAGTGGCAGGAGTTCCTCGCCGCCGTCGACGCCGGACCGTACGACGACGTCGTCCGCGCCTACGAGCGCCACACCCAGGACGCGTACCCCGCCGTCCGGGAACGCGCGGTCCGCGCTTGGGGCCGCTGGCACGACACCGTTCATACCGCGGGCGGAACCCAGCCCGGCGTCGCCGCACTCGGCGAACTGCCCTTCGACAAGCAGACCGCGGTCGCCCGCACCTGCGCCCGCTACCACGCCAACGGCGCCTGGACCGGCGAGGGCGCCCTCATCCGCGACGCCGCCAAGCTCGCCGGAATCCCCGGGATCCTCATCCACGGCAGGCTTGACCTCGCCCACCCGCCCGTCACAGCCTGGGAACTCGCGCAGGAATGGCCCGGTGCCGAACTCAGGATCGTCGACGGCCCCGGCGCCCCGGCAAGCGACGCATCCCTCGCCCTGGCGGCCGAGGCCATCGCACGCTTCGCCGAGGCGAGTACAGCAGACCGGGCCACCCCAAGGCCCTGATGCGCTGATCTCCCGCGTATACCCCGGCTGGCCGGGGAGTCACGCAGATCGCGTCGCGGCCGGAGAGCTGATGCCAGGCTGGCCCGTCGTGGTGTTATCGGGCGAAATCGGCTTCGAGACCCGTGAATGGCTCGGGAAGTGCCTGCACGAGATCGTCGCCGCCCGTAACCCGGCGAACGTGATCGTGAACCTGAACGGCCCGGAATTCTATGGCGCCGCCGTGCTCGTCGCCGCGGACCGCCAGGCCGGGCAGCGGTCGGGCGGCCTCCGGCTCATGAGCCGGAGGCCGCCGTTCAGGCACCACGACAGTATTCCCGCGGCCGCCGACAGCTTCTGCGGGGGGCAGGCACGCCACCCTCGACGCCCGCATCCGCGCCATCGAGCACAGAGCCGGCTTCCGCGTCATCGACCGGGACACCCGCCCCCTCGCACCCACGCCCCGCGGACGCGACTTCCTGCGAGAAGACCAGCGGATCCTGCGCATCGCGGGCGACGCCGAACTACCCCGTTCCGAGACACCGTGAGGGCAGGGCCGGGTGCGGCAGTTAATGTCGGACCGGCCCTGCGCCGGTGTTCGCGTCCGCGCCTATGCGCTCGGTTGATCGCGCTGAACCGACTTGCGTATCGCGGGAAGAAGTCGCTGCCCGGCTTCGCCTCCTGCGTCACCGGTGTGGCCGACAGACCGTAGCCGCGTAAGCGTGGCGGTGAGCTTCTCCGCCTCGCCGTCGTCGAGCGCCGGGCCGAAGCGGCGGCGTAGTTCTTCGTCGAAGACCCGCAGGGCCTTGTCGAGGATCTGGCGTCCGGCAGGGGTGAGTTCAACGATGGAGGAACGGCGGTCCTCGGGGTTGGCGCGGCGGGTGCAGTATCCGGCCTTCTCGACGCGGTCGACGACCTTGCTGGCGCCACCGATGGTGATGGCGAATTCCTGGGCCATGTCCTGGACCCGGCATCCGTCGGTCCGCTCGAGCATTCGGAGGATGTCGAGCCAGGTCATCGGGAGATCGCAGGCGGCCCGCAGGGCCGAATCGACGCCGTTCCACACCTCGGTCTCGAGGCGGATCACGGCGTCGAACAGTGGCTTCAGGTCAGTCATCATTCCTCTCCCGCAGGGCTCACTTGCCCCAGAAGGCGTCCTCGGCGTCTGGGTCGCTGGAGAACAGCCATACCTCGACGATCCTGCCGTCCTGGATGCGCAGCAGGTCGACGCCGTCCATCGCCATCGATGCCTTGTCGGTGCGTCCCGCGAAGTGGATGGTGGCGGCAACGAGGTCGCCGTTGCCCATCAGAGCGTGAACCTGGTCGATGGCGAAGCTGCCCTGGCTGGCCTCCATCATCCCGCCAAGCAGGGCGAAGACGGCGTCACGGCCCTCGCGGACGCCGGAGAACTGATTTCCGCCGGGCTGGTGCCAGACGACGTTGTCGGCGAGGAGCTTGCCCACGGTGTCCAGGTCGCCGCTCTGGATGGCCTGGAAGTAGCTGCGGGCGATGTCGCTGGTTGTGTCGGTCATGGCGGTGGCTCCGTTCGCTGGTGCGTGTCGCCCTGGGGGGCAAAGTGGGCGAATCTTCACTTGATGCACTTCCAGGAAAGCAGATACATTCCATGGAAGCAACTTCCGAGTGTGTGTACCTGACGGAGGGAGAAAACTGTGACGGCACCTGGAGAGCCTGAGGCGTGGGAGGGGACGGCCGAAGGCGATCAGCCGCTGGCGATCCGGGTGCGCGGAGCCAGGGTGCACAACCTCAAGGACGTCGACGTGACCGTGCCGCTGCGGCGGCTGGTCGGGGTGGCCGGGGTGTCGGGGTCGGGGAAGTCGTCCCTGGCCATGGGGGTGCTGTACGCGGAGGGTTCGCGGCGCTATCTGGAGGCGCTGTCGACGTACACCCGGCGGCGGATGGCGCAGGCGCCGCGGGCGGCGGTGGTGGAGGTGGACCATGTGCCGGCCGCTCTGGCGCTGCGGCAGCGGCCGGGCGTGCCCGGGGTGCGCTCGACCTTCGGCACCTCGACCGAGTTGCTGAATGTGCTGCGGCTGATGTTCTCCCGGCTCGGGGCGCATCTGTGCCCGAACGGCCACCGGCACGAGCCGACCGTCGACGTGGCCGCCAACATGGATCTGACCTGCGCGGTGTGCGGGGCGGTGTGGTATCCGCCGGGGGCCGAGTCGTTCGCGTTCAACTCCGACGGTGCCTGCCCGCGCTGCACCGGCACCGGCATGGTCCGCGAGGTCGACGAGGCGGCGCTGGTGCCCGATGCGTCGAAGTCGATCGCGGACGGGGCGGTGGCACCGTGGTCGATGTTCGGGCTGACGGTGATGCCGCAGGTCGTCGCCGAGTTCGGGGTGCGCACCGACATGCCGTACGCGGACCTGACCGCGGCCGAGCGGGGGATCGTGATGCACGGCCCTGAGGAGAAGCGGCACATCAGCGTCCGGTCGAAGAACGGCAAGCTGTTCGAGCTGGACTTCACCTACCGCAACGCCCGCCGTGCGGTCGAAGAAGCCCTGAACAATGCCGCCACTGAGCGCGGGTTGAGCCGGGTGAACAAGTTCCTGTCCACGCAAATCTGTCTGGACTGCCACGGCGCCCGGCTCAGTGAGGCGGCCCGCGGCACTCTCCTGGACGGCACGAACCTGGCCGAGGCCACCGCCAAGACCCTCGACGACCTCGTCGCCTGGATGCCGACGCTGCCCGGCGCGCTGCCGCCCGAGATGCGAGAGATGGCGGACAACCTGATTGCCACCCTGCTCGGCGCTGCCCGCCGGCTCACCGAACTGGGCTTGGGCTATCTCACCCTGGACCGGGCGAGCTCCACTCTGTCCACCGGCGAGCGGCAGCGCGTGCAGCTGGCCCGCGCGGTGCGCAACCGCACCACCGGCGTGCTGTATGTCCTGGACGAGCCGTCCATCGGCCTGCACCCGGTGAATGTGGACGGCCTGCTCGGCGTGATGCGTGACCTGCTGCGCGACGGCAATTCGGTGGTCTTCGTCGACCACGATGTTCAGGTCCTGCGTGAGGCTGACTGGCTGATCGAGATCGGTCCGGGCTCGGGCGCCGAGGGCGGCACTGTGTTGGCCACCGGCGATCCCCGCGGCCTGGGCAAGGACTCCGCCTCCCTCATCGGCGGCTTCCTGACCGGCCGCGAACCCGTGCTCGTACGGACACGGGCGGACCGCGACACGGTGTACGACTGCGGCCGCATCCACCTGGCCACTCGCCCGTTGCACACCGTGCACGCCCTGGATGTCGACGTCCCGCGGGGCAAGCTGACCGCTGTCACTGGCGTGTCCGGCTCCGGCAAGACCACCCTGATCCTGGAGAGTCTCGTCCCCGGCCTCAAGGCGCAGGCCGCCGACGAGCCGCTGCCGGAGCATGTCAAGGCCCTGGACGCGGCCGGGATCAGCCGGGTGAACATGGTCGACGCCACTCCCATCGGCACCAACGTCCGCTCCACCGTCGCCACTTACAGCGGCATCCTGGACGACCTTCGTCGTGAATACGCCGGCACTCCAGCAGCCGTCGAACGCGCCTGACGGCCGCGGACTTCTCGTACAACACCGGCTCGCTGCGGTGCCCGCGCTGCGAGGGCACCGGACAGATCTCCCTGGATGTGCAGTTCCTGCCCGACGTCGACATCGCCTGCCCTACTTGCGATGGCACCCGCTATGCTCCCGCGGCCCACGACATCCTGCGGCCCACGCCCGTAGACCCGGGATCCGACGGCATCAGCCTGCCGGATCTGCTGGGCCTCACCGTCCGCCAGGCTCTCGCCCACACCGAGGACATCCGCCCCGTACGCACCCGCCTCAACGCTCTTAACGACCTCGGGCTCGGCTACCTCACCCTCGGCGAGGACACCCCCGCCCTCTCCGGCGGCGAGGCCCAGCGCCTCAAGCTCGCCACCGAACTGACCCGCGACCAGAGAAACGCCCTGTTCGTCCTCGACGAACCCAGCGTCGGCCTCCACCCCCTGGACATCCGCACGCTTCTGGACGTCCTGCAGCGTCTGGTCGACAAAGGCGCAACCGTCCTCGTCATCGAGCACGACCTTGACATGATCGCCAACGCCGACCACGTCATCGACATGGGCCCGGGCGGCGGCGCATCCGGCGGTACAGTCGTCGCCACTGGCACCCCCGACGACATCATCCAACACCCCGAGAGCATCACCGGCCACTACCTTGGCGAGCATCTGCGGCCCGACCAATAGCTTGCCGACATCGGCCTGTGAGACGCCCGTAGCGTATCGACAGAACCCCGATCCCGGGGCGGAGGAGCGGTACAGGCACCCTGAGCAGAAGGTGAAGGGCCAGCCGCGCCAATACATTCACCACGCTGTCGGCGCCCGGTTACAGGGAGTCGCGCTGTCAGCGGTTGGGAACGTCGGGATTGCTCACTGAGCCGCGAATGCGGTGCTGCTCGCGAAGCGTGGAATACGGCGTCTCCGCAGCACCCGCTGCTCACGGGCAGGCGGATCCTAGAGCTCCGCCCTGCTCATCATGGATCGCGTCACCCTGCACGAGCAATGGAGAGGGCGAGGCTTGGGCGTGATCCTCGCCTCCGAAGCCATCTTCCGGCTGACGCCCGGATGCAGGGCCGTAGCATGCCGCTCCCGGAGTTTCCGACCTGAGCGCGGATCGCCTGCGGAACGAAGCCGAGTGGGACCGCGTCACGACCAAGATCGCCAGAGGGTGGGAGCGGCTCGGATTCCTCCCCTACCGAGACAACGTCTTCGTCCTATCGCCCACCTCGCTGGTCCTGGAGGAGCGGCGAGGTCAGCTCCGCCGGAGGCTCGTGGAGCTTGGGGCAGCCTGGGCGGCGGCCCGCGCATAGGTGGCCCGCCCATCTGCCCGTGTCACGCGAAAGTCGCTCCCGGCAGTTCCTGTCCGTTGGCATCCAACTGAGTCGTTTGCCAACGAACCCTGTCGCCTCGGCCGTTTTCGCAGTGATGTCGGACCGGCGAGATAGACTCTGCCGATCTTGACGAACGAGACACTGTGAGGAGGAAGATGAGCGAGTCCGAGCGGCCAACGCCAGGAGCGTGTGACCTCGAGATGGTGATCGCCACCAACCGGCTGGAGGTCGGGTTCGACATCACCGGCGTTGAATTGTTAATCCTCGAAGATGAGCTTCGGCTAGCAGTTCGTGACCCGCGAGTTCGTGAGGCGGCGGTCCTGGGCTGGGAGTCTGACGCCTTCCGGAAGATCTTCGAAGAGCAGCTACTGGGCCGCAAGGCTCACGCTGGTCCTGCACTCACGTACACGCGTGTCGGAAGCGCGAAGACCCGGCTCGCCAAGGCGGCGGACGCCCTGCGCGACGCGCAAGGTGTCCACGACCCAAGTCTCGTATCGGAATATCTTGCTGCCCTAACAGATCTGCTCGCCTATTACGTGAGCTTTCAGCGCCACAGCTTGATGGCTCTACTCGCGTCGTTGACGCCGAGGCCGACCGACTGCGTGAACTGGGCACCGCGCCCTCTTGATACATCACCCCAAGTCGCTCCTCGCGGCCCGAACCCCGCCTTCCCCATGATCGATCTTCGGGGCGGGCGCAGCGTGCTGGGGAGCGCCGTACTAGCTGCTTAAGCGACCCGCCGACCCTTGTAGGTCGGAAGGTTCAAGTCGTGTTCTTTCTGCCGGACTCTGCCCCGTGGTGGGCTGTCTTGGGCATCGCATTCTTGTTCATCGTCGTGACCGGTGTGGGGGTCGTCCTGCGCGCGGTCTGGCCGCAGCGATCGAGTGACCGCAAGGAGCTGCTGATGCAGCGGCAGTGCGCGCGAGAGCAAGAGCGCAAGCGTCGTGAGCGTCGGCAGTGGCGGGAGGTAGAGAACCGGGAGTGAGTGGCGGACGGTAGGGGGATGACAAGCTCATCTTCCCCCCTCCCGCAGGGCGCCGATGCTATACACGGCCAGGGGCGGGAATCGCTTTGACGACGAAGCTGTTCGTCGCGGGTCAGCGGCATCCGGCCGACCAGCTTCGCCGTCAACGGACAGTTCTTTCCTTGGACAACGAACCCAGCTGTCCGCTGCGCGCTAACCTGCGGCGACTAACTTCGCTGTCAGCGCACTAAAGGGTGTTGCAGAAGGCTCAGTTACGGGCATTTCTCCTGAATGGGTGGGGTGTTGCGGGCTGAGTCGGTGTGGGTCGAGACGTTCACGGGTTTGCGGATCGAGCGGTTCGCGAAGCTGGTGAAAGTGGTGAAGGAACGGGGCGGGAACGGTCCCGGTGGTGGCCGGCCGTGGTGTCTGCCGCTGGCGGACCGGGTGCTGCTGGTGGCCGTCTACTACCGCACGAACCTCACCATGCGGCAGCTCGCCCCGCTCTTCGGGATCTCCCCGGCCACCGTCTGCCGGGTCATCCACCGCCTGCGCCCCTTGCTGGCCCTGGAGCCCGCGCCGCGGCCGGTCGCCGAGGTGGACCGGCTGTGGATCGTGGACGGAACCTTGATCCCGGTCCGTGACCGGAAGGTGGGCGCCTCCTCCCGCAACTACCGGTTCTCGGCGAACGTGCAGGTCATCATCGACGCGGACAGCCGCCTGGTCATCGCCTCGGCCTGGCCCGCGCCGGGCAACAAGGCCGACGCCCACGTGTGGCGGGAGTCGGGCCTGCCGGCCGCCGCGGCCGGGACGACGGTCATCGCGGACGGCGCCTACCTCGGCACCGGCCTGATCGTTCCCCACCGCAAGAGAGCCGGACGCCCCCTCCTGCGCGGTCAGGAAGAAGACAACGCCGAACACCGACGCGTCCGTGCCCGCGTCGAGCACACCTTCGCCCGGATGAAGAACTGGAAGATTCTCCGCGACTGCCGCCAGAAAGGAGACGGCCTCCACCACGCTGTCCAGGCCGTCGCCACCATTCCCCGTGTTGGGTTCAGATGAGCGCGGGGAAGTTGTCAGTGGGCGAGGGCACACTGACTTGCATGACCACCTCTTCATCCACCACAGACGATGCCTCCGGCCCCTCCCTTGTCTGGGTGGAGTCGATGGGCGGCCCTCTGATCGTCGTCCCCGTCTCCGCCCTGCCCTCCTGGGGCGGGTGTACGGGGAGTGGTCTTATGGCGGGAGACGCCACCGATCCAGACGACTACGACCGGGCCTGCGCGGTGGACGATCTGGCCGGTGTGATCCTCATCGACGAGAACGGTATGCAGGCACTAGGTCGTGTTTTGGAAGTCGGTGATCCGTCCGGCTGGCCGCCCTGGAATGTTGCGTGCGGCCAGCCAGACGATGAGGTCGAGGGCGATGCGG
>NZ_JBIAII010000018.1:0-117385 GCF_042871345.1 Streptomyces sp. NPDC005863 | reverse complement strand
AACGCCCGGTTACATTCCGAACCCGGAAGCTAAGCCTCACAGCGCCGATGGTACTGCAGGGGGGACCCTGTGGGAGAGTAGGACGCCGCCGAACTTCTTTTATAGCCGTGGTTCCTGGATTCAATTCCAGGGACCACGGCTTTTTTGTTTTGCGGGGGTGGTGCCGGCACCCCTCTGCACCGGCATGCGGCCACTGAGGGTAAGGTCAGGGGGCATCATTGGCTCTTTCCTCACAGGAGGCCCCCGGGTGGAGGTCCAGGAGACACGCGTCCAGACGGACCGTGTCCTCACCATCCCGAACATCCTCAGCATGGCGCGCCTCGCCGGCGTGCCCCTCTTCCTGTGGTTGATCCTCAGGCCGGAGTTCGGGGGGCCCAACAGCGACGGATGGGCGCTGCTCGTCCTGGCGTTCAGCGGCGTCAGCGACTACCTGGACGGCAAGCTCGCCCGGCGCTGGAACCAGATCAGCAACCTCGGACGGCTCCTCGACCCGGCGGCCGACCGGCTCTATATCCTCTCCACGCTGGTCGGACTGACCTGGCGGGAGATTCTTCCGCTCTGGCTGACCGCGGCACTTCTGCTGCGCGAGCTGGTTCTGCTGGTGATGGTCGGCGTCCTCAGGCGGCACGGCTATCCGCCGCCGCAGGTGAACTTTCTGGGCAAGGCCGCGACCTTCAACCTGATGTACGCCTTTCCACTACTGCTGCTCAGCGACGGAAGTGGCTGGCTGGCCACACTCGCTGCTATTTTCGGATGGGCGTTCGCAGGATGGGGTACAACCCTGTATTGGTGGGCAGGGATCCTGTATGTGGTTCAGGTCCGCCGACTTGTCAAGGTGGACAGACTGGCCGATTGAGCTCGCCGATTCGGCGGCTGCAGAGGCTCCACGGCCCGCATCTGACATACGCGGGCCATCCCTGGTGAGCTGGGTCGGCTAGGTCGTCTCTATTGAGGAGGACGTTTCCGACATGAAGGCCGTCGTGATGGCCGGTGGTGAGGGCACGCGCCTTCGCCCCATGACCTCGAGCATGCCCAAGCCGCTCCTTCCTGTGGCCAATCGGCCGATCATGGAGCATGTGCTGCGTCTGCTGAAGAGGCATGGGCTCACCGAGACCGTAGTAACAGTGCAGTTCTTGGCGTCGCTCGTCAAGAACTACTTCGGCGACGGCGAAGAGCTCGGGATGGAGCTCACCTATGCCAACGAAGAAAAGCCGCTCGGCACCGCGGGCAGCGTGAAGAACGCCGAGGAAGCGTTGAAGGACGACGCCTTCCTCGTGATCTCCGGTGACGCTCTCACCGACTTCGACCTCTCCGAGCTGATCGCCTTCCACAAGGAAAAGGGCGCGCTCGTCACCGTCTGCCTGACGCGTGTTCCGAATCCGCTGGAATTCGGCATCACCATCGTCGACGAGGAAGGAAAGGTCGAGCGCTTCCTCGAGAAGCCGACCTGGGGGCAGGTCTTCTCCGACACGGTGAACACGGGCATCTATGTGATGGAGCCCGAAGTATTCGACTACGTCGAGGCCGATGCGTCCGTCGACTGGTCCGGCGACGTCTTCCCGCAGCTCATGAAAGAGGGCAAGCCCATCTACGGCTATATCGCCGAGGGCTACTGGGAGGACGTCGGCACGCACGAGAGCTACGTCAAGGCGCAGGCCGACGTGCTGGAGGGCAAGGTCGACGTCGAACTCGACGGCTTCGAGATCTCGCCCGGCGTGTGGGTCGCCGAAGGGGCCGAGGTCCACCCCGACGCCGTTCTGCGCGGGCCGCTGTACGTCGGTGACTACGCCAAGATCGAGGCGAACGCCGAGATCCGTGAGCACACCGTCATCGGCTCGAACGTCGTCGTCAAGGAGGGCGCGTTCCTGCACAAGGCGGTCGTCCACGACAACGTCTACATCGGGCAGCACAGCAATCTGCGGGGCTGCGTCGTCGGCAAGAACACCGACATCATGCGCGCCGCCCGCATCGAGGACGGCGCGGTCATCGGTGACGAGTGCCTGGTCGGTGAAGAATCGATCGTCCAGGGCAACGTCAGGGTCTACCCGTTCAAGACGGTCGAGGCCGGCGCGTTCGTCAACACCTCCGTCATCTGGGAGTCCCGGGGCCAGGCGCACCTCTTCGGGGCGCGCGGTGTGTCCGGCATCCTGAATGTGGAGATCACGCCCGAGCTCGCCGTCCGCCTGGCGGGCGCGTACGCGACGACCTTGAAGAAGGGCTCCACCGTCACCACGGCACGTGACCACTCTCGTGGTGCGCGAGCCCTGAAGCGGGCGGTGATCTCGGCGCTGCAGACCAGCGCCATCGACGTACGGGACCTGGAGAACGTGCCGCTGCCGGTCGCCCGGCAGCAGACCGCGCGAGGCAGCGCGGGCGGCATCATGATCCGGACGACGCCCGGAGTGCCCGACTCCGTCGACATCATGTTCTTCGACGGGCAGGGCGGCGACCTGTCGCAGGGGAGCCAGCGGAAGCTTGACCGGGTGTACGCGCGTCAGGAGTACCGGCGGGCCTTCCCCGGTGAGATCGGCGACCTGCACTTCCCGTCCAGCGTCTTCGACTCGTACACCGGCTCCCTGCTGCGGAACGTCGACACCACCGGCGTCGCCGAGTCGGGCATCAAGGTCGTCGTCGACGCGTCCAACGGAAGCGCCGGCCTCGTACTGCCGAGCCTCCTCGGGAAGCTCGGGGTGGACGCGCTGACCATCAACCCGGGGCTCGACGAGTCCCGGCCCACCGAGACCGCGGACGGGCGCAGGTCCGGCCTCGTGCGGCTCGGGGAGATCGTGGCGTCGGCCAGGGCCGCCTTCGGCGTGCGGTTCGACCCGGTCGGCGAGCGGCTTTCGCTCGTGGACGAGAAGGGACGGATCGTCGAGGACGACCGGGCGTTGCTGGTCATGCTCGACCTGGTCGCGGCGGAGCGGCGCAGCGGACGGGTGGCGCTGCCGGTGACGACGACGCGCATCGCCGAGCAGGTCGCGGCGTACCACGGCACCCAGGTGGACTGGACGACCACGTCGCCGGACGATCTGACCAGGGTCGGGCGCGAGGACTCGACGATCTTCGGCGGAGACGGGCGGGGCGGGTTCATCGTTCCCGAGTTCAGCGGCGTCTTCGACGCAACTGCCGCTTTTGTGCGGCTCATCGGGCTCGTGGCGCGGACTCAGCTCACCCTGAGCCAGATCGACGCGCGGATCCCGCGGGCGCACGTCCTCAAGCGTGACCTGGCGACTCCGTGGGCCGTCAAGGGTCTGGTCATGCGGCGCGTCGTGGAGGCCGCCGGGGACCGGTCCGTGGACACCACCGACGGTGTGCGGGTCGTGGAGGCCGACGGGCGCTGGGTTCTGGTGCTGCCGGACCCCGCGGAGGCCGTCACCCATCTGTGGGCCGAAGGGCCCGACGACGCGTCCGCGCAGGCGCTGCTGGACGAGTGGTCCACGGTGGTGGACAGCGCAGGTCGCTGACCCCTCGCGGAGCCGGGCGGCGCCCACAACAGGTGCTGCCCGGCTCGCCGGTGGGGCCATTCGGAGGTAGCCCCCGCGACGTGCGACGATGTGCGGCATGCCGCAGCAGCCCCCCGTTCGGAGCACCCCCTCGCGCCCCCGGCGCCCGGACGCCTCCATGTCGCTGCTCACCACGGTCATGGACCACAGCCTCGACGAGGGATACGCGGAGGCGGCGGCCCGCAAGAAGGCCAGAGGGGACGGGGGTGCCCCTCGCCCGCTGCGGGCCAAACTCGGGCTCGCGGCCGGTCTGGTGCTGGCGGCCCTCGTGGTCACCGTGGGGGCGGCGCAGGCGCGCATAGAGGCCCCGGTGGTGGCCAAGGAGCGCGAGGAGCTCATCGACCGCGTCGAATCGGCCACCGAGGGTGCCGACCAGCTCGAGGACGACGTGGACAAGCTCCGCGACGACGTGGGCGAGCGCCAAGAGGCCGCGCTGAAGAAACACGGCGGCAGCCAGGGCGAGTTGCTGGGTCTCCTGTCGGGCGCCACGGAGGTCCACGGGCCCGGTGTGAAGCTCGTCGTGGACGACAAGAAGCAGGCCGATCCGGGTGGCGGCGGGCCGCGCGAGAGCGCGAGTTTCTCCGACACCGGCCGGGTGCGCGACCGCGACATGCAGCGCGTCGTCAACGGCCTGTGGGAGTCCGGCGCGGAGGCCATCTCCATCAACGACCAGCGCCTCACCGCCCTGTCGGCGATCAGGGCCGCGGGTGACGCGATACTGGTCGACAACAGACCGCTGGTGCCGCCGTATACGGTGCTCGCGGTGGGGGACGCGAAGCGCTTGAGCACCCGGTTCCAGAACAGCCGCGACGGTCAGTACCTGCACGCTCTGCAGGAGAATTTCGGCATCAGGACCAGCATCTCCGTGTCGGACGAGCTCAGGCTGCCGGCAGCGCCGAGCGTGACCGTACGTACAGCAGAGCCGAAGGCAGGAAAGGGCACATCGTGATCGCCGTACTGGGCCTCGTCGTGGGAGTCGTGGCCGGATTGTTGGTTCGGCCCGAGGTTCCGGCGGTGGTCGAGCCGTATCTCCCGATCGCCGTGGTCGCGGCTCTCGACGCCGTGTTCGGCGGGCTGCGGGCCATGCTCGACGGCATCTTCGACGACAAGGTGTTCGTCGTGTCGTTCCTGTCGAACGTCGTGGTGGCCGCGCTGATCGTGTTTCTCGGGGACAAGCTCGGCGTCGGGGCGCAGCTGTCCACCGGTGTCGTCGTCGTCCTCGGCATCCGCATCTTCTCCAACGCCGCCGCGATCCGCCGGCATGTCTTCAGGGCGTGACGCCGATGAGTTCCGACGACAGGCCCGGCCCCAACCCGCGCAGGGAGCTCCCCGCGGAGATTCCGAGCGCGCCCGAGCCGCCGCCCGCGCCGCCCGCACCCGAAGGGCCCGCGGCGAAGCCGCAGCTCACCGGCAGGCAACGGCTGAGGCAGGGGCTGTGGCCGCCGCGGGTGACCCGGCCCCAACTCATCGTCGCCCTGCTGCTGTTCGTGCTGGGCCTCGGACTGGCCATCCAGGTGCGGTCCAACAACGACAGCGGCGCGCTGCGCGGCGCGCGACAAGAAGATCTCGTACGCATCCTCGATGAACTGGATGACCGAACTCAGCGTCTGGAAGAAGAGAAGCGACGCCTCGAGGACCAGCGGACCGGGTTGGAGAACAGCTCGGACCAGGCCGAAGAGGCGCGCAAGCAGACGGTCGAGCGGGAGAGGCAACTCGGCATCCTGGCCGGCACGGTGGCGGCCCAGGGGCCCGGCATCACGCTGACCATCGAGGACAAGAAGGGGGCGGTCGAGGCGGACATGCTGCTCGACGCCATTCAGGAGCTGCGCGCCGCCGGCGCCGAGGCGATCCAGATCAATGACGTACGTGTGGTGGCCAACACCTACCTGTCCGACGCCACCGGCGGCGGCGTACGGGTGGACGGTCACAAGGTGGGCGAGCCGTACCTCTTCAAGGTGATCGGCAAGCCGCAGGATCTCGAACCTGCGCTGAACATCCCGGGAGGTGTGGTGCAGACTCTGGAGAAGGAGCAGGCCACGGTGACCGTGGAACGCTCGGAGAAGATCGTAGTGAACGCCTTGCGACCTGCGAAGCGGCCTGACTACGCTCGGTCGTCCTCCCAGTGAGGGGCGGACGCATGGGGGCCGTGAGGCGAGGGCATGAGGTTGCGGGGGGTCGGCGCACCGTAAGCGTGGTGCGTGGTGGAAACTGTTTGGTGGCCACAGACGTTGTGAGGATGTCTGGCTCACCGATGAATGCCGGTATGTGCAATCAGGGTTCGTCCTGCCCCACGGGCGGGTCTGTTTCGGTCAAGGGGAATCGCCCGTGAAGTTGTTTGCGAAGTTGTTCGGCAAGAGCGCACGAGAGGACAGCGGCAATCCGGCCACTGCCCGCCACCGTGCCCCGCGCCACGGAGATGGTGAGGAGCAGGGCGCGGAGCGCCCGATGTTCCGTGATCAGGTCGCTGGTCCAGGCGGTGACATTTCGGGCGGACAGGGCGCGTCGTCTGTTGACCCTGCCGGTCCCGGCCGCATAGGTTTCGGGGAACCTTCAACCTCAGGTACGGGTGGAGGGTTCACCCCCGGCCCGTACGCGTCGAATGCCCCTGCGGGGCAGCCACGGCAGGAGGACCCGTCCATGGCCCTGGTGTGTACGAGGTGCGGGAACCGCAACGCCGAGGCGAGCCGGTTCTGCTCCAACTGCGGTGCGCCGCTGCGCGCCGGAGCCTCGCCGGAGCGTCCGTCCGAGACGACCTCCACGATCTCCATCTCGGGCCTCGAGGCCTACGACGCCGAGACGACGGGGCAGACCGCGACCCCCGCGCTCTCCCCGGAGGCGCAGGCGGCCGTCGACGCTCTGCCGCTCGGTTCCGCGCTGCTCGTCGTGCGCCGCGGGCCGAACTCGGGCAGCCGTTTCCTGCTCGACGGCGAGCTGACCACGGCGGGGCGTCACCCGCAGAGCGACATCTTCCTCGACGACGTGACGGTGTCGCGTCGCCACGTGGAGTTCCGTCGTCTCCAGGACGGTTCGTTCACCGTCGCCGACGTGGGCAGCCTCAACGGCACGTACGTCAATCGTGAGCGCATCGACTCCGTCGCGCTCTCGAACGGCGACGAGGTGCAGATCGGCAAGTACCGCCTGGTCTTCTACGCGAGCCAGCGGGCCATCTGAACCACCCCCAGACGCGGTCTGGGGGGCACACCCCCAGGGAAGGTCCATGCTTCAAACACCGAGGGGCGGTGCCGACATCGGCACCGCCGCCGCGGACCGTCGGCTGATGAGCATCGGTACCGTGCTGAACCAACTGCGGGACGAGTTTCCCGAGGTCACGATCTCCAAGATCCGGTTCCTGGAGTCCGAGGGGCTCATCGAGCCGCAGCGGACGCCGTCCGGGTACCGGAAGTTCGCCCCGGAGGACGTCGAGCGGCTCGGGCACGTCCTGCGGATGCAGCGGGACCACTATCTGCCGCTCAAGGTCATCCGGGAGCACCTCGACGCGCTGGAGCGGGGCGAGCGCCCTCCCATGCCGTCCCTGGGGCGCCAGCGGGACGGCGGTGACGCCAGCGGCCCGGACGAGGCCGAGGGGCCGACGGCGGCCCGTGTGGGCCGTGACGAGCTGCTGGCCGCGGCCGAGATCGACGAGGTCCAGCTCAGCGAGTGGGAGGCGTACGGTCTGGTCGCCCCGCTGCCGGACGGCGGATACGACGCGGAGGCCGTCACGGTCGCCACGCTCGTCGTGGAACTCGGCCGGTTCGGTATCGAGCCACGGCATCTGCGGGCCATGAAGGCCGCGGCCGAGCGCGAGGCCGGGCTCGTCGACCAGGTGGTCGCACCGCTGCGGCGGCACCGAAATCCGCAGACCAGGGCCCATGCCGAAGCTCGTACCAAGGAGCTGGCGGGGCTCACCGGCAGGCTGCATCTGGCGCTCGTGCAGACGGCGCTCGGGATCAGACTGCCCTGACCACGCGTGCGTCCGGCCGGTACTCGGCGGGTGCCCGACTACCCAAACCTGCCAGCCACGTCCTAGGGTTGCTGTGTGAACGAGCTCGACGTCGTAGGTGTCCGGGTCGAAATGCCCTCCAACCAGCCGATCGTGCTCCTGCGTGAAGTGGGAGGCGACCGGTACCTTCCCATCTGGATCGGACCAGGTGAGGCGACCGCCATCGCCTTCGCACAGCAGGGCATGGCACCCGCACGGCCGCTGACCCACGACCTGTTCAAGGACGTGCTGGAAGCGGTGGGCCAGGAGCTCTCCGAAGTGCGCATCACGGACCTGCGGGAAGGGGTCTTCTACGCCGAGCTGGTCTTCGCCAGCGGGGTCGAGGTGAGCGCGCGGCCGTCCGACGCCATAGCGCTCGCGCTGCGCACGGGTACGCCGATCTTCGGCAGCGACGGTGTGCTGGACGACGCCGGCATCGCGATCCCGGACGAGCAGGAGGACGAGGTGGAGAAGTTCCGCGAGTTCCTCGACCAGATCTCGCCCGAGGACTTCGGCACCAACAGCCAGTGAGCCGCTTACGGCGGCCCGCGTCGGACCATTCGGCTAGCCTTTCCCGGCTACGAGGCACGGGAAACCACTCTCAGGGTGATTATCACTCGGCGTGCCGAGTGTGGCGATCGTTGACGAGCCCCTGGCGACTGCCTACCGTCGATGAGGCAGGTCAAGGAGGGAGGTCGGCGTGAGAAGCAGCGGCGACGGTACGGCGGTGGGCGGGCCGTACCCGCTCCACGGCGGCGGGACCGATCACTCTCCGAGTCGCCCCATGGCGGTCCAGGGGAGCGGGGACGCGGCGTCCGGGCAGGAGCGGATCGGCTATCGGGGGCCCACCGCGTGCGCGGCAGCGGGCATCACCTATCGACAGCTCGACTACTGGGCCCGTACGGGCCTGGTCGAACCGAGTGTGCGGGCCGCGGGCGGTTCGGGGACCCAGCGGCTCTACAGCTTCCGCGACGTGGTCGTCCTGAAGATCGTGAAGCGGTTCCTCGACACCGGTGTGTCCCTGCAGAACATCCGGACGACGGTCCAGCACCTGCGTGAGCGCGGGTTTCAGGACCTGGAGCGGATGACGTTGATGAGCGACGGCGCGACGGTCTACGAGTGCACGTCGCCCGGTGAGGTCCATGAGCTGCTCCAGGGCGGTCAGGGCGTCTTCGGGATCGCCGTGGGTGTCGTGTGGCGCGACGTCGAGGCGGCGCTGTCCCAGCTGCACGGAGAGCGCATCGACACCGGCGAGACACTCATCGGACACAACCCGGCCGACGAGTTGGCCAGACGGCGCAACAAGGCCGTCTAGGCCGGGCTCCGGGGCGGTCCGCGGTCGCGTTGTCAGTGGCATAGGGCAGCATCAGAGACGTGAGAAGCGCGCCGACGATTCTGCATCTGGACATGGATGCCTTCTACGCGTCCGCGGAACAGGCCGCGAAACCGAGTCTGCGCGGAAAAGCCGTGGTGGTGGGCGGTCTGGGGCCGCGCGGTGTGGTGGCGACCGCGTCCTACGAGGCGCGTCGTTTTGGTGTGCACTCCGCGATGCCCATGGGGCAGGCCCGGCGGCTGGCGCCGAACGCCGCCTATCTCGTGCCGCGCTTCGGGCTGTACCGCGAGGTCAGCGAGCAGGTGATGGGGCTGTTGCGGAAGCTGTCGCCGCTCGTGGAGCCGCTCAGCCTGGACGAGGCCTTCGTCGACCTGGAGGCGGGTGGCGTCGCCGACGACGCGGAGTCGGCTCGGGCCGTGGGGGAGCGGCTGCGGACGGACATCAGCGAAGTGACCGGACTGACTGGTTCCGTGGGGCTCGCCGTCTCCAAGATGCTGGCCAAGATCGCCTCCGAGGAGGCCAAGCCGGACGGGCTCCGGCTGATAGCGCCGGGGACGGAGCGGGCCATGCTCGGGCCGATGTCGGTGCGCACGCTGCCCGGCGTGGGCCCGGCCACCGGGGACCATCTGCGGCGGGCCGGGATCATCACGGTCGAGGAGCTCGCGGAGGCCGGTGAGGACGAGCTCGTACGACTCCTGGGCAAGGCGCACGGAGGCTCGCTGTACGCGATGGCGCTGGCGCTCGACGAGCGGCCCGTGGTGGCCGAGCGGGAGAGCAAGTCGGTGAGCGTCGAGGACACGTACGACGTGGACATCCATGACCGGGTGCGGATCCGGGGTGAGGTCGCGCGGCTCGCCGACCGGTGTGTGGAGCGGCTGCGGGCGGCCGGTCACTCGGGGCGCACCATCGTGCTCAAGGTGCGGCGGTTCGACTTCTCGACGCTGACGCGCTCCGAGACGCTGCGCGGGCCCACGGACGACCCCGGGGTGGTGCGGGAGGCCGCGGCGCGGCTGCTCGAGTCCGTGGACACCACGGGAGGGGTGCGGCTGCTCGGTGTGGGCGTCTCCGGCCTCGCGGACTACACACAGGAGGACCTCTTCGCGCAGGCGCAGGCGCAGGCGCAGGCTCAGGCCGCCGAGGCGCTTGCTCGGGCGGCCGGGGCGGAGGCCGTCGCGGTCGAGTCGGCTGAGGCGGTGGGAGCCGCGCAGGGGGGCGTGGAGGGCGGTTCCGGGTGCGAGGGCGGCGATGCCGGGGGCGGTGACGTCGTGGCCGAGGAGCCGGTCGCGCTCGGTGAGCGGCGGTGGGCGGCCGGGATCGACGTACTGCACAGCGAGTACGGGCACGGGTGGGTCCAGGGGAGCGGGCTCGGGCGGGTGACGGTGCGCTTCGAGACGCCGTACTCGGCTCCGGGGCGGGTGAAGACCTTCCGGACGGACGATCCGGATCTGGTGGCCGCCGAGCCGCTGCCGCTGGTCGCCGCGGTGCCGTCGGCGCCCGTGGCCGGGGCGGAGCCCGGGAGGGGGCTCGAGAACGCCTCCGGTGTCGCTCGGGCGGAGGTGGGGGACCAGGGGAAGGGCTGAGGCCGCCGGCGGAAGGGATGAGGACGGCGTCAGGGGGATTCCGTGCCCGCGATGCGGCCGAAGCTCTGGTCGGGAGGAGGCGTCCGCGGTGGCGTCGTGTCCAGGCCGTAGTGGTGGTAGAGCTGGAGTTCCTGCTCGGGGGAGAGGTGGCGGCCCACTCCGAAGTCCGGGGCGTCCTTGATCAGGTCGCGGTCGAAGGGGATCCGTACCGTGCCGTCCTCGCCCAGCTCGCTCGGCTCCAGCGGCACGAAGGCGTCGCGGCTGAACAGGCCGGTGCGTATGGCGGCCCACTCCGGGGCCCCGGTGGCGTCGTCGAGGTAGACCTCGTCGATCGTGCCGATCTTCGTCCCGTTCCGGTCGAACGCCTTGCGGCCGATCAGGTTGCGCGGATCGATGTCGGTCTGCACGGGCCCTCCAGATGGTCGCGGGCTGTCGAAACCGGGCGTAACTCATCCTTATTCGTTCGTAGTCACTACGAAAGAGCACTTCGGGGCAGGTGGCCACTCGAGGGATCGGCCGTGGTCCTCGCTGGTAGGCTGGCGTTCGGCTGTTGACCCCGTGCGGGAGAGCTCTCCGGAACACGGTTCCCGGAGGCGCCGAAGGAGCAAATCCTCCCCGGAATCTCTCAGGCATCCAGTACCGCACGGACGAGGTCACTCTGGAAAGCAGGGTGGGCGTCGGGCGGGCACGTTCGAAACCCCTCCTCACCGACGGTGAAAGCAGATCTGTCGACATGACGGGACTGTGAAGCTCTCAGGTTGAGATGACAGAGGGGGAGGCCGTCCGGGTACCCGCGCCGTGGTACCCCTCGCAGGTCGTGCAGACCAGGAGGCCTCCGCCATGACTGCCACCAATCGCATCCCGCTCTCCGCGCTCGAGCAGGGCATCCCCTTCGAGGAGCGGCACATCGGGCCCGATGCGGAAGCACGGGCCAAGATGCTCGCCCAGGTCGGGTACGGCTCGCTCGACGAGCTGACGGCCGCCGCGGTGCCGGATGTGATCAAGAACGCCGAGGCCCTTGACCTGCCCGGCGCGCGCACCGAGGCCGAGGTGCTGGCCGAGCTGCGCTCCCTCGCCGACCGCAACCAGGTCCTCGACTCCATGATCGGACTCGGGTACTACGGCACCTTCACGCCGCCGGTCATCCTGCGCAACGTGATGGAGAACCCCGCCTGGTACACCGCGTACACGCCGTACCAGCCGGAGATCTCGCAGGGCCGCCTCGAAGCGCTGCTCAACTTCCAGACCATGGTCGCCGAGCTGACCGGCCTGCCCACCTCCGGGGCCTCGCTCCTCGACGAGGGCACCGCCGCCGCCGAGGCCATGGCCCTGTCCCGGCGCATGGGCAAGGTCAAGAACGGCGTCTTCGTCGTCGACGCCGACGCGCTGCCGCAGACCATCGCCGTCATCCAGACCCGCGCCGAGCCCACCGGCGTCGAGATCGTGGTCGCCGACCTGAGCGACGGCATCCCCGCCGAGGTCGCCGAGCGCGGCGTCGTCGGCGTCCTCGTGCAGTACCCGGGCGCCTCCGGTGTCGTACGGGACATCAAGCCGCTCATCGACCAGGCCCACGAGATCGGTGCCGTCGTCACCGTCGCCGCCGACCTGCTCGCCCTGACGCTGCTCGCCTCGCCCGGCGAGCTGGGCGCCGACATCGCCGTCGGCACGACGCAGCGCTTCGGTGTGCCGATGGGCTTCGGCGGCCCGCACGCCGGTTACATGGCGGTGCGCGAGAAGTTCGCGCGCAGCCTGCCCGGGCGGCTCGTCGGCGTCTCCGTCGACGCCGACGGCAACAGGGCCTACCGGCTCGCGCTGCAGACCCGTGAGCAGCACATCCGCCGCGAGAAGGCCACCAGCAACATCTGCACCGCTCAGGTGCTGCTCGCGGTCATGGCCGGAATGTACGCCGTCTACCACGGCCCCGAGGGCCTGAAGGCCATCGCCCGGCGCACCCACCGGTACGCGACGCTGCTCGCGGCCGGGCTCGCGGCCGGCGGCGTCGAGGTCGTGCACGGCGCCTACTTCGACACCCTGACCGTGCGCGCCGATGGCCGCGCGGAGGAGCTCGTCGCGGCCGCCCGCGAAGGCGGCGTGAACATCCGCCAGGTCGACGCCGACCACGTCTCGCTCGCCTGTGACGAGACCACCACGCGGGCCCAACTCGCCGCCGTATGGGGCGCGTTCGGGGTCGAGGCCGACGTCGAGGCGCTCGACGCAACCGTCGCGGACACGCTGCCCGACGGCCTGCTGCGCACCGACGACTACCTCACCCACCCCGTCTTCCACCAGAACCGCTCCGAGACCGCGATGCTGCGCTACCTGCGCAGGCTCGCCGACCGCGACTACGCGCTCGACCGCGGCATGATCCCGCTGGGCTCCTGCACCATGAAGCTCAACGCGACCACCGAGATGGAGCCGGTCACCTGGCCCGAGTTCGGCCAGCTGCACCCCTTCGCCCCCGCCCAGCAGGCGCAGGGTTACCTCACGCTCATCCGCGAGCTGGAGGAGCGCCTCGCCGAGGTCACCGGGTACGACAAGGTCTCCCTGCAGCCCAACGCCGGTTCGCAGGGTGAGCTGGCGGGTCTGCTCGCCGTCCGCGGCTACCACCGGGCCAACGGCGACGACCAGCGCACCGTCTGCCTCATCCCCTCCTCCGCGCACGGCACCAACGCCGCGAGCGCCGTCATGGCCGGCATGAAGGTCGTCGTGATCAAGACCGCCGACGACGGCGAGATCGACGTCGAGGATTTGCGCGCCAAGATCGAGAAGCACCGCGACGAGCTGTCGGTGCTGATGATCACCTACCCCTCGACGCACGGCGTCTTCGAGGAGCACGTCGCCGACATCTGCGCCGAGGTCCACGAGGCCGGCGGCCAGGTGTACGTGGACGGGGCCAACCTGAACGCGTTGGTGGGCCTCGCCAAGCCGGGTCACTTCGGCGGCGACGTCTCGCACCTGAACCTGCACAAGACCTTCTGCATCCCGCACGGCGGCGGTGGCCCCGGTGTCGGCCCGGTCGGCGTGCGCGAGCACCTCGCCCCGTACCTGCCGAACCACCCGCTGCAGCCCGCGGCCGGCCCCGAGACCGGTGTCGGCCCGATCTCCGCGGCGCCGTGGGGCTCGGCCGGGATCCTGCCGATCTCCTGGTCGTACGTGCGCCTGATGGGCGGCGAGGGCCTGAAGACCGCCACCCAGGTCGCGGTGCTCTCCGCCAATTACATCGCCAAGCGCCTGGAGCCGCACTACCCGGTGCTCTACACCGGTCCCGCCGGTCTCGTCGCGCACGAGTGCATCGTCGACCTGCGCCCGCTCAGCAAGGCGACCGGCGTCAGCGTCGACGACATCGCCAAGCGGCTCATCGACTACGGCTTCCACGCGCCGACCATGTCCTTCCCGGTCGCCGGCACGCTGATGATCGAGCCGACGGAGAGCGAGGACCTGGGCGAGATCGACCGGTTCTGCGACGCGATGATCGCCATCCGCCGGGAGATCGAGAAGGTGGGCGCCGGTGAGTGGAGCGCCGAGGACAACCCGCTGCGGAACGCCCCGCACTCCGCCGCCGCGCTGAGCGGTGCGTGGGAGCACGGCTACAGCCGCGAGGAGGCCGTCTTCCCGGCCGGTGTCGTCGCCTCGGACAAGTACTGGCCGCCGGTGCGCCGCATCGACCAGGCGTACGGCGACCGGAACCTGGTCTGCTCCTGCCCGCCGCTGGATGCGTACGAGGACTGATCACGGCGCCCGGGTGGCGCGGGCATACTGCGGGGCCGGTTCGGAGTTCTTCTCCGGGCCGGCCCCTCGTTTCTCGGGCGGTGCGGTGGTGCGGTCGTGCGGTCCTGCCGTGGTGCGGTGTGCCGGCGGTGGTCAGGCCGCCGTCATGATCCGGTCGGTGCCCAGCGGTCGGTGCGGTGCGATGATCTGTCCGTCCGGCAGCAGCTCACCGGTGTCCTCGAAGAGCAGGACGCCGTTGCACAGCAGGCTCCAGCCCTGTTCCGGGTGGCTCGCCGTGAGGAGCGCGGCTTCCCGGTCGGCGGAGTCGGCTGTCGGGCACGGTGGTTGGTGCTGGCACATGGAAGGGTTCTTTCGCTGCGATGAGATGGCTGTGACGTCGGTCCTGTGGCTCGATGCGGTGTTCATAACCGCCCCCCGTTGTAGTCGGTCCGGTCCCAGTGTTGCCCTCCGCGCGTCAATCCGCAGGGATTTTGCCGCAGCGGTTCCTACTGCTTGAGGACGTATCACCCGCGCGGACGGTTCAGCTCAACTCCACTGTCTTTTCGGGTGGTTCGGCGTGGCCCGAGTGGGCTAGTCCACCTGGGTGGGCAGCGCTGTGCCCCGCGGCCGGGGCGGCGGGGCACAGTGCGGACGTACGGGCGACCTCGGCCGGGTGCCTCAGGCGGGCGAGCTCAGCAGGGGTGCCGGGGTCAGGCGGTGGTTGAGCATCGGAAGGAGCTCGGCGACGCGGTGCGGACGGTGGGCCGCGATGCCGGGCGGTGCGGGCGCCAGGGGTACGAGCAGGTCGGTGGCGGCCAGCGTCCCCTCGGCGCCGTCGTCCGTGCAGTCTCGGTGCAGCCAGAGCGTGAGCATATAGAGCTCCGGCACCGAAAGGAGCCGGGGCTGATAGGGCACCGGCATGGCCTCCGCGTGCCGCAGTGACCGCTCCGTGGAGGTGATGTAGGGCCCCTCGAAGAAGTGCGAGAACGCCCAGCCGTCCGGCGTGAGCATCGTGTCGGCCGCGGCGACGGAGCGCTCGCCGCAGCGGATCAGGAAGCGCCAGCCAAAGAGCCGGGTGGTGGGTGACGTCCCCTCGGGAGTGATGCGGTCCAACACGTGGACCGGCAGCGGGAGTTCGGGACTCGTCGGTCCCTGCGCGGCACGCAGGGACGGGGTGCGGGCCTCGCGTACGGCCGTGGGGGAACCGAGTGCCGCGAGGACGCTGCGCAGGGCGGGCGCGGGAGCCGGGGGGACATGCAGCGGCATGGTGGGTCGCCTCTCTCGTTCGACAGGCACGGTGGAGCGGGGGCGGGTGCGTGACGGCGCTGTCAGGCTCTGGGTCAGAGGGGCGGGGGCTGGATACCGCGAGCGCCAACTCTCTGCCTAGATTGCGGAGTTTATACGAGGTGTGTTCGGACGGTGTTTCACCTAGACGCAGTGGATATTGCGGACAAGGTGCAAATGCGCCGTCCTTGTGAGACGTTTATCCTGATTTCGCAGGGGCGCTGCCGCCGTGACCTCGGATTTCCGCCGGTACGCGGTCGGCCGATTCCTGCCGGTACTTTTGACCAGGTGGTTCGGAACGGAATCTTCACTGTGCCGCATGCCTGGTGAATGTGCCGGACGGCAAGGTGTGTCGAGCGTAGCGCCCGACGGCGGTGCGTGGGGCGTTATCGATCACATTGCCGGGGCATCATCCCCCGTACACAGCGGTCCGACCCACGGCCGCCCGCTTCAGGAGGGACGCTTCGATGGGGGAGAAGGTCGCGGCAGGCACGTTCGACCTGGCCGATCGGCACCACTACCGAGGCAAGCTCCGCGAGTGCCTTGCGGGGCTGGAGCGATTGCTGGCGGAGGAGCGATTCGACCGGCCCAAGAATCTGATGGGCATGGAGATCGAGCTGAATCTCGTCGGGCCCGACGGGCTGCCGAGGATGTTGAATGCGCAGGTACTGGAGCGCATCGCGAGCCGGGATTTCCAGACCGAACTCGGAATGTTCAATCTGGAAGTGAACATTGCCCCGCACCGGCTCGGCGGCCGGGTGCTCGACCGGCTCGCCGAAGAGCTCCGCACCGGCCTCAACTACGCCCACAGAAAAGCCAACGAGGTCGACGCCGGCATTGTCATGATCGGTATTCTGCCGACGCTGAACCGCGCCGATCTGGTCTCCGCGAACCTTTCCGACGTCGATCGCTACGCCCTGCTGAACGACCAGATCGTGGCGGCGCGCGGGGAGCGTTTCGTCCTGGACATCGAGGGCGTGGAGCGGCTGACCTGCACCTCGGCGTCGATCGCGCCGGAGGCGGCGTGCACGTCGGTGCAGCTGCATCTGCAGGTCACGCCGGGACGCTTCGCCGATGTGTGGAACGCGGCGCAGGCCATCGCCGCGGCGCAGGTCGCCGTCGGGGCCAACGCGCCGTTCCTGTTCGGTCGCGAGCTGTGGCGCGAGTCGCGGCCGCCGCTGTTCCTGCAGTCCACCGACACCCGGACGCCCGAGCTGCAGGCGCAGGGGGTGCGGCCGCGCACCTGGTTCGGGGAGCGGTGGATCACCGGGCCGCTGGAGCTCTTCGAGGAGAACCTGAAGTACTTCCCGGCGCTGCTGCCGCTGCTCGACGAGGAGATCCCGCGCGAGGTCCTGGACGCGGGCGGCGTGCCGCAGCTCGGCGAGCTGGTGCTGCACAACGGCACCGTCTACCGCTGGAACCGCCCGGTGTACGGCATCGCCGACGGCGTCCCGCACCTGCGGGTGGAGAACCGGGTGCTGCCCGCGGGGCCCACCATCACCGACGTCATCGCCAACGCCGCCTTCTACTACGGCCTGGTGCGGGCCCTCGCCGAGGAGGCGCGGCCCGTCTGGACCCGGCTGCCCTTCGAGGCCGCCGCCCGCAACTTCGACACCGCGTGCCGCGACGGCATCGACGCCACGCTGCAGTGGCCGCGGCGCGGCAGGCTCGGCGGCACGGCGGAGGTGGCGGCCGTGGACCTCGTACGCGACGAGCTGCTGCCGCTCGCGGCCGCGGGTCTGGACGCGTGGGGCGTGGAGGCCGCCGACCGGGATCTCTACCTCGGGGTGATCGAGGAGCGGTGCCGGCTGCGGGTCAACGGGGCGTCCTGGCAGGCGACGACGTACCACCGGGCGCTGGAGGCCGGGATGGCGAGGGAGGCGGCGCTGGCCGCGACCACGCAGCGGTACGGGGAGCTGATGCACACGGGGGAGCCGGTGCACACGTGGCCCGTGGGGCTCAGGCAGCCGGCGGTGCCGCTCGGCGGGTGACGCCGCGTGCGACCCGGTGGGTGACGCCATGTGTGACTCGGCGGGTGACGCCATGCGTGGCTCGGTGGTCAGCCCTGGTTGCTGCCCGCCTCCATGATCGCCTTGAGGATGACCGCGTGGATCTGCGCCGGGTCGTCGACCTGGTGGCCGGAGCCGCCGGTCGCCTCGGCGATCTGCTGGACCTCGTCCTTGTCGGCCTCAGGACCGACGGCGATCGCGATGACCGGCACCGGCCGCCGCGGATCGGCGAGCTCCTCCAGCCGCGAGATGAGGGCGCTGCGCGAGATGCTGTCCGGGTCCTGGTTGGCGCCGTCGGTCAGGATCACCAGGGCGTTGAACTTGCCGCGCGCGTACGTCGACCGGGCCTCTTTGTACGCGGCGAGCGTGGTGTCGTACAGGCCGGTCGCCCCGCCGGGTACGGGCTGCAACCCGTTGAAGGCCTCGGTCAGGCGGTCCCGGTGGGTGGCGCCGCCCTCGCGGCCGCCGAGGCGTTCGGCCGGCTCCAGCTCGCGGTAGTCACGGTTGCCGTCGAGACTGGTGGCGAACTCCCACAGGCCGATCTCGTCCTCGTCCGTGAAGCCCGCGAGGGCCCGCAGCAGCGAGGACTTGGTGACCTCCATGCGCGACTGGCCCCGGCCCGGCACCAGTTGGCGCATGGATTCCGAGGCGTCGACGACCGTGTTGAGCCGGGCGCTCTGCACGGTGATCGTCCACATGCCCAGGGTCTCCTGGAGCTGCTTGTCGGAGGGCGGGTCGAGGGACTCCGCCGCGTAGGGCTGCGGGGTGCGGCCCCCGGCGGCGGTGATCAGCCGGTCGGAGGGCCGCTCGAGGTCGGTCCTGAAGCCGTGGTCGGCCAGGATCTTCTGGCCCTTCTCGTCGCTGAACATCGTCATGAAGCGCAGTGCCGCACGGCTCGTGTCGGTGGACATCCGGTCGTCCTCGACGAGCGTGTACGGGTAGTCCAGCCGGGGTGAGCCGTCCTTGGGGTAGAAGAGGTCGAGGCCGTTCTCCTCGCCGGCGCTCTCGTTGTGCGCGAAGGCGGCCTGCTCGGAGATGATCAGGGCCTGGTTGCGGCGCGGGTTGCCCTGTTCGGTGCCGGAGCCGTCGGGGGCCAGGGTCTCCAGGAGCCGGCCGTCGTTGTCGGTGGTGCGGGCGGACAGCGACTTCGCCAGTGCGGCGGCCTGGGTGTCGCCCTCGTCGCCGCCCTGCTTCTTCGCGGACGCGCCCAGTTCGGCGAGGGCGAGCAGGCCGGTCGCGCTGCGTGCGGGATCGGCGGCGCCCAGCCGGAGTTTGTCGCTCTTCATGGCGGCCGCCGTCAACTTCGGCCAGTCGTACGTCTTCTTGGGCCAACCCAGGGACTCCGCGGCGGAGGGGATCACGCCGATGGCGACGGGGGACGAGGCGATGTTGCCCGCGGGGGATATCTTGTGCTGCTTCGCGCCGAGGCCCACGCGCCGGACCCACAGGCCGGAGTCCGGCACCCACACGTCGTACTCGGGTTCGCCCTTGCCGGCGCGGAGTTCGGTGGCGACGTCGTACGAGTCGCGGGCGCTCACCCGTACGTCGATGCAGTGGCCGTCGGAGGTGAGCTCCTCCTCGCGGGCGGTGGCGGCGGCCTTGCGCAGGGCCGGGGCGATGGCGGGCGCGGCGACGACGTCGAGGTCCACCGCGTCGTCCGCGCAGGACCCGCCGAAGGAGAGCAGTCCGCTGCCGACCGCCGCCGCCGTGCCGCCCGCGATCATCAGGACGAGCGCCGTGGCCAGGGCGACCGTGCGGCCGCGGGCACGCGGCCGGGGGTCGGACGCGGCCGTCCCGTGCTCATCGGGCAAGCTGTGACGTCCCATGGCGGTGGTGCCCCTCCTTGATCGATGAAGCAAGGAAAGAGGGGGCTGTACGCCCGAAACCGGCGTCCGTCCCCCTCGGCCTGTCGCGCACGATCTTCGTAACTTCTTTCGAGACCCTAGCGGGACGAGGATGGGGATGAGGCGGGATTACTCAACTGGAGGCGTCAGTGCAAGCGGAGCCGGGGCCGATGGCCGGTTCTTTTCCAGCGGACGGGCCCTCGCGGCGCACTCTCCGGGACGAGACGTTGCTCGTCCTGGCCCTCTCCCTCGGGGCGAGCGGAGTGTCCGCGCTGATCAGCTTTGTCGGCTCGGTCACCAAACCGGGGGGTCTCAAGGACCAGGCCGCCACGCTGAACAGTTCGGCGGCGCCGGGACGTCCCTGGCTGGATCTCGCGTGGCAATTGTTCGGAATCGCCACGGCGTTGGTGCCGGTGGCGCTGGTCGCGCACTTCCTGCTGCGGGAGAGGGCGGGGCTGCGGACGATCGGGTTCGACCGGACGCGGCCGTGGCCCGACCTGGGGCGCGGCGCCGCGGTCGCCGCGGTGATCGGCAGCACGGGCATCGCCTTCTACCTGGCGGCCCGCGGCCTCGGCTTCAACCTCACCGTGGTGCCCGAGGACTTGCCTGACGTGTGGTGGAAGTACCCCGTCCTCGTGCTGTCCGCGGTGCAGAACGCGGTCCTGGAGGAAGTGATCGTCGTCGGCTATCTGCTGCGCAGGCTCGGGCAGTTGGGGTGGACGCCGATGGCGGCGCTGGTGGGCAGTTCGGTGCTGCGGGGCTCGTACCACCTGTATCAGGGCATCGGCGGGTTCTTCGGGAACATGGCGATGGGCGTGGTGTTCGTGCTGCTCTACCGCAGGTGGGGGCGGGTCGGGCCCCTGGTGGTGGCGCACACGCTGCTGGATGTCGGGGCGTTCGTCGGGTACGCGCTGCTCGCGGGGAAGGTGGACTGGCTGCCAACGCCTGCGTGAGGCGGGGGCGCGCGGCGGATCGACGGTGTCGGTGGTGGGGACGTACGAGTCGCTCGTACGTCCCCACCACCGTGTCCGTCGTCCCCATCGCCGTGTCCGTGGGTGTGGTCAGGCGAAGAGCTCGCCCTCGATGACCGTGACCGCGCGGCCGCTCAGCAGGGTGCGGTCGCCGCGCAGCTCCGTGCGGACCAGGCCGGTGCGGGGCGAGGCCTGCAGGCCGGTGAGCCGGGCGCGGCCGATGCGCTCGGACCAGTAGGGGGCGAGGGCGGTGTGCGCGCTGCCCGTCACCGGGTCCTCGTCGATGCCGACGCGCGGGAAGAAGCAGCGCGAGACGAAGTCGTAGGCACCGGAGGGGTTCTCGGCCCTGGCCGTGGCGATGATGCCGCGCTCGGAGTGGTGGACGAGGGCCTTGTGGTCCGGGGTGAGCGACCGGACCGTCTTCTCGTCGGCGAGCTCGACCAGCAGGTCGCCGACCTGCCGGCCCGTGTCGTACGCGGTGAGCGGCGCGGCTCCCAGGGCCTGGGCGATGCCGTCGGGGACGGCGGCCTCGGTGAGCGGGGCGGTCGGAAAGTCCAGGGTGAGGGAGCCGTCCTCGTGCGCGGTCGCCGTGAGGACACCGCCGCGGGTGGCGAAGCGGACTGTGCCGGACGCGGCGCCCGTGGTGTGCAGGACGTGGGCCGTGGCCAAAGTGGCATGGCCGCAGAGGTCGACCTCGGTGGCGGGCGTGAACCAGCGCAGCGCCCAGTCGGCGTCGGCGCCATCGGGCAGCGGGTGGGCGAAGGCGGTCTCCGCGTGGTTGACCTCGGTGGCCACGTGCTGCAGCCAGGTGTCGTCGGGGAAGGCGTCGAGGAGCAGGACACCGGCCGGGTTGCCGGCGAAGGGGCGGTCCGTGAAGGCGTCGACGACGCGGATGCGGTGGGACGTCGGGGGCGGCGTCGTGGTCTGAGGCGGAGTCGGAGTCGGCATGGGGTCGACGGTAGAGGGCCGCGCGGCGGGGAGGGTAAGGCCAATTGCGTGTCACTGGACTTGTCTTCGGAGTGGATTGGCTCCTGCCGTCGAGGACGTCGCCGCACCTGGACGGCCGCAGGCTCAGTCCTGGATGCCCGCAGCGTGCAGGGCGTCGACGATGAGCGCGTACTTCTGTGCGGCCTCCGGGAACCGCTCGGCACCTGCGCGGGCCTCGCTCAACGCCTTCGCCGTTGGCGTCGCACCCAGGGCGAGCAGCTGGTGCGCCATCTGCACCTGCCCGAAGGCGGCCGTCCACTCAAGGGGCGTCTTGTCCTTCATCACTGCGTTGATGTCCGCTCCATGACGTAGGAGCAAGGCCACGGTCTGCGGGTGCCCCTGCTCCACGACCGTCGCTGCCAGCACCAGCGGTACGTGGTTCAACCTGCCCTGAGCGTCGGTGGGGGCGCCGGCGTCGAGCAGGATTCCCACCACTGCCGTGTGCCCGTGCATGGCCGCCAGGCAGAGCGGCGTCAACTCGCCGTACTCGCCTGCCCGTTGCCGCGGATCGGCTCCCGCGGCGAGGAGCAAGCGAACAGTCTCGGTGTGCCCCGCGTACACCGCGAGATCCAGCGGGGTACGCCCGGTCGTGCTCACGGCATCCACCTCGGCACCGGCGTGCAGCCACCGTGCCACCGCAGCCGCGTCTCCGTCCCGTGCCGCCTGTGCAAGCCCCTCCGCCATGTCCACACCTCGATCATGCCCGGTCGCAGAAGCGCAGGTCAGGCGGAGGGTTGTCAGACGAACTATTCCGATATATCGTTGAGGCATCGCGACAGGTTCGCGACTGATCAAAGATCGGATCGTCCGGTCGACCACATCAAGGAGTGATCGCTATGCGTTCCCACGGTTTTGAACACGAGCACGGACGCGGCCATGGACATGGCCGTCACGGCGGCCCCGAGGGCCGTGAAGGATTCGGCCGCGAAGGATTCGGCGGCTTCGGTGGCTTCGAGGGGCGACGCGGTGCGTTCGGTCCCTTCGGCCCCGGCTTCGGCGGACCCGGTGGCCCCGGCGGTCCCTGGGGCGGGCGCGGCGGGCGGGGCGGCCCTCGTGGGCGGGCTCGGCGCGGTGACGTACGCGCGTCGATCCTGGCCCTTCTGAAGGACCGGCCCATGCACGGTTACGAAATGATCCAGGAGATCGCCGAGCGCAGTGGCGGGGCGTGGAAGCCCAGCCCCGGCTCGGTCTACCCCACCCTCCAGCTCCTGGAGGACGAGGGCCTGATCAGCAGCGCGAGTGAGGGCGGCAAGAAGCTGTTCTCCCTCACGGACGCCGGCCGCGAGGCTGCCGCCGAAGGCCCGGAGGCGCCCTGGGAAGAGGCCGGGCGCGGCGTCGACTGGGAGACGCTGAACGAGATCCGGCAGGCCGGCTTCGGTCTGATGGAGGCGTTCGGTCAGGTCTGGAAGACCGGCAGCAAGGAGCAGCGCGAGAAGGCGGTCTCCGTCATCAACGACGCCCGCAAGAAGCTGTACCTGATCCTCGCCGATGAGGACTGACGTGGCCGGGGCCGATGGCCCCGCCGCGAAGAGGCGCCCCGCACGTATGGTGCGGGGCGCCTCTTTCGTTCTGCCGGTGGAGGTGGAGGTGGAGGTGGAGGTGGAGGTGCGGGTGGAGATGGGGAGGTCACGTCACCAGGCCGTCCAGCCTCCGCAGGGACTCGTTCAGGGCGGCGGTCGCCGAGTCCTTCAGTTTGCCCGCCATCAGGGAGACGGCGGCGCCGGTGAACTCGCCCTCGATGCGGACCACCGTGCCGGAGCCCTCGGGTGCGAGGGAGTAGCGGGTGGTGACGTTGACGCCCATCGGGCCCTTGCCGGCGATGGCCAGGGTGCGGGCTGTCTCCAGCTCCTCGATGGTCCAGTTGACCTCGGCGGGGAAGCCCATCAGCTTCATGTTCTCCACGAAGGTGCCGCCCGTCTCCAGGGTGGTGGGGCCACCCTGCGGAAAGCTGGTGTGCGTGGAGTTCCACTCGCCGTACGAGGAGAAGTCGGTGAGCTGGGCCCAGACCTTCTCGGCGGGCGCCTCGATCCGTGCTTCCGCGCTGACTTCGGCCATGCGGCCACCCCTTCCCGTCGGGCGCTGCGACGGCCGCAGCTACGGTGTCGCGGAACGTAGCCGCAGGGTCCGGAACATTCAATACTGATGAACCGTCAGCTTTGCTGGGCTGCGGGTCGGCGTCTGGCCATGGGGTAGTGTGCTGATGCCCTGTGAGGGACACAGGCGGCGCGCTTTGGAGGTGAGACCCATTACCGCAGTGACAGGTCGGGTGCTCCCCCTTCGCGACCGCGCGGTTCACCCGGCATAGGTGACCGAGGGAGCCCCGTCGGGATCCCGAAAGGTTTTCTCCGCATGTCGGTTCCAGCTTTTTTTTCGGCTCACCCCCTCTCTCTCCCCTCAGTGGACCGCTCCTCCGTCGTCGGCACGTTGCGCGCAGCGGGCTGTGTCTTCGCCGAGGACGAGGCCGAGTTGCTTCTCTCCGCCGCCCGCACCCCGGCCGAACTGGCCACCATGGTCGAGCGCCGCGCGGGCGGCCTTCCGCTCGAACACGTACTTGGCTGGGCGGAGTTCCGCGGTCTGCGGATCGCCGTGGACCCGGGGGTCTTCGTGCCGCGCCGCCGCACCGAGTTCCTCGTCGGGCAGGCCGTCGCGCTCGCCGGGCGCGAGCCCGTCGTCGTCGACCTGTGCTGCGGATCGGGCGCGCTCGGCGCCGCGCTCGCCGCCTCGCTCGGCCCGGTCGAGCTGCACGCGGCCGACATCGACCCGGCGGCGGTCCACTGCGCCCGTCGCAATGTCGCCGGCGCCGGGGGCGAGGTCCACGAGGGCGACCTCTACGACCCGTTGCCCGGCGCCCTCCGCGGCCGCGTCGGCATCCTGCTCGCCAACGTCCCCTACGTGCCGACCGGCGAGGTCGGACTGCTTCCCGCCGAGGCCCGCGTCCACGAGGCGCGGGTGGCGCTCGACGGCGGGGCGGACGGGCTCGACGTGCTGCGCCGGGTGACCAGGGAGGCGCCCGAGTGGCTCGCTCCCGGCGGCCACCTGCTCTTCGAGACGAGCGAACAGCAGGTGCCCGCCGCCGTCGACGCCGTAGAGCGGGCCGGGCTCGTGGCGCGCGTCGTCGAGGACGATGAGCTGTACGCGACGGTGGTGATCGGGACGCGGAGCGTCTGAGGGGCGCTCGAGGGCTCAGGGGCCCAGGGGCTGAGGTCTGAGGGCTGCGCGGCGGACGGGCCGGCCCGCCTCACCCCGCCCGCCTCACCCGGCCGCCTCAGCCCACCCGTCGTATCACCGCCGCGTCGAAGAGGTCCGACGCCCGCGGGTACGGGCTCTCGTCGTGGCAGTGCCAGGCCTCCCAGAACAGGTCGGCGGGCAGCGCGTCGTCGGGTGCGTACACCCGGTAGACGTACTGCCTGCCGTCGACCGCCGGCAGGGCGACCATCCAGCACCTGTGCCCCATGCCAGTAAGACGTGTGGCGCCGGGCCGTGGTTGCCGAGCGATGGGGGACGGGACGGCGCGGGGCAAGGCGGCGCGCGCCCCGGAGAGCGGCAGGTCGGATCTCATCCGTAAGGAGGACAACCAACGCACGCTTGCCCAACCTGTGTCGGACGCCAAGATGCTTCCCGCCGCCGATGCATATGCCGCCGGGGGTTGATGAGGTGGGAGAGTGCAAAGCCGTACCCCGCCCGGCGCCGAACCCGGCCCGACCCGAGCAGAATCCGACTCCAGACTCAGCGCGGAGCTGGCGTCCGTCGTGGCCGGCGCGCGCCGGCGCGCGGTGCGGGACGGGGACCGGCAGATCGACACCGCGCACCTGTTGCACTCCCTGATGGAGACCGACCCCGAGGTGCGCGCCGTCTTCGAGAGCGGTGCGCAGGCGGTGCGGGTCCTCGGCTACCTCGTCCAGCGCAGCATCGGCTACGGCCTGCGGTGGCAGGGGACGGTGGAGGACTCCGGCGCGGTGCCGGTGGTGCCCTCCGTGGCGGAGGCGGGCTGGTCCCCCGCGGCCGGTACGGCGATGGACGTGGCCCTGGAACGGGCCGAACTGCGCGGCGAGGCGCGGGCGCTCGGCATGGACCTGCTCGCCGGCCTCGTCGCCGACCCCGACTGCCGCGCCGTCGAGGTCCTCGGGCGGGCCCGGGTCGACGTCGACGTGCTGCTCGGGCGCATAGAGGCGGGGTGCCGTCAGTACGCGTCCGGCGGCCATGGGTTCGCCGGGGGCCGGGCGGAGCCCGAGGGGCGGGACTGCGGCTGCTGACCGCGGCCGCGGTGTGCGGGACTGGCGGCGGTGAAGTTTCAGGTGGATGAGGTCGGTCCTGGTGAGGGGCCGGCCTTTCGCGGGTTCGGGGGCGGCGGCGTCCGCACCGTGAGACAGGGGTCTAAGAGGGTGACGGTCATGACGCCGCCTGCCATGATGTGCCGGTGCAAGCGTCTGACGGGATACAGGAGAGCCGGGCGAGCCTGGGCAGCCACGACGGCCGAAGGGGCCAGGGCGGTACGGGCGACCGCAGCGGTGAACGGAGCAGTGGTCAACGGAGCGGCGGCCAGGGCAAGAGCGGCAGGGGCGTCGGCCTCGCGCTGGCCCTGGTCTCGGCCGTCGCCTTCGGAGGCTCCGGTGTCGCGGCGAAACCGCTGATCGAGGCGGGACTCGACCCGCTCCACGTGGTGTGGCTGCGGGTGGCGGGCGCCGCCCTGGTCATGCTGCCGGTGGCCTGGCGCCACCGCGGGTTGTTGCGGAGCAGGCCCGCGCTCCTCGTCGGGTTCGGCCTCCTCGCCGTCGCGGGCGTTCAGGCCTGCTACTTCGCGGCCCTCTCCCGTATCCCCGTCGGCGTCGCGCTGCTGATCGAATATCTCGCCCCCGCGCTCGTCCTCGGCTGGGTGCGCTTCGTGCAGCGCCGCCCCGTCACCCGGGCCGCCGCGCTCGGCGTCGTGCTCGCCGTCGGCGGGCTCGCGTGTGTCGTCGAGGTGTGGTCGGGGCTGAGCTTCGATGCCGTCGGGCTGCTGCTCGCGCTCGGCGCCGCCTGTTGCCAGGTCGGCTACTTCGTCCTGTCCGACCAGGGCAGCGACGCGGGGGCGGACGCCCCGGATCCGCTCGGCGTCATCGCGTACGGGCTGCTCGTCGGCACCGCCGTACTGACCGTCGTCGCACGGCCCTGGGGCATGGACTGGTCCGTGCTCGCGGGCGACGCCGACCTGGACGGCTCGTCGGTTCCGGCCTGGGCGCTGCTCGCCTGGATCGTGCTGATCGCCACGGTCGTCGCGTACGTCACCGGCGTGCTGTCCGTCCGCAGGCTCTCGCCCCAGGTGGCGGGCGTCGTCGCCTGCCTGGAAGCGGTGATCGCGACCGCGCTCGCCTGGGTCGTCCTCGGCGAGCACCTCTCCGCGCCGCAGGTCGTCGGCGGCGCGATCGTGCTCGTGGGCGCGTTCATCGCCCAGTCCTCGGCGCCGTCCGAACCGGTCGTGCCGGGCGTGGTCCCGGACTCCGAAACGGAGTTGTCGCGCAGCTCGGGCCCGGCCTAGGGTGCCGGACATGCATTCGCGCGCACTCGTTCTTCCGCCCCCCGCCGCTTAGCGCGGGGCGCTCACGGATCTCGCCCGGGCCTGTGACGGCCGGGGCGGAACGGTGCTGCCCGCAGACGGAGCCAGTCGTCCCTCTCTGCTGCGGAGAATTCACGTGTCACATCTGCCGAGCACGTCCGGCGTGCCTGTCGGTTCGCCTGCCGTATCACCTGTCTCGTCCGGCTCATCTACCTCGTCCGGCTCATCTGCCTCCTCCGGCTCATCCGGCGTGCCCGTCGCGCCCGGGCTGTCCGTCGGGCGGGGACTGCTCTTTCTGATCGTCGCCGGTACCGCGTGGGGCACCGCGGGTGCCGCGGCCGCGCTGGTCTTCGGGGCCGGCGACATGGGGCCGATCAGCCTCTCCTTCTGGCGTTGCGCGGGCGGGTTCGTCCTGCTGCTCGCGGCCCGCGCCGCCGGGAGGTGGGGGCGGCGGGGGCGGCGGGGGCCCGGGAGGGCGGAGCCGGGTGCGGCGGCCGCTCGGGTGCGCCAGGTCGTCGTGACGGGCGTGGCCCTCGCGGTGTTCCAGACCGCCTACTTCGCGTCCGTCGAGGCGACCGGCCTCGCGGTCGGCACCGTCGTCACGATGGGATCGGGTCCCGTCCTCATCGCGCTCGGCGCGCGGCTGACGCTGGGGGAGCGGCTCGGGGGCGGCGGTGCCGTCGCCGTCCTGGGCGCCCTCGCCGGTCTCGTCGTGCTGGTGCTCGGGGGCGGCGACGGGGCGGGCGCGACCGTGCGGCCGGTGGGCGTGGCCTGGGGGCTTCTCTCCGCCGCCGCGTACGCCGCGATGACGCTGCTCACGCGGCGGTGGGGACGGGCCGGCGGGGCCGACGCGTCCGAGACCACGGTCTGGGCGTTCGCCGTCGTCTCGCTGCTCCTGCTGCCGCTCGCCTCGGTCGAGGGGCTGTTGCCGCACACCGCCGAACCCCTGCGGGTGGGCGCCTGCTTGCTGTACATCGCCGCCGTACCGACGGCGGTCGCCTACGCGCTGTACTTCGCCGGGGCCGCCGTCGTGCGCTCCGCGACCGTCTCCGTGATCATGCTCCTCGAACCTGTGGGCGCGGCGGTCGTCGCGGTCGTCCTGCTCGGCGAGGCGCTGACGGCTGCGACCGTGGTCGGCACGGCGCTGATGCTGGCCGCGGTGACGGGCCTCGGCGTCGCGGAGACGCGGAGCGCGGTGGCGGAACGGCGAGGGGCCGCGCCCGCGTAGGGGAGGGGCAGTTGGGGCCGCGCCTCTCGCGACGGTGTGACGACGCGAGGGCGCGGCGCCCCCCAGGAGCCGGTCGGTGTCACCGCTCGGTCAGGTAGGGCGGTACCTCGATGTCCGGGGCGAGGTCCTCCGACGGGATCAGGGCGTCGTACCCCTTGCGGAGGGGGACGACGCCGGCCCAGTGCGGCAGATCCATGTCCTCCGGCTCGTCGTTCGGGCCGCCGGTGCGCGCCTTCGCCGAGACCTCGTCGAGGTCGAGGCGCAGGACGGCGGTGGCGGCGAGTTCCTTGGCGTCGGCCGGGCGCGAGTCGGCCGCGCGGCCCGGCACGACGTGGTCGACGAGGGCGTCCAGGGCGGCCCGCTTCTCCTCCGGGTCCGTGACCTGGTGGGCGGTGCCGTGGACCACCACGGAGCGGTAGTTGATGGAGTGGTGGAAGGCGGAGCGGGCGAGCACCAGACCGTCGACATGGGTGACCGTCAGGCACACCTGCAGCCCCGGGTCCTCCTGCTCGGCGGCGGGGGCGGCGCCCGCCATCCGCAGCGGCCGGGACCCCGTCGAGCCGTGCACGTAGAGACGGTCACCCACCCGCGCGTAGAGCGTCGGCAGCACGACGGGGGCGCCGTCACGGACGAACCCGAGGTGGCAGACGTAGGCCTCGTCGAGTATCGCGTGCACCGACGCGTGGTCGTACGCGGCGCGCTCCCGCGAGCGGGTGGGGACGGTGCGGTCGGTGGGCGTGTAAGCGGCGCTGTCCTCCGGTCCGGGGGCGGTGCTGCTCGGCGTCGACGTCTGCATGGTGCTCTCCCTGTACTGGTACTTCTTGCTGCTGCTGAAGCCGTTGCTCCCACCCTGGAGCCGGTACCGCGTGGTACTGCGCCCACTTGCGAGGAGCTATTGCATTAGTGCATAATCTGCTTTGTGCTAGGAGAGTATCGGATCGAAGGTCGGCGCGCAGCCGAGATTGCCGCCAGCGTCGAGCGGGCCGTGGGGGAAGGCGGCCTTGAACCGGGCCAACTCCTGCCGCCCATGCGGGAGTTGGCGGCCAAGCTCGGGGTGAATCCCAACACCGTGGCGGCCGCGTACCGCACCCTGCGTGAGCGGGGCGTCATCGAGACGGCCGGGCGGCGCGGCAGCCGGGTGCGCCCGAAGCCCGCCACCACCACGCGCGAGCTGATCCGGGTGGACGCACCACCCGGGGTGCGCAACATCTCCCAGGGCAATCCGGACCCCGAGCTCCTGCCCCCGCTCACCGCCGCCTTCACGGCCGCCGCGGCCCAGGCCGACCTCCACCCCGTCCTCTACGGAGAGGCCGCGGTGGACCCGGAACTCGAACGCCACGCGCGAGCCGCCTTCGACGCCGACGGGGTGCCCCGCGCGCCCCTCGCCGTCACCTCCGGATCGCTCGACGCCATCGAGCGGGTGCTCGCCGCCCACCTGAGGCCCGGCGACGTGGTGGCCCTGGAGGATCCGGGCTGGGGGAGCCTGCTCGACCTGGTCCCCGCGCTGGGGCTGCGCCCGGTCCCGGTGGGCGTGGACGACGACGGGCCGCTGCCCGCCGACCTGGAGCGGGCGCTGGCTTCGGGCGCGCGGGCGGCCATTGTGACGGACCGCGCGCAGAACCCCACGGGCGCCGCCGTCACCGCGTCACGCGCGCGTGCCCTGCGCGAGGTGTTCGCCGCGCACGCGGACGTGCTGCTCATCGAGGACGACCACGGCCACGGCATCGTCGACCTGCCGCTGCACCCGCTGGCCGGGGCGACCCGCAGCTGGGCCCTCACCCGCTCGACCGCCAAGGCGTACGGCCCCGACCTGCGGCTCGCCGTCCTGACCGGCGACCCCGTCACCGTCGACCGGGTGCAGGGGCGCCAGCGGCTCGGCCCCGGCTGGGTGAGCCGGTTGCAGCAGCGTGCCGTGGCGCGGCTCTGGGCCGAGGGCGCGGTCGACGCCCGCGTGGTGGCGGCGTCCTACGCGCGGCGCAGGGACGCGTTGATCGCCGCGCTCGCCGAGCGGGGCGTGGTCGCGTACGGGCGCAGCGGCATGAACGTGTGGGTGCCCGTGCCGGACGAGACGGGGGCGGTCGCGCGGCTGCTGCACGCCGGCTGGGCCGTGGCGCCGGGCGCGAGGTTCCGGCTCGGGACGCCGCCCGGGGTGCGGATCACCGTGGCGGCGCTCGGCGAACACGACATCATCGCGGTGGCGGATGCCGTCGCCTCCGCCACCGGGCCCGCCCCGGCGCGGCGCTACGACTGACGTGGGGCTGCCCGTTCGGTGGGGGTCACCTTGGTGCGCTCCCGCTCCCGCTCCCGCGCCCGCGGCCTGGACTGGGTGAGCGCCGCGCCCGCCAGGATGATGACCGCACCCACCGGCGTCGACCAGCTCAGCGACTCGCCGAGCACGACGACGCCCGCCGCGGTCGCGATGACCGGCACGAAGTACGTGACCATTTGGGCGGTGGTCGGGCCGACCTCGGCGACCAGCGCGTACTGCAGGAGGAAGGCGACCCCGGTGCCGAGGGCGCCGAGCGCAGCGATCGCCAGCAGCGGCACGACGGGGAAGTGCGTCGGGAAGCTCGTGAACAGCGGGGTCACGACGGCCAGTTCGACGGTCGCCACGAGGAGCTGGGCGCCGGCCAGCGCGAGGCTGGAGTGTCCGGAGCCGGCCAGCGTGCGGCGCACGTAGATCCAGCCGACCGGGTAGCTGAGCGAGGCGAGCAGCGCGAGTGCCGTACCGCGCAGATCCAGCCCGCTGAAGCCCTGCCACGCGCCGAGCACCGTGAGCACGCCCAGGAAGCCGATGCCGAGGCCCGCGACGCGACGCCGGGAAGGCCGGTCCTCGGAGAGCGCGACGACGGAGAGGGCCATGCCCCACAGCGGCGACGTCGCGTTGCAGATCCCGGCGAGCGTCGAGGGGATGGTGAGCTCCGCGTACGCGAACAGCGAGAACGGCAGGGCGTTGAGCAGGAGGGCCGCCACCGTCAGATGCAGCCAGGTCCGTGCGTCGCGCGGCAGGCCCTGCCGCTTCACCGCGAGCACGGCGACGATCACGACCGTGCCGAACGCCAGCCTTCCCAGGGTGACTTGGAAGGGCGCGTACCCCTCCGTGCCCACCTTGATCAGCAGGAAGCTGAAGCCCCAGATGAGGGAGAGGGCGCCGAAGCGGATGCGCCAGTCGAGGGCGGGGGAGGCGGGAGGCGCGGGGGCCGCGGAGACGTCGGCGGCTGCGGCTGCCGCTGCGGTTGGGGCCGTAGCTGCGGCTGGGGCTGTGGCGTGCGGCGATCGGGGTGACGGGGGCGCGGTGGTCATGCGTTCACGATGGACCCCGGCGATCTCGTAGCACAAGCGAGATTCCGTGCCCGGTATCCCGTAGCATCGCTTACATGTTGAATCTGGAGCGGCTGCGCACGCTCGACGCCCTCGCCCGGCACGGTTCCGTCAGCGGAGCGGCCGCGGGCCTGCACGTCACGACGTCTGCGGTCTCCCAGCAGATGACGAAGCTGGAGCGCGAGGTGGGGCAGCAACTCCTCGCGAAGAACGGCAGGGGAGTGCGGCTCACCGACGCCGGGCGGCTGCTCGCCGAGCACGCGGCACGCATCCTCTCGCAGGTCGAGCTGGCCCAGGCGGACCTGGAGGAGCAGCGCGGCAAGGTGGTCGGCGAGCTGCGGATCTCCGCGTTCCCCACTGCCATGCGGGGTCTGATGCCCGCCACGCTGTCCGCGCTGCGCGCCGAGCACCCCGGGCTGCGGGTGGGCTGCCACGAGATGGAGCCGACGCCGGCCGTCGCGGCCGTGGTGCGCGGTGACATCGACATGGCGATCGTCCTCGACTGGTACAACAAACCGTTGCCGATCCCGGACGGACTCGTCAAGGAGCCCCTCCTCGACGACCCCGCGGACGTCGCGATGCCCGCCGCGCACCCGCTCGCCGACCGCGCGGAGGTGGATCTGGAGGAGTTCGCGGACGACGAGTGGATCACCTGGGCCGAGGGCGAGTTCTGCCACGAGTGGCTGATGTTCACGCTGCGCGGCAAGGGCATCGAACCGCGTGTCGCGCACCGCGCGGAGGAGCACCACACGCAACTCGCGCTGGTGGCGGCCGGGTTGGGCGTGTGCATCGCGCCGCAGCTGGGCCGCGACCCGATGCCGGCGGGCGTCCGCACGGTCCCGGTGCGGCACCGGGTGCGGCGGCATGTGTACGTGGTGTGGCGCGCGGACGCGGACCGCCGCCCCTCGATCAGGGCGGCGGCGGAGGCGCTGAGGGGAGCGGGGGCCGGGTTGCGGTAGCCGGCGGGGGAGGGGGGAGGCCGGAAGGGTGGCCGCCGCACCGGGGTGCGCCTCAGCTCGTCCCGCCACCCCCGATGGCGGCCAGTTTCCGGAAGTCCCACGACGCGACGGCGTCCGGCGTCAGCCGGATCCACGCGTGGCGGCCGTCGTGCGGCATCTCGGTCAGGCCGAAGACCTTCTGGGCGAACATCCGCTCCGGCGCGTCGAGTTCGGGGCACGGCACGCCCGTGCGCGGTACCTCGCCGACGAACTCCACCGTGCCCGAGAGCTCCACGCCGCGCAGCTCCCCGTACTCCTCGCCGGTGTCGACCACCACCGCGATCCGCGGCTCCTTGCGCAGGTCGGACCAGCGCTTGCTGCGGGTGATGGAGTACAGCCACATCGAGGTGCCGTCCCACGCGAACCACAGGGTGCTGACGTGCGGGGCGCCGTCCGGGGACACGGTCGCCACCCGGCAGGTGCGTTCCGAGGCGAGGAAGGCGTCGAGCTCCTCCGGCGTCATCATGATCCTGCGGCCCCGGCGCTGCGTGACGGCCATGTGTCCTCCCAAGTCTCGGCTGTTGCAGGCGTGCTGACTGAGCGTCAGGAAAGGATGCGGGCTCTTCCTTCGTGACGCAATGGCCGTTAGCCTCGCGCGGATTCCGCGACCAGGAGGAGCCATGCCGTCGTACGAACAGCTCAGGGAACTCCTCGACCCCGCCACCACGGTCCTGCTGACCGTCGAATGCCAACAGGGCGTCGTCGGTACCGAGAGCGCCCTGCCCGAACTCGCCGCGGAGGCACGGTCGTCGGGCGCGCTCGGCAACGTCGCCCGGCTGGTGACCGCGGCCCACCAGAGCGGTGTCCAAGTCCTGCACGCCGTCGCCGAGCGGCGGCCCGACGGGCGGGGCGCCAACCACAACGCCCGCCTCTTCCGCGCCGCCGAACGGCTGCCCGTGCAGCAGCTCTCGGGCACCGCGGCCGTACGGATCGCGCCGCCGATCGACGTGGCCGACGAGGACTTCGTCGTACGCCGACTGCACGGGCTCTCGCCCCTCGCGGGCACCGACGTCGACCCCCTGCTGCGCAACCTCGGCTGCCGCACGCTGCTGGTCACCGGGGTCTCCGCCAACGTGGCGATCCCGAACGCCGTGTTCGACGCCGTGAACCTCGGCTACGCCGCGTGTGTGCCGTCCGATGCCATCGCCGGTGTCCCCGCCGACTACACACCCGTGCTGATTCGCAACACCCTCGCGCTCGTCGCCACCGTCACCACCACCGAGGAGGTGCTGGCCGCCTGGAAACGCCCGGGCCGGACCGGTTAGGCGCCAGCGAGAGGCGTCAGGCGTTACGCATGACGCACGGCGCATGACGCATCAGGGCAGCAGGCATCAGGCCAGCTTGATGGAGCCGCCCGCCACCGTGATCCGCGCGGCGGGCAGCGGCTTCGGGGCGGGCCCGTCCTTCACGCTGCCGTCGGCCACGTCGAACTTGCTGCCGTGGCACGGGCAGTTGACGGTGCCGTCCGAGACGCTCGACACCGGGCAGCCCTTGTGCGTGCACCGGTTCGAGAACGCCTTGAACTTGCCCGCGGTGGGCTGGGTGACCACCACGCCCGCGTCCTTGAAGATCTTGCCGCCGCTCACCGGGATGTCCGACGTCGCGGCGAGCACGGACCCTTCGCCGGCCGCGTCACCGTCCGGTTTCTGCGCGCCCGCGGGTTCGGAGGCGTCCTTGTCGTCGCCCGCTCCACAGGCCGTGAGGGCGGCGGCGAACCCCGCGGCGCCGAGCGTGGCCACGACGGTTCGGCGACAGGGACCGCAGGCCGTCTCTTCGGAAGTCGTCATGGCCATGGGTACGGAGCCGCGGGTCCCGATGTTCACCCGCTCACCCGCTGACTCAGATGTGCGTCCAGGAAGTCCCGTTCGAGCCGGAGCAGGTTCGCCACCTGGTCCTCGCCGCTCACCCGGTGGCTCGCGCCGGACAGCGGCAGCACCGTGTGCGGGCGCCCCGCGGCCAACAGCGCCGAGGAGAGGCGCAGCATGTGGACGGGGAAGACGTTGTCGTCGGACAGGCCGTGCACCAGCATCAGTGGCCTGCGCAGCCGGTGCGCGTGCGCGAGCAGCGAGCACCTCTCGTACGCGTCCGCCCGCACGTCGGGATGGCCGAGATAGCGCTCCTTCCAGTGCGTGTCGTAGAGGCGCAGGTCCGAGGGGGCCGCGCCCGCCACCGCCGCGTGGAAGACGTCGGGCCGGTGCAGCACCGCGCCCGCCGCCAGATAGCCGCCGAACGACCACCCCCGGATCCCCACCCGCGTCAGATCCAGGTCGGGGTACAGCTCCGCGGCGGCGTGCAGCGCGGCCACCTGGTCGTCGAGCACCGGCGTCAGCTGGTCGCCGTGCACGGACGTCTCCCAGTCGGCGCCGCGCCCCGGCGTCCCGCGCCCGTCCGTGGCGAGCACCGCGTACCCCTGCTCGGCGAACCACTGGGCCACGACCGTCCACCACGCGCGCGCGTGCACCACGATCTGCATCCCCGGACCCCCGTACGGGGAGAGCAGTACGGGCAGCTTCCCGGTGCCCGGCTCGTACCAGGACGGCAGATACAGCGCGCTGCGCAACTCCCGTTCGCCGAGCGTGAGATGGCGGGGGCGCGGGGTCACGACCGGTTGCTCGGCGTGCACGGCGATCCGTCCGACCAGCTCGCCCTCGCGCAGCACGGTCACCGTCTGCCCCTCGGGGGTCCTGCTGTCCAGGACCACGGTGCCGCCCCCGACGGCCGCCGTGTGCACGCCGGGCCCCTCACTGATCCGTCGCGGGACCCCGGTCTCCTGCGCCCCGCGCCCCAGGTCGAGCGTCCAGACGTGGACCTCCGTGGGCTCGGTCGACGCGGTGAACCAGAGGCGTTCGTCCGTGACGGCGAGCACCTCACGTATCTGCAGACCGCCGGGCGTCTCGGTCCCGCCGACCTGAAGACCACGCGTGCCGACCGCCACGTTCCGGGGCAGCACGAGATCGCCGCTTCCCAGGCGTACGGGCGTGCCGGGCAGCAACTCCAGCCAGGCGGGGTCGTGTCGGTCCCCGCACCGCCGGGTCTCGCCGGTCTCCGGGTCGACCGCCAGGACGTGGATCGTGCGCTGGTCGCGGGTCTGCGCCGTGATCAGCGGCCCGTGGCCGTCCCACTGCGCCGTCGGGACGTAGTCGAAGGAGTCGTCCGTCCAGGCGTCGTCCGACCGCGGATCGTCCGTGCGCGCATCATCCGGCCGCGCGTCGGCGCCGTGATCCGTGGCGCGCTCCGGGAGGTTCACCCGGACCCGGGTGCCCGCGCCGGTGCCCGCCGTCCGCACGATGTGCAGCGACGTCTCGGCGTTCGCGGTGCCCGCCGCCGGATAGCGGACCGCCCGCGGCGGCGACTGCGGCCGGGCCGGGTCCGAGAGCCACCAGACCTGGACCGGCGTGACGTCCACCCGCGCCACCAGCAGCGCGTCGCTCCCGGGCGACCACCAGAAGCCGCGCGACCTGCCCATCGACTCGGCGGCCACATGGTCGGCGAGCCCGTACGTGACCTCCGCGCTCTCCGGCTCCGCGAGCGCCCTGTCCCCCGTGCCGTCGACGCCGACCACACGCAGGGCGCCCCCGCAGACGTACGCGACCAGGGACCCGTCCGGCGCGGGGCGCGGGTCGACCACCTGGCCCGCCGTACGGATCCGGCGCGGCGCCCCGCCGTCCGTGTCCACCACCCACAGCGCGCCGCCCAACGCGAACGCGGCCACGCGTGCGTGCCGGTCGGTCGCGAAGGACGCGACTCCTTGTGACGCCTCCCGCGCCCGCTCCCTGCGGATCCGCTCCGCCTCGGGCACCGGCCCCGTCGCGCCCAGGGACAGCGGGTCGGCCAGCAGGCGCTCGACCCCGTCCTCGTACACCCACAGCCGGGCCACCGGATCGTCCCCCGCGGTCGACCGCAGGAACAGCACGCGGGCGCCGTCCGGCGAAACCGTGAAGCCGCGCGGCACGCCCAGCGAGAAGCGGCGCGTGCGCGCGAACTGACGAGGAAGATCCAAAGCGTCCATGGCGGGCACTGTAGGCAGCTCCGCGCGTGATCGAACAGGGTGGAACCCGCAGTAATCTGGGGCGATGCTCAGCGAAGTCACCGCGGTCCGCTACGTCACGCCCCTGCGGGAGGGCGGCTCGCTGCCGGGGGTCGTCGAAGCCGACGACCACGGCACGTACGGGACGTACGTCATCAAGTTCACCGGCGCGGGGCAGGGGCGCAAGACGCTCGTCGCGGAGGTGATCTGCGGCGAACTCGCCCGCAGGCTCGGTCTGCGGGTGCCGCGGCTGGTGGGGATCCGGCTCGACCCGGTCCTCGGGCTCGGTGAGCCCGACGAGCGCGTGCAGGAGCTCCTCAAGGCGAGCGGCGGCCTCAACCTCGGGATGGACTTCCTGTCGGGCGCCCTCGGCTTCGATCCGCTCGCCTTCCACGTCGGCCCCGCCGAAGCCGGCCGGATCGTCTGGTTCGACGCCCTGATCAACAACGTGGACCGCTCCTGGCGCAACCCCAACCTGCTGCGCCTGCACGGCGACCTGTGGCTCATCGACCATGGCGCGAGCATGATCTGGCACCACAACTGGCGCACCGCCGAGACCGCCGCCACCAAGCCGTACGACGCGTCGGACCACGTCCTCGTCCCCTACAGGCCCGACATCGAGGCCGCCGCGGCCGAACTCGCCCCCCTCGTCACCGAGGAGCTGCTCACCGAGGTCGTCGCCGAGGTGCCGGAGGAGTGGCTGGCCGATGAGCCCGGCTTCGACGGCCCGGACGAGGTGCGCCGGGCCTACGTGGCGGCCCTGCTGCCGCGCGCCGGGACCATCCACGAGCGGATCACCCTGCCGAAGACGGGGCCGGACGCAGGGCCGAAGAGCGAGCCGAAGACCGAGCCGAGGGGCGCCGCCAAGTGACCGAGCAGACCACGCCCGCACGGGACGTCTTCGAGTACGCGCTGGTGCGCGTCGTGCCGCGCGTGGAGCGCGGCGAACAGATCAACGCGGGGGTCGTGGTCTACTGCCGCGCCCACTCCTTCGTGGCCGCCCGCACCCACCTCGACGAGGCCAGGCTGCGCGCCCTCGACCCGGCGGCCGACGTGGCCGGGATCCGGGCCGCGCTCGGCGCCGTCGAGCGGATCTGCGCGGGCGGCGAGGGCGCGGGGCAGGCCGCGGGCGACGACGCCGGACGGCGCTTTCGGTGGCTGATCGCGCCGCGCTCCACGGTGGTGCAGCCCGGCCCCGTGCACACCGGCCTGACCGCGGATCCCGGGGCCGAGGTCGACCGTCTCCTCGACCTGCTCGTGAGGTAAAGCGTCACACCTGTCCGGTGGGCCGTTGACACCCGGTGCCAGGGCTTCTAGCGTCTCGTCCAGCTGAAGGTACTAAGCGGTCGCTCACCCTCTGGGCGTACCGTGGGTCGCACCCCAAGAGCCGTATCCAAGGGCGAGGAGAACCAGCATGTCCACCACTGAGCAGCGCGTCGCTGTCGTGACCGGTGCAGCGCGAGGCATCGGAGCGGCGACCGCCGTACGGCTCGCCGCCGAAGGCCGCGCCGTGGCCGTCATCGACCTCGACGAGGCCGCCTGCAAGGACACCGTCGCGCAGATCACCGCGGCCGGTGGCAAGGCGATCGCCGTCGGCTGCGACGTGTCCGACGAGGCCCAGGTCGAGGCCGCCGTCGCCCGCATCGCGGAGGAGCTCGGCGCGCCCACCATCCTCGTCAACAACGCCGGTGTGCTCCGCGACAACCTTCTCTTCAAGATGAGCGCGACCGACTGGGACACGGTCATGAACGTGCACCTGCGCGGTGCCTTCCTGATGTCCAAGGCGTGCCAGAAGCACATGGTGGACGCCAAGTTCGGCCGCATCGTGAACCTCTCCTCGTCCTCCGCGCTCGGCAACCGCGGCCAGGTCAACTACGCCGCCGCCAAGGCCGGCCTGCAGGGCTTCACCAAGACCCTCGCCAAGGAGCTCGGCAAGTTCGGTGTCACCGCCAACTCCGTCGCCCCCGGCTTCATCGTCACCGAGATGACGAAGGCCACCGCGGACCGCGTCGGCATGGGCTTCGAGGACTTCCAGGCCGCGGCCGCGACCCAGATCCCCGTGCAGCGCGTCGGCCGCCCCGAGGACATCGCCAACGCCATCGCCTTCTTCACGGGAGACGCGGCCGGCTTTGTCTCCGGGCAGGTCATGTACGTCGCCGGCGGCCCGCTCAACTGACCCGGAAAGCTGGAAGGCGAAGATCATGGCTGTGCAGGACAGTGGGAAGGTCGCGCTCATCACGGGCGCGAGCCGCGGCATCGGATACGGCGTCGCCGAGGCGCTGGTCGCCCGCGGCGACCGGGTCTGCATCACCGGGCGCAACGAGGACGCGCTCAAGGAGGCCGTCGAGAGGCTCGGCTCGGAGCGGGTCATCGGCGTCGCGGGCAAGGCCCACGACGAGGCCCACCAGGCCGTCGCCGTCGAGCGCACGATGGAGGCGTTCGGCCGGGTCGACTTCCTGGTCAACAACGCGGGCACGAACCCGGTCTTCGGCCCGATGGCCGACCTCGACCTGAACGTGGCCCGCAAGGTGTACGAGACCAACGTCATCTCCGCGCTCGGCTTCGCCCAGCAGACCTGGAAGGCCTGGCAGAGCGAGAACGGCGGCGCGATCGTCAACATCGCCTCCGTCGCCGGCGTCGCCCCCTCGCCGTTCATCGGGGCGTACGGCATGAGCAAGGCCGCCATGGTCAACCTCACCCTGCAGCTGGCGCACGAGTTCGCGCCGAAGGTACGCGTGAACGCCATCGCGCCCGCGGTCGTCAAGACCAAGTTCGCCCAGGCGCTCTACGAGGGCCGCGAGGAGGAGGCGGCCGCCGCCTACCCGCTCGGCCGGCTCGGTGTGCCGGAGGACATCGGGGGCGCCGCGGCGTTCCTCACGTCCGTCCAGTCCGACTGGATCACGGGCCAGACACTCGTGGTCGATGGCGGCATCTTCCTCAATGCGGGCGTCGGCTGACGAAGGCCCCACACCCGTCCAGTACGCCGCTTTCGGTGACGTACGCACACATCAAGTGCCCTGTCGGCGTCCGTAGTTGGGCCGGCGGGGCACTGCGATATTGTCTCCCGATTCCATGGCATGGCCGATCGAGGAGCGTGCGCGTGTTCAGTGAAGTTCCCGCAGCCAGGCGGACCAGGGGTCTGCGACCGGTGGCGGCGATCGCGTCCATATCCCTGCTGGCCGGTTGCGGTGTGCTGTCCTCCGAAGGATCGGACGACGAGGAACAGATCACCGTCGGCACGATGAGCGCGCCCAGCACCCTGGACCCGGCCAAGGCCTGGGACAGCTCCTGGGAGCTGTACAGGAATGTCTTCCAGACCCTCCTGAGCTTCCCCTCGGGGGCCACCGAGCCCGAGCCGGACGCCGCGGAGTCCTGCGAGTTCAAGGACGCCACCAGCACGGTCTACGTCTGTGAGCTGCGTGAGGGCCTGACCTTCTCCGACGGGGACAAGCTCGACGCGGCGGCCGTGAAGTACTCCTTCGACCGGATGCGGACCATCGCGGCCAAGGGCGGACCGACCGGACTGCTCGGCTCGCTCGACAAGGTCGCGACCAAGGGCGACCGGACCGTCGTCTTCCGCCTCAAGAAGGCGGACGCGACGTTCCCGTTCGTGCTCGCGACGCCGGCCATGTCGATCGTCGACCCGGGCGAGTACCCGGCGGACAAGCTCCGCGAGGGCGACGAGATCACCGGTTCCGGCCCGTACACCCTCCAGTCGTACTCCGCGAACGACAAGGCCGAGCTGGTCAGGAACGACCACTACGAGGGCGCGGCGGACATCAAGAACGACGCCGTCACCATCCGCTACTTCCAGAAGTCGTCGGCCATGATCGACGCCCTGAAGAACAAGCAGATCGACGTGACCTTCCGCGGCCTCGCCTCCGAGGACATCGTCGCGATGCAGGGACGCGGCCGCCGCGAACAGGACATCGAGCTCGTCGAGGGCTCGGGCACGGAGATCCGCTACCTGGTGTTCAACACCAAGGACCCCTGGGCGCGCAAGCTGCCGGTCCGGCGGGCCTTCGCGCAGCTCCTCGACCGGGGTGCCATCGCCCACAAGATCTACAAGGACACCGTCGAACCGCTGTACTCGATGGTCCCGCGCGGGCTCACGGGCCACGCCACCGGCTTCTTCGACAAGTACGGCAACCCCAGCGTCACCAAGGCGAAGAAGATCCTGAACGACGCCGGCATCCACCAGCCGGTGCCGCTCACCCTCTGGTACACCACCGACCGCTACGGCTCGGCGACCGAGCCGGAGTTCGCCGAGATCAAGCGGCAGCTGGAGAGCTCGGGCCTGTTCAGGATCACGCTCAAGAGCCGCCCGTGGACGCAGTTCCAGGAGGGGTACAGCAAGGGCGAGTACCCGGTGTTCGGCCGCGGCTGGTTCCCCGACTTCCCCGACGCGGACAACTTCATCACGCCGTTCGTGGGCCCGAAGAACGTCCTCAACACGCCCTACCCGTCCAAGGAGATCACCGACGAGGTGCTGCCGCGCGAGCGCAGGGAGGCCGACCGGAGCGCGGTGATCGACCAGTTCGAGCGGGCGCAGGAGATCCTCGTCGACGACGTCAGGCTGCTGCCGCTGTGGCAGGGCAAGCAGTACATCCTCTCCAGCGAGGAGATCGCGGGCGGCGAGCGCGCCCTCGACCCCTCGGCGATCATGATGATGTGGGAGCTGCAGCGCAAGACCAGCTGGTGACGGGAGGGTACGGGCGGGCGGCCGGGCCGGTTGTCAGTGGGCGCCGGTAGGTTCTGGGGTGAGAAGTGATCGCACCCCGGAGGTTGTTGACGTGACCGACATCGCCATGCTGCCCGCGTCCTGGCGCGGAGTCCTCGGCGAAGAGCTGCAGAAGCCCTACTTCAAGGAGCTCACCGACTTCGTCGAGGAGGAGCGGGCGAAGGGCCCCGTCTACCCTCCGCGCGAGGAGGTCTTCGCCGCCCTCGACGCGACGCCGTACGACCGGGTGAAGGTCCTGGTCCTCGGCCAGGACCCGTACCACGGCGAGGGCCAGGGGCACGGCCTCTGCTTCTCCGTGCGCCCCGGCGTGAAGACGCCGCCCTCGCTGCGGAACATCTACAAGGAGATGCGGGAGGAGCTCGGCCACCCCGTGCCGGACAACGGCTATCTGATGCCGTGGGCCGAACAGGGCGTCCTCCTGCTGAACGCGGTGCTCACCGTCCGCGCGGGCGAGGCCAACTCCCACAAGGGCAAGGGCTGGGAGAAGTTCACCGACGCGGTGATCAGGTCGGTGGCCGACCGCCCCGACCCGGCCGTCTTCGTGCTCTGGGGGAACTACGCGCAGAAGAAGCTCCCGCTCATCGACGAGGAGCGGCACATCGTGGTCAAGGGCGCGCACCCCTCGCCGCTCTCCGCGAAGAGGTTCTTCGGCTCGCGCCCCTTCACGCAGATCAACGACGCCGTCGCCGCGCAGGGGCACGAGCCGATCGACTGGCGGATCCCGGACCTCGGCTGATCCGCCCGTCACCGGCCTGGCCCAGCGGCACGCGTGGGCGCCCCGCCCCCGAACGAGCCTGACCGTGATTGTCGGCGGGGGCGGCTAGCGTCGTGGGGGAGGGGGCGATGGCCGTACGACCACGGAGGACCCGGTGACGGAGCAGCAGGAGCACACGGCGGAAGACGCGATGATGACCCGGATCGGGCAGGCGGTCATGCTGCACCACGGCGGCGACCGCGAGGAGGCGCAGGACCGCTTCCTCGGCCTGTGGGGGGAGATCGGCGAGGACGGCGACCCGCTGCACCGCTGCACGCTCGCGCACTACATGGCCGACACCCAGCTGGACCCCTCCGACGAACTGGCGTGGGACCTGCGGGCGTTGTCGGCGGCCGACGAGCTCACCGGCGCGCGGCTCACCGACGTGCGGCTCACCGAGCACCACGGGGCCCTCGCGGTGCGCGGGTTCTACCCCTCCCTGCACCTCAACCTCGCCGCGGACTACGTGAAGCTCGGCCGTCCGGAAGCGGCCCGCAGTCATCTGCGCCGGGCGCGCGGCGCGGTGGGCGCACTGGAGGACGACGGATACGGGCGGGGCATCAAGCAGGCCATCTCGCGCCTTGAGGGTGAGGTGGGGGAGGGCAGCGAGGAGGAGTAGAGGGGGGGGTGTGGGGCGGCGGTGTGGGGCGGGGGTGTCCCGTGCCGGGGGTCGCGCTGGTCAACGCCCGTAGCTGCTCAACGCCCGTAGGTTGTGCGGCAGATGACGGCCTGCGGGCTGTCGGCGTGCCACTTCCCGTACGCCTCCCCCAGCGCGCACACGTCGGCGCCCGACACGACGGGGGTCGTACGCGGTGCGGGGCGGGTGGCGCCCGCGTCCGGCCGGGGCGCGGGGGGTCTGCGCGCCGGTGCCGGAGGTGGGGGCGGGGACGGCGCGTGGTGGCCGAGGGCGGGGGCCTGGGTTGCCGGTGTGGCTTCGGGGGTGGTGGTGCGGTGGGCGGGGTCCCGGGGCGGGTCCATGCGCTCCAGAGCCTCGCGGGCCGGGGCCTGCACCGCGCGCGGTCGGCTGCTTCCCTCGGCGCGGGGCGCGGGAGGTGAGGCGGTGGCCGCGGCGGCCCCCGACCTCGTCGGACGCTCGACGCTCACACACCCGGAGGCGGTGGCCGCGACGGCGGCCGAGACGGCGACGGAGACGAGGAGCGCGGTGGTGGTCGATCGATGCACTCGCGCAACTCTGCTGTCTCCGGCTCACGTTGGCGTACGAAGAGCGTGAGGTTGCCCCGCACGGGTGAGGGCGGGGAGGGCGACGTGGACCCGCCGGGCGGGCGTCGGGGAGGGGGCCGGGAAGGGGCCGGCGTGGGCTCGGGCCGAGCGATGAGGGCGGGTCCGGAGAGGGCGGGGGTCGGCGGCGACCCTCGCCGATCGGGGGGTGGCGGGGCCGTGCCGCCCGGCGCGGCGGGGCTCAGTCGTCCAGCATCCCCCGCAGCAGCTCCCCCACCCCCCGCCGGAGCTCCTCCCGCGTCGGCACCGTGGAGTGGTACGACCCCGCCACGCACGAGAACATCAGGCCGTCGCACCACGCGACCAGCGAGAGCGTGTGCAGCTCGGGGGCGGCCGAGCCCGCGGCCCGGAGCAGGGCCTCCAGGGGCTGCCTGAACTGGGTGCCCGCCGCGTCGTAGTAGGCACGCAGCTCGGGCCTGCGGGTCGCCTCCAGCGCCAATTCGTAGCGCGCCACGAGAAGGCGCCGGTGGTCGCCGGTCAGATAGCGGTGCAGGGCGAGCGCCAGGCCGGCGGCCAGCTGGTCGCGGCCGGCCGCCGGGGCCGGCATCTCGGCGGGGTTCAGCACCTCCGCCTCGCGTTCGGCCAGGCGCCGTACCGCCGTCTCCAGGAGGGCGAGCCGGGTGCGCGCGTGGTTGGACGTGGAGCCCTGCGGCAGCCCCGCCGCCTCGTCGACGGCGCGGTGGGTGAGACCGCGCATGCCGCGCTCCGCGAGCAGGGCGAGGGCGGCGTCGGCGATGAGTTCGGTGCGGGGGGCTCCCGTGCTGCGTGCGGCCATGACGGAAACCCTACCTCCTTCACTACGGATGTAGTACGGTCGTTCCATCGCCCACTACAGTTGTAGTGAGCGCGTCTCGCGGGGCGCGCCGGGCGCGGCACGTCGGAGGAGGAGCCATGAACCAGCAACCCCACGCGGTCGTCATCGGCGGCGGCATCGGCGGGCTCACCGCGGCCATCGGACTGCACGAGTCCGGATGGTCCGTCACCGTCCTCGAACGCGCCGCCTCCCTGAAGCCGGTGGGCTCCGGCATCGGACTCGCGCCCAACGGCCAGCGCGCCCTCGACGTCCTCGGCCTCGGCGACCGGGTGCGCGCCCTGGCCGCCTGGCAGGGCGACGGCGGCATGCGGGCCCAGCACGGCCGCTGGCTGGTCCGCACGCGCGCCGACGACGCCGAGGCGGCACACGGCGGGACCCTGGTGATGCTGCACCGCGCCACCCTCGTCGACCTGCTGGTCGCCGCGCTGCCCGAGAAGGCGCTGCGCACCGGTGTCCGGGCCCGCCTGGTGGATCCCGGCACGACCACCCGGTGCGCCGTGGTCGGCACCGACGACGGCGACATCGAGGCGGACCTCGTCGTGGGCGCCGACGGCATCGACTCCGCGGTGCGCGCCGCCCTCTTCCCCGCCCATCCACGGCCCGTGTACGCGGGCTTCACCGCGTGGCGGTTCGTCGTGCCGGCCCCCGCCGAGCCGTTCGCGCCGCACGAGACGTGGGGCCGCGGCGGCGTATGGGGCACACAGCCGCTCAAGGACGGGCGGGTGTACGCGTACTGCACCGCGCGGCTGCCCGAGGGCGGCAGGGCGCCCGACAGCGAGAAGGCCGAACTGGAGCGGCGGTTCGGCGACTGGCACGACCCGATTCCCCGGCTGCTCGCCGCCGTGCGGGAGGAGGACATCCTGCGCAACGACGTCCGTCACCTGACGGCGCCCCTCGCCGCACACCACCGGGGCCGCGTCGTCCTGGTCGGCGACGCCGCGCACGCCATGACGCCGAGCCTCGGCCAGGGCGGCAACCAGGCGATCGAGGACGCCGTCGTCCTCGCCCACCACGTGGCCCCGGGCACCGACCTCGGCGCGGGGCTCGCCGCGTACAGCGCGGCACGGGTTCCGCGCACCACGGACATCGTCCGCAGGGCGGCGCGCGCCGCCCGCGTCACCCACCTGACCTCGGCCCCGATGATCGCCGCGCGCAACACCTTCGTCTCGACGGCGGCGAGGATCGCCCCGGGCTCCGTGCTGCGCAGTTTCTCCACCATCACGAACTGGCGTCCACCGCAGGCCTCTTGCGCTGCCCCTCGGGGCAAGGGGGTCTGCCCCGGGGTCTCCTGACGGGGTGGACGTGATCTTCTACGGTCGAGGCGTGAGCCTTTGGACCTCCCTGGAACCCGCCTCCTCGACCGTCGACCCCGGCAGCAGCACCACCGTGCAGCTGCGGGTGCGCAACACCGGTGACATCGTCGACGAGTACCGCTTCGAACCGGTCGGGGATCTCGCCCCCTGGGCCAGAGTGGAGCCGCCCCTGTTGCGGCTCTATCCGGGGACCACCGGTGCGGTGGAGGTGACGTTCGCGCCGCCGCGTACGCCGGACGCGGTCGCGGGCCCCCATCCGTACGCGATACGGATCACGCCGGCGGAGCACCGCAGCGCCGTCGTCGTGGCGGAGGGGAACGTCACCGTCACCCCCTTCACCGAGGTGCGCGCCGAGATGGTGCCGCCGACGGTGAAGGGCTGGTTCCGCGGGCGGCCGCAGCTGGCCGTGGACAACCTCGGCAACACTCAGGTGACCGCGTCGCTCAGCGGCAGCGACACCGGCGACCGGATCTCGTACGACCTGCAGCCGGGCAACGTCCAGATCGAGCCGGGCCGGGCCGCGTTCGTGAAGGCGACGCTGCGGCCCCGGCAGATCACCTGGTTCGGCTCCAAGCAGGAGCACCCCTACTCGGTGGCCGTGCGGCGCTCGGGCACCGAACCGCTCCCCGTGGACGGCACGTTCGTCCAGCGGGGGGTGCTGCCGGGGTGGCTGACCGCCGTCGTCAGCGTGCTCCTCGCCCTGACGATCGCGTTCGTGGCGATCTGGATGACGAACCGGCCGCAGATGCGCACCCAGGCACAGGAGAAGCTGGAACAGGGCGGAAAGCTCAAGCCGGACAGCCCGCCCCCGCCCAAGGAGAAGGCGCCGCCCGCCCCCGAGAAGTCGGAGGAGCCGCCCGCGGAGTCGGATGGGGACGGCGGCGGCGACGCGAACGGCGACGGTGGAGGCGGCGGCGAGGAGAAGCAGCCCGAGGAGAGGACCGCCGCCGACGCCGTGCGCGAGGTCTCCGAGGGCAGCGAGGACCGTCACATCTGCTATCGCGCCTACGTCGGAGACAGCTGGCAGGAACCCGTCTGCGACGGGGAGGAGGCGGGCGAGGCCGGTCAGGGCACGCCCATCAAGTCCCTCGACATCGCGGTGACCAACACCCAGGGCGTCACCGGCACCGGCGCCTTCGTGGGGGAGGGCTGGCGCGAGGAGATCCCGTGGTCGAACGCGGACGACGGCAAGGACATGTACTTCGGCAGCACCGAAGAGGCCGACCCCGCCCTGGAGGGGTTCACCTACAAGGTCTTCGACGGTGCCGTGTGCAGCGACACGTACGTACAGGACAAGCAGTGGCTGGGGGAGGTGTGCACCGACCCCGGGCAGTTCAAGTACCACGGGTCGCCCATGGAGTTGAACCTGCCGCTGGAGGCGGTGCGGCTCACCGTCTGACGGCGCGCCTCGCCGGGCGGCGGCCGGTTCTGTCGTACGCGCGGTCGTCCTCGCGGCGGGCGCCCGCCAGCAGATCGTCCGCGCCGACCGGCTCGTTGCGGCCGGCCGCGCGGTACACGGCGGTGGCCACCGCGCGACGGATCGCGCCGCCGGCCAGCTCGAACTCCCGGGCGAGCAGGCCGACATCGAGGTCTTCGGCGTGCGGTACGTGGGCGAGGCCGTGCCGCCACAGCGCGAGGCGCTGCTCCACCTCCGGGAAGGGGAAGTCGATCACCTGGCCGATGCGGCGGACGGCGCCGTCACCCAGGGCCGCGCGGCTCGGCGTGGACAGCAGCGCGACGCCGTCGAACGACGCCAGGCGCGGCAGGAAGGCGACGTCATGGAAGAGGAGCACCGCATCTGTGCGCCCGGCCTCCGCGAGGATCCCTTCGAGGTCCGTGTGACGGCTCTGCGGCCGCACCACGTGGAGCTCCACGCCGAGGTCCGCGGCGATCACCTCGGCGGACAGGGTCTTGCCGGTGCCGGGCCCGCCCGCGAACAGCCCGAGGACCCCGCGGGCGCCGAGGCGGGCCCGCAGGGTGAGGTCGTGCAGCCGGGCGAGGGGCGCGGCGGGCAGGACCAGGTCGTGCCAGTCCACCGAGGGCAGGATCCGGCGGACGTGCCCTGGGCCGGGCGCGAGGGGGCTCTGCCCGGGAACGCCGGCGCCCCGCGGCCGACCGGCCGCGGGGAAGGGGTCGAAGTGGTCCTCGTCGAGGAACGAGACGCTCACGGTCCGGCCCCCGTCGTCAGCGCGGAGAGCAGGAACCACAGGAAGGCGTGCGGACGGAGGGCTGCGGAACCGGGCATCTCAGATGTAGCCCTCGCGCAGCGCGTACGCCACGACGTGCGCCCGGTTGCGCAGGTGAAGGCGGGTGGTGAGGCCGTGCATCACGTTCTTGACGGTGCGTTCGGAGTACGAGAGCTTCGTCGCGATCTCCGAGGTGTCGAACCCCTCGGCGACCAGCCGGACGACGTCCACCTCGCGCTTGGTGAAGCTCAGGAAGAACCCCGGCTGCTCGTTGCCGCCCCGGTGCAGGCGCCGCACCTGGCCGATGAGCTGGCCCAGCAGGTCGGCGGGCAGCTCGCCGCCACCCTTCGCCGCGGTGAGCACGGCGTGCACCAGACGCTGGGCGGTGGCTTCGCGGCGCCAGACGATGGCGCCGACCCCGCACTCGATGACGTCAAGGAGTTCGTGCTCGCGGACCGAACCCGCGATGAGGACGGCCCGGGCCCCCTCGCTGCGCACGGTGCGGCGCAGCCGGGTGAGCGCGGCGTCGTCGAGCTGGTCCTCGATGATCAGGGCGACCGTGGCGGGACCCGAGTCCTCGCACAGTTCGACCTCCGGGTGCCGGCGAAGCTGGCTGAGGACACCCTCGCGGCTGATCGGATCGGGGGCGCTGACGGAGACCCGCACCCGGTTCGTCCTCGGTACGGGCGGTGCGACGGGCGCGGGGAGAGCGGCCGTCGCGGAGACGGGGGCGGTCAGGACGGCCGGAGACGAGCTGGGCAAGGGATCTTCCTTACTTCTGTGAGCCGGGCGCCGCCCTGTAACGGGGGTGGGCGGCGCCCGGCGGTCAGGTGGTCCTGAGAACCTGTCTTGGGTGCGGACGGCCTCGCGGTTCGCGCGGCGACGCGGTTCGTACGGCGACGCGGTCAGGAGCAGGACGAGAAGAAGTGCTTCCAGCCGTCGGCGGGCATGGCCGGCGGCTCGGCCGGGGTGCCCGTCTCGCCGTACTTCTGCTGGGCGTCCTGGTCGTAGCTCCCGGGGCCGTCGCCCTGCGCGGCCAGGCGTACGCCGCGCTCCCACACGCCGTCACCGGCGTTGCCGAGGAGCGCGAGGTCGGGGTAGGCGTCGCCGTCGTAGTCGGCGATCCGCAGCTCCTTGACCTCGCGGGCGTCGCCGATGTCCAGGTGGCGGGCGTGGGCCGAGCCGAGATCGGCGCGCTTGAGCGGGCCGGGGCGGAAGTCGGCGACGCGCGCGGTGTTGGGGTCGTCCACGCCGGACGGCTCGACGACGTCGACGACCATGTCCAGGGTGCCGTCGTGCCGGAAGTCGGCGACGGCGGCGGTGGCGACCTCGCCCCGCTTGGCGCCGAGCAGCTTGCCGACGGACTGCTTGGCGCCGAAGGTGCCGCTCGCGGTGCCCCACTGGACGGTCATCTTGGTGCCGGTGTGCCCGGGGTTCGCGATCCTGTCCGGGTTGCCGTCGCCGTCGAGGTCGCCGACCAGCGTCGTGGCGTCGGTCAGACACGGGCCGGTCGCACGGGCCGACGCTGCGGCGGATCCGGCGCCGTTCGAGTCTGCTGATCCGGCCGCGCTGGCCTGGTAGCCGGCGACCGTCAGGGTCAGGGCGACCGCCGCGACCGGTGCGGCGATCAGACGTGAGCGCTTGCGAAGCATCTGCGAACTCCAATGTCGTTGCTGCCGAGCCGTGCCCGAGGCCGGGCTCATCCGGCTCGCCCCATGCGGTGGTGCATGTCGCCGTGGGGCGCGGAGAGGTCCCCGGTGGGCACGGATCGAGCTTGTGGGCTGAGCCGTCCCCACGGCCAGGAAAGTCGGTGACTTGGGGACGCTGGAACGCGGGAACGGCCTCTGAACAGGGAGAACATCAGGTGCCTGGAACGCGGAACTGGAACGCGGAACTGGAGGGCGCCGGGTCACGGGAGCGCCGGGAGGACCGGGGAAGGACGCGCGCGGGCCGACGATCCGCCCGCTTCCCGTCGACGCTCGGCCCGCGCGGCACGGCCCGCACCGCACATGGCAGAGTTGCGTGAGAAGACCATAGCTCCGCGCAAAAAACGAATGACGAGGTCAAACCGGTGGATACCAGCGGCAAGCGGGCCCTGAAGGTCGGCTGCATCGGACTCGGCGACATCGCGCGGAAGGCGTACCTCCCCGTGCTCACCACGCAGCCCGGCGTCGAGCTGCACTTGCAGACGCGCACGCCGGCCACCCTCGCCCGGGTCGCGGCCACCCACCACATCCCGGACTCCTGCTGCCACACCGACCTGGACGCGCTGCTCGCCGAGGGCCTCGACGCCGCCTTCGTGCACGCGCCGACCACCGTGCACCCGGAGATCGTCACCCGGCTCCTGGAGGCGGGCGTCCCGACCTACGTCGACAAGCCCCTCGCGTACGAACTCGCCGACTCCGAGCGGCTCGTGGACCTCGCGGAAGAGCGCGGCGTCAGCCTGGCCGTCGGCTTCAACCGGCGCCACGCGCCCGCCGTCGCCCAGTGCGCCGAGCACCCGCGCGAGCTGATCCTCCTGCAGAAGAACCGCGTCGGCCTGCCCGAGGACCCGCGCACCCTGGTCCTTGACGACTTCATCCACGTCGTCGACACGCTGCGCTTCCTCGCGCCGGGACCGGTCGACCACGTCGGCGTGCGCGCCCGCGTCGTCGACGGCCTCATGGAACACGTGGTGCTGCAGCTCGCGGGCGACGGGTTCACCGCGGTCGGCATGATGAACCGGCTCAGCGGCTCGGCCGAGGAGATCCTGGAGGTCTCCGGCCAGGACACCAAGCGGCAGGTGTGCAACCTCGCCGACGTCGTCGACCACAAGGGCCAGCCCAGCGTGCGGCGGCGCGGCGACTGGGTGCCGGTGGCCCGTCAGCGCGGCATCGAGCAGGTCGTCCTGGCCTTCCTCGACGCGGTGCGCGCCGGCGAGGTGCTCAGCGCCCGGGACGCACTGGCGACCCATGAACTGTGCGAACGGGTGGTCCGAGCAGCCCAGGAGCAGGCCGCCTGAGCGCCCGCGCCCCCTCGACCGCGCACAGCGCCACGAGGACCAGGAGCGCCCCGTGCACCGGCCAGTCGCCCCATCTGACGTACGCCGTGGTGCCGGTGGCCAGCGGTACGTCGTACACCGCCGCGGCGCTCGCCGACGTGCCGAGCCACGAGCCGACCCGGGAGCCGTCCGGGCCGTAGACGGCGGAGACCCCGGTGAGCGTGGCGTGCACCATCGGGCGTCCCGACTCGGCGGCCCGTACGGCCGCGAGCGAGGCGTGCTGCGGGGGCGCCCAGCTGTGCTGGAAGGACGAGGTGGCCGACTGGGCGAGGAGCACCTGGGCGCCGTCGCGGGTGAGGCGGCGGCTCATGTCGGGGAACGCCGACTCGAAGCAGACCAGCGGGCCGATCCGCAGATCGCGTCCGACGTCCATCACCACGCGCCGGTCGCCGCGCCTGCGGTCCTCGCCCGCCGCCTTGCCGACCGACGTCGCCCAGCCGAGCAGGGAGCGCGCCGGTATGTACTCGCCGAAGGGCACGAGCCGCATCTTGTCGTAGCGGTCGCCGGTCGGCCCGTCCGGTCCCACCAGGACGGAACTCTTGTATATGCCGGGCCGGTCGGAGCGGCGCGCGTCGACGTTCACCAGGATGTCCGCGCCGACCTCCCGGGAGAGCGCGGCGATCCGGCGCGCCACGTCCGGCCGGTCGGCCAGGTCGAAGCCGACGCTGCTCTCGCCCCAGACGACGAGGTCGAGGTCCCGGCCCGCCAGCGTGCGGGTCAGCTCCTCCTCACGGGCCAGCCGCCGCTCGGGGCCCTTGACCCCGTCGATGACGCCGGGCTGTACGACGGCGATCCGGGTGCGGCCTGCGGCCTCGGGGCGCGGCGCCCACGCCCAGGCGGCCGTGGCGGCGGCCGCCACGGCGAGGATGCCCGCGACGGCGGGGACGGCGGCCGCGGCTGCGGTCCCACCGGGGGAGAGGGACGAGAAGCCGCGGGCCCCGGCCGGTCCGGTCACGGGCCGGGTGGCCGGACGCGGGCCCGGCACGGCCGAGCGCGAGCGGGCAGGGGCGGAACGGTGCCCCGCGAGCCACGGCGACGCGGAGACGGTCAGGAGTGATGTCGGTGTGCGCAGCGCCGTCCGGGACGTCGCGGCGCGCACGGCGACGACCAGCAGCGCGACCCCGGTGTTCACGATTACGACCGCCGCGCTGACCAGCCACACCCCGCCCACCGATGCGAGCCGCAGCGCGGGCGCCACCTGCCACTGGCTGGACCCGAGCAGACCCCACGGCCCGCCGAGCCCCTGCCAGGACCTGACCAACTCGACCATCAGCCAGGCCGACGGCAGCACCACGAGCGCGGCGGCGGCCCGCCGCCTGGACGTCGGCGCTCCGCCGATGAACCGTCGTACGAGCCACCCCCAGGGCGCCCACAACAGGCCGAGGAGCGCGGCTATGACGACCGTGAACACGTGCAGGCTCGGCAGCAGCCAGTGGTGCACGGCCACCATGAAGCCGAGGCCGCCGAGCCAGCCGTCGCGGGCGGCGATCCGGCCGGTCGGGGCCGACGCGGCAAGCAGCATCCAGGGCACCAGCGCCACATACCCGAACCACCACAACGACGGTGCGGGGAAGGCCAGGGCGGGCAGCGCGCCGGCCGCCACGGCGACGACACCGCGCCACCGGCCCGACGCGAGCAGCCGCGCGGCGCGCCGCCCGTGCCGCTCCCAGCGGTCGTCGCCGTACAGATCCATGCAGCGCTCCCTCGGTCCCCGAAACCGGTCGTGCCTCCAGGCCGGCCGTGCCTCCAGTGTGCGCGCCCCGGACGATCTAGGACAGTGGGTGGGAGCGGGAGCGGCCGCCGGGGTGAGGGGGAGTCACGCGCCGGAGGCCGGCTCCCGGCGTCGCTGCTCACCGGCCAGCCGGCGCCACTTCTCCGTGACGACCACCCGGCGCAGCCGCCAGCCCGTGTGCGTACGCAGGACCGTGAAGGCGTAGCGGCCGCCGCAGACGAAGTCCGGTGCCGTGGACGGCTCCCCCGAGGCGGAGGCGGAGGCAGGGGCCGCGCCGGGGCGTTCGGCGAACCGCATGGGGTTCACGTAGTCGGCCTGGACCCGTGCCGTGTCGCCGGTGTCCTGCTCCAGCGTGCCGAACTCCAGCCTGCGGTTGGTGATCAGGTGCTGGCGCATGGGGAACATCCGCATCGTCTCCGCCAGCCACGCGGAAATCTCCTCGGCCCCTCCCTCGATGCCGCCCGCGGAGCGGTAGTCGGCGTTGCCTCCGGGGGCGAAGAGCCGCCGGTAGGCGTCCCAGTCGCCGTCGTCGACGGTCACCGCGTACTCGGTGATGAGGGCATCGATGGCCAACCGGTCCATCACGGCGGCGAGTTCCACGCGCTGCGTCATCGGCTCAGTGTTGGGCACGGGCGGTGCCGAGCCAAGGGGCGTGCAGGGCCCGAAAGTCGTCTCGGCGGAATACGGCGTGTCCCTGCCTGTCCCCTTCGGTCACGATTGAGCACGCCTTCAATGAACCTGCACATCGAATGTGCACCGCAGTCACGGAATTCCGCCCGCGAGGCCCCGGAATTTCGATGCACGAACCATCGGGTGGGCTCTTTGGCGGTGGAGTGTCCGATTTGTTGGAGGGAGTCGCTCCGCTTCCTTGATTTCCTTCTGTGAATCTTGTGAAGGAGCTGCCGCCACGCGGTGAAATCGCCTGCACGCAGCGGTGATTCAACGCCGCAACCGTGACCGGGCGACGTGCCGTCGATTGGATGTACGAGCTGCGAACGTGCTTTGATCCTGGCCGACGCGGAATTCGCCCCCCGAGTTCCGCGGAGTTGGAAACACCTTTGCAACATTCATGAGAAGGGCAGCTCACACCATGAACCACACCCCCCAGGTCGAGACCCTCGAGATTTCCGACGCTGACCTCGACAACGTCTCCGGTGGCCTCGTCGCCGGCGTCACGAGCAACGTCACCAGCACCGTCGACTCCATCGCCCCCGTCTCGGGCGTCGTCGGCGGCGTCGTCGGCACGGTCGAGGGTGTCACCGGCCTCAACACCGGCGCCGTCACCGGCCTGGCCTCCGGCCTGACCGCCGGTCTCTGAGCCTCCCGCTCACCGAGACGCCATGATGCGTGAGCCCCGGAACCTCAGGTTCCGGGGCTCACGGACGCCCAGGCACAGTCGCCTCAGGCGCAGTTGCCCCAGGCACAGTAAGGGAAGCGTTCCGTGCAGTTCCGCCAACAGGCCCTGTCCAAGCTGCAGTCGCCCGAGGAACTCGACCTGCCGGTGCGCTACGCCCGCCCCCAGGGCCTGCTCGCCCTCGCCGTCACCCTCGTGGTCATGGCCGCCGCGGGCGTCTGGGCGGTGACCGGATCGGTCGCCTCGACGCTCCGGGCGCCCGGCATCCTCACCCACGGCCAGGGCAGTTACGTCCTGCAGAGCCCCGTCACCGGACAGGTGACAGCCGTCCTCGCCGAGGAGGGCAAGCGCCTGTCCGCGGGCGCCCCCGTCCTCAAGGTCCGTACCGAGCGCGGCGACAAGGTCGTGCGCGCCATCGCCGCGGGCCGGGTGACCGCACTCGTCGCCAGGATCGGGACCGTGGTCACCACCGGCGCCGACGTCGCGACCCTGGAGCGCGTGGCGGGCGCCGACGACCCCCTCCTCGCCATGCTCTACGTACCCGCCGACAGCGCGGCCGGCATCCCCGTCGGCGCTCAGGTCGACCTCACCGTCCAGTCCGTGCCCAGCCAGGAGTTCGGCACGCTGCGCGGACGCGTGAAGGCCGTCGGCCGGGCCGCGCAGACCCGGCAGAAGATCACCGGCTTCCTCGGCGACAAGGACCTGGCCGGGCGGTTCACGAAGGACGGGCCACCCGTGGCCGTGCTCGTACGACTGGAGAAGTCCGCGGCGAACAAGTCCGGTTACGCCTGGTCCACCGCCGGCGGACCGCCCTTCACACCCGACTCCATGACGCCGGCCGACGGCGCCCTGCACCTCGCCGAGCAGCACCCGATCGATTGGCTGCTCCCGTGAGCGCACCGCACCCCTCCCCGGCCCACCAGCAGCAACTGCCGCCCCCCGGCGGCCGCCGCAGGCACCGCCCCGAACCCCAGCGGCGCGGCCGCCGCAAGCCGCCGCCCCGCCCCGCCGCCAAGGGCGGACGCCCCGGCACCGTCCGCACCCCCACCGTCCTGCAGATGGAGGCCGTGGAGTGCGGCGCCGCCGCCCTCGCCATGGTCCTCGCCCACCACGGACGCCACGTCCCGCTGGAGGAGCTGCGCATCGCCTGCGGCGTCTCCCGCGACGGCTCACGGGCCAGCAACGTCCTGAAGGCGGCCCGGAGTTACGGCCTCACGGCCAAGGGCATGCAGATGGAGCCCGCCGCGCTCGCCGAGGTCAAGGCGCCCGCGATCCTGTTCTGGGAGTTCAACCACTACGTCGTGTACGACGGTTCGGGGCGCCGCCTCGGCCGCCGCGGCGTGTACATCAACGACCCGGACAAGGGCCGCCGCTTCGTGCCCGCCGAGGACTTCGACACCAGCTTCACCGGTGTCGTCCTGGTCCTCGAACCGGGCGAGGACTTCCGCCCCGGCGGCCGCAGGCCCGGCGTCATGAAGGCCCTACCGGCCCGGCTGCGCGGCACCACCGGCACGATGCTCGCCGCGCTCCTGGCCAGCCTGCTGCTCGTCGCCGTCGGCGCGGCGCTGCCCGCGCTGAGCCGGACGTACATCGACCTGTTCCTGGTCGGCCATCAGACCTCGCTCCTCGGCGCCCTGTTCACGTCGATGGGTGCGATGGTGGCGCTCACCGTGGTGCTGACCTGGCTGCAACAGGCGAACCTGCTGCGCGGCCGCATCATCTCCTCCACCCTCGGCAGCGCCCGCTTCCTGCGCCATCTGCTGCGCCTGCCCGTCACGTTCTACGCCCAGCGCAGCCCCGCCGACCTGGTGCAGCGTCTCGCCTCCAACGACGCCGTCGCCGAGACCCTGGCCCGCGACCTGACGGCCGCCGGCGTCGACGGCGTCGTCGTGCTGCTCTACGCGGCGCTGCTGTGGACGTACGATCCGCAGCTCACCCTCGTCGGCGTCGGCATCGCCCTGCTGAACATCGTCGCGATGCGCGTCGTCATCCGACTGCGCGCCACCGGCACCCAGAAGCTGCGCGCCGACAGCGCCAAGCTCACCAACACCTCGTACACCGGCCTGCAGTTGATCGAGACCATGAAGGCCACCGGCGGCGAGAACGGCTACTTCCGGCGCTGGGCCGGCCAGCACGCCACCACCCTGGAGGAGCAGCAGCGCCTCGGTGTGCCGAGCGCCTGGCTCGGCGTGGTCGCGCCGACCCTGGCCACTCTGAACAGCGCCCTGATCCTGTGGATCGGCGGCCTGCGCGCCGTTGAGGGCCACCTCTCCATCGGTCTGCTCGTCGCCTTCCAGGCACTGGTGACCCGGTTCACCGCACCGATCACCCGCCTCAACGGCGTCGCCGGACGCATCCAGGACTTCGCCGCCGACGTCGCCCGCCTCAAGGACGTCGAGAACTTCCCCGTCGACACGCTGTACTCCCGCCCCGAACCGGCCGCGAGCACCCGCCGCCTCAAGGGTCACGTCACCCTGGAGGACATCACCTTCGGCTACAGCCCCCTCGACAAGCCGCTCCTGACCGGCTTCTCGCTGTCGGTCGGGCCGGGACAGCAGGTGGCGCTCGTCGGTGGCTCGGGCAGCGGCAAGTCGACCGTCTCCCGGCTGATCTCGGGGCTCTACAGCCCCTGGGAGGGCACGATCCGCATCGACGGGCAGCGCCTGGAGGACATCCCGCGCGGCGCGCTCGCCGCCTCCGTCTCCTTCGTGGACCAGGACGTCTTCCTCTTCGAGGGCACCGTCCGCGACAACGTCGCCCTCTGGGACCCCTCGATCACCGACGACGCCGTGGTGGCCGCCCTCAAGGACGCCTGCCTGTACGAGGTGGTGGCCCGCAGGCCCGGCGGCATCCACGGCCGCGTCGAGCAGGACGGGCAGAACTTCTCCGGCGGCCAGCGCCAGCGCCTGGAGATCGCCCGCGCCCTGGTCCGCCGCCCGAGCATCCTCGTCCTCGACGAGGTCACCAGCGCCCTGGACGCCGAGACCGAGCAGGTCATCATCGACAACCTGCGCCGCCGCGGCTGCGCCTGCGTCGTCATCGCCCACCGTCTGAGCACCGTGCGCGACAGCGACGAGATCGTCGTCCTGGACCACGGCCAGGTCGTGGAGCGGGGACGCCACGAGCACCTCGTCGCCGCCGGCGGGCCCTACGCCGACCTGGTCAAGGAGCACTGAGGTGACCTCGGTACCGCAGAGCCACGGGTACTCCGCAGACACGGCCGACACGGTCGCCGCCGCGTTCGGCGCTCTCGGCACACCGGTGGACTGCGCGGGCCTGCGCAGCGTGCACCTGGAGGGCCCGCAGGTGCTGTGGCTCGTGGTGGCCGGGGCCCTCGACCTGTTCGCCGTCGACGCCGTGCAGCAGGGCCACTGGCACTACCTCGGCCGCCTGGAACCCGGCACGCTGCTCCTCGGCCCGGTCGAGGGCCCGCAGCACACCCTCGTCGGCCGCCCTCTACAGGGCTGTGTGCTGCGCCGCGTCCCGCTGCGCGAGCTGTACCGCCCCGACTACGGCGACACCTGGTCCTACGAGCAGCAGCACCCCACCGGGTACGACACCCAGGACGCCGCCCTCAGCATCCTGGAGCACGCCTTCGCGCTCGGCATCGGCCGCGGCCACCGAGTCCTGTTCGAGGCGCCGCTGGACGGCCGCACCGTGGGCGACGAGGTGGTGGCCGACGACGACATCCTCTGGATGCCGGTGGCGCCGGGCAGCGTGCAGTACGGGTCCGCCTACAGCGCGGAGGCCACCGGCGACCTGCTCGTCGACGCGGCCATGTGGCAGCGGATGGTCAACCAGCAGTACCGGCTGCTCGCCACCCTCGACCGCTGGATCGAACGCCTGGAGCGGGCCCACGAGGACCGTACGGCGGCCGGCATCAAGGCGGGCGAGAGCGTCCGCGAGCAGGCCGACCGGACCCTGATCGCCTCCATCGGCCGCTCCGGCAGGCGCGGTGCGCGGCGCGCGGAGGCCGCGGGACACGACGCGACGTACGCCGCGTGCCGGCTGGTCGCCGAGGCGGCGGGCATCACCCTGGCCGGACCGTCGGAGGGCGGCGCGGTGAGCGAGCGGATCGATCCGGTGGAGCAGGTGGCGGTGGCCTCACGGGTCCGCAGCCGCGCCATCCGGCTCGACGGCCGGTGGTGGCGCGAGAACGCGGGCCCGCTGGTCGGGCACCGTGCCGCGAGCGGCGCGCCGGTCGCGCTGCTGTGGCGGCGCGGCGGTTACGAGTCGGTGCACCCCACGTCCGGGCGGCGCACCCGCGTCGACGCCTCCAACGCCGACGAGTTCGAACCGCAGGCCGTCATGTTCTACCGGCCGCTGCCCGACCGGCCGTTGACGCCGTGGCGGTTGTTCCGCTTCAGCCTGCGGGGCACCGGCGGCGACGTGCGCAACCTCGTGCTCGCCGGTCTGGTGACCGTCGCGATCGGCGCCCTGGTGCCGATCGCGACGGGGCAGGTCCTTGGGGTGTTCGTGCCGAACGCCGAGAAGAGCCTCATCGTCCAGGTCTCCCTGGCCGTCATGATCACCAGCATCGTCTCGGCGGCGTTCATGCTGCTGCAGAACCTCACCGTGCTGCGGATGGAGGGCCGCATGGAGAGCGCCCTGCAACCCGCCGTCTGGGACCGCCTGCTGCGGCTTCCCACCCGCTTCTTCGCGTCCCGTTCGACCGGTGAGCTGGCGAGCGCGGCCATGGGGGTCAGCGCCATCCGCCGGGTCCTCTCGGGGATCGGCCCGGTGGCGCTGCAGGCCGGTTCGGTGGGCGCGATGAACCTGGTCCTGCTGATGGTCTACAGCGTCCCGCTGGCGCTGGCCGCGCTCGGCATGCTGGCCGTCATCGCCGCCGTGTTCCTCTCCCTCGGGCTGTGGGAACTGCGCTGGCAGCGACGGCTCGTGGAGCTCGGCAACAAGCTCAACAACCAGGCGTTCCAGACCCTGCGAGGGCTGCCCAAGCTCCGGGTGGCCGGGGCGGAGAGCTTCGCGTACGCGGCCTGGGCGGGGGAGTTCGCGCGCAGCAGGGAGCTGCAGCAGCGGGCCGGCCGCATCAAGAACCTCACCACCGTCCTCAACTCCGTCTATCTGCCGCTCTGCACGCTCGTCATGTTCGTCCTGCTCGCGGGCCCGGCCCGGGGCAGCCTGACCGCCGGCGAGTTCCTCACCTTCTCCACCGCCGTGACCATGCTCCTGACCTCCGTCACCCAGCTGACCGGAGCGCTCATCTCGGCGGCCGCGGTGCTCCCGATGTTCGAACAGATCAAGCCCGTCCTCGACGAGGCGCCGGAGGTGCGCGCGGGAAGCACCCAGCCGGGCGAGCTGCGGGGTGAGATCGAGGCCCGCTCCCTGTCCTTCCGCTACACCGACGACGGCCCGCTGGTCCTCGACGACGTGTCGCTGGCCATCCGGCCGGGCGAGTTCGTGGCGGTCGTCGGCCCCAGTGGCTGCGGCAAGTCGACGCTGCTCCGCCTTCTGATCGGCTTCGACGAGCCGGTCTCGGGCAGCGTCCTCTACGACGGCCAGGACCTGTCGGCCCTGGACCAGTCGGCGGTGCGCCGCCAGTGCGGTGTCGTCCTGCAGAACGCGCAGCCGCTCACCGGCTCGATCCTGGACTGCATCTGCGGCGCCGAGTCGTTCACGCAGGAGGAGGCGTGGGAGGCCGCCGCGATGGCGGGCCTCGCCGAGGACATCAAGCGCATGCCGATGGGCCTGCACACGATGATCTCCGGCGGGGGAGCGGTCTCCGGCGGCCAGCGCCAGCGCCTGATGATCGCCCAGGCGCTGATCCGCCGCCCCCGCGTCCTCTTCTTCGACGAGGCGACCAGCGCCCTGGACAACGAGACGCAGCGCACGGTCATCGACAGCACCCGCGCCCTGAACGCCACCCGCGTCGTGATCGCCCACCGCCTCTCCACCGTCATGGACGCCGACCGGGTGATCGTGATGTCGGAGGGCCGCGTCGTCCAACAGGGCCCGCCCGCACAGCTGTTGGCGGACACGGGGGGCCGGCTGCACGAGCTGGTGCGGCGCCAGATGAGCTGAGGAACCGGTCGGCCCCGAGGGGCTGATTCCGGCCGACTCGTCGGGCCGGTGGAGGCGGTTCCCAGCGCTTTCCGGCTATTTCGCCGACGGATAAACGGACGCGCGGCCTCGGGCGGTGGACACGACAAGATATCGTTGACGAGCCGTGACCAACTGGCTGCTTTCCGATGTCAGTTGGCCGAAAGTGTGCCATGCAAGCTCGCCGTGAACCGAGGGAAGCCAGAAAGTGCTGATGCGTACGGTCAGACAGGTCGGGCCTCGCGGGCTGCCCCGACGCGCCCGCCGGCGCGACGCCCCCGCGACGCCCCGCCCCCGGGCCCACCGCGTCCTTCGCCGCCCACCCGTGCGGCACCTCCCCTAGCCGGCGCGGGACCGCGACACGGCGGACCCCCCCGCCGGTCGCGCGACCCACGCGCCACCCCGGACGGGCGGGCGGCCGACCGCACCCCGCCCGCTCCCGCCGCAGTCACCCCGTCCAGCCGGCGGCACCAGCCGCCTCGCCCCCTTTGACACCTGTAGAGGACGTGATGACAGACCTGATACAGGCCACCAGCGTGGTGCCCTCGGTTCTGGCCCTGGCCGCCGGCGGTGCCGCCTGGCGGTTCTGGGACCAGTACCGCGGTGAGCGCGCCACCAGCGGCCGCCTCCGAGCCCAGGCCGAGGAGATCGCCCTCCGGCAGCGCGCCACCGAGGCCGTACTGGCGCAGCTCGCCGAGGGGGTGATCCCCCGCCTCGGCGCCGAGGCCGAGCGCCAGGGCACCGGCCACGGCGTCGACATCGAACTCCCCGAAGCCCTGGCCGGCACGGCGCTCGCGGGGCGGCTCGCGCAGCTCGCCGACTCCGCCGCGCACACGGTGCGCAAGGCCCAGTACGACACCCAGGCCACCATGACCGCCCAGGTCGCCGAGGCGCGGGAATCCGCGGCCGAGGAGGGCGCCCGCGCACGGCAGGCCGCCGAGGAGTCCACCCGTGCGGCCGTCCGTGCCGTCTCCTCCGCGATGGTCGGCATGGCCTCCAAGCTGAGCCAGCGGGTCAGCCACGGCGTGCGGCGGCACGAGGGCGACGAGGCGTACGAGACGCTGGTCGGCATCGACCACCCCACCCAGCAGATGCTGCTCGTCGCCCAGAACTACGTGGTCCTGTCCGGCGGCAAGCTGTCGCGCCGCTGGCCCGCCACACCGCTGACCGACGTGGTGCGGGCGGCCATGGGCAGCATCGAGGAGTACGAGCGGGTCGAGCACCAGGAGCTCGCCGTCACGGTGACCAGCCGGGCGGTCGGGCCCATCGTCCACGCCCTGGCGGTGCTCCTGGACAACGCGGTCCGCTACTCGCCGTCCTCCGCCCGGGTGCACGTGGCCTTCCAGGAGGGCCACCACGGCGTCTCGGTCATCGTGGACGACGCCGGACTGCGCATGAACGAGGAGCAACTGACCTGGGCCCGGCGCATTCTGACGGGCGACCAGCGGGACGACATCAACCAGCTCGGCGCGCACCCGCAGACCGGCCTGCGGGCGGCCGCCGCCCTCGCCGGCGACTACGGGTTCCGCATCGACCTGGAGGCCCCGAACCCCTTCGGCGGCACCCGCGTCTACATGTTCATCCCCAAGAGCCTGCTGACGACGTCGGCGCCGACGCCCGTCCCCCGGTCCACCCCGGCGCCCGCCCCGGCCCCGGCCCCCGCCGCCGAGCCGGCCCCCGCACGGCGCACCACCGCCAGCGGACTGACCGTCCGTTCGCGGGCGACTCCGGCCGCCGCGCCGGCCGGCCGTACGCCGGCGGCCCGCACCCCGGCCGCCGACGGCCAGGCCGCGCCGGGCCGCCCCTCGATCGCCGCCGCCTGGGCCAAGGGGACGCGCAGCGCCCGTACCGAAGACCCGACCCCCACGCACGAAGGAGCCTGACCGTGACCACCGGCAACGAACTTGGCTGGCTGCTGGACCAGTCACTGGGGTCCCTCGAAGGCGTCCGGCACGCGGTGCTGATGAGCTCCGACGGTCTGCTGCACTCCCGTACGGCCGGGATCGGACAGGACGACGCGGAGAAGTTCGCCGCGATCACCGCGGCCGTACGGGCAGCCGCCCTCGCCTACGACGAGGAGACCGGCGGCGGGGGCACCCGGCAGGCCCTGATCGAACTCACCAACCACGTGGGCCTGATCACCCAGGCCGGCGGCAACACCATGCTGTCGGTGCAGACCACAGGGCCCGACGCGGACATCGGCCTGATCACCCATCACATGCTGGAGCTGGCGCAGCGCGTCGGCCATGAGATGAAGGTCGCCCCGCGGCAGCCTTCCGGTCTCGGCCTGCCGACGACGTGAGCGGGCCGCGGCGAGACCCGGACCTGGTCAGACCCTACGTCCGTACCGACGGGCGGGTCCGCGCCGACCCGGACGTGCGCCTGGAGACCGTGGTGCTCGCCGCGAGCGGCCCGACCGAGGGCCTGGGCGCGGACGCCCGGCGCGTCATGGGCCTGTTCACCCACGCCCAGGGCGGCGGCCTGGCGGTCGCGGACATCGCGGCCGCCCTGGAGTTCCCTCCCTCCACGGTGCGCATCCTCGTCTCCTCCCTCATCGACGAGGGCCTGCTGGCCCGCCCGGTCGCCGCCGGTGACGACCAACCCCAAACCGATCTGCTCCAGGAGGTACTGCGTGGTCTCCGCGCCCTCGTCTGACGGCCTCATCTATGTGCCACCCGGCGTCACCCGGTCCGCGAAGATCGTGATCTCCGGGAGCTTCGGCGTCGGCAAGACGACGTTCGTCGGCAGCGCCTCGCAGATCCCGCCGCTGCGCATGGAGGAGCGGATCACCCAGGCCAGCGCGGGCGTCGACGACCTGGCGCGCACGCCGCGCAAGACCACCACGACCGTCGGCATGGACTTCGGGCGCCTGCACCTGAGCGACGCCCTCGTGCTCTACCTCTTCGGCACCCCCGGCCAGGGCCGGTTCCGCCCCATGTGGGCGGGGCTGACCGAGGGGGCGCTCGGCGCGCTGGTCCTGGTCGACACCCGCAACCTGGAGGCGTCCTTCGAGATCCTCGCGCTGCACGAGGAACAGGGCACCCCGTACGCGGTGGCGGTCAACCTCTTCGACGGGGCGCCCCGCTACGACCTCGACGAGATCCGCCAGGCCCTCGACCTGGACGCGCACACGCCGCTGACGACCTGTGACGCCCGCGAGGGCACCTCCAGCGTCCTGGCCCTGATCACCCTCTGCGAGTACCTGTCCGACCTGCACGCACCCGTCTTGGAGCCCCGCCCGTGACCAGCCCGACCACGACCGACGCGGCCCCCGAGCACCGGGTCGCCCTGTACGAAGCCGAGTTCGCGGCCGACCCGCACGCCGCCTACGCGCGGATGCGGGCCACGTACGGCCCGTTCGTCCCGGTGGACCTCATTCCCGACGTCCCGGCGACCCTCGTCATCGGATACGCCCAGGCCCGGCGCATCCTCAACGACCCGCTGCGGTTCCCCGCCGACCCGCGCACGTGGGAGCAGTCCGTCCCCGAGACCTGCCCGGTGCGCCCGATGATGGAGTACCGCCCCAACGCGCTGCGCTCGGCGGGCCCCGCGCACACCCGCTACCGCTCGGCGAACACCGCCGCGATCGACGGCGTGGACCAGCACGCGCTGCGCACGGTCGTCGAGCAGGTGGCCGACGCCACCATCGCCGAGTTCCGCGACGCCGAGGGCGCCGACCTGCTCACCCAGTACGCCTGGCCCATCGCGTTCCGCGTCCTGAGCGCCCTGCTCGGCTGCCCGGACGAGATGGGGCGCCGGATCGCCGACGGCATGGCGAAGATCTTCGAGGGAGTGGACGCGGCCAGCGGCAACCAGATCCTCTCCCAGGCCGTCGCCGACCTCGTGGCCCTGCGGCAGCGCCGGCCCGGCGACGACGTCACCTCCCGGCTCCTCGCGCACACGGCCGCCCTCGACGACGTGGAGATGGCCCACCAGCTCGTCACGCTCTACGGCGCCGGCATCGAACCGCTGACCAACCTCATCGCCAACACGGTCCTGCGGATCCTCACCGACGACCAGTTCTCCGGCGACCTGCACGCGGGCGGCTCCTCGGTCCGCGAAGCGCTCGACACGGTGCTCTACACCGACCCGCCGCTGGCCAACTACTGCATCAGCTACCCGCCGCACCCCGTCGACGTCGACGGATTCCTGCTGCCCGCACACCAGCCGGTCGTCATCTCCATGGCCGGCTGCAACAACGACCCCGCCCTCGGGGACCAGCGCATCGCCAGCAACCGCGCCCACCTGTCGTGGAGCACGGGACCGCACGCCTGCCCCGCCCGGCCGCACGCGTATCTCATCGCCGAGACGGCCATCACCCATCTGCTCGACGCGCTGCCCGAGATGGATCTCGCCACCGCTCCCGAGGACCTGGTCTGGCGCCCCGGACCCTTCCACCGGGCGCTGACCGCTCTGCCCGTCCAGTTCCCCACCGCCGCGTCCGTCTGAAGGGACCCGCACCATGGACCTGTCCACGAAGCCGATCATCCTCGACCCCACCGGCGCCCACGCCCACGACGAAGACCGCCGGCTGCGGGAGCACGGGCAGGCGGTCCGTGTCGACATCCTCGGCGTGACCGCCTGGTCCGTCACCGACCCCGTCCTCCTCAAGGAGCTGCTGACCAGCCCGAGCGTCTCCAAGGACGCCCGCGCCCACTGGCCGGAGTTCGCCGACGCGGTCCAGCGCTGGCCGCTCGCCCTGTGGGTCGCGGTGGAGAACATGTTCACGGCGTACGGCGCCGACCACCGGCGGCTGCGGCGCATGGTCGCCCCCGCCTTCAGCCACCGCCGCGTCACCGCGCTGCGGGCGAGCATAGACACGGTCGTCACCGACATCCTCGACCGGCTCGACGCCCTCCCGCCGGGCGAGACCGTGGACCTGCGCGAGCACCTCGCCTACCCGCTGCCCATCGCCGTCATCAGCCGGCTGATGGGCGTGCCCGCCGAGCGGCAGGAGTCCTTCCGCCGGGTCGTCGACGGCGTCTTCGACACCACCCTGACCGCCGAGCAGTCCGAGGCCAACACCAAGGCGCTGTATGCGGCCCTGCACCAGCTCATCGCCGACAAGCGCACCGAGCCCGGCGACGACATGACCTCGCTCCTCATCACCTCGCGCGACGAGGACGAGGAGGCCGGCCTGACCGAGGACGAGCTCCGCGACACCCTGCTGCTGATGATCAGCGCGGGATACGAGACCACCGTCAACGTCATCGACCAGGCCGTCACACAGCTGCTCACCCACCCCGAACAGCTCGCGCTGCTCCGCTCGGGCGAGGTGGACTGGGCCGACGCCGTCGAGGAGACGCTGCGCCTCGAACCGGCCGTACGGCACCTGCCGCTGCGCTTCGCGGTCACCGACATCAAGCTGGCGGATGGCCAGACCATCGCTCAAGGGGAGGCGATCCTCGCCTCCTACGCGGCCGCCAACCGCCACCCCGACTGGCACGGCGAGAGCGCGGACGCCTTCGACGTCACCCGTACGGTCAAGGAGCACCTCGCCTTTGGCCACGGGGTGCACTTCTGCCTCGGCGCGCCGCTGGCCCGTCTTGAGGTCAGCACGGCCCTGAGCCTGCTCTTCGAACGTTTCCCGCAGATGGAACTCGGGGTGCCCGCAGGGGAGTTGCAGCCCTTCGGCTCGCTGCTCAGCAACGGTCACCGGACCCTGCCGGTGCGGCTGCGGCCCGAGTCCGCCTGAGGGCGCCCGGGGCTGCCTGAGGGGGGCCGGGGGCTGTTTGAGGGGCCCCCGGTCTTCGCGGAAAGCCGCGGCTACGCGGCTTTCACCATCTCCTCGCGGACCGCGGCGGCCCACTCCGTCACCAGGTGCTCGTACTCCCGGCGTTGTTCAGGGGTGAGCCGGCCGCCGGTGCGCAGCCACAGGTCGCGGATCCGCTCGTTCAGTTCCACCGAAGACCGCGCGGAACCAGGGGGTGGAGGGGTTAAGGGCATGCCTCAACCCTAGGGGATGCCCACGACAATCGGAACTGTCAGCTACCACACACCTCCGCCACGTGATCATCGCGCCCGGTCGCCGGGCGCGGACCCCTGTGGAACGGTGGAAACCGGCAGGAATGGCCTGTTCTCCGCAGAAAGGGGTGGCGGTATGTCCTCGAAGCGACGCCGCAAGAAGAAGGCGCGCCGCAAGCACGCGGCCAACCACGGCAGCCGTCCGCAGTCCTGAGGCGACGCCGTGGGGCGCCGCCCGACGCACACCACACACCGGACACCGGCGCGCGGCTATGAGGCCGCCGCCGGTGTTCCGCGTGTCGCGCCGCCGCTCAGGCTCTCGTGGCCCGGGCCGGCCTCGGTGTAGACGACGAGCGTCAGTTCCGGCTGTTCGGCCAGGTGGAACGCGGTGTAGGCGAACTCGGTGACCGCACGCCCCGGTGGCCGCAGCCGTTTGCGTCCGCTCTGGCGGACCTGCACGTCGTACCGCGGCCACCAGTCACGTACGTACGCGCTGCCCGCGTGCAGTTCGTCGATCAGCCGCGCCCAGCGGGCGTCGCCCGGGTGGCGTCCGTGCAGCGTGCGCAGTCGGGCGAGCAGGCCGCGCGCCTCGGGCTCCCAGTCGACCACGACGTCCCGTGCGGCCGGTTCGAGGAAGACCCAACGGGCGAGGTTCGCGGGCCGGTCCGCGGTGGGGGCGAGGTCCGGGAACAGGTCGCTCGCCGCCCGGTTGCAGCTGAGCACGTCGTAGTCGCCCGCGATGAGGTAGGCGGGCCGTGGCTGGAGCAGGTGCGGGATCTCCGCCACCTCGGCGGCGAGCGGTGCGGGCTCGTGCGGCGCGGGCGCGGGGGAGTGGCCGGCGAGCCGGAGGAGGTGCTCGCGTTCGTGGCGGCCGAGCCGCAACGCCGACGCGAGGGCGCCGAGCACCTGCGGTGACGCGCGGATGTCCCGCCCCTGTTCGAGATACGTGTACCAGGTGGCGCTGATCCCGGCGATCAGTGCGAGCTCCTCCCGGCGCAGGCCCGGGGTCCGGCGGCGGCCGGTCGTCGGCAGCCCCACCTGCTCGGGCGTCAGCAGGGCCCTGCGGCTGCGCAGGAAGGCGCCCAGTTCACGGCGCTGCTCGGCTGTGTGCTGCGGCACGGGTACCACCTCCAGTTCCAGAATAAACCGGCTCTGTATACCAGGCTGAGAATCCCGCAGGCTGAACCGGCAGGCCGCGGGGATCCCCGAGCGGCCGATTGCGACAGGTACGACAGCCGAGGGAGAACGAGCCATGACCAGGACCGATGAGGCGCAGAGGAAGACGACGGACGGGGCGGGGGCGGGGGAGTCCGGGACCGTCCGCGGCAAGGTGGTCGCCGTGACCGGCGCGAGCAGCGGGATCGGCAGGGCCACCGCGCTGGCCCTGGCGGAACGCGGCGCGCGCGTCGTCCTCGGCGCACGGCGGCAGGACCGCGTGGAGGCGTTGGCCGCCGGGATACGTGAGCGGGGCGGCGAAGCCCTCGCCGTACCGACCGACGTACGGCGCCGCGCGGATCTGGTCCGGCTCCTCGACGCCGCGGTCACCGCGTTCGGCCGACTCGACGTGCTGGTCAACAACGCCGGCATCGGCCCCATCTCTCCTCTGGAGGAACTGCGGGTCGAGGAGTGGGACGACATGATCGACGTCAATCTGCGCGGTGTCCTGTACGGCGTCGCCGCGGCGCTGCCCGTCTTCCGCCGGCAGGGGGCCGGGCAGCTGGTCACGGTGGCGTCGACCGCCGCGTACCGCACCGTCCCCGGGCAGACGGTGTACGCGGCGACGAAGACGGCCGTGCGCACCGTCTGCGAGGGGCTGCGGCAGGAGGCGGACGACGTGCGCGTCACCGTCGTGTCGCCGGGCTTCGTGCACACGGACTTCGTCGAATCGGTGCCCGACCCGGACGCCCGTGCGGCGCTGCGGGCCCGCCGCGACGCCATGGCGCTGGACCCCGCATCGATCGCGGACGCCGTCGTGTACGCCATCGCCCAGCCCGACTCGGTGGACGTCAACGAGATCGTGGTCCGGCCCACGGCACAGTGCTGACGGCGATGCGTCCGGGCGGCTGAGCGGGCCGGCGGCGTTAACACCGGCGCACGTCACGTACCCCGTGCTGTGACACCCCGGGGGTCCGACGGCCCCCTGCCACAGGGCCGTTGGGACGATGGGACGGCCGTCGCGCTTCCGGTCGTCCACCGGGCGGCGGTGACCGGCGTCCGCGCGGGCGGTAACAATATGCGGGTGCCCTGCCCCCGCACGCCAGGAGTTCTCCGATGTCCGACAGTGTCAGCAGCCCCGACCCCTACGTGGAGCAGTATTCCAGGGACGGCAGTTGGGTCGTCGTCGCGCGCGGCGACCTCGACATGCACACCGTGCCGCCCCTGCGCCGCGCCATGGAGACGGCGGCGGTGGCCCTTCCGGTCCTGGTCCTCGACGTCGGCGAGGTGACCTTCGCCGACTCGTCCGCGCTGAACCTGCTCCTGGTGATCCATCAGTCCACGACGCTGCGCATCGCCGCCCCGCAACCGCAGCTGCTGCGCCTGCTCGAGACCACGGGGGCCGACCAGATCCTCGACGTCTACCCCTCCACGGACCACGCCTGCGCGGCGCCGGCGTCGTGACCCCGGCACCGGATGGACGCCGCGGCCTCACAACATGATGAGCAGCCGCGTATTCGGCTTGAGTTTCCTGTTCACCGAGCGGCTCTGCACGTACACCTCCAGCTTGGGATTGTTTCCCGCCTTGACCGAGACCGTGCCCTGAATTCCCGTACCGAAAAGGAGACTCCGTGCCGCGTCGCCCGTGTAGGCGCGGTCGGTGTCCTTTTCGACCACGATGACTTCCTTGTTGGGCTGGACCTGGGCGCGGGCGCCCAATTGGTAGTAGCAGGAGCCGCGTTCGTACGTCACACCCGGGTGTGAATCGACGAAGGGGCGGATCTCGGCCTCCTTGTCGACCTTCAGGAGCCGGTACTTGTTCGCCGGAATCGGTTCGAGATGGGACCGCACCTCGTCGATGGATATGTCCTGGCCGACGGCGAACAGATTCTTCGTGCCGCGCACGCCCTGCTCGCGGGCGCGCAGGAAGCTGGTGGCCGCCGCGCGCACCGTGCCGATGGCCTCCTCGACGCCCTCCTGGGAGTCCGCGTCCCAGATGGCGATGTTGCCCGCGGGGAAGCCGTAGTTCTGGGCGGTGCGCTTGGCCAGGGAGTTCGGCACGAGGATCGCGGACGTCCAGTGACCGGGGAGGCCGCCCATCTTCGCCGTGATCCGGTCGAGCCAGGGGCCGAGGATGGTCATGTCGCCGTCGTGCCTGCGGTCGCCGCCGGAGGCGTTCTCCTCGCCGTCCGTCACGACGATCTGCAGGAAGCTGTGCTCGCCGTACTCCTCCCATATGTGTCCCAGGTCGTCCAGGGACTTCAGGGAGGCCTCGATGAGAGCGGTCGCGCCGTTGTTGACCTGATACAGGCCCCGCATGGACGGGAGGTGTTTCACGTCCATGTCCCACACCAGGTTCTCTACCCGGTGGTCGAATGAGTAGAGGCTTATCCGGGTCTCGTGGCCGAGGCTGTCAGATTCGGCTTTGAGGCCCGCCACGAACTCGTCCACAACGCGCACGAGTTGGTGCTGATGCGGACGCATGGAACCCGAACAGTCCACGACCAGCGCGACGTGATTCACCTTGTGCTGGATCCTTTTGGCGGACATGCTTCTGCTCCTTCTCCCGAGGCTTGCCGAGTGATTTCACTCTATGGGGAGGCACTGACAACGGCCCTTGATGAGCCGTCATCGGCGCCTCCCCACCCGGCAGATGCCGCGGCGCGGGGGCGAGGCCGCGGAGCAGTACGCGAAGCGCGTACGAAGCCGCGCTAGGCGCGGTCGGAGTGGGAACCCGGCTGCAGGATCTCGTCGAGCACGACGCAGATCGAGCGGAAGACCCGTGCCTCGACGTCCGCGTCACCCGCCTCGGTCCGCCGGTCCTCCCTGCGCAGGGTCTCCGTCAGGGCGGTTTTCCGCTCCGCCTCGCGCGCCGCCCAGTCGCGGGCCCCACGCATGCGGGTCAACAGCTCGTCAGCGTCCACAGGTTGCGTCATGCGCGCTGTCTACCCCGACGATCCCCACCGCACCCTCAGCGACTTGCCCCTGGTCCCTGAACCAGCGGCGGGCGGCGAGGGCGACATGGACCAGGCCGATCAGCACCGGCACCTCGATCAGCGGACCGACGACACCGGCCAGGGCCTGTCCGGATGAGGCGCCGAACGTCGCGATGGCGACGGCGATGGCGAGCTCGAAGTTGTTGCCCGCGGCGGTGAACGCGAGGGTGGTGGCCCGGGGATGGTCCAGGCCGACGGCCCTGCCCAGGGCCATGGAGCCGGCCCACATGACGGCGAAGTACACCAGCAGCGGCAGCGCGATCCGCAGGACGTCCAGGGGCCGCGAAGTGATCGCGTCACCCTGCAGGGCGAACAGTACGACGACGGTGAACAGCAGTCCGTAGAGGGCGAACGGGCCGATCCTGGGGATCAGTTCCGCCTCGTACCAGGCACGGCCCTTGGCCTTCTCGCCCAGTTTGCGGGTGAGGAACCCGGCGGCCAGGGGGATGCCGAGGAAGATCAGCACGCTGCGGGCGATCTCCCACACCGACACGTTCAGGCCGGTCGTCGCCAGGCCGAGCCAGCCGGGCAGGACGGAGAGGTAGAACCAGCCGAGCAGGCTGAACGCCACGACCTGGAACAGGGAGTTGAGGGCGACCAGGACGGCCGCGGCTTCGCGGTCGCCGCAGGCCAGGTCGTTCCAGATGATCACCATGGCGATACAGCGGGCGAGCCCGACGATGATCAGGCCGGTCCGGTATTCCGGCAGGTCCGGCAGGAGGAGCCAGGCCAGCGCGAACATGAGCGCGGGCCCGAGGATCCAGTTCAGGACCAGGGAGGGGATCAGCAGGCGGCGGTCGCGGGTGACGGAGTCGAGCCGGTCGTAGCGGACCTTGGCCAGCACCGGATACATCATCACCAGCAGGCCCAGCGCGATCGGCAGCGAGACGCCGGTGACCGTCACCTTCGCGAGTGCGTCCCCGAGCTCAGGGACGAGACGGCCCAGGCCGAGGCCGGCGGTCATCGCGATGAGGATCCACACCGCGAGGAACCGGTCCAGGAGCGAGAGCCGGCCCGCGACCGGGGCCGCCGCGGCGGAGGTCGTTTCGCTCACGAGGCGGCCCCCGCCGGGTTTTCCACGGGCGCATCGGGGCGGACATCCGGGGTGCCCGGGCGGGTCAGGGCTTGGGCCAGCCCGTCGGTCATCGCCGGCAGCAGCCGGTAGTACACCCACGTCCCGCGCCGTTCGGAGGCGATCAGCCCGGCCTGCCTGAGCAGCTTGAGGTGGTGGGAGATCGTCGGCTGGGACAGGTCGAAGGCCGGGGTCAGGTCGCACACGCAGATCTCCCCGCCCTCCCGCGAAGCGATCATCGACAGCAGCCGCAGCCGCACGGGATCGCCCAGGGCCTTGAACACCTTCGCCAGCTCGACGGCCCGGTCCTCGTCCATGGGGGCGGTCAGCAGGGTCGGGCAGCACCCCTCGGCGCTGTCCTGGCCGAGCACGACCAGCTCTTGTTTCGACATGCGTCTATGTTGACATCCTTCGATCCAGGGCGCAATGTTGCATCGAGAAACGTCAATGCAAGACGCATCGACGCACGTCGAACCGGGCCTCGCCGGGCCCTGTCATCGAGGGGTGAAGGTCATGAACGAGCAGACAGACGACCTGCGCGAAACCGTCCGCCGCCGCTATGCCGCGGCCGCCGTCCAGGTCACCGCGGGCGGCACCGGCTGCTGCGGACCGGCCGCGATCGAGGTCGACGAGAACTTCGGCGGCACCCTCTACGCCGCCGACGAGCGCGACCAGCTGCCCGCCGAGGCGGTCGCCGCCTCACTGGGCTGCGGCAACCCCACCGCCGTCGCCGATCTGCGGGAAGGCGAACGCGTCCTGGACCTCGGCTCCGGCGGCGGCATCGACGTCCTCCTCTCCGCCCGCCGCGTCGGCTCCACCGGCAAGGCCTACGGCCTCGACATGACCGAGGAGATGCTCGCCCTGGCCCTCGCCAACCAGAAGAAGGCCGGCGCCACCAACGTCGAGTTCCTCAAGGGCACCATCGAAGCGATCCCGCTGCCCGCACACACCGTCGACGTGGTCATCTCCAACTGCGTGATCAATCTGTCCACCGACAAGCCCGCCGTCTTCGCCGAGATGATCCGCGTCCTCACCCCCGGCGGCCGGATCGGCATCTCCGACGTCGTCGCCGACGACACCCTCACCCCGGCCCGGCGCGCCGAACGCGGCGACTACGTCGGCTGCATCGCCGGCGCCCTCTCCTTCGCCGAATACCGCCAGGGCCTCGAAGCCGCCGGCTTCACCGACATCGAGATCACGCCGACCCACTCCGTCGCCGACGGCATGCACTCGGCCGTCGTCCGCGCCGTCAAGCCCACCGCCGCCCGGGGCGTTCCCGCCTCGGAGGCTCCAGCGAGTACCCGCTCCGCGCGGGGGTGACCCGGCAACTGGCCCAGCCAAGTCGGCCGCCATTGGCCCAGGTGTCCGGGCCGCATCACCTCTAGGGTCGGAAATGCACCGACAGCGTGACCTCGTCACGGAATGTCCGCCCTCCGGAGGAGCACCGCATGCAAGCCATCACCGTTCACGACCGCGACGCCGGCGTCTCCGGTCTCGCCCTCACCGACCTTCCGGACCCGCACGCCGGGGAGAACGACGTGATCGTGCGCGTCCACGCCGCCGGATTCACCCCGGGCGAGCTCGCGTGGCCAGGCACCTGGACGGACCGGGCAGGCCGGGACCGTACGCCCAGCGTTCCCGGCCACGAACTGTCCGGCGTCGTCACGGAACTGGGCTACGGCACCACAGGCCTGAGTGTCGGACAGCGCGTCTTCGGCCTGGCCGACTGGACCCGTAACGGCACGCTCGCCGAGTACGTCGCCGTCGAAGCCCGCAATCTCGCTCCGCTGCCGGCCGACATCGACCACGTCACGGCCGCCGCTCTGCCGATCTCCGGACTCACCGCCTGGCAGGCCCTGTTCGACCACGCCCACCTCACCACCGGTCAGACGGTGCTCATCCACGGCGCGGCGGGCGGCGTGGGCTCCCTGGCCGTGCAACTGGCCCGCGAAGCCGGGGCCCGGGTCGTCGGCACCGGCCGGGCCGCCGACCGGGACACCGCCCACGACCTGGGCGTGGACACCTTCGTGGACCTCCAGGCCGAGCGCCTCGAAGACGTCGGTCACGTCGACGTGGTGTTCGACGTGATCGGGGGCGAGATCCTCGACCGGTCCACCGCCCTGGTACGCCCCGGCGGCACGCTGGTCACCATCGCCCGCCCCGTCACCGTCCACCCCGCGGACGGGCGAGCGGTCTTCTTCGTCGTCGAGCCCGACCGCGCCCGGCTGGCGGACCTCGCCGCCCGCGTCCGCGACGGGCGCCTCAAGCCGATCGTCGGCTCCGTACGTCCACTCGCCGAGTCCCCGGACGCGTTCGCTCCCGGCCGGCGGACCCCCGGCAAGACGGTCATCCGCGTCACGGAGGGCTGAGTCGCACGCCGCCACGCGCACGCCGCCACGCGCACGCCGCCACGCGCACGCCGCCACGCGCACGCCGCCACGCGCACGCCGCACGTCTTACATCGGACGGGACCCCGCGGTCTCCGCGGCCCGGACGAACGCACGGATCAGCGCGGTCTCGCCGCTGGTGCGCCAGACAAGTGCCCATGAGGTGGGGGAGGCGTCGGGAAGGGGCAGGAACTCCACCCCGGGGTGGGTGTAATAGCGCTGCACATGGGCGTTGAGCGGGCAGACCGCCCTCTTGGCGGCCACCTGGGTCAGGAGCTCGTGAAAGGTCCGCACCCTGGGGCCGGCCTTGACGGGCCGTCCGCCAGGGGTGTGCGGCGGGAGCAGCGACGCGCGCCACTCCGGTGGCGCCCCGGGGCCCGGATCGGGCACCGTGCGGCCGGCGAGGTCCTCCAGGTCGACGCTGTCCCGGCCCGCGAGTTCGTGCCCGGTCCAGACCGCCAGCACCCGCCCCTCGGTCAACAGCACCGGGCCGACGGTCAGATCCGGCTCGTCCACGGGGAGCCAGAGCAGCACGAGGTCGGCGGAGCCGTCGCGCAGCGGCCCGAACGGATCCGAGAAGTGCACTTCGCAGAACCGGACTTCACGGCCGGGGTGCTCGGCGCGGAACCGTTCGACCACGTCGCGGATCTCGTGCCCGAGCGCGCCCATGATGCCGATCGACAGCGTGCCCGACAGGCTGCGGGCGGCCTCCGTGGCCTCGGTGAGCGCCGTGCGGATGGTGTCGTGCCCGAGCCGCAGCCGTTCGGCCAGCCGGTCGCCGATCGGCGTCAGCCGCACCGACCGGCTGGTGCGCTCGAACAGGGCGGCGCCGATCAGTCGCTCCTGCTTCCGGATCGCCTGGCTGACCCGGGCCTGCGAGATGAACAGCCGCTCGGCGGTCCGCCCGAAATGGAGCTCCTCGGAGAGCGTCAGGAAGATCTCGATGTCCCGCAGTTCCATTCCGGCCCCCGATCGACAACCCGGAGATTAATCGATAACCCGGGGATTATGGGTGGCGGCGGAATCCGCCGTTGATCACCGGCCGGGGTGGGGGCAGGCTCGGAACACGCCGCAGCTGCAGGCCGTCTCCCGGACCGGTACCGGGTCGGGGGCCGTGCTCCGGCGGACGCCTCCCGCCCGTTCCCGCCGGTCGTATCCGGTCCGCCCCTCCAGGAGCACGCCCATGTCCACCACCGCAGTCGTCCTCACCGTCCTGACCTCCGCCTGGGTCGCCTTCTCCGGCGTCTCCCTACTGCGCCGCGCCGCGTTCGTCGTCGACCCGCTGATCGCCTACGGTGTGCCCCGGTCCTGGTGGCCGTGGCTCGGTACGGCCAAACTCCTGGGCGCGGCGGGCCTGTTGGTGGGCCTCGCGGTGACCGCCGTAGGCTTGGTGGCGGCGATCGGCCTGGTCGTCTATTTCGTCGGCGCGGTGGTCACGGTGGTCCGCGTGCGCTCCTGGAAGACGCTCGCCTTCCCGGTCCTCTACCTGGCTCCGGTGGCGGCCACGCCGACCATCGGTTTCGCCTGAGCCGCCCGGTCGCCGGGCGAAGGCCGGCCGCAGGCGACGGTGTGCCGCCGCCGAGCCGCGGCTATCCCGCCGACTCACCCGCGTGAGGGCTCAGCGAACCCGCCCCCACCAGGGCGAACAGCACGATGCCCAGCAGGATCCGGTAGTACACGAACGGCATGAAGCTCTTGGTCGTGATGAACTTCATGAACCAGATCATCAAGCACGGTGCTGCACCGCTGTGACCTGCCGGTTCCACCACTCGACAAGAGAAACTGGGAGAGAAGTGGGAGAACCGTCCGGCAACTCCGGCCTAGCCTCCCGCAGGAACCGCTCGAAGCGCTCCTGCAACGAATCCATGATGGCCCGCTCCATCGCCGTTGTCACGTTCGCATACAGCCCCTCGACGCCAGCCACTTCGTGCCCCATCCGGCTCTCTGTAGCGATCCGGCTGTGCCCGTCCTCGTCGATCCACTCCTTGTGGCCGTGCCGCAGCAAGTACAGGCGCTTCCCGGCGTAGGCAGTCGCCGGTATCTCCGGCAGGGGCCTGCGGGAAGTGACCGTCTGACGCTGGCCCAGGCGGGTCCGCTCGAACTCCGCCGAGGCGTCCCGGCCGTCTGCGATTGGCCGCCAGTAGTAGTAGGTGAAGTTCGCGTTCGCCAGCAGGCCGCCCGTCACCGACCGGAAAACGTACTCGCCCTCATGGCTGGCGAGCAGCAGCCCCAGCAGCGAGGTGAGGAACGGGGGCAGGACCAGGGCCCGCCGCGACTCGTACTTCGGCGGGAACAACTGGACCCTGCCGTTTTTCCGCTGGTGCTGCCACTGGACACGCACCGCGGGCATCAGGCCGGAGCCGTAGCGCTCGAGATCCTCCGCGTGCCGCTCGGCACGGTCCAACTCGTCCGGGTCGTCGAGTGGGTCGGAGGCAGGCCAGGCGGGGTGTGTGTAGACCCGGCGCAGCGCGTACAGCTCCGCAGGGCGCATGCCGGTGCAGGCCATCGTCCACACGAAGACGAAGCCGTCCAGGCCCCAGAACGTGAGCGCGTTGCAGGCCAGCTGGTGGACATCGGCGATGCGCATCTCACGCTTCCGCTCGCGCGGCTTCTTCTTGTACTTCCCGCGGCGGGCCTGCTTGCCTTTCGGGACCGGCGAGGCGGCGCGCAGACCGTCATCGACGGCGTCGTCCATAAGCATGGAGAAGACGGTGAGGATCTCCTCGCCGTATTTGTCGCCGACGTTCGGCTGCGCCTTGAGCTGGATCTTCCACGCCCGGTATGCCGACGGCTTGATGTCCCCGACCGCGGCGTCGCCCCAGCGGGGCACGATGTACAGCCGCAGCATGGACCGGATTGCCTTGTCGCGAAGGTGTCCGACGTCGAGAGTCTCTGGCCAGGTGCGGCAGTAGTCCCGCATGAGCAAGGAGCCGTCACGCTTGCTGATGTAGCGGTCGTTGCGGATGTCGGCCTCGCGGTCGAGGCCGTATTTCTTGGCGACGGTTTCGTCGTTGAATCCGCCCTGCTGGTCGTAGATCCACTTGCCGCGGTCGTCCTTGGCCCCGGTGTTCCACACGACTCTGCAGGTGTTCCCGCGCCATTCGACATAGGCCATGGCTGCCCCTTGGGTTTGCTGTGCGGTGACCGGCCGGCACCCCTACCGCCGGTCCTCCGCCGCCCCTGCTCCTACTACTCGTGTCTGCCTATGACGCAGTTACGGCAGTCGGCGCAGGCGCCTCCTTGACGCTCGATGAGGCTGCGCACTCTGCTTCGTGCTTGCGCATCGTGCTCAACCATCGGCGTCGCGACACACACGATCCTCCCAGCCACGCGACCATGGAAACCGAAGAAACCGGGACCCAAGTCGACCATGAGCAGCTCGTGCATGGGCTCCCCCTTTCGGGTGCGAGGGAACCTCCCAAGTACTGGTTGATGCTGCCATGTTGACGGGCTGTTGTGACCGGAATCGTCCGGAGTGGTGGCTGATATCAGATAACGAATCGGTGTATCGGAAAGGTTGTACGGCCTTCTTGGTCAACTGTGCTCAATTCCGCGCTCTTTCCATCGCTGCAGCACCTCGTTGACGGCTTGCTGCTTGAGGGCGCGAATCTGTGCGGCGCTGAGATCGTCGCTGACCGAGATGGCAGCGTTCTGTACGGCATCGCCTACATCCTTCGCCAAGTCTTCGACGTGAAGGGGGGAGATGGTGGCGGGGCTGCGCCGCTCGATGAGGGTGGGCGCGGTGGCGCCGTTGAGGATGTCCGTGCACGTGCCCCGGGCCCAGCCGAGCACGTTCTCGACCTTGCCGTAGGTCGTAGGACGCACGGGTTTCGCATCCTCGATCTTGCTGTAGGTGTTGATCTGCAGCTCCGCGGCCCGCGCGACGTCGATCTTGTTGTAGCCGAGGTCGACGCGTTGCTGGGTGACGGCGGAGGCGAGCCGCTGAAGTGCGGCTGCGTCATAGGGGGGTGCCATGACGCACATCATCGCAGGAGCTCTCAGGAACAGCTAGGAACACCCTGCTATCTGGCCGGAACCTTAACGATTCCGGTACCCGCGTGAGCCGCTGGGCCGCGATCAATTACGTGTTTCTGCATGTTACTGCGAAGTAGAGGTAGCGTAAGCGCGTAGAAACGCGTAACTTCAGTGCATGGAAAGACCCCCAGCCACCTACCAGGTGCACGGGCCATCGCTCCGAAGACACCGCATGGGCCAGGGCCGCTCAGTCCAAGCAGTCGCTGAAGCGGCAGGGATCTCACGCAGCTACCTGCAACGGCTTGAAACCGGCACCCGGGAGTGCATGGGACCCGAGCGCTACATACGGCTCCGCACCGTCCTCAACGCCACAGACGACCAGATCCTCGCCCCAACAGAGGACCCATAGAAGAGAGGTGAACGTGTCCACTCCCACCCCCACCGACCAGCCTGCGACCGCAGACACCGAGTCGATGATGCGCCGCGACGGCTACCTTCCGCCCGACGAAGCCGCCGCCGACCTCGGCTGCGGCAAGCGCTGGCTCCTCGACGGGCTCAACAGGCACGGCTTCCCCCACACCCGCATGGGCCGCGCGAAGTGGCTCAGCCCCGAAGACCGTCAAGAGATCCGCAAGCTGTGCCGCGTGCCGGCCGAGCCCGCGAAGATCTCCCGCCTGCGCCGCCGCAAGCCCGCCAAGTCCGCCGCTTAGGGCGGTATGCGGCCCCAACCGCCGGTTTCTGGCGAGTCACCGGCAGCCGGAGCCACTGCGACCCGTAGGTCGCTAGATCCACCCGCATCCCTCAGAGAACAGGAGTGGACCTTGTCCACATCGTCGCACGCCAAGTCGATCAGCGACACGAAGGCGTTCACGGCCCTCGTCGCTGCGATCGACCGCAATGTATCGCCGGATCGGGCGGCCGAGCTGCTGGCCGACTTCCGCAACGCCGTCCGCACCGAGACCTTCGCTTCGGCCGAGATCGACAGCACTGTCTACCGCGTGGTGCAGGACGCCGAGACCCTCGGGACCTACACCACCGCCGTCGAGGCCCGTAAGCACTGCGAGTCTGTGGCCCGCGAGGAGTATGGCGGCGAGCACAGCCTCTTCTGGTGCGAGGGTGAAGACACCGTCGATCAGCCGGAGCAGGGCCCGGCGTGGCTGGTGCAGAGCCCGCGCCCCGGCGTGAAGCTGCCGACCGGTCTCGCGATCTCTCCGATCGCCGTGAAGTCCGCGTTCGAGGCAGGTGCCCGATGAGTGACCTGACTGACTTCGAGGCCATGGTCGTAGGCCACCCCCAGTTGGTGATGACCCCGCTGCAGGCGATGTTCGCCGAGGCGGAGGAGGAGCTGCGGGCTGAGTGCCCGGATGGTTTCGAGGTCCACGAGATCGTCGAGCGGGCGTTCTTCCAGCTTCCGGAGGCCGAGCGCGAGGCGGCGCGTCGCGAGCTCAACACCGTGTATTGGGAGGCTCGGATCGCCGACGAGGCGAACTTGGCCCACTCGGACGAACTGCAGGCTCAGCGCCAGGAACTCCGGCGCCTGCTCGGCCGGTTCGAGGATCTCGCGCAGGGCTCCGGGATGGTGCCGTATGCGCTGCTCGCTGAGATCGCCCGTCTGTCCCTTCCGCTGATGGGGACGGCGTCATGACGACTTCGATCCCCGCCTTCCTGTCCGCCCTGTCCGGCGGTGACCTCCCCGCGACTGCGGTGGCGGAGGAGCGCTGCCTGAAGCCTCCGATCGGCTGCGGTGAGCCGCTGACCGACGACGGAGACGACCGCAGCGCTGAGGCGGCCCGCTATCAGGCGGAGTGGCGAATCACCGGACTGTGCCCCAACTGCCAGGACTCCCTCGAAGGCGAGGAGGTGGCGTCATGAGCGCCCGCCTGTCGCCGCAGTGCGAAGCCGAGACGGTGGCTGCCCGCAAAAGGATCGCCGACCTGCTCTGGTACAGCGTCCCGTCCAGTGACGACGCCGAGGCCAAGTCCATCACCGAGGATCTGCTCGACAAGCTGGTCGAGGCCGTTCGCGCAGAGTCTGCCACCGAGTTGGCTGCGGTCCGCGCCGAACGCGACGAGGTGAAGGACCGCTTCGACGAGTTGGAGGCGCTCGGTCGGGAGCTGCTCGACCACTGCACCGCGGAGTACGGCGGACCTGGCTACACGCACTGTGAGCTCCCTGCCGGGCATGGCGGACAGCACGAGTCGGCGATCGGCAACCTGCAGCGCGCCACGTGGGGCGGTGAGTCCCGATGACGACGACTGCCGAGGCTCGCCTTGCGCAGTACGGCGAGCGCACCAAGACGTGGTCCACGGCCACCTACGACACCGGTACCGAGCGAGCCCTGCACCAGATCGCCTTGGAGCTCAAGGGCGAGCTCGACCGGCTGCGCGTCGAGCTGGCGAAGTACGTCGGCCACGAGCCGACGGTCGCCGAGGAGATGTCCGAGCTCGCCCGCCGCCTCGACAACGTGCACGCCGTGTGCGACGAAGCCGAGGAGGAGTCGCTCCGCTGGGAGCATCCGCTGCCCGTACCGGAGTGGGTGCCCGTGGTCCGCGAGGCCGCCGACGGTGTACGGCCCGAGAGGAAGCGGCGCCCCGCTGAAGCCGCCCGGCCGAGCGCTAATCGCGACGAGCTGAAGCAGCGCATCGCGCGCGCCATCTACGCCCTGAAGTCGCCTGCACCGTCCGGCTCCGAGCACTACCGGTCCGGCTGGGACAACGGCCTCGAAGCGTCGATCGACGCCGCACGTACCGCCGTGGACGAGGGAGCAAGCCGATGACCGCGAACCCGATCGAGCGCCTGGACGTGCCGCTGAAGCAGGTCGCCGCGGTGGCCGTGCTCCTGGAAGCGAAGGTCCGCAGCTGGTCTCCGTCGGACCGGCTCGCCTGGAGCCTCGACCAGCAGCTCGTCACCCACCCGGAGGCGCCCGTCGCCACCGACAGCGACTACCCCGGATGGGCCGAACACATCGCCGCCCTCCAAGCCCACAACGCCAATGCCCGCATCGCCCTCACCCACACCGACGCGCCCCCCGGAGGTGCCGCATGACCGCCCGCATCATCGGCAGCCTGAGCGTCGAACTCGACGACGGCCCGGTCCGTACCCGCTACGACCGCGACACCGACGGCAAACAGCGCGCCACGCTGCTCCTCGGCGAGGGCAGCCACGAGATCGGCATCACCGTGACCGCCAGCAGCCCCGAACTCCTCGACCTGCTCGCCGACAAGGTCGCCGAACTCCGCGACTGGGCGATCCGGCAGGAACGGCTCGCGAAGCTCCCGGAGGTGGCGTGATGGCCACCGTGATCAGTCGCCCGTTGGCGGACCGCGAGGAAGACGCGTTCATCGACGTCTACCGCTACGCACACCGCACCTTCGGCAACAACGAGGCGTTGTGGACGCCCGCCCAGTGGGACGCCGTCCGCGTCGCCTTGGCGACCGTGCACGCCGAGTTCGAGCAGGAGGCCGCCGCATGACCGCGATCCTCCCGGAGCGGCCGACCGTCCTCGACGAGCTGCCGCCGATGCCCGCAACGGCGCCGCCGGTCATCCTGCCCGGCCTCCTCTCCGCCGTCGGCCTCACCGAACGCCGCGTCCCCGCCTGGATCACCGACCCGGACCTCATCCAATCGATCCTCGCCGGCCACGTCGACATCCCCGACGAACTCATCCCGCAGGAGGCGTCATGCACGCCTTGACCGCCCGCCAGACACGCCTCCTGGAACGCCTGAGGGCCGACGGCGGCGACATCACCACCGGCCGCATCCACACCCTCAACCGCGAACTCGGCGCCCCGAAACGCACCACCGCCCGCCGCGACATCGCCGACCTCCACCGGCGAGGACTGCTCGCCCCGGGCCGCCGCGAAGGCGCCTACCACCTCACCCGGAAGGCCACCTCATGACCGCCGACACACTCCTGCTGCTCTTCTGCAGCCTGCTGTTCCTCGCCGGCGTCGAGGCGACCGTCCAGTCCACCCTCGCCCGCATCAAGACCGACCGTGCCGCCCGCACCTCCGGGAGCCCGCGATGACCTTCCCCGACCCGATCCTCCCGCCCGCCCCGCAGCGCGACACGGTGGCCCGCCTGGAGGCGGAGCTCCGGCAGTACAAGGACATCGTCGCCCGCCAGGACGAACTCCTGCGGGCACTTCAGACGGCGAATGAGGGCGCATACCGCGACCAGTACGACGCCGCCGGCGGACCCCACCTCTGCCCCGCCCACCCGCTCGGCGAAACCGTCGCCCGGCCCCGGCCCGGCATCCGCGACCTCGCAGGAGGCGCGCCGTGACCTTCACCATCCCCGGCCTGCGGGCCAAGCCGCTGAAGAGCGGCAACCCCCGCCACCGCGTCGACGACTACATCCGTGCCCTCAAGGACGGCCACGAGAAGCAGCTCGCCGAACTCCGCGACGAGAACGTGGCCCTGCTCAACGCGAAGGGCGCCGCGGATGACGGCGCCGCCATCCAAGAGCAGCTCATCGCCGACCTCGAAGCCGACGTCCGCAAGCTCAAAGAGCAGGCGCACATCGACCACAAACACCTCGCCCAGCAGGCGGGCATCATCCGCACCCTGCGCGAAGACCTCGACGAAGCCCGCGGGCGCCGCACCGACCGCACCAAGGTCGAGACGGCCACCACCGAAACCCAGCCGATCCCCGTCCTTCCGCTGCACCAGTCGCCGCTCGCCGCCGTCACCGACCCCGGCCGCGTCCGGCAGACGACGTGGGGCCGGGAGCGGGAGCGGGAGGGGGCGACGTGATGGACCCGTACTGGGAAGACAAGGAAGCCGGAATCGCTCTCTACCTCGGCGACATGCGGGAGATCCTCCCCGCACTCAATGTGCAGGCCGACCTGGTCGTAGCAGATCCACCGTATGAAGAGACATCGCACCAGTGGGACCGCTGGCCGGCTGGCTGGCTCGACACGGCGGCGACTGTAGCGAAGAGCCTCTGGTGCTTCGGCGGACTGCGGATGTTCATGCGCTACGCCCCCGAGTTCACTGCCGCGGGCTGGAAGCTCTCCCACGACACGATCGGCAAGGACGACGTCGACGTCATCTGGGAGAAGCACAACGCCTCCGGCCCGAACAGCGACCGCTTCCGTCGCATCCACGAGCAGGCCGCCCTCTTCTACCAGGGGCAGTGGCGAGATGTTCACCGTGAACCGCAGCGCATCACCTCCGGCGTCATCGAGCGTGGGCGAATCATCGGCAAGGGCGCGCAGGCGATAGTCCAGCGTGGCGAGTACGGCGATCGCAACTGGTCCGACGACGGGACCCGATTGATGACCTCCGTCATCTTCGCCCGGTCGATGCACAGGAACGGCGGGATCCACCCGACCGAGAAGCCCGTAGCTCTGCTAGACCCGCTGATCCGCTACGCCTGCCCAGAAGGCGGCCTCGTCGTCGACCCCTTTGCTGGCAGCTGCTCCACGTTGGACGCATCCCGGCAGGCCGGACGACGCGCGATCGGGGTCGAGCGCCACGAACCCTACGCGGAAGCCGCAGCGCGCCGTTTGGACGCGCTGGTCTTCACCTGAGACGGCCGGGCCGCTGGATGGCACCGGCCAGCGAGCCCGGCCCCCACACCCCCTATAGCCCGCCGCGTGGAGCAGCCGGCCAGCTCCGCGGCCTCCCAGGGCAGCTCGCCCCGCACCCACCCCCGGTCGGGGCGAGCTGCCCGCCACCCAGCACACCCTCAAGGAGCGCCACATGAACCCCATGAGCCCCACCATTCCACCAGACATCGCCGCTCACGTCCTCAGTCACTTCGGTCGCGGCGGCTACCCGGCAGGCGGCTGGACCGAGTCGCTGATCACGCTCATCGACCGGGCCGACATGAGCAATCGCGCCAAGCTCGTCACCGCGTTCCCAGAGGTTGGTGCGGCCGTCCTCCTCGCCAAGTACGACGAGGAAGGCATCGCCAAGCTCCAGCGGCTCGCCGGGGCCGACACGCCGAAACCCCAGTGCCCCGAAGCCCTCTTCAGCCCGGATACCGGCGACCTGCGCAGCTGCGTCCAGAACGGCCGACACGACGACCACCAGGCCGCCGACGGCGCCCAGTGGCGCATCGGCCTCGACGAGGCGACGGGGGTGCCGTGGTGATGGCCAGCAGCCAGCAGCCCCTCCGCTGCCCCGAATGCGGCAGCGAGGACGGCGACTTCGACCTCGAAACCGGACTCTGCGACGACTGCATGGAGGCCGCCGCATGACCGCCGCGGTGGAGGTCGAAGCTCCCGCCATCGTGGACGGGCTTCCGGCCGACGAGTACCACGCTGACAAGACGTCGATCTCCTCGACGGGCCTGCGCGCGCTCCTCGCACCCGGCTGCCCCGCCCAGTTCAAGTACGACCGCGACCACCCGCAGCCGCCGAAGAAGGAGTTCGACCTCGGCAACGCTGCACACGCCGCGGTGCTGGGGGAGGGCCACGACATCGTCGAGATCCAGTACCCCGACTACAAGGCCGGCGCCGCGCAGGCGGCGAAGCGCGAGGCCTACGCCGCAGGCAAGGTGCCGCTCCTCCCCAAGGAGAAGGACCAAGTCGACGCCATGGCCGCAGCGATCCGGCAGCACCCGATAGCCGGTCCGCTGTTCGCTCCCGGTACAGGCGTCGCCGAGCAGTCGATCTACTGGACCGACCAGGCGACCGGCGTCCGATGCAGGTGTCGCCCGGACTGGATGCCGCACCGCGGCGACGGCCGTCTCGTCGTCGTCGACTACAAGACCGCTAAGGCAGTCGACGAAGCCGCGCTGCAGAAGGCCGTGTACGAGCGGGGCTACCACGCGCAGGCCGCTCATTACCTCGACGGTGTCAAGGCTGCAGGCCTGCACGGCGATCGCGAGCCAGCGTTCGTCTTCGTCTTCCAGGCGAAGACGGCCCCGTACCTGGTGCACCTCGTCGAGCTCGACATGCCCGCCCTGTTCTTGGGTGCCGCCCGCAACGAGCGGGCCCTGCGCCGCTACGCCGAATGCGAGCGCACCGGTATCTGGCCGGGATTCAACGACCGCATCACCTACCTGCCGCTGCCTCCGTGGGCGGAGAAGCGCGACCAAGAGGAGTACTCGTGAACCAGCCCGTCCCCGTCCCCTCCAACAACGCCCCGGCCCGCATCGGGCAAGGCACCGCCGTCGAACAGTCCCGCGCGGCCGCCGAAGTGCAGGCCGCGGTCGTCGTCGCCCAGCAGTGCCCCCGCAACATCCAGGCAGCCGTCGCCGAGATGCGCGAGTCCTGCAAGCAGCAGGGCCTCGCCGAACGCGCCTTCTTCCGCTACAGCCGCGGAGGCCAGAACATCACCGGCGCCTCCGTGCACCTGGCCCGCGAACTGGCCCGCGTCTGGGGCAACGTCCAGTACGGGCTGGTGGAGATGCGCCGCGATGACGAGTACGGCCAGTCCGAGATGCAGGCCTTTGCCTGGGACGTACAGACCAACTCCCGCAACTCCTCCACGTTCATCGTTCCGCACCGCCGCGACACGAAGAACGGCCCCAAGCAACTCACCGACATGCGGGACATCTACGAGACGAACGCCAACAACGGTGCCCGCCGCGTCCGTGAAGCGATCTTCGCGATCCTCCCGCCGTGGTTCGTCGAGGAAGCCAAGGACCTCTGCAACCAGACGCTGCGCGACGGCGGAGGCAAGCCCCTCGCTCAGCGCGTCGCCGACGCCATCAAGACGTTCGAGGGCATCGGCGTGACCGCGGACCGCATCGAAGCCCGCCTCGATCGGGCGTCGGCGAAGTGGACCGAGCACGACGTCGCCCAGCTGATCGTCATCTTCAAGTCGATCCAGCGCGGCGAGGTCACCGCCGAGGACGAGTTCCCTGCTCCGCGCGTCAGCGCCGACGAACTCACCGGCGGCAAGACCGACAAGCCGGCCGCCGCCTAGCCCGCACACGCCTGAGCCGCCCGCGGGCTTAGCGCGGGCGGCTCCCTCCAAGGAGACCACACCCATGAAGTCACTGACCATTAAGCAGCCCTGGGCGGACGCGATCGCCCACAGCACGAAGCGGACCGAGAACCGCACCTGGACCACCCGCCACCGCGGCCCGATCCTCATCCACGCAAGTGGCGCCTACGACCAGACCGCCGGGCTGATGGTCCCCGACCTGGCCGCCCTCCACTCCTGGCCCGACTGCCGCGGTGCGATCATCGCCACCGCCGACCTCGTCGACATCCACTTCGCCGACGGCTGCTGCACGCCATGGGGCGAGCCCGACGTCTACCACTGGCAGCTCGACAACGTGCACGCCCTGCCCGAGCCCGTGCTCACCAAGGGCCGCCAGCAGCTGTGGAACCCGGCGCCCGCCATCATCCGCGCCGCCCTCGACCAGATCGAGGAGGACGAGTCGTGAGCTACCGCCCGATCACCGTGTACGCCGTCGCCTGCGACGCCACCGGCTGCCAGCAGACCGTCCACTTCTACGACTACGACGCCGACGACCAGTACGAGATGCGCCTCGACCAGCCGGAGATGAGTGCCGGGATCCGCCGCGAGATCGCGCAGCAGGGCTGGATCGTCTCCGGCCGCACCCTCTGCCCCGACGATGCCGCCGCAGCCACCGCGACCACCGTCGAGCGCATGGAGATCGAGCTCACGCATGAGGCGCTCTTCGAGATGCAGCAGGACGCCAAGACGGGAGACGTGTCATGAGCCGCTGGTTCCCGCGCCAGAACACGAAAGGTGGCGGCACCCGTCCGCCCCGCACGGCCGTCAACCGGATCGGCGAGGCATCCTCCGCGATGCGCCGCCAGGAACAGCGGATCGACGACAAGCGGATCCTCGCCAACTACGTCCAGCTCGCCCCCGGCGTCCTCGTCATCTGGGACCGCAAGCCGCACCGCGTCATCGAACTCGCCGAACGACCTCTCGACCTGTGGGGCGAGAAGCACGAGATGCGGTACGCGACCGCCCTCGAACACTGGGAGATCGGCGGGAGGCGCCGCGAACGGCCCGAGAAGACCACGTGGGAAGCCCGGCCTTACGTGTTCGTCCTCCAGACCGACGGCAAGCCGCAGGAGAAGCCACTCCACCTGATCGGCCCCGCCAACCACGTCTGGGACGTCCTGCCCGAGCACTATTGGATCTGCTCCGCGTGCGGCGAACTCCCGCCCTGCCGCCATGAAGAGGCCGAGTGGATCGCCGACACGCAGGCCGCCCGCGCCGACGTCCTCATGGACATCCCGCCCGGCCACTGCCTGGGCTGCGGCGAGTTCGTCACCAGCCGCCAGAAGGCCGCGCGCTTCCCCGGCCCCAACCTGTGGCGCCCCGATCTCCCCGAACACTCCGCGGTCTTCCACGCCCGCAGTGAGTGCTCTGGCGAAGTCGAACGCTACCGGCAGCAGTGGGAAGCCCGCGGCAACACCACCGAAGTCCAGCCCAGCCTGCTCAGCGATGAGGAGTCCGAGTAATGACCAAGCGCCTCACTGTCGCCGAGCGGCTCGCGTCCACCGCCAAGGACGCGCTCCTCGACGACATCGCCCGCCACTCCGAGTGGGACAAGTACCTGGTCGAGCAGGCCGTCCTCCACTTCGGGGCACACCACGACACGTTCAGTTGCAACGTGATCCGCGAGGTCCTCCCCGACCTAGGGACCGGCTTCCTCGGCGCCGCCATCAACTCGCTGCGCACCGCCGGGATCATCGAGCGGACCGGGCAGTACGTGCCCTCCACCAGCGGCCCCACCCACGGACATCCCATCGCCGTCTGGCAGTTGACCGACAAGGGCCGCCGCATCGCCGCCCAGCACCGTCGGGCCCGCGCACAGCAGCGGAGGGCGGCAGCGTGACGGACCGCCTCCTCAACAACTTGCCGCGCCTGTACGCCGCCCTCATCGCCGCCGGAGCCGTCGTCGGGGCGCTCGCCGCCACCGTCGACTGCCTCCTCGACACCCGGCGCGGGAGGCGGACGTGAAGACCGACGCCCTCGCCCTCATCGACGCCTACGCGACGGCCATGCAGTGGGCCATGTGGATCTGGGCTGGCTCCGCGCTGCTCCTCGCAGGGGCCGGCGCCTGGCTCGTCATCGCCATCGGCCGGCTCGCCTTCGACCACATCGGCGCCAGCTTCCGGCGCGCCCACCAGACCATCGCCGAAATCCAGCAGCCGAAGGAGGAGAAGCCGTGAGCCGCTACGACTGGATGGACTCTGCTCTCTGCGCACAGACCGACCCCGAGCTGTTCCACATCGACGGCAGCGGCGGCTCCTACGGCCAGGCCAACCAGATCTGCGCCAAATGCCCAGTCGCCCGAGCGTGCGCCGCCTTCGCCATCGCCGCAGAGGAGGGCTCCGCACACCACAGCCGCTTCGGCCTCTACGGAGGCATGTCGCCGCGGAAGCGGGTCGAGCAGGAAGACAAGAGGCCCCGCCGTGAAACCCACGCCACGATCCTGCGCCTCCACGACCGCGGCGGCTTCGACGCCTACCAGATTGCCGAGCTGGCCGATGTCGACCCGCGCACCGTCTGGCGGGTCGTCGCCAACAACCGGGACCAGCTCGGGGAGGCGGCATGAACACACGCAACGCGATCATCGAGCTGCTGCACGCCAACTACAGCGACAAGGCCATCGAACGGCAGCTCCACGTCTCCCGCCGCCGCGCACGCGACCTCCGCACCGAACTCGGCCTGCCCCGGCACAAGCCCGGCCCCACCCCCGCAAGCAGCCCGGAGGAAGTGCTGTGGCGCCGCGCCCAGCCCACCGATGACGGGCACCTTCTGTGGCCGTCCTACGCGTCCACGCACGGCTCCTGGATCCGTCACGGCGGACAGCGCCACTCCGTCCACCACATCGCCTTCCGGATCGGCAACGGCCGCGAACCCATCGGCCGCGTCACCACCGGCTGCGGCCGCGACGGCTGCATCCACCCCGACCACGTCGAAGACCAGCCCATGCGGGACACGTACCGGGCCATCTTCGGAGGTGGGGCATGATCGTCCACGGTTTCGCCGGAATCGGCTGGTCGGAGGCGCTCGCCGCCCGCGGCCTGTCTGACGTCGGCCTCGAACTCGACACCGCCGCCTGCCGCACCCGCATCGCAGCCGGCCACATCACCGTCCAGTGCGACGTCACCCAGTACCCCACCTGGCGGTTCAAGGGCCGCGACATCGAGAAGATCGACTCCCCGCCGTGCCCCGGCTTCGGGAAGTCCGGCAAGAAGCTCGGACTCCAGGATCTGCCCCGCGTCCACCAGGCCATCGAAGACCTGTCCCGCGGCAAAGACACCCGGGCGAAGATCGGCGACGCCTGCCTCGATGAGCGGTCGATCCTCACCGCCGAACCCATGCGCTGGCACTACGACTTGCAGCCCCGCTGGATCTGCATGGAACAGGTGCCGTCCGTGCTCGTCGTCTGGCAGCAGTACGCCGAGATCCTCTGCAGCTGGGGGTACAGCGCCGTCGCCGGAATCCTCGACGCCGCCGACTACGGGCTCGGACAGACCCGCAAGCGGGCCGTGCTCATCGCCTCCCGCGAGCAGAACGTGCAGCTCCCGGCTCCCACCCACGGCGGACTCGGCCAGCCGCCCCAGGTCGCCATGGCCGACGTCACCGGCTGGGGCTACACCCAGCGCCCCGCCCCGTCCGTCACCGGCGGCGGCACCTACACCGGGGGAGCCGAACCCTTCGGCAACGGGACCCGGCAGGCCATGAAGCGGGCCATGGGCACGCCGCTGTGGGCAGACCGGGTTGGCGTCCACCACCTGCGGCCGTCGATCGCCGAATGCGCCCGGCTCCAGGGGTTCAGGCCCGGCCTCCAGTTCCATGGCGGCGCCGGACAGAAGCACCTGATCGTCGGCAACGCTGTGCCGCTGCCGCTGGCCGACGCCGCGCTCGCTGCGGCCGGAGCGTTCGCCGAGACGTCGATGGCGGTGGCCGCATGACCTGCCTGACCGGCAAGCGCCGCTACCGGGACCGCATCGGCGCCCAGCTCGCCCTCGCCGTCATCCGACGCCGCGGCGGCCAACAGCGCCGCGAAACCCGCGCCTACCACTGCCACGGATGCGACGGCTGGCACCTCACCAGCAAGCCGTAACCGCCTGAGCCGGCCGCCGCGCCGGGACCTGCACCAGCCGCACAACAAAGCCCCGCACATGGCGGGGCTGGAGGAGAGGAGGAGGGATGCGATCAGTCGGACGACTCGGCACGCAGCCGGCGCTTGTGGGCGGCGACCTCTCGCTTGATGTACATGCGCAGATCCGCAGTGCGGGACAGCCCCTTGTCCCAGCACGCCGCTTCATAGGCAGCCCAATCCCCGTCGCTGGCTTTGACCTGTCGAGGCTGCGGCGCGCCCGGCTTGCGAGCAACGTGCTTGAGGTGCGGCCCGTCGACTTCGATGACGTTATATACGGGCGCCTCAGCCTTGATGGCGGCTACCTCGGCCTTAAGTGCGCCAGTGCGCGTCTCGTGCCACACCACGCGCCGCTCAATCACATCGCCCCACCACGGCTTCTCTGTGGCGTGGGCTCGCCAGCGGGCTTCGGGGTCGAACGCAATGCCCACGTAGAGCAGCCGACCTTCCGCATCGAAAAGGCGGTACAGGGCGGTGCGTCGACTGAAGTCGATCTGCTCGCCACGAAGCGGCATTGGGCTTCTCCTCGGTCAGACCGGGGAGTCGTCGCCCTCCGGCTGCTTCTTCGCCTCGATGGTTTCCGCGTCCGGTACGGGCACGATCGCGGCGATGCGGCGACCGCGGCTCGTCACGTAGGTGATGCGACCGCGCACGGCGGTCTCGTTCAGCACGTCGGACAGCGCGGCCCGCAGTTCGCGGATCCCAATCTCGTCGCTTGTGTTCGCAGGCATGCACTCATGGTAGCTGATGCACGCTCGCGTACCCAAGTGTACACTTGGGGCTACATTGGATCCATGCGGCATCACACAAAGGCCCCGGTTCCGCACGCCCAAACCCATAGGAGGGCGGCATGAGGCACCTCCGACTCGTCCCCGACGAAGACGACCTCGAGCCCTATGAGGTCGTAGCCACCCCCGACTGGCCGCCCGTCGCGATACCCGGACGCCCCGGCTGGTGGCGGCACTGCATCGACGGACAGCAAGTCGACCTGCCCCAAGTCGAAGCCACCGCAGAGAGATGACCAGGCGCTTCAACTCCAGCCAGCGCGTCGCCCTCTACCTCGCCGCCGACGGCCACTGCGCCGGATGCGGAGTTGAGCTCGAGCCCGGATGGCACGGCGACCACGTCAAGCCCTACTCCATCGGCGGCCCCACCGACGTCACCAACGGCCAAGCCCTCTGCCCCGACTGCAATCTCAAGAAAGGCAACCGCCACATGCAGCTCCGCCCCTGGCAGGAAGCAGCCCTCGACCTGTTCCTGAGTAGCCGAGACGACTTCCTCGCCGTTGCCACCCCGGGCGCCGGAAAGACGACGTTCGCGATCGTCGCCGCCCAGCGACTCGTCGACCGCGGCCTCATCTCCCGCATCATCGTCGTCGTCCCGACTGCTCACCTGCGCAAGCAGTGGGCCGAATCCGCAGCCCGCCTTGGCGTGCAACTCGATCACGGCTACGCGAACGGCGCCGGGAACCTCGCCCGCGACTATGACGGCACGGTCGTCACCTACGCCACCGTCGCTTCACAGCCGCTCCTGTGGCGCAAGCTCGCCACGCAGGCCCCCACCCTCGTCATCCTCGACGAGGTCCACCACGCCGGGGACGCCGAACACCTCTCGTGGGGACGCGCCCTGCAGGAGGCGTTCTCTCCCGCCGTCCGCCGACTTCTGTTGTCTGGTACGCCGTTCCGCTCGGACAAGCAGCGCATCCCGTTCATCCGTTACGACGGCACCGAGTGCGTCCCCTCCTACAACTACGACTACGGCATGGCCCTCCAGGACGGGAGTGTCGTCCGCCCCGTCTCGTTCCCCGTCCTCGACGGCGACATGCGATGGAGCAGCGCCGGCGTCGTCTCCCAGGCGCTCTTGTCTGAAGCGGGGGACGACCAGGCAAAGGCGCTGCTCGCCGCCTACGACCCGGCTGGAAGCTGGATCCCCTCCGTCCTGCGTCAGGCCGATGCGGACCTCACCCAGGCCCGCGAAGAGATGCCCGACGCTGCTGGCCTCGTCGTCGCCTCCAGCCAGTTCAACGCCCGTAGGTACGCGAACCTGCTGCAGCAGATCACCGGAGAGCCGGCGGCCGTTGCCGTCTCCGACGATCCCGAGGCATCGAAAATCATCGAGCGATTCGGGAAGGCCACCTCCCGGTGGATCGTCGCCGTACAGATGGTCGCCGAAGGTGTCGACATCCCGCGCCTCGCGATTGGCGTGTACGCCTCTCGGATCACAACGCAGATGTTCTTCCGGCAGGTCGTGGGCCGGTTCGTGCGGATGCGTGGCGCTGATGACACGACCACCGCCCGCCTCTATATCCCCTCGCTTGACACACTCCTCGACTACGCCCGCGACATCGAGCAGACCGTCGACAAGGTCCTCGCCGAGGAAGAGCGGAAGATCCGCTACCAGCAGGAGGAGTTCGACCTGCCGCGCGAGTCCCGGCAGTTCACCGAGGTTCTGCCGGTCGCCTCGTCGGAAGCGACACTGCACTCCACCATCTTCCGCTCCGACGAGTTCACCGCCGATGAGTTGAACCGTGCCCGCGAACTCGCCGACCTCGCCGGGATCCGGACCACGACAGTGGAGGAGGTCGCACGACTGGCCCGTTTGATGGGCAGTCGACCGGCTTCCGCTCCGGAGGACGCTGCGGTGGCGACACCGCGGCTGCCGGAGATGACGCGGGCCGAGCAGAAGAGCCAGCTCCGGTTGAGGATCCGCAACCTCGTCGCCCGGTACGTACACGCGTCGGGCGTCGAGTACCCGCAGGTGCACGCGAAGCTCAACAAGCTGTGCCACGAGAAGAGCATCAACCAGGCCACGATCGCGACGCTCGAGAAGCGCATCGAACTGCTGACGCAGTGGCTGGTGACGGCGTGAACGCCAAGGGGAACGCGGTCATCGTTGAGGCGCTTGGCTCGTCCTTGCGTCGGACCGGCAACGGCCTTGAGGCGGTGCCGGGCCTCGTAAAGGAGGTACTCCGCGAGGAAGCGTGGCGGGAATTCGTCACGCCGCGGGGCGAGTTGGTGCGGCACGAGCGGTTCGTCGACTTCGTGACGACGCCGCCAACGAAGGGTCTCGGTGCGTCCATCGATCTGCTTAAGCGGCTCGTGGCGCCGGATGCCGAAGCGGCCGATCTTCTCGACCGGGCTCTGCAGAACCGTGAAGGGAGCCCCGGAACTAATAACAACGTAATCAGTTCCGGCGAGACGAATCCTCAAGGCAATTCGCGAGCGCGCGCTCTCCGTCGCCTGCGCAAGGACGAGCCCGAGTTGCACGCCGACGTTCTTGCCGGTCGCCTCTCCGCGCACGCCGCCATGGTGCAAGCCGGCTTCCGCCCCAAGACGGTCAGTCTGCCTGTCAGCCAGCCGGACTCCATCGCCGCGGCACTGCGCCGACATCTCTCACCGGACGACATCGCCCGGTTGGTCAAGCTCCTGCTCGAAGGGCCATAGCCGCACCTTCTGAGCCCGCGCCGAACCCTCACCCGTATCGCTCGAAAGAAGATCGCCAATGCCTCGCATTCGCACAGTGAAGCCAGAGTTCTGGGAAGACGAACTCCTTGGCGTCATGCCGCGGGACGCCCGGCTGCTCTTTATTGCCACGTTCAACATGGCGGATGACGAGGGGATCCTGCGCTGGACGCCGGCGTACATCAAGGCGCAGGCGTTCATGTACGACAACGACATTGGTCCCAAAGAAGCCGACCAGTTGATGCGGTGCCTCACCGACACGGGGCTCGTCTTCCCGTTCATCGGGGGAGTAGCGCGCCAGCAGATGGCGCTGGTCGTCAACTTCCGCAAGCACCAGCGGATCAACCGGCCACAGAAGAGCAAGCTGCCGCCGCCGTCGACTGGCGCCTGGCAGGTGCGGGAGATGTACGCACGGCGCGACGGCTGGGTGTGCCAGCTGTGCGGCGGCGAGATCCCGCGACGGCTGGTCGCGAACGATGATCACAATCTCTGGGTCGATCACATCCGTCCGGTGGCCGCGGGGGGCACCGATCATCCGTCCAACGTCCGCGCCGTACACCGGGTGTGCGGACGTAGCCGGGGCGCCTCCACGGACGAGGAGGGCTTCATTCCGCCCGCCGGGCTGGCAGGCATTGAGGATTCACTGAACGATTCACTGAATCATTCAGTGAATGACACCGTGAAGGAATCTCACGCTCAGTCGAAATCTCACGACGTGACAGATACGCACGGTGAGTTTTCTTCCATGAACCATTCACTGACGGAAGGGAAAGGAAAGGAAGGGAACAGGGAAGGGAAGGGAAACCCCCCTACCCCCCGCGATCAGTCCGGCCGCCCCGCCGTCGCGCAGACGGGCGAGAGGGCCATCGAAGACCGGATGACCGACGCCTTCCTCGAGCGCTACGCCCGCGGCAACTCCTACAAGCGCCGCCAGATCCGCTCCACCCTCGCTGACGCACTCGCGAACGACACGGATCCCAGCGAACTGTGGCGCGCCCTCGAGCAGCTCGGCGAGACCAGCAAGCCAGTCACCGCCAACACCCTCCAGTTCGCATTCTCCAAGATCCGCGGCAACTACCAGCCCGGCAACGTCATCGACCTCACGTCCGGCCAGCCGCTGCCCGGCACCGACACCAACCTCGCCGGCTGGGGCGCCATTGCTGCGTCTCTCGCCGACTACGACACCAACTCCGAGGACTCTGCATGAACCCACAAGAGGCCGCTGCCCTGTTGGGGCACTGCGCCGCCTTCGACAACCGCAAGCCGTCCCAGGGAGCGGCGTTGGCCTGGGCCGCCGCTCTCCATGACGTTCCGCTCGACGCCGACGCCAAGGCCGCGGTCGCCACCTACTACACGACCGCCCCGAAGGATCCCGATGCGAAGCTGTGGATCCTGCCGCACCACGTCCGCACCCTCCGCTCGAGGATCCGCAGCGCACGTCTGGAGAACTTCCAGTACGAGCCGCTGCCTGATGAGACTCCGGCTGAGTTCATAGCCCGCTATCGCGGCCAGGTGCAGGCGATCGCCTCCGGCCGGGTGGCTGGACCCTCGAGCGCCCCGATGCTCACGGGCGGCCCGTCGCGCGAGTTTGTCGCCGAGCTCGAGGCCCGCGGCTGGAGTGTCGGCCAGGGCGTGCCGGATTCCGACGAGGAGCCGGTCGAGGCGGAGCTCCTGGAGTCGGTGCGCCGTTCGGGTCCGCTCGGCATCCAGTGCCCGGTGGAGCAGTGCCAGGCGGCGATCGGACGGCCGTGCAAGGGGCCGGGCGGGTCGGAGAAGCAGCCGATGGGCAAGCCGCGGCTCACTCCGCACCGTGCCCGTGTCCGGGCGGCGAGCGGCGAGTCGGAGCTGTCGGCGGGGGATCGCGCCGCGCAGGAGAAGGCGATCAAGGCCCGGTCGGAGCAGTTCCTCGCCCGGCAGACGGATGACATTCCCGACGCGGTGATCGTCGACGAGGGGGCCACCTCGTGACCGACGCCCGGATCCCCGATGACGACGGCATCCAGCCCGCCGACATTCGCGCTGTCCGCGGTGAGGGCCGCCGGGAGTTGCGGGCGTTGATGCGGGCGCAGATCGCGATCGGCCGCGCCCGCCGCGACCCGGCCGTCAAGCCGCCCCCGCCGAAGCCTCCCGGACACCGGCCCGGAACGTGGCCGCCCGGCTGCAGCCCGCCGGGCCCGCCGCCGGAGTGGAGCTACCCGCCCGAAGTGTGGCGGTCCGCTGCCCGGCACTACAGCAACGAAATCCATCGACCCGACCAGCCCTGCGACTGCGGCAACTGCCCGCCGAAGGAGCATCAGTGACCGACCTGCACCTGATCATCAGCCCGCCCGAGCCTGGCGAGTGGCACGGCCGCCTGGATGTCGTCGAGGCCCTCGAAGCAGCTGGCTGGACCGGCGACACCGACATGCCCCTCAGCATCCTTCGGCACGACTCCGGCGCTACATGGGCCGTCTGGAACGAGTCCGACGACTCGGGGTTGGACTGCCCGAACGGCTCGGTCATCGAGTTCCCCGGCACGACTCCGACCGTCGTCATCGTTGCTGCTTGCCTCGCCGCCGCAGCGTCCCCGGAGGTTTCCCGATGACGATCCGCCCCGGTGCCCCGATGCCCGAGACCCTCCGTCACTGGATGCGCGCCAAGGCTCACCCCGCCCGTTCCGTCGAGTGCCCGCAGTGTGGGGCTGGTGAGCACAAGCCGTGCCGCCTCAAGACCCGTAACCGCACTCTCACCGAGCCGCACCCGCAGCGGATCTCCGCGTGGGCTGAGCTCACTGCCTGCTGCCCCGACTGCCAAGTCGAGCCGACCGCGCCCTGCCACGACGAAGGCCGGGCCCGCGCCACCGTCCACGACCGCCGATACCAGGAAGCCGAGAGGTTCGCCGCATGAAGATCCGCGCCGACATCGCCGCCCTGATCCGTCAGGGGCACACCAACGCCTCGATCGCCCGCCGGGTGCACTGCGACGCGAACACCGTCGCCCGAGCCCGCGCCGCCCTCCGCCTGCCGCCCGCCGACATGCTGGGCCGCCTGTACGCCGAAGCCGTCCCCACCGGCCGCGTCGAGCGCTACAAGCCGCCCGCGGACCGCATGCCGCTCTCGCCGGCCCGGCAGGCAGCCAACCGGGCCGAGTTGCTCGCCGCGCTGCGGGGCGAGGCCGCCTGATGCCGCATCCCGATTCCCGCCCCGTCTTGCACCTGATGCAGGGCCTGCCGGCGGCCGGGAAGACCACCCTGGCCCGCAAGTTGATGGCTAACGCCGACCGTCCGGTCCGGTACGTGGGCTTGGACAGCCTGCGCCTGATGCTCGACGGGCAGACGCCGACGGCGTGGTGGGACGTGGGCGTCGAGGAGTCCACGGCCCGCGCCCAGGCCGCGCTGGTGGCCACGCTGCTGGCAGACGGTTGCGACGTGCTGGTGGATGGCACACACGTCTCGCCGGCCCAGGTCGCGCCGCTGCGGCAGGCGGTGGCGGGGCTGCGGTTCACGGTCCGCGTGCACGTGCTGCCGACGCCGGTGGATGTGTGTGTCGCCCGGGATGCCGGGCGTCCGCATCCGATCGGTGCGGCGTGTATCCGGCGGCTCGCGGCGGAGCGGGATGTGGCGGACGGGTCGGGGTGGCGGCTGACGGGGGAGTGGCTCGGCATGACTTCACGGCCTCTCGTGGCCCCTCAGCCCGCCTCTAGCGCGATTTAGACCCCTCAGGGCCTCCCGGCCGCCCCCAGGCCCGCAGACGGCCGTACAGCAGATCCGGGTCAACTCAGCCCGGCTACTGATCGGTTAAGTCCCTGACGGCCTCGACCCCCCGCCCTCGACACTCACCCGCGCCCACCCGTCAAAGGCCGCCCACGGCCGCATAGCCCGCCGATTTGAGGCATGAATGCCCGACACCCAAGACCCCTGGAAGCCCACTCGGCCCATTCCTGTCCACCGGCGGACCGGATCCGGCGCCCTCAGCCCGGAGCAACTCGCCCTCGCCGACGACCTCCACACCCGAGCCCTCGCCCTGCGCGCCGCCTCCGACGGAGACCTGTCGATACGCGAAGCCGTCCACCTCGCCGCCGTCCAACTCGGCCTCGAAACACCACACCCCGATGGAGAAGGCCAGTGACCACCACCGCGCTCCCGCAGCCGCTCATCACCCCGAGGTCCGACCCGAACGACGACGTCACACACCTGTGGTGCTGCGACCCGAACCTCGCCATGTGCGGTGAGGACGTCAGTGACAGCCCGGAGGTCGACGACGGCGTCGGCCAGGACTGCGTCGTCTGCGTGGACCTGTCCGGGACGACCTTCTGCGACTGCCCCCACCCCGCCCCGTGATCCCCAACCCGACCCGAAGGAGCAGCACATGACCCGCTTCAGTCCGACCGATCTGAGCCCCGAAGCGAAGGCTTCCCGCAGCGTCCCGAACAACCCGAACCCGCTGTGCCGGGACTTCCAGCCGAAGGCGGAGCCGTCCGGGTTCTGGTGCGTCAACTGCAACTGGAACCGGCCGATGCACGACGACGAGCGGACCCGTCAGGCGATCGCCGCCGAGCTCGACCGTCTGCCCGCTGGTGGAACCCCCACCCCGTGACCGAACGCACGCAGCGCCCGGCTCGTATCCGGGCGCTGCGGCAACCGCCACCCTCCCAGACCGCAACGGAGATGACCATGACCACTGACCCGACCGCCGCCGTCGAGGTGTGGGCGCGCATGCTGTGCGCCGCTGACGCTCACGTGAACGACGGCGACCACATCGCCTGGCAGCAGCTGCCTCGCCTGATGCAGGACGACTACCGCAAGGCTGCGCGGTGGCTGATGCCGCGGCTCGCCGTCGCCCACCCCGCCGCCCCGTCTGCGCCCACCGCCACCGACCTCCGTGACCGCATCCGCCGCGCCATCTGTGAAGCAGACGGCTTCGAATGGGACGACGACGGCTTGGAGCCCGACGAGTACGGCGAGCACGCCGATGCCGTCCTGGCCGTCCTCCCCGTGCCCGCCGACCGGGCCGCCGTGCTGCGCGAGGCCGCCGACGTCCTCGATACCCTCTCTGCCGACGCAACCAGCTTCGACAAGGCCGAGCACACGTACAAGGGCGGTGCCGCAGCCGAGAAGCTCCGCCGCATGGCCGACGAAGGGCACCAGGCCGAACGCTGCACGTGCACGGACGCTGGCCCCGAGTTCGCCCCCACTGGGCACTACGCCGACTGCCCGCATGCCGGTAAGGCGCGGCAGGCCGACACGGCGGGGGAGGCGTGATGGCGCTCTGCCGAGACTGCCACCGGATCATCCCCTGCCACTGCCACCTCAACGCACCCGCCCAAGTCCGACACGGCGAGGGAGAGCCGGTGCCCGCCGAGACGCCCGAGCCTGCCGACGGGCAGATCTGGCAGGACACCGACCCGCGCAGCAGCGGCCGCAAGGTCCGCATCGTCGAGATCGGCGAGACGCACGCCACCGTCCACGACGGCAAGCGGCAGTCCCGTATCCGACTCGACCGCTTCCGGCCCACCAGCACCGGCTACCGGTACATCGGCTCCGGCAACTAGCCCGCCACCAGGAGGAATCCCATGCTCAACACCGAACAGTGGACAACGATCAAGCGGCTCGTCGCCTGGCTCGACCAGCACAACGGGCGCAGCGACGCTGAGGTCAGCCTGCGAATCTTGAAGCTCACAGAGGAGGCAGGTGAAGTCGCACAAGCCTGGATCGGCGTCCAGGGCCAGAACCCGCGCAAGGGCATCACCCACGCCCACCCTGACGTCCAGGACGAACTGTGCGACGTCATCGTCACGGCCGCCGTGGCGCTCGCTTCCATCGTCGGCAACCCGGACTACGTCCTCGGCCAGAAGCTCGCCAAGATCGAAGCCCGGTCGCAGGCGGTGGCCTGATGCCGCGCCACATCCGGGCCCGCGACGTCGACGCCGTCCTTGAGTCCTACCCGCACTCCGAGTGGTCCGGCGACGACTGGATCCCCGGCTGGCGCACCACGCAGGACGGCCGACGCCAGGTCAACGTCTTCCACGCCGGGCCCGGGGAACAGGACAGCCTCGAGCAGACCGCCTCGAACTCCAAGCCGCCGGCTACTGCGTTGTCCCCGACCAGCAGCCAGGCGGCGGACGACGCCGACTCCACATCACCCGCACCTGACCAGGAGAACTCCATGACCACGTCACCGCCCCACAGCGAGTACATCGACGCCGTCGTCAAAGCCTGCACCCAGCAGGAGATCCCGCCATCCAACATGTGGATCGAGGACGACAGCCTGGACCGCTACCGCGACGACGAGCACTCCGGCGTCGCATGCATGCTCACCGCCATTCTCGAATGGGACGCCGACCACCCTGCCGTCGACACCCGCCTCCACCGGCACGGCATCACCCTCGTGTGGGAACACCCCGCACGGCACTGGCTGTGGGCGGCCCGGAAAGCGTCCGGCGCGCTCCTCCGCGACCCGGAGCCCCTGCCGGCGCTGCCCCTGTGGGCTGAGCCGCTCCTGCTGCCCCGTGTCGTTGAGTGCCTCGCCAAGGGCTACCGAGTGATGTTCGAACCGGCGCAGTTGTGGCCCGAGCATGTGGCCGCGCAGGCCGCAGTCGACGCATGGGAAGCCGCCGAGATCAGCGGCCAGCCCGTTCCGGTCCGACCTGCCCCGGACACGCGCATGATCTACCGGGCGAACCCCGAGGACCCGGGCGAGAAGGTTTTCGCACAACTGAGCGGCGATCTTCCCGAGGGTGCTGTGAGCGTCCTCTGCGAAGACGGCCGACTCATCACGGTGCCGGTACACCACCTCACTGACGCCACCAACTAGCCCCCTGGGGCGGTGGCTCTGGCCGCCGCCCCACCCCGAACCCGAGGAGACGCAGATGCCTGACCTTGCCGCCGCGAACGCGACCATCAACGGCCTGTACCTGGAAGTCGGCCAGCGGATGACCGCAGCCCGCAAGGCCCACGGCTACACCCAAGCCGACCTGGGACGCGCCGTCGGACTGTCCAGGTCATCGATCGCCAACATCGAATCTGCCGTCCAGCGCGCCCCGTTCCACACCCTCCTCGGCATCGCCCAGGCCCTCGGCGTCGACCCGGCCGGACTGCTCCTCAGCGACGACCCACCCCAAGTCGCGCCGCCAATGCCGTCGATCAACGTCAAGCTCCGCCGCAGACTCCTCGCTGCCCGCACCGAGATCGACACCCTCCTTGAAGCCATCCCCGACAACTACGACAAGGGAGACCAGTCATGAGTCGCCGCTTCCACCTCCAGCGCGATCACGACGTGACCGGCGTTTCCGGGACGGGCCGCGTCGCCGAGGGCACCCTCTGGTCCGACGGCACCGCCTCCGTCCGGTGGCTGGGCGACCGGCCGTCCACCGTCGCCTGGGACAACATCGCCGACGCCGAACACGTCCACGGACACGGCGGGCACACCCACATCGTCTGGGACGACCCCGAGCCCGCCGACTGGGACAACGCCGACATGACCTGCCCGCACTGCCCCGACGGACACACCCCGCCCACGGGCGGCTCCCAGCCCTGGAGCGCTTACCTGAGCCCCGCGCATGACGGCGACGGCCAGCCCATGCAGATCACGGTTGCCCGCTCCGGAGGCGCCCACGTAGCCGAGTCCGACGCGGAATGGGTCCGCGACACCCTCAATCGCCCCCAGCGGTAACTCGACCGAGCCTTAGGAGGCACACGTGCCCACCCGATACCGACGCCGTCCCACCCCCGTCCTGGCCGTGCAGTGGACCGGAGTCAACGAGGCCGAGCTGCGCAAGTTCGCCGGATTCCGGTTCGCGCTCATCGACGACAACGAGGAAATCGAGGTCGACGACATTGACGCCACGGCGCGGCTGCTGGATGAGACGCGAGGCGACTGGATGCCGCTCGTACCCGGCGACTGGGTGGTCCGATGCCGGGGCCGATACACCGCCGTGAGGACCGCCGACTTCGCCAAGGACTACGAGCTCGATGAGGAGCAGCCGTGACATCCCCGCGCCCCGCCGCCGCGACCGCGAAGCCGTCCCGCCGTCCGCAGGCCCGCAAGTACGTCAACCAGGCCGCCGGCGAACTCCTCGCCCGCTGCTTCCCCGGCCTCGTCCCCGCCCGCGTCATCGAAGAAGCGCTCCGGGAGAAAGCCCAGCGCGAAGGACGGCTCGCGAGGAGGCGGACGTGACCGTCACCTGGTCCGAACCCTGCGACCTATCCGACACCGACCTCCTCGACACCCCCGACCCCGCCCAGCCGCCATCCGACATACGCCAGCAAGGCATCACCGCCGCCCGCTGGAAGACGACCGAGACCATCGACGTGACCGGGGAGTGGCTATGACACCCCCACCGCGGCTCACCAGCCACGAGCGCACCGTCCTCCAGTACGTCGCCGACGGCTACGCACACAAAGAGATAGCCGAAGAACTCGCCGTCACCCGCAGAGCCGTGACCGCCACAGTCACCCGCGCCATGGAGAAGATCGGCGCCCTGAACTCACCACACGCTGTACTCCTCGGCTGCCGGCTCGGCCTCATCGACGGACGACCCCGCCACCCCACACCAGAACCACGTCAGCGTGGCCCGGTACGCCAGCCGCTGACCCCCCGCCAGATCGACGTCCTCACCGCAGCCGACGGCGCCAAGACTCTCACCGAAATCGCCGGACGGCTCGGCACCACCCGCCACCAAGTCGCCTCCCGCCTGTCCGAGGCGTACATCCGCCTCGACATCGACTGGATGCCCCGCGCCGACCGCCGCCACGCCGCAATCCGCATCGCCCGCAAACGCGGACTCATCCCCGCCGCGGCTAAGGACTCCGCGTGACCGACACCCCCACGCCCCGCCAGAAGCCGCCAGGAGCCGTCGTGAGCGCCCCGCAGGGCTCTGGAGGTCCCGGGGTCACCCCGGAGTGCCCGCAGGGGCTCCAGGGGGCCGTACAGGGCTTCGGGGGGCATGACGGGCCGACGGTCGCCGAGTTGGCCGCGAACGACCGCAACTGGGATCTCCAGAAGAACGGCGAGTAGCCGCACCACCGCCCCGCCCGCACCGTCAGCAAGGAGCACGCCGATGAACGCCGACGCCGCCATCGACGGACGCGCCATCGAACAGACCCGCACCTCGCACGAGTGGAATTGTCCGCACTCCGCATAGCCGGCCCGGCAACAGCGAAGGATCACCGCATGCCCATCATCGGCCCTGGCCACGACGACCCCGAATACGACGGCTACGACCCTGCCTGGAAGACGCAGGACACCCTCTTCCGGCGCTGGCTGGGCGAGAAACTGGCCGCGGTCGGCCTGGACCCGGACATAGCCACCATGTACGCCCCGGACAACCGCTACAACGGCCTTAGCCCCAGCACCATGGCGGACATCGCGCTGGTCACTGGGACCACTACGGAGGCTGTCCGTGCTGCGCACAAAGCCGACATCGCCGACTGGATGCGCGAACAGCAACTCCGCGACCACCCTGACCTCGCCGTCCTCGACGCTGACCTCGACCGCATCACACACCGCCACTGATCACCGCGCCTCATCTCGCGACGGCACCCTGGCAGCGAGCTCCGACAGCAGCCGCTCTGCCATCTCGCCATCCACCCGCTGGCCGGCCACCACCGCGGCCAGCACATCCATCACATCCTGCGCCTCCGACAGGGTGAGCACAGAGAGCAGCTCGTCGTCATTCATGACCCGCACAACCGAGGCCAGGAAGAGATGGTGACGGGTGTAGCGCCGCCTCTCCCGGACGCCGATCGGCACGACGATGAGGACACCCTCAGTGACACGACACGACCTGCGAGAACGCAAAGAACGGTATCGGAGCGGTATCACTCTCGGTACGCTCGACACGGAAAGGCCATCTCACCCGGAGGCAGCGATGAGCAGCGAGCCGTGGACCATCGAGTCCATCCGCGACGCCCTCGGCAACCCGACGCTCGCCCAGCGCTTCCTCGCCGAGATCAACAAGGCGCCCGCGCACGAACTCCTCGGTGTCTTCGCGAAATGGCAAGGCATCGCCCAGCGCACCCTCGACGCCGTCGAACGCGGGCGGGAAATCGCCGCCGCCGAAGCCCGCGGCGAAGCCCCTCCCGGCCGATGGATCGACGTCACCGACCGCGTCCTCGCCGAAGCTGCCCGAATCCGCTCACAGGGCGCCGCCTGACCTGACAGGCTGGAGCGCGTGTACCGGCTCCTCTGCGACGAGACGCTCCTAGCCGTCTGGGACTCCCTCCCCGACGACGCCAGCGCGCAACTCACCACCGCCCTCTCCGACGTGTGCCACGAGCCGTTCATCGAGACGGAGCCATGGGGCATCGACGACGGCATCAACCGCGTCCTCGTCCGCCCACTCGTCGCCGCGATCCTCGCCGTCAACGACGAAGCCCGCACCGTGCGGATCTACAACATCCAGCACCGCCACTGACACGCCCACGACCGAACAGGCGGAACCGCATGCCACTGGAGATCCGTCCCGTCGAGGACACCACCCACCACCTGTACGAAGAGGATGAACAGATCGGCCAGATCCGATGGGTCGGGCCGGTCGGCAGCCTCGGCGAAGACGGCTGGCGGATCGAGGAAGAAGCATGGGAAGTCGACGTCTGGAGCCTCACCGGCTCCGGCAAGACGTGGGGCGACAGCTGTACAACCCTCGAGGCAGCTCGTCGGCGGGCACACGAGATCTACGACGACTACCAGGCCGAGCGCCGCCGGGCCAACCAACCCGTCCCGGGTGGTGTGCAGGTCATCAGCAGCCCCATGGGTGGACAAAAGCGACGCTAGCCAAAACAGCTGTGTGCCCTCTTGCTAGATCACTCAGCAAGAGGGCACACGAATGACGAAGGGGCAGAGCACGTGAGCCCTACCCCCAACCAGTCACACGCCGGCAGACCGCGACACCACCATCGGCTCCGGCACCGGCGGACCACCCAGACCCAGCCCGTCCGACAACAGCATCCGAGCCACCGTGTCGCGCTCGAACCCGGAACGGCCGGTGGGCATCGACAGGATCCGCGAACCGTCCTTCAGCTCCACAAAGGCGCCGAAGAACCCGGCATCAGTGATCGACGAGGAGACCAGCTCCACGCCGTACTCCGACAGGAGCTCGGGCAGCGGAGTGTCGAGAAGCGGGTCAGGGGCGAGGGCCGCCACGGCGGCTTGCGCTAGAGTTGACATTAGTACGAGGCTCCTTATTGCACGAGGGACTCTTACTTGACTGGCGAGCAGCAACTCGCCGGTGGAACCGGCCGGGTGTTACCAGCACCCGGCCGTTCGCGTTCCTCGGAACCTATCTGACAGACAGGTCCCGGCCACTGATCTAGGTTGAGATTCGGCGGCAACTGTCAGGGTGTTCCTAGTACTTGGACAGTTACCGTCGTGAAAGTCCGCAGGTCGGGTGACCTTGCGCTTCCTGCGCGGCGCGACCGGACGCAAATTGCGTGGCGCAGATAACGGCACCCCGGAAGTGCCTCCAACATGGCCTGTAGTAGCGGGCGTATGGGTGCCCGTTCGGTCGTACTACTTCGGGCGGCGCAGGCTCGCGAGGAGATCAGCTCCCAAGAAGCGTTCTCGCTCCAGTGCCCCCTGTTCGAGGGCCTCGGCATATGGGAGGCCCTGTGCGATGAGCTCTTCCACCTTCCGTTCCATGGCCTTGCGGGCCTGCATGCCAAGGGATCGGCGGCGCCGACCTTCTGGCGAGACGGCCTTTGCGCTGGCGGCCAGCTTGTCCCGCCAGGCTTGCGTCTGGTGGAGGTTGTAGCGAGGGGACTCGGTAGAGATGGCTTCAGTCTCGGCCTGCTCCGCGGCCAGCCGGCTGTCGAGCCAGTCGATTTGAACCGCTTCGACGTCTAGCCACCATGGCTTGTCTATGCGGTGCGCGCGGAATCGAGCGTCGGGATTGATGCTTATGCCGACGTACAGCAAGTCGTCGGTGGCGTCGTAGAGGCGGTAGATCGCGGTGCGTGCGGTCCGATCGGGCATGCTACTCCTCACGGTGCGTGTGGCCTCGATCACTCCGTCACTGTAGGAGGATCGTTGAGAAGTCGGCAAGGTGTTGGACCACATCGAACGCGAAAGAGCCCCGTCGCTCAGGCGGCGGGGCTCGTTGTTGTTCCAGCTCAGAACTCGTATTCAAGCTCGTAAAGATGGCCAGCCTTGATCATGAACTCTGCTTGGATTGGGCGATCGTCCACGCTGTACGTCACCCGGAACTGGCGCAGTACCGGCAGCTTGGTAGGCATCTTCAACGCCTTCTGCTGCTCGGGAGTCGGCCATCGAGCGGCAACCTTGTCCACGCACCTCAAGGTCGGCAGACCTGCCTCCGCGAGGATTCGCCCGGCACCGCCCTTGATGCGCCGCTTCTCTGCGATCGGTGTGTCCCGGGCCACGTCAATCGGGAAGTAGACCTCCACCAACTCGCAAGGCTGATCGTCCAGGTGCAGCACTTGGCGGCGCAGGATGACGGTCTCCTCGGCGTCAAGCCCGAACGCTTCGCGCACGAGGTGCGGCGGTGCGACTTCCTCGACCGCCAGAAGCTCGGCCCGGCCGGCGGATCCCTTCCGCTCTGCAGCGGTGATCCACTGATACTTGCCCCCGTCCGTCGGGGGGTTCTTGTACTCGGCCGGTGTCATCGTCCTCTGGCGATGCTCTCTCGCGAAGATGCCAGCACCGCGGCGCGTGTAGACCAGCTCCTCGCGCTCCAGGATCTCCATCGCGTTCTTGATGGTCTGAGCGGCGGCCCCGAACTTCTCGTGCAGCTTGCGACTTGAGGGCAGCGCCTTGCCGGGCGGGAAGTCGCCGTTCAGAATTCCGTCGCGCAGGTAGGCAGCGATCTGATCCTGTACTGGCCAGACGGTCTCTTCTTCGGGCTTCTCAGTCATGTCAGTCGACCTCCATCGAGTAGTGGAGCCGCCCTATGCGGCCGGGGCTGACCATGACTGACACCTCGTAAGGCTGTTCGTCGAGGGTCGAGATCGTGCGGGTAAGAGTCAGAACCCATTCGCTGTTGCTGGCGAGTTGCAGGACTTCGGCTTCCTCCTTCGTAGGTGGCCGCGTCTGTACATCCTCGCTGACCGTTCCGGGTCGGTATCCGAGCTCAGCGAGGAGGGAGACGGCGCCGCCTCTGATCTTTATGGCTGTCGCCAGCTGTGTGCCCTCGGCGACGCTGGTCGGCCAGTACGAGTTGGCGTACTCGATCGGCTGGCCATCAAGCAGGATCAGCCGTTGCCGCGCGACGACGGTTGTACCTGGGGCGATTCGCATCGCCTCGGCGACAGCGAGAGGCGCAGGCTGCGAGCCCGCGCCGAGGATGCGCTGGGTTCCGGAGCGCCCTCTTGCGGCGGCTTCCTTGCCCCAGGCGTCACCACTGCCGCTCTCGATGTACGGCGTCGATGAGCCAACCCATCGGTCGTCTGTCACTCCAGCTCCTCTAGTGCGCGACATCTCTTGAGGCATCCATCAATTTCTCCACCATAAGCCCACGTCAAGTAGGGCTGCGGGGCTGTCGGGACCGACCGGCGCGAACGAGAGGGTTGATACCTCTCAAGAGACGTGGAACAGTCGTGTGTGTTACGCCCCCCGACTCCTGGATTGGAGAGCCCGATGCTGCCTTCGGCTCAAGTGCTGTTGACCGTGCGAGAGACCGCAGTCCTGCTGCGGGTCTCCAAGCAGACGGTCTACCGGTGGGCCGCTAGCGGAGATCTGCCGTCCATTCAGTACGGGCAGCCGCGGGCCGAAGGCGACACCAGGCGCGGGGGAGCGATCCGGATCCCGAAGGACGTCGTGATGGCGCTCCTTACTGCCGAGGAGGTGGCTTGATGGCCACGGCAACCCCCACCGCCCCCGCCTTGTCCCGGGCCGACGCCGCCGCGCATGAGGCTGCCTCGTTCGTCCGCCGTCGGATCCTGCACCGTGTCCCGGCGGGTAACCCGCGGGGCGTCTGGCCGGCGGAGGAGTTCGCCGCGGCTCGTCGTGCGGAGGGTGTTCTGGCGGAGGTCGTCATGGATCTCGCGTCGGACGCGTTCCTCGTGATCGTGAAGGTGGCGTCGTGATGGGCGTGCCGCGGTTCGGTCATGAGCATCAGGCCGGTATTGCGATCGGCCAGCTTCTCCACTCCGTTGATCCCGCCCCGGATGCCGCGCCGTTCATGCGGTTCCGGTTCGAGACGCCGTCGGGTGAGTGGTCCTGGGAGGGCCACGTCTCCGAGGCCGGTGCGGTGCTGGTCGCGGGTCTGCTGGAAGCGGAGGAGGACCGGCAGCGGTATCAGCGACCGCGTCTCGCCGTGGTCCGGCCGCTCCGCCTGGTCCGCTAACCCTCCCCCTGTTCGCCGCGGTGGCGGATGTCCACGGCTCCCCTCCACTCCGTCACCGCGGCTCCCACATCCGACGCCGTGCAGGCGCCCGACTCGCCCACCACGACGCGCACTACACACCCCGCGACGACATCGCCAAAGCCGTCTACGAACTCAACCCGATCTGACCAAGGAGACCCGCCATGCCCCGCTCCGAGCACCTCGCCGACATGACCACCGAAGGCCTCCGGGATGAGCGCGACGCCTGCCTGCTGCTCACCACCGACGCCTACGCGGGCAGCGAGCGCGTGAAGGAGTACCACGCCGACCTCGCCGACCGCGTCAGCGACGAAATCGACCGCCGCTCCACCCTCTGATCGCCGTGGGCGGCGGTGCTCGTAGCTCCCCTCCACCCGCCGCCCACGGCTCCACCTCCATCAAGTTCTTCCAGACCCGAGGAGAGATCACATGCTGGGTACGACGTTCCAGGTCACCGCCGACGAGCTGAAGGAAATCTTCAACGTCCGGCTCGCCCCCTACCTGCCCGCCCACCTCACCAAGGCCGAGCCCAACCCGTCCGGTTGGGGCAACACCTACACCTTCAAGCCCTTCACCGGCCGCGAGCCGAAGCCGGAGACGCCGCGCCGCTACTACGACGACCCCAAGCTCTGCTTCCGGCACCAGGACCGCGAGGCTGGCCGCCCGGAGGCAGACGAAGCCGAGTACGACCTCCGAGAGAAGGCCTGCCACTTCCTCGACCAGGTCTACGACCAGGCCCGCAGCGAGTGGCGGAACGCCCGGTACATCGCCGACCTGAAGACCGTCGTCAGCAACACCGGCGACCTGTTCAAGCAGCACGGGCAGGCCAAGACCGCCGTCGACGCCGCGTTCACCTACCTCCGCGACCCCAAGGCCGCCACGGAGTGGCCCGCCGCCGTCTCCCGCCTCATCGACACGCACAGCACCCTCATGGCTGCCGCCATCGCGTTCGACGAGCGCGCACGCCAGATCGCCGAGGTCCACGAGCAGCACCTGTACGAGGAGGCGCCCGGCTACGACGAGGCGCTGAAGGCCGCCGGCTACCCCCAGGCCCGTGACTGGCCGATCGCCTCGGTCCACGACTACGGCCGGAACTACCACGGCGAGTACGACCGCTACACGCTCTCCGGCCAGGCGCAGGCCCTGATCAAGGAGCAGGAAGAGCACGTCGCGAAGGTCGGCCGACTCACCGGAACCCCGACTGCCTGAACCCCTATCCCTGCGCCCCTGAGAGGACTCCCTCATGTCTGTTGACTTGTTTGACGCTGACCGTGCCGCCGCTTCCGCCGAGGTTCGGGCCGAGCGCGCCGCGACCACCACCCGTGACGTGTGGGCAGAGTTCGACCGGCAGGCGCCGGAGAACGCCCTGCCGCACGAGATCGCCGGCCGGTTCGCTGCGGCCCTCCGTGACGGCGATGACGATGCCCGTGTCCGGCTCGCCGTGCGGGCCCGGCAGCTGGACGAGCAGCAGCCGTTCGGGCCGCGACTCATGGACGAGATCCGGCGCATCGCCCGCGACCACGACGAGCCGGCGGTCGCGTGATGTCGGGCCTGTACTTCGAGGCGCCGGACTACTACCGGCCTCAGCCCGATGCTCCGCCGGCGGTGTTCCTGGCAGGCGGGATTACGGGGGTGGAGCGGTGGCACGACCACGCCGTCGAGGTGCTGCAGGCGGCTGGCCAGCCGCTGGTGGTGCTGAACCCGAACCGGCAGGACTTCCCCATCGGTGACCCGTCGGCGGGCTGGGAGCAAGTGAGTTGGGAGCAGCATCATCTGCATCTACCGGGTGTGGTAACGCTGTTCTGGTTCCCGGCGTCTGATCGTGCGGTGACGACGCAGCCGATCGCCATGTTCGAGCTCGGCCAGGCACTCGGTGAGGGGCGGCGCATCGTCGTCGGTGCGCATCCGGACTATCCGCGGCAGGCGGACGTGGACATGCTGTGCCGCCTCAACCGGCCCGGCCTGGTCGTCCTTTCCGACCTCGACGACGTGTTGCAGGCGGTCGTGGAGGAGTGCGGCAACGCTGAACGCCCGTTGCGGCCCGCAGCCTCCTCGTCCACGGTCATCACCGCTTTCACGGGCGTGGTCCACACAGGGCACGGCGACCAGACCGTCGTCCAGCACTTCGAGTAGCCGCCCCGGCCTCGGTCACGGTCTGCACGGACGTAGCCGCGAAGGCAAGCCGACGCGCTCAGGGCCCGTACAGGACGGGCCCGGCACCTAGGAGGACCACATGCGCAACCGCCACCTGATGACGAACCACTACTCGAAGGACGAGTACGTCGCGGAGATCGACCGCGACATCGAGGTCGCCCGGAAGGCGGCCAAGGAGTACGAGGACATCGGCCAGGAGGAGTCGGCCGTGACGATGCGGAACGCCGTCGACGAGTACCTGGATGAACGCTCGCGCTTCACCCGCTGACCGCCGCGCTGGCGGGTGACCGCGGGTCCCCTCTCGCCCGTCAGCGCGGCCCCGGCCCGGGGTGCGCACGACCACTTTCACGAGCTGAAAGGAACGCCATGTTCGGACGTAAGACCGCCGAGAAGCTCGACGATGCCGCCGCCGCCCTGTATCGGGCTGGCAAGAGGGTGGGGGGTGAGCGGGGCGGGCGAGTCGGTGATGCAGTCGCGTCGGCGACTCTCGACCTGGTCCGTGGCCGCATCGGCGTCGACTGCACCCGCTGCGCCCGCGGCACGTGCGAGGAGACCCAGCCGAGCCGTCCCGTCGATTAGGGGGCTCGCCGTGAAGCCTGAGGACTTCCACTGTGCTGGCTGCATGCAGCACTACCTGCTCCACAAGGGCGGACAGAACCTGCCCTGCACGTGGTGTGAGAGCCACGCCAAGACCGACGTCGACTGGTGGCGGTGATCGCCATGGCTTACCGCGGCACGCTCGCGACATCACTGTTCAACGACCGGCAGATCCGGGCCAAGGAGTACAGCCGCTGGCGCCAGTGCCACAGCGACTTCGCCCGCGGCAGGCGACGGGAGATCGTCGACCGCTACAAGGCGGAGATCGAACGGCGGGGCGCCCCGGAGCAGCCGATCTGGTTGGACGTCGACGACAAGTACGGCCACGTGTACGTCGGCGACGGACACCACCGGGCGGTCGCCCTGATGGAACTCGGTATAGGGGAGTTCGCCTTCCACTGGCGGCTGATCTCTAAGGGCGGCTGGTTCACCCAGCCTCCCCTCGAGTGTGTCCCGTTCCCGTACCACCTCCTCGGTCTCGACGGAGAGGCCGTCAGCCAACCCCCGAGAGGACAACACCGATGACCGACGAGCGGGACTGCTGGATCTGCGGAAGGCCGGGTGCCGAACCGGAGAGGACTCTCCTCGGCTTCAAGAAGCCGATCTGCCCTCCCGGCGCAGGCTGTTCCAGTCGCCAGAAGAAGAGGTGACCGGCATGCCGACCTGGATCTTCACCGTCACTTCCCGGACCGGCGCCAAGGTCAACCAGATCACCGGAGCTTCGTCGGACAGCATCGCCGTCTACGACGAGGACGACCTCGAGCAGCGCATCGCCGCTGCGAAGACCGACCCGCGGCAGTTGGACGTTCACGTCCAGAAGATCGCCTAAACACCCATCTAGCTCCCGAAAGGACACCGATCACCGTGACCGCCGCATCCGTCGAGAAGAAGGTCAACGGTCTTGCCGTGGCCTCGCCCGAGCCGCGGTTCGATCCGGTGGCGCTGGCCGAGGCGGAGGCGATCCGCACCCGAGCAGCTGCCGAAGCCGACGCCCTGCGCATCAAAGCCGAAGGCGACGCCGACGCCGCCCGCACCCTGGCTACCGAACAGGCCGAGAAGGACCGGCTCGCCAACGAGCGGGCCCGGATCGCCCTCGAGCGCAAGAAGGTCGACCACGACGCCTACGTGGCGAAGAAGGCTGCCGAGACCGCCAAGTCGCTTGCTGAGGAAGAGCAGGCACAGAAGGCGGAAGCCGGCGCGGCCGAGCGGGAGGCGCAGCTGCTCGCCGACCAGGCGCGCACCGAACGGTTCTGGAAGTGGAGCGCCCGCGGCATCTACCTCGTAGGTCTCGCCCTCGCCGGGCCCGTGCAGTTCATGCACTTCTGGGACCCCGAGCGGCCGTTCCTCATCGCCGCGCCCGCGCTCCTCGAAGGTTTCGCTCTTGCTTTCGCGTTCGGTGCGGCGTGGGCGGTCGCGCACCGCCGGAACGTCGGCCCGTACCGGGTGGGCATCATGCTCGGTGCGGTCATCGCCGCCGCCGTCAACCTGTACGGCGGCATGTCCGACCAGGCGATCGGCTTCAACGCCGGCCTCATCGGGGCCATCGCGTCCATTGGCGGCCCCATCGTCCTCATGATCTACGAGCGGGGTGTCGCGCAGAAGGCCGACGGAGAGCCCTCCCGGCGAGAGAAGCGGGCGGCCGAGAAGGAGGCCGCCGAGAAGGAGCGGGCGGAGGCGAAGGAGCGCTCCGCCAAGGCGGCTGCCGAGCAGAAGGCGGCAGCCGACAAGAAGGCTGCGGAGGAACGGGCCGAGGCCGAGCAGCAGCGTCGCGACGACGACCGGAAGGCTGCGCACCCGGCCGTGTGGGAGGTCGCCGATGCGATCCGTGCCGCCCGCGGTTCGCAGTACGTCACGGAGCAGATCTGGGCCGAAGCCTGGTACCGCGTCACCGGCTTCAAGCAGGTCGGTGTTGACCACGACATCGACGCGCTGACGCGTGCATCCGAAGCCCGCGCGAAGACCGCTGAGCAGGCGCCCGTATGGGGATCTTTCTCGCTGGTCGAATCCCAAATCAAGCGCCGCCCTAAGAAGGACCCGCAGCAGCCCGACGGACGCCGCAACAACGGGGGCACGCCGCCCGTTCGCCGGCCCGGCGACACCCCGTCCTACAGCCAGGGCGCCAAGCGGCAGGTCGGCTTTGAACATGCGGCCCGGAAAGCGCCGGAGACGGCTCTGGGACGGGCCACCGCCAACGCCAAGAACGCCCGACCGAACGTCGACTAACCCACCTCACTGGAGAGATCGTCATGAAGCAGACCATCCGCCGGATCGCCGTGTCGGGCAGTGCCGCGGTCGCCCTCCTCGGAGGCGCCGCCACCATCGGTGCCGCGACCGCGCCGCCCGCGTCCGCCACCACCATGCAGACCGTCATCGACGAGGCCACCGGAGCACCGGTGAAACTGCCCGGCGGCAAGACCACCTACGTCCGCGGCATGGACGCGGCCGCCTACCGGGCCAGCGACGAACACACCCGCACCATCACCCTCGCAGCCGCCGGGAAGGAAGACGACCCGGCCGATGAGATCGGCAGCGGCCTCACCCCCGACGGCGGGCAGGGCGCCCCCATCCAGAACCCCAACAACCAGGCGCCCGCCGGCCCCAACCAGCAGATCAACACTCAGGCAGGCGGCGGCACCATCGCCGTGAGCATCGTCGCCATCCTGATCCTCGGAATCCTGGTCTGGGTGAAGGTCAAGCACAGCGGCCTGAAGGCCATCGACGCCACCCTCGGAGTCCTGTTCGGGATCGCGCTGTCCGGCACGATCATCGGCTCCATGGGCTCCCAGATGACCAACTCCCTCGTCGGCTCGCTGGGCACCATGCTCGGCGGCATGGGCTGACCACACCACCGGCGGGGCGCGTACCTAGGCCCCGCCCCCGACACGGAAAGGATCAGACTGGTGGCCGCCGACGCGCCCGTAGAGCAGCAGCCCATGCCCGACCAACAGCCCACCCCGCCCCAGCCCAGCCGCGGCGAAAGGGTCAAGGCTGCCTTCAAGGAGCAGCGCGGTCACGCCGCCGCCCGCACCCGGGACTGGCTCGCCGGAGGCGACCTCGACCCCGTCGACCTCCTCCAGGCCGCCACCGAGAAGAAGCAGCGCAAGAGCAGCGACAAGATCGCCCAGCAGCAGCGGATCGTCGCCGAAGCCCACGGCCGTCTCGCCCACGCCAAGATGCGGGCCGAAGCCGAAGGCGCCCAGCCGGTGTCCGCAGCAACCCTGGCCCATCTCGGCGGCCGGGTTGCAGCCGAGGAGTCCAAGCTCGCCGCCATGCAGGCCATGCCCGTCATGCCGCCCACCGGCCGGGAGGTGACCCAGTACCGCCAGAGCAAGAAGGCCACGCGCGCAGCCGTACTCGCCGCGGGAGGCTTCGGTACCCTGCCCGCCCTCGGCACAGCGATCGAGCAGGCAGCCACCGGGCAGCCCATGATCCTCGCCGCCCTCGGTACCGCCGCCGGATACGGCTGGTACCTGGTCTCCCGCCCTTTCGTCGCCGGCCAGCATGCACCTGCCCCGACCATGGAGATGCAGCAGCTGGCTACCCCGACCGTGAACCTGTCGAAGCCTGAACCGCAGCCTGGAGTACGGGACTTCAACGCCCCGCCGCCGCCCGCTCTCACGGTTGAGGAACTCGAGGACGCGCTCCGCAACATCGGGAAGGTCAAGCAGACCGAAGAGATCAAGATCCTTGCCGTGCCGCAGAGGGACGGAGACGGCAACACCACCGTCGTCTTCGACCTTCCGCCACGCGTCACCGTCGCCGAACTCAAGAAGGATCTGCCCAGGCTCGCCGGGGCGCTAGGGCGGGATGCGTCCATGGTCGACGTCGAAAAGGCCGGCGCCGAGGTGCGCACCTCGCTGTGGATGACCGACCGGGATCCGTTCGAGGACACGCGCCCGTCACCGCTGCTGAGGGCACCCGCTCAGCTCGACGCGTTCAAGGACGGTGCGCCCGTCGCCTGGAACAAGCGGGGCGCCACCATCCGCCTGGCGATCAACAATCAGTCCTACGTCATCGCAGGCATGACCCGGTCCGGCAAGGGCGTCGGTGCCTCCAACCTCGTCGTCGGTACATCCTTCGACCCGAGGATCAACCTGCGGATCGTCGCGGGCAAGAACAACGGCGAGTGGGACCCCTACGCCAAGACGGGCGTCGCATCCACGTACTTCAAGCCCAGCCCGGACCGCCTGCTGGCCCTACTCAAGGCCCTCCTGGCCGACAAGGATCGGCGCGAGGCTGACCTGGGCAAGCTCGGCAAGTCCAAGCTCGTCGCGCCCGTCATCGAACAGATCGGCGGCATCGAGCTGCTGGCCATCGACGAACTCGCCACCTACACCCGGCCCGGCAAGCCCCTGCGGGACGAGATCCTCGAAGCGCTGATCGAATTGTCCGCGGTCGCTGCGGGTGCCGGGATCCTCATGGTGCTGATCACCCAGTACCCGGAGGTCGACGTCATCCCGCAGGCCCTCGCCATGAACTGCGGCGCCCGGTGGGCGATGCGCGTGGAGAACGCCACCCAGTCCAACGCGATCCTCGGTGCCGGGCAGGCCGGGGCTGGCCGGGACGCCTCCAAGTTCGACCCGCCGCGGCCGGGCTTCGGCTGGCTGGTCAACCCGTTCGCCGGAGTCACCGACCTCGCCCGGTCCTTCGATCTGGACGAGGACGACCGTGGCGAGATCACGCTGCTCCTGGAGAACGCGGCGAAGATCCGCGCGAAGGCGGGCCGGCTCGCCGGGCAGTGGGACGATCCGATCGAGAAGCACCTCCTCAACGCCACCGGGTTGTCGTCCGCTGCAGGCGGGCCCAAGCGGGACGGGGTGCCGGGCCGGAACGTGCTGCACCGCACGCCGGAGCAGCGCATACAGATTGAGGCACTGCGCGGCTGCCTGATCGCCATGAATGACCTCGGCCGGGACGTGGCGCAGACGGACGAAATGGCCAAGCTGATCGGCGGCGGCATGAACGAGGAGCGGCTCGGCGAGCTGCTGCGAGCCGGTGGCGCTGGCGGCTCGGTGAAGATCACGATTCCGCACAAGGAGGGCCGTGTGAACGGCTACCGGCGGGCTCAGATCGCTGACGCTCTCGACTTTCTAAATGGAGCCTAGGGGCGGCGTAATCGCCCGGTATCCACCCAGACGTCCCCCCGGACACCCCCCGGACGTTGATCTTGTCGCCCCGGACGTGACCCGGGTCGCGTCCACCCCCTGTCCGGGGGGACGTCTGGGTTGAAACCATCACATGTCCACCTGAGTAAAACGCATCAAATCAAACAAATTGGAATGGAGTTCGCAATGGCAGGCAAGACCTGGGAGCCCACCAAGAGGGGCGCCCGCGACCTCAACAAACACATCCGCAAGGGCACCGTTGTCTACACCGTCGCCGATGTGGCGACCAACCTCGCCCCCTACGAGGACGGGCAGCTCTACACCGCCCACACGTTCACTCACCGCAGTCCGGTCACCGGCAACTGGATGACCGGCCACCTCACCGCGCAGAGTCTCCTCGCCCAGTCCGGCACCGTCTACGAGCAGCCGCCCAGCGGACTCCGCAACGTCACCGCCCCCACCCCTCAGGTTGGTGCCCCGCTCGGCGACAACTACGAGGGCGTTCTCGACGAGGCAGAGCTGCGCGGGCTGGAGAAGCATGTCGCGCAGGGCAGCAACCCGTCCACGCGCCGCAAGCCCGGGATCTGGCGCGTCTGACCGATCAAGGAGACCTCATGCCCGACCTGAAGATCACCCATCAGTCTGTGCACGACTACATCGCCGCGAAGAAGCGCGGCGACCGCGCCACCACCGACCGCATCGTCCGCGAGGTCAACGCCCGCTTCGCCACCCGGAAGACCGATGGCACGGAGGCGGCCCAGCTGTTCCACGCGACTATGCACGTCACCTTCGGTGAAGGCGAGTGACCCTGATGGTCGACTACAGCGACCCGAACACCCTGCTCCCCGCTGGCACTTATACGTGGAGCGCCACCCTCACGCTTGGCCCCGCACGGCACGGATCGAACCCGGCACAGGACCGCACCGGCAGCTACAGCCCGCCACCCGGCGCCACCGTCGGCACCCTCCTCGACGGGATCCGCACCCTCCACGCGGAAGCGAACCAGATCCCCGCATCCGACGTGATCCTCGTGCGCTACTCCCTGCGCGAGAAATAGCTCAGCCGGGGCGCCCCTCCCAGCCTGGCAGCAGTCAGGGGCGCCCCTTCCACCCGCCACACGCGAACGTGCAGGAGGCACCACGAACATGACCACGCCCACCCTCGCCGCGGCAAGCCCGCCGAGGCAAGCCGCTGACCCGACGGAACTCGACCTCGACAGCCGGCTCGCCCTCACCGACGCCGGCATGACCGCCCGCCTCGCCCAGGCCGCCGTCGCCTTCGAGGTCAACACCGCCCACATCCCCACCGAACCCCCACCCGAACTCACCGGGCCACTGCCCTTTACTCCCACACTGCAGCCCACGCCCGACAGCACGCCGATCGTCGGCCTCCTCCAACGTGCCAGGCAGCGGCTCCAGCAAGACGGCTGGTGCCGCGATGCCCTCTACGACGAGAAGGGCGCCGTCTGCCCCATCCGCGCCATCCGCCTCGAAGCCCGCGGCAACCGCCGCCTAGCCGACGACGCGTGCGTACTGCTCCTCGAGGCCATCCAGCGCGACTTCACCTGGGCGCAAACCATCCCCAGTTGGAACGCCCGGCAGCCCGAGGCCGCCCCCGTACTCCTCGCCTTCGACCGGGCCGCCCAGCTCGCAGACACTCGCGGCCAGTAACCGACACAGAAGGGATCACCATGGGAATCAGCATCAGCGGAGTCTCCCGGACCCGCTCGGCACTCACTCTCAGCAACCTCGGCAACCAGCTCGCCCACGTCCTCACCGCCAGCGAATGGCGGGAGATCAGCTACCTGTTCGGCGGCCGTTTCGCTGACATCGCCAGCATCCCGCCCCGGGAAGCCTCGCGCATCGGCGACCTCCTCCACCAGGCCGCCGCCCACCGCCTGATGGGCGCCGAGTGGGGCACGCTCGCCCGAGAGATCGGCGACGCCGCCCGCCGGGCAGGCCACGGCGGCCAGCAGTGGACGTGGAGCTGACCATGGGAGAGATCCTCACGACCGAACCGGACCGCGGCAGCCAGATCTGCGGCTACCAGATCCAGGTCGGCAGTTGGCACAACAGCGGCCAGCAGTTCTGCGGCGAACGCAAGGTCACCGGCCTGTACTTCTGTCAGGAACACCACGACTGGGTCGCCCTCGACGAACCCGACGGAATCATCCGCATGGCACCCGGCAACGCCATCGGAAAGTGAAGCGCGACTACCTGTGCACGTCCAGGCCCCGACCGTCTCCGGTCGGGGTCTTCTGCGTGGGTGTAGCGCGGGCCATCCACCGGTTGTCCGACATCAGCCGCGGCAGCAGAGCCGGCTCTAGGTCGAGTTGGCGGCACAGGAGTTCGAGGGCCTGCTGGCACTCGCGCTCCGTGGACGCCTGCACCGCGAAACGCACCGACATGCGGACAGTGTGACGCGGGCAGTGGGGGAGCGGGGCGGGAACGGGTGGATCAGGTGCGGAGTGCGGTGGCTTGCGCGTCGAGGCGGGCGCGAAGCTCTGCGACCTGCTCCATGTCGGCCTGGACGTCCGGTGTCCGCGTACTCGTCTGAGTGCACCGCCGCGTACGAAGTTATGTGCACCAGTGCTCAGGCCACGTCGGTGTCCCGCTCGATGGCCTGGAGGCGG
>NZ_JBIAII010000017.1:0-160089 GCF_042871345.1 Streptomyces sp. NPDC005863 | reverse complement strand
CCTCCGCCTTGCATCTCGACGCGCCAGACCCCGCTCACCAGCACGAAGACGCGCGGGCCACCCGGATGCGACCTGATCCGCCGGACAGGCCCTAGTGCCCGGACGTCGCCTTCAGGCCGACCACGGCGACCAGCAGCAGACAGACGAAGAAGATCCGCGCGGCGGTGACCGGCTCACCCAGGATCACCATGCCGAGCACCGCCGCGCCGGCGGCGCCGATGCCGACCCACACCCCGTAGGCCGTACCGATCGGCAGCGTCTTGGCGGCCTGCGACAGCAGCATCATGCTGGCGACGATGCCCACGCCGGTGAACACGCTGGGCCACAGCCGCGTGAAACCGTCCGTGTACTTCATCCCGATCGACCAGCCCACTTCGAGCAGACCGGCGACGATCAGCAGAACCCAGGCCATGACGGCACCTCCGACGAGTGATACGCGAGAACGCGTTACCTGATGGGGTGCGTCGTCTTTGCGGAAAACCCGGTACGGCGCGTCTCGTCGGGGTCGTTCCACGGTAGCAAAACCCATGCGAAAGGGCCGGTGACACCGGTCACCGGCCCCTCACAGGTCCATCGCGCGCGGACGGCTACAGATTTCGCGCGCGGACGGCTACAGATAGAGACCCGTCGAGTCCTCCGAGCCCTCGAAACGGTCGGCGGCCACCGCGTGCAGATCGCGCTCACGCATCAGGACGTAGGCCACGCCCCGCACCTCGACCTCGGCGCGGTCCTCCGGGTCGTACAGGACCCGGTCACCGGGCTCGACCGTCCGTACGTTCTGCCCGACCGCGACCACCTCGGCCCAGGCCAGCCGCTTGCCCACGGCAGCGGTCGCGGGGATGAGGATGCCGCCGCCGGAGCGCCGCTCACCCTCGCTGGTGTCCTGCCGCACGAGCACGCGGTCGTGCAGCATGCGGATGGGCAGCTTGTCGTCGTGGGGGATCTTCTCGCTCACGCCCCAGAACCTACCTGCCCCGGCCGCCGCCGTGGCCTCCCGGGTCGGCGCTCGCCCGCCGGCCTCAGTCGGCGCGCCGCCGCGAGCTCACCACGAGGAGCCCCACGAGGCCCACCGCCACCAGGGCGACCGGCACGATCCGCTCGATGCGCGGCGCGCCGTCCTCCCTGACCAGCTGGCCCCGCAGGTCCGAGACGACGCGGTTCGCACCGACGTACGCCCGTCCGAGCGTGTGGTCCACGCTGGAGGCGACCTTCGCCTTCGCGTCGCCGACGATCGTCTTCGGGTGAACACGCACCCCGATCTCGTCGAGGGTCTCGGCCAACTGGTCGCGCCGGCGCTTGATGTCCGCCTCGATCTGCGCAGGGGTCCTGGCATCCGACACCGCGCTGCCTCCGTCGTCGTAGCTGAGAATCTGAACCGGTCACTCCGTGAATCCTTACCCCACAGTCTGTCAGCTTCGCGCGCACCGCACCCCACGGCACCCCTATTACGCTCGACTCCGTCATCACACCCCCGACGCACGCCCCGTACGAGGAGACCGCGCATGAGCGAGCGACTGCAGCCCGGCGACACCGCCCCCGCCTTCACCCTGCCCGACGCCGACGGCAAGGACGTCTCGCTGGCCGACCACAAGGGCCGCAAGGTCATCGTCTACTTCTACCCGGCCGCCCTCACCCCCGGCTGCACCAAGCAGGCCTGCGACTTCACCGACAACCTCGACGCGCTGGCCGCCGCCGGCTACGACGTCATCGGCGTCTCGCCGGACAAGCCGGAGAAGCTCGCGAAGTTCCGCGAGCAGGAGAACCTCAAGGTCACGCTGGTCGGCGACCCGTCCAAGGAGACCCTCGCGGCGTACGGCGCCTTCGGCGAGAAGAAGCTCTACGGCAAGACGGTGACCGGCGTGATCCGCTCGACCGTCGTGGTCGACGCGCAGGGCAAGGTCGAGCACGCGTTCTACAACGTGAAGGCGACGGGGCACGTGGCGAAGATCATCAGGGACCTCGGCGTCTGAGCGGCCGCCCGCCGGGCCCGTGCTGGGCCTGTTAGGCCTGCCGAGCCTCCGCCGAACTGTGACGAAGCCCCCCTCACGGGGGGGGGCTTCCGTTTGCATCGGCCATCTTCGAGCAAGTGATCCCACGGGGGATTTCACGGGGGACTTGTACGAAGAATGAAAGGAACCACTCCATGGCGGCCAACGAAGAGATCGCGGCCGACGCCGAGGCGGTGAAGCGGCACCGGAACCTCTTCCGGGCCGTGAAACGACGCAAGAACCCGCCCCTGCGCCGGACCGACATCACGGTCACCGACGAGGCCGCCGTCAAGCGGGCCGTCAAAGCCGCCTCGCTCGGCAACGCCATGGAATGGTTCGACTTCGGCATCTACAGCTACCTGGCCGTCACCATCGGCCACGTCTTCTTCCCGTCCGGGAACGACACGGTCCAGCTGGTCTCGTCCTTCGCCACCTTCGCGGTCTCCTTCCTGGTGCGCCCCATCGGCGGCATGGTCTTCGGCCCGATGGGCGACAAGATCGGCCGCAAGAAGGTCCTCGCACTGACGATGATCATGATGGCGATCGGCACGCTCGCCATCGGCCTGATCCCGTCCTACGCCACCATCGGTTTCTGGGCGCCGGTCCTGCTGATCTTCTTCCGCCTGGTGCAGGGCTTCTCGACCGGCGGCGAGTACGGCGGCGCGTCGACCTTCATCGCCGAGTACGCCCCCGACAAGCGCCGCGGCTTCTTCGGCAGCTTCCTGGAGATGGGCACCCTCGCCGGGTACACCGGCGCGGCGGGCCTGGTCCTCATCCTCAACTCCGCCCTCGGCTCGGACGCCATGGACTCCTGGGGCTGGCGCGTCCCGTTCCTCGTGGCGGGCCCGCTCGGCCTGGTCGGCCTCTACCTGCGGCTCAAGCTGGACGAGACCCCCGCGTTCCAGAAGATGGAGGACGCGACCTACCACTCGGCCAGCGAGGGCGCCTCCGCCGTGGAGACCACCGCCAAGGGCGACCTCGCGAAGATCTTCCGCGACCACTGGCAGACGCTGATCCTGTGCATCGCCCTGGTCGGCGCGTACAACATCACCGACTACATGCTCCTGTCGTACATGCCGACGTACCTCTCCGACGAGCTCGGCTACGACGACTCGCACGGCCTGCTCATCCTCATCGGCACGATGATCGTCCTGATGCTGATCATCACCCAGGTCGGCAAGCTCTCCGACCGCTTCGGCCGCAAGCCGCTCCTGATGACGGGCATGGTCAGCTTCCTGGTCCTCTCCATCCCCGCCTTCCTCCTGATCAAGCAGGGCAGCCTGGTCGCGGTCTCGGCCGGCATGCTGCTGCTCGGCCTCTCGCTGCTCTGCCTGCTCGGCACGATGTCGGCGACGCTCCCGGCCCTGTTCCCCACGTCGGTCCGCTACGGCTCCCTCTCCGTCGGCTACAACCTCTCCGCCTCCCTCTTCGGCGGCACGGCCCCGCTGGTCATCACGTCGCTGATCAGCGTGACGGGGACGGACATGATCCCGGCGTACTACTCGATGGCGGCGGCGGTCGTCGGCGTCATCGCGGTGGCCTGCATGAAGGAGACGGCACAGCAGCCGCTGACGGGTTCACCGCCGTCGGTGGAGACGAAGGAGGAAGCCGCGGAAATGGTCGAGTCCCAGTCCCCGTCCCCGAGGTTCTGACCCTCGCGCCCTCCCTCCGCGACGGCCCGCCCGACTTGCACCCACAAGTGAGGCGGGCCGTTCCGCGTTCCGGGCGTAACAGTCCGATTTTCGGTTCGTTAGGCCGTACGAGGCTGCGAACGCGTGGCCGGGACGAGAGAAGGAGCACGGAAGTGACGAGCAAGCCTTATCCGCCCCTCGCAACCCGCGCCAGTTCTCGCCAACCGGCCCACGCATATAGCAAGGACCTGCTCGCCCCGGTCGTCGCCGAGGCCAGCAACTGGACCGATCTGATGCGGCGCCTCGGTCTCGGAGTGAACGGTGGCCAACGGCGTGTGCTGCAGGAGAAGGTCCGCGACCACGGTCTCGACACGAGCCACTTCGTCAAACGCAGTCCTTGGCGGAAGTACCCGGACGCCGCCATCGCGGAAGCCGCCGCATCCTCCTCCTCACTCCGCGAAGTGGCACTGAGGCTGGGCGCGACGCCGGCCACCGGCACGCTCTCCCACATCCGGCGCCGCATACGCGCAGCGGGCATCGACATCAGCCACTTCCCCTGCATCGGCCGCACCGAGCCGGACCTGCCCTTCACCACCGAGGAGCTGCGGGCCGCTGCCGCCGCCTCCACCAGCGTGCGCGGTGTGGCCCGCACACTGGGCGTGCCCGACGACAGCCGTTCGCGCGCCACGCTGAGCCGCATGCTGCGCACCCAGCGCATCGACACCGGGCACTTTTCCTATCGGCGCGTGGCGATCCCGGAAGAAGATCTCCGCGACCAGGTGCGAAGCGCCACCAGCTACGCCGACGTGATGCGTGGCCTCGACATGGAGGTCAGCGACACGAACCACCGACGCGTCCGGCGGGCGGCGGCCCGTCTCGGCCTCGACACGAGCCACTTCAGGCGCCGAGCCTGGGGACAGCCGGACCGCCCCAGGCAGGCACCGGCCGCCCAGCGGGTACTGGTGGTCCTGCCGCCGCAGTCGGGGCGCACCAACCGCAGTCAGCTCCACCGAGCCCTGACCGAGATCGGCGTCCCCTACGAGTGCACGTCATGTGGCAACACCGGAGTCTGGCTGGGCCAACCGATCACGTTGCAGATCGACCACGTAAACGGCCACTGGCGGGACAACCGACGGGCGAATCTGAGATATCTGTGCCCCAACTGCCATGCGCTGACCGAGACGTGGTGCCGCCAGAAGCGAAGGTCGCCCCTCGCCGGGCAGCCTGCCCAACCCTTAGACTGAACGCCGCCGGTCAGACCGTGTGACCGTTTTTGAGCGGCCGTGATGGAATTTGGCAGTCATGCTGGGTTTAGGTCCCAGTGGGTTAACACCCGTGTGGGTTCGAGTCCCACCGGCCGCACTCCCAGCGGACCGTGGGCCGGTCGTCCGAGACCGGCCCACGGTCCGTTCACGTCAGCCCAACAACTCCCGCACCACCGGCACCAACCCCCGGAACGCCTCCCCGCGATGGCTGATCGCGTTCTTCTCTGCTGCCGTCAGTTCCGCGCACGTGCGGGTCTCGCCGTCCGGCTGGAGGATCGGGTCGTAGCCGAAGCCGCCCGTGCCCGCGGGGGCGTGGCGCAGGGTGCCGGGGAGGTGGCCCTCCACCACGCGTTCCGTGCCGTCCGGCAGGGCCAGCGCCGCCGCGCAGGCGAAGTGGGCGCCGCGGTGTTCCGGTGCGTCGATGTCGCCGAGCTGGGCCAGGAGCAGGTCCAGGTTGGCCTGGTCGTCGCCGTGGCGGCCGGCCCAGCGGGCGGAGAAGATGCCGGGTGCGCCGCCGAGGACGTCGACGCAGAGGCCGGAGTCGTCGGCGACGGCGGGCAGGCCGGTGGCCCGGGCGAGGGCGTGGGCCTTGAGGAGGGCGTTCTCGGCGAAGGTGACGCCCGTTTCCCTGACGTCGGGGATCTCGGGGTACGCGTCCGCGCCGACGAGTTCGTGGTCGAGGCCTGCGTCGGCGAGGATCGCCCGGAGTTCCGTGATCTTGCCGGCGTTGCGGGTGGCGAGGATGAGGCGGGTCATTCCCCCAGTATCGCCGCCCCCGGCAGGCCCGCTTACGGCGTGCAGACCTTCGTCAGTTCGCCCGCCGCGTCCGTGACGGGGCCGACGTCCGGGGTCGCGTCGCCGTTCCTGATGGCGGTGCGGACGTTGCCGACGGCCTGGTCGAGGTGGTCGACCGCCTTGTTCACGTCCGTGTCGTCGGTCTTCTCGTCGATCTTGTCGAGGTTCTTGCCGATGTCGTCGAGCGCCCGGTCCGCCGCGGCGGGGTCGTCGCCGGCGTTCTCCACGGCCTGCTGGAGGTCGGTGACGCTGTCGGCGATGGTGTCCGCGGTCTGGACGCAGTCCAGGGCCTTGGAGACGGCGTCGCAGCCGACGAGGCCCACGCCGGCCGGAATGACGATCAGTGCCGTGGCGACGGCGGTGGCGATACGACGGTGTCGCGCGGCCATGGTTCGGTCCCTCCCCGGGTACGTACGGACGCGCGGTTCTGCCCGTGCGCCCGTACTCGTAATAACGTCCCCCGGGGGGTGGGTGGTTGCTTCCGGGGCGGCGTGACCTACGTCGCCCGCGGGGCCGCCGCAGGCGCTACCGCGTCGCTTCGAGCGCCGCGCGCTGGAACGCGGCGAGCTCCTCGCAGCCGCCGACCGCGAGGTCGAGGAGCGCGTTGAGCTCCTTGCGGGCGAAGGGCTCGGCCTCGGCGGTGCCCTGGACCTCGACGAAGCGGCCGTCGCCGGTGCAGACGACGTTCATGTCGGTGTCGGCGCGCACGTCCTCCTCGTAGCAGAGGTCGAGGAGCGGGACGCCGTCGACGATGCCGACGGAGACGGCGCTGACGGTGCCGGTGAGCGGCTTGCGGCCGTGCTTGACGAGCTTCTTGCCCTGGGCCCAGGCGACGGCGTCGGCAAGGGCGACGTAGGCGCCGGTGATGGCGGCGGTGCGGGTGCCGCCGTCGGCCTGGAGGACGTCGCAGTCCAGGACGATGGTGTTCTCGCCGAGCGCCTTGTAGTCGATGACGGCGCGCAGGGAGCGGCCGATGAGGCGGGAGATCTCGTGGGTGCGGCCGCCGATCTTGCCGCGCACGGATTCGCGGTCGCCGCGGGTGTTGGTGGAGCGGGGCAGCATCGAGTACTCGGCGGTGACCCAGCCTTCGCCGCTGCCCTTGCGCCAGCGCGGCACGCCTTCGGTGACGGAGGCGGTGCAGAAGACCTTGGTGTCGCCGAAGGAGATGAGGACGGAGCCCTCCGCGTGCTTGCTCCAGCCGCGTTCGATGGCGATCGGGCGGAGCTGCTCGGGGGTGCGGCCGTCGATGCGGGGGGTGTCGATGCCGGGAGTTGAAGACATGCGTCGAGCCTAGCGGGAGGCGGGGGTGGGCTGGTTCCCGCGACCACGTACGGCCAAAGCATGTATGGCCAGAGGCCGGTCCCGCACGGCCGAAGGGCCCGTCCCGGCGTGCGGGAGGGCCCCTCAGGGGTGAGTCCGGAGGTCCGGTCTCACATCATGTCTTCGATGTCCGCCGCGATCGGGTCGGCGTCCGTGCCGATGACGACCTGGACGGCCGTGCCCATCTTGACGACGCCGTGCGCGCCGGCGGCCTTCAGCGCGGCGTCGTCGACCAGGGCCGGGTCCTTTACCTCGGTGCGCAGGCGGGTGATGCAGCCCTCGACCTCTTCGATGTTCTCGATGCCGCCGAGCCCGGCAACGATCTTCTCAGCCTTGCTGGCCATGTGTTTCTCCCTGTGTTTCTCGCGGCCGGGGGACCGCTTTGCCACGGTAACGCACGGTTGGACCATCTTCGCGGGCGGTTACGGCACTCGTGCCCAATGATGACGGTCAAGGTGCCGGCCCCGGCCGGGCGCCGCTCCCACACGTACCGCAACTGGTCTACACCAGTTTTCAACGACCGCCAAACCTGGCTTGTTCCGGGAGGGACGCCGATGAGTTCCCCAGCCGCCGCGGTGCCGCAGAAGAAGTGGTGGAACGGGCTTTTCCAGGGCCTGCAGAAGATGGGCCGGAGCCTGCAGCTGCCCATCGCCGTGCTGCCCGCGGCGGGCATCCTGAACCGTCTCGGGCAGCCCGACGTGTTCGGCGACGACGGTCTCGGGTGGACGAACGTGGCCAAGGTCTTCGCGGCCGCGGGCGGTTCGCTGCTCGACTCCACGCTCGGCCTGCCGCTGCTGTTCTGCATCGGCGTGGCCATCGGCATGGCGAAGAAGTCGGACGGTTCCACGGCGCTGGCGGCGGTCGCGGGGTTCCTCGTCTACTACGCGGTGCTGCGCGCCTTTCCCGACGACTGCCCGGTCGACACCACGTTCGGCGGCGCGGGGATGTGGGGCGGCGTCTGCGTGGCGGAGGACGGGACGGTCGCGCAGGCGCCGTACCAGAATCCGGGGGTCTTCGGCGGCATCGTGATGGGGCTGCTCGCGGCCTGGTTCTGGCAGCGCTACCACCGCGTGAAGCTGGTCGACTGGCTCGGCTTCTTCAACGGGCGCCGGCTCGTGCCGATCATCATGGCCTTCGTGGGGCTGGTCTTCGCGGGGCTCTGCGTGTGGATCTGGCCGCCCATCGGCGACGCGCTGACCAGCTTCTCCAAGTGGCTCGTCGACCTCGGCTGGCTGGGCTCGGGCATCTTCGGCGTCGCCAACCGCGCGCTGCTCACGGTCGGCCTGCACCAGTTCCTGAACACCTTCGTGTGGTTCCAGTTCGGCGACTACACCAAGCCGGACGGCACGATGGTGCACGGTGACATCAACCGGTTCCTCGCGGGTGACCCGACGGCGGGCCAGTTCACCTCCGGCTTCTTCCCGATCATGATGTTCGCGCTGCCCGCGGCGGCCCTCGCGATCACGCACTGCGCGCGTCCGGAGCGCCGCAAGGTGGTCGGCGGTCTGATGCTGTCGGTCGGTCTGACGTCGTTCGTCACGGGCATCACCGAGCCGATCGAGTACTCGTTCCTCTTCATCGCGCCCGCGCTGTACGCGATCCACGCGGTGCTGACCGGTGTGTCGATGGCGGTGACGTGGGCGCTGGGCGTGAAGGACGGGTTCAGCTTCTCCGCGGGGCTGATCGACTACGTCATCAACTGGAGCCTTGCGACCAAGCCATGGCTGATCATTCCGATCGGACTGTGCTTCGGCGTCGTGTACTACGCGCTGTTCCGCTTCGTCATCATCAAGTTCGATCTGCATACGCCGGGACGTGAACCGGAGGAGGAATCGGAGGCGTTGGACAAGGAGCAGACGAAGGCGTAACTTCCGCTCGCGGCGGGTTCCGCGTCCCCACTGACGGGCAGCAGACAGGCCCTCGGACCATGAGTCCGGGGGTCTTTGGTCTGTCATGTCGGGATATGGCGGACCCCACAGGAATCGCGGGTTCCTTACGTCACCTTCACCGTGCTACAACAGGTCTACACCACTTATTGGTGTAGACCACGCGGCCTTCTCGCCGCGTCCCCCAAAGACGCCGCCGTCTTCCACTTCCCTGTCCCCAGGCGGCGCCTTGCCCACTGGAGGAAGTTGTGCCCACGGCCAATGCCGCCCCCGCGGCCGAGAAGAAAAAGGGCGCCGGCGTGATGGCTGTCATGCAGCGCATCGGCCGCAGCCTCATGCTGCCGGTCGCCGTGCTGCCCGCCGCGGCCCTCTTGGTCCGCTTCGGCCAGGACGACATGCTCGGCAAGGAGTCCTTCCCGACCTTCATCAACAAGCTCGCGAGCTACATGGCGGCGGGCGGCGGCGCGCTGCTCGACAACATGGCGCTGCTGTTCTGCGTCGGCATCGCGATCGGCTTCGCGAAGAAGTCGGACGGCTCGACGGCCCTCGCGGCCGTCACCGGCTACCTTGTCTTCCAGAAGGTGCTCGCCACCTTCACGGACAAGAACCTGCCGAAGGTCGCCTCCGTCGTGGACGGCAAGATAGTCATGAACGAGGCGCCGGTGAACGCCGGTGTGCTCGGCGGCGTGGTCATGGGCATCATCGTCGCCCTGCTCTACCAGAAGTTCTACCGGACCAAGCTGCCCGACTGGGCCGGCTTCTTCGGCGGCCGCCGTCTCGTCCCGATCCTGTCCGCCTTCGCGGGTCTGGTCGCGGGCATCGTCTTCGGTCTGATCTGGCCGGTCCTCGGCACCGGCATCCACAACTTCAGTGAGTGGCTGGTCGGTTCGGGCGCCGTCGGCGCGGGTGTCTTCGGTGTCGCCAACCGCGCGCTGATCCCCGTCGGCATGCACCACCTCCTGAACTCCTTCCCGTGGTTCCAGGCGGGCACCCACACCGACGGCGGCGTGGACTACCACGGCGACATCGCGCGCTTCCTGCACCACGACCCGAGCGCGGGCCAGTTCATGACCGGCTTCTTCCCGATCATGATGTTCGCCCTCCCGGCCGCCTGCCTCGCGATCGTGCACTGCGCCCGTCCCGAGCGCCGCAAGGTCGTCGGCGGCATGATGTTCTCGCTCGCCGCCACCGCGTTCGTGACCGGTGTGACCGAGCCGATCGAGTTCACCTTCATGTTCATCGCGCCGGTCCTGTACGCGATCCACGCGGTGCTCACCGGTGTCTCCATGGCGCTGACCTGGGCGCTCGGCATGAAGGACGGCTTCGGCTTCTCGGCCGGCGCGGTCGACTTCCTGCTGAACCTCGGCATCGCGAAGAACCCGTGGGGCCTCGCCCTGGTCGGCCTCTGCTTCGCGGCGATCTACTACGTGGTCTTCCGCTTCGCGATCACCAAGTTCAACCTGCCGACGCCGGGCCGCGAGTCCGACGAGGAGCTCGCCGAGCTCCAGAAGGCCGAGGGCAAGTAGCCTCCGCCGCATCTCAGTGACGTAAGCCCCTCGCCATCGGTACGAACGGCGAGGGGCTTCGTCATGCCCGGCGGCATACGGTCGAGACATGAGCGACGAGCACGGCCCCCGGCCCACCCCCCGCATCCTCGACCTCGACCGCGAGCACCTCGCCGCCCTGCGCGGCCGCGCCCTGACCGCCTCGGTCGCCGCCGCCGAGGGCCGCACCATGGTCGCCGAGGTCTTCGCCGACAGCGCCGCCCTGATCCCGGTGCCGGGTATGCCGGGGGTGCACAACGCCGAGCTCGTGGCGGCCTTCGGCGCCGACATCGTCGTACTGAACCTGATCGAGCGCGCCTGGGACGGCGAGCGGCTCGACCTGCCGGGTCTCGGCACGTTCACCTCGATCGCCGACCTCGCCGCGTACATCGGCCGCCCGGTCGGCATCAACCTGGAGCCCGGCGACGTCCCCGAGATCCGCCGCGCCAGGCCGGAGTACGCCAGGCGCCTGATCGACATGGGCGCGGCGATGCTCTGCCTCACCGCCAACCCGGGCACGGGCGGGTCGTACGAGGGGCTGGCCCGGGTCACCGAGGAGCTGCGCGCCGGCCTCGGTGACGACGTGGCGCTGTGGAGCGGCAAGATGCACCACGCCGGGCATCCGGAGCGGCTCACGGTGGGCCGGCTGACGTCCCTGGTGGAGGCGGGCGCCGACGGGGTGGTCCTCCCCCTGCCGGGCACGCTGCCGGGCGTCACCCGCGAGCTGGCGGCCGAGGCGGTGGCGGCGGTGCAGGAGGCGGGCGCGGTGGCGATGGGCGCGATCGGCACCAGCCAGGAGGGCAGCCACGCGAACGTGGTGCCCCAACTCGCCCTGACGGCCAAGGAGGTGGGCATCGACGCCCACCACTTCGGGGACTCGTTCCTGCCGGGGATGTGCGACCCGGAGGTGATGTACGACTACTCGGTGGCGATCCGCGGCCGCCGCCACACATGGAACCGGATGGCGCTGGGCGGCCGCGGCTTCCGGCGGGGCTGAAACCGCTGCCGGCCGCACCGAGACCGCCCGGCCGGTCAGATGTCGTACGCGGTCAGATCTCGTACGAGGCGCCGGGGGCCGCCAGCTCGGTCGGGCCGTCGTACACGGCGCGGGCGTCGGCGAGGTTGACCTGGGGGTCCGTCCACGGCGGGATGTGGGTGAGCAGCATCCTGCCCGCACCGGCGCGCCGGGCGGACTCGCCCGCCTCGCGGCCGTTCAGGTGCAGGTCGGGGATGTTCTCCTTGCCGTGCGTGAAGGCCGCCTCGCAGAGGAAGAGGTCGGTGCCCCCGGCGAGTTCGTCCAGGGCCGCGGTGGGGCCGGTGTCCCCGGAGTACGTGAGGGACCTGCCGCCGTGCTCGACGCGGATGGCGTACGCCTCGACGGGGTGGCACATCTTCTCGGTGCGCACGGCGAACGGGCCGATGTCGAACGAGGCGGGCTTGACCGTGTGGAAGTCGAAGACCTCGCTCATCGAGGAGGCGGAGGGCGTGTCGGCGTACGCGGTGGTCAGCCGCTGCTCGGTGCCTTCGGGGCCGTAGACCGGGATGGGGGCGCAGCGGCCGCCCTCGTGCCGGTAGTAGCGGGCGACGAAGTACACGCACATGTCGATGCAGTGATCGGCGTGCAGATGGCTGAGGAAGACCGCGTCCAGGTCGTACAGGCCGATGTGGCGCTGCAGCTCGCCGAGGGCGCCGTTGCCCATGTCGAGCAGCAACCGGAAGCCGTCGGCCTCGACGAGGTAGCTCGAGCAGGCCGAGTCCGCGGACGGAAACGACCCCGAGCAGCCGACGACGGTGAGCTTCATGTAGCTGGAACCTCCGCGCTGACAGGAGAGCTGAGGGGTGGTGTGCGGTTCGTCGAGCGTAAGGCGCAAAAGGCCTGGTCGCTCCTCCGTCGCGGGCCGTTGTGGGGGAACTCACCTGCGCTGTCACCGGTTCGGGGGTCTCTCGGGGCGCCCGGGGCGCGGTGGGCGCCGCGGGGCGTGCGCCGGTACGGTCGTCCTCATGGACACGTCCTGGTGGCTCGCGCTGGCGGCCGTGGTGGTGCTCGCGCTCGTCGTCACGCTGGTGGACGGCTGGGGGCGCGGCCCCCGTGTGTCCAGCTCACGGCCGCCGGGCAGGACCCGGCCGCCGCGGGGCCCTCGGCGGCGGGGGCGGCTGCCGGCGCCGCGGCCCGCGGAGATCTGGTGGGCGCGGGTGCCGTACGAGGACGGCCCTGGCGGCAAGGACCGTCCCTGTCTGGTGCTTTCGGTACGGGGGCGGAGCGCGCGGGTCGCGAAGATCACGAGCAAGTACCACGACGAGCGGGCGGGCGTGATCACGCTGCCGCCGGGCGCGGTGGGCGACGCGCGGGGTCGCGCGAGCTTCCTGGAGACGGACGAGCTGCGGGAGGTCCCGCTGGACGACTTCAGGCGGCGGGCGGGGGTGGTGGATCCGGTGGTGTGGGATCAGGTGCGGTACCTGGCGGGCTGAGACGGTTCCCTCGCCGGCTGCGCCGAGCTCGTCCTCAGGCGCCGGACGGGCTGAAATCCCGCTGCCCTGGCCGGGACCCGAGCTAGGTCGGATCGCCGGCTCCGCCGAGCTCGTCCTCAAACGCCGGACAGGCTGAAACCCGTTGCCTGAACCGGCACCCCAGCTCGGTCGATCGCCGGCTCCGCCGAGCTCGTCCTCAAACGCCGGACGGGCTGAAATCCCCCCACTCAGCTCGGTCAATCGCTGGCTTCGCCTAGCTCGTCCTCAAACGCCGGACGGGCTGGAGATGGCTCCGCCGCTCGGCTGACTTCTCAGTCGGCGGAGCAGCGGTGTCTCGGACGCGGCGGAGTCGCAGCGCGTCCGAGGCGGGGATGCGACCCGGCCGACGCGGCTGTCTCAGCCCGTCCGGCGCTTGAGGACGAGCTCGGCGCAGTCGGCGATCCACCCCAACCCCGTCCCACCCCCCAAGCCCGTCCGGCGCTTGAGGACGAGCCTGGCGCAGCCGGCGATCCACCGAGCCACGTCACGCCCCCAGCCCGTCCGGCGTTTGAGGACGAGCTCGGCGGAGCCGGCGCATCGACCGAGCCCCGTCACCCCTGAGCCTCTTCGTCGCGGCTGTCTCAGCCCGTCCGGCGCTTGAGGACGAGCTCGGCGCAGCCGGCGAACCGCCCCAGCCCCGTCCCACCCCCCAAGCCCGTCCGGCGCTTGAGGACGAGCCTGGCGCAGCCGGCGAGAACCGTTCCCCGGGGCGGCAAGCCCTACGCCCAGAGTTGGCCCTGCAACGTTTCGATCGCCGCCTCCGTCGTCTCCGCCGTGTAGACGCCCGTCGACAGGTACTTCCAGCCGCCGTCGGCCACGACGAAGACGATGTCGGCCTGCTCGCCGGCCTTGACCGCCTTCCTGCCTACCCCGATCGCCGCGTGCAGCGCCGCCCCCGTGGAGACGCCCGCGAAGATCCCCTCCTGCTGGAGGAGTTCGCGGGTGCGGGTCACCGCGTCGGCCGAGCCGACCGAGAAGCGGGTGGTCAGGACCGACGCGTCGTACAGCTCGGGGACGAACCCCTCGTCGAGGTTGCGCAGGCCGTACACGAGGTCGTCGTAGCGGGGCTCCGCCGCGACGATCTTGATGTCCGGCTTCTGTTCGCGCAGGTAGCGGCCGACGCCCATGAGCGTGCCCGTCGTGCCGAGGCCCGCCACGAAGTGGGTGATGGAAGGGAGGTCGGTGAGGATCTCCGGGCCAGTCGTGGCGTAGTGGGCGCCCGCGTTGTCCGGGTTGCCGTACTGATAGAGCATCACCCAGTCGGGGTGCTCGGCGGACAGTTCCTTGGCGACGCGAACAGCCGTGTTGGAGCCGCCCGCCGCCGGCGAGGAGATGATCTCGGCGCCCCACATGGCGAGCAGCTCGCGCCGCTCCTGGGAGGTGTTCTCCGGCATGACGCACACGATGCGGTAGCCCTTGAGCCTGGCCGCCATGGCGAGCGAGATGCCGGTGTTGCCGGAGGTCGGCTCCAGGATCGTGCAGCCGGGCGTCAACCGGCCGTCCTTCTCGGCCTGTTCGACCATGTGGAGGGCGGGCCGGTCCTTGATGGAGCCGGTCGGGTTGCGGTCCTCCAGCTTGGCCCAGACCCGGACCTCGTCCGAGGGCGAGAGCCGCGGCAGGCGGACGAGCGGCGTGTTGCCGACCGCGGCGAGCGGGGAGTCGTAGCGAGGCATCCGGGATCGGGCCTAGACCATGCCGCCGGCGACGGCCGGCAGGATCGTGACGCTGTCGCCGTCGGCGAGCTTCGTGGAGATGCCGTCGAGGAAGCGGACGTCCTCGTCGTTCAGGTACACGTTCACGAAGCGGCGCAGCTTGTCGCCGTCCACGATGCGCTCGGCGATGCCGTTGTGGCGCGAGTCGAGGTCGGTGAAGAGCTCGGCGAGGGTGTCCCCGCTGCCCTGGACGGCCTTCTCGCCGTCGGTGTAGGTGCGGAGGATGGTCGGGATGCGGACCTCGATGGCCATGCTGGGGCTCCTGTCGTGGGTCGAGAAGTGCGAAGAGTGCGAAGAGTGCGAAGAGTGCGGGAAGTACGAGGAGTGCGAGGAGTGCGAGGAGTGCGAGGAGTGCGAGAAGTACGGGTGGCGGCGCGCCTGCTGCGCTGTGCCCGCCGTGGTGCGGTGCCCGGTGGCACGCGGACGTACGGAGTGCGACGGCGCCACGGCCGTGCGGTTCAGCGGGAACAGATCGCGCTGGCGAGGCGGCACAGGTCGACGTGCAGCCGCGCAACGAGCAGTGCGCCCGGCGTCTTTTCGCTCACGTCGTGGGGAACCATGCGGTCATCGTATCGATTCCCGGTCCGGATCCCGGAGTGTGATCTCAGCTGGTGGACGGAATCCGTTCAGGATGCGGGCGGCGGCAGATAGACGACCGTCGGGGCGCCGGTCAGCGGATGGGTGCTGACCTCGGCGGTCACCCCGTACACGGTGGCGAGCAGCTCGGTGGTGAGGACCTCTTTCGGCGCCCCGGAGGCGACGAGTCGGCCGCCGTCGAGGACGTACAGGCGGTCGCAGAAGTACGCGGCGAGGTTCAGGTCGTGCAGGGCCAGGAGGTTCGTCGTGCCCAGGCCCCGTACGAAGGAGAGGATCTCCAGCTGGTAGCGGATGTCCAGGTGGTTGGTGGGTTCGTCGAGGACGACCAGGGTCGGCTCCTGGACCAGCGCGCGGGCCACCAGCGCGCGCTGCCGCTCGCCGCCGGAGAGCGAGGGGAAGGCGCGGTCGGCGAGCTCCTCGACGCCGACCCGGGCGAGCGCCGCCGCGACGAGCGTGTCGTCGGCGGCCGTGTCGGCCTCCCAGAACCGCTTGTGCGGGGAGCGGCCCATCGCGACGACCTGCCGGACGGTGAGTTCGAACGCCGTCTGCCCGTCCTGCGGAACCGTGGCGAGGCGGCGGGCGCGCGCCTTCGCGGACAGCGTGTGCAGGTCGTCGCCGTCGAGGAGGGCGCGGCCCGCGGTGGGGCGCAGCGTGCCGTACACGCAGCGCAGCAGGGTGGTCTTGCCGCTGCCGTTGGGTCCGACGACGCCGACGGTCTCGCCGGGGTCGGCGGTGAGGTCGACGGCGTCGACGAGGAGACGTCCTTCCACCTCGTACGAGAGTGCTTCGGCGCGCAGCGCGCCGACCGTCCGGGGCGGATGGGGCGGATGGGTCATACCGCCACTCCTTCGGGGCGCCGCCGCAGCAGCCACAGGAAGAACGGTCCGCCGGTCAGCGCGGTGAGCACGCCGACGGGGATGTCCTGCGGGGCGACGACGGTACGCGCGGCGAGGTCGGCGGCGACCAGGAAGACCGCGCCCATCAGCGCCACCACCGGGAGCAGGGCGCGGTGGGCGGCGCCGACCAGCATGCGGGCGGCGTGCGGCACCATCAGGCCGATGAAGCCGATGGCCCCGCTGTAGGCGACCAGGACGCCGGTGAGCAGCGAGACGAGGACGAAGACTCCGGCGCGGAAGCGGGCCGCGTCCAGGCCGAGGACGGTGGCGCCCTCCTCGCCGGCGAGGAGCAGGTCGAGGGGGCGGGCCAGAGCCATCAGGAGGGCCGTGCCGACGAGCAGGGCCGCGCAGGGCAGGGCGATCATGCCCCAGCGGGCGCTGCCGAGTCCGCCGAGCGTCCAGTACAGGACTTCCTTGAGGTGGTCGGCGCTGTCGGCGGTGACCAGGATGAGGCTGGTCAGCGCGGTGAGGATGTACGAGACGGCGACGCCCGCGAGGATCAGCCGGCCGGTGGCGAAGCCGCCGCCGCTCCTGGCCAGCGAGTAGACGAGGACCAGGGAGATCAGGGCGCCCGCGAAGGAGGCGGCCGGGATGGTGACGGTGGTCGACAGGGCTGCGCCGAGCCCGAAGACGCCGCCGAGCACGATCGCGGAGACCGCGCCGACGGAGGCGCCGGAGGAGACGCCGAGCAGGAACGGGTCGGCGAGGGGGTTGCGGACGAGGGCCTGCAGGACGGTGCCGATGACGGCGAGTCCCGCGCCTACGGCTGCGCCGAGCAGGACCCTGGGGAGGCGGACGTCCAGCACGATGGTGCGGAAGGGGGAGGGCTCCGCCCTGCCCGTCAGGGCCTCGACCACGTCGCCCGGCGGGATGCGGACGGAGCCCAAGGCCAGCCCGGCGAGTATCGCTGCCGCGAGGGCCACGGTGAGCCCTGTCAGGGTGAGGAGGCGGCGCCCCCGTGCGTCCCGTCGATCGCCCTTCGGGCTCGTCCTCAAACGCCGGACGGGCTGAAAGATCCGCCCCACGGGCTGGATGAGTCGCCCCGCGGGCTGAAGGATCCGCCCCGCGGGCTGAATGAGTCGCCCGACAGGCTGAATGAGCCGCCGCGCGGGCTGGATGCCCCTCACAGCTGCGCCGCCAGCTTCCTCACCGCCTGCGGTGCTCGTACGCCGGTGACCACGTCCGACAGCCGCAGCACCGCGAAGCTCTTGTTCTTGACGGCCGGGACGTCCTGGAGGGCCGGGTCGTCCAGGAGGCGCTTCTTCTTCTGGGCGACCGTCGTCGCGCCGTAGTCGAGGATCAGGATGGTCTCGGGCCCGCGCTCGACCACCTTCTCCCAGGAGGCGTCGGTGAAGGACTTGTCGACGTCGGCGAAGACGTTGCGGCCGCCGGCCCGTTCGATGATGTCGTTGCCGATGCCGCGGCCGCCCGCGGTGAACGCGGTCTTGTCGCCGCTGTCGTAGACGAAGACGGAGTGCCGCTTCTTGCCCCGGGACTTCGCCGCGGTGGCGGCCAGTTCGCTGCGGGCGCCCTCGACCCACTTCTCGGCGCGGCCGCGCACCCCGAAGGTGGCGCCGACCTCGCGGACCTCGCGGTAGACGTCGTCCATGGAGACCGGCTTCTTCGCGCAGCCCTCGACGTTCAGGCGGGTCTTGATGCCCGACTTGGCGAGCGCGGGGCGGCCGCGGCCGTCGCCCGCGAGGAAGGCGCTCGGGTAACCGCCGTACACGAAGTCGGGGTTGGCGGCGAGCAGCTTCTCGTACGAGGGGTACTCCTCGGCGAGCGCGGGGCGTGACGTGTACGCCTTCTCGTACTTCGGCAGGACCTTGTCGTCGAGGTAGGCGGTGCCCGCGATGCGGTCGGCGAGGCCGAGTTCCAGCATCACCTCGGTGGTGTGCTGGTTCATGGTGACGGCGCGCTTCGGGGGTGCGTCGTACGTCGTCCGCACACCGCAGTTGGTGACGGTGTACGGGAATCCGGCGGCCTTGGCGGCGGGTTTCGCGTCACCTCCGGAACCGGAGGACGAGCACGCGGCGAGCGGGACGAGCAGGGTGGCCGCGGCGAGTGCGCGTATGCCGGGGTGGCGGTGACGGCGGGACATGGCTGAGCTGCCTCCTCCAGGGGATTTCCGCGTCCCCTGTGTTGCGTGGAGAAGGGCGGCAGGTCAGTTCCTGACTCCCCCGGCCCCGGCGCTGCTTGCCGGGTGGAACGGGGTCACAGTGGCGGGACCGTGCCGGGTTCGCACCGGCTTCCTGGGTCCTGCCGCCCTCATGAGTAAAGCTCAGTATGCCTCGACGACCTTTACCTCTTCCTCGGTGACCTCGCCGTCCACGATCCGGTACGAGCGGAACTGGAAGGGGCCCGCGCCGTCGGTGTCGGCGGTGGAGACCAGGACGTAGTGCGCGCCGGGCTCGTTGGCGTACGTGATGTCGGTGCGCGAGGGGTAGGCCTCGGTCGCCGTGTGCGAGTGGTAGACGATCACCGGCTCCTCGTCGCGGTCGTCGAGATCGCGGTAGAGCTTGAGCAGGTCACCCGAGTCGAACTCGTAGAACGTGGGCGAGCGCGCGGCGTTGAGCATCGGAATGAACCGCTCGGGCCGGTCGGTGCCCTCCGGTCCCGCGACCACGCCGCAGGCCTCGTCGGGGTGGTCCTTGCGCGCGTGCGCGACGATCTGGTCGTGGAGGGCCTGGGTGATGGTCAGCATGGGAGCCAGGATAAGCAGAGGGCCCGCATCGTACCGAAGTGTGGTACGGGCGGGCCCACATGCTGGACAGCGGCCTTGGGGACGGCCGGTCAGTCCTTGTCGAGCGGGTCCCTGTCGGACGTACCGCCCTGGACGCCGACCTTCTGCCGGTTGAAGGCCGCGGCCTGCGGGTTGCGGCTCTTGAGCACCAGGTACGACACGGTCAGGATCGCGGCCCAGACCGGGGCGGCGTACAGCGAGATCCGCGCGTCCTTGTCGACGCCCATCATCACGATGACCATGCCGATGAAGAGCAGCGCGAACCAGCTGGTGTACGGGGCTCCGGGCGCCCGGAAGGTGGACTGCGGCAGCTCGCCGCGGTCGGCCTTGCGGCGGTAGCGGATCTGGCAGCACAGGATCATGATCCAGGCCCACATGCCGGAGATGGTCGCGAAGGAGACGACGTAGTTGAACGCCTCGCCCGGCCACTGGTAGTTGATCCAGACGCCGACGAGCATGAACGCGGCCGAGACGGTGGTGCCGGTCAGCGGCAGGCCGTTCTTCGTGAGCTTGGTGAAGAACTTCGGGCCCTGGCCGTTGAGCGCCAGGTCGCGCAGCATGCGGCCGGTGGAGTACATGCCGGAGTTGCAGGAGGAGAGCGCGGCGGTGAGGACCACGAAGTTCACGATGGCGGCGCCGACGCCGAGACCCATCTCCTCGAAGGCCTTCACGAACGGCGAGACGCCCGGCTTGAATGAGGTCCACGGGACCACCGACAGGATCATGATCAGCGCGCCGACGTAGAAGACGGCGATGCGCCACGGCACGGTGTTGATGGCCTTGGGCAGGACGGTCTTGGGGTCCTTGGACTCGCCCGCGGTGACGCCGACCAGCTCGACGGCGAGGAAGGCGAACATCACGATCTGCAGGGTCATCAGCGTGGAGCCGATGCCGTTGGGGAAGAAGCCGCCCTCGTCCCAGAGGTGGGTCACCGACGCGGTGTCACCGGCGTCGGAGAAGCCGATGGTGAGGATGCCGACGCAGATCAGGATCATGCCGATGATGGCGGTGACCTTGACCATCGAGAACCAGAACTCCAGCTCACCGAAGAGCTTCACGGAGATGAGGTTCGCGCCGTACAGGATGACGGTGAAGACGAGCGCGTAGGCCCATTGTGGGAACGAGTCGTGGGTCCAGTACTGCATGTACTGGGCGGCCGCGGTGACTTCCGTGATGCCGGTGACGACCCAGAAGAGCCAGTACGTCCAGCCGGTCACGAATCCGAAGAACGGGCCCATGAACTCGCGTGCGTACTCCGAGAAGGAGCCGGACACGGGCCGGTACATGAGGAGCTCGCCGAGCGCCCGCATGATGAAGAAGATGACGAGGCCCGCGATGGCGTACGCCAGGATGAGGCTGGGACCGGCCTTGTGGATGGCCTTGCCCGCGCCGAGGAACAGGCCGGTGCCGATGGCACCGCCGATCGCGATCATCTGGATCTGCCGGGCTCCGAGCCCGCGCTGGTAACCCTCGCCCTCGCCGGACGGGCCGCCCTGCACGACACCATTGCCGCCAGGCTCGCCGTGGTGCTCTTCGACCTGCACTGAGGTCATGGTGACGCCTTTCTCCATGCTGATCCGCGCCCGCACATCTGCGTTGTGGCTGCGGATCAGGTCCTGATCCCCCCGGATATGGATGGAGTGCTACCGGCGGTCTGCCGGCTGAAGCGCCCTCGGCGACATGGGTGGCGTCGCCGAGCGGTCGTGAAGATGTATCACGGTGAACGAAGTGAGGAAATGAGCCACCTGTGGCGCAGAACACAGGGAGAAGCGGACAAAGCGCCCTAGACATGGCAAAGCAGGGCAATGCCGTGACGCGATCGTTATCCGGATTTGAGGATCCGCTGAGCGAACGGCCCGCCCGATGAACGGAACCTGTCTACTACAACAAATTTTGCTGCCCTCTGCACCTAAGTGTGGCGAGGGCCGCACCGATCAGTCCAGCAACGTCCCGACCAGGGTTTCCTGCAGTCCGCCCAGCCAGAGGTAGGCCATCACCATGGGCTTGCGGGGGTCGCTGTCGGGGAGCCGGTAGAGCAGATCGACGTCCTCCTCGTCGGTGACCTCCAGGCGGGTGCCGATCGCGAGCCGTAGGTCGTTGAGGGCGCCGAGCCAGTGGCGGGACTCCTCGACCGACAGTTTCAGGACAGCTCCGCCGTCGCCGGCGGCGGTCGTCGCGTCCAGGCAGCGGATCACCACGAGGGCGTCGTCGCGCTTCTTGGCCCGCAGATCGTTCTCCGTGAAGCGGCGGAACTCCGCGGAGTACGCCCGCGTTTCGTCGGGGCCCCCCGCCGAACCGTCCTCGCCCCCCGGGCCGCCGTACGCGTCGGGCAGCAGGCGCTTCATCACCGGGTCGGCGGGCGGCTCGCTCGGCCCCTCGGCGAAGAGCTCCGCGAGGGGGTCGTCGGAGACCTCGCCGCCCGGCCCGGGACCGATCAGCTCGAGGAGCTGCACGGCGAGGGAACGGATGATCGAGATCTCGACCTCGTCGAGCGCGACGGCTGCGCCGCCCCCCGGCATCGGTTCGAATTGTCCTGGCATCAGATGCGTCGCTGCTTCCGGTCCGTACGCGGCGGGCGGTCCGCTCCTCGCGGCCCGCTTCTTGCGGTCCCTGCGCGCGGTCCCTGCCGGGCCCCGCGCGCGGTCCCCTACTTGCGGTCCTGCTGAAGGGTGGCCCAGAGGCCGTAGCCGTGCATGGCCTGCACGTCGCGCTCCATCTCCTCGCGGGTGCCGCTGGAGACGACCGCGCGGCCCTTCTGGTGCACGTCCATCATCAGCTTCGTGGCCTTCTCCTTCGAGTAACCGAAGTACGTCTGGAACACGTACGTCACGTAACTCATCAGGTTGACCGGGTCGTTGTGGACGAGCGTGATCCAGGGGACGTCCGGTTCGGGGACGACCATGGCCTCTTCGGCCGATTCCGGTCGGGTGATTTCTGCGGGAGCCGTACTCACCCGGCCCATGCTGCCACCCCGCGGAGCGCCTCGCACAAATGGCCTCCCGCGCGCCCCGCGAAATCGTCAGAGTGACGAGATTGGGGGTAGCATCCTTCGTATGAACACAGCGGACCTTGGCCTGCCGGTGGATGTTCCGTCGACAGCGCTCTTCACCGACCAGTACGAGCTGACGATGCTGCAGGCCGCGCTGAAAGCGGGGACCGGGGACCGGCGTTCGGTCTTCGAGGTCTTCACCCGCAGACTCCCCGAGGGCCGGCGCTACGGCGTGGTGGCCGGAACGGGACGGGTCCTGGACGCCGTGGAGAACTTCCGCTTCGACGCCGACGTCCTCGGCTTCCTGCGGGAGCGCGGCATCGTCGACGAGGCGACCCTCACGTGGCTGGCCGACTACCGCTTCGGCGGCGACATCTGGGGCTACCCCGAGGGCGAGGTCTACTTCCCCGGCTCGCCGATCCTGCGGGTCGAGGGCTCCTTCGCGGAGTGCGTGCTCCTGGAGACGGTGATCCTCTCCATCCTCAACCACGACTCGGCCATCGCGGCCGCGGCCTCCCGGATGTCCTCGGCCGCCGGCGGCCGGCCGCTGATCGAGATGGGCGCCCGCCGCACCCACGAGCTGGCCGCGGTGGCCGCGTCCCGCGCGGCGTACGTCGGGGGCTTCGCGACCACGTCGGACCTGGCGGCCGGGTTCCGCTACGACATCCCGACCGTCGGCACCAGCGCCCACGCGTTCACTCTGCTGCACGACAACGAGCGCGACGCCTTCCAGGCCCAGGTGGACTCCCTCGGCCCCGGCACGACCCTGCTGGTGGACACGTACGACGTGACGGAGGCGGTCCGCACCGCCGTCGAGGTCGCCGGGCCCGAGCTCGGCGCCGTCCGCATCGACTCCGGCGACCTGCTGCTCGTCGCGCACCGGGTACGCCAGCAGCTGGACGAGCTCGGCGCGACCAAGACGAAGATCGTCGTCACCTCCGACCTCGACGAGTACGCCATCGCGTCGCTCGCGGCGGCGCCCGTGGACGCGTACGGGGTGGGCACGCAGCTCGTCACCGGGTCCGGGCACCCCACCTGCTCGATGGTCTACAAGCTGGTGGCCCGCGCGCACTCGGCGGACCCGAAGGCGCCGCTGGAGCCGGTGGCGAAGAAGTCGATGGGCGCGAAGTCGTCCCTCGGCGGCCGCAAGTGGGCGGCGCGGCGCAGCGACGCGTACGGGGTCGCCGAGGCGGAGGTGGTCGGCACGGGCCCGGTCCCCGCGGACCTCGCCGACCGCACGCTCCTGGTCGAGCTGGTCAAGGGCGGCGAGATCGTCGCCCGCGAGCCCCTCGACACGGTCCGAGCCCGCCACACCGCGGCCCGCGCCCACCTCCCCCTCTCGGCGACCCAGCTATCGCGCGGCGAGGCGGTCATTCCCACGGAGTACGTCTGACCCAGGGAGTACGTCTGATCCACGGAGTACGTCCGAGGGGGCCACGCGGCCCCTCGTCGGATGGTGGGCCGGCCCCCTCCCGGAACGTGTGTGAAGTCTCTACGCTCGGTTCATCCGGCCGAGTCCCCCACCGGTCCCCCGCCCTGCCGAACCGAAGGACACCCGCCATGCGCCGCGCACTGATCGTCGTAGACGTGCAGAACGACTTCTGCGAAGGCGGCAGCCTCGCGGTCGCCGGTGGGGCGGACGTGGCCGCCGCCATCACCGAGCTGATCGGCCAGGGCCAGCCGGGGTACCGGCACGTCGTCGCCACCCGCGACCACCACATCGACCCGGGCGACCACTTCTCCGACCACCCCGACTACGTCGACTCCTGGCCGCCGCACTGCGTGGCCGGCACCGAGGGCATCGGGTTCCACCCGAACTTCGCCCCCGCGGTCGCCTCCGGCGCGATCGACGCGGTCTTCTCCAAGGGCGCGTACTCGGCGGCGTACAGCGGCTTCGAGGGCGTGGACGAGAACGGGCTCTCCCTGGCGCGGTGGCTGCGGGAGCGGGAGATCACCGAGGTCGACGTGGTGGGCATCGCCACGGACCACTGCGTTCGCGCCACCGCTGTGGATGCGGCGCGGGAAGGGTTCCGGACGACCGTGCTTCTGGACCTCACGGCGGGGGTCGCGGCGGCGACCACGGAGGCGGCGATGGCCGAGCTCCGCTCGGCCGGGGTGGAACTCACGGGCAAGCCCGTCGTCTGACCTGCGGGCCGGTGGGGGCTTGTCGCGCAGTTCCACGCGCCCCTGAGTGGTCCTGCGTACCGCCCGAGCGAAGGTGCCGTTCAGGGGCGCGGGGAACTGCGCGACCGGCCACGGCGGGCCCGCAGACGCACGACAACCAGCAGAGTCTCAGAGCGGGAGTCTCCGCAGGGCTCGGATCGGGTGCCAGAGCTCGGACGCATCGTCCCGCGCCGTGCGCCATATGAGGCCGTCCGGATGGTGCAGCACCGCCGTCACCTCGTCCGGCGTCGGCGGTTCCGCGTTGCCCCGCAGGTACACCGCCCGCATGCCCAGATTCCGCAGCCTGGTCAGGGCCCGCGCCCGGTTCACGGCGTGCACGATCATCCTGACCGTGCCGCCGGCCGGCTGCGGGCTCGGCAGGGTCAGCGCCACCACCACGCTGCCGTTCGGCAGCTTGCAGAAACCTCCTGCGGACATGTTTCGTCACACCCCCGTGAGACATCGCACGGGGCCGTGGACCGGTCTGTCCGGGCCCCGCGTCAATAAGAAATCCTCAGGACGCACCTAAACACGATCGGCCGCCGCCCGCTAGGGGGCGACGGCCGATCATGGCTTGACCTGCGAAAACGCTAGTTACTTCCTGGAGGGGCCCACCTGGACCGTGATCGAGGAGCCGTCCTTCGGCTGCTTGATGATCTTGATCTGAGTGTTCGTGTCAGTGACCTTCACACTTCCGGTGGGGTTCTCCTTGTACCAGTAGGTGCCCTTGTGGTCGTCGAAGACCGGGACACCCTTCTGGGACTTGATCTTGAGCGCGACGTCCGCGTTGTGGAGCGTGAACTTGTCCGTCGCGAACTTGCTGAACGGCGCGTCGAACGGCTGGATCTTGTTCCGCAGAACCGTGCCGTCCTTCCACTTCAGCGGCTTCGCGTGCGCGTCCACCGGCAGGATCAGGCCCTCGCCCGGGTGGGCGCTGGTGTTGTTGTCCTTCTGCGAGGTGTCCCACTGCCAGACCATGAGGCCGGTCTGGTACGCGTAGTGCTCGACCCAGTCGGGACGGGTCCGCGAGAAGCCGAAGTTGTACGGGCCGACCTTCAGGGTCTTGTCGTACGAGACGTACTGGCGGTTCTCGGCGAGGTAGTACTGGTCGTACTTCTTGGTGAAGGACTCGCCGATGCGCGAGAAGCCCTTCGCCGTCCAGCCGTTGTCGTCGCCCTCGGCGCCGTCCTCGAACAGCTTGGTGCCGTCCGCGGTGACCGCGATGGCGTCCGCGGCGAAGCCCTTGCCGCCCGCGCCGCCGTCGGTGGAGTAGCGGAAGCGGACGTCGATCTTCTTGCCCGCGTAGGCGTCGAGCGGGAAGACCAGCTTCTTGTACGCGCCCGAAGCACCGGTCAACGCGGGCTTGTCGCCGGCGTCACGGGTGATCGGCTGGCCGTCCGCGGTACCGTCCACCGGCGTCCAGTTGGCGCCGTTGTCCGTCGAGACCTCGGTGTAGAGGTAGTCGTAGTTGGCCTCGATGTCCCACCAACCCTGCAGCGAGAGATCGGCCTTGGACTTGCCGGTCAGGTCGACCGAGCGGGTCAGGGTGTTCTTGAGGTCGTCGCCCTGGTCGCTCCACCACTGCTTGGTGCCCTCGGCGGGCTTCACGACCTTGGTGGTGACGGACTTCTTCGGCAGGTCGACGACGAGCGCCTGGCGGTGGCGGGTGTTGTACTCCGAGACGCCCAGCTTGTGCTCGGACGTCGTCGCGGCCTTCGCCTTGGCGTAGTCGAGCCAGCCCAGCTGGAACTTGTCCCAGGCGGTCATGTCGCCGGGCATGTCGCCGATGGCGTCCTTGCCGGTGCCGAGCCAGGAGCCCGCCGACATCAGCGACCAGAAGCCGACCGAGTTGTCGCCCTTGCCCGTGGTGTCGTACAGGTCGGGCAGGCCCAGGTCGTGGCCGTACTCGTGGGCGAAGACGCCGAGGCCGCCGTTCTCCGGCTGCATCGTGTAGTCGCCGACCCAGATGCCCGTGTCGCCGATCTGGGTGCCGCCGGCCTTGTTGTTGCCGGGGCCGGTGCTGCCCGCGTCGTTGCCGTACGCGTACCAGCGGTGCGCCCACAGGGCGTTCTCGCCCTCGGCGCCGCCGCCGGCCGACTCGTCCTCGCCCGCGTGCACGAGCTGGAAGTGGTCGATGTAGCCGTCCGGCTCGTTGAAGTTGCCGTCGCCGTCGAAGTCGTAGCGGTCCCAGAGGTCGTACTTGGCCAGGTCCGCCTTGATCTGCGCGTCCGTGCGGCCCTTGGCCTTCTGGTCCTTGGCCCAGGCGGTCACGCCGTCCTTGACCGCGTCCCAGACGTTCGGGCAGTTGGTGTCGCCGCAGTAGTTCGAGCCGTAACGCGCCTCGTTGTTCTCGACCTTGACCCAGTCGGAGACCTCACCGTCGACCGAGTAACGGCCCGAGGAGGTCTTCTCGTAGTAGGTCTTCAGCGAGTGCTTGGCCTTGCCCTTGGCGTCCTTGCCCTTGCCGAAGTACAGGTCCTGGAAGTGCTTCTGGTTGTAGTCCTTCTGCCAGGCCGTGCTGTTGTCCTTGGCACGGTCCGGCTTGGCTATCTTGTTGTGCGCGGGGCCTGCCTTGCCGCCGTACTTCTTGACCGGCGGCTGCGGGCCGTCGGGCCCGTCCGGGTCGTACATGGTCGTGTCGTCGACCTTGTTCCCGAACTCCACGAGGATCGTGAAGATCTTGTCGGTCTTCTCCCGGCCCAGCTCGACGTACTTCTTGTCGTCGAGCTTGACGACCTGGGAGCCACCCTTCTTCTGGACCTTGGCGTCGCCCGCGACGACCTGCTGCAGAGCCGCCTTGCGCTGCTGCGCCTGCTGCTTGCTGAAGGGTCCGTCGAGGTCGTGGTCGACCTGCGCCTTGGTCCGCGACGGGTCCTGGCGGTCGATGGCCGGAGCCCCCGACGAGGTCCCGCCGTCGGCCGAGGCCGTCGCCGCAGAGAACGTCGCGGCGGCAGCGGCCATCGCCACGGCCACCGCGGTGGCTCTGAACGTCCGTGTTCTGGCTGTCACTTGGTGTTTTCCTCCCCCGCGCCCGCGCGAAAATGGCGGACCGAGATCCCGGTCGGAGGAGGTCCGCGCGCGATGTACGCGTCACAAGTGACGACATTCGACCGGAAGTACGGGAGAAAAGACAGACCTTGACTTGCACAGGCCAAGTGCACTATGCAGAAGCGGAACACCGCTATGCGGACACGGCACACGCCCCGCCGGAGCGGGCCAACGGGCGCGCCGCACCGTCCACTTGATGGACGCCATGAACCCGTGCGCCCCCTGTGCTGCTGCACCGTGGGTTAGGTCACGCTTACCAACCGTTCCCGTCGGGCATGGTGCGGAATAGAGTCAATCGACGGTGCGCCACCGCGCTGGGCGACACATCCCAAGTCGCCGCCGTCAGGCACCCTTTGATTCGCAACAGCCGTTCCCACACCCGCATCCGCCCCCATGGCTCACAAGGCGTGGGGGGATCACTGCCGAGGACGGATCACGTCATGCCGCGTCCCATGCCACGTCCGACCACCGCACAGATCACCTACGGTTCGGTGACCGTCATCCTGTCGACCCTCGCGATGCTGCTGCTCTCCCAGACCGCCTCGGGAGTCGGCATCGCCGTGATAGCCATGGCCGCGCTCGGCCTCGGCTTACTGGTCGCCATGACGGTGCCGCTGCCGAAACAGCCCGCGGCGCCCGCCGCCCGCACCGCGCCTGCGGCCGCCCCCGCCGGCGACCGCGTCCCGGCGCAGCGCTCCGTGCTCGCCGACTCCGTACGCGAACCGGCGGGCCCGTGACCCACGGACCCGCCACCACCACCTGACGCCGATGGGCGCCGGTCACCGCTGAACGCCGGCCGCCCCTGGACGCCGGGCCACCCCTAGACGCTGACCACCACCGTCTTGGCGGCCTTGTCGTGCAGGCCCTGCTTGTAGGGCTTGTCGAAGAAGCTCCAGCCGCCGCAGATCGCCGTCCAGATGCAGGCGCAGCAGAAGGCGAACGGCAGCCAGAGCACGGCCGCGCGGGCCAGCGAGGTCTGCAGGCTCGGCGTGGCCCCGTCGTTGAGGTTCGCGACGCGCATGCCCAGCCACTTCTTGCCGAGCGTCTGCCCGGTCCTGGAGATCATGAAGGTGTCGTACGCGATGTAGAGCACGGCGGCCAGCAGGGCCTGGCCGAACGAGCGGCCCGTGTTCACGTCGTCCGGGTCGATGTCGTACTCGGCGGTGCCGAAGGCCCACGACAACAGGGCGACGACGATGCCCACCAGAATCATGTCGATGACGCGGGCGAGCGTCCGCTTGCCGCTGTCGGCGAGCGGCGGCATCCCGGCGAGGGGATCCTGCCCGCCGTGCCCGCCCCCGTACGGGTCGCCTCCGTAGGGCGGGGGCCCGGAGCCCGGCGGGGTGCCGTAAGGGGAGCCGCCGCCCGCGCCCGGCGGCGGGGTGCCGTAGGGGGAGCCGCCGCCCGGGGGCGGGCCCGTGGGCGGGGTGTCGTACGGCGAACCGCCGCCCTGCGGGGGCTGCTGCGGGGGCTGCTTCTTGAACGGGTCGTCGTCCGGCGGCGGGTATTGCGGCGGTTCGGTGCTCATGGCCCGAGTCGACCGCGCCGGTCCCCGCTCCGCATCCGGCGAGCGGCTGACCGGGTTACCCGGCCGTCACCCCCGCCGCCCCGCCGTCACCTCACCGCCGCCCCGCCGCCGCGCCCGCCGTCACCCCGCGACAAAGGTGTTCGCCGCCTTGTCGTGCCAGCACTGGCGCCACGGCCGGTCGAAGACGCACCACACCATGCCCACCACGCCGATCACCAGGACGCCCGGCACGCTGTACACCAGCCAGCGCCGCAGCGCCGCCCCGAAGGTCGGCGCCTCGTGCTCCTCGATGTCGCGCACCTGGAGCCCGCACACCTTCTTGCCGAGGGTGCGGCCCCACTTGGCGGTGGGCAGTGCCTCGTAGACGACGCCGAAGAGGAGCAGGACGGCGAGGACGATGCCGAGGTAGCCCGCGGTGGTGCCGTCCAGCAGCCAGACCGTGGTCTTCTGGCCGGACAGCTTCGCCGCGTCGATCTTGCTGTCGACGTGGTCGGCGGCCTTGGTGCCGAGCGGCAGCGCGGCGGCGCCGGTGACGGCGGCGAGCGCGACGGTGTCGATGAGCCGGGCCACCAGGCGCCTGCCGAGTCCCGCGGGGCGCGCCGCGGCCTGGGCGCGGGCGACCGCGAGGAACGGGTCCTCGGCCACCGGCTTCCACGGCACGACGGGCTGCCCCTCGCCCTCCTGTGCGGGGGCGGGGCCCGGTGTGGGCGTCCCGGGCTGCGGCTGTGCGAGCTGGTGCACCTGCTGCGCCCAGGAGGGCGAGCCGCCGCCGGGCCCCGAGGTGACGGGGGCGGGGACGCCACCCTGCTGCGGCACGGAGGACTGGGGCTGGGGCTGGGGCTGGGGTTGGGGCTGCTGGTGGGGCTGGGGCTGGGCGTGCGGCTGAGGCTGGGGCTGCGGTTGCGGTTGCGGCTGCTGGTGCGCCGGGGTCGGTGCGGGGGCCGGGGTCGGCGCCGGGGCCGGGCCCGAGGCGGCCGGGTCGGCGGTCTGCTGCGGTACGGGCGACTGCGCGGCCGCGGTCCGACCGCCGCCCCGCAGCGCCGACTTGGGCCGGATCGCGCGGATCGACATGGTGCCGTCGGTGCCGGCCGAGGGGGCGGGCGTGGCCGCGCCGCCTGGCCTGCCCGCGGCGGGCGGCACGGGGCCCGTCGGGCGGCGGAACGTCACCGTGCCCTCGCCGGTCGGCGGCTTCGCCGTGCCCGGCGGCACGGCGCGGATCGTCACCGTGCCGGGGTTGCTCTCGTCCTGCGGCGGCTCGGCGGGCCGCAGCGCCGTGCCGGGGGCCGGGGACTCCGCGCGGGGCGCCGCGTCGCTCGGCACGCGCGGGTCGGGCTGGCCCGGGGCGCCCCAGACCACCTTGTGGTCCGGCTCGCCGCCGAGGCCGGTCTGGCGGCCCGCGTCCGCGCCCCACGCCGACGCGGGTTCGGGCCGGGAGCCGTGCTGGTCGGCGCGGCCGGCCTGCTCCGGACCACCGGACTGCGCCGGGCCGCCGGACTGCTGGGGCCCGCCGGCCGGCGGGTCTTCGTCGAAGAAGTGCGGGCCCGTCTCCTCCACGGCGGGCGGCACCGCGGAACCTGCACCCGCGTCGGGGCCGATACCCGCACCCGCACCGGGCGGAGGCGGCAGCGGTTCGCCGTCGGACGGCGCGGGACGGCTCGTACCGGGGACCCAGGCGGCACCGTTCCAGTACCGGACATATCCGGGAATGGACGGGTCGGGGTAGTAGCCTTCGCGCGGCCGGTCGTCGCCTGGGGCCGGAGTTGGGGCGCTCATGTCCGTCGTCCCGTATCTGCTCGGGGGTCTTCTGGGGGCTCCACATCTATCAGACCTCCGTGTCCCACCGGGCGTCTCCCGCCCTACGGACCACTTTCCGGGCACGCTCCCCACACATCCCCCGCCCCTCCCCCGCCCTTGGCGGCGACCGCGGCGACGGCGTCCGGAGAAATTCTCCCGAACCCGCGTAATGGCCGGGGGATCTCGCGCTCTCCACTCGTACGGGTCCGCTCCCAGGGCCCCTACAGGCAAGGAAGGGCATCGACATGCACTCCGTGGTGGAACGCGAACTGGAGCTCAAGCTGGTCCTCTCGCCGGAGCGGGTCATCCCCGTACCGGCCCGCCTCACCTACCGCACCGACGACCCGTACGCCGTCCACATCGCCTTCCACATCGGCTCCGAGCACCCGGTGAACTGGACGTTCGCCCGGGAGCTCCTGGTGGAGGGGGTGTTCAGGCCGTGCGGCCACGGCGACGTGCGGGTGTGGCCGACGAAGGTGGACGGCCGCAGCGTCGTCCTGATGGCGCTGAGTTCGCCGGACGGCGACGCGCTCCTGGAGGCGCCCGCCACCGCCGTGTCCGCCTGGCTGGAGCGGACGTTGCGGGTGGTGCCGCCGGGCTCCGAGGCCGAGCAGCTCGGCATCGACGACGGCCTCGCCGAGTTGCTCGCGCCCGCGTCGGGCCGCACCCGCGCGGACGAGTTGTGGCTGCGCGACCCGTGGCCGTCCGACGAGTCCAAGGACGGTGAGTGAGCACCGCCGCCACGGGGGCGAGAGCGGAGCGGGAAGAGTCCGGGACCGGGACCGGGTCCGGGTCCAGGTCCAGGTCCGGTCGGAAGGGCTTGCCCGGGTTTCAGAAGAGCTTGCCCGGGTTGAGGAGTGAGTGCGGGTCGAAGGCGGCCTTGATGGCCTGCTGCATCTCCACTCCCACCGGGCCGAGTTCGCGCGCCAGCCACTCCTTCTTCAGGATGCCGACGCCGTGCTCGCCGGTGATGGTGCCGCCGAGTTCCAGGCCGAGGGCCATGATCTCGTCGAAGGACTCGCGGGCCCGCCGGCTCTCGTCGGGGTCCGCCGCGTCGAAGCAGACGGTGGGGTGGGTGTTGCCGTCGCCCGCGTGCGCGCAGACCCCGATGGTCAGGCCGTACTTCTCGCCGATGCGCTCGACGCCGTCGAGCATGTCCGCGAGCCTGGAGCGCGGCACGCACACGTCGTCGATCATCGTGGTGCCCTTCACCGCCTCCAGCGCGTTGAGCGACAACCTCCGCGCCTGGAGCAGGAGTTCGGACTCCGCCGCGTCCTCGGCCGGGACGACCTGGGTGGCGCCCGCGGCCTCGCAGAGCGCGCCGACCGCGGCGAGGTCCGCCGAGGGGTCCGCGGTGTCGAAGGCGGCGAGCAGCAGCGCCTCGGTGGTCTCGGGCAGCCCCATCTGGGCCATGGCGTTGACGGCCTTCACCGTCGTACGGTCCATCAGTTCGAGGAGGGACGGGACGTGGCCGCCCTCCATGATCCGGCAGACGGCGTCGCACGCGGCCTGCGCCGAGCCGAACTCGGCGGCCAGGACGAGCTGTTGGGGCGGCTCGGGCTTGAGCGCGAGGACAGCGCGGACGACGATGCCGAGGCTGCCCTCGGAGCCGACGAAGAGCCGCGTCAGGTCGTAGCCGGCGACACCCTTGGCGGTGCGGCGCCCGGTGCTCATGAGCCGCCCGTCGGCGAGGACGACGTCGAGGCCGAGGACGTACTCCGCGGTGACGCCGTACTTCACACAGCACAGGCCGCCGGACGCGGTGCCGATGTTCCCGCCGATGGTGCAGGTCTCCCAGCTGGAGGGGTCCGGCGGGTAGTACAGGCCGTGCTCGCCGACCGCGCGGGACAGTGCGGCGTTGACGACGCCCGGTTCGACGACCGCGACGCGGTCGACGGGGCTGATCTCCAGGATGCGGTCCATCTTGACCAGGGACAGGACGATGCAACCGTCGCTGGCGTTGGCGGCGCCGGACAGGCCGGTGCGGGCGCCCTGCGGGACGACGGGGACGCGCAGCTCGGTGGCGGTGCGCATGACGTGCTGGACCTGCTCGACGGTGCGCGGAAGCACGACGACGGCCGGTGCGCCCGCGGCGCAGAAGCTCGCCATGTCGTGCGCGTACGAGGAGGTGACGTCGGGGTCGGTGAGGACCGCCTCGGCCGGGAGGCCCTCCTGGAGGAGTTCGATCAGCGTGCGGCTCATGATCACAGCCTTGCACCCGGGGCCATCGGTGTGAACCCGTGTACGACAACGTTCCGCCGCCCGGATGTGCTCTTCCTATTGACGCACAGTGAACGGCATGAACCCTTGGGTGAAGCGTGTCCTGGTCGCCTCCGTCGCGGGGAGCGTGGTGCTCGGCGGCGCGTACGTACTGCTGCCGCCGTCCGGGGACAAGGCGGCGCCACCCGCGCTGGGACCCGCCGGGCGGGCGATGGCGGCGGTCGGGACGGGGGTGCCCGCCGCGCTGCCGGACCTCGCGGCGCTCATCGGCGAGCAGGAGGCGTTCGTGCGGACGAACCCGCGCGACGACCACTCCTGGGCGGTGCTCGGCTCGGCGTACGTGGCGCGCGGCGTGCGCAGCTCCATGGTCGCCGACTTCCCGAAGGCGGAGACCGCGCTGAACACCTCGCTCCGGGTACGACCCCAGGGGAACCCGGAGGCCCTGACGGGGCTCGCCGCCCTCGCCGACGCCCGGCACGACTACCGCGCCGCCAAGAAGTGGGGCGAGCTCGCGGTGAAGGAGGCGCCGAAGCGGTGGGCGGCCCACGCCGCGCTGATCGACGCGTACTCGGGTCTCGGCGACGCCAAGGGGGTCGGCCGGGAGCTGGAGTCGCTACAGAAGCTGGGCTCGGGGTCGGGCTCAGGCTCGGGGTCGGGGTCGGGCTCGGGGTCGGGCTCGGGGTCGGGTTCGGCCACGACCGTCCGGACGCTCGCCGGGCAGGTCTACCGCGACCGCGGCTGGCGCGAGAACGCGAACGCGGAGCTCGTCGACGCGGCGGCCCTGGCCCGCTCCCCCGCCGAGAAGGCGGCGTGCCTGCACCACGTCGCGGAGCTCGCGTGGGAGCGGGGCGAGCCGACGGAATCGCTGCGCTACGACGACGCCGCGCTCGCCGCGGACTCCGACCACCACCCGGCGATGGCGGGCCGGGGCCGGGCCCTTGCCGCGCTCGGCCGCCCCTCGGAGGCGCTGCAGGCCTACCGCGCGGCGATCCTCCGCCACCCGCTGCCCGAATACGACCTGGAACTGGGCGAGTTGTACGAGTCGCTGAAGCTGAGGCCGGCGGCGCGGGCGCAGTACGACGCGCTGCGGGCGCGCGTGAAGCAGGAGGCCGCGGGCGGCGTCAACAACGAACGGATCCTCGGCCTGTTCGAGGCGGACCACGGTGACGCCGACGCGGCGGTGAAGCGGCTCACCGCGGAGTACAAGCGGCACGGCAGCCCGCAGACGGCGGACGCGCTGGGCTGGGCGCTGCACAGGGCCGGCAACGACAAGGCGGCCCTGAAACTGGCGACGAAGGCGATGGAAAAGGGGCCGCGCAGCGCCCTGATCGCCTATCACCGGGGCGAGATCGAACGGGAGTTGGAGCGTTACGGGGCGGCGCGGCGCCACATCGGTGAGGCGATGCGCGTCAATCCGTTCTTCTCGCCGCTGGCCGTGCCCGCGGCGAAGCGGGCCCTTGAGGCGCTGGGCGAGCCGCCGGAGGGCGGCCCGGAGGAGATGTACGCGTCGGGTCCCGCGGCGGAGATCACCGAGGTGAAGCCGCGGCGCACGCCGCGACGAGGGCAGCCGCAGCGGCGTACGACCCAGCGCCAGTCCGCGCGGGGGCGGGGGCAAACGCCTCGGCCCCGCTCGTCCGGTTCCTCCGGCTCATCCGGTTCCTCCAGCTCATCCGGTTCCTCCGGGAGCAACTGACTCAGCGGTCCGCGCCGGGCGGCTCCGGTTCCGCCGGCGGGCCCCACGGCGCCTCCAGGGCCGCGCGCAGGGCGTCGGCCGCCGCAGGGCCGATGCGCTCGGCGAGCCGCTCCTCCATCCGTACGAGGACCGCCTCGGCCGCCCGGTGCGCCCGCTCACCCTCCGCCGTACGCCGGATCAGCCGCTGCCGCGCGGAGGCGGGGTCCGGCACCTGGGCGAGCAGCCCGGCGCCGACCAGGCCGTGTACCGCCTGGTGGGCGGTCTGCCGGGTGACGCCCATGCGGCGGGCGAGCTCGGAGACGGTGGTGCCGTCGTCGTCGAGGACGGCGAAGAGCTGGACCTGGGTGGGCGAGACGGGGGTGGCCCCGGCCGCCGCCATGGCGGCGAGGAGCCCCTCCTCGAACCAGCGGCGGGCTTCGCCGAGGAGCTGGGGGAGGTTGCGTCGGGCGGGCTTCTGCGTCATTAATGTCAGGGTACCTGACACGGATGTCCGACAGAGCACCGCCACGACAGATCACCGATACGACAGATCACCGCCACGAAGGAGCACGCCCATGACCATCGAGTACGCCACCCGCCACCGCCGGGCCTCCCGCATCCCCCCGGAGCCGGGCAAGCCGTACTTCATCGAGAAGGGCGAGGGCGACCGCGCGCACCTCTTCGGGGACCTCATCACCGTGTACGCGGGCGGCGAGCAGACCGAGAACACCTTCAACTTCTTCACCGTCGAGGGGCCCAAGGGCGACCTCATACCGGCCCACGTGCACGCCGACACCCACGAGGTCTTCTACGTCACCCAGGGCGCGGTCCGCCTCTTCGTCGAGGACACCGAGGGCGTGCAGCAGGAGAAGCTGCTCACCCCCGGCGACTTCGGCTTCGTGCCCAAGAACTGCCGGCACGCCTACCGCATGGAGCGCCACCACAGCCAGGTCGTCGGGGTCGCCGCGGGGCCTGGCGGCACCTTCGAGCGCTTCTTCGAGAACCTCGGCGCCCCGACGGAGCAACACGGGCTCCCGCACCGGCCGTTGACCCCCGAACGCCGCTCGTTCGAGACCGTTCCCGAGCACTACGACGTGACGTTCCTGCCCGGCCACGAGTGGCGCACGCGGGATCTCTAGAGCGCGGCCGTGCCGATCAGACCGTTGCGGGTCACCCGCGCCGCCAGCTCGTCCTCGGTCAGCCCCGCCGTGTCCGCGGGGCGGCGCGGCAGGACCAGGTAGCGGGTCTCCGCGCTGGAGTCCCACACGGTGACATCCGTGGCCTCCGGCAGCCGGAGGCCGAACTCGGCGAGCACGGCGCGGGGTTCGCGCACCACCCGCGAGCGGTAGGCCTCGCTCTTGTACCAGCTGGGCGAGGGGCCGAGCAGCCGGACCGGGTAGCAGGAGCAGAGCGTGCAGACGACGACGTTGTGCGCGTCCTCGGTGTTCTCGACGACGCGCAGCCGCTGCGGCTGGACTCCCCCTGCGGAGTAGCCGAGTTCGGTGACGGCGGCGGTGCCGTCGGCGAGCAGCCGCTCCTTGTACGCCGGGTCGGTCCAGGCCCGCGCGACGACCCGGGCCCCGTTCACGGGGCTCGCCCCGGCGAGGAAGGCGTCCAGCATCTCGTCGAGCGCGGCGCCGACGACGATGCCGCGCTCCTCCAACAGGGTCTCCAGGCGCCGGACCTGGCGGGAGATCGTGGCGTCGGTGTGCGTACCGCTCATGGGGTGTCGTCCTCCGGCTGAAGATAGCTTTCCCACAGGTCGAGGACGACGTGGTGGTCGCCCTCGCCCCACAGCTCGCGGGCGTCGAAGCGCACGGCGTAGACCTGCTCGACGGGGGCGTCACCGCGCCCCTGGGAGCGGACGTCGGCCAGCGGGTGGGAGCCCTCCGGCTCGACGACCACGCCGCGTTTGCCGCGGGCGTAGCGCGGCAGGCGGGTGTGGTGGGGCGGGTCGTGGGCCACGGTGCGCACGCGGGCTCCGGGCCCGAACCGGTCACTCATCGAGCGCGCCGGGTTCGATCACGCCCTTGCGTTCCAGGAGCGTACGGATGGCGTGGAACCAGCGCTCGTAGTACGAGGCGGCGAGGTAGTCGGCGGGCGACATCGTCTCGATCGCGTCGCGGAACTCGTCGAGGTTGTAGACGCCTTCGCGCACCAGCGCGCTGTTGAGGGCGAAGACGCGGGCTTCCCAGTCGGCGTGGAAGGGCTCGGTGTCGTCGGAGGTGTCGAGCACCCCGAACCCCTGCATCCCGCCGACGTCATTGATCCTGGCCATGCCCGCACACTAGCCGTCCCGCGACGCGAAATCGCCGGACAGACAGAGCCTGTCCGGCGATTGAGGACGAGCAGGGCGCAGCCCGCGAAGACGAAGCCCGTCCGGCGATTGAGGACGAGCTGGGCGCAGCCCGCGATCAACCCCGCTTAAAGATTGCCCCGCTTCTCCTGCTCCCGCTCGATCGCCTCGAAGAGCGCCTTGAAGTTGCCCTTGCCGAAGCCCATCGACCCGTGCCGCTCGATCATCTCGAAGAAGACCGTCGGACGGTCCTGCACCGGCTTGGTGAAGATCTGCAGCAGGTAGCCGTCCTCGTCGCGGTCGACGAGGATCTTCAGCTCGCGCAGGATCTCGACGGGCACGCGGGTCTCACCGGCCCACTCGCCGAGCGTGTCGTAGTACGAGTCGGGGGTGTCGAGGAACTGCACGCCCGCCGCGCGCATCGTGCGCACCGACTCCACGATGTCGTTCGTGGCGAGCGCGATGTGCTGGACGCCGGCGCCGCCGTAGAACTCCAGGTACTCGTCGATCTGCGACTTCTTCTTGGCGATGGCGGGCTCGTTGATGGGGAACTTCACCTTGAGGGTGCCGTCCGCGACCACCTTCGACATCAGCGCGCTGTACTCGGTCGCGATGTCGTCGCCCACGAACTCCTTCATGTTCGTGAAGCCCATGACCTTGTTGTAGAACCCGACCCACTCGTTCATCTTGCCGAGCTCGACGTTGCCCACGCAGTGGTCGATGGCCTGGAAGGTGCGCTTGGCCGGCGGCTCGACGATCGGGTTGGCGGCCACGAAACCGGGCAGGTACGGGCCGTCGTAACCGCCGCGCTCGACCAGGGTGTGGCGGGTCTTGCCGTACGTGGCGATGGCGGCGAGCACGACCGTGCCGTTCTCGTCCTTGACCTCGTACGGCTCGGTGATGCCGCGCGCGCCGTTCTCGACGGCGTAGGCGTACGCGGCGCGCGCGTCCGGGACCTCGATGGCGAGGTCGACGACGCCGTCGCCGTGCTCGGCCACATGGGAGGTGAGGAAGTGTCCCCAGTCCGTGGAGGGCTTGATGACGGAGGTCAGGACGAAGCGCGCGCCACCGTTGGTGAGCACGTAACTCGCGGTCTCGCGGCTGCCGTTCTCCGGTCCGGAGTAGGCGACCAGCTTCATGCCGAACGCCGTGGAGTAGTAGTGCGCGGCCTGCTTGGCGTTGCCCACGGCGAAGACGACCGCGTCCATTCCCTTGACCGGGAAGGGGTCGGCCTCGCGCGCGGTGTCCGGGGTGGTGTGGGTGGTGGTCTCAGTCATGGCCCGAGGTTCCCGCCGAACAGCAAGGTGCGCAATAGTTCGCGTTTTCAGTGGTCAAACTGCACAGTCGGTGGCCAGGATGGGCGGGCTATCTGTACATCATGACCATCTGGGAGGCGTCATGGCGATCGATCATCTGGACGGGCGGCTCATCGTGCTCCTCGCCCGGGAGCCCCGCATCGGGGTCCTGGAGGCCTCCCGCAGGCTCGGCGTGGCGCGGGGCACGGTGCAGGCGCGGATGGACCGGCTTCAGTCCAATGGAGTCATCCGCGGCTTCGGCCCGGAGGTCGATCCCGCGGCCCTCGGCTACCCCGTCACCGCCTTCGCCACCCTGGAGATCAAACAGGGCCAGGGCGCGGACGTACGGGCCCATCTGGCGGGCGTCGCCGAGGTGCTCGAACTGCACACCATCACCGGTCACGGCGATATGCTCTGCCGCCTCGTGGCCCGGTCGAACGCGGATCTCCAACGTGTGATCGATCGGGTCGTGGGCTTTGATGGCATCGTTCGGGCCTCCACGGCCATCGTCATGGAGAACCCCGTTCCGCTGCGGATCATCCCGCTGGTGGAGCAGGCGTCCGAAGACCCCTGAGTCTCCGATCGCGGGTCCCCGGGCCCGACGATCGCCGAGTACCTCCGACCAGATGCGAGGTGAGCACTTCAGTGAACTTCTGGGACTACCTCGGCAACCGCCACCAGCAACTCCTGACGGACGCGTACCAGCACGCGAGCGCCGTCTTCCAGTGCATGGTCGTCGCCACCGTCATCGGTGTGGTGATCGGCGTCGCCACGTACCGCAGCGAGTGGGCGGGCAACCTCGCCACGACCACCACCTCCACCATCCTCACCGTGCCGTCGCTCGCCATGATCGGCCTGCTCATCCCGGTCGTGGGGCTCGGCGTGGCGCCGACCGTCATCGCGCTGACCCTGTACGGGCTGCTCCCCATCGTGCGCAACGCCATCGTCGGCCTGCGCGGCGTGGACCCGTCCCTGGTGGACGCCGCGAAGGGCATCGGGATGTCCCGGCTCGCCCGGCTCTTCCGGGTGGAGCTGCCGATCGCCTGGCCGCCGATCCTGACCGGCATCCGGGTCTCCACGCAGATGCTGATGGGCATCGCGGCCATCGCCGCGTACGCGTCGGGCCCCGGGCTCGGCAACGAGATCTTCCGCGGCATCGGCTCGCTCGGCAGCAAGAACGCGCTCAACCAGGTGCTCGCGGGCACGCTGGGGATCATCGTCCTGGCCCTGCTCTTCGACGCCGCGTACGTCCTGATCGGCCGGCTGACCATCTCAAGGGGGATCCGTGTCTGAGGCGACCGAGACCGGCGGGGGTGCCACCACCTCCGGGGCCACCACCACGTCCGGGGCCACCACCTCCGGGGCGACCATCGAGCTGGAGAACCTCACCAAGCGCTATCCGGGCAGCGCCGACCCCGCCGTGGACAGCGTCAACATGGAGATCAAGGCGGGCGAGATCGTCATCTTCGTGGGGCCCTCCGGCTGCGGGAAGTCGACCACCCTGAAGATGATCAACCGGCTGATCGAGCCGACCAGCGGCCGCATCCGCATCGACGGCGAGGACGTCACCGACATCGACCCGGTGAAGCTGCGCCGCAAGGTCGGCTACGCCATCCAGTCCTCCGGCCTCTTCCCGCACATGACCGTCGCCCAGAACATCGCCCTCGTGCCGAAGATGGTCGGCTGGGGCAAGACGAGGATCAAGTCCCGGGTCGAGGAGATGCTGGACCTGGTGGGGCTCGACCCGGCCGAGTTCCACGGCCGCTACCCGCGCCAGCTCTCCGGCGGACAGCAGCAACGCGTGGGCGTGGCACGGGCGTTGGCGGCCGACCCGCCCGTACTCCTGATGGACGAGCCGTTCGGCGCGGTCGACCCGATCACCCGCGACCACCTCCAGGACGAGCTGATCCGGCTCCAGCACGAGCTGCACAAGACCATCGTCTTCGTCACCCACGACTTCGACGAGGCGATCAAGCTCGGCGACCGGATCGCGGTGCTGCGCGAGCGCTCGCACATCGCGCAGTTCGACACCCCCGAGGCCATCCTCACCAACCCCGCCGACGACTTCGTCTCCGGTTTCGTCGGCGCGGGCGCGGCGCTCAAGCGGCTGAACCTGACGCGCGTACGGGACGTGGAGATCGCCGACATCCCGACGGTGACCGTCGACGACCCGCTGCAGGACATCTTCGACAAGCTGCGCGGCAGCGGCACCAACGAACTGCTCCTGCTCGACAAGCGCCGCCGCCCCTACAAGTGGCTGCGCCGCGGCGACCTGATGCGCGCCAAGGGTTCGCTGGCCCGCGCGGGCACCCTCGTCCACGACACGGTGACCCGCGACGCCACCCTGCGCGACGCGCTCGAAGCGGTGCTCACCGACAACGCGGGCCGGGTCGCGGTGACCGGGCGGCGCGGCGAGTACACGGGCGTCGTCGACATGGAGACGCTGATGAACTCCGTCCACGAGATGCTGGAGGCCGACCGCCTCGAAGCCGTCGAGCACCAGCACCAACTGGAGGAGCAGCGCACCCACATGACGCACTTCGAGCAGGAGGGCACCGGCGGGGAGGCGAAGGCGTGAGCGGCACGGCCGGGGGCGAGCCCCGGATCCCGGACCGCAAGCCGTCGCCGAGGGAGCCGGCCCGCCCCGAGGGCGAGCACGAGGTAAAGGGGCTCGCCTTCCGCGACGAGGGAGAGGCCGAACAGGAGGCCCCGCCGACGCTCCTCCCGCAGAAACAGCCGCCCAAGGTCACCTGGCAGAAGCTCACCTTCCTGCCCGTCGTCCTCGCGGTGATCCTGCTGGCGACCTGGTGGTGGTTCCAGCAGGCCGAGCTGGACTCGATCTCGAAGAACGCCCTGGCGGACGGCAACGTGTGGCTCAGGGTGCGCCAGCACATCCAGCTCACGGCGATCTCGACGTTCTTCGTCCTCATCATCGCCATCCCGCTGGGCATCCTGCTGACCCGCAAGAAGCTCCGCAAGGGCGCCCCGGTGGCGATGGCCCTGGCCAACATCGGCCAGGCCACCCCCGCGATCGGGCTGCTCGCGCTCCTGGTGATCTGGATCGGCATCGGCGAGAAGGCCGCCCTCATCGGCATCATCATCTACGCCGTGCTGCCGGTCCTCTCCAACACCATCGCGGGCCTGAAGGCGAACGACCCGACGCTCCTGGAGGCGGCGCGCGGCATCGGCATGTCGCCGCTCGGCGTCCTCGGCAGGGTCGAACTCCCGCTGGCCGTACCGCTGATCCTCGCGGGCGTGCGCACCGCGCTGGTGCTCAACGTGGGCACGGCGACGCTCGCCACGTTCGGCGGGGGCGGCGGCCTCGGCGACCTGATCACCACGGGCATGACCAACCAGCGGATGCCGGTCCTCATGCTGGGCTCGATCCTGACGATCGCGCTGGCGCTCCTCGTCGACTGGCTGGCCTCGCTGGCCGAACTGCTCCTGCGTCCGCGCGGGTTGGAGGTGAGCTCATGAGGACGGCACGCAAGGCCCTCGCCCTCGCCCTGGGCGGTGCGCTGCTCGCGGCGTGCGGGCTCACCAGCGGCAGCCCGATGGTGGACGACGTCAAGCCCGGTTCCATCGGCAAGGGACAGCCCCTGAAGGGCGTCGATCTCACCGTCACCTCCAAGGAGTTCACCGAGCAGCTGATCCTCGGCGCGATCATGGGCATCGCCTTCGAGGCGGCCGGCGCGGACGTGCTCGACCGCACCGGCATCCAGGGCTCGATCGGCGCGCGCGAGGCGGTCAAGAGCGGTGACGCGGACGCCATGTACGAGTACACGGGCACCGCCTGGATCACCTACCAGGGCAACACGAAACCGATCACCGACCCGCAGAAGCAGTGGCAGGCGGTGCGCGACGCGGACCTGAAGAACGGGGTCACCTGGCTGGCGCCCGCCGAGCTCAACAACACGTACGCGCTGGCGATGAACGAGAAGAACGCCGCCAAGTACAAGGCGAAGACGCTCTCGGATGTGGCCGCCCTGTCCAAGTCCGACCCGAAGGCCGTGTCGCTGTGCGTGGAGAGCGAGTTCGCGTCCCGGGAGGACGGGCTTCCGGGCATGCAGAAGGCGTACGGCATGAAGATCCCGGCCGCCGGCATCACCAAGATGGACACCGGCATCATCTACACGCAGGTGTCCAAGGGCTCGTGCACCTTCGGTGAGGTCTTCACGACCGACGGCCGCATCAAGGCGATGAAGCTGACGACGACCGAGGACGACAAGCACTTCTTCCCCAACTACAACGCCGCACCGGAGATCAACAGCGATTCCCTGAAGAAGCACCCGGCGATGGCGGAGGTCCTGGAGCCCATCACGAAGAAGCTGAACAACACGGTGGCCCGGGAGCTCAACTCCAAGGTGGACGTGGAGGGGCAGGACCCGCACGAGGTGGCGCTGGAGTGGCTGGTACAGGAGGGGTTCGTGAAGGAGGGGTAGCGGGGCGGGGTCGGCCTTCGAGCGCGGACCGCGGCGTCAGCAGCTCGGGAGCTTCGCGCCCTTCTCCAGGGCCCGGAGGGAGGCGACCGTGCCCTTCAGCGTCGTGACCGGCACGAGTCGCAGCCCCTTCGGCAGCTCCGCCTCGGCGTCCGAGCACTCGTCCTTCGGGACCAGGAAGACGCTCGCGCCGTCGCGCCGCGCGGCCTGCGTCTTCAGGGCCACGCCGCCGACGGGGCCGACCGTGCCGTCCGCGTCGATCGTGCCGGTGCCCGCGATCTTCCGGCCGCCGGTGAGGTCGCCGCCGCTGCCGTCGCCGTCCAGCTTGTCGATGATGCCGAGCGAGAGGAAGAGTCCGGCGCTCGGTCCGCCGATCTTGCCGAGGTCGGCCTTGACCTTCACCTTGCCGGTGTCGTCGACGCCGTTCGCCTTCAGATACGACAGGGCCGCCTTCGTGGCGTCGTCCTGCGACTTCTTCATGTCGCCGAGGTTGTGCTTCTCGACTTCCTTGACGTTGTCGCCGACCGGGTAGACGGAGTCCTTGGGCATCACGGCGCGGTCGGTACGGAACCAGCCGTCGACGACGTCGCCCAGGTGGATGTCCATCTGCGGCCCCGTCGCGACGATCGTCGTCATGCGGAGCTCGCCCTTCGTCTCCCGCGTGGGCACGCCGGAGACGGTGAGGACCGGCTTGCCCTCGTGCTCCCCGAGCACGTTCGCCGTGCCGCCGGGCTGGGCCACCGCGAACGGCAGCGGCGCGAGCCCCGCGACGGCGAGCAGGGCCGCGACGGGGAGGGCGCAGAGGGCGAGGGCCTGGGGGCGCGTGAGACGAGAGAACACGCGATCAATCTAACGTGACGGTGCTCTGAGCCGTGGCGGGGCTCATCGCCGGCTGCGCCGAGCTCGTCCTCAAACGCCGGACGGGCTGTATCTCACCCGTCCTCAGCGCAACGCGTCTGCTACCTCGCGCGCCGCGTCCACCACTCGCGGCCCCACCCGCTCCGGCACCGCGTCGGCCAGCATGACGACGCCCACGCTGCCCTCCAGGCCCGTGACGCCGACCAGCGGCGCCGCCGCCCCGCTCGCGCCCGCTTCCAGTTCGCCGTGGGTGAGCGCGTAGCCGGGGTCGGTCACCAGGCCCTGCCGGGCGGCGAGTATCGCGCGGCCCGCGGCGCCCCGGTCCAGCGGGTGGCGGAAGCCGGTGCGGTAGGCGACGTGGTAGTCCGTCCACGTGGGCTCGACCACCGCGACCGCGAGGGCCTCCGTGCCGTCCACGAGGGTCAGGTGCGCCGTCGCCCCGATGTCCTCCGCCAGCGAGCGCAGCGCCGGCAGCGCGGCCTCCCGTACCAGCGGATGCACCTGGCGGCCGAGCCGCAGCACGCCGAGGCCGACGCGGGCGCGGCCGCCCAGGTCGCGCCGGACGAGGGCGTGCTGTTCGAGCGTGGCGAGCAGGCGGTACACGACGGTCCGGTTGACCCCGAGTTTGGTGGACAACTCGGTGACCGTCAGTCCGTGGTCGGTGTCGGCCAGCAGCTTGAGGACGCGCAGTCCTCGGTCGAGCGTCTGAGAAGTCTCCGCGGTCACGACGCCCACTCCTTAGGTGAGGGTCGGCGACCCCCTTACGCGGCGGTTGCGTCGCCGGTCCCGTGGGCGACGCGCGTCAGAGGCCGCCGGTCGGAACACCGGCTGCGCTCCGCGGCGGCGCTGCCACGGGGCGTGTGCTGTGCGGGGACATTAGCGAGGCCGTCCCGCTCAGCGGAAGACTTCGTCCAGAATCCGGGCACCGGGACGCCCCTAGCGCCCCCGATTGCCCCGTTACGCGGTGGCCGCCGGTGCGGGGGCGTGCACGCACTTCGCACACCACCTCCCCACTCGGAACCCCCGCCTCACCCCCCCCCGCCTCACCCTCCGGCTCACTTCATCCGGGTCGCCCACTCCTGGACCTTCTCGATGCGCTGGCGCAGCTGCCCGGCGGTGGCCTCCGCGCTCGGCGGCCCCCCGCAGGTGCGCCGCAGTTCGGTGTGGATCACCCCGTGCGGCTTACCGCTCTGATGCACGTACGCGCCGACCATCGTGTTGAGCTGTTTCCGCAGCCCGAGGAGTTCCTTGTGCGAGACGACCGGCCGCCGCTCGGCGGGCAGCTCGAGCAGGTCCGCCTCGCCGTCCGGCTTCTTCTTGCTGTGCGCGATCTGCCGGGCCTGCCGCTTCTGCAGCAGCATCTGCACCTGGTCGGGTTCGAGGAGCCCCGGGATGCCGAGGTAGTCCTGCTCCTCCTCGCTGCCGGGGTGGGCCTGCATGCCGAACTCGGCGCCGTCGAAGAGCACCCGGTCGAAGACGGCCTCGGACTCCAGGGCCTCGAAGGAGAACTGCTCCTGCTCCCCGGTGTCCTCGTCCTGCTCCTTGTTCGCCTCGTCCATCTCCTGCTCGGACTCGGCGTAGGGGTCCTCCTCGCCCTCCTTCTTCGGCTTGTCGAGGGCGTGGTCGCGCTCGACCTCCATCTCGTTGGCGAAGGTGAGCAGGTCGGGCACGGTGGGCAGGAAGACGGAGGCGGTCTCGCCGCGCCGCCGGGACCGTACGAAACGGCCGACGGCCTGCGCGAAGAAGAGCGGGGTGGAGATGGTGGTCGCGTACACGCCCACCGCGAGGCGCGGCACGTCGACGCCCTCCGACACCATGCGGACGGCGACCATCCACCGGTCGGTGCTCGCGGCGAAGTCGTCGATGCGCTGGGAGGCGCCGGTGTCGTCGGACAGGACGACGGTGGCCTTGCTGCCGGTGATCTCACGGATCAGCTTGGCGTAGGCGCGCGCGGAGTCCTGGTCGGAGGCGATGACGAGGCCGCCCGCGTCCGGAATGGCCTTCCTGACCTCGCTGAGCCGCTTGTCGGCGGCCTTGAGGACGTTCGGCATCCACTCGCCGCGCGCGTCCAGCGCCGTGCGCCACGCCTGCGAGACCGCGTCCTTGGTCATCGGCTCGCCCAGCCGCGCCGCGATCTCGTCCCCCGCCTTCGTGCGCCAGCGCATGTTGCCGGAGTACGAGAGGAAGATCACGGGCCGCACGACGCCGTCGCCGAGCGCGCTGCCGTAGCCGTACGTGTAGTCGGCGGAGGAGCGCCGGATGCCGTCGTTGCCCTCCTCGTACTGCACGAACGGGATCGGGTTCGTGTCGGACCGGAACGGCGTACCGGTGAGCGCGAGGCGGCGGGTGGCGGGCTCGAACGCCTCAAGGCACGCCTCGCCCCAGGACTTGCTGTCCCCCGCGTGGTGGATCTCGTCGAGGATCACCAGGGTCTTGCGCTGCTCGGAGCGGTTGCGGTGCAGCATCGGCCGGACGCCGACGCCCGCGTACGTCACGGCGACGCCGTGGTACTCCTTGCTCAGCGGCCCCGCGCTGTACTCGGGGTCGAGCTTGATGCCTATACGGGCGGCGGCCTCGGCCCACTGCTTCTTCAGGTGCTCGGTCGGCGCGACCACGGTGACCTGCTGGACGACGTGGTGGTGCAGCAGCCAGGAGGCGAGCGTGAGCGCGAACGTCGTCTTGCCGGCGCCCGGGGTGGCGACGGCGAGGAAGTCTCGCGGCTGCTCCTGGAGGTACCGGTCCATCGCACCCTGCTGCCAGGCACGCAGCTTGTTGGCGGTGCCCCAGGGCGCTCGCCCCGGGAAGGCGGGCGAGAGGTGGTGGGAGGAGTTGGCGGCGGCGCTGGTGGTAGTCACGGTCTCCGGGTTCGCGGGTCGGCGGCACGTATGACAACCGGGCCACCTTACCGGTCCGCCCCTCTTGGGGCCCGCCCCCTCCTCAGCGCCGGGGGCGGCGCCGGTGCGGTCGGGCGGCGCCGGGTCGGCGGGCCCGCCACGCGAGGGTTCCGCGCCTCCGTCCGCCCCGGCCTCGGCTCGCCCAGGGGCCGTCCGGCGACAGCGCGGGGCTCTGCCGTTCGGCCTGGGCCTGGATCTCGACGTGGGCCTCGTGGGAGGTGATGCGGTACGCCTCCTCCCACGCCGCGAGCGCGCCGGCGAGGGCGGCGCCGCCCGTACCGCGGCGTCGCACGCGCCGTGCCAGCCACGCGAGGGCGGCGAGGACCGCGGCGAAGCCGCCGAAGATCACCAGGAGCGGCAGCGCGTTGCCCATGCCCTATTCCTACGCCTGTGAGTTCCGGGAGGCGTACGGGAGGAAGGTGGACCAGGCGGAGGGGGTGAGAGTGAGGTGGGGGCGGTCGGGGGTCTTGGAGTCGCGGATGTGGATGGTGTGGGGGGTGGGGGCGACCTCGACGCAGTCGTTGCCGTCGCCGCTGCTGCTGTAGCTGCTCTTGAACCACTCGAGTCCGGAGGCGCCCCCGGCAGAAGCCTTGCGGATCATGTTTCTCCCAGCAGTTGCTCGATGAAGGCCAGCGACGCCCGTGGCCTGAGAGCCTGAGCTCGGATCATTCCATAGCGCAGCTCCAGGGTTCTGAGCTGCTTGGGATCAGAGACAGGGCGTCCGCTGTACGCCCCCTCGGAACGCCCCACCGCTGTGCCGTCAGAGAACTTCAACACCTCGATCAGTCCGCCCGTACCAGGGTGCTCTTCACAGTCGGTCGGCATCACCTGGATCGACACGTTCCTCAACTGCCCTACCTCAAGCAGGCGTTCGAGTTGCCGCCGCCAAACCATTGTGCCCCCGACCGGGCGGCGCAGCGTCACCTCCTCCTGGACAAAGCTCAGCGTCGGCATGGGATCTCGCTCGAAGATGGCACGCCGACCCAACCGAGCTGCAACCATTCCGTCCATCTGATCCATGGAGTAGGCGGGCAGCCACCCCAGGAAGAGCGCCCGCATATGCTCCTCCGTCTGCAGCAGGCCATGGATGTTGTGGTTGCTGTACAGGGAGACCTCGACGGCCCGCTCCTCCAACTTCGCAAGTTCGCGGACCTTCTTCGGGTAACGAGCCTCCCGCATCTCCTTCTTCATGGCCGAGACCAGGCCGCCCGCGTCGAGGACCTCGTCCACCTTGTCCAGGTACTCGGGGCGAGGGATGCGCGCCCCGCGTTCGATCTTGCGGACCAAGTCCTCCCCGTAACCGATCGCCTCCGCGAACTCCGCCACCCGCAGGTTCGCCGTTTCTCGCCGGAGTTTCAGCTGGCTGCCGACCATCTCGACCACCGCGCTGATCTCGTCCTCGGGGTCCACGTCCCAACCGGGCTCGTCCACACCGTCGTTGCCTTCCACCACGCCACCTCCGCCGGGACAGCCGGGACAAGCCGGGACAACGTCAGGACAGACTCCGTACGCACGGCCCGCCCCGCTGTCCACGGTACGCACAGGCAGCCACGCTGAGTGACGTGAACCAAGAAACCACCCGGGCCAAGGCCCACGCCCCCGCACACCAGTTCACGATCCTGCTCTCGGCGACCCGCAGAGGCGCGCGGCTGGCGCGGCTGCTGACGCGGGAGCAACTGTGCAGCTGGGGACGGCCGTTCGAAACGGCGGAGCAGATCGTCGCCGAGCTGGCGAACAACGCCGTGCTGCACGGGCACGTGCCGGGGAGGAGCTTCCGGCTCGCGCTGACGCTCAGCGCGGCGAACACCCTCCGTATCGGGGTGACGGACGCCCGGACGGACCGTACGCCACCCCGAGACCCCCAACTGCCTTACGCGGACGCCGAGTCGGGGCGGGGGATGGTGCTGGTCGCGGCGCTGGCCGACCGGTGGGGTACGGAGCCGGGGCCGCCGCCCTGCAAGACGGTGTGGGCGGAGATCGACGCGTCAGCCGGTGGGCGTACCCGACACCTCGGGTGAGAGCGCGGACTCCAGACCGTCCTCGTTGACGGTGGCGACGGCGTAGTAGTACGTCGTGCCGGCGGTCAGGCCGCGGTCCACGTACCGCGCATCGGTGGTGGACTGCCTGAATTCGGCGTTCTCCTTGGTGACGCCGGGGGTGGTCGAGCGGTAGACCCGGTAACCGGTGATCCGTGACTCGTCGCTCCCGTACGGCACGACGTACCAGTCGAGCCGGACGCTGCCCTGGCCCGGGGCCACGTCGTAGACCTGTGTGGCGCCGGGCGGGCGCGGGGCCGCGTACGCCGGCCTGACAGACGCGGAGGCGGGCGAGGGAACCCCCTGCGTGGACGTGGCGACGACAGCGTAGAAGTAGTCGCGCTCGTCCTCGCCCACGGTGGCGGTGTACTCGATCTGCGTGGTGGTGCCCACGCGGTGGGCCGCGTCGCCGGTATCGACCGGGGAGGTCCGCGACCGGTACACGGTGTAGGAGGAGACGGGGACGTCCCGACCCTGCGACCACCGCAGGGTGAGCCGCTTGCCCACGATGTGCGAATCAGCCAGGTCGGGGGCCTTGGGGGTGGTGGCGGGGGCGGCGGTCTTGGTGCCGGTCTCCCAGTTCGACCCCGACGACTCGTTCCCGACGGAGTCGACGCCGCGGACCTCGTACACGTACATGCGGCCGGGTTCGCCCTTCGTGTCGCGAAGGGTCAGCGAGGTCGTCGAACCCACCTTTACCCAGGGGGAGTTGGGAGACGCGGCGCGGTACACGACGTACTTCACGGAGTCCGAGTCGCCGCTGCGCCAGGTCAGCGTGACACCGCCCTCGTCCTCGCGGACGCGGGTGAGGTCGCGGGGCGCGAAGGGCGCGACGGTGTCCCGGGTGCCGCGGCGGGGTTCGGTCCAGGGCGAGACGTGACCGGCGTCGTCCAGGGCGCGGACCCGGTATGCGTACGTGACGTCGGGGTCGGCGGCACGGTCGACGTACTCGGCCGTGGACACGGTGGCGACCGTCTCGTAAGAGCCGACCTCGTCCGGTCCGGCGCCTTCGGCCTCGGTGCGGGAGACCTCATAGGCGGTGGCCGCGGGGAGCGTGCTCCAGGAGAGCGAGACGGCCTCGCGCCCGGAGGTGACGTCGAAGCTCTCCGGGGCGTCGTACAGGGGATTGTCCGGCTGGTCCGGGGCATCGGCCGCGCGGGCGACGGAGCCGGTGCTCGCGGCGGGCGCGGCGGCGTGGGCGGTGCCGGTGAGGCCGAGGGCGAGGAGGACGACGGTGGCCGCGGAGGCGACCGCGGCCGGGCCGGGACGTAAGTGATGAGACACGGCTGGCGTTCCCTTTCCGATGGAACCACTGGGGCGGTACGGGGGTACGGGATGCAGTCGTGGGGGGAGTTGGCGGTGCGCGGTGCGGATGGTGCTGTGGGGGCACAGCACTGTAGCTGTCGCCGAGCGCGGGCCGGGAGGCGGCGCGCCCGGCGCGAGGAGGGCCCGGTCAGCCCATGGTGCGGGCGCCGTCCAGGGATTCGCGGATGATGTCGGCGTGCCCCGAGTGCTGGGCGGTCTCGCCGATGACGTGCAGCAGTACGCGGCGGGCCGACCAGCGCGTGCCGGGAGCGGACCAGGGGGCGTCGGGGAGCGGGTGGTCCACATCGAGGTCGGGTAGCGTGCCGACCAACTCATCCGTGCGACAGGCGACTTCGGCATACGCGTCGAGTACGCCGGTCAGCGTCTCTCCCGGCAGCATCCGGAACTCGTCCGCGCGGGCTGCCCAGTCGGCCTCGGTCATGTCGGTAACTCCGCCCAGCGCCGCCGGGCCCTCCTGGATGAAGGCGGCCCAAATTCGCTCGACCGACGTCACGTGCTTGATCAGGCCCCCCAGACACAGCTCGCTCTCGGTGGTACGGAGTCCGGCCTGTTCGTCGGTGAGGTCGCGGACGGCGTGGCGCAACGAGCGCCGGTGTCCGGCCAGCGCCGCCAGCAGCTCGGCACGCTCACCGTTGTTGGTCGTGGTCTCAAGCATGACTTCAGCCTCCCGCTGGCCCCGGCTCTCCCTGACAGCCGCCACACTAGACACCAACTAGGTCAGATACTGACCTAGTTGCTGCGACGGTCCTTCGATCGCCGTCCCACGCGACGGAAGATCTTCGCTCTAGGATCGGCGGCATGACGACGCGACTTGTCCAGATTCATCTGAAGGCCCGGGACGACGCGGCGCTGGGCCGGTTCTGGGCGGAGGCGCTCGGCGGCTGGGGCGTGGACAGCGAGGGGCCGGGCGTGACCAACCTCGAACCCGAGGGCTTCGCCTACCCCGACCCCAGCGCGATCGTCATCGACGTCGTCGCCGACCCGCAGCCCAAGTCGGCGAAGAACGGCGTGCACGTCGACTTGGCCACGCGCTCCACCGCCCATCAGGCGGAGTTGGTGGCCCGCCTCCGCGAACTGGGCGCGACGCCCGTCGACGTGGGCCAGGGCGACGTCCCTTGGGCGTGCCTCGCCGACCCCGAGGGCAACGAGTTCTGCGTGCTCGAACCCCGTGAGCTCTACCGGGACACCGGCCCGGTCGGCGCGGTCGTGGTCGACTGCGCCGATCCTCGCGCCATGGCCCGCTTCTGGGACGAGGCGATGGACTGGACGTTGCACGAGGTCTCCGACGACCTGGCGCGGCTGCGGTCCGCCCAAGGCGTGGGCCCGTACCTGGAGTTCCTGCGTACGCCAGGTGTGCGCACGGAGTGGAGCCGTTCCGCCCGGCCCCGCGTCCACCTCGACCTGCGCCCCTATCCCGGCGGCGACCACGTCGTGGAGGCGACCCGGCTGCGCGCCCTGGGCGCCACCGGCATCGACTTCGGCCAGGGCGAGGCGCCCTGGACGTGCCTGGCGGATCTGGAGGGGAACGAGTTCTGCGTGCTGGGAGCGGCGTGAGGTGAGGTCCCGCGGGGCTCGCCTTGCCCGGCACCTCCGGTGGGCCGGTGCCTTCGATCCGTACCGGGGCCGCCCGGGGTTTTGCGGAGTGTGGCGGTTCCGGGCCGCGAGTAAAGGGCGCTCCCTGCGGTCGCGTCGGCTTCGCTCCACCCTTGACTCCCTTCCCTCCACCGCGACTTGACCTTCGACCCGGACGGCCAGGGGCGAGGCCGACGGGAACCGGGGGTTGGGTCATCACGTCTCGCTGCCGAGTGCGGACCGGTCCATCGTGCGCCGACGCCACGGTGCGAGCTCGGCCCACGGCCAGTCTGTTCGGGTCATCCGGTCGCGCTGCCGGGTGCGGACCGGCTCATCGTGGGCGGGGCCACGGTCGGGGCTCGGCCCGGAGGTCACCCTTCGCTGGCCCGGTGCCTTCGATTTCTACCGGGGCCGCCCGGGGTTTTGCGGAGTGTGGCGCCTCCGGGCCGGCAGTAAAGGGCGCCCTTCGGGCGTCGGCTCCGCCGATTCCGCTCCGCTCCACCCTTGACTCCCGCCCCTCCACCGCGACCTGAACTTCGACCCGGACGGCCAGGGGTGAGGCGGCGGGCGAGGCTGGGATGGTCATCACGTCTCGCTGCCGGGTGCGGACCGGCCCAACGTGCGCCGACGCCCCCGTGCGAGCTCGGCCCACGGCCAGTGTGGTCGGGTCATCGACTTTCGCCGCCGGGTGCGGACCGGCCCAACGTGCGCGGAGGCCACGGTACGAGCTCGGCCAGCCGCGCGGCATCCCCGCTCGGGTCATCACCTTTCATCGCCGGGTGCGGACCGGCCCATCGTCGGCAGACGTCACCGTCAATGCGCTGCCCGGGGACAGGGGGCTGCCACCTCTGGGGGTCTGTCACCTACTTCGGGAAAGTTGCGAATGAATATGCCGCACGCCCCCCTCCCACACCCCAAGCGCCCCCGGAACCAGCCAGTCCGCCGAGAGGGACGGGGTGGGTGGGTGCTCTACGGGAGGTGGGGTTGGTGAGGCTGCCGGGATCTGGTGGCACACGAGGTGCGTGGGACGAATGGGTTCGGTGGGGCCACCGGGTTCGGCGGAGGGACCAGATCCTGCGATCGGGCACCCACCCGGCGGCGCGCGGGGCGCGGCTGGGGGGCGCGCGGAGATCCGCTTCGCAACTTTCCCAAAGTAGGTGCCAGACCCCCAGCAAAGTTGTCGTGGCCCATGAGGCCTGTGGGACGGATGGCTTCCGTGGGGCCACCGGGTTTGGCGGAGGGGCTGGACCATGCGGTCGAGACCCGCTGGGCGGCGCGCGGGGTGTAGCAGGGGGCGCGCGGGCCTCTGCTTCGCAACTTTCCCAAAGTAGGTAACCGAGGAGGGAAGGGTGGGGCCGGACGGGCCGGACGTCCGAGAACGGGCTTACGTCCCCGGGGGCGCATCCGGTTGGTGAGGGGGCGCGCGGCGCCTCGCTTCGCAACTTTGCCGAAGTAGGTGCCCGACCACGAAGGCTGAGGGCCCGCGCGGCGTGGCCGGGCGGCTGGCCGAGCGCGCACCGGGGCCGCCGCCCACGATGGGCCGGACCGCGCCCGGCAGCGCAAGCCGATGCCCCGGGCAGCGATGCCGCGTGGACGGCCGAGCCGCAACCCTGGCCCGCGCCCACGATGGACCGGGCCGCACCCGGCAGCGAAAGTCGATGACCCGACCACACCGGCCGTGGGCCGAGCTCGCACCGTGGCCCCCGCCCACGTTGGACCGGTCCGCACCCGGCAGCGAAACGTGATGACCCAACCCCCAGACCCCGCCGGCCCCACCCCTGGCCGTCCGGGTCGAAGGTCAAGTCGCGGTGGAGGGACGGGAGTCAAGGGTGGAGCGCAGCGGAATCGGCGAAGCCGACGCGACCGCAGGGAGCGCCCTTTACTGCCGGCCCGGAGGCGCCACACTCCGCAAAACCCCGGACGGCCCCAGTAAGAATCGAAAGCACCGGGCGAGCGAAGGGTGACCTCCGGGCGGACCCCCGACCGTGGCCCCCGCCCACGATGAGACGGGCCGCACCCGGCAGCGAAAGGGGGTGGCCCGACCACACCGTCCGTGGGCCGAGCTCGCACCGTGGCACCCGCCCACGATGAGCCGGGCCGCACCCGGCAGCGAAAGGGGATGGCCCGAGCAGCGTGGCCGTGGCCGAGCTCGCACCGTGGCCCCCGCCCACGATGGACCGGTCCGAACCCGGCAGCGAAACATGATGACCCAACCCCCAGACCCCGCCGGCCCCACCCCTGGCCGTCCGGGTCGAACGTCAACGTGCGGTGTAGGGACGGGAGTCAAGGGTGGAGCGCAGCGGAATCGGCGAAGCCGACGCGACCGCAGGGAGCGCCCTTTGCTCACGGCCCGGAACCGCCACACTCCGCAAAACCCCGGGCGGCCCCGGTGACCTTCAACGTCTCAGGTCCCCCGAAGGGTGACCTCCAGGCCTCACCCCTACCGTGGCCCCGCCCACAATGGGCCGGTCCGCACCCGGCAGCGAAAGGTGATGAGCCGAGCAGAGTTGCCCGTCGGCCTCACCCCTGGCCGTCCGGGTCGAAGGTCAAGTCGCGGCCCCGGTACGAATCGCAGGCGTCGGCCCACCGAAGGCACCGGCCACCCCCCGCCCCCCTCCCCCTTCATGAACGCCATATGGCAGTCCCATTGCGGCACGCCGCAATCTCTTGAGGCGCGGACACGGACCCCGCTACCTTCACTGGGTCAGGTCAACGACACGGCCGTGTGCCCGAGTGGCTTAGGGGCTGGACTGCAAATCCAGTAACGCGGGTTCGATTCCCGCCACGGCCTCAGGTCGACGCGACTGCCGGCGCAGCGCGAACGCACCCACGAAAGGGGTGGTCCTCACCGGACCACCCCTTTCGCGCGCCCCACCTCAGTAAGGTGGGCGGCCGTGGAAGCTGGGGACTACATCGCGGCCGGCAGCGCCATCGTCGCGGCGGCAGCCGCCTGCACCGCCTGGTGGCAGGGCCGCACGGCCCACCGTGCCGCCCTCGCCGCCGAGACGCAGGCCCGTGCCGCACTGGCCCAAGTCGAGTTGCTGCGGGAGCAGTTGGACCACGAGCGAGCCTTGCGCGACGAGGCCGACCGGCCGGTCTTCGCCGTCGTCGAGACGGACGTGCGCCGGAGCGGCGGCACCCCCGACATCCTCGTCGTCGTCCGGCAGACCGGCGGCTCCCCGGTCGCCGAGGCCCGGGTCACGGTCCATCTGAACGACGAGCCGGCCATGGTCGTCGACGCGGGCGACGACGGCGTACTGATCTGGCGGCACACCGCCCCCGGCGCCACGAAAACCCTGCGGATCCGGACGGCGGACCGGCACCTGGGCGAGCTGGAGATCCGCATCGACCTGACGTGCCGGGAGGCGTACGGCGAGCGGCAGTGGTCCTGCCGCGCGCTCGGGTACGTCCGCGAGGACTGGCGCCGGGACACGCTGGCGCTGGGCGGGGAGGAGGGGGTCGGGCGCCGGGCGGGACACGTACCGAATGGCCATCAATCGGCACAGCACGTACCCCTACCCGCACCACCCCGTCCGGAGGACGAAGGGCTCCCCCATTACCCCTGGATCCCCCGGATCCACTCCCCGTTCATCGTCCGCCCGGACGACGCCGGCCTCCTCGCCGTCACCCCGCTGCCCCTCAGGACCCGCCCCCCGGAGGACCCCGACCCCACAGGCCCGCACCACCTCAGCGGCATCTGGTAGCCACGCCCGCGCACACACCACCGGCGACCCGTCAGGTCGCCACCGCCGCCTGGGGGCGGATCGGCAGGCGGTTGACCGGGCGGCCCGTCGCCGCGCGGACCGCCGAGGCGACCGCCGCCGGTGACGTCACGACCGGAACCGCGCTGGCCGCCTTCGCGCCGAACGGAGCCACTACGTCCCGCTCCTCCACCAGCTTCACGATGCGGATGTCCGGGGTGTCCAGGGCGGTCGGCAGGGCGTAGCCGGTCAGGTCGGGGTGGCGGACCAGGCCGCGCGGGGTGCGGAGGTTCTCGGTGAGCGCCGCGCCCACGCCCTGCGTGACGCCCGCCTCGATGCGGGCCCGCAGCTGGGCGGGGTTGAGGATGCGGCCCACGTCCTGGGCGACGGCGAGCTCCACCACCCGTACGGAACCGATCTCGATGTCGACGTCCACGACCGCGCGGATCGCACAGAACGCCATGCCCACGAAGGCGTCGCCCTGGCCGGACTCGTCGAGCGGCTCGGTCGGGTGGGGGCGGCACTGGGCCGTGGCCCAGAGCTCCTTGCCCTCAAGGGCCTCGGTGACGGTCGTGGAGAGCACCCCGTCGTACGACGTGATCTTGCCGTCGTTGATCTGGAGCAGCTCGGTGGACATGCCGAACTTGTGGGCCAGCGGCTGCAGCAGCTGCGTACGGACCATCTTCGCCGCGCGCTCCACCGCCCCGCCGGACACCCAGGTGTGGCGGCCGCGGCAACTGGGGCCCGCCGGCGGCTGGTCGGTGTCGACCGGCGCGACCCGCACGTCCTCGATGCCGAGCGTCTCCTGGACGATCTGGCGGGCCAGCGTGGTGAAGCCCTGGCCGGTCTCGACGGCCGCGCAGAGCACGGTCGCCGCGCCGTCGTGGACCTTCACGGTGGCCGTGGAGACCTCGTCCGTGCCCTCGGCGCCCAGGAGTTGGACCATGCCGAGGCCGTAGCCGACACCCCGGCGCACCGCGGCCGGCTCGCCCGCGCCCTCCGGCCCTCCGGGCAGCAGCCACTCGTCCTCGGGGGTGTCCTTGGGCAGCTCGGGGAGGGGGAAGTCGCGTACGGCGGCCAGGAGTTCGGCCACCGGGGCGGGGCAGGTCACGGTCTGGCCGGTGGGCAGGATGTCGCCGGTCGCCATCGCGTTGCGCAGCCGCACCTCGGCCGGGTCGATGGACAGCTTCTTGGCGATCTTGTCCATCTGCGCCTCGTACGCGGCGCACACCTGCAGCGCGCCCTCGCCCCGTACGTGCCCGGACGGCGGGTTGTTCGTACGGACCGCCCAGCCCTCGATGAAGGCGTTCGGCACCACGTACGGGCCGCAGGCGAAGGAGACTGCGGCGGCCAGCGCCTCCGAGGACGTGTCCGCGTACGCGCCCGCGTCGAGCAGGATCTGCGCCTCCACCTTGACCAGGCGGCCCTCGCCGTCGGCGTGGTGGCGGTAGCGCAGCAGGGTGGGGTGGCGGTGGGCGTGGCCGAGGAAGGACTCCTCGCGGGTCGCGGTGAGCTTGACCGGGCAGCCGGTCCGCAACGCGAGGAGCCCTAGGGGCAGTTGGAAGCTCGCGTCCTCGCGGTCGGCGCTCGCGCCGGGCACGCCGGTGACGACGACCTTCACCCGCTCCGGGCTGACGCCGAAGCAGGCGGCGGCGCGGTCGCGGTCGGCGTGCGGGTCGGTGGAGGCGATGTACAGCTCCACTCCCCCGTCGGGGCGCGGCACGGCGAGGCCCGCCTCCGCGCCGATCGGCGCCGGGTCCTGGCGGCCGATGCGGTACAGGCCCTCGACGACCAGCTCGCCCGCCGCCTCCGGGTCGCCGTGGCGCAGCGGGATGTGCCGGATCAAGTTGCCGTCGGGGTGCAGCGGTTCGGCCTCGAAGGCCTTCTCCGGGTCGGTGACCGGTTCGAGGACCTCGTACTCGACGATGACGGCCGCGGCGGCCATCCGCGCCGTGTCGGGGTGGTCGGCGGCGACGGCGGCGATGGGCTCGCCGTGGTGGCGTACGACGTCGGCGGCGAAGACCGGGCGGTCGGCGGTCCTGCGGCCGTGCAGCGGCTCGCCGGGGACGTCCTCGTGCGTGACGACGGCGTGGACGCCCGGCATCTCCAGGGCGTGGCGGGTGTCGATGGAGACGATGCGGGCGTGCGCGTGCGGGGAGCGCAGGACCGCGGCCCACAGCAGGCCCTCGGCCCACAGGTCGGCCGCGTAGGGGAAGGTGCCCTCGGTCTTCACCCGGGCCTGCGCGGACGGCAGTGACGCGCCGATGCCGAGCCGCGGCTCGGTCTCCTGCGGGGCGGCGCCGGGCGCGGGCGCGGTGGCTTCGGTGGTCACGCGTGGCCTCCGTCCTGGCCGTAAGGGCCCTGCGGTCCTTCGGGTTCGTACGGACCGTCGTAGCCGTCGTCGTAGCCGCCCTCGTAGCCGCCGTCGAGCGAGGCCGGGTGGACGCCGCCGTCGCCGGGGCCCGCCTGGTGCGGGATGCGGGCCGTCTCGGCCTGCCGGTCCTCGTCCTGGGCCGCGGGTTCGGTGGCCGCCGCGGACTCCTCGCGCTCGGCGACCACCTCGCGCACGGCATCGAGCACGCCGCGGTAGCCGGAGCAGCGGCAGAGGTTGCCGCACAGCGCGCGGCGGGTCTCCAGGTCGCTGGGGGCGGGGTTGCCCTCCAGGAGGTCGTGCACGGTCATGGCCATGCCGGGCACACAGAAGCCGCACTGCACGGCGCCGCACGCGGCGAGCGCGCGCTGCACGTCGGAGGGCTGCCCGTCGGTGGCGAGGCCCTCGACGGTACGGACCTCGCTGCCCGCGGTGGTGGCGGCCGGCACCAGGCAGGAGGCGACGAGCCGCCCGTCCACCTGGACGTTGCAGGCCCCGCACTCGCCCTGCGAGCAGCCGTCCTTGGCGCCCGCGAGACCGAGCCGCTCCCGCAGGACGTAGAGCAGCGACTCGCCGATCCAGGCGTCGGTGACGGGCCGGTCGGTGCCGTTCACGCGCAGGACGTACGAGACGAGGGGGTGGTCGTCGTGGAGCGGGGTGGGGACGGGCTCGGCGGCTTCGGTGACGGTGGTGGCCTCGGTGGGCTCCTCCGCGAGGGCCACCGCCTCCGTGGCCTCGGCGGCGTGCGGGGCTTCCGGCGTTTCTTCCGGTACGCCGGGTTCGTCCGCCGCGCCCGTCTCTTCGGGTACGTGCGCTTCGTCCGACAAGTCCGCGGGCTCGGCGTCGACTTCGGATTCCGCTTCGGGTTCGGTTTCGGCTTCGGGTTCTGTTTCGACCTCGACCGGTTCGTCGACCTCTACCGGCTCGTCGACCTCTACCGGCTCGGCAGCCTCTTCGGCCGGCTCGTGCACCGGCTCTTCGAAGGGCGCCTCGGCCGGTCCGGCCAGCGGCTCCGACGGGGCGTCCCCGGACGGGATCCGGATCGCCCGCAGCAACTGCGTCTTCTCGAAGCGGCTCTCGGTCTCCGCGGAGCCGTCCGGCGCGGGGGGCGGCGGCACCTCCGTGCGGAGAGCCTCCTGCGCCTGCGCCCCCCAGGGCGCACCGGCCCCCGCCCCCGTCGCCCACGGCGCGGGCGCGCCGCCGGGCAGGGTCGCGGGCGGCGTGCCGCCCCACTGGGAGGCCAGCGACGACGCGGTGAACTCGCCGGACTCGTCGGGCAGGTCACCGCCGGCGACCGGGATCGACCACTGGCCGGTGACGTCGGCGGGCGGCGCGGCGACCGGCTGCCCGTACCCGTCGCCGTACTCCCGCTCCCGGCCGAAGTCCTGCTGTCGGCCGAAGTCCTGCTCGTACGCCTGTCCGTGGCCGTACGTCCGGTGCTGCGCCTGCGCGGCCTCCGCCTCGGCGAGACTCCACTGCCCGGTCGCACGCGGGTCGTACGCCTGCCCCTCAGCGTGGCCGTGCTCAGGGTGACCGTGCTCCACGTGGCCGTGATCCCCGTGGCCGTGATCCACATGGGCCTGGGGCGCCGCGCCCGCCTCGGGCCACCGCACCGCGTGCCCGGCACCGGCAGCACCCGTCACCTCGGGCGGCATGACCCACGTGCCGGTGGCCGCCGGGTCGGTGGCGTCGGCGGTGGCGGGGGTGACCGTTATCTGCGGCGGGACGTACCCGTGTCCGGGCGCGGCGAGCGGGGCGTCCAGCATGCCCTCGGGGAGCTGCACGAACGCCGTGGCGTCGGAGTCGTACTCGCCCTGCGGGTGCGGCTGCCAGCCGCCGCCGTTGTGGGTGTTCTGGTCGTCGCTCACGACAGCGCCCTCCCCAGTGCTCGTCGGGCCAGCGCGGCGACGGTGCGCCGCAGGTGCAGTACGGCGGGCGACAGTGGCTGTTCGGTGCCGTCGGCCGCCGGGGGCTGGTCCGGGATGCAGGCGGTGGCGACGTACTCGCCGAAGGCGGTGACCGCCTCCGGGACGAGGCTGCCGCGCCCGCCGTCCCAGTCGATCAGGGAGGCCACCCACTCCTCGGCCTCCAGCGGCCGCAGCGGCATCGGCGCGATGGCGCCGACCGCGCAGCGCACGCCGCGCCGGGCCGGGTCGAGGACCAGCGCGACGGAGGCGGACGCCCGGCCGGGTCCGGTGCGTCCCGTCGCCTTGAGGAAGACCTGGGGGGCGTGCAGGAGCGGTACCCGCACGAAGCCGATGAGCTCGCCGGGGCGGAGCATCTCCATGCCGGCGAGGAGGTGCGAGACGGGGAGCTCGCGGCGGGCGCCACCGGGTCCCGCGATGATCAGGACCGCTTCGAGGGCGGCGAGCACGGGCAGCGCGTCGCCGGTCGGCGCGGCGGACGCGATGTTGCCGCCGAGGGTGCCCGCGTTACGGATCTGCGGCGGTCCCGCGGCGCGCGCGGCGGCGGCCAGGGCGGGGATCAGCGCGGCGAAGTCGGGGCGGCCCATGCGGGCGTGGGTGAGGCCGGCGCCGAGCAGGGCGTGGCCGTCCTGGTACTGCCAGCCGCGGATCTCGCTGATGCGGCCGAGGCCGACCAGGGCGGCGGGGCGCAGCTGTCCCGAATTGACCGAGGCCATCAGGTCGGTGCCGCCTGCGACGGGCACGGCGGCGGGCATGGCGGTGAGTGCCGCCACGGCCTCGTCCAGCGTGGCGGGCAGCTTCACCGACTGCGGTGTCCGTGTCGCCTGCGGTGCGTGCGTGCTCAAAACCGGCTGCCCCTTCCCGATGTCCGGCCGCGTACTCCACGTACGACGTGTAGGTGGAGTGCTCGCCGTTTCGCGACGTGTCACCGTTACGCCTGTTCCGCCGTACGGTACGTGCTCACAACCCGGACGTGGCAACTCTGGCACATTCTCCCCGGCCCTCGACGCGGGGGTCCACTAGGAGGCATTCGCCCCTGGTACGGGGGGATGTGCCGGTTTGACGGGGCCTCTCCCGGTGGGGTGAATTGCCCCCATGCTCCCGGCGCGGGCCGCCGGGAGCACGCACAGGGAGCACACCCAGGGAGCACACACCCGCGGGCTCTCTCACACGTTCGGGGGCGCCCCCTCGATCGGGCGTCCGAGCACACCCGGGCGCTGCTGTCGCGGCAAAGGACCGGTCGGCGGACGGTAGTCGACGCCGAGGGCGTCAAGTCGCGGGTAGTGCGCGGTCATTCGGCGCTCGAAGTCGGCGTAGTCGCGCTCGGCCGGGGCCGGCAGCCGCCGCCACGCCACCTCGCAGAACGCGGCCAGACGCGGGAACACCTGGTAGTCGACGCGTCCTTGGTGCTCCATCACCTCGGTCCAGACGTTGGCCTGGGTGCCGATGACGTGGGCCGCCTCCTCCTCGGTGAGCTCGGCGGGGACGGGCTCGAAGCGGTAGACGTCCTCCAGGGTGCGGACGAACCCGATGGGCACCGGCTCGTCGGGGCCGCCGTCCTGACGGTGGTCCAGATACACGTGCTGCTCGGGGCACATGACGACGTCGTGGCCGGACTTGGCGGCCGCGATGCCGCCCCGGTAACCGCGCCAGGACGACACGGTGGCGCCCTCGGCGAGGCCGCCCTCCAGGATCTCGTCCCAGCCGATGAGCCGCCGGCCGCGGGCGGTGAACCAGCTGTCGAAGTGCCGGATGAACCAGCTCTGCAGCCCCTTCTCGTCCTCGACGCCCAACTCCTTGATGCGGGCCTGCGCGGTGGCCGACGCCTTCCACTGGTCCTTGGGGCACTCGTCGCCGCCGACGTGGATGAACGTGGAGGGGAAGAGGTCGAGGACCTCCTCGAAGACCCCCTCGTAGAAGCGGAGTACGTCCTCGGTGGGAGCGAGCACGTTGGGGTTGACCCCCCAGGTGTCCCAGACGGTGAGCGCCTCGGTGTCGACGACGTCGGTGTTGCCGAGGTGCGGGTAGGCGCTGATGGCCGCCTGCGAGTGGCCGGGGATCTCGATCTCCGGGACGACGGCGATGTGCAGCGAGTCGGCGTACGCGACGATCTCGCGGATGTCGTCCTGCGTGTAGTACCCGCCGTGCGGGCGCTCCTCCCACAGCGGCGAGGCGCGGTGGCCCCACTTGGTGCGGGACCGCCAGGAGCCGGCCTCGGTGAGCTCGGGGTGGCGCTTGATCTCCACGCGCCAGCCCTGGTCGTCGGTGAGGTGGAAGTGGAAGACGTTGAGCTTGTGGGCGGCGAGCAGGTCGAGGTAGCGCAGGACCCCGTCCTTCGGCATGAAGTGCCGCGAGACGTCGAGCATCATGCCGCGCCAGCCGAACCGGGGGGCGTCCTCGACGAGGCCCGCCGGGACGGAGTGCTCGGCGCCGGGCCGCACCGGCGCGCGCCGGAAGGCGTCGGGGCCGATCAGCTGGCGCAGGGTCTGGGCGCCCCAGAAGACGCCGGAGCCGGAGCCGCCGCGGATCTCGACGCGGTCGGCGTCGACGGTGAGCCGGTACGCCTCCGGCTCCAGGGAGCCGTCCACGTACAGGGAGAGGGAGTTGCCCGCCCCCTCGGTCCCGCCGGGGAGCGGCAGGCCGAGCGCGGGCCCGAGGGTGGTGCGCAGCCACCGCTCGGTGGTCCCGGTGCCGGGGCCCCCGTACAGGGTGGTGGAGGCGTCGATGACGAAGGAGGAGCTCTGCGTGGCCTCGGCGCGTGCGGGCGCCGGGATGAGTTGCCCAAAGGTCATGAAGCCACAGGCTGTCACGCGATTGCGCAACGCAAAAGGGGCGTTGCGGCTGGCGCAACGCCCCTCGGGCGAAAGGGTCTCGAAAGGGCCTCACACGGGACCGGAAGGGTCCGGCGAGGGACCGGAAGGGCTACAGGGCTACTTGCCGCCGCCCTTGCCGTCCTTGCCGCCCTTGTCGTTGTCGCCGCCCGCGCCCATGGACTCGTAGATCTCCTTGCACATGGGACAGACGGGATACTTCTTCGGGTCGCGGCCGGGGACCCACACCTTGCCGCAGAGCGCGACGACGGGCGTGCCGTCGAGCGCGCTCGCCATGATCTTGTCCTTCTGGACGTAGTGCGCATAGCGCTCGTGGTCGCCGTCACCGTGCGACACCTGCGGCGTCGGCTCTACGAGGGTCCCCGTACCTGCCCCGCGCTCGGGCTCGGGCTCAAGAGTGCTCATAAGGGCCAAGGGTACTCACGCCCGGCGCGAACCGTCAGCGCCCGTACGGGCGGGGGCACGGCCACCCGTACCGGCGGACTCCCGGTCACCCGTACCGGCGGGCCCTCGGCCATCCGTACCGGCGGGGCCGCGCCCCACCAGGTGCAGGGCGAGCCCGGCCGCCGCCACCGCGGCGGCCGCCCAGGGCAGGTCGCGCGGGGCGAGGCCCGCGGCGAGGGCGAGGCCCGCCGCCCCGGAGCCGACCGCGCTGCCCAGGTACAGGGCGGAGTTGTTGAGCGCGAGGGCCACCGTGCCGCGCTCGGCACGCAGCGCGAGCAGGCGGTGCTGCTGCGGGACCTGGAACGCCCAGCCCGCCGCGCCCCAGACGACGAGCGCGGGGAAGGCGGCCGCGCCGAGCAGCGGCAGGACGCCGATCGCGACGACGAGGGTCGAGACGATCCCCGTCACGAGCGCGACCACCCGGCCCGTACGGTCCACCAGCGGCCCGGCGAGCAGACTGCCGAGCACCCCGCCGATCCCCCACGCCCACAGGTACGGCGCCACCTCGCCCCCGCCCACGCCGCCCGACGAGGCCAGCACCGGCGCGAGGTAGGTGTACAGGCCGAGGCTCGCCACCGCGCCCAGGAAGGAGACGCCCACGACGGGCAGGACCGCGCGGTCGGCGAGCGCCCCGAGCCGTGCCCGCACCGGCACCGGCGGCTCGGCGGGCACCTGCGGCAGCCACGCCGCGAGGCCGAGCAGCGCGACCGTGCCGAGCCCCGTCACCAGCCACATCGTCGCCCGCCAGGACGTGTGGTCGGCGAGCAGTACCCCCAGCGGCACACCGAGCACCGTGCCCGAACTCATCCCGCCCATCACCATCGCGAGCGCCCGCCCGCGCCGCTCCGGTCCTGCGAGCGTGGCGGCCGCCGCCGTGGAGAGCGCCGAGTAGACCCCGGCCCCGGCCCCCGCCACCGCACGCGCCAGGAGCAGCACGGCGAGGCCGGGCGCGAGGGCGGTGAGCGCGTTGCCCAGTGTGAAGACGGCGAGCGCGGCGATGACCAGGAGGCGCGGCCGCACCCCGGACAGCAGCCCGGCGACGAGCGGCGCGCTCACCGCGTAGGCGAGGGTGAAGACGGTGACCATCTGCCCGGCGAGCGAGACGGTCGTGCCGAGGTCACCGGCGACCACGGGCAGCAGCCCCGCCATCACATAGGCGTCGAGCCCCAGCGTGAAGGACCCCACCATCAACAGCCACACCTTGCGCACCGCGCTCAACTCCCTGTTCCCCGGCGTTCCCCGGCGTTTCCCGGCGTTCCCCGGCGGTCTCTCCGGCACCGCTCCTCGCGGCGCGGCGAGAGGGAAACGTAGGCAGCCTGCGCACGGCCGGGGAAATGCCGCGGGGCGCTCATTTATGCTGGGGAGGAATGGATCACCTGCCGCCCGCCGTCGAGCTCCGGCACCTGCGCGGGTTCCTCGCCGTCGCGGACGAGTTGAGCTTCACGCACGCCGCCGCCGTCCTGCGCGTGGGCCAGCCCGCGCTCACCCGGACCGTGCGGGCCCTGGAGGACGCCCTCGGCACCCGCCTCCTGGCCAGGACCACGCGCCGCGTCGAGCTCACCGACGCCGGGTCACGGCTGCGCGACGAGCTGGCGCCGCTGCTCTCCCGGCTCGACGCCGCGCTGGACGCCGCGGGCGGCGAACCCCCGGTGCTCCGGCTCGGGTTCACCTCGCTGCTGCCCGCGGCCTGCGCCGGCCTCGTGCACTCCTTCAAGGCCGAGACCGGCGCGGGCGTGCGTCTGGTGCGGCGCGACGAACCCCTCGCCGGGCTCCTGTCGGGCGCGTGCGACATCGCGGTCGTACGGGGTGAGGTCCCGGCCGGCGCCGCGGTCCGCACCCGCGTCCTGCTGCACGAAGCGCGCGTCGCCGTCGTCGCGCGGGGTGCCGCGGAGCTCGCGGGGCGCCGGGTCGTGGACTGGGCGGAGCTCGCGGATCTGCCGCTGGTCGTGAACACCGTCGGCGGCACCACCCATCCCGGCCTGTGGCCCGTGGGGCGGCGCCCGAAGCTGTCCTGCACCGCCGACAACCTCGACGAGTGGCTGGAGGCGGTCGCCGCGGGGCACGGCGTGGGCGTGGCGCCCGAACCGGTGGCCCGCAGGCACGCCCACCCGGCGGTACGCCGCGTACGCCTGAAGAACGCTCCGCCGGTGACCGTGTCCCTCGCGGTGCCGGCCCAGGACGCCCACCCCTTGGCCGAGCGGTACCTGAGCGAGGCCGGTCGACTCGGCGATCAGCAGCTCGGCGACCCGCACCACGCCGCTCAGTTCAGCGACGCGTCGTCCGGATAGGTGGCGACCATCGCCAGCTCGCTGCGCTGACGCCGCAGCACCGCGCGCCACAGCCGCTCCGGATCCGGCGCCGAGACGTCGCCGGGCTCGGACTCCACCACGTACCAGGCGCCGTCCTCCAGCTCGTTCTCCAGCTGGCCGGGGCCCCAGCCCGAGTACCCGGCGAAGATCCGCAGGGAGCCGAGCGCGGCGGCGAGCAGCTCCGGCGGGGTCTCCAGGTCGACGAGGCCGATCGCGCCGTGCACCCGGCGGAAGCCCACCGGGTCCGCTCTGCCCCCGCGCGCCCGCGCGCCCGGGGGCGCCCCCTCGTCGCCGGGGATCACCGCGACGCCGAGCGCCGAGTCCAGTGAGACGGGCCCACCCTGGAAGACGACGCCGGGCGCGCCGGCCAGCTCTCCCCAGCCCTCCAGGATGTCGGCGACGTCCACCGGGGTCGGGCGGTTGAGGACCACGCCGAGTGAGCCCTCCTCGTCGTGGTCGAGGAGCAGCACCACCGCGCGGTCGAAGTTCGGGTCCGCCAGAGCTGGTGTGGCCACGAGCAGCCGCCCTGTGAGCGAGGACACCTCGGTCATGGATGACATGATCCCGCATCTTTGCCGTGTGCGGGGAGCCAATGCGCATACCGGAGTGAACGCAGCTCAGGGGCCGAAGGGGCAGGTGGAGCGCGCGTCGCGGGCGGTGACCCGGTGTGTCCGGTTCCGCACGGTTGGTGTTGTGGCGGACTCCTGACGTGCTTTGCGCGTCCGCGGCCTTACGGAAGGGGGGTACTCGGCCATTACGCTTGGCCCTTTGGTCCCCCCGTCCATCCAATCGGAACGCGAGATTCATGACCGGCACCGGCACCGAAGACGTACTGCTTGTCCATGGCGGAACCCCGCTGGAGGGCGAGATCCGTGTCCGCGGCGCGAAGAACCTCGTGCCCAAGGCCATGGTCGCCGCGCTGCTCGGCAGCGCCCCGAGCCGGCTGCGCAACGTCCCCGACATCCGGGACGTCCGGGTCGTGCGCGGCCTGCTGCAGCTGCACGGCGTGACGGTCCGCCCCGGCGAGGAGCCGGGCGAGCTCATCATGGACCCGTCGCACGTGGAGAGCGCGAATGTCGCCGACATCGACGCCCACGCGGGCTCGTCGCGCATTCCGATCCTCTTCTGCGGCCCCCTGCTGCACCGCCTCGGGCACGCCTTCATCCCCGGCCTCGGCGGCTGCGACATCGGCGGCCGGCCGATCGACTTCCACTTCGAGGTGCTCCGCCAGTTCGGCGCGACCATCGAGAAGCGCGCCGACGGCCAGTACCTGGAGGCCCCGCAGCGGCTGCGCGGCACCAAGATCCGCCTGCCGTACCCGTCCGTGGGCGCCACCGAGCAGGTGCTGCTCACCGCCGTGCTCGCGGAGGGTGTGACCGAGCTCTCCAACGCCGCGGTCGAGCCGGAGATCGAGGACCTGATCTGCGTCCTGCAGAAAATGGGCGCGATCATCGCCATGGACACCGACCGGACCATCCGGATCACCGGTGTCGACAGCCTCGGCGGCTACACCCACCACGCCCTGTCGGACCGCCTGGAGGCCGCCTCCTGGGCTTCCGCGGCCCTGGCGACCGAAGGCAACATCTACGTCCGCGGCGCCCAGCAGCGCTCGATGATGACGTTCCTGAACACCTACCGGAAGGTGGGCGGTGCCTTCGAGATCGACGACGAGGGCATCCGCTTCTGGCACCCGGGCGGCTCGCTCAACGCGATCGCCCTGGAGACGGACGTGCACCCCGGTTTCCAGACCGACTGGCAGCAGCCGCTCGTGGTGGCCCTGACGCAGGCCGCGGGCCTGTCCATCGTCCACGAGACGGTCTACGAGTCCCGGCTCGGCTTCACCTCCGCGCTCAACCAGATGGGTGCGCACATCCAGCTCTACCGCGAGTGCCTGGGCGGCTCCGACTGCCGCTTCGGCCAGCGCAACTTCCTGCACTCGGCGGTCGTCAGCGGCCCCACGAAGCTGCAGGGCGCCGATCTGGTCATCCCCGACCTGCGCGGCGGCTTCTCGTACCTCATCGCGGCCCTGGCGGCCCAGGGCACGTCCCGCGTCCACGGCATCGACCTGATCAACCGCGGCTACGAGAACTTCATGGACAAGCTCGTGGAACTCGGCGCAAAGGTAGAACTCCCGGGCAAGGCGGCGCTGAGCTGATCGGCTTCAGCCCGGCCGGCGCTTGAGGCCATCTTGTAGAGCGCAAGCAGAAGGGGGCGGTCACCCAACGGGTGACCGCCCCCTTCCAGCTGCTCGAGGCTACTTGCCCTTAGCCGCTTCCTTCAGCTTGGAACCAGCCGAAACCTTGACGCTGTAACCGGCCGGGATGTTGATCGGCTCGCCGGTCTGCGGGTTGCGGGCGGTGCGAGCGGCACGGTGGGTGCGCTCGAAGGTCAGGAAGCCGGGGATGGTGACCTTCTCGTCGCCCTTGGCAACGATCTCGCCGACGGTCTCGGCGAACGCGGCCAGCACGGCGTCGGCGTCCTTGCGGGTCACCTCTGCGCGGTCGGCCAGCGCGGCCACCAGCTCACTGCGGTTCATGTTTGTACTCCCGTGTTCTTTTGCCGTTGAGGCGTGCCACGCGGCGGGGCCGCATGATGGGCACAGCGAAGACGATGCTGCCAGGGTCCTCGGACAGTCCCCGGACCCGGGTCTGACGTCAGACCCTCGCGCCCGATTACGCATCCTGCCCCCACCTGCGGCGGGAAAGCCAATCCGGTGCCCCTGGGGGTCACACGAAAAGCGTCCGCCGCCCCTGAAAATGGCGGGGGCCGGGGGGCTTGCTGCCAAGCCACCCTAGAGGGGCCTCTCGGGCCCGTGTCCGGCGACGCGCCGTGTCGCTAGGCCGTGGCACCCGTCACAGCGGCCCCGGCGGCCTTCGCGGCGCTGCGCACGGCGTCGGCCACGGCGCCCGCGACCTTGTCGTTGAAGACGCTGGGGATGATGTAGTTCCGGTTCAGCTCGTCCTCGGCGACGACGTCCGCCAGGGCGCCCGCGGCGGCCAGCATCATCTCCGTGTTGACCGTACGGGACTGGGCGTCCAGGAGGCCGCGGAAGACGCCGGGGAAGACCAGGACGTTGTTGATCTGGTTCGGGAAGTCCGAGCGCCCGGTGGCCACAACTGCCGCGGTCTGGCGGGCGATTGCCGGGTCGACCTCGGGGTCGGGGTTCGCAAGCGCGAACACGATGGCGCCCTCGGCCATGGCCGCGACGTCCTCGGCGCCCAGCACGTTCGGAGCCGACACGCCGATGAAGACGTCGGCGCCGACGACGGCCTCCTTGAGGGTGCCGGTCAGCCCCTCGGGGTTGGTGTTGTCGGCGATCCAGCGCAGCGGCGAGTCGGCCTCGTGGGAGACCAGGTCCTCGCGGTCGGCGTGCACCACGCCGTGGATGTCGGCCACCACCGCGTTCTTCACACCGGCGGCGAGCAGCAGCTTCAGGATGGCCGTGCCGGCCGCGCCGGCGCCGGACATGACCACGCGCACGTCGCCGATGTTCTTGGTCACCACGCGCAGGGCGTTGGTGAGGGCGGCGAGGACCACGATGGCCGTGCCGTGCTGGTCGTCGTGGAAGACGGGGATGTCGAGGGCCTCGCGGAGGCGGGCCTCGATCTCGAAGCAGCGGGGCGCGGAGATGTCCTCCAGGTTGATGCCCGCGAAGCCGGGGGCGATCGCCTTGACGATCTCGACGATGGCGTCGGTGTCCTGGGTGTCCAGGCAGAGCGGCCAGGCGTCGATGCCGGCGAACCGCTTGAAGAGGGCCGCCTTGCCCTCCATGACCGGCAGCGCGGCCTTCGGGCCGATGTTGCCGAGGCCGAGGACGGCCGAGCCGTCCGTTACGACCGCAACGGAGTTGCGCTTGATCGTGAGGCGGCGCGCGTCCTCGGGGTTCTCCGCGATGGCCATGCAGACCCGGGCCACGCCCGGGGTGTAGACCATGGAGAGGTCGTCACGGTTCCTGATGGGGTGCTTGGACTGCATCTCGATCTTGCCGCCGAGGTGCATCAGGAACGTACGGTCGGAGACCTTGCCGAGGGTGACGCCCTCGATGGTGCGCAGCTGCTCGACGATCTCGTCGGCGTGCGTGGTGGAGGACGCCGCGATCGTCACGTCGATCCGCAGCATCTCGTGGCCGGAGGCCGTGACGTCGAGGCCGGTGACCGAGCCCCCGGAAGACTCGACGGCCGTGGTGAGCTGGGAGACCGCGGTTCCGCTCGCGGGCACCTCCAGTCGGACCGTCATCGAGTAGGAGACGCTGGGCGCCGTTGCCATGGCCGACTTCCTCTGCTTTCACCTTGTAGCTCTTGCCGTCCGATGGTCGCACCTACCGATGAGTACGTGGTAGTCGCCCCGGATTGAGAACGTTGTGTTCATCGGCTGCAGCGCTTCGTTTTCGGAAACTGGTTTCCACCATACGAGAAGTGGGCGTGTGACGGAAGGGGGTTCCGGCATACGGAAAGAGGCCCACGTCACTTGGTGACGTGGGCCTCTCCCGACGTAATGACACCGACCCGCCATGCTCGCCTCGCGGCAAGTGGTCGCTCGTAGCGACGATGGTTGGGCCCGGGGGCTTGGATCGGGCCGGTGCCACATCCAAGGTAACAAACGATCCCCGTAAGGCAATTCCCGTCCCGCGAAGCCGTACGAACCGAGTACGCACAACCGTACGAACCAGCTGCCCGGGCCGGCGCCGCGCTCAGTCCCGCAGCAGGTCCGCGACCCCGTCCGCGTCCGGGTCGTCGCGCTCCCCCGCGAGGACCGTGAGCTGCTGCGTCGCGCGTGTCAGCGCCACGTACAGGACGCGCAGGCCCGCCGGGGACTCGTCGGCGATCTCCGCGGGCGAGACGACGAGCGTCGCGTCGTACTCCAGGCCCTTGGCCTCCAGGCTGCCGAGCGCCACCACGCGCTCGCCGAGGTCCGCGAGCCAGCGCGCGGCCTGTTCGCGCCGGTTCATGGCCACCACGACGCCGACCGTGCCGTCCACGCGCTCCAGGAGGCGCGCCGCCTCCTCCCGCACGGACGCGGCGAGGTCCCCGTCCCGTACGACACAGAAGCGGGGCCGGATGCCGGTGGAGCGGACCGCCGAGGGGGACTCGGCGCCCGGCATCGCCAGGGCGAGCACCTTGGCGGCGAGCTCGGCGATCTCGGCGGGGTTGCGGTAGTTGACGGTGAGCGTGAAACGGCGGCGCGGGCGGGTGCCCAGGGCCTCGTCACGGGCCTCGCCCGCCTCGTCCGGGTCGGACCAGGAGGACTGGGCCGGGTCGCCGACGACCGTCCAGGTGGCGTGCCGGCCGCGGCGGCCCACCATGCGCCACTGCATGGGCGTGAGGTCCTGCGCCTCGTCGACGATGACGTGGGCGTACTCGGTGCGCTCCGCGGCGAGGCGCTCGGCCCGCTCGCGCTGGGTCTCCTCGCGCTGCGGCATCAGCTCCTCCAGGCCGGTGAGCTGGTCGAGGGGGTCCAGCTCGCGCTTCTTCCTGGGGCGGTGCGGGGTGCCGAGGATCGCCTGCAGCTCGTCCAGGAGCGCCACGTCGTGCACGGACAGGGCGTCCCGCTTGAGGGAGCGGGCGACCTTGCGGACCTCGCCGGGGTTGAGGACGCGGCGGGCCCAGCGGCCGAGGCGCCGCTCGTCGCCCATCGCGGCGAGTACGCCGCGCGGGGTGAGCTCGGGCCACCAGGCGTCCAGGAAGCGCAGGAAGTCGTCCTCGGAGGAGACGTCCTCGTCGAAGGAGGAGCGGAGTTCGGCGGCGAGCTCGGGGTCCGTGTGGCGGCCCGCCGCGCCCGACTGGGACCACAGGGCGTCCAGGAGGAGCTTGCGGGCGCGCGGGCGCAGCAGGTTGACGGGGGCGGTGCCGCCGAGCGCGTTGCGGCGGATGCGGTTGAGCTGGCCGGCGTCGAGTTCCAGGCGCCGCCCGAAGGCGACGACGCGCAGGCGGGTGGTGACGGTCTCGGGGCGCTCGTCGGTCGGCTCGGCGTTCTCGTCCTCCTCGTCGCCGAAGGCCAGCTGTCCCTGCGCCGCCGGCCGCTCGGTCCTGCCGGGCCGGGCGGGCGTCTCCAACGCGCCGCGCGCCGCCTTCCGCAGCACCTTCAGCATCCGGGACGAACCCTTGACGCGGGCCACCGCCGGGGAGTCGTAGACCGTGGCCTCGATCCCGTCGACCAGCGAGCCGACCGCGCGGATCGCGACCTGGCCCTCCTCGCCGAGGGACGGCAGGACGCCCTCGGTGTAGGCGACCAGGAGCGGGGTGGGCGAGACGATGAGGATGCCGCCCGCGTACCGGCGGCGGTCCTGGTAGAGCAGGTACGCGGCGCGGTGCAGCGCCACCGCCGTCTTGCCGGTGCCGGGGCCGCCCTCCACGTACGTCACCGACGCGGCGGGCGCGCGGATCACCATGTCCTGCTCGGCCTGGATGGACGCCACGATGTCCCGCATCGAGTGGCTGCGGGCCTGGCCGAGCGCGGCCATCAGGGCGCCGTCGCCGATCACCGGGAGCTCCTCGCCGGCCAGGCGTGCGGTGAGCTCCGGGCGCATCAGGTCGTCCTCGACGCCGAGGACCCGGCGGCCCTTGGAGCGGATGACGCGGCGGCGCACGACACGGCCCGGGTCGACCGGCGTGGAGCGGTAGAACGGCGCAGCGGCGGGCGCGCGCCAGTCGATGACCAGCGGGGAGTAGTCCGCGTCGAGGACGCCGATGCGGCCGATGTGCAGCGTCTCCGCGATGTCGGCGTACTTGCCGCTCTCGTCCTCGCGGACCGCGCCGTCGGCCGGTTCGACCGCCGTGTACGCGCCGTCGGGGCCCTTCTTGCCGTCCTTGCCCGGGAGCAGGTCGATGCGGCCGAAGAGGAAGTCCTCGAACTCGTTGTTGAGCCGGTTCAGATGGACACCGGCCCGGAAGACCTGCGCGTCGCGCTCGGCGAGCGCGCCAGGCGTACCGACCTGCGAGCGCTGGGCGGCGTCGTTCATCAGGAACTCGGCCTCGTGGATCTTCTCCTCGAGACGCCGGTAGACCTGGTCGAGATGGTCCTGCTCGACGCCGATCTCGCGGTCGCGTGTGCCTGACGGCATTACTGCTTTGACGTCGGCCACCGAGGCCCCTTTCACACCGTGCTGCTGCCCGTAGTGAGCAGCCGTCCACCTTAGGCGAAAGGGGCCCGTCCTGTGCACTTGTCGTCCGCTGTACGTCGTCGTGCTCCATACGTCGTCGTGCGCTACACGTCGACCTCGACCAGGCGCTTGCCCTCGAAGGTGGTCACCTCGAAGTGGTCGATGTCGTTGCGGTCCATGGCCGCGCCCCCGTGCACGTACAGCGGGCTGCGCGCCCACTTGTTCGGGCTGTCCTTGATGCCGTACCCCCACTCGGGCACCGACCAGCTGGTGACCGTCTCCTTCTCGCCGTCCTTGCCGACCGCGACCAGCGCGCACTTGAGCGGGCCCTTGACGTTCTTCAGCTCCAGGACGGCGTGCGTGCCCCAGGCCTTCTTCTCGGTGCCGACCGTGGCGCTGACCTTGGTCGCCGGGTCGGTGGCGCGCGCCTTCTCCTCCATGTGGTGGAAGAAGGCGTCCTCGGCGGGGCTGGTGGGGTGCGGGTCGGCGAGCGCGTCCTTGCCGCCGCCGTCGTCGCCGGCCAGCGCGAGGACGGTGAGCGGGCCGCCGACGATCAGTACGGCCGCCGCGGCGACCAGGTACAGGCCGCGCCTGCGGGTGCGGTCCCGTTTGGCGGCGACCTCGCCGGCGAGGCGTTCGGCGAGGCGGGGGCTCGGCCGGATGCCGAGCGGCTGGGCGGGCGCCGGTACGCCGGGCGGGCCCGCCGCGAGCGCCGCCAGCATGGGTTCCATGCCGGAGAACTCCGCCAGCCGGTGCCGGCAGGCGCCGCACCCGGCGAGGTGCTCCTCGAACCGTACGGCGTCCGCCTGGTCCAGGATGCCGAGGGCGTAGGCGCCGACGGTCTCGTGGAGTTCGTCGTCCCGGCGCGCGTCGTGGTGTCCGTGGTAGCCGTCATGGTGACCGTGGTGCCCGTCATGGTGACCGTGGTGGCCGTCGTCGTGGCCGTAGGGCCCGCTCATGTCGTCACCCCCCGCTCCTCCAGCGCCAGCTTCATCGAGCGAAGGGCGTAGAACACCCGTGAACGCACCGTCCCACTGGGTATGCCCAGCGTCTGTGCCGCCTCATTGACCGTACGCCCTTTGAAGTAGGTCTCGACAAGTACCTCCCGATGTGCGGGAGTCAGGTCCTCGAGCGCGTCCGAGAGAGTCATCAGCCACAACGCCCTGTCGATCTCGTCCTCCGCGGGGATGACCTCCAGCGGCGACGGATCGACCTCTTGCGGCCGGGCCTGCCGGCTGCGGTGGCCGTCGATGACGATGCGCCGGGCGACCGTCACCAGCCAGGGGCGTACCGAACCGGTCGCTCGGTTGAGCTGACCGGCGTTCTTCCAGGCACGGATGAGCGTCTCCTGCACGACGTCCTCGGCGCGCTGCCGGTCGCCCGCGACCAGCCGGAGCACATAGGCGAGCAGGGGTCCCGCGTGTTCGCGGTAGAGCGCACGCATCAACTCCTCGTCCGGGCCCGGGGGTCGGCCGAGACGATGTCGGTGCGGCTGCGGGCGCTCATCGGCCACGGCGGAATCCTTGCGCACGCGTACCTCCGGTGTCCGCGCTTTCGCGGGGTCGGGCGGGTTTCACGTGGGAGGTACGGACGCGGGGGCGCGGGTGTTCAACGCGGGGTACGGGTTCTTCGCGTCACGGGCGGGCGAGGGGGCGTCACGGACGGGCAAGAGCGCCATGGGCGGGCGAGAGCGTCACGGACGGGCGAGGGCGGCTCGGCGCCGGTGCCGGGCCACCCGTTCCCGGTTGCCGCACACCTCGCTGGAGCACCAGCGACGGCGGCGGCCGCGGGAGGTGTCGAGGTAGACGATGGGGCAGTTGTCGCCCTCGCACTGGCGCAGCAGGGCGCGGGCGACCGGGTCGGTGAGCAGCTCGACGGCGTCCCGGGCGACGGCGGCGACGAGCCCCGCGCAGCCGGGATCGCCGCGCAGGACGCGGACCAGGGTGCCGTCGGGGGCGCGGACGGCGCACGGGGCCGGGGGCGCCGCGGCGGCCAGGACGTTGACGCGGTCGAGCGCGGCGGCGGCGACGGCGGGCCGCGCCTCGATCTCGCCGCGCACCAACTGGGTGGTGTGCCCGCGCAGTTCACGGAAGGCGGCGAGCCATTGCGGGCCCATGCCGGGCAGCGGGGCGCCCGCGGGGACGAGGCCGGCGCCCGCGAGCCAGGCGCGCAGTCTCGCCACGGACGTGAGCCGTTCCACGGGGTGGCTCGTCGCCACGAGGTCCAGGCAGCTCCGCCCGGAGTCGAATCGCAGCTCGTACGGGGCCGGGGCCGTGCCCAACGCCATGCGTCTGTCACCGCCTTGGGGGTCACCGGTGGGTGAATGCCGTCGCGTACCCCTACAGTGCCCGTCCCCGGGCGGGTCCGGAACCCGCCGTACCAGGTTGCGCCGAGATCGCCGGGATCCGATGAGGGGCGGGCCCCCCACTTCGATCCTCTGCCTCGATCCCTACCTTGACCCCTACTTCGATCCCTCCGCCGGGTCGATCGCGAGCCGGTAGCCGCGTTTGACGACCGTCTGGATCAGCTTCGGCGCACCCAGCGCCGTGCGCAGCCGCGCCATCGCGGACTCCACCGCGTGCTCGTCGGTCCCCGCGCCCGGCAGCGCGCGCAGCAGCTCCGCGCGGGCGACCACCCAGCCCGGGCGGCGGGCGAGCGCCGTCAGCAGGGCCATGCCCGCGGGCGGCACGGCCCGCAGCTCCGCGTCGACGAGGACCGCCTGCCCGCGGATCTCCACGCGACGCCCGGCGACCCGCAATACCCGTGCCCGGCCCGGGAGTTCACGGCACAGCAGCTGTACGAGCGGGCCGAGCCGGAAGCGTTCGGGCTGCACCGTGTCCACCCCGAGCGACTGCAGCGGCAGTGCGGTGACGGACCCCACGCACGCGGCCAGCACGTCGTGGCGCAGGGCGGCGAGGAGTTCGGCCGTCATGCCCCGCTCCTCGGCGCGGGCGAGCAGTGACGCCGCGGCCGGCGCGCTGGTGAAGGTCAGCGCGTCGACGCCCCGCCCGACGGTCGCGTCGAGGAGCCGGTCCACCGGCGTGATGTCCTCCGGCGGCAGCCACCGGTAGACCGGTACGAGGACGACCTCCGCGCCCCCGGCCCGCAGCGCCTCGACGAAGCCGGGCAGCGGCTCCCCGTGCAGCTGCAGGGCGACGCGCCGGCCGGCGACGCCCTCGCCGAGCAGCCGGTCGAGCACCTCCGCCATCGATTCGGACGAGGGCGACCAGTCCTCGGTGAGCCCCGCCGCCCGCACGGCGCCCTTCACCTTCGGCCCGCGGGCGAGCAGTTCGACCCCGCGCAGACAGCGGATCAGCTCCTCCCCGTACCCCCAGCCGTCCGCGGCCTCGATCCAGCCGCGAAACCCGATGGCGGTGGTGGCGACCACGATGTCCGGGGCGCGTTCGATCAACTCCTTCGTCGCGGCGAGGAGTTCACTGTCGTCGGCGAGCTGCACGATGCGCAGCGCGGGCGCGTGCAGCACGGTGGCGCCGCGCCGCTTGAGCAGCGTGCCGAGCTCGTCGGCGCGCCGGGCGGCGGTCACGCCGACGGTGAATCCGGCGAGGGGAGGGGCGTCGCCGGCCGGGCTACTGGCTGAGGTGTCGTGCATAGATCTGTCTCGTCTCGTCCCGCTCGTCCCGCTCGTGGCTCTCGTGGCTCTTTCGCGCCGAGCCTGTCAACGGCGCGTGACGGCCCCGGTTCGCTCCGATGTCGACCGTGTTACGTCACGTCTCGACTGTGTCATGTCACACCTCGGCGTAGCTGAGCTGCGGCTTCTCCTCCGTGCCGGTGGCTCCGACCGTACGGGCGGCCGTTCCCCGAAGGTATACGGCCCAGGTGAGGAGGGAGCACGCCCCGTAGAAGACGAGGAAGGCGACGTACGCCCCCGTTCCGGAGCCCACCGTCTGGAAGGACTGCCGCAGCGCGAGGTTGATGCCGAGCCCGCCGAGCCCGCCGACCGCCCCGATCAGCCCCATCGCCGCCCCGGAGAGCCGCCGCCCCTGCGCCGCGGCCGCCTCCCCCACGAGCCCGCGGGACTCGGCCTTCGCCTGGAAGATGCCGGGGATCATCTTGTACGTCGAGCCGTTGCCGAGCCCGGTGAGCACGAACAGGACGACGAACGCGCCGACGAACAGGGCGAGCGATCCGCGCACGGAGGCGACGACGACCACGCCGGTGGCGGCGGCCATGCCGAGGAAGTTCCCGAGCGTGATGCGCGCCCCGCCGAACCGGTCGGCGAGCCACCCGCCGACGGGCCGGACCAGCGAGCCGAGCAGCGGCCCGAGGAAGGTGAGCTGCGCGGCCTCCAGGGGCGTGCGCCCGAACTGGGTCTGCAGGACGAGGCCGAAGGCGAACCCGTACCCGATGAACGACCCGAACGTCCCCACGTACAGGAACGACATGATCCAGGTGTGCGGATCCCGGACGGCGGCCCGTACCGCGCCCGTGTCGTTGCGGACCGACGCGATGCTGTCCATGAAGAGGAAGGCGCAGACGGCGGAGACGATGACGAACGGGATGTAGATCCCGAGCACGACGCGCGGCCCGCCGCCCGCGCCGATCACGGCGAGCCCGACGAGCTGCACGACGGGCACGCCGATGTTGCCGCCCCCGGCGTTGAGCCCGAGCGCCCACCCCTTCCTGCGCAGCGGGAAGAAGGAATTGATGTTGGTCATGCTGGAGGCGAAGTTCCCGCCGCCGACGCCGGTGAGCAGGGCGCACAGCATGAACGTCCGGTACGAGGTCCCCGGCTCCATGACGACGAAGGCGGCGACGGTCGGCAGGAGCAGCAGGGTGGCGGCGATGACGGTCCAGTTGCGCCCGCCGAAGCGTGCGACGGCGAAGGTGTACGGGACGCGGACGACGGCCCCGACGAGCGTGGCCATCGACACGAGGAAGAACTTCCCTGCCGCGTCGATCCCGTACTCGGGCCCCATGAACAGGACCATCACCGACCACAGGCTCCACACGGAGAACCCGACGTGTTCGGAGAGCACGGAGAACGCCAGATTCCGCCGGGCGACCCGCTCCCCGCCCCCCTCCTTCCAGAACGTCTCGTCCTCCGGCTCCCACCGCTCGATCCACATCCCGTGCCTCCACCCTCTCGACGGTCCCTCGGCCAAGACCGAAGGGCCCCGAAGATAGGAAGCCCGCATTTCAACACCGTGCCCCCGGATGACCACCGGGGAACGTTGCTCTCACGGGGGTGGGGGTGGGGTGGTGAGGGGCGTTGCCCTGAGGCGGCGGGCCGTGACGTCGACGCCCGCTGAGCAGGACGAGGAGCCGGAGGCGGGCGGGACTACGCCGCGACGGCCCGTACCCCGGCGCGGGAGAGGGCCTCGCCGATCTGCCGCGCCTCCGCCGAACGGAGCTCGATCGACTCACCCGAGCGGAGAAGGAGGTCCGCCGTCGGATCCAGCCAGCTCACCGTGTTGGCGATGTACGCCACGCCCGCCAGGTCCGTGAGGGGGACGTCGAGCGAACTCCCGTCCTCACCACGGAGGTGGAGGGTCCCCGCTCCGATCGCCAGTACGCCGGTCCGTGGCGGAGCACAGTCCCAGGCGGCGGGCCCCACGGGCACGTCCTCCCCTGTGGGTTCGCCTGCGGGCTCACCCAACCCGTACCGGACGGGGTGCACGACCGCCCCAGGGGGACACGAAGCGGTCAAGGAGGCGGCAGTACGGGCGAGATGGGCCCGCTCCCCGCGCCGCTTGAGCACGGCCGCCGGAAGGCCGATCAGCAACACGATCAGGGCGATCAGTCCCGCCGACACGAGACCGAGCACGTTCTCGGGCCGGGCCACCACGAAGACCGCCACGACGATGGCGACGGGCGCACACAGTGCGATGCAGAGCAGAACGGGGTGGACCCCGCCCGGCCGGATCTCCACCCCGCCGGACATCCGGTTCCGGTGTTGCTGCCGTCGGCGTGCGCGCCCTCGCAGCACGTTCTCCCTCGCCGCCCAGCTGTATCGGTCGGCATACTTTCGCACCGCCGACCAGGCGAAGGCGGCCCCCACCGCCGTCCCCGGCAACATCACCAGCGCGTCCGTGTCGGACACGTCGGCCAGCAGCACGGCAGCCAGGATGAACGCCACCGCCAGAACGGCCGTCGCGTTGAAGAACCGGGAGTGGGGAAAACCCTGCGATCCGTAACCCGGCGGAATCTCGGAACCGTGCCCCCTGTCCACGGCGGCCCACTCCCGCAGCAGGCGCCGACGTCGCCCGCCCCGGGCCCGCAACGAACGCAGGACCAACAGCGCCGGCGACGCGACGAACACGAGCAGCACGCAGCCCGCGACCGACACGGCGACGTCATCCCCGCCGTTCGACGCCGCATCGGTCAACAGAACCGGCACCAGAACGGCGACGAGGGTCACCAGCACCGCACACAGAACGAAGACCAGACCACGGCTGCGTGAGAGATCCTCACGCATCAGCTTCTGGAGCGCCTCAGACTGAGCCCGCAAAAGACTCGCTCGGTCCGGTAGGGCTCCGACCGGTCCAGGCCCCTCGGGAAGCGGCGCCGCGCGGAACAACGAGCCTCGAGGGGAGGAGTCTGCGCGAGTGGTATCCGTCATGTCCGTTCCTCTGTCGTCCTACTGGTCACTCGGATTCGGCGATGGTGCGGGCGGGAAGACCGAATTCCCGGCGATGATCGGTGGGTCCCTTCCCTCACGAGAGAGCCCCGGCTCATTCACCTCGGGTGAGGGAACGAGCCGGGGCCTTGAGGCGCTTACGGCTTTCGGTGTCTGCCCCTGCCAGGGGCGAGTGGCTGCCCCGCGAGGCCGGGCGAGCCGGCGGCGGGAGTGTTGGCCTCGGGGAACAGGATGCGCTTGGTCTCGGCGAGGCTGGTCGCGAACCCGTACGGCTCCCAAGCGTGCCCGTTCCACCGCTCGATGGCGCGCGGCGCGTCAGGGCTCACGTGCGAACCCTTGGGGCCGTTGCCCGAGACGATCGGGACGGCCCGCAGCCGGCCGATCTTCGCGTCCCGCCGCTCTGCCCACTCCGACAGAGGTTCCTCGTCCATGCGCCAACCCTAAAGGCTGTCCGGTAAGCGTGACTTCAGCCGTTGGCCCCATCTACGACGGGCTTGACCTTGTTCGTCTTGTCAACCATGTCTTGGGTCCCGGCACGGTCTTTCCCTTCTTGCCCTTTCCCGCAGGTCGCCCGTCCGGAGCTTGGTGCGCCAAAGCCATCCACATGGAGCATCGGTGCCCCCTGGCCAGCTCCTTTAGCGTCGCTTCACAGGCTCAATAGGCGGCGTTGAGGCGATGCTCCCAGCGCAGTTCCGGGTGATCGCCGATCCAGTACGTATGGGACTTGTTCGTGATCCGGAGCTGTATGGCAGCGATGTCGGGGTTCCCCACGGCCTGCCAGGCGATGAGGGTCCGCTCGACCTTGTCCCACAGGGCCACGGGGCCGCCCTGGCGGACAATCCAGCCATCACCATCAGCCCTGAAGTGCGCGAAGGACTCGCGCTCAGGGTCGAAGAGGTAGAACAGCCGGGCGCCGTCGCTTGTGGCGGCACGGACGACGTGCGCGCCGGGAACGGAAAGCTGCGCGAGGAAGGCGGGTACCCATTCCTCCAGCCGGAGTGGCGACACCCTGGTCTCTCGCTCGCTGTCGGCGTACGCGGTACGGGCCGACAGGTCACCAGCCACGGGGGTGACGGCCTGGGCGCGGGCCTGCATGAACGAGGAGCGCCCGATGATCGAACCCTCGGCGGTGCCGTTCTCGTTGACTGTGACCTTTGCGAGGCCGGTTCCCCAGGGCCAGGAACCCACGGTGCTGAGGATGATCCCGCCGGGCTTCGTCTGCCTGACCCAGGTATATGGGATGCGGCGAACGGCACAGGTGGCGATTACCCGGTCGTAAGGCGCTCGGCGCGGGTGGCCAAGGAGTCCATCGCCGGTCACGGTCCACGTTGAGTAGCCGACTGTCTCCAGGGCAGCATCGGCGCGTGCCGCCACCTGTGGGTCGACCTCGATCGTGGTGACGTTGTCCTCGCCGAGGTAGCGGCACATCAGGGCCGTGGAGTAGCCGGTGCCAGTACCGATCTCCAAGACGCGGTGTTCTGCCTTGAGGTCCAGGGTCTCGATCATGCTCACGACTGTGGCCGGGTCGGTCGAGGAGGACGTCGGCACCCCCGCGACGGCTTCGCCCACCTGATCGGCGGTGAGGCGGCCGTCGAGCTGGGTCGTCAGGGTGTCGACGCTGTAGGCCGTCTTCAGCCACTCGTCCGGATCCGCTCCGAGGGCTGTGAGGGGTCGCCACGTCCGCCCCTCGTCGAGGAAGACCCCGGGGTGGAGGAATTGCTCGCGCGGCACGCTCTCCACAGCCCCGCGCAGCCAGGGAAGTGTCAGGACGCCCTTGTTCGCGAGCGCAGCGGCCATGCGGCGCCGCTCGGACACGGAGTCTGTCATCGGCTGTCTCCTTGCGTGAGTAGGTCGGCAAAGGCTGCGGACATCGGGAGGCCGACCTCCGTCTCCAGCCACCCCCATTGGCCGTTGGGGTTCAGCTCCAGCCACCAGTAGTCCCCTGCGCGATCCACCGCGAAATCGAAGCTCCCTGATACCAGCTCCAGGCGGTCCAGGTAGGCGTGCAGGGCTTTGTCCACCCAGTCGGGGAGGTACTCAACGGTGTAGGTCAGGGCGCTGTAGTCCTTGCGCCAGTCCAGCAATTCGGAGTCGATGCGCACGGCGAATGTGTGCCGGCCGACGATCAGGACGCGGAGGTCGGCGACCTTGTCCACCCGAGCCTGGAACAGATGAGGGGTGACGCGAATGCTCTCGTCGATCTCGTCGGCACTGACGGGGTCAGCCCAACCGGTGACTGGTACGCCGTCACGGGTGTACGGGGTCCACCTCAGTGTCTTGTAGATCGCGTCCCCCTGGTCGCGAATGAACTCGCGGGCCTCGTCGGGGTCGTTGGTGACCAGGGTGGGTGGGACGGCGAAGCCGAGGCGCTGGGCGAGAGCGAGCTGAGCAGGTTTGTAGTCGGCCGCAGCGATTCGTAACGGGTGGTTGACCCAGAGCGGGCCGCCTAGGGCGTAGAGGGTGCCACCGAGCCCGTAGCGGACTTGCGCTGCCGCGAAGCGGGAGTCATCGGGGGACAGGTGAGGGAACGAGGGCCACTCGGGGCGGCGCCAGTACACCGACCGGATTTGGGTCAGGTCAGCGATTCTCGACGGGGTACGCACCTGCCCGACCACGGGGGCCGGGCAGGTGCCGAACCGAGCCGAGACCGCGAGGTCCCCGCCGATGTCAGCAGGATTGAACCGGACCACCGGCACATCGAGCCGGTTGATTTCGGTGATGACCATGTCGGCAGTGATGTCGTCCGCCTCCGTGGCCACCAGGACCGGCCTCTTCTCGGCCTTCGTCATCAGTCCTGGGTGCTGTCCTGGTCGCTACCCTGATCGTTCTTGGAGTCGGAGTTCGTGGTCGTGGACGTCTCGGTGCCGGAACTCGTGCCGTGCTTGCCCATCTCGACCACAAGGCCGGCACGGTCGCGGAACACGCCGAGCTGGGTGGCAGGGTCAATGGCGATCGTGGCGTGCGGACGGTGGGTGGTGGTCGGGTACGGTGCCAGGCGGCCGAGTCCCCACGGGCTGGCGGTGGTCGGCGTAGGGGTCGTCACGAAGACTCCTCTGGTGAGTGGATGGACTGTTGGGTGGCGCGGCCGACCTCGGGGGGAAGCCGACCGCGCCGGGCCGCCCGGCTCGACCTGTCGAAGGTGCCTCCGGGCGGAGCGTGCGGGCGAGGCCGCGTTAGGCCGCGAGCACGGCGTATGCGGCGAGCACCGGGGGTGGCGCCTCTTCGCTGCGGTGGTGGCGAGAGACCAGTGCACCGCCGCAGCTCTGCCCACGACAGGTGATTCCTTCAGATGCCGAAGGGGTGACCCCGGTGATTTTTACCTTCGGGGTGTCGCCCTTGATGGCGCCGCCGCTACCTTGCGGTTGTGGGAGAGAACCGCAAGCTCGCTGCGGCTATGGATGACTGCCGGATAGGGCAGGCGGAGTTGGCCCGACGCATCAACACGGAGATCGGAGTCCTGACGGGGCAAGAAGGCCACGTCACCGACCGAGACATCCGGAGATGGCTGAACGGCAAGACCCAATGGCCTCAGGCCAAGCAGCGGTTGTGCGTCGAAAAGGTACTCGGTCGTTCAGCTGTCGACCTGGGCTTCGTTCCCCGGTCCAAGAGCGCAGCACAAGCACCACCGGAGGACCCGATGTACCGCCGTACTCTTTTCGCCGCCGCCACCGGAACCGCCGTCGCACTCACAACGGGCGCCGCGCGCCCCCGCCTCGGCCAGAACGACGTGAACCGCTTCCATGCCGAGTACGCCGAGATCGTCGCGGATGACCAAGCGCTCGGCGGTGCTCAGCAAGTTGAGAACCATGCCGTAGAACTGGCCATGCGAATCAAGTCGTCACTGGCCGCAGGAGGCGCCTCGGCTTGGGTGCGGACGAAGCTCTACTGCCTGGCCTCGGACGTCACTTGCTCGGCCGCCTTCGCCGCCATCGACGCTCAAGCCCGTACTCGTGCCCGAGACCACCTGGACACCGCCGTCACGTTCGCCGGCCTGTCGGGTGACGGCAAGACGCAGTACCACGTGTGGAACCACCTTGCGATGGTGGCCGGACAGCGTAAGGACTACGCCGAAGTCTCCGCGGCAGCAGACGCGGCAAAGAGCTTGGCCATCGCGAAGAAGGACCCGCTGTACGCCTCACTGGCACACATGCGCAATGCCCATGCCTACGCAGGAAGCCGCGAGCGCAGCACCGCTCTCAGGGCCCTCAACGCCGCTGAACGCTCGTTCAGCCGCCACGTGGACGTGGAGCGACCCCCCTGGATCACGTTCTACGACGAGGCCGAACTCGACGGCCTCACGTCAATCGTGTGGCTGCGGCTCGGAGAACCCGAGCGCGCGGAGTTCCACTTGCACCGCGCCCTGGGCGCTCTTCGACCGGATCTCCTCCGGAACCGGATCTACTACACCGCGCACTTGTCCTTGTCTCAGGCCAAGCAAGGTGACCTGGAGCAGGCTTGCAGCACGGCGAACCGAGCTGCGGACCTCCTGACCAAGGTTCGGGGATCGAAGCGCACGACAGACACCCTGGCAAACGTGCGTAAAGCCGTCGTGGCGTCGGGGACAAAAGAGCCCAGTGTTCTGGACTGGGCGGAGAGGGCACGGCCATGGATCTGAAGACCTACACGCATAAGGACGCTGCCGACATCCGAGAAATGCTTCTCGATATGCACGACGCTGTCTACGACGGCGGAGAAGACCGCTTTCACGAGAGGGAACGCTTCGCCTGGTTCGTTGACCTTTGGAGTGGCAAAGGGGGCTGGTCATGCGTCGTCGGCTTCGACAAGGGGGCACCCACCGGATTCGCCTATGGGGCCCCCTTCGAGCCCGGCAAGTGGTGGAAGGGCTCGGAGCGGCCGGCCTCGGTGGCGCCTGAAGCGACGGTCTTTGCCCTGTCAGAGCTGATGGTGATGGAGAAATGGCGTAAAAGGGGAATTTCTACAAAACTCCACGAGGCGCTGGTGGACAGCCGCAGCGAAAACTTCGCGACACTCCTGGTCGACACGACACATCCGAAAGTCCAGGCCCTTTACGAGACCTGGAAGTACGAAAAGGTCGGTGAGCAGAAGCCTTTCGAGGATTCACCCGTCTTCACGATCATGGTCAAGCCCCTTGCGGCTGCTGGCCGGCCGGTGACCTGAGTCGCAGGTAGCTGCATAGATGGCCAGAACACGATGGCCCCGTTCCCGCGAGAGGGGCGCCCCGCCCGGCCGTTCACACCCCGCATAAGCAACGTCGAGGCCGCTCAACCCAGGTGGGTGTCGCCCAAGGAGATCAGGAGGTGGCGGAGGGCGGTGTCCAGGGACTTGCGGGCCTCGGGGGTCAGGGCCGCCAGCATGGACTCCTCGTTCGCCACGTGGTCCACCACCGCGCGGTCGACCAGGTCCTTGCCCTCGTCGGTCAGGCGGACGCGGATGGCGCGGCGGTCGGTGGGGTCAGGGCGGCGTTCGATGAAGCCCTTGCGTTCCAGTTTGTCGAGGCGGTTGGTGATGGCGCCGGACGTCACCATGGCGGTCTTGAGGAGGCCGCCCGCGGTCAGTTCGTGCGGGGCGCCGACGCGGCGCAGCGTGGCGAGGACGTCGAACTCCGCGAACTCCAGGCCGTATTCGACGAAGACCCGCTTCATGCCCTTGCTCAGCAGGTGGTCGGCGCGCTTGATGCGGCCCACCAGGGCCATCGCGTCCAGGTGCGCGAGGTTCAGGTCGGGGCGCTCGCGGCGCCACTGGCCGCGGAGTTCGTCTATGGCGTCCGCGCCGGGCGGCCGGCCCTCGGCGTGGCCTCCGGTCGGCTCGTCTGCGGCCTCCAAGGCGGCCATGGCGTCCCTCCTCCTGCGTCGGATCCTGCGTCGGAACCGAATCTCTCAACGTTCAGATACTTGACGTTCGGAGATCCCGGGTTCATATTTACCTCAACGTTGAGAATAACAGCGTTCAGGGGAACGACGAGGGGAACGGAACGTCATGTCCGTCAACAGCATCAGCGCCCGCACCGGTACGAGCGAGAGCGGCACCCCGCACCACGCCGAGGAGGCCCGCGCCACCCCGGCCCCCCGCCCGCCGCAGGCCCCCCGCACCTCCGCCAAGGCCGCCGCCGCCATCGCCGCGATCGCCGCCATCGGCCCGGCCACCTGGGGCACCACCTACGTCACGACCACCGAACTCCTGCCCCCGGACCGCCCGTTGCTCGCCGCCGCCCTGCGCGCGCTGCCCGCCGGCCTCATCCTGCTCGCGCTCACCCGGCGCCTGCCCCGCGGCGACTGGTGGTGGAAGGCCGCCGTGCTCGGCATCCTCAACTTCGGCGCCTTCTTCCCCCTCCTCTTCTTCGGCGCCTACCGGCTGCCCGGCGGGGTCGCCTCCACGATCAGCGCGGTGATGCCGCTGCTGGTGGCAGGCTTCGGAATCGGCGTCCTGAAGGTACGGCCCACCCGTCGCACCCTGGGCGCGGGACTCGTCGGGGTCGTCGGCGTCGCCCTCCTCGTCCTGCGCGGCAGCGCCTCCGTCGACCTCGCCGGCATCGCGGCCATGCTGACCGCCACGACCCTCATGGCGCTTGCCGTCGTACTGAGCAAGCGGTGGGGCCGGCCCGAGGGCGCCTCGCTCCTCGCCTTCACGGGGTGGCAACTGACCGCGGGCGGACTGATCCTGGCCCCGATCGCCCTCACCGCCGAAGGCCTCCCGGACCACTTCACCGGCGCCAACATCGCCGGATACGCCTACCTCGGCATCATCGGCACGGCCCTCGCGTACGCCCTGTGGTTCCGCGGCATCGAGCGCCTGCCCGCCTCCTCCGTGTCCTTCCTCGGCCTGACCAACCCGGTCGTCGCCACGCTGGCCGGACTCCTCCTCCTGGGCCAGACGCTCACCGTCTGGCAGGTCGGCGGCCTGGTCCTCGTCCTGGCGAGCGTGGTCCTGGGCCAGGGGCGGCGGGCGGCGGCCAAGCGGGCGTAGCCGGTGTAGCCGGTGTAGCCGGTGTAGCGCCTGGCGCTCAGCCCGTTACGCCCGGCGCTCAGCCCGTAACGCCCAGCGCGTAGCCCGTACTCGTAGGACCCCCTCCGTACACACACCCCAAGGAGCAGACCATGCGCATCACCGTCTTCGGAGCCGCCGGAAACGCGGGCAGCCGCGTCGTCGCCGAGGCCCTCACCCGGGGCCACGAAGTCACCGCCGTCGTCCGCGACGCCACCCGCTTCGCCGCCCTGCACCCCGGGGCCACGCACCGCGCCGGGGACGCCGGAAACCCGGACCACGTCACCGAGTTGAGCGCCGGGCAGGACCTCGTCGTCAACGCGACGAGACCCGCACCCGGCCGGGAGCGCGACCACCCGGCCGTCACCAGATCCCTCCTGGCCGGCCTCGCCGCCCACGCCGCCGCCACCCGCCTCATCGTCATCGGCGGCGCGGGCAGCCTCACGGTCCCCGGCCGCACCGACGGCCGCCTCGCCATCGACGACCCGCGGTACGTCCCGGCGGCCTGGCGGCACATCGCCGAGGCGTCCAACGCGCAGTACGAGGCGCTGCGTTCGGCCGACACGGCTGTCGACTGGACCTACCTCAGCCCCTCGGCCCACTTCGAACCGGGCGCCCGCACTGGCGAGTTCCGCCTCGGCAAGGACGAGCTGCTGGTGGACGGCGAGGGCAACTCGGCCATCTCCATGGAGGACTTCGCCATCGCCCTCCTGGACGAGGCCGAGGCCCCGCGACACCACCGGGCCCGCTTCACGGTCGGCTACTGAGTCACCAAAAGGCCCTCCGCGCCTACCGGTTGACGGATTGGACCTCCCGTACGACCACGTCCTGCGTCCCGCCGAACTCACCCGGAGGCAGGTCGCCGCCCTCCCCCGACGTACTCGTCCAGCTCACCTTCCAGGTGATCGTGGCCTGGAGCTCGTACGGACCGTCGTGGGAGGAGCGCAGGTACCGGACGCCGCACGGCGGATCCGTGTCCGCGGGGGTGCCCTTCGCGCGCGGCGTGCCGATCCGGCCGTCCACGATCGGGCACTCGCCGGACGCGGGGTACGTCTCGGCGTCCCCCGTCCCCGGCTCGATCCTCAGCGAGACCGGCTCGGCCGTCGTCGTCGCGGAGAGGCCCGTGCCGGGCAGGGTCGCGGTGACCGAGGTCTTCTTGAACCGGGCCTTGTCCAGCCAGACCCACGTCGGCAGGTTGACCTTCGTCTCACCCTCCGGCGCCATCTTGATCTCGGTGTCGGGGACGGGAAGCCGTCCGTACGCGTACTCGGCGAGGATCTTGGGCGAGACGGCGAGCTTCTCCTTCGGAGTTTCGCCGTCCTTCACCCAGAAGGGCGGCTTGTCGCACGCCTTCGCCTCGGGCTCGTCCTTGCGGTCCTCGTCGACGGCCGCCGCCCAGAACTTCCCGTCGCCCTGCTTGTCGAGGTTGTAGTTCTTGTACGGGTGCCCTTCCTTGAAGTACGAGTCGAACACGCCGCCCACGACGTCGCCGATCCCGAAGAAGTGCAGCGTCCGGATCGCCTTGACCGTTGCCTCGATCTGCTTTGGCGTGTACGCGGGCTCGTACCAGCAGGCCGGGCGCTTCCAGTTGCTGTTGGCCGGCGTGAGCGTGCCGGTCTTGGCGGACTTCGGGTTGCCGTCGACCGTGGTCTGGATCCTGGTCCGGATGCCCAGTTCCTTGCCGTGGCGGGTGCCTTGCGACTGCTGTTCGCTGCCCACGTTGGCACCCGGGCCCGTGACACCGCCACTGGCCTGGGCGACTCCCGGAATCAGCGCCACCGCTACGGCAAGAACAGGAGCCGCCCAGCCGCTCGCCGCCCTTCGAGCGCTCACATGCACTTCTTGGCCCCCGCGGTCGACGTGACGGAGTCCGTCTGCCAGACGCCCTCGGCGTTCTTCTTCACGCGGGTGTTGAAGAAGGTGTAGTCATTCGCGGACGGCTTGATGGACCGGTCCACGGCCCCGGTCTTCAGGTCCTTGGGGTACGTCTTCTTCCCGTCCTGGCAATACGTCACCGCCGCCACGCCGTCCTTGAGGAAGGTGACCTGCCGGTTGTAGTACCGCGTGGTCCCGATGAACGACTTCTTGTTCTTCTGGAACCCCTGGACATACTCGGCCGACGACAACAGCCCGTCACCCGCCGCATAGAACTTCAGCGCCGGATGATCCTTCGCCTTGACGGTCACGGCCTCGATGAGGGAGTTGACCCACCGCTCGTTGTCCGCGAGCACCGCGTCCTTCTTCGGGTCACCGGTCCTGCCGCCCTCGAAGACGTTGTGCACGTCCTTCGGCAGCCTGATCTCCGGCCGCTCCACCCCGTCGCCCGGCGCCTTCGCGGACGGCGACGCACCCTTCTCCGTACCCGAGTCCGATCCGGCGATCTTGTCGCTGTCCTTGGACCCGGCGCCGTCACTCCCTCCGCAGGCCGAGAGCGAGACGACTGCCGCGGCGGTCACGGCGGCCGCGGCGAGCAGGGTGGGGCGGCGATTCACGGTCGGCTCCTGGAGTGTGCGTGGGGGGGGGGGAGGGTTCTCTGGAGTGAACCAAGCTATCCACCATGGGAATCCGCTGCCACCGCCGGGGTCACCCTCCACGACGGAGGAAGCGGGTCGAATACGCAAACACGAAGGGGCCGGCCCGCGCCCCGAAGGCGCCGGCCGGCCCCATCACGTCCCGCCCGTCCGCTACTTCTGCTTCGCGGCGAACTTCCAGATCGTCGGCTTTCCGTCTTCCTTCGCCGCCCAGTGGACCTCAAGGCTCTTCGAGCCCGTCGGGACCAGGTACGTCTGGCAGAGGGTGTGGGTCTCGCCCGTCTTCCAGCCCTCGAGCTCCAGGTCGTCCTCGCAGCCGGGCGCGTCCTCGGCGGCGCCGATGAGCAGGCCGCCGCGGGTGCCGTCCGCGTAGATCTCCGTGGTGTCCGCCACGTCCGGGACGTCCTTGACCGGGGCACCGGCCTTGTGCGTGATCTTCATGTGGGCGGTCGCCGCGACCAGGCCCTTCGCCTGCTTCGGGTCCGAGACCAGCTTCTTGGTCTCGGCCTCCGTACCCAGGTCGACCTTCTCCGCGGCGACGTCGTACGTGACCGCGACGTCGCCCTCCTTCACCTTGCCCGTGGTCTTCTCGCCGGCCTTCAGGGAGGTCGGCTCCGCGGGCTTGTTCTGGGACGTGGACGCGTCCGTCTTCTTGTCGTCCGACTTCTTGTCGTCGCCGCCGCCGCAGGCGGTCAGGGCGAGGGCGAGTACGGCGACGGGCGCGGCCGCGCGCAGCGCGGACTTCCTGCTAAGCAAAGAGATCTCCTGGCAGAGGGTGGACCCGCCGCCCGGCGCACGGATGTCCCGCGAGCGGCAGGGAGAGCCGTCAGCTTAGGAGTTGGTCACTGGGCGCGTCGAGATCGTTACGGTCCATCGCCGGGCGGCCGTTGGCGATTGCAACGCATTGCGCGACGCCTCCCGCAACTCCGCCGCGTACAGCAGACTTCGGCATGCGGAGTGTTCGCTGGAGCGAAGCGCAACCTCTGTGCGGGCGCTGTGCGGCGCGCCGCCGCCGACCCCAACGCCCCTCTTTGCCACGGCATTTCAGACCATTGCGGTCAGTTGCCGCTACATAACAGTCGCACAACGCATGCAGTCGGCCGCCACCAACTCCCCCCGCGTCGGCCACCCCTTACGCCGACGCCCGCCGCCCCCCGGACCTCCGCCGTCCTCCGGCCTTCCGCCGTCCCCCGGCCCCGGACCCGGCCCTCCGCCCCGCCCCGTTCGGCCACAGCCTCGGCCGCCGCTTCGCCGCCAGGTCCTCGACCCAGCCCACCGTCACCACCACCAGCCCTATCAACGGCCAGACCAGGACGGTCATCCACAGCATGTACGTCGTGTCGAGCGCCGAGCTCCAGCTCTCGTCCTCCATGAACGGCAGGTCGTACGCTAGGTCGATGATCGGCACCGTCGCCATGATGAGGAGGTTGTGCCAGAGGTAGATGGTGACCGCGCGGTTGTTGGAGAGCGTGACCAGCTTGTCCCACTTCGCCAGCCGGCCCGGCAGCTCCTGCCACGACGGCGCGTACTGGAGCAGGATCACCACGAAACCGAACGACCAGGCCGCCTGCGCCAGCGGGATGTCGTTCAGGTCCCAGCCGTCGGGGCCCAGATGACCCGACGCCCACCACAGGCCGAAGGCCATGACGAGGGCCGACCCCGACACCGCGAGGTAGCGCGGCACCCTCGCCAGTACGCCCTCCTGGTGCGCGAAGCCAAGCACCCAGCAGCTGCCGTACATCGCGAAGTCCGAGACCGCGTTGCCCGTCTCGCCGGGGATGGTGACGACCCCCGTGCCGACCACCGCCGTCAGCGCCAGCGGAGCGAACAGCGTGGCCCACGGGAGCCTGCGGAACGCCCACAGCAGCAGCGGCGACGCGATGACGAACCACAGGTAGGCGCGGATGTACCAGAGCGGGCCCGCGGCCTGCGCCGGCCAGGTGTCCTCCAGGAGGCCGGCCTTGTCCCCCAGGTTCCACGGGAAGGGCGGCGCGCCCACCGGGAACACGTAGTTGGCCATGCTCACCAGGCCCCACGTGCCGCCGTGGTCCGGGTCCTCGCCGATGTTCCAGCCGCCCGCGAAGAGCAGGACGAGCACGACCGCGCTGAACGCCCACATCGGGGGCAGGAGCCGGCGGATGCGGCCCCGGATCACGCCCCACGCGGGACGCTTCAGCGAGCGCGCCATCAGCGAACCCGCCAGCGCGAACATCACGCCCATGGAGGGAAAGACGATCGTCAGCCAGGCCCAGCCGAAGAGGTGGTAGACGACGACACGGACCAGCGCGAGCGAGCGCAACAGGTCCAGGTAGCGGTCGCGGCCGGGCTTCTTGGGTGCGGCCGCCGGCGGCGGGGGGACATAGGTCTCCCGCGCCGGAACATACTCGGGTACGTAACCGTGGTGGTCGTGACTCACGCTCATGCGACGGGCCTCCGCTCGTGCTCGCCCGTCCGCTGTCGCGGGATGGAGCCGGGCGCCTCCAGCGCTCCCGTGCGCCGGAGTTTCTGCCAGCGCAGCCGGCCTCCGGTGAGAGCGGTTATCCAGGACTGCAGCAGGACGACGTACATCAACTGCCGGTAGAGGACCTGCTGGAGGGGCAGCGAGATCAGGTGGGTCATGCGTTCGCGGTCCAGGCGGAAGGCGTACGCCGCGCAGACCGCCTGGATCGCGAGGACGCCCAGCCAGGCGACGACCGTCTTCCGGGTGGGGCCGAAGACCAGTCCGTACAGCAGGAAGACGTCGATGAGCGGCGCCAGGAGCGGCGCCAGGACCATGAAGAGCGAGACCAGCGGCAGGCCGATCCGGCCGAAGCGGCCGGACGGGCCCGACTCGACGACCGCGCGGCGGTGCTTCCAGATCGCCTGCATCGTGCCGTACGACCAGCGGTAGCGCTGCGACCAGAGCTGCTGGACCGACTCCGGGGCCTCGGTCCAGGCGCGGGCCTTCTCCGCGTACACGACGCGCCAGCCGTCGCGGTGCAGTGCCATGGTGATGTCGGTGTCCTCGGCGAGCGTGTCGTCGCTCATGCCGCCGACCCGGTCCAGGGCGGAGCGCCGGAAGGCGCCGACCGCGCCGGGGATGGTCGGCATGCAGCGCAGCATGTCGTACATCCGGCGGTCGAGATTGAAGCCCATCACGTACTCGATGTGCTGCCAGGTGCCGATGAGCGAGTCGCGGTTGCCGACCTTCGCGTTGCCCGCGACGGCGCCCACGCGCGGGTCGCCGAAGGGCTGCACGAGCTCGCGGACGGTGGACTCCTCGAAGACCGTGTCGCCGTCCATCATCACGATGAGGTCGAAGCGGGCGTTGGCGATGCCGCGGTTGAGTGCGGCGGGCTTGCCCGCGTTCTGCTGGCGCACGACGCGTACGTCCGGCAGCCGCAGCCCCTCCACGAGCCGTGCCGTGCCGTCCGACGAGCCGTCGTCGACGACGATGATCTCGATGGGGTGGTCGCTCGCCGTCAGGGAGCGGACCGTCGCCTCGATGCACTTGGCCTCGTTGTACGCGGGGACGAGGACCGAGACCGGCTCGGTGACCGGCGGCCCCCAGCGGAAGCCGCGCCGCCGCACCCGGCGCGCGTGCACCGCGGAGAGCAGCAGCATCAGCCCGAAGCGGGTGAAGACGAGGACACCGATGACGGCGAGCGCCACGACGAGCCCGTCGGTGAGGTGTTCGGAGACGCCGACCAGGAAGACCCAGGCCTTGCCCTTCCACAGCTCGACGCCGCCGACCGGGGTGTGCGCGCTGGGCGCGTCCAGGGACTCGGTGAGGTTGCCGAACCGGTAGCCCTGCCTCTGCAGTTCGGGCAGGAAGCGGTCGAGCGCGGCGACGGTCTGGGAGCGGTCGCCGCCGGAGTCGTGCATGAGGACGATGGCGCCCTCGCCGCCCTGGGGCGTGGCCCTGCGGATGATCTCGTCGACGCCGGGGCGCTTCCAGTCCTCGCTGTCGGTGTTGTTGACGACGGTGAGGTAGCCGCGGCCGCCGATGTAGCGGGTGACCGGGTAGGACTTGTCGTCCATGGCGTCGGCGAAGGACGAGTACGGCGGGCGGAACAGCGAGGTCCGTATCCCCGCCGCGCCGGCCAGGGCGAGCTGGTTCTGCGAGAGCTCCCGGTCGATGCGGCTGTGGCTCTGGTAGGAGAGGTCGGGGTGGTTGAAGGTGTGCAGGCCGACCTCGTGCCCCTCGTCCACCATGCGCCGCACGAGCTCGGGGTAGCGCGAGGCCATGGTGCCGGTGACGAAGAAGACGGCGTGGGCGCGGTGTGCCTTCAGGACGTCGAGGACCTTGGGCGTCCACTCCGGGTCGGGGCCGTCGTCGAAGGTGAGCACGAGCCGGTGGTCGGGCACGCTCAGCGTCGTCTCGCGGCCGCCCCGGGTGTCGATGACCGGGCCGCCCTCGAGGATCTTGCGGGGTACGTGGTCGGTGGGCGCCGGGGGTCTGACGCGGTGGTCGGCGGCGATCTCGCTGTGCACGTAACCGCGCAGCATCAGCATCGCGAGCAGGGCGACGAGCAGCAGTGAGGGCAGCAGATGGCGCAGCGGCAGGCGGCGGCGCAGCAGACCGGCGCGGGGCGGCTTCGCGCGCCGCCGGGAGCCGCGCTTGCCCCGCTTTTGAGGGGCCGGGGTCCGGGGGCTCGGGGTGGGCGGGCTCGGCGTACGGGGGCTCGGTATGAGGAGGCCGGGGGTGTGACCGTCCGGGGGGAAGCCACCCTGGGCGGGGTGGTACGGCCCGTGGTCGGCGCCGTTGTGGGGGTGCCGATCGCCGTTCTGGGCGTGACTGTCCCAGGGGCCGTCGGAACGGCCCCCGGTGGTGCGGGAGTTCATCGCTGTGCGTCCTCCGGGGACGGCTTCGTGTCCGTGCCGGACCGGTCTGCGGGAGGGGTGTAGACGACGGGGACCTCGCCGGCGCTGCCGCCGCTCTCGCCGCCGCCGCCGGCGCCGGGGTCCGCGGTGTGCGTGGCCGGGCCGGTGGGCGGGTCGGCGGGACTTGAGGGGGCGGGCGCGGGGCCGGGGCCCGCCGTGCCGCCGGTCGGGGCCGGGTCGGTGCTGCCGTGGTGCGCGCCGGCGTCGGCGGTGCTGCCGCCGCCGGCGGGTCCGGCGTCGGGGCGGGTGCCGGACGGTGCGTCGTCGTCGCGCCGGGAGGGGCCGGGCTCGCCGTCCTCGCCGGGCGCGCGCGTCGCGCCGGGGCCTTCCGTCGCGTCGGACGACGGCGAGGCGGCGGACGAGGAGGAGACGGACGGGGCAGACGGGCCGACGGCGTCCGTCGGACGGTGCGGCGTGTCCACCTTGCTCGCGGGCTTGTCGTCCTTGGGATCGGGCATCGGCACCCAGGGCGCGCTGGAATTGCCCGAGAACAGCGTGGCGACGATGACCGCCGCGTAGCCCGCGCAGGCGACGCCGACGATCATGCCTATTCGCCGGTACCGCCTGCCGCGCCGGCCCGTCTCGTCGACGAAGACCGGCCCGTCGGCCGCGCCCTCCCTGCCGGGTTCGGCGTGCAGCTCCGCCAGTTGCCGTCCCAGGCCGTCGATCTGAACGGTGACCTCGTTCGGATCATGGGTATGTCCCGGTAGGGCATCTTCTCGCCAAGTTTCCATGCGTACGCACAACCCCCACATAACCGACTTGGGTGCGCGTACGACCATGAATGACCGCCGTCCGGACCGAGCCCCCACCCGACCCGAGCGCCCCCCTCTATCACACTGCACTCGAGGCATGAATGTAGCGCACCGGAGTGGCGGGCGTGGTTCTCAGTCAGTTCTGACTCACCATGATGAGTGCATCTACGGCGGGAACCCATGTGTTCGATGGCCGCCGGAGCCACTTCTCCTCAACGGCCAGCTCCGCGGCGGCCGTTCGCAGAGCGGTCATACCGGGGTGAACAAGGCCTTTCCGCCACACCAGCGAGACCGGTGAGAGCGGTACGGGGTCGATCAGCGGGCGCAGCTCGGCTCCGGGCATGGCCGGAAAGTCGACGACCGCGAGGACCGGATTTCGATTTTTCGCCATGACACGTTCGAACTCCTCGGGGCCGACGGCGAGCGGCGCGGGTGGCGCGATCTCGATGCCCCGGCCCGCGAAGAGCAGGCGCGCCAGGTCCGTCCACTCCCGCGTGCCCGGGTTGCCCGCCCCCGCGTACACGGCCTCGCCGGCGAGCGCGTCCAGCGGCACCGCGTCGAGCTCGGTCAGCGGATGGCCGCTCGGCAGCAGCACGGCCATCGGCTCGTACCGCACGGGCTGCTGGGCGAGCCCGGCCCGCAGCGCGGGGTCGAGTCCTGCGAACCGCCCGAAGGCCGCGTCGAGCCGCCCGGCGGCCAGCTCGGCCGCCGCGCCGGTGAGCCCGCTCTCGTACCGGGCCATCAGCTCGCACTCCGGGGCGAGTTCGCGGGCGCGGCGCAGGATGCGCGCGGAGATCAGACCGGGGCTATTGAGGTCGACGAGCAGCGGGCGCCGCGCGCCGGTGGCGGCGGCGACCAGTTCGTCCTGGGCGAGGAGCACCCGCCGCGCGTACGGGAGCAGCCGCTCGCCGTCGGCGGTCAGGGTGACCTGCCGTGTCGTCCGCGCGAAGAGTTCGGCGCCCAACTCCCGTTCCAGGCGCCGGACATCACGGCTCAGGGCCTGTTGCGCCACGTACAGGCGGGCCGCCGCCCGGGTGAAGTGCAGCTCCTCGGCGACGGCGACGAAGGCGCGGAGCAGCCGGGGGTCGACGTCGCGGGGTGCGCCGCCGGGTACGCCGCCTGGTGTGACGCTTTCTGCGGTCATCGCAGGAACTTACAACGTGGGCGCGTGAATCGGCGTCCGGAAGGTGTTGGACGCCGCCGCCGGGCCGCGGTGAGGCTGGGGTCATGCCCAGCGACACGTCCGGTGGCCCGCGCCGCCCCCGTAACCCCTACGCCCATCTCTTCGCGATACCCGGCGCCACCGCCTTCACCGTCGGCAACCTCGTCGCCCGGCTGCCCATGGGCATGTTCAGCGTGAGCGCCGTCATCATGATCTCCGGGGCCCGCGGCTCGTACGCGCTGGCCGGCGCCGTCACCGCCACCGGCCTCGCCGCGACCGCCCTCGTCGCTCCCTGGACGGCACGGCTCGTCGACCGGCACGGCCAGGCCCGCGTCGCCGTCCCCGCCACCCTCGTCGCCGCGCTCGGCTCGCTCTCGCTGCTGCTCTGCGTACGGTACGGGGCGCCCGACTGGACGCTCTTCGCCTCGTACGCGGCGACGGCCACGACGCCTAACACCGGAGGCATGTCCCGGGCCCGCTGGGCCCACCTCCTGGGGGACGACGCGCGGGCCGTGCACACCGCCAACTCCTTCGAACAGGCCGCCGACGAGCTCTGTTTCATGCTCGGCCCGGTCCTCGCCGCCTTCCTGTGCGGCGCGCTCTTCCCCCAGGCGGGCACGCTCACCGGCGTGGTGCTTCTGGTCTCCGGCGTACTGCTCTTCACCGCGCAACGCGCGACGGAACCCCCGCCCCGCCTCCGTACGACAACCGCCTCCCCCACCCCGCCCGCGCCCCCGCCCCCGTCACCGCTCCGCGCCCGCGGAATGGCGCCGCTGCTGGCCGCGTTCCTCGCCACCGGCGCCGTCTTCGGATCGCTTGAGGTCGTCACGATCGCCCACGCCGACGGCCAGGGGCACAAGGCGGCCGCCGGGCTGATCCTCGCCCTCCAGGCCGCGGGATCCTGCGCCGCGGGACTCGTCTACGGCGCCGTGCGACCGCGCGGCCCGCTGGACCGCCGCCACCTCCTGTGCACGGCGGCGATGGCGGCCCTGATGACCCTGCCGCTGCTCGCCGTGACGGCCACCGGCTCCCTGCTCGTCCTGGCCGGGGCGCTGCTGGTCGCCGGGATGGCGACCGCGCCGACGATGGTCACCGGGATGACGCTCGTCCAACGGCGCACCCCCGAGGGGCGGTTGAACGAGGGCATGACCCTCGCCGTGACCGGCATCCTCGGGGGCATCGCGTGCGGGGCCGCGGGCGGCGGCTGGGCGGTGGAGCGCCTGGGCACCACCGCGGGTTACGGGGTTCCCGTCGCCGCCGCCTGCTGCGCCCTGCTGCTCAGCAGCGCACAGGCTTGCGCCACGAGCACTCCAGGTCGCCGCCGTCCCGCTCGGCCGCGCGCGTCGACCGCGGCGTGACGGCGACGGCCTTGTCCTTCGTCGACGAGGCGAGGGTGACGACGATGGCGTCCTCCAGCGCCTTCACGGACGACGGCAGGTAATTGTTCAGGATGATGCTGAAGACCAGCTCGCGCCCGTCCTTGTCCTTGACGTAACCGGACAGGGCGGACGCACCGGTCAACGAGCCCGTCTTCGCATGGACGTTGAGCGCCGCCGGGGTCCCGCACATCCGCGTGCGCAGCGTGCCGCCGTCGAACTTGTCCGGGGCGCAGGCCACCGGCAGGGACGCGTACCAGTCGTCGAACCAGGGCTCGCCCTTCACCGACCGCAGCAGCGCGATGTACTGCTCGGCCGCGACGTTGTCCTTGCGCGAGAGCCCGGACCCGTCGACCTGACGGATCTTCCCCGGATCCACGCCGACGGTCTTCAGATACCCGCCGATGGCGGCGAGCCCGTCCCCCCAACTCCCGGCCCGGCCCGTGGCTTCATACCCCATGGCCTTGGTGAGGCTCTCCGCGTGCATGTTGTTGGAGAGCTTCATGAAGGGGACCAGGAGGTCCTTGAGCGGCATGGAGTCGTGCGAGGCGAGCCGCTCGGCACCCTTCGGCGTGCGGAGCCCGGCCCGGGTGGGCCCGCCGACCCGCACGCCGTGCGCGGCGAGGGCGTCCCGGAAGACGGCGGCGGCGTACCCGGTGGGCTCCCAGACGGTCGCCCACTCCTTGGTGGTCTCCCCGCCGACGGGGACGGTGCCGCTCACGGTGATGGTGTTCTCGCCGTGCCGCCGCTCCACGGCGATCGTGTCGTCGCCGCCCTGCGCGACGGTGCGGGCCCGCAGGTCGATGTCCACGTAGTCGGTCCTGGGCGTGACGCTCACGCGCGGCTTGTCGCCGGCGCGCGCACCGGGCCGCACCTCGACGATGACCGTGCCCGTGTCGTAGTCGGTGTCGGGCGCGACGCTCAGCGCGCTGATCTGCGCGGCGTAGTACGAGGATTCGTCGTCGCCGCCCCAGGTGTCGCCGACGCGCCGGTCGTCGAACCGGGTGTCGTCGGCGACGAGCCGCCCCGAGACCCGCCGGATCCCCGAGTCGGCGACCTTCGCGGCGAGTTGGTCGTAGTCCTTGGCGAGGGTCGTCGGATCACCGGTGCCGCGCAGATAAAGATCCCCCCGGAACTCCCGGCCGTGCCGCGTCCCCTCCGCGAGGACGTCGGTGGTGAACCGATGGCCGGGACCGAGCAGTCCCATGGCGGCGGCCGAGGTGAGCAGCTTGGTGTTGGAGGCGGGCATCAGGCGCCCGCTGGAGCGGTGCTGGTACAGGACGTCGCCGGAGGCGGAGTCGGCGACCACGACACTGGCCACGCCGCCCTCCATGCGGGGGTCGCCGAGGATGGTGTCGATGGCCTCGGGAAGCCCGGACCGGTCGGAGTCGGCGCCGGCCGGCACGGCGGCGGAGAGGCCGCCCGCGGTGAGGGCGAGCACGGCGGGCCAGATCCAGTGGCGGGCGTTGACGCGGCGTCTCACGGGTCTCTTCATGACCCTGGAGCATCCCCGAAGCGGCGTCGTGGGGACAGCCCCCACGCGGCTTCTGGCGCGGTCGCCTGTCGCAGATCCCGGCCCGCCGCTACGCGTCGGATCCCCGGGTGGGAGTTTCCCCCGACTCCCCCTGCGGGCTTCAAACAGGCTCGCCGCTCCGCGCCGGATGTCTCCCACCCACCCACCCGTTTACCCCGCGACGCAGGGAGGGAGTAGGGGCGGGTGGGGGGCGCACCCCGCCCCATGCGGCTCGGGTCGAGGTGCCAAGGGCGGGCGCTACCCACCGGGAGGCCGCACCCGCAAACGCTCGGGAGGGGACGTGGGGGTATGTGCGCACGGAGCACCGAGCACGCTGTAGCAAAATTGTCCGCGAGGCGTGGCGAACAGTGGGTAGCGAGTACGCACATACCCCCGCGGCCCCGCACCCACAAACAAAGCGAAGGCGCAGACCCCAGGCTCCCACGCCCCCGCACCGAGGAACGGCCCCAAGGCGCAGCCGCCCACGCCCCCGCACCGAAGAACGGCCCCAAGGCGCAGCCGCCTACGCTCCCGCACCGAAGAGCGGACCCAAGGCGCAGACGCCCACGCCCCCGCACCGAAGAACGACCTAAAGGCGCAGACGCCCACGTCCTACGCACCCCCCGGCAACCGCCGCCTCTGCGGCGGCAACGCCGCGAGTACCGTCAGCGCCGACGCCGGCGCAGACGGCCCTCCCCCCGACCGCCGGCACACCATCGCATCCGGGTCCCCCGGCGACTGCTGCAAGCTGTACCCCCCAGGACACGTCGGCCCCGGCACCCCCGCCTCCCCCCGCGGCCCCGCAGGACCGACAGGCCCCGCCGCCCCCTCCGGCCCCGGCGGCCCCGCAGGACCAGCCGACCCTTCAGGCCCCGGCACCCCCTGAGCCCCCTGCACCCCGGGCGCACCCTGGACCCCGGGAGCCCCGGGCACCCCGGGCTCTCCAGACGCACCCGCCGCCCCCGGCTCACCCTCACCGCCACGCTCCCCCCGCTCTCCCCGCACACCCTTCTCCCCCGCCTTCCCGTCCGACCCGTCGGAACCGTTCGTCCCGTTCGCCCCGTCGGACCCCGCTGCCCCCGCCACCCCCGGCGACCCCGCCGGCACCCGAACCCGCTCCAGCAAGTCGTCGATCGCCTCGGAGGGATCCGGCGCCGCCGGGGTGTCCCCGTGGGCCCGCACCTGCGCCCGCAGGGTCCGTACGTCGCGCGCCAGCGTCGACACCGCGTCGCCCCGCCGGTCCGCCTCCACCGCGAACCGGTCCGCCCGCCGGTCCCCCGCGTCGATGCGCGCCCACAAGAGCGCCGCGACACCGGAGAGCGCGAGCAGGACGCAGACCAGGAAGACACGGCGCCAGCGGCGGGCCAGAAGTCGCTCGAGCTGGGTCACGGCGTGCCTCCGAGCCGTTGGTTGGCGATGAGCAGCCGCGCGATCTCGCTCTGGTCGTGCGCGTGCAGAGCGTTCAACTCCGCCAGCTTCACGTCACGTTCGGCGACCTGCCGCTCCAGCCGGTCCCGCTCCGTCTGGAGCTTCTCCGTGAGGCTGGAGTATCCGGTGAGCGCGTTCTCGCCGCGCTTGCCGAGATAGGCGACGACCGCCGCGCCCAACACTCCGAGACTGGCCACCAGAGAACCGAAGAGAGTGACGGTGGCATCCAAGCGACTGCCTCCTGCACTTGCGTACTCAGTCCGGCCCCTGCGCCGCCCGACTGTGGGACATACCTGCACTCTGCTGCAGTAACGAGTCACTTGCCCGAAAGATGTGCACCCTGGTCAGCCCTGCTTGCCGCACACGGAAAGAGCCCCCCGGCCGATGGCCGGGGGGCTCTTTCCTCACATGGGAATTGTGGAGATGGCGGGAATCGAACCCGCGTCCAACGGTGCGGAACCAGGGCTTCTCCGAGCGCAGTTCGCTGCGATTTTCTCGGCCCCGGAGATCTCGCGAACAAGTCTCCGACGGGCCCAGTCACTGTTTGATTTCCCATCGCACCCCGTGACCGGGTGCGACGGTTTAGTTCCCTAGATTATGCCAGGATCCGGGTCGGGAACATCCCCGGGCTGACACCCATTTAGGGTCCTTCAGTCACTGCTTATTAGGCAGCGAGGGCGAAGGACTGGGAATCGCTCTTGGAATTGGCGATTATTTGTTGCGACATATGGTTTACGAGATCATTGCCGCTTCCTCGGCTCGCTTCCCCTGCTTCGACATCCGCTGTCGAAACCGATCATCCCCATGTTGATTTTTCAATGTGGATCTCTCGATCCTGGGCCCTGAGGCCCGGGCGCCCCGTCATCGGCGGGGCAAGACCCATCGTACGTGACCAACGCACGACGGTGCCAGCCTATTCCTCGGGTGCCGCCCGCAGACGACGACCGCAGACGACGACCGTCGGCGACGCCCTCAGGCGATGCCCTGCCGGCGCCGCACCTCGGACACCGCGCGGTTCGTCTCCCTCGTGTCCTGCTTCTCCCGCAGCGTCTGCCGCTTGTCGTACTCCTTCTTGCCCTTGGCCAGGGCGATCTCGACCTTGACCCGGCTGTCCTTGAAGTACAGCGAGAGCGGCACGATGGTGTGCCCCGTCTCCTGCGACTTCGACTCCAGCTTGTCGATCTCCGCGCGGTGCAGCAGAAGCTTCCGCTTCCGCGTGGCCGAGTGGTTGGTCCAGGTGCCCTGCACGTACTCCGGGACGTGGATGTTGTGCAGCCACGCCTCACCGCGGTCGATGTGCACGAACCCGTCCACCAGGGAGGCCCGGCCCAGCCGCAGCGACTTGACCTCGGTGCCCATCAGCACCAGGCCGCACTCGTACGTGTCCAGGATGTGGTAGTCGTGCCGCGCCTTCTTGTTCTGCGCGACGATCTTCCGGGCGGGTGCCTTCTCGGCGGCCTTCGCGGCCTTGCGCTTTACCTTTTCCTTCGCCATAGTGCGGCCATTTTCGCACTACGAGGGGGGTCCGAGGCCAGTCAATACTGTCTCGGCCCGCTTCTCGGCCCCGTTCTCGGCCTCCAGGTCCGGTGTGATGCCCCGGCCGTCGACCGCACGCCCCGAAGGAGTGCGGTAGTGGCCGACGGTCAGCTCGGCGACGGATCCGTCGGGCAGCCGGCTCGGCATCTGCACCGCGCCCTTGCCGAAGGTCCTGGTCCCCACCACGACCGCGCGGCCGCGGTCCTGCAGGGCGCCCGTGAGGAGCTCGGCCGCGCTCATCGTGCCGCCGTCGACCAGGGTGACCAGGGGCCGCGCGGTGTCGCCGCCGCGCCGGGCGTGCAGCGCCTTCTCCTGTCCCCGTACGTCGTACGTGGCGACCAGACCGCCGTCGACCAGGGCGGACGCGGCGGTGACCGCTTCCGAGACCAGGCCTCCGGAGTTGCCGCGCAGGTCGAGGAGTATGCCCGCGCCGTCGGGCGCCCGGCGCACCGCCTTGCGCACGGCCTCGCCGGAGCCCTTGGTGAACGCCGCGACCCTGATCAGGACGGCGCCGCTGGGCAGCTGGGAGACGGTGACGGGGTCCGTGGAGACGTGCGCCCGGTGCAGGGTCTCGCGCCACGCGCGCGGGCCGCGCTGCACGCCGAGGACGACCGGGGTGCCCGCGCGGTCGCCGCGCAGCAGGCCGAGGACCTCGGTGACGGGGCGCCCCGTGACGTGTTCGCCGTCGACGGAGCGCAGCCGGTCGCCCTCGCGGAGCCCGGCCCGGTCCGCGGGCCCGCCGCGCCGCACCCGGGAGACCTCGATGCGGCCGTCGGCCGCGCGCCGGGCCCAGAGGCCGACGCCCGTGTACCCGCCGCCGAGCGCCTTCTCGAACTCCTGGAACTCCCCCGGCGAGTACACCGATCCCCAGCGGTCCCCGCTGCGGCTGACGGCCTCCTCGGCGGCCTTCTTGCCGGACTTGCCGTCGGCCATGGCCTCGGCTGCCGCGTCGGCGGCGTCGTCGGCGGTGTCGGTGTCACCGCCGGCGCCGTCGGTGGGCGCGGCGAGGGCGTCGGAACGGACCGAAGGAGATGGCGCGTTCCGGCCGTCGTCCGCCGCGCCGCTCCACGATCCGGTGGCCGCGCCGGTCACCAGGACGCTCGCGAAGACCAACGTCAGGGTCGCCCCGCGGCGGATGCGGCGGGGCGCGGAGATCCGATCGGCGAACCGGTCGAGGCCTGACATGCCGGTGAGTCTAGGACAACGGAGGGCGCCGTACGGCGGGTTGAACCGTACGGCGCCCGGACACACAGAGGGCTCTTGTCACACCTTCAGGTACTTGCGCAACGCGAAGAACGCGGCAAGCGCGGGCATCAGAAGGCCGATCGCGAGCACCAGCGGCAGCTTCGCGAGGACCGCGTCCCAGCCGATGAAGTTGATCAGGTTGATCTTCTCGGAGAGTTCGAGGCCGTGGTCGATCATGAAGTACCGGCCGACGAGCAGCATTCCGCAGGCGAGGCCGCCGCCGATGAGACCGGCGACCGCGGCCTCCATGATGAACGGCATCTGGATGTAGAAGCTGGACGCGCCGACCAGCCGCATGATGCCGGTCTCGCGTCTGCGGCTGAACGCCGAGACGCGCACGGTGTTGACGATCAGCATCAGCGCGACGACGAGCATGAGCGCCATCACCGCCACGGCCGCCCAGTTCATGCCGTTCAGGAGCCCGAAGAGGTTGTCGAGATAGCCCTTCTGGTCCTGCACCTCCTGGACGCCGTCACGGCCGGAGAAGGCGGTCGCGACCACCTGGTACTTCTCCGGGTCCTTGAGCTTGATGCGGTACGACTCCTGCATCTGGTCCGGCGTCAGCGAGCTGGACAGCGGGGAGTCGCCGAACTGCTCCTTGTAGTGCTTGTACGCCTCGTCCGCCGACTCGTGGACGACCTTCTCCACGACGGGCATCTTCTTCAGATCGCCGAGGATCTGGTCCTTCTGCTCGTTCGTGACGGCGCCCTTGGCGCACTTGGGGTCCTGTTCGGCGTCGGCCTTGTTGCACAGGAAGATCGAGACGTTGACCTTGTCGTACCAGTAGCCCTTCATCGTGCTCACCTGGTCACGCATGAGCAGCGAGCCGCCGAACAGGGCGAGCGAGAGCGCTACGGAGACGATAACCGCGAAGGTCATCGTGAGATTACGGCGGAGACCGACGCCGATCTCCGACAGGACGAACTGGGCGCGCATGGCGGCCTTTCAGTGGATCAGGTGGATCAGACGGTACGAGCGGGGGCGGGCCCGTCGGCGGGACGGGACCGTCAGTGCTGGTAGCCGTAGACGCCGCGCGACTGGTCGCGGACGAGACGGCCCTTCTCCAGCTCGATGACCCGCTTGCGCATCTGGTCCACGATCTGCTGGTCGTGGGTGGCCATCACGACGGTGGTGCCGGTCCGGTTGATCCGGTCGAGCAGCTTCATGATGCCGACGGACGTCTGCGGGTCGAGGTTGCCGGTCGGCTCGTCGGCGATGAGGAGCTTGGGGCGGTTGACGAACGCGCGGGCGATCGCGACGCGTTGCTGCTCACCGCCGGAGAGCTCGCCCGGCATCCGGTCCTCCTTGCCGCCGAGGCCCACGAGATCGAGGACCTGGGGCACGGACTTGCGGATCTCGCCGCGGGACTTGCCGATGACCTCCTGCGCGAAGGCCACGTTCTCGCCGACGGTCTTGTTGGGCAGGAGACGGAAGTCCTGGAAGACGGTGCCCAGCTGGCGCCGCATGTGCGGCACCTTCCAGTTGGACAGGCGCGCGAGGTCCTTGCCGAGGACGTGCACCTGGCCGTGGCTGGTGCGCTCCTCGCGCAGGACGAGCCGCAGGAAGGTGGACTTTCCGGAGCCGGATGACCCCACCAGGAAGACGAACTCGCCCTTCTCGATCTCGAGGGAGACGTCCCTGAGCGCGGGGCGGGTCTGCTTCGGATAGGCCTTGGAGACGTTGTCGAATCGGATCACGGATGCACCACGGGTTGCCGGGGGTAGGTGAGCGTGACCCTACGCGAAGGCGGTGTGCGAGCGCAGTCGGCGTCCTGAGTTGCGCGAATTGTCTCGGAAGTGCCCGGGAAACGCGAGAGTGGCGGCCGGGTGCGCGGAACGGTCGGAAACCGTCGGAAGGCGGCGGGCCGCGCCGAAATCCGCGGAAGCTGGCACAGTGGTAGGGGGAACGATTGGGTCCCCCTCAGCGTTGGGCAGGCTGAGACTGTGCGGGAGGAGAAGCGCATGACCCTGGATCGGTTGGTATGCGCGAACTGCGCAGCGCCCGTCAACGAAGGCCGCTGCCCCGTGTGCCGGGCCAATCGCGAGCGCTTGCAGCAGGAGGGGCCCTTCGCGGGCCTCAATCCCGCGGCCCTGATAGCGCTGCTCGTGGTGCTGATCGCGGCGGTGGCGCTGCTGGCGCACCAGACCGCGTAACGGCGCGGAGACCGCGCAAGGACGCGGCCGCCCGGCCACGGAGCGTCACGGCACGCACCGACGGAGTCACGCGGAAGGGCCCGGAGCTCGATCGAGCTCCGGGCCCTTCTTTCACGCGTACGTGGCGTACGTCACCGCCTGGTTCAGGCAGCGGCGCCGCGGTTGCCGACGAAGCGCGGCAGGAAGCGGAAGCCGATGCCGCCGGCGATCATCGTCGCGGCGCCCAGCAGCAGGAACGTGGTCTCGGTGGCGCCGGTCTCGGCGAGCTCGCCGCCCTTGCCCTTGGCGGCCGCCTGGTCGGCGTTGTTGCCGCCCTGCTCCACGGGCCTGGAGCCGGTGTCGGACAGGCTGTCCTTGCCCTTGCCCTGCTCGACGGGGTTGGCGCCGCCGTCGGGGTCGTTGTCGTTGCCGCCGTGGCCGCCACCGTTGCCGTTGTTGCCGCCATCACCGTTGCCCGGGTCGGTCGGGTCCGTGGTCGGGTCGCTGGTGGGCTGCGTCGGGTCCGGGTCCTCGGTGGGCTCGGTCGGTTCCCCGGTCGGCTCCTCCGGGTCGGTGGGCTCCCCGGTCGGCTCCCCCGGGTCGGTGGGCTCCCCGGTGGGCTCGTCCGGGATCGACGTAGGTTCGTCTCCCGGCTGCTGCACGCCCACATCCACGCCCACGCCGCTCTCGTCGGCGTGGGCGCCGACGCCCACACCCCCGAGGTCGACACCGACGTCGAGGGCCGAGGCGGCACCCGCGGCGGTCAGCGAGGCGCCGGCGGCGATCACCGCACCCGCAGCTATTCGCGCGACACGGATCCGCGTCTTCTTGGTCATCTGGCTGCTACCCCCAGTAGCTCAATTGTCAGAGAGGCAGCGTCCGGGGCTGCGTTCCGCCGGGGGCGGTTCGCTCAGCCCCCACAGATCCCACGCGCCCCAGGAATACGCATGCCGCGCGCTAGCTTTTCCGCATTTCGCAGCAGCGTCAAGGTCGTTGCGGGCGCGATGCCCGATATGGGGGCAGTTGACCGTCCTACGGACATGTGACTGTGACGTAAAAGGCAACTGCCGCCTCTTGGGCGGCAGTTGCCTTGTCGATAAAGCCGTTCTCGGGCGGCTTTTACTTCTCCTGCTGCTTGCGCCAGCGAATTCCGGCTTCGAGGAAGCCGTCGATCTCGCCGTTGAACACCGACTCCGGGTTGCCGACCTCGAACTCCGTCCGCAGGTCCTTCACCATCTGGTACGGGTGCAGGACGTACGAACGCATCTGGTTGCCCCAGGAGTTGCCGCCGTCGCCCTTGAGCGCGTTCATCTTCGCCTGCTCCTCCTGGCGGCGGCGCTCGAGGAGCTTGGCCTGGAGGACGTTCATCGCGGTCGCCTTGTTCTGGATCTGCGAGCGCTCGTTCTGACAGGAGACGACGATGCCGGTCGGCAGGTGGGTCAGGCGCACCGCGGAGTCGGTGGTGTTGACGCCCTGGCCGCCGGGGCCCGACGAGCGGTACACGTCGACGCGCAGCTCGCTCTCGTCGATCTCGATGTGGTCGGTCTGCTCGACCACGGGGAGGATCTCGACGCCGGCGAAGGAGGTCTGGCGGCGGCCCTGGTTGTCGAAGGGCGAGATGCGCACGAGGCGGTGGGTGCCCTGCTCGACGGAGAGCGTGCCGTAGGCGTACGGGACGTTGACGGCGAAGGTGGTCGACTTGATGCCGGCCTCTTCCGCGTACGACGTCTCGTAGAGCTCCGTCTTGTAGCCGTGGCGCTCCGCCCAGCGCAGGTACATCCGCTGGAGCTTCTCGGCGAAGTCGGAGGCGTCGACGCCGCCGGCCTCGGCGCGGATGGTGACGACGGCCTCACGGGCGTCGTACTCCCCGGAGAGGAGGGTCCTGACCTCCATCTCGTCCAGCGCCTTCTTGACGGACTCGAGCTCGGACTCGGCCTCGGCGCGGGTGTCCGGGTCGTCCTCCTCCTCGGCCATCTCGAACAGCACGCCGAGGTCGTCGATGCGCCCACGGAGCGCCTCGGCCTTCCTGACCTCCGCCTGGAGGTGGCTCAGCTTGCTGGTGATCTTCTGCGCCGCGTCGGGGTCGTCCCAGAGGGACGGTGCGGCCGCCTGCTCCTCGAGCACGGCGATATCGGCCCTCATCTTGTCGAGGTCCAGGACGGCCTCGATCGACTCCATGGTCGAGGAGAGGGACTTGAGCTCTTCGGATACATCGACGACTGCCACGACTCCAGCGTAACGGTTCCGGCAACGGTGGAACGGCGCCCCCTCCGGGGCCAGGCGTTCTCCCCCTGCGGACCACCGTGGCTTGCTCGCGCAGTTCCCCGCGCCCCTTAACCGTTCGCCTGCGGGCCGTCATGGGCTGGCCGCGCAGTTCCCCGCGCCCCTTAAGCCTTCGCCTGCGGGTCGTCTTCGTGTGCTCGCGCAGTTCCCCGCGCCCCTCAACCGTTCGCCCGCGGGTGGTCGTGGCTTGCTCGCGCAGTTCCCCGCGCCCCTTGAGCCTTCGCCTGCGGGCCGTCATGGGCTAGCCGCGCAGTTCCCCGCGCCCCTGGGTCAGCCTTCGGTTGCCCGGCGAGGTCTCGTCCCCTCTCCAGCGCAGACCCCCGCAGACTCCCCAGGGGCGCGGGTTCTCCAGCGCAGCCCCCCCCCCCCAGACTCCCCAAGGGCGCGGTTCTCCAGCGCAGGCCCCCGCAGGCTCCCCAGGGGCGCGGGGAACTGCGCGAGCAACCACCATCCACCCGCACACGACACGAGCGAGCCACCACCCCAGGGGCGCGGGGAACTGCGCAAACAACCCCCACCCACCCGCGACCGCGCCGTCGCTCAGGGGGTTTGAGGGGACGAGTTGCCCGGCGCCGACGGGGGCGCGTCGTCGTCGCTCGTGGCGATCCATGTGCCTACTCCCACCGCGGCCACCAGGACCACCCCCGCCACGCCCAGCGTGATCCGGCGCCGCCGCGCCGAGGCCCGGTGCTTGGCGGAGCCGGGGCGGGCCGCTCCCGAGGCGCGGGGCGCGCGGGCCGTGCCGCGGGCGCCGCCGGCCAGCTCGTCGGGGCCCGGCACCCGCATCGAGGTGTGGGTGTCGCGGTTGGAGTCGGCGGAGGAGGAACCCGGGACGAGGGGGACGGCGCCCCGCCGCGGGGCGCTCGCGCGCGGCTCGGGGGCGGAGTCCTCGTACGCCTCCTCGTCCTGCGCGGACTCCGTGTCCGGCTCGTCGACGTCCAGCGGCGGCATCCCGGCGACCAGCGGCAGCAGCTCCCGCAGCCGGGCGGCCAGCTCGGAGGCGCGCAGCCGGGACGCGGGGGCCTTGGCCAGGCACTGGACGAGGAGCTGCCAGAGCTCCTCGGGGATGCCGGGGAGGGGGACCACTGTTTCGGTGACGTGGCGGCGCAGGACGGCCCCGGGATGGCCGCCGCCGAAGGGGGTGAAGCCCGCGAGGAGTTCGTACAGGACCGTGGCGAGGGCGTAGATGTCGACGGCCGCGCGGGGCGGCAGGCCCTCGATAATCTCCGGGGCGAGGTAGTCCGGGGTGCCGATGATCTTCGTCGCGCGGGTGCGTCGCGGGGAGTCGATCAGCTTGGCGACGCCGAAGTCGGTGAGGAGGGCCGGGTGCGCGCCGCCGGGGCCGAGGGGGCCCTGCATGTCGAGGAGGACGTTCTCGGGCTTCACGTCACGGTGCACGATGCCCGCGGCGTGCGCCGCGGCGAGGCCGTCGGCGACGTCCGCGACGACGGCGACCGCGGCCTCGGGGGCCATGCGCCGCTCACGGTCGAGCCGCGTGCGCAGGTCCGTGCCGCGCACGAGGTCCATGACCAGGGCGAGGTCGTTGCCGTCGACCACCAGGTCGTGGACGCCCACGACGCGCGGGTGGTCGAGGCTGAGCAGAGCCGTGCGCTCCTGGACGAAGCGGCCGACGAGTTCCTGGTCGGACGCCAGGTCCTCGCGCAGCAGCTTGATGGCGACCGGGCCCTCGGGTCCGTCGCCGAGCCACACCGTGCCGGCGCTGCCACGGCCCAGGATCTGGTGGGCGGTGTACCGGCTGCCGATCTTGCGCGTCAAGACTGCTCCTACGGATGCGTGTTGGCGACAAAACTACGCGGCCTTGCCGCCAACCTTCACTCCGGGAGCGGAAATCACCCTGCAGATGTCGACAAATCCCCGAAGTCGTCCGGGGATTGCCGTGCGGGCAGGGTGTCCGTGCGCTGCTACTTGCCGCCGATCTTGCCCATCCAGCCGCTGACCGTGTGGTACCAGTCCGTCAGCTGCTCCCAGTACCCCTTCGTCGTGCCGATCCAGTCCTGGAGCGGGCTGAACTCCCAGACCAGCCAGCTCGCGACGAAAAGGATGAGGATCGTGAACAAGCAGCCCTTGAGGCAGCCCAGACCCGGGATCTTCATCGGGTTGGCGCTGCGCCTGCGGGGCTCGCGCGGCTCCCGCGCGGGGCGCGGTTCGGCCTGCCGGGGCGTGGCCGGCTGCGGGGGCGGCGCGTACTGCTGGGGCTGGTGCTGCGGTTGGTGCTGGGGTTGGTGCTGCTGCGGCGCCGGGGCGTACTGCTGCTGGTGCTGCCCGCGCGGCTGCTGCGGCGCGTACGGCTGGGGGCGCTGCTGCGGCGGCTGCTGGGGGCGGGCCACCTGGCGCTGGGGGCGGCGGCGCAGCGGGTCGTCGTTCGGGTCCAGGTGCGCCTGGTACTGGGTCTGTTCGTTGCGGTCGCGGGCCGCGGCCATCTGGCTCTGCCAGGGGTGCGGGTCGTTCGGGCCGCCGGGGCCGTTCGGCGGGACCGGCGGCATGACCGCGGTCGGGTCGGCGGCGCCGGGGCCGGTCGGCAGCACGGACGTCGGGTCGGCGTCCGGGGAGCCCGCCCCGTGGCCGCCGGTGTTCTGCATGACGCTGGTCGGCGCGCTCGGGTCGTACGAACCCGCGTTGCTCGGCAGCACCTGGGTGGGGTCGGCGGCGCCGGGGGCCCCGGGCACCTGGGCCGGCGAGGGGTCCGGCATGAGCAGGGCGCCCACGCCCTCCGCGGCGGCGATCTGCGCCGGGGTGGAGTGCACGCCGACGCCCTCGGCGACGGCGCGCAGGCCGCGGGCGAGGTTCTCGGCGCTGGGCCTGCGGTCGGGGTTCTTGTCGAGGCAGCGCTCGATGACCGTCCACAGCGGGTCGGGGACGGTCGAGGGGCGGCGCGGCTCGGCGCTGAGGTGCTGGTGCAGGACTTCGAGGGCGGAGCCGCCGGAGAACGGCGGGCGGCCGGTGACCAGCTCGTACAGCAGGATGCCCGCGCCGTAGATGTCGACGGCGCTGGTCTGCGGCCGGCCCTCGGCGGACTCCGGCGCCACGTACGCGGGCGTGCCGACGAACTCGTGGGTGCGGGTCAGGCCGGGGGAGTCCGCGAGGCGCGCGATGCCGAAGTCGGTGAGCATCGGGTGCATGCCCTGGTCGTCCTGTTTGAGCAGGACGTTCGCGGGCTTCAGGTCGCGGTGCACGACGCCGTCGGCGTGGCTCGCGGCCAGCGCGTCGGCGATCTGCGCGGTCAGCAGGGCCGCGGCGACCGGCGTGAAGGGGCCGCTCTCGCGCAGGTAGCGGTGCAGGTCGGGGCCGTCGACGAGGTCCATGACCAGGGCGAGGAGATCGCCCTCGACGACCAGGTCGCGGGTGCGGACGATGTTCTCGTGCGTGAGCCTGAGCAGCACGGACCGCTCTCTGAGGAAGCGCATCACGACGTCCGCGTCGTTGGCGAGCTCTTCCTTGAGGACCTTGATCGCGACGGTCTCGCCGGGCTGGCCGGGAACGGCCGCCTCGGCGCCCGCGGTCTCCCGCTGGCGGGCTCGCCAGACGGTGCCCGTGGCGCCGCGCCCGAGCGGCTCCTCGAGCAGGTACTTGCTGCCTACCGGCCGCACGTCATGCGCTCCCTGCTGGTCTGGCTGGTCCCGTCCGGACGCTGGTTCGGTCCGGGGGTCTGTCCGAAGGTGTTCCGACCCACTGTAATGCCGCCGAACAGGGCTCCGGCGGGTCGGATTGCGCCCGGTCTTTTCTTTCCGGGGCATTCCGGATCGCTGTTCGGTGGAAAGACGCCCGACCGCGGCCCTTGGTTGCCGAGCGGTCCGGAATTGACCCGTGACGGATATCCGGCACTCCAATCCCCAATGGTCCAACCAGGCACTTTTCCGAGCAGAGCCGACCAATCAAGATCACTTACGGGTGGCCGCCGGGCGTGTTGTCGGTGGCAGGTGCGAGGATGCCTCCAGTACTGGCCGACGTGCCCGTGTGCGGTGGGGGGAATCACAGCGCGTGTCCCCGTGCCGGGCGCCCAGCGCAGAAGGGACCGCTGACGGCGATGCAGATCCGGCTGACCGTCCTCGGGCCGCGCAGCGGCCAGACCGAGCAGCAAGGCCGCCCCGCGGCGTCGTCCGGGGCCGCCGGCGCCTGTGACGTCCTGATCACCGCCCCCGCGGGCACCGCGCTCGCCGCGGTGGCCTCCGGTCTCGCCACCGCCGTGGCGGGCAGCGACGCCCCCCTCGTGCTGTACGCGGGCCCGGAGCGCCTCGACGCCCAGCGCTGCACGCTCGGTGAGCCCCCGCTGATCGACGGGGCGGTGCTCTCGCTGGGCGCCCCCGCCGAGCCGGGGCCCGAACTGACCGGTGCGGCTGCCCAGTTGCACGTGGTGGCGGGGCCCGACGCGGGCGGCGTCCATCTGCTGCACGGCGGCCGCGTCCAGGTCGGCCGCTCCGCCGGCGCGGACGTCCCGCTGGACGACCCGGACGTCTCCCGGCTGCACTGCGCGGTCGAGCTCGCCCCGGACGGCCGCGTCACGGTCACAGACCTCGGGTCGACGAACGGCACGTCGGTGGACGGTCAGGAGATCACCGACCAACCCTCGCGGCTCTCCCCCGGCGCCCTGCTGCGCATCGGCGAGTCCGCGCTCCGGCTCACCGACGGCGGCGGCAGCCCGTCCTCCGGCGCGGGCGGCGCACTCCCGACCGCCCCGGACGGCGAGGGACACGTGCGCGTGCGGCGCCCCGCGGGGACCACACCGCCCGCCCCCGGCTCGGCCGGCCGGCCCCCGCAGAGCGGCCTCACCCACCACGCTTACGGCGCGGCGGGCTGGGGCGCGGCGGGCGGCACCGGCGCCCCAGGTGGCGGCGACGCGGCGTACGGCAGCGCGGGGGCGCGGGGGACGTACGACGGACAAGAGGGCTACCAGGGCCAGCAGGGGCACGAGACGTACCAGGGGTACGAGGGGTACGAGGGGTATCAGGGGTACCAGGGGTACGGAAATCAGCCACCGCCCGCCGCCCACGGGACGCACGGCGGACCGGCCGGTGAGGGACCCGTCGTGCCGCAGCAGGGCGGTGCGCCCGACGCCGAGCGGACCCGCCTCGGCACGCCCGCGCGCGGCACGTCGGTACCGCCGCGGCTGCGCAGGCGCGGCGGCCTGACGGCCTGGGCCCGGCGCCTGACCGGGGGCCGCGACGGCGGCCAGGGCGACGGTTCCTACGAGGTCTACGACGCGTACGACCAGGACGGACACGAGGGCCCCGAAGGGTCCGGCGGCCCGCACGCGGGGTACCCGGACTCCGCCGCCGGCGCCGACGGCGGACCGGTTGCGGCGGGCCCCTCCCCGGAGGAGCTCGCCGTCGCCGCCGCCGCGCGTACGCCCGAGTCGTGGCCGGATCCCGCCGCTCTGCTGCTCACCGCGCTCGGCCCCGGCCCCCGTCTCTGGGAACGCGGCCCCGACCACCCGGAGGCGCTCGCGGTCCGGCTCGGCACGGTCGACCGGACCCTGCCCGCCCCCGACGGACCCCGCGGGCTGCTGCCCGCCGTGCCGGTCACGGTCGGCCTGCGGGAGGCCGGTTCGCTGGGCCTCGCCGGGCCCCGGGAGCGGCTGGCCGGACTGGCCAGGGCGGTCGTCGCGCAGCTCGCCGCGCTGCACTCCCCCGACACCCTGGAGATCGTGCTGATCAGCACGGACCGCGCGCGTCCCGTCGCCGAGCGCACCGCCGAGTGGGCCTGGCTCGGCTGGCTCCCCCATCTGCGGCCCACCCACGGCCAGGACTGCCGGCTCCTCCTCGCCCACGACCGCGACCAGGCCGCCGCCCGTACGGACGAGCTGATCCGCCGGCTCGACGACCACATCGCCGACGGCGGCGCGCACGGCGCGGGCACCGGTGCGCGCACGGTCGTCGTGGTCGACGGCGACCCCGGTTCCGCCGGGCTGCGCGAGGCCGCCGTCCGGCTCGCCGCGGACGGCGCGCGGGCCGGGATCCACGTGGTGTGCCTCGCCGAGACGGCGTCCGCCTCCCCCGCTTCCCCGGTCCTCGACACGTACGAGGCGGCCTGCGCGGTCACCCCGCCCTTTCGCGCGTGCGGTGCCGCCGCGTTGCTCAGCGGCGACGTGGCGACCGCGGTGCGGCTGCTGCGGACGGCCGGCGGGCGCCCCGCGGGGCACGGCACCCTGGCGGCCGTGGACGCCGTCTCCGAAGCCTGGGCCGAGCGGTTCGCGCGGGCCCTCGCCCCGCTCCGTACGGACGGCACGGCCGGCGAGGGGCACGCGCGCGTGTCCGCCCCGCTGCCCCAGGCCGCCCGGCTCCTGGACGAACTGGGACTCGCCAGGGCCACCCCCGCCTCGCTGATGGCGCGCTGGGCCGCGGCGGCCGACGACCCCGACGCCCTCGGCGGCCGGGCCCTCGCGGTGCTCGGCGCCGGACCGCGCGGTCCGGTCGTCGCCGATCTCGCCGCCGACGGGCCGCATCTGCTCGCCGAGGGTCCCGCGGGCAGCGGGCGCACCGAATTGCTGCGGTCGGTGGCCGCGTCCCTGGCCGCCGCGGAGCGGCCCGACCAGCTCGGCATCGTGCTCGTCGACGGCCGGGACGGCGTCGGCGCGGGTGCGGCGCGGCAGGGCGGCGGGCTCGGTGTCTGTACGGACCTGCCGCACGTGACGACGCATCTGGTGGCCAACGACCCCGTCCGGATGCGGGAGTTCGCGCAGTCCCTGGCCGCGGAGCTGAAGCGCCGCTCCGAACTGCTCGGCCTGCTCGGGTTCGCCGAGTGGCACACCCAGCGGGAGGTGTCCGGGCGGATGGTGGCCCAGCGCTCCACCTCGTCTTCGTCGACGTCGGCCGCGGTGGCCGGTGCGGCGTCCGGGTCGGGTGCGGCCGGGGCGGACGTTCCGGGGCCGAAGCCGCCCGGGGGGCCGGGAGAGGCGGGGCCGGGATCGGTGGGGCCCGGAGCCATGGGGTCCGGAGCCGTGATGCCCGGGGCCGTGGGGTCCGGAGCCGTGGTGCCCGCCCAGGTGTCCGACGGGGATCTCGACGCGCCGTCCAGTTCGACGATGCGGCTGCGGCCCGTCGCCGCGCGCCACAGCGTGCAGCCGGGGCCGCCGCTGCCCCGGCTCGTGGTGCTCGTCGACGACTTCGACGCGCTGCTCTCGCCCGCCCTCGGCTCGCCGGGCCGGCCGGCCGCCGGGTCGGTGGTCCGCGCCCTGGAGGCCGTCGCGCGGGACGGCGAGCGGCTCGGGGTGCACCTCGTGGCGGCGACGGCGAGCGGCGAGCGGGTCCTGGAGACCGAACTGGGCCAGCGGGCCTCCCTGCGAGTGGCGCTCGACGCGGTGACCGCGGGCCCCGAGGAGCCGGCGCCGGGCCGCGGTGAACTCCGTACGCCCGACGGACGGGCCACCGCCTTCCAGGCGGGCCGGGTGACGGGCCGGATCCCCCGCACGGCCACGCTGCGGCCCACGGTGGTGCCGCTCGAGTGGGAGCGGATGGGCGACCCGCCGGCCCGGCGCCCGGTGCGGGAGCTCGGGAACGGACCGACCGATCTGGCGCTGCTGGCCAGCGCGTTGGAGCGGGCCGCCCGGTCGGTCTCCGCGGATCAGGTGCCGTCCCTGCTGTAACGGATGGTGCCGTCCCTGCTGACGCGGACGGTGCCGTCCCTGCTGACGCGGATCAGGTGCCGCCGCTCCCCGCGGGCGGCGCCTGTCGGCCATGACGCCACGTCACAACGCCATCACGATCGACGAGTTGACAGCGCAGGCCATCTTGCCGCCCCTCCCCGCGCGGGCGTAGACCAGAGCGCACGGGACTCGCCAGGGAAGAGAACGGGGCAGTGATGCGCAGCACTCTTCGTACACGCAGGGCACCGCTACATCGGCGTACCACCGCCAGGATCGCCTCGGCCGTCGTCGCGGGCGCGCTCGCGTTCACCGTCACCGCCTGCGGCGGGGACGACGACAAGGACGACGGCGACGGCAACAAGGGCGGGGGCAAGGACACCAACTCCTCCCTGCAACTGCCCAAGCTGGACGGGGAGAACATCTCCGTGGCCGCCGTCTGGGGCGGCGCGGAGCGCAAGGTCTTCCTGAAGGTTCTCGACGAGTTCGAGAAGCGGACGGGCGCCAAGGTCTCCTTCGTGCCCGCGCAGGACCCCATCATCAGCTTCCTGGAGTCGAAGGTGGCGGGCGGGCAGCCGCCGGACGTCGCGATGCTGCCGCAGGTCGGCGCGATCGAGCAGGCCGTGGCGAACAAGTGGGCCAAGCCGGTCGGCCCCGAGGCGCAGAAGCAGCTCGACAAGAACTACGCCAAGGGCTGGCGGGACCTCGGAGCCGTCGACGGCAAGCAGTACGGCGTGTACTTCAAGGCCGCCAACAAGTCGCTGGTCTGGTACAACACCCGGGTCTTCGAGAACGCGGGCGTGAGCGCGCCCAAGACCTGGGACGACTTCATGAAGACCGCGCAGACCGTCTACGACTCCGGGGTGCCGCCGGTGTCGGTGGCGGGCGCCGAGGCGTGGACGCTCACCGACTGGTTCGAGAACATCTACCTCTCGCAGGCGGGTCCGGAGAAGTACGACCAGCTGGCCGCCCACAAGATCAAGTGGACGGATCCGTCGGTCAAGAAGGCGCTGACGACCCTCGGTGAGCTGTTCGGGAAGAAGGGCTTCGTGGCGGGCGGCGCGAGCGGCGCGTTGCAGACCGAGTTCCCCGCCTCGGTGAAGCAGACCTTCCGGGGCGGCGACCAGCCCAAGGCCGGCATGGTCTTCGAGGGCGACATGGTCTCCCTGGCGATCTCCGAGACCAAGGCCGAGGTGGGCACGGACGCCAAGGTGTTCCCCTTCCCGGCGGTCGGCACGGAGTCCCCGGCCGTGGTCGGCGGTGACGCCGCGGTCGCGCTGAAGGACAGCAAGGGCGCGCAGGCGCTCCTGACGTTCCTCGGCTCGCCGAACTCCGCGAAGATCTGGGCCGAGGCGGGCGGCTTCATCTCGCCCAACAAGAGCCTGGACCTGTCCGCGTACCCCAACGCCGTGCAGCGGGGCATCGCCAAGGCGCTGATCGAGGCCGGTGACGACATCCGCTTCGACATGTCGGACCAGGCCCCGCAGTCCTTCGGCGGCACGCCGGGCAAGGGCGAGTGGAAGGCGCTGCAGGACTTCCTGAAGGACCCGAAGAACGTGGCGGGCACGCAGAAGGTGCTGGAGACGGCCGCCGCCAAGGCGTACAAGGACTGACGCGGTGGCGTCCGGACACGCCGGGGGCACCGCCAAGGTGGCGCCCCCGGTCACGACCTCGCGCAAGAGTGTGACGGGCACCCGCAAGACCGTGGCGGTGCTGTTCCTGCTGCCCGCCCTGGTGCTGCTCGGCGCGCTCGTCCTCTACCCCATCGGGTACTCGCTGTTCCGCAGCTTCTTCGACGAGTCGGGCGACTTCACCGGCTTCGGCAACTACGAGACGATGTTCACCGATGACGGCATCCGCACCGCCATCAAGAACAACGCGATCTGGCTGGTCGTCGCGCCGACCGTGGCGACGGCGCTCGGCCTGATCTTCGCCGTCCTGACCGAACGGGTGCGCTGGGGAACGGCGTTCAAGCTCGTCATCTTCATGCCGATGGCGATCTCGATGCTGGCCGCGGGCATCATCTTCCGGCTGGTGTACGAGTCCGATCCCGACCGGGGCGTGGCCAACGCGGTGGCGGTGAGCGTGCATGACACATTCGCGGAGGCGTCGGCGTTCCCGCAGGCGCACCCGGCCATGAACTCGCCGCTGAAGTCGGCGGGCGGCGGGGCGTTCGTCACCAAGGAGCCGGTGCGGGCGGGCACGCCGGTGGCGCTGCCGTTGACCGGTGTGCCGCCGGGCGAGATGCCGGGCGACGCGAAGTCCGCGGCGCCCGCCGCGGCCGACCCGGCCGAGGTGACCGGCACGGCCTGGCAGGACTTCACGCGCGGCAAGGGCCGGGGCAAGCCGAACGCCCCCGACGCCGCCGAGTTCGGCTACGCGGGCATCACCATCGAGGCGGTGAAGAACGGTGACGTGGTGGCGTCGACGAAGGCGTCGGCGGATGGCACGTTCACGCTGCCGAAGGAGGCCGACGGGGCGCTGCTGCGCTTCCCCGAGTCCAACTTCCGGGAGGCCTACAACGGCGTGGAGTGGCTCGGCCCGAACCTGATCACGCCCGCGATCATCGGCTCCTACCTGTGGATGTGGGCCGGGTTCGCGATGGTCCTGATCGCGGCGGGGCTCGCCAGCGTGCCGCGGGAACTCCTGGAGGCGGCCCGCGTGGACGGCGCCAACGAGTGGCAGGTGTTCCGCCGGGTGACGGTGCCGCTGCTCGCCCCCGTCCTCGCGGTGGTCCTGGTCACGCTCATGATCAACGTACTGAAGATCTTCGACCTGGTGTACGTGATCCCGCCGGGCTCCTCGAAGGACGAGGCGAACGTGCTGGCGGTGCAGCTGTACAACTCGGCGTTCGGCGACCAGGACGCGGGCGTCGCGAGCGCGATCGCCGTGCTGCTCTTCCTGCTCGTGATCCCCGTGATGCTGTTCAACATTCGGCGGATGAGGCGGGAGGCTCGGCGATGACCTGGCACCTGTCTTTCGGCTGGGGGTCCGGGGGTCGTCCCCCGGAAAAACACAGCAACATTCGGCGGATGAGGCGGGAGGCTCGGCGATGACGGCGCCCACCGAGATCGTCAAGGCCAAGCAGTCCGTGGGCGGGCGGATCGCCGGGGCCCTGGGCGGGACCGCGCTGCGCGTCTTCCTGGTGCTGGTCGGCCTGTTCTGGCTGGTGCCGACCATCGGCCTGCTGATCGGCTCGCTGCGCACGCCCGCCGACATGAGCGAGAGCGGCTGGTGGAAGGTCTTCGGCGCACCCTCGCAGATGACGTTCGACAACTACTCCACGCTGCTCAAGGACGAGACGATCACCGACTCGATCCTGTCCAGCGTCATGATCACCGTGCCGGCGACGCTGCTGGTCGTGGTGATCGGCGCGCTGGCCGGATACGCCTTCGCGTGGATGGACTTCCCGGGCCGCGACTGGTGGTTCATCGGCGTGGTGGGGCTGCTCGTGGTCCCCGTACAGGTGGCGCTGTTGCCGGTGTCGAAACTCTTCGGCGAGATCGGGATCTTCGAGACCACCATCGGCGTGGTCGTCTTCCACGTGGCCTTCGGGCTGCCGTTCGCGATCTTCCTGCTGCGCAACTTCTTCGCGGAGATCCCGCGCGAACTCCTGGAGGCGGCGCGGCTGGACGGCGCGGGCGAACTCCGGCTCTTCCTGCGGGTCGTGATGCCGCTGGGGGCGCCCGCCATCGCCTCGCTCGGCATCTTCCAGTTCCTCTGGGTCTGGAACGACATGCTGATCGCGCTGATCTTCGCGGACTCGGAGAACCCGCCGATCACGGTGGCGCTCCAGCAGCAGGTGCGGTTCTTCGGCGACAACGTGCAGATCCTGGCGCCCGGCGCGTTCATCTCGATGGTGATCCCGCTGGCCGTCTTCTTCGCGTTCCAGCGGCAGTTCGTCTCCGGCGTGATGGCGGGAGCGGTGAAGTAGCGGCGCATCGGGGGGCGGAGACATCCGTCCGCGGACCCGTCCCCCGTCTGCCGCACCGGCCGTAACCGACGCGCGCCGTCCGGCGTTCTCGGGCCGTCCGCCCGCGCCGACCCATGGATGTGCCGTGCCCCGGTTCAGTGTCATCGTTCCCGTGTACCAGGCACAGGCCTGGCTGCACGCGTGTCTGGAGTCCGTGCTGGCGCAGTCCTTCACCGACCTCGAACTGATCGTGGTCGACGACCGCTCGCCGGACGGGTGCGGCGCGATCGTCGAGGAGTTCGCCGGGCGGGACCCGCGCGTGACGTCCGTACGCCTGCCCCGGCGCTCCGGTCCCGGCCCGGCCCGCACCGCGGGCATGGAGCGCGCCACCGGCGACTACCTGGTCTTCCTCGACGGCGACGACACCCTGACCGCCGGCGCCCTGTACGCGCTCTCCGACCGCGCCAAGGAGACCGGCGAGCCGGACGTCCTGCTCTACGACCACGTGCGCGCCCACTGGTCGGGCGAGACCGTCCGCGACCCGCACGCGCGCCACCTCACCGAGGAGGACACCGCCCCCTTCCGCCTCGCCGACCGGCCGGGGCTGCTGCGGCTGCGGCCCGACGTCTGGAACAAGGCCTGCCGCCGCGACTTCGTGACGCGCGCCGGCCTCACCCTTCCCTCCGGGCTGTACGAGGGCGTCGCCTGGACGTACCCGGTCCTGCTGGCGGCGGGCTCCCTCGCCACCCTCGACCGGGTGTGCGTGCACCACCGGCTGCGCCGGCACGGCGCAGCCCTGGGCGCCACCTCCCGCCGCCACTTCGACGTCTTCGAGCAGTACGACCGGGTCTTCGCCTTCCTCGACGCGCACCCGGAGCTGTCCGCCGCCTGGCGGCCGACGCTGTTCCGGCAGCTGGTCGGCCACGTCACGGAGGTCTTCGCCCGGCCGGGCGGGCCGCCGCGCGACGCGCGCGCCGCGTTCCTGCGCACGGCCCGCGCCCGCTGCCGCCGCCACCGCGCCCCCGGCGTCCGGGCGCCGGCCGGCGCCCGGGTGCGGCACACCCTGGTGCGGCTCGGCGCGCACCGCACGTACCGCTGCCTCCTGGCGGTGACGCGGCTGCGCGGGCGTGCCGGACGGGCCGCGCGGCTCGTGCGCCGCCGGGTGAAGGGCGCCCTGCTCCAGCTGCACTACCGCGTGCAGTTGCGGCTGCCGGTGCGCGCGAACCACGCTGTGTTCGCCGCGTACGGGGGACGGGGGCACGGCTGCCACCCGGGGGCGCTGGAGACCGCGATGCGCGAACTCGTGCCGGGGATCAGGACCGCGTGGATCGCCCACCCCCGGTTCCACCACACGATTCCGACCGGGACGCGCAGGCTGCGGCCCGGCACCGCCGCGTACTGGAGCGCCCTCGCCCGCTCCAAGTACCTGGTGAACAACGCCGACTTCGACCGCGGACTGGTCAAGCGCCCCGGCCAGGTCTTCGTGCAGACCCAGCACGGCACACCCCTCAAGCACATGGGCCTGGACCTGCGGGAGCGCCCGGCGGCGGCCCGCGCCACGGACTTCGACGTCCTGCTGAGGAACGCCGACAAGTGGGACTACGTGGTGTCGGCCAACCGCCACTCCACGCTGGTGTGGGAACGGGTGTTCCCCGCGGGGTACACGACCCTGGAGTACGGCTCCCCGCGCAACGACCGCTTCCAGCGCGCGACGTCGGCCGAGGTCACCCGGTTGCGGGCGAGCCTCGGCATCCCGCACGGCGCGGTCGCCGTGCTGTACGCGCCGACCCACCGCGACCACCTGCGCGGCCAACGGCACGCCCTCGACCTGGAGCGGATGCTGCACGCGCTGGGCCCGCGCTTCGTGCTCCTGACCCGCGCGCACCACCGCTACGGGGCGCCGATGACCACCGGCGAGCCGACGGGCCGGCTCATCGACGTGTCCGACCACCCGAGCGTCGAGTCGCTCTGCCTCGCCTCCGACGCGCTGATCACCGACTACTCGTCTCTGATGTTCGACTACGCGGGCCTCGACCGGCCCATCGTGCTGTACGTCGACGACTGGGAGGCCTACGAGGCGGCCCGCGGCACCTACTTCGACGTCCGGGAGTTCCCGCCGGGCGCGGTCGCGCGCGGCCAGGACGAGCTGACCGACATCTTCGTCACCGGACACTGGGCGGGCTCCCGCTCGGCGCAGCTGCGGCGGGCGTTCCGCGAGCGGTTCTGCGCGTACGACGACGGGGGCGCGGCGGAGCGCGTCGTACGCCATGTGGTGCTCGGTGAGACGGGTGGGCTGCCGGCCGTGGTGCCGCAGGCCGAGCGGTATCCGGCGCCCGCGGTCGGGCCACGGCCCGACCGGGTGCCGTACCAGGGCCTCCAGCGTTCCCCGCAGCGGTGAGCCGCCCCGAACGGCGGGGCTGACCCGTGCTGCGAGCAGGCTTCGGGGGCGGGTCCGCGGACGGGCCTGGGGGTAGGTCCGGGGGCGGGCCCGGGGGCGGGTCCGGCGAGAATGGCGTAGCAGCGCGAGAGCTCCCGGGCGCGAGCGGTCAAAGTGGACAGATGCACCAGATGTGGTTCACTCCGCCCCGCCGCCCCGGACCACCGCCGCCCCCCTTCGTCCGGCGGCTGCGCGCCACCGCGCGGAGCTCACGTTTCCGGCTGGAGAGGGCGGTGGCGGGGCGGGTGCGCGGCGCCGGGCCCGTGGCCGGGCGGGACCGGCCGGCGCTCCGGTCCCCCCTCCTGACCCCCGTGCACCTCTCCCTGCGCGACAGCCGCACGCTCAACGTCGCCCTCGCCGCCGGGACCGTCCTCGACGGGCCCGGTCAGGCCCGGCTGCTGCTCACCCGCGGCCGCCGCAGGATCGCCGTCCCCCTCGTCCACGAGCCGCACACCGGCGGCACGCCGCTGCTCACCGCCACGGCCACCCTGCGCGACCTGCGGGACGGCGTGTGGCGGCTCACCGTCGAGGCGCGGGACGCCGGAGGGCGGGTGCGGCGCGCCGGGCTCACCACCGTCGAGGCCGGTGCGCCGCCCGCGACGCCGACCGCGCCGCACGCACCCGACCCGCTGACCGGCACCCTGGCGCGGGTCGTGCGGAGCCGCACCGGGCGGGCCGTGCTGCAGGCGACCCGGTCGCTGCCGCGCGCGGAGCTGGTGCGGTTCGTGCCGGCCGCGGACGGCATCACGGTGCATGGGCGGCTCGTCGCGGGCGCTGCGGGCTCCGGGGGCGCCGGGGTGGGGCGGGCGCACGCCGTGCGGCGGCGGGACGGAATCGTCGTACCGGCCGAAGTGGCGTGGCAGGGCGAGGCGTTCACACTGCGGGTGCCGCTCGGGGCGATGGCCGGGGCGGGGGCCGGGCAGTGGGTGTGGGACTTCCAGGTGGGGCCGCATCCGCTGGGCCGATGGCTGTCCGACGTGCGCGATCCGTCCGCCGCCTATCCCACCCCCTTCCGCGTCTTCGCGCTGCCCGGCGGCGAACTGGTGCGGGCCCACGCCCACTTCACCGCGTCCGGCGCCTTCGCGGTCACGTGCTGGGACATCACCGCCGTCACGGAGGAGAGCTCATGAAGATCACGTATCTGCTCGGCTGGGGCGACGAGATGGGCGGCACCGAGCTCGCCACGTACACCCAGGCCCGGCACCTCGCCGAGCGTCCCGGCGTCGAGGTCGAGGTCGTCTCGGTCTTCCGCACCCGCGCCGAGCCGTTCTTCGCCGAGGCCCGCGACCTGCCCGTACGGCACCTGGTGGACCGCACCGTGACGCCCGAACGCCCCGTACGGGCAAGTGAGTTGGACGACGCCGCGTGCCGCACCCTCGCCGCGCTGCCCAGCGAGCTGATCAAGCCGGCCTGGGAGGACACCTTCGACCGGCTCTCCGACATCGAGATGACCGCCGCGCTCGGCACCCTCGACACCGACGTGCTCGTCACCACCACCCCCGCGCTGCTCGCCGCCGCCGTGGCGCTGGTGCCCGCCCGGGTCGTCACCGTCCACCAGGAGCACCGGCCCACCCAACGGCGCGGCCCGTCCGGCGAACCGCTGCTCCTGCACGCGCCGCGCCTGGACGCCCTCGTCACGCTGACCGGACGGACCCGCGACTGGATCGCCGAGTCGCTGGGCGCCACCGCCCCCGAGCTCGCCGTCATCCCCAACGCCGTGCCCGACGGTTTCCGGCCGCGCGCGGACGGCGAGGGCAAGGTCATCGTGATGGCGGCCCGGCTGACCGGCGAGAAGCGCGTGGACCACGCCGTACGGGCGTTCGCCGAGGTCGCCGACGCGCACCCGGAGTGGACGCTGCGGATCTTCGGCAGCGGCCACCGCGAACGCCATCTGCGCCGCCTGGTCGACGGGTTCGGCCTGCACGACCGGGTCGAACTCCTCGGCCCCTGCCAGGACATGGCCGCCGAGTGGGCCAAGGCCGGGCTGAGCCTGATGACCGCCGGGCACAACGAGGCGTTCCCGCTGGTGCTGCTCGAAGCGCTGGCCGCCGGGGTGCCCGTCGTCGCGTACGACGTGCTGACCGGGCCCGCCGAGATCGTCCGGCACCGCGTCGACGGGCTGCTCGTGCCGCCCGGCGAGGTCGGTGAACTCGCCGTCGCCATGGACGAGTTGATGCGTGACGACGCGCTGCGCCGGAGCTTCGCGCGGGCCGCCCGCGAGGGGGTGTACGCCCGGTTCTCCTCGGCGGACGTCACCGCGCGCTGGGAGGAGCTGTACACCCGGCTCGTGGCGGGCCGCGACCGGCCGGAGCGCCTTCGGGACCGGTCCGACCGGGTGGCGCTCGGCGTCGCGTCCGGCGGCAGCGGCTTCAGGCCCACCGCCCCGCACACCTTCGACGCGGCGGCCGGGGCGGACGAGCACGCCCGCGAAGAAGAGATCCTCGCCGCCGACACCACCGGCCGGCTCATCCGGTCCGTGGGCCGGCTCGCCGAGCGCCGCGACGACGTCCTCGCGCCGCGCATGGCCGACTGGAACCTGGAGATCACCGCCGCCGCGCTGGCGGCCCAGGACGTCCCGTACGTCCTCGTGCGCACCCAGGGCGGCACCGCCCACACCCTGGCGGTGGCCGAGGACGACCGCAGCCGTGCGCTGAAGGCGCTGGCCGGGGCGCTCGGCGGGCAGCCCGTCTACGCCGAGCTGGTCAACCCGCGCGACGCGCCGCCGGGCACGGTGCTCGCCGAACGGCTCGACGCCATCGGGGAGCTCGCGGGCGTCAAGGTCTTCAAGCCGGTCACCACGACCACGCTGTCCCTGCGGCACGGCGCGGGTCTCGCCTGCACGGTGGCGTTCTGGACGCGGACGCCCGAGGGCACCCTGCACGCCCCGTTCGGCTCGACGCTCGCCGGTGTGGAGCTGCCCTCGCTCACCCCGACGGCGACCCTGCGCGTGGCCGACCGCGACTACCCGACCCTTGACGTGTTCACCCAACTCCTCGTCAGAGACGTCGACTTCCCCATCGACGCCGTCTACACCTGGGTCGACGACTCCGACCCCGAGTGGCGCGCCCGGCGCGACGCGGCGCGCGGCGGCGGCGACACCTCCGCCGACGACGGCGCGGTGCGCTTCCGCAACCGCGACGAACTCCGCTTCAGCCTGCGGTCGCTGGCGATGTACGCGCCGTGGATCCGGCACGTGTACCTCGTCACGGCCGGCCAGGTCCCGCCCTGGCTCGACCGGGACCACCCGGGCGTGACGGTCGTCGACCACCGCGACCTGTTCGCCGAGCCGGACGCGTGCCTGCCGACCTTCAACTCGCACTCCATCGAGTCCCAACTCCACCGCATCGAGGGCCTGTCGGAGCACTTCCTCTACTTCAACGACGACATGTTCCTGGGCCGCCCCACCACCCCGGACACCTTCTTCCTCGGCAACGGGCTCGCCCGTTTCTTCTGGTCGTCGGCGTCCGTGCCCGCGCTGCCGGTCGGCGACGGGGACGAGGGATACCTCGCGGCGGCGAAGAACAACCGCGAGCTGCTGCGCGGCGCGTTCGGCAGGACGACGACGCACAGCTTCTTCCACGTCCCGTACGCGCTGCGGCGCGGCATCCTGGCGGAGATCACCGAGCGCTTCCCCGACGAGCTGGCCGCCACGGCCCGCAGCCGGTTCCGCTCGCGCACCGACATCGCGCTCGTCTCGTCGCTGCACCAGCACTACGCGTACCTCACCGGCCGGGCCGTGCCCGGCACCATCGCGTACGACTTCGTGGACATCGGCGACCGCGCCGACCACGCGCGGCTCGGCCGGCTGCTGCAGAACCGCGACCGGACGGCGTTCTGCATCGGGGAGTCCCCGGACGGCGGGGTCACGGACGAGGAGATGGCGCTGGCCATCCGGTCGTTCCTGACGGCGTACTTCCCGGTGCGCTCGCCCTACGAGCTGCGCGAGCCGGCCGCCGCCGGCTGACCGGCGCCGAGGAAGAGCCGCCGGACCACGCGTTCGGCGGCCTTCCCGTCGTCGAAGGGGCAGAAGCGGTCCCGGAACGCCGACCGCAGCGCCGCCGTCTCCTCGGTGTCCCAGCCGCCGAGCCGGAACAGCCCGGCCAGCTCGTCCTCGGTGGTGGCCACCGCCCCCGGGGTCTCGCCGGGGCGGCCGGAGAGCAGGTCGAAGTAGGTGCCGCGGGCCAGCCGGTAGGCCTGCCAGTCGGGGGCGTACGTGACGATCGGGCGGTCCAGGCAGGCGTAGTCGAACATCAGCGACGAGTAGTCCGTGACGAGCGCGTCGGCGGCCAGACAGAGCTCCTCCACGCGCGGGTGCCCGGTGACGTCGACGAGCTGCGGATGGCTCTCCAGGCCCGCGTCGGCGCCGTAGAAGTAGTGGGCGCGCACCAGCACGACGAAGCCGGGGCCGAGCCGCTCGGCGAAGCGCCGCAGGTCGAGGCGGGGCAGGAAGCCCTTCTGGTAGTCGCGGTGGGTGGGCGCGTACAGGAGCACGGTCCGGCCGTCGTCCACGCCCAACTCGGCGCGGATCCGCGCCACTTCGTCCTCACCCGCCGAGAAGTACACGTCGTTGCGCGGATAGCCGGCCTCCAGGGCGCGGTAGGACCCGGACGGGTAGACGCGCTCCCAGACCTCCGTGGAGTGCGGGTTGGAGGAGAGGCTGAGGTCCCACTGGTCGGTGTGGTCGAGGACCTTCTGGAAGCTGATGCCGTGCGTGCCGGCCGGGTAGCGGCGCTGGTCCAGGCCCATCGTCTTCAGCGGCGTGCCGTGGTGGGTCTGGAGGTAGACCTGGCCGGGGCGCTTGGTGAAGCCGCCGGGGAAGCTGGAGTTGTTGACCAGGTACGTGGCGGTGGCCATGGTCTGCCAGTAGCGCCGGGAGCCCTCGATGACGTACTCGACGCCGGGCGGCACCCGGTGCCTGTTGCGGCTGGAGACCACCCACACGCCCCGGATGTGCGGGGCGAGTTCGCGGGCCTTGGCGTGGATGGCGGCCGGGTTGCAGGAGACGCCGCGGTTCCAGTAGGCGCCGTAGACAGCGAGGTGCGGGTCGAGGGCGCGGCGCAGGTCGCCGCGGTAGGCGGCGCGCATGGCGCGGGCCCGCAGCTTCTTCTTCTGCCGCTTCAGCTGCCGGGTGACGCGCAGGCGCCGCGTCTCGGCCTTCCGCAGCCGCTCGTACGCGGTGTACGAGCCGGCCGCGAGCGTCTTCTCCGCCGCGGTGCGGGGCGCGCCGTCCGTCGGGGCGTACGCGCGGTACAGGCGGGCCGCCGCGCGGAAGAAGTCGGGCCGGTCGCGCTCCAAGATGCGGCCGGGGTCGGTGAGGACGGCCAGGAGGTGGGCGGCGGCGGGCGGCAGCAGCCGGGCGCGCTCCCCGGGTCCGGCGGCGGCGAGCAGCTGCTCGTACCGCTCGACGACGGCGAAGTGCGCGCGGCCCGGCGTCGTGGCGAAGCTGCCGGCGCGGCGCTCGCGCCAGCGCACGCACGGCCGGTCGAGGACGGCGAGCCGCTCGCCCGCGCGCAGCGTCGCGGTCTGCACCGGCACCACGTCCTCGTACGCCCCGTCGGTGAAGGCGAGCCGCTCCCCGTGCCAGAAGCCGCGCCGGAAGAAGCGGTTCCAGGCGGCCGGGGTGACGGCCAGCGGATCGCCGGTGAGGTCGTCGCCGCCGGGGCGTACGTGCTCCCACCAGTCGACGCGGTCGTGCGCGCAGAGCAGCACGTCCGGCTCGCCCGCGGCCGTGAGCGCGGCGTCGGCGGCGGCCAGCGCGCCCGGCAGGAGCAGGTCGTCGCCGTCGAGGAAGAGGAGGTGGTCGCCGGTGGCGCGGTCGGCGCCGATGTTGCGGGCGGGTCCTGGGCCGGCGCGGTCGGGGACGCGGACGACCCGTACGCGCGGGTCGCGCTCCGCGTACTCCGCGGCGATCGCGGCGCAGCCGTCCGGCGACGCGTCGTCGACGACGACGAGTTCCAGGTCGCCGAAGGACTGGGTGAGCACCGAGTCCAGGCACGCGCGCAGATATCCCTGGACGCGACGGGCGGGGACGACTACCGAGAAGCGCGTCATGGGGACCGACCGTAGTCAGCCGGACACCGCCTGTCGAAGACCGTTCGTCACTCGTTGGGGTGGAGGAGGACGAAGAGGACGGCCGTGCGGGGCCCCGGACGGGCAGAGGGGATAAATATGCCCTTATCCCCACGAAAGGCCGGTCGCCGTGCAGCCCCGTCTCAGCGTCGTCGTACCCATCTACAACGTCGAGGAGTTCCTGGAGGAGTGCCTGGAGTCGATCGCAGGGCAGACTCTCGCCGGTCTGGAGTGCATCCTCGTCGACGACGGCTCGACGGACGGCAGCCCCAGCATCGCCCGCGAGTTCGCCGCCCGGGACCCCCGCTTCGTCTACGTCCGGCAGCGCAACGCCGGGCTGAGCGCCGCCCGCAACACCGGGGTGCGCAAGGCCTCCCCCACCGCCGAGTTCCTGACCTTCGTCGACAGCGACGACGTCGTCCCGTACGACGCCTACGCGCGGATGACCGCCAGCCTGGACGAGACCGGCTCCGACTTCGCGAGCGGCAACGTCTGGCGGCTCACCGAACGCGGCCGCTCCCAGGCCTGGCAGTACAAGTGGCTGACCGAGCCGCGCACCCGCACCCACATCTCCCGCGACCTGGACCTGCTCTCCGACCGGGTCGCCTGGAACAAGGTGTTCCGGCGCTCCTTCTGGGACCGGCACCGCTTCACCTTCCCCGAGGGCAAGCTCTACGAGGACACACCCGTGATGATCCCGGCGCACTTCCTCGCCGGGTCCGTGGACGTGCTCGACGACCACGTCTACTACTGGCGGGTCCGCGAGGGTTCGATCACCCGGCGGCGCACCGACGTCAAGGGCGTACGCGACCGGATCGCGGCCTGCGCGCACGTCAGCGCCTTCCTCGCCGCGCACGCGCCGCAGATGAAGAAGACGTACGACGCCTCCTGTCTGCGCGACGACTTCGTGTACTTCCTGGAGGGGCTGCCGATGGGCGGTCCGGAGTACCGCGCGGCGTTCATGGCGGACACCGCCGCCTTCCTGCGCCGCGCCGACCCGGCCGTCCTCACCCGGCTCCCCGTCGACCTGCGCATCAAGTGGCAGCTCGTACGGGAGTCACGCACCGCCGAACTCGTCGAGCTGCTCTCCTTCGAGCGGACCAACGGCACCGCCTTCCACGTCCGCGGCACGGTGCGGCGCAGCGCCGCCTACCCCGGGGTCGGCCCGCTCCCCGAGAAGCTGGCGCGCGTGGGCCGGGGCGAACTGCCCGTCGTGGCACGGGTGGACGAGGCCCGGTGGGGCGTCGACGGCAAGCTGCGCATCAGCGGCTACGCCTACGTGCGCAATCTGGCGGCGACCCGGCCCGGTCACTCGATCAAGGCGGGGCTGCTCAGGGCGGTGCACAGCAGACGCCGGATCCGCCGGGTGCCGATCAGGACGGTCGCGGCGCCGCTGGCCACCGAGCGGTCGCGGCAGCAGCTGCACTGCTACGACCTGTCCGGCTTCGAGATGACCGTCGACCCCGAGCAGCTGAAGACCGGCGGCCGCTGGCGGCCCGGCAACTGGCTGTTCGGCGTGGTCGTCGCGGGCCACGGCACGGTGCGGCGCTCGGCGGTGCGGGCCTCGGAGGGGGCGTCCGCGCAGTCGGTGGTGCGGGAGCTGGGCGACGGGCTGCGGCTCGTCCTCGGCTTCAGCAAGGGCCGGCTCGTGCTGCGGATCCAGGAGTACGCGGCGCGGGTGGACGCCCACCGGCTCGACGGGGACGACGTGGTGCTCTCCGGCACCCTGCCGGGGCGCGCCCGCCCCACCGCCCTGCGCCTCACCCACGCGCCCACGGCGACGGACCTCGACCATCCGGTGCGGATCGAGGGCGGCCGCTTCGAGGTGCGGGTGCCCCTCGACGGCCTGGAGAGCGTGCCGCCCACCCCGCACCGCGCGCCCAAGGAGGTCGAGCCGCCGCACGGCGACCGCTGGCAGGCCAATCTGGTCCTGCCCGACGGCACCCTGAAGTCGCTCGCCGCCACCCTCGACCTGCCGCCGGGCCGGTACGCCTCCCGGGCGGGCCGGGAGCTGTGCGCCACCGCCAACGACCGGGGCGGCCTCGTCGTCGAGCTGACCCGGCAGCCGATCGCCGACCGGGTCACGTGGGACGCCGACGGCACGCTGACCGTGGCGGGCACGCTGACGGCGGCCAGCTGGGGCGCGGCCGAGCTGGTGCTTCGGCACAGCGGCCGCGACGAGGAGCTCACGGTGCCGGTCACCCGGGACGGCGACCGGTTCCGCGCGGTCGTCGCGCCGGGCGGCGGGGTGCTGCGGGAGGGGCGCTGGTACGTGTTCCTGCGGGAGGCCGACGGGGGTGTGCGCGCCGGGGAGCCGGGTGCGGTGGCGGAGGCGGGCGCGGGCTCGGGGGCGAGGGCGGGGGCCGGGCGTCTTGACGACGGGATGCCCGTACGGCTGCTCGCCGCCGCCTCCGTCACGCTGCCGCTCCACCGGTCCGTGCAGGGGCGGGAGTTCACCGTCGACCGGCGCTTCGGCGACCGGCTGCTGCTCACCGCCGGGTCGGTGCTCTCGCGGTCCGAGCGCGGCGCGTACCGGCGCCACCGGCTGCGTACCGTGCACTACCCGAGCCGCCGCGCGCTGCCCCTGACCGACGCCGTCCTGTACTTCGACGGGGACTCGCCGCGCGCCGTCCACGAGGAGCTGGTGCGGCGCGGCGCCGACGTCGAGCACCTGTGGGTCACCCACGACCAGCAGACCCACGTGCCGCCCGGCGCCCGGGGCGTCGAGGAGCACAGCGCCGACTGGTACGAGGCGCTGGCCCGCTGCCGCCGCATCGTCACCGCGGGCCACCTGCCGGACTTCTTCGAGCGCCGCGCGGGCCAGACCGTCGTCCAGACCTGGAACGGCGCCCCGCTCAAGCGCATCGGCACCGACCTGACCGACACCCTCTACGCCGACCACGGCCACCTCGACGCGCTGCCCCGGCTCTCCCGCCAGTGGGACGTGCTCGTCTCGCCGAACCGCTTCTCCACCCCCCACCTGGGGCGCGCCCTCGCCTACGACGGGGAGGTCCTGGAGGCCGGCTCGCCCCGCAACGACGTGCTGTTCGCCGAGGACCGCCGCAAGGTCGCCGACCGGGTCCGCCGCGAGCTCGACATCGCGCCGGACAAACGGATCGTGCTGTACGCGCCGACGTACCGGGACCATCTCGCGTACTCCCCGGGCAGGTTCCGCTACGAACCCGCGCTCGACTTCCGCGCCGCCGAGGCCGCGCTCGGCGACGACCACGTGCTGCTCGTGCGCAAGCACCCGCTGACGGCGGGCCGGCTCCCGGGGGCCCGCGCCCCCTTCGTCCGGGACGTCTCCGCCCACCCGCGCGCCGCCGAACTCCTGCTCCTCGCCGACGTACTGGTCACGGACTATTCCTCGCTGATGTTCGACTTCGCGCACACCGGGCGCCCGATGCTCTTCCACGCGTACGACCTGGAGCACTACCGCGACACGGTGCGCGGCTTCTACCTCGACTTCGAGACGCACGCCCCCGGCCCGCTGCTCGCCTCCACCGGCGAGGTCGTCGAGGCGCTGAGCGACCTGGACGCGATCGCGGCCCGGCACGCGGAGGCGTACGCGGCGTTCCGCGAGTCCTACTGCGATCTGGACGACGGCGGGGCCGCGGCCCGGGTCGCGGAGAGGCTGATGCGGTGAGCGGCGCGCTGCTGACCCGCCGGGTGTGCCACGGCTCGACGGCGCTGGGCGGCCGCTCGCGGCGGCGGCCCTCCCCCTACCTCGTCCTCGGCACGCTGTTCTGGCTGGTGATGTCGCTGGCGTTCTGGCGGGTCCCGGTCTGCTGCGACTTCGGCCAGCACGCGGCCGTCGTCGAACGGCTGCGGGACGACCTCCTGCACCCCGCGCACCCGATGGCGGACCTGCCGGGGCAGGGCAGCGCGTACTACTCGCCCTACGCCGTGGCGCAGGGCCTGTTCGCGAAGGTCACCGGGTTGCCCGGCTGGCAGGTCGTGAAGATCTCCGGGCCGCTGAACCTCATCGTCCTGCTCACCGGCATCGGCCGGTTCGTGCGCGTCCTGACGCCCCGTCGGTGGGCGCCGGTGCTCGCGCTGGGCGCGATGGTGCTGCTGTGGGGGACCCGGACGGCCTGGTGGAGCGGCTATCTGGGCCTGATGTCGATGACGGGCAACCTCGGCTACCCGTCGACGTTCGCGATCGGCCTGGCGTTCTGGGCGTGGGCGTGGGCGGGGGCGCTGGTACGGGGGGCGGGGCCCGAGGCCGGGACTGAGGCCGGGCGGGGTGCGGGGCGCGGGGTGTGGGCGTATGTGGGGCTCGGCGCGTTGTGCGGGCTGATCCTGCTCATCCACCCGATCTCGTCGGTGGCGGCGGTGATCGGGGTCGTCGCGTTCGCGGCGTCCGGGCGCCGGGTGTCCTGGCGCCGGATGTGGCCCTGGGCGGCAACGGCCGTCACGGCGGCGGCGGTCGCGGCGATCTGGCCGTACTACAGCGTGTTCTCCCTGGTCGGGGACGCCTCCGTGGACTGGATCCACCGTCAGCTCTACACCGAGATGCCCCAGCGGTTCTGGCTGGCCCTGCTGGGGCTGCCCGCCCTGTGGCTGCGCTTCCGCAGGGACCGCAGGGATCCGCTGGTCCTGATGTTCGCCCTGGAGTGCGCCGTCGTCGCGTACGGCTGGGTCAGCGGGCACTACACCTACGGGCGGATCCTCGGGCTGACCCTGGTGCCCCTGCAGTTCTCCCTCGCCATCGAGCTCGCGGCGCCGCACCCCTGGGGGTGGCGGCGCGGGGCGCTCGCCGGGGCGGCCGCGCTCGGCGCCTGCGTCGGGTTCTTCCAGATCCAGGCGGGCGCCGTCGTGCCGCGCGCCCTGGACCCGGTCGGCTTCGACCAGCCGCCGCGCTGGCCCGGGTACGGGTGGGCGGCCGGCCATCTGCACCGGGGCGACGTCGTCCTGACCGACTCCTACCGGCCCACCCGCTCCGTACCCGGCTACGGCGCCAACCTCGTCGCGCCCGCCTGGCCGGACGCCTCCCTCGACGAGAGCGTGCGCAACCGTCGCCTCAAGGCCGTGCGCACCTACCTCTCCCCCGACTCCACCCGCGCCGAACGCGCCGCGATCGTGCGCCGCTACGACGTGCGGTGGCTGCTGCTCGCCCCCGACCAGAAGGTCCCGCCGGAGGCCGTCGTCGTGGACTGGAGCCGGCGAACCGGGGAAGTACTGGCCAGGGTGCCGGGCCGGAAGTGACGCGGGCCGGAAAGGGCTCCGGGCGGGCGGCGTGCCCCGCCCACGAAAGCCCCCTTAATCGGATAATTACCAGAAGCCCCTAAAATTTCCCCCGTGGAACGCACCCTGCCTCAACCGCCCGCCCCGAACCAGGCGTCCCGAGCCGCCCAGGTCTCCGTCGTCGTGATCGGCTACAACGACGCGGCCCATGTCGCCGACGCCGTGCGCTCCGCGCTCGCCCAGGGCCCCGTGGTCCGCGAGGTCGTCGCCGTCGACGACTGCTCGACGGACGGCAGCCCGGGCGTCCTCGCCGCGCTCACCCGCGCCGACCCGCGCCTGCGGGTGATCCGCCGCGCGACCAACAGCGGCGGCTGCGGCACCCCACGCAACGACGGGATCGACGCGGCCGCCGCGCCGTACGTGATGTTCCTCGACAGCGACGACGTGCTGCCGCCCGGCGCCGCCGACGCGCTGCTCGCCGCCGCGCACCGGCACGGCGCCGAGGTCGCCTCCGGGCTGTGCGTGCGCCGCGAGCTGCCGGGCGGGCGCGAGGTGCCCTGGCAGCCCGAGCTCTACCGCAAGGCGCAGCTCGTCGCCCGCCCCGAGCTGCGCCCCCGCCTCGTCCACGACACGCTCTGCGTCAACAAGCTCTACCGCACGGACTTCCTGCGCGAGCACGGCATCCGCTTCCCCGAAGGCCGCTTCATCTACGAGGACTTCGTCTTCACCGCGCGGATGCTGGCCGCCGCGCCGCGCATCGCGCTCGTCCCCGACACGGTCTACGTCTGGCACGTGCGGCGCGCCGCCGACCGGCTGTCGATCTCCCTGGACCGCTCCGGGGTCGCCAACTGGCAGGCCCGCATAGAGGCACACCGCCAGTCCGTGGAGATCCTGCGGGACGCGCGCGGCGCCGGCGGCAAGCGGCTCGCGCGGGCGGCCCGCACCAAGTTCCTCGACCACAGCCTGCGCATGTACACCCGCGAACTCACCGCGCGCGGCGCCGCCTACCAGCGCGAGTGGTGGGCTCTGACGCGCGCGTACCTGGCGACGTTCGACGCCGCCGACCTGGACGCGGCGCCCGCGCCCGGCCGCATCATCGCGCGCGTCGTCCTCGCCTCCGAGGAGCCGCGCGACCTGACCCGCCTGAAGCAGGTGGCGGCGCGTCCGGCCCGCCTCGCGCCGCCCTATCCGCGGGCGGCCGACGCCACGCCCGTCTGGGCCGACGACCTCCCCCAGGTCACCCTGGAGCACCTGCTCGTACGGCCGGTGCGGCTGCTGCCCATCGCGGTCGACGGCGAGCTGCGCCCGGCCGCGGGCGGCTCGCGGCTCACGCTGCGGCTGCGCGAGTTGTACGGGCGGGTGGCGGACGCGGGCCCGGCCACGGTCGACGTCGAACTGGTGCACCGGCAGGGTGATCTGCCGGGGCTGCGCAGGACGGCGGCGTTCCGCGCGGAGCGCCCCGGCGAGACGTGGGTCGCCGCGGTCCTGCTCGACCTCGGCTCGCTGGACGACGGGGTCTGGGACCTTCGGCTGCGGCTCCACTTCGACGACGGCACGGCCCGCGACACGACCGCGAACGCCGTCGCCGGGCCCGGCCTGCTGCGCCGCACGGTGGTGCCGAGCCGGCGGCGCGGGGTGCTGCTCGTCCAGCCGTACGCCACCCAGGCGGGGAACCTCTCGGTGCGGCTCGCCCCCGGCATACGGGGCGTGGCCGGCGTCGCCAAGCGCCGCCTGACCAGGCTGCTGCGGTCCGCCGGGGGTACGGCGGGCCGCTGAAACGCCCCCGGCAGACCCTCTGCGACACTGCACTCCACTCCACCCACTGCACGCACCACACTCGCGACAAGACGGGACAAGACGACCATGACCTGGCTGATCACCGGCGGCGCCGGATACATCGGGGCGCACGTCGTCCGCGCCATGACGGAGGCGGGCGAGCGAGCCGTGGTCTACGACGACCTGTCCACCGGCGTCGCCGAGCGCGTCCCCGACGGGGTGCCGCTCGTGGTCGGCTCGGTCCTCGACGAGGAGCGCCTCACCCGCACCTTCACCGAGCACGCGGTCACCGGCATCGTGCACCTGGCCGGCAAGAAGCAGGTCGGCGAGTCGGTGGAGCGCCCGCTGCACTACTACCGGGAGAACGTGGAGGGCCTGCGCGCCCTCCTGGACGCGGCGGTCGCCTCGGGCGTCGCCCACGTCGTCTTCTCCTCCTCCGCCTCGGTGTACGGCATGCCCGACGTCGACCTCGTCACCGAGGAGACGCCGTGCCTGCCGATGAGCCCGTACGGCGAAACGAAGCTGGCCGGCGAGTGGCTGGTCGCTGCGGCGGGCCGCGCGCACGGTCTGGCGACGGCGTCCCTGCGCTACTTCAACGTGGCGGGCGCCGCGGCCCCCGAGCTCGCCGACACGGGCGTCTTCAACCTCGTCCCGATGGTCTTCGAGAAGCTCACGGACGGCGAGGCGCCGCGCATCTTCGGCGCCGACTACCCCACCCCCGACGGCACGTGCGTACGGGACTACATCCACGTCGTCGACCTGGCCGAGGCCCACGTGGCGACGGCCCGCGCCCTGGCGTCCGCCGCGCCCGGCACGGCGCTCACGCTCAACATCGGCCGCGGTGAGGGTGTGTCCGTCCGCGAGATGACGGACCTGATCAACGAGGTCACGGGCCACGACACCCCCGCCGAGGTGACGGCCCGCCGCCCCGGCGACCCGGCCCGCGTGGTCGCCTCGGCGGACCGCGTCGCGAGGGAACTCGGCTGGGCCGCGAAGCGGGATGTGCGGGAGATGGTGGGTTCGGCGTGGGAGGGGTGGCTGCGGTTGCATCCCGGGGCGGGACGAAGCTAGGCCACCTCCGCCGGACCGGCACCCCTGCCGGGCGCGGCCCGGAGGCCACCCTTCGCGACCCGGGCGGCCGGGGGCGGGGCTGGCGGGCGCCTCTGCCCATCGTGGGCGGGGGCCACGGTAGGGGCGGGGCCTGGAGGTCACGCTTCGGTGGCCCGGTGCCTTCGATTCTTACTGGGGCCGCCCGGGATTTTGCGGAGTGTGGCGCCTCCGGGCCGCGAGTAAAGGGCGCCCTACGGGCGTCGGCTCCGCCGATTCCGCTGCGCTCCACCCTTGACTCCCGTCCCTCCACCGCGACTTGAACTTCGACCCGGACGGCCAGGGGTGAGGCGGCGGACTCTGCTGGGATGGGGCATCACGTTTCGCTGCCGGGTGCGGCCCGGCTCATCGTGCGTCGACGCCCCGGTGCGAGCTCGGCCACGGCCGAGGTGGTCGGGTCATCGGCTCTCGCTGCCGGGTGCGGACCGGCCCAACGTGGGCGCGGGCCAGGGTTGCGGCTCGGCCGTCCACGCGGCATCGCTGCCCGAGCATCGGCTTGCACTGCCGGGTGCGGACCGGCCCATCGCGGGCGGCGGCCCCGGTGCGCGCTCGGCCAGCCGCCCGGCCACGCCGCGCGGGCCCTCAGCCTTCGTGGTCGGGTACCTACTTCGGCAAAGTTGCGAAGCGAGGCGCCGCGCGCCCCCTCACCAACCGGATGCGCCCCCGGGGACGTAAGCCCGTTCTCGGACGTCCGGCCCGTCCGGCCCCACCCTTCCCTCCTCGGTTACCTACTTTGGGAAAGTTGCGAAGCAGACGCCCGCGCGCCCCCTGCCACACCCCGCGCGCCGCCCAGCGGGTCTCGACCGCATGGTCCAGCCCCTCCGCCAAACCCGGTGACCCCACTGAAGCCATCCGCCCCACAGGCCTCATGGGCCACGACAACTTTGCTGGGGGGCGGGCACCTACTTTGGGAAAGTTGCGAAGCGGATCTCCGCGCGCCCCCCAGCCGCGCCCCGCGCGCCGCCCGGCGGGTGCCCGATCGCAGGATCCAGTCCCTCCGCCAAGCCCGATGGCCCCACCGAACTCATCCACCCCGCAGACCCCATGCGCCACAAGAACCCACCAGTCCCACAACCCCCACGGCGCGCAGAGGACCCACCCACCCCATTCCCTTCGGCGGATTGAACGGTTCCGGGGGCGCTTGGAGCGTGACAGGGGGGCGTGCGGCATATTCATTCGCAACTTTCCCAAAGTAGGTGACAGCCCCCGAGGCGGCAGCTCCCTCGTCCCTGGGCAGCGCATCGAAGGTGACGTCTGCCGACGTTGGGCCGGTCCGCACCCGGCAGCGCGAGATGATGACCCGAGCAGCGAGGCCGCGCGGCTGACCGAGCGCATACCGTGGCGCCCGCCCACGATGGACCGGTCCGCACCCGGCCGCGAAAGCCGATGACCCGACCACACCGGCCGTGGGCCGAGCCCGCACCGGGGCGCCCGCCCACGTTGGGCCGGGCCGCACCCGGCAGCGAAACATGATGACCCAACCCCCGGACCCCGTCGGCCCCACCCCTGGCCGTCCGGGTCAAAAGTCAACGTGCGGTGGAGGGACGGGAGTCAAGGGTGGAGCGCAGCGGAATCGGCGAAGCCGACGCCCGTAGGGCGCCCTTTACTGCCGGCCCGGAGGCGCCACACTCCGCAAAACCCCGGGCGGCCCCGGCCAGAATCGAAGTCGCCGGCCCGCCGAAGCTGACCTTCAGGCCCCACCCCTACCGTGGCCCCCGCCCACGATGGGCCGGACCGCACCCGGCCACCGGCAACCGCACCGGCCCACCGAAGACACCCCCGCCCCCCTCACAACGCCCGCAACCCCGCCGCCGTAACCCCCGCAAGCCTCCCCACATACCCCTCCGGCAACTCCGCCCGCACCACCACCGAGCGCCAGTACAGGGGGCCCGAGACCAGGTCCAGTGCCAGGTCCTCGTCCGCGGACGCCCGCATCTCGCCTCGCTCCACCGCCGCCCGCACGATGCCGCTCGCCGCCCCCTGCTGGCCCTCGCGCAGCGCCTTCTGCAGCGCCTCCGCGATGTCGGGGTTGCGGGCCGCCTCCGCCTGGAGGTCGGGGATGATCTGGGAGGCGACCGGGTGGCGCAGGGCGCGTGACGTCACCTCGTAGAGCAGCCGCAGGTCACCCTCCAGGGACCCGGTGTCCGGCGCCGGCAGGCCCTGCACCGCTATGGCCGACACCAGGTCGAGCACGAGGTGGAGTTTGGAGCGCCAGCGGCGGTAGACCGCCGTCTTGCCGACGCCCGCGCGGCGCGCGATGCCCTCGATCGACATGCGCGCGTAGCCCACCGCGGCGAGCTCCTCGAAGACGGCGGCCCGGATGGCCTCGGTCTTGTCCTCGCGGAGCACGGCCGCCCCGGCGGGAGCCCTGCGGCGCGGTTGTTCACCCTGTGGCCTGCTCGTCGTCATACGGCCATCATAAAGCGTTACGACGATACGGTTGCGTTCCGACGTCACAACACCCTACGCTCGGCGTTGCGACGATACGGGCCCGTCCCGACGTACTGTGACGTCAGACGTCGCGCGCCCACCGTGCGCGTCCCCGCGTCCCTCCCCGCCTCCCCGAGCGAAAGCAGCGGATGTGAGTCAGGTCCTCGACACGCCGCCGTCCCCGGCGACCCCCACCGTCCCCGCCCAGGGCGGCCCCGCCCCCGCGCCCTCCGCCGCCGAGCTGGCCGCCCAGTACGGCCTGACCGTCAGCGGGGCCCGCCCCACCCTGCCCGGCTACGTCCGGCAGCTGTGGCAGCGCCGCCACTTCATCACCGCGTTCGCCACGGCCAAGCTGACGGCCCAGTACAGCCAGGCCAAGCTGGGCCAGGTCTGGCAGGTGATGACCCCGCTCCTGAACGCGGCGGTCTACTACTTCATCTTCGGCGTGCTGATGAACACCAAGCACCACGTCGAGGACTACGTCCCGTTCCTGGTCACCGGCGTCTTCATCTTCACCTTCACCCAGCAGTCCGTGATGGCCGGGACCCGCGCGATCTCCGGCAGCCTCGGCCTGGTCCGCGCCCTGCACTTCCCGCGGGCCGCGCTGCCGATCTCGTACTGCCTGCAACAGCTGCAGCAGCTGCTCTTCTCCATGTGCGCACTGCTGGTGATCCTGCTCGCCTTCGGCGTCCCGCCCACCCTGTCCTGGCTGCTGGTGGTCCCGGTCCTCGCGCTGCAGTTCACGTTCAACACCGGCCTCGCGCTCGTCATGGCGCGGCTCGGCAGCAAGACGCCGGACATCGCCCAGCTGATGCCGTTCGTGCTGCGCACCTGGATGTACGTGTCCGGGGTGATGTGGTCCATCGACGCCGTCCTCAAGGACCAGAACCTGCCGCACGCCGTCACGCTCGTCCTGGCGGCCAACCCGGCCGCCGTCTACATCGACCTCATGCGGTTCGCGCTGATCGACACCTTCCGGGCCGGCCAGCTGCCCCACCACGTGTGGGCCTGGGCGCTGGGCTGGGCGCTGCTCGCCGGGGTCGGCGGGTTCATCTATTTCTGGAAGGCAGAGGAGACGTACGGCCGTGGCTGAGACGGAAGCAAGGAAACCAAATAAGACGATCACGCATGACGCCGCCCCCACCGTCATCGTCGACCAGGTCGACATCGTCTACCGCGTCCACGGCACCGGCGCGGGCCGCGGCAGCGCCACCGCCGCCCTCAACCGCATCATCGGCGGCCGCGGGAAGGCCGAGGCGCGGGCGGGGGTGCGTACCGTGCACGCGGTCAAGAACGTGTCGTTCACCGCGTACAAGGGCGAGGCCATCGGGCTCATCGGCACGAACGGCTCGGGCAAGTCGACGCTCCTGAAGGCGGTCGCCGGGCTGCTCCCCGTGGAGCAGGGCCGGATCTTCACCGACGGCCAGCCCTCCCTGCTCGGCGTGAACGCCGCCCTGATGAACGACCTCACCGGTGAGCGCAACGTCCTCCTCGGCGGCCTGGCGATGGGCATGTCCCGCGAGCAGATCCAGGAGCGCTACCAGGAGATCGTCGACTTCTCCGGCATCAACGAGAAGGGCGACTTCATCACGCTGCCCATGCGGACGTACTCCTCGGGCATGTCGGCCCGGCTGCGCTTCTCCATCGGCTCCGCCAAGGACCACGACGTACTCCTCATCGACGAGGCCCTGGCCACCGGCGACCGCTCCTTCCAGAAGCGCTCCGAGGCCCGCATCCGCGAGCTGCGCAAGCGCGCCGGCACGGTCTTCCTGGTCAGCCACAACAACAAGTCGATCCGCGACACCTGCGACCGCGTGCTGTGGCTGGAGCGCGGCGAGCTGCGGATGGACGGCCCCACGGACGACGTCCTGAAGGAGTACGAGCGGTTCACCGGCGGCGGCAAGAGTTAAAGCCCACCCCTCGTGTCCCGAGCCGTCGGGCCTATCCCTTTTGTCGCATCAATACGCGGATCCTTACACTATGGGAGCGTTTAGCAACAGAAGGAGTACGCGTGCAGCCACGGCTGAGTGTTGTCGTCCCCGTCTACAACGTCGAGCTCTACCTCGACGAGTGCCTGGAGTCCCTGGCCGCCCAGACGTTCACGGACTTTGAAGTGCTCATGGTCGACGACGGGTCGACGGACGGCAGCGCTGTCATCGCGAAGGCCTTCGCGGCGGCCGATCCGCGCTTCCGGCTGATATCCCAGGAGAACAAGGGGCTGGGCGCGGCGCGCAACACGGGCGTGCGGGAGATGTCGCCGGACAGCGAGTACCTCGCGTTCGTGGACAGCGACGACACGCTGCCCGCCACGGCGTACGCGCTGATGATCGAGACGCTCGACGAGACCGGTTCGGACTTCGCGGCGGGCAACGTGACCCGCTTCCGCTCGGCCGGGCACGTCCAGTCGCCGGTGCACCGCGTGCCCTTCGCGGCGACCCGGCTGCGGACGCACGTGTCGAAGTTCCGGCCGCTGCTCACCGACCGTACCGCCTGGAACAAGGTCTACCGCCGCTCCTTCTGGGAGCGGCACGGTCTCGCGTACCCCGAGGCCATGCTCTACGAGGACGCGCCCGTCAGCGTCCCCGCGCACTACCTCGCCGACTCCGTCGACGTCCTGAGCGAGCCGATCTACAACTGGCGCGAGCGCGAGATCGGCGAGCGCTCCATCACGCAGAACCGCACCAACCCGCAGGGCCTCATCGACCGCGTGAAGTCGATCCGGATGGTCCGCGAATTCCTGCTCGCCCGGGTCGGCGGCGACCCGATGTACGCGGAGCACCTGCGGGTCTACGACCACAACGCGCTCGCCGAGGAGATCCCGCTCTTCTGGAAGGTGCTGCCCGGCTCGGACGCCGCCTACCAGGAGGCCTTCCTGGAGCACGTGGGCCGGCTCGTCCGCGAGATCGGCCAGGACGCGGTGCGGGCGCTGCACGTGCCGCACAAGCTGAAGCTGTACCTGACCGTGCACCGGCGCCTGGACGAGCTGATCGGGCAGCTGGAGTTCGAGAAGGAGCACCCCGGCTCGATCCCCGTCTCCGGGACGCTGCACCCGAAGGCCGACTACCCCTTCCTCGACCCCACCGACCCGATCCCGGACGCGGTGCTCCGCCTCGACCAGGAGCTGCGGCTGCGCAGCCGGCTCGACGAGGCCGCCTGGCACGACGGCAAGCTGTGGCTGTCCGGCTGGGCGTTCCCGCGCCAGCTGGGCGCCGAGTCGCGGAGCAAGGCGCTGAAGACGCTGATCCTGAAGGAGAAGGGCAGCCGTCGCAGGGTCGTCGTGCCCGCCCGCAGCCACCTCGACGCCGAGGCGACGGTGGCCTCCGGCGCTCAGTTCCGGCACGCCGACTGGGCGGGCTTTCGCGCCCTGCTGAACCCCGCGCGGCTGCGGCACCGCGGCACGTGGGTCGACGGCGTGTGGTACGTGCGGATCGCCGTGGCCGGCACCGGCTCCACGCCGCGGCGCGGGCCGCTGTACGGCGCGGGCACGGGCTCCGGCCAGACGCCGCCCGCGCACTGGGTGACCGAGGACGTCCGGGTGGCGCCGCAGATCCAGGACGGCGAGCTGGCCGTCCGCGTGGAGACGGCGCACGCCCGCGCCCTGGAGGTCCGCGCGGAGGGCTCCCGGCTCCTCGTACGCGGCATCCTGCGCACCGCCCCCGAGGGCGCGCCCCGGCTGCGCATGCGGCACCGCGAGTCCGGCACGATCCTGACGGTCCCGCTGGACCTCGGCGCCCCGCGGGAGGGCCGCGTCCCGTTCACGGCCCACGTGGACAAGGCGGCGCTGACGGAGGTCCGCGAGGACCACGAACGCCTCCGCCCGACCCAGGCGGAACGCTCGGTGGCGCGCTGGGACATGTCGGTGGAGGTGGTCGACTCCGCGGCGGCCGAACCCACGTCGACCCGTCTCGCCCTCATCCTGGACGACAGGGAAGGTTTCTCCGGCGCCCAGTTCGCGCAGGGGGACACCGCCCGTACCGTCTACGCCCGGCGCAGCCCGGGAGGCTACCTCCAGCTCTGCGACCAGCCCGTCCAGCCCCTGGTCGACCGCGTCAGCATGGACCCCGACGGCACCGTCACCCTCACCGGCAGCTACCCGGCCAGGGGCACCCACGAGCTCGCCCTCGTGCTCCGCCAGACCTGGTCCGGCCACGAGTACACGTTCCCGGCGACGGCGTCGGACGGCCGGTTCGAGGCACGCTTCGTGCCCGCCCCCGCCCACGCCCACGCGGGCGCGACCCCCCTGCGCGCGGGGTTCTGGTGGCCCTCCGTGCAGAAGCCGGACGGCTCCCGCACCGCCGTCCAGCTCGCCCCGCCCGCCCACGCCGACCTCCCCCTGGAGGTGACCGCGCACGGCAAGCGCGTCGAGCTGCAGGCCCGCCAGTACGACCAGCTCGCCCTGATGGCCCACTCCGAGCTGCGCCCCGAGGAGCGCAGCCGCCACCGCCAGACCCGGCTGCGCACCGAGGCCTACCCGGCCGCCCGCCACGAGCCGCTGCGCGAGGCCGTCCTGTACGACGTGTTCGGCGGCCGCATGTACGGCGACTCGCCGCGCGCCATCCACGAGGAGATGGTCCGCCGCGGCCTGCCCGTCGAGCACCTGTGGGTCGTCAAGGACGGCCAGTGCGACGTGCCGGCCACCGCGCGGGCGGTCCGCGTGCACAGCCCCGAGTACTACGAGGCGATGGCCCGCTCCCGCTACCTCGTCGGCAACACGCACTTCCCGCGCTGGCTGGAGCGGCGCGAGGGCCAGCAGATCGTCCAGACCTGGCACGGCACCCCGCTCAAGCGCATCGGCTTCGACTTCGACAACGACCACTTCGCGAGCACCCAGTACCTCCAGGACCTGGACCGCGAGCGCCACCAGTGGACGATGCTGCTCTCCCCCAACCGGTTCAGCACGCCGATCATGCGCAGCGCCTTCCGGTTCGGCGGCGACGTCGACGGCGAGCTCCTGGAGGCGGGCTACCCCCGCAACGACGTGCTGCTCGCCCCGGACCGCGCCAAGCGCGCCGAGGAGGTGCGCAGGACGCTCGGTCTGCCCGAGGGCAAGAAGGTCGTCCTGTACGCGCCCACCTGGCGCGAGGACAAGCAGCGCCACCGCGGCGGCTTCCTCCTCGACCTGCGCGTCGATCTGGAGAAGGCGCGGCACGAGCTGGGCGAGGACCACGTCCTGCTGGTCCGGCCGCACGCGCACATCGTGGAGCCGGTGCCGGGCGCGGGCGACGGCTTCGTGTGGGACGTGGCGAGCTACCCGGACATCATGGACCTGCTCCTGATCTCCGACGTCCTGGTCACCGACTACTCCTCGGTGATGTTCGACTTCGCCGTGACCGGCCGTCCGATGCTGTTCTTCACGTACGACCTGGAGCACTACCGCGACCGGCTGCGCGGCTTCTACTTCGACTTCGAGAAGCGCGCGCCGGGCCCGCTGGTCCCGACCTCCGACGACCTGATCCGCGCGCTGCGGGACCTGGACACGGTGAGCGAGCCGTACGCGCGGGCGTACGAGGAGTTCCGTGCCGAGTTCTGCGACCTGGACGACGGCGAGGCCGCGCGCCGCGTCGTCGACCGGATGCTCGCCCACCGAGGGACGGCCACCGCATGAGCACACGAGAGGGGGGCGCCACCGTGCCCGAGCAGAGTGAGAGCGCCGCACCCGGCCCCGGGGACGCCGGCGCGGGATGCGAGCTGAGCGTCGTCGTCCACGGCCGGAACGTCCAGGGCCACCTGGGCGCCTGCCTGGACGCGCTGGCCGCGCAGGCCTCGCCCGGCGTCGAGGTGATCGTCGCCGCGGTGGGCTCCGCCGCGCAGGCCGCCGCCGCGGGACGGCCCGGCGTCACCGTCGTACCACTGCCCGAGGGCACCGGCGACGGGGCGGCGCGCGCCGCGGGCGCCGAGCGGGCGGCCGGACGGTGGCTGCACTTCGTGCAGAGCAAGGACACCGTGCCGACCGGCGCGCCGCGCGCGGTCGCCGACCGCGTGGCCGAGCTCCCGGACGGCGTGGACGTCCTCGTCGTCGACCACGTCCGCTCGACGTGGCGGCACCAGGGGATGCCGGGCCCCGACGGCAAGCACCTGGCCAAGCAGGGCCGCCGCGACCTGCCGCTCGCGGACTGCCCGAACCTCCTGAAGGTCACGCCGCTGCTCGGCAACCGGGTGCTGCGGGCGGAGTTCTGGCGCGCGCACGCCGACCGGCTGGCCGTCGACGACGAGACGTTCGCCGCGTACGCCGCGCTGCTGCTCGCGGGCCGGCTCGCCGCGCTCGACCAGGTCGCCCTGAACGTACGGGAGTTGCGCCCCGAGAGCCTGCCGAAGGGCGCCCCCGAGGAGCGGTACGGCGTCATCGACCGCTACGAGTCGCTGCTGGGGCTCGCCGCCGACCGCGGCCTGCCGACGCCGCCGCGGGCCGCGCTCTACGACGTGATGGTCGGCCACTGCCTGCGCGTCGTCGCCCGCGAGAAGCTGCCCGACGCGGTGCGCAGGGAGTTCTTCCGCCGCGCGTCGAAGGCCGCCGTCGCCTGGCGTCCGGAGGGCCATCAGCGCCCCGGCGGTCTCGAAGGCGTGCGGCGCCGGCTCCTCGAAGAGGACGCGTACACCAGGTACCGCACCTTCCAGACGGCCAACCAGCAGCGGCGCAAGCTGCGTTCGGCGGTGGTCTCGCGCAAGCACAAGGTGGGGCTGAAGGTGCGCGACCTGCGCTACCGCCGGGCCCTGGAGCGCCCCGTCGACCCCGATCTGGCGGTCTTCACGGCGTACTGGGACCGGGGCGTGGCCTGCAACCCCGCGGCGATCGCCGCCAAGCTCGCCGAACTCGCCCCGCACATCCACCAGGTGTGGGTCGTCTCGGCCGCCAACGTGCCGCTGCTGCCGCCCGGCACCGACCACGTCGTGCCCGGCACGCCCCGCTACTGGGAGGTGATGGCGCGCGCCAAGTACCTGGTCAACAACGTCAACTTCCCCAACGCGGTGGTGAAGCGGCCCGACGCCGTCCACCTCCAGACCCACCACGGCACCCCGCTCAAGCGCATGGGCCTCGACCAGCTGGACTACCCGGCGGCCTCCAAGGGTCTCAACTTCCACAGCCTGCTGGCCCGCATCGACAAGTGGGACTACAGCGTCTCCGCGAACGGCCACTCCACGCAGATGTGGGAGCGCGCCTACCCCTCGCACTACACCTCGCTGGACCACGGCTACCCGCGCAACGACGTCTTCTACAGCGCAGGCGCCGCCGACGTCCGGGCGATCCGCGAGCGGCTCGGCATCGCGCCGGGCAAGCGGGCGATCCTCTACGCGCCCACCCACCGCGACTACGAGGCGGCCTGGACCCCGCGCCTGGACCTGGCGACCCTCGCCGACCGGCTCGGCGAGGACACCGTGCTGCTCGTGCGCGGCCACTACTTCTACGGCGGTACGGCCTCGCCGCTGGCCGGGCTGCGCCGCAGCGGCCGGGTCATCGACGTGTCCTCGTACGACCCGGTGGAGGAGCTGTCGCTCGCGGCGGACGCGCTGATCACGGACTACTCGTCGATCATGTTCGACTACGCCAACCTGGACCGCCCGATCGTGGTCTACGCCGACGACTGGGAGACGTACGCCAAGACGCGCGGCGTCTACTTCGACCTGATGGAGCAGGCGCCGGGCAAGGTGGCGCGCACCCAGGAGGAGCTGACGGAGCTGTTCACGTCCGGGGCGTGGCGCGACGACACGGCGGCCAAGGCGCGGCAGGCGTTCCGCAGGCGCTTCTGTGAGTACGACGACGGGCGCGCCGCCGAACGCGTCGTGCGCCGCGTCTTCCTCGGCGAGAGCGAGGACTCCCTGCCGCCCGTGATCCCGGTCGACGAGCGGACCCCGGCACCGACGCCCGAGGAGGCGATCCAGCGATGACCACCATCCCTGATGTCACCGTGACGGTCATCGTCTACAACGACGCGGAGCGGCTGCCGCGCGCGGTGGCCTCGCTGCGCCGCCAGACGCACGCCAACATCGAGATCATCGTCAGCGACGACCACTCGACGGACAACACCCCTGAGGTGGCCCGGCAGTTGGCGGCTGAGGACGAGCGCGTCAGTTATCTGCGGCTGCCCGAGAACAGCGGCGGCTGCAGCGCGCCGCGCAACCGCGCGATCGAGGTGGCCCGCGCCCCGTACCTGATGTTCCTGGACAGCGACGACGAACTGCCCGAGCGGGCGGTCGAGTTGCTGCTCGCGGCGCACCGGGAGCGGGAGGTGGACTTCGTGATGGGCGCGGTGGAGCGGGTCCGCGTCGACACGGGCCGCACCTCCACCTGGATGCCGCACCTGGTCGCCGAGCGCCGCACGGTGGAGGGCATCGAGGCGGAGCCGGCGCTGTTCTTCGAGCACCTGTCGACGAGCAAGATGTACCGCCGCGCGTTCCTCGACCGGTGCGACCTGCGTTTCCCGGAGGGCATCCACTACGAGGACCAGCTCTTCTCGGCCCAGGCGTACTGCCTGGCGCGGGCGTTCACGATCATTCCGGACCCCGTCTACCGCTGGTACATAGCCCCGTACGAGGCGGCGGAGTCGGCGTCGATCTCCAATCAGCGCCACAAGCTGACGAACGTCCGCGACCGCATCCACGTGCAGCGGCTGATCGACGACTTCCTGACGTCGAGCGGGCACGAGGGCGTGCGGGAGGCGAAGGACTACAAGTTCCTCAAGCACGACTTCCGGATGTACGCGGGTGACCTGCCGTTCCGCGACGAGGAGTGGCTGGCCGGCTTCGCGGAGACGGTGAACCCGTATCTGGCTGGGCTCGCCCCGGGCGCGTACGCGCGTCTGCCCCGCGCCGAGCGGGTCGTCCTCCAGCTGGTCCGCGACGGCCGCCTCGCCGAGGCGCAGTTGGCGGCGCGGGGTCTGGGGCACGGGGTCGCGCCTCGCGAGACGTCGATGGACGCGGAGGGGCGCGTGTACTGGGGGCCGGAGGTCCCCGCCTCGGCGGCGGCCCGCACGGAACTCGACCTCACCGACCAGGGGTTGGACTCGCGCCCGTTCCCGAGCGCGCAGTTCCGGCACGAGATCACGCGCGTGGAGCGGGGTCCCGGCGCCTCGGTCGACCTAACGGTACGAACGTACGACCCGGGCCTGCGCCTGCCGGTGGGCCCGCAGGTGGCCACGGTTCTCATCGCCCCGGGGCGGCACCGCATGAAGACGCCGTTCCGTCTGAACCCGGTGCGTCCCGGTGTCTTCGAGGGCTCGGTCCGCCTGGACCTGGCGGCGGCGCAGCTCCCCTTGAACGGCTTCGCGGGGACGCGCCACCCGGTGCTGCAGCTGACGTCGGGCCAACTCCGCAACACGGCCCTGCTGTTGGCTCCGCTGACCTTCCCCACGCTGCGGGCCCGGGTGGACTACCGGGGCGGCGCGCTCCCGCACGAGGTCACGGTGGAACCGGAGGGCCGCGCCTCGGGCCGCCTCCAACTCCGCTGGACCCCGGTGGGCGTGACGTCCCGGGTGATACGCCCGCTGGCCCGCAGGGCGGGAGCGAAGGCGGGCTCCCGAGTCCGCAGGGCGGCCCGCCTGGCGGCGAGCCTGGCGCGCTGACGTCGCCGTGAGCGGAGGCGGCGCCCCTGTGCGGCCGCCTCGGCTCGAGCGACGGCCACACACCATGTGACCGCCCCGGCACGGACGACTGCCACACACCACCCGGCCGCTACCCGCCGGCGCGCCGCCCTTCCCCGCCCACCACCCCCGCCACCCGGCTCGACCGTCACCCCCTCAGGCACCGCCCACCTCCGCCCACCTCCGCCCACCTCCGCCCACCTCCGCCCATCAGAGCAGAGCTTGTCGCCCAGCCGTTCCGCACGGTCCCGCAGGGAGCAGCAAGGTGTGCCTAACGTACAAAGTGCAAGGTCTCACCATCACCGGCCAACCGGGAGGACACCGTGAGCGACAGTGCCGGCACGTGGGTCAGCACCTCGATGCCGTACCTGAAGCCCCGCGAAGAGGGCCAGCCCGACGCGTGGGGCGCTGAGGCCGCGGCGCGCGGAGGCAAGGGCACTCAACGCATCGCACACGCGGGCGAGGTGCCGGCGCCGCCGGACGTGGCCGACCTGCTCGGGATCGCCGAGGGAAACCCGGTCGTGGTGCGCCGACGCGTCATCGAACTGGACGGTGAACCGTGCGAACTGACGGACACCTACTACCCCTGCGACATCGCGCGCGGCACGCCTCTCGCCGAGACGGGCAAGATCCGCGGCGGAGCCGTGACCCTCCTCGCCCGGCTCGGCCACATCGGCGTGCGGGTCCGCGAAGACGTGACCGCCCGCATGCCCGACGCCGACGAACGCGAGATCCTGCGCCTGAAATCCGGTGAACCGGTCCTCCGGCTGAGCCGCGTGACGCTGGACCGCGAAGACAGGCCGGTCCAGGCCGACTTGATGGTCATGCCCGCACGCCGCCAACAGCTGCGCTACGAGATCAGGATCGGATGACAGTGCCCCACAGCGATGCCGACGCCGCCGACCAGCGCTCCCTGCACGAGCGGATCGCCGCGGACCTCCGCGACGAGATCATGAGCGGCGAACTGGCGGCGGGCGCCAAGCTGCCCTCGCCCGCACCTCGGTGCCTGCCGTCACATCTCCTCCTTGATCGCTCTCATGTCCCGGCCGCACGCCTGGACGCGCACCATGTGATCGAGCTCGGCGACGCACGGACCACACCCATACACGTCGCCCGCCGCTCCCGGGGTGTGCACGGAACCCACCCACAGCACGCGCACGCCTTCGCGTCGGCAGTACAGCCAACAGGCCCCGACCACCCACGCGTTGCCGTCATCGGTCTGTGCGACGAGCGGCCACGCATCGCGCCACGGGCGCGCGGCGGCCGGATGGAACGTCACCCCTTGCCCTCGTACGCCCCCGACAGCGCGGCGGGCTCCCTCAGCGGCCGCAGCACCGCGTAATCCCCGAAGTTGCGGCGGTAGCGCCGGTGCCGCGTCTCCTGCGTGTGCCTGCGCTGCCACTCCTCGACCGGCTCCGGCGCACCGTACGAGCCGGACTCGGCCCCGCACTCGGTCTCGTCGCCGGACACGCACCGGGCCTCGTACTCCGGCTCCGCCGACTGGTCCTGCTCGATGACGAACGGGACGTAACGGAACACGCGCCGCGTCACCGTGCCACCCCCCGCCTCCCGCGCATGGCGTCCTTGACGTGCAGGAACCCACCGGCCCTCTCGATCTCCCGCGCCACCTCGTCGTACTCCTGCGGCACCGGCGAGATCATCGAACGCCACGCGGTGAGAACCGCCCCCGCCTCGCCCCGCTCGATCCCCTCGACGGCCCGCCCAAGCCCCGCACGGCCCCGCGGCGGCAGCAGCCCCGTGCGCTCCTCGACCACCTCCGTGATCTCCCACCCGAACGCCTCGGCATACGCCACGCACTCCTCGCGGGGCGCCGTCACATCCGTACCGGCGGCCCCGGACAGGTAGATCACACAACGGAACCGCTCTATCCTCGCGGCCTCGTCCCGCACGTTGGCCTCGCCCGGCGCGACGCCCGCCGCCGCGTCGGCGAGCGCCTGACGCCGCCGCACGTCCCCCTCGCTACGACGAGCCGCGCGCGGCTCCTGCCCTTGATCACGTTCGCTGCTGACCATGCGTCCATGGTGTCGGAGCGCTCACGCAGAGTGAAGAGACGGGGAGTCGGATCGGGCGGAGCGACCCTGCTCCGACTCCTACGTCCCGTAGGGCCTACGCGATCAACGGCATGCCGATCAACTCGCTGATGGTGCGCACGCGGGCCGTGGACACCTTTGCCAGGCGCTTGCCGATGACGCCGGGCAGCGCCTGGTGCTTGACCCATTCCGGGGCGTCGAGCGCGACCTCGACGAGGGTCTCCGCCGCCTGGTCGTGCAGGCCGACGGCACACTGGGCGAGGGCGACGTCGAGCTTGTACCGGTTCCGGGCGACCTTTGACATGGACTTGGGGAGCTTCCGCATGTCGGGCTGGGCGGCGAGGTCCAGCGCGCGCCCGTAGCTCTTCAACGCGACGTGGATCCCGACCGCCTCGGTCTTGGCTGCCGTGGGGCCGAAGCTGGTCCCGTACAGCTTCTCCTCCCGGCCCAGCCTCGCCGCCGCGGCATGCGCCTGCGAGATGTAGTCGTCGGCCGCGCTCTCGTCCTCGCGCCTCGACGCCGCGACGGCCGCCGAGATCATCAGCCGCCCGTACGCGAGCAGTTGGGGTCGTGACCCGCTGCTGAACGACGGTTCGATCGCCAGTGCCGCCCGTTCGGCCACGGCCACGGCACGAGGCAGCTTGGCGCCCCGCAGGTAGATCCAGGACAGCGTGGATTCGAGCAGCGCCGTCATCACGGGGTCGTCGACGTCCTTCGCGAGGTGCTTCGCCGACGTGAGCGCACTCAGCGCGAGGTCACGGTGGCCGAAGCCGGTGGAGCACGACGCGGCCACACGGTACGTGCTGGCGAGGATCGAGCCCAGCCGCGTACGCTCCGCGCCCGTGGCGGCGGTGTACCTGACCTGCCCCTCCAGGAGGACCTTCGCGGCATACCCGCTCACGCTCGCGGTGTCACTCGCCCAGTAGGCCGCCCATGCGAGGTCGCGGACCTCGCTCAGCTCCTCGACGGTGCTCGGGTCGTCGATGCCCTCCCACTCGCCGAGGGCGCTCTCGTGGACGGCGTCGGACAGTTGACGCAGGGCGGCGCGGACGTCCCGGTTCATGCCCCGCCGGGGGGCCTGCTGGCCAAGAATCACGGACACGTCCGTGTTCAACGCGTGGGCGAGACGGAGGAGCGAGCCCACCGACAGCTCACCCCGGTTCTGTTCAGCCTTCTGCACCAGCGCCAGGGACAGCCCCGCCGCCTCCGCGAGGCCCTGCTGCGTCAGGTCGGAACCCCGCAGATGCTTGATGCGCTTACCAGTTGTCAGGTCGGCCCAGTCGCTCACGGTCACCCCAGTGGGTCTTGCTCGGGCTGCTGAACTCCCATGGTAGGCCTCAACTCCCGTACGGCCAGGGCGAACACCGCCCTCTCACCCCCGCACCTCGTACAACACCTGCCCCCTCGGCCCGGTGGCCGCCCGCCTCAGCGCGGGGTCGTCCGCCGGCAGCCCACCATCGCTCGGGTACGCCACGACCCACCGCACCCCGTACCTCCGCAGGATGTCCAGGCGTGCCGCGCGCGGGGTCGACGGCGCGAAGTACGCGCGGACCGCCGCCACCCGCTCCTCCTGGTCGGGGAGGAAGAAGTCCGGGTAGCCGGGGGCCACCGTGTAGGGGCCGTACGCGGGGATCTGGCGGGACGGGAACGTCTTGGCGAGGACCACGTCCCCGTACCGCACCTGCGGGGTGATCCAGCGGTAACCCGGCCACGGGGGACGGTACTTGGCGGCGACCGGCGCCGGCAGCGCATCGCGCGGCACCACGTAACCCAGCGTGCCCGCCTGCGTCCACGCGCCGAGGAGCAGCGCCGCTCCCAGCAGCCAGGCGAACCCGCGCCGCACGCCCGCGCGCCCCGCCCCGAAGACCTCCAGGGCCACCGCGAGCTGCGCCGGGATCAGCGCCGCCGGCAGCACCCTGCCCCACGAGTAGTGGCCGGTCAGGCCGCCCGCCGCGAACATCGCGGCGCCGAGCAGGAAGAAGAGGGCCAGGGGGTCCCTGCGGTCGCGGCGCCATCGCAACGCCAGCGCGGGGACGCCCAGGAGCAGAGCCAGACCGAAGTGCGACAGCAGGTGCCGGTAGAGGGAGCGGTGGATCTCCTCCAGGTCGCCCACGCCGAGCAGGTCGAAGAAGGAGTAGTACGGCCACGCCAGCAGGACGGCCAGCCCCAGCGCCAGGGCGCCGGCCAGCCGCAGCAGCACACCCCGCGTGGGCCACGGCCGCGCCCCCAGCACCATCGCGAGGCCCCCGAACGACGCGACCACACCGGTGAATTGGTGGCTCAGGAGGATGACCGACCACAGCACACCGAGGCCGAGGAAGCCGGGCCACCCCGCGCCCCGCCACCCCGCACCCCGCCGCCCCGCACCCCGCAGGGCCCTCCGCAGCAGCGCCCAGAAGTGGAAGGAGAGGCCGAGCGCGAACGTGCTCGGGTACGAGACCGTCAGGGCAAGGGAGTTGAGGCCGAGGAAGCCGCTCCAGGTGAAGAGGCCGGGGCCACAGAGGAGCAGCAGGCAGAGCAGGGCGAGCAGGGCCGGCGCGATCGCCCCGCGCCGGTCGGTGAGGGTGCCGACGAAGTGCCGTACCCCCGTCACCAGCAGCGCGAGCCCCGCCACCGCCGCTACCCGCAGCACCGCGAAGGCGGACAGGCCGGTGACCTTGGCGAGGCAGCCGAGCAGCAGCGTCCAGGGCGAGTAGTACGGGCTCGGGGTGTCCGCGTCGACCAGGGGATTGCCCGGGTCGGCGAGGTCGTGGCGCAGCCGTTCGATCGTCGCCGCGTGGATGCCGAGGTCGCCCGCCCACGGCAGGCGGACGATCACCAGGAGGAGCAGGACGAGGAGGAGGAGAGCCGGGGCGGCCAGGGCGGCCAGGGCGGCGGCCCGCGCGGACGGCCGTATGACCGCGTTAGTGGCGACGCGCATCGTGCTGGAAGACCCACGTCCGGCAGACCAGGAAACGGAACGCCGAGGCCAGGACGATCGAGAGCGCCTTGGCGATGTTCGAGCCGAGCGGCCCGTCCATGCCCGCGCCTTGGTACGCCGCGTAGAACAGGACGCTCTCCATCGCCACGCCGATCCCGCTGAAGACGAAGAAGAGCGCGATCTGCCGCTTCGTGCGGGAGGCGCGGTCCCGGTACGTGAAGAAGCGGAACCCCAGGTAGTTGGTGCCCATGGCGACGCAGCTGGCCAGCACGGTCGCCGTCATCGGGCGGGAGCCCAGGCCGTGCAGGAGGAGGTTGAAGACGACGAGGTTCACGGCGACGCCGCTGCCGCCGACCAGGCCGAACTTCACCAGCTCGACGCAGAGCGCGCGCAGCCGCGCGAGGGGGAAGCGGGGCGCGGGGGGCGCGGGGGGCGCGGGGGGCGCCAAGGAGGTGGCGGGCGGCGCGGTGGCGGGCGCGGGCCGCGTCTCCTGCAAGGTGGGGGGCGTCTCCTGCAAGGTGGAGGGCGTCTCCTGCAGCGTGGGGGGCGTCATCGGCGTGCCTCCGCGCCCCGGTGGCCGGCTCTCGCGCCGAGCCGCAGCTTCCACGGCATGACGATCGACTCCAGCTGCACCATCAGGTTCATCTTCGACTCGCCGATCGTGCGGTCCTCGAAGTGGATCGGCACCTCCATGACGCCGAAGCCGCGCCGCACCGCCCGGTACTTCATCTCGACCTGGAAGCTGTAGCCCGCGCTGTCCACCGAGGCCAGGTCGATGGCGCGCAGCGTGTCGGCGCGCCACAGGTTGAAGCCGCCGGTGATGTCGCGGACGCGGGTGCCAAGGATGGTGCCCGCGTAGGCGTTGGCCCAGCGGGAGAGCAGTTTGCGGTGGACGCCCCACGCGTCGGAGAGCGTGCCGCCCTGCACGTACCGGCTGCCGATGACGACGCCCGCGTCGGTGGCGAGGGCGACGCCGAGCAGCTCGGCGGCCTTGGCCACGGGGTGGCTGCCGTCGGCGTCCATCTGCAGGACGTAGTGCGCGCCCTCGGCGACGGCCTGCGCCATGCCGGCCGCGTAGGCCCGGCCGAGGCCGTCCTTCTCGGTGCGGTGCAGGACGCTCATGCGGGCGCTGCCGTACCGCTCGGCGAAGCGTTCGGCGATCTGTCCCGTGCCGTCCGGGCTGGAGTCGTCGACGACGAGCAGGCGCAGGCCGGGCAGCGGGAGCGCCATCAGGGCCTCCGCCATGCCGGGCAGGCTGCCCGCTTCGTTGTACGTGGGCATGACGACGGTCATCGGGGTCGCGGCCCAGTCCTCGGGCAGCCGCTCGGCGAGGCCCTCCGCGCTCTCGGGGAGGTTCTCCGACGCGCCAGGGGTCTTTGACGCGTCCTTGGGGAGGTTCACGGTCACAGCTCAAGCCCTTCGATGGTCGGCGATGGCGACGTGAGAGACGAGGCATCCGGTGACACGTCCGGCGAGAAGCGGAGCGCCCCGTCGGGCAGGACCGCCGCGCACCACACCCGCGCCCCGGTCCGCAGTTCGTTGTCGGCGCCCACCCGCGCGCCGTCCCCGACGACCGCGCCGTCGAGGACCGTACGGCGTCCGACGCGGGCCCCCGCCCCGATCAGGCTCCGGCGGATCCGCGCGCCGGCCGCGACCTCCGCGCCGCCGAGCACGACCGAGCCGTGCACGACCGCGCCGGCCCCGATGCGCGAGCCCGCGCCCACCACGGTGCCGGCGGCGAGCCGGGCGTCCGGGGCGACCTCGGCGCCGGGCAGGACCAGCGACTCGCCGTGCTCCCCGGGCAGCGCGGGCGAGGTGATGACGCCGCGTACGAGGTCGGCGGAGGCCTGGACGAGCGCCTCGGGGCGGCCGAGGTCCAGCCAGTACGTGTCCGCCACCTGCCCGTGCAGATACGCGCCGGAGGCGAGCAGCGCGGGGAACGTCTCGCGCTCCACGGAGACGGCACGGCCACGCGGGATGGTGTCGATGACGGAGCGCCGGAAGACGTACGCGCCCGCGTTGATCTGGTCGGTGACGATCTCCTCGGCGGTCTGCGGCTTCTCGGTGAAGGCGAGGACGCGCCCGCGCTCGTCGGTCGGTACGAGTCCGAAGGCGCGGGGATCGTCGACGCGCGTCAGATGCAGCGTGACGTCGGCGTCCCGCCGCACGTGGCCCTCGATCAGGCCGCGGATGTCGACGCCGCTGAGGATGTCGCCGTTGAGGACGAGGACGGGCGCCTCACCGGCGCCGGTGAGGCGCGCGGCGGCGTGCCGGATGGCGCCGCCGGTGCCGAGGGGCTCGTCCTCGACGACGTACTCCAGGCGCAGGCCGTACGCGGATCCGTCGCCGAAGTGCGGTTCGAAGACCTCGGCGAGGTAGCAGGTGGCCATCACGACGTGCTCGACGCCGGCGGCCTTCAGGCGCGCGAGCTGGTGCGCGAGGAAGGGGACCCCGGCCGCGGGGACCATCGGCTTCGGCGTGTGGACCGTGACCGGCCGCAGCCGGGTGCCCTGCCCGCCGACCAGCAGAATGGCTTCCGTCATCGCCCTGTCGCGACCTTCCTGCGTTCTTCCCGCGCTGCGGATCTCGTACCGTCGTCAGACAATCTCACCCACCTTAGCCCGAATGTCTGAATTGATGGGGTATGGCGAATCTCATCACCCATTCCGCGCCACCCGGGCAACCGATTTGCCCGCCGAAGACTCAGGGACGCACAAGGGGGCGCCCCTGAGCCGACCGGCTCGGGGCGCCCCCTTGTCGCCTAGCAGAAATCAGGAGTGCGTGCGAAGGAGCGTCCGCATCGTCCGCATCGCCACCGACAGATTCGCCAGGTCGAACGCGTCCGAGCTCTGGATCTCCTCCAGCGTCGTCCGCGCCCGGCTCAGGATCGGCGCGTTCTTCTCCTCCCACGCCTTGAACCGTTCCTCCGGCGTGGAGGTGCCGTTGCCCGCCGCGAGGATGTCCGCGGTCAGCGCGGCGTGCGCCGCGTACAGGTCCTCGCGGATGGAGGCGCGGGCCATGGACTGCCAGCGGTCGGCCCGCGGCAGCTCGATGATGCGGTCCATCAGCTGGGTGATGGCAAGCCGGTCGGCGAGGTCGTAGTAGACCTCGGCGACGGCCATCGGCTCCTTGCCGGTGCGCTCCGCGACCGCGACGATGTCGAGCGCCGGGAAGGCGGAGGAGAACCCGGCGACGCGCTGGGCGAGTTCGTCGGGAACGCCCGCGCCGGTCAGCTCGTCGCGGATGCCCTGGTACCACTCCTGGTCGGAGCCGCGGAGCAGCCGCGGCAGCTCGGCCCAGACCTCGGCGACGCCCTCGCTGAAGAAGTCGATCGTCTCGGCGAGCTGGAGCGGCTGCGGCCGGTTGTTGAGCAGCCAGCGCGCACCGCGCTCCACCAGGCGGCGCGAGTGCAGCCGGATCCGGGTCTGGACGTCCGCGGCGACGACATTGTCGAGCGCCTCGACCGCGTCCCAGACCTCGCTGAGGCCGAAGATCTCACGGGCGGCCAGCTGGGCCCGCACGATCTCCTCCAGCGAGGCGCCCGTCTCCTCCCGCAGCCGGTGCAGGAAGGTCGAACCGCCGCTGTTGACCGTGTCGTTGACGAGGACGGTCGTCACGATCTCGCGGCGCAGCGCGTGCGCGTCGACCTGCTCGGGGAACCGCTCGCGCAGCGCCTTCGGGAAGTACGCGTGCAGCAGCCGCTGCAGGTACGGGTCGTCGGGCAGCGTCGTGTGGATCAGCTCGTCCGCCGCCGTGATCTTCGTGTACGCGAGGAGCACGGCGAGCTCCGGCTGCGACAGGCCGCGCGAGGAGTTGAGCAGCTCGCGGATCTGCCGGTCGTTCGGCAGGAACTCCAGGCCCCGGTCGAGGTGGCCCTGCTTGCCGAGCCTGCGCATGAAGCGCTGGTGGGCGTGGAGCAGGGACGGCGACTGGGCGACGGCGTTGGCCAGCGCGGTGTTCTGCGCGTAGTTGTTGCGCAGCACCAGGTGGCCGACCTCGTCGGTCATCTCGGCGAGCAGCTTGTTGCGCTGCTTGACGGTCATGTCGCCGTCGGTGACGACCGCGTTGAGCAGGATCTTGATGTTCACCTCGTGGTCGGAGGTGTCCACGCCCGCGCTGTTGTCGATGGCGTCGGTGTTGCAGCGTCCATGAGAAGCGTGGCCGCCCGCGCGCGCGAACTCGATGCGGCCCAGCTGGGTCAGACCGAGGTTGCCGCCCTCGCCGACGACCTTCACGCGCAGGTCCTGGCCGTCCACGCGGATCGCGTCGTTGGCCTTGTCGCCGACGTCCGCGTTGGACTCGGCCGACGACTTCACGTACGTACCGATGCCGCCGTTCCACAGCAGGTCGACCGGCGCCTGCAGGATGGCCTTCATCAGGTCGGCCGGGGTCATCTTGGCGATCTTGCCCTCGATGCCGAGGGCCTCGCGGATCTGCGCGTTGAGCTGGATCGCCTTGGCGCTGCGCGGGAAGATGCCGCCGCCCGCGGAGAGCAGCTCCTTGTCGTAGTCGGCCCAGGAGGAGCGCGGCAGGTCGAAGAGGCGGCGGCGCTCGGCGTACGAGGTGGCGGCGTCCGGCCTCGGGTCGATGAAGATGTGCCGGTGGTCGAAGGCGGCGACCAGGCGGATGTGCTCGGAGAGCAGCATGCCGTTGCCGAACACGTCGCCGCTCATGTCGCCGACGCCGACGACCGTGAAGTCCTCGGACTGGGTGTCGGTGCCGAGCTCACGGAAGTGCCGCTTGACGGACTCCCAGGCGCCGCGGGCGGTGATGCCCATGCCCTTGTGGTCGTAGCCGGCCGAGCCGCCGGAGGCGAAGGCGTCGCCGAGCCAGAAGTCGTAGGACTCGGCGACCTGGTTGGCGATGTCGGAGAACGTCGCGGTGCCCTTGTCGGCCGCGACCACCAGGTAGGTGTCGTCCTCGTCGTGGCGCACGACGTCCGCGGGCGGCACGACCTCGCCGGCCACCAGGTTGTCGGTGATGTCGAGCAGCGCCGAGATGAACGTCTTGTAGCAGGCGACGCCTTCCGCCAGCCACGCGTCGCGGTCCTCGGAGGGGTCGGGGAGCTGCTTGGCGACGAAGCCGCCCTTGGCGCCGACCGGCACGATGACGGTGTTCTTCACCATCTGCGCCTTGACCAGGCCGAGGATCTCCGTGCGGAAGTCCTCGCGCCGGTCGGACCAGCGCAGACCGCCGCGCGCGACCTTGCCGAAGCGCAGGTGGACGCCCTCGACGCGGGGCGAGTACACCCAGATCTCGTACGCGGGGCGGGGCGCCGGCAGGTCGGGGATGGCCTGCGGGTCGAACTTCATGGAGACGTAGTTGTGCGGCTTCCCGCTCTCCGTCTTCTGGAAGAAATTCGTCCGCAGCGTCGCCTTGATGACGGTGAGGAAGGAGCGCAGGATGCGGTCCTCGTCCAGCGAGGCGACCTGGTCGAGCGCGCCGTCCAGCTCCTCCAGGAGTCCGTCGGTCAGCTCGGTGCCGGCGCGCTGGCGGTCCGGCGACATCCGCGCCTCGAAGAGCGAGACGAGCAGCCGGGTGGTGTGGACGTTGTTGAGGAGGGTGTCCTCCATGTAGTCCTGGCTGAACGTCGATCCTGCCTGGCGCATGTACTTGGCGTAGGCGCGAAGGACCATCGCCTGGCGCCAGTTGAGCCCGGCGCGCAGCACCAGCGAGTTGAACCCGTCGACCTCGGCGGCGCCGGTCCAGGCGGCGGCGAAGGCCTCCTGGAAGCGCTCGCGGCCGTCGTCGCCGAGGTAGTCGCCGTTGCCGTGCGGGGACTTGGGCATGCGAAGCCCGAAGTCGTAGATCCACGCATGCGTACGGTCCGCGCAGCGCAGCTCGTACGGACGCTCGTCGGTGACCTCGACGCCGAGGCGCTGCAGCACGGGCAGCACGGCGGAGAGGGAGACCTGCTCGCCGGTGCGGTAGATCTTGAAGCGGCGCTCGCCGGGTCCGGCGCCGACCGGCTCGTACAGGGAGAGCGCGAAGTCCTGCTCGCCCTGGCTGAGCTGCTCCAGGTGCTGGAGGTCGGCGACGGCGGCGCGCGGCGTGTGGTCGGCCTTGTAGCCCTCGGGGAAGGCGTGGCCGTACCGGCGGATCATCTCGGCGGCGCGCTCCTCGCCGCACTCGGCGGTGAGCGCCTCGGCGAAGCCGTCGGCCCAGGAGCGGGCGGCGTCGACGAGCCGTCCCTCGATGCGCTCGACGTCGGCGTCGGAGAGGTCGGGGACCTCGCCGCCCTTGGGCACCCGGACGACGAAGTGGATGCGGGAGAGGATCGACTCGGTGTTCCAGGCGGTGAAGTCGACGCTGGCGCCGTTCAGCTCCTCCTTGAGGATGTCGATGAGCCGCAGCCGGACGCCGGTGGTGTAGCGGTCGCGCGGCAGGTAGACGAGCGCGGAGTAGTAGCGCCCGTACTCGTCCTTGCGCAGGTAGAGCCGGAGCCGGCGGCGCTCCTGCAGGTACAGGACGCTGGTGACGATGGACCGCAGCTCGTCCGCCGGGGTCTGGAAGAGCTCGTCGCGCGGGTAGGTCTCCAGGATCTGGAGCAGGTCGCGCCCGTCGTGGCTGTTGGCGGAGAAGCCGGCGCCCTTGAGCACCTCGGCGACCTTCCGGCGGATGACCGGCACGCGCCGCACGGACTCGGTGTACGCGGCGGACGAGAAGAGCCCGAGGAAGCGCCGCTCGCCGACGACGTTGCCCTCGGCGTCGAACTTCTTCACGCCGACGTAGTCCAGATACGAGGGCCGGTGGACGGTGGCCCTGCTGTTGGCCTTGGTCAGGACGAGGAGCCGGTGCTCACGGGCCTTCGCGCGGGCGTCGGCGGGCAGCCGGTTGAAGGACGGGCTGACCGGGTGGTGGTCGTCGCCGTCGTGCTGGGGGTCGGCGCGCAGGACGCCGAGACCGGTGCCGGGGACGGCGGCGAGCGAGTCGTCGTCCGTGAGGTCGTACTCACGGAAGCCCAGGAAGGTGAAGTGGTTGTCGGCGAGCCAGCGGAGCAGCTCGCGGGCCTCCTCGACCTCCTGGTCGGGCAGGTCGCCCGCGGTGGGCTCGGCGGGCAGCTCGTCGGCGATGCGCAGCGCGGCGTCGCGCATCTTCTCCCAGTCCTCGACGGTCTCGCGGACGTCGCTGAGGATCCGCAGCAGATCGGCGGTGATCTGCTTCAGGTCCGCGCGGTCCGTCTCGCGGTCCATCTCGACGTGGATCCACGACTCGACGAGGGCGTCGTGCGGCAGCTCGGCGCCGGCCTCGCGGCCCAGCACCTCCAGGAGCTTTCCGGTCAGATCACGGCGCACCACGACCTGCGGGTGGATGACGACGTGGATCCCGCGCCCCTGCCGGGACAGCTCGTTCGTCACGGAGTCGACGAGGAAGGGCATGTCGTCGGTGACCACCTCGACGACGGAGTGGCTGCACGTCCAGCCGTTCTCCTCGACCGTCGGGGTGTGGACCCGCACGTTGGCCGTCCCCTGGGGGCGGTTCTCGGCGAGGCGGTAGTGGGAGAAGGCGGCTCCGAAGACGTCGACCGGGTCGCGGTCCGCCAGGTCCTCGGGGGCGGTGTGCAGGTAGTAGCGCTGGAGGAACGCGAGAGCCATGTCCTGGTCCGGCGTGGCCTCGCTCGTCGTCCCGGTCGGGAGGTGTCCCCCGGCCGGGCTGTTCTCAGCTACCCGGGCGGCCCGTGCGAGCAGCTCGGCCTTGGCTTCGTCCAGCTTGGTCTGCATTGTCCTCTGACTCCTGTCGCGCGCCGTTGCGTGACGTAGAAGGAAGTGATGTGCCGTAACGCCGCGGCACGGGGTCTCCGGCCGTCTTCGACGTTATGCCGCGGTGATGGGAGAGCGGACAGCTTTCCGCCATTTTCAGCGGTTCCACTGACCGATGGCTCGCCCGGCCCGGTCGGCCGCACCGCGAAGAAGCGTCAGCGAGGGCCCGGGCACGGTGGTCCGTGTTCCCCGGGCGCAGGGCGGAGGCGTCGATGCCTCCGCGGGATATCGCGCTGATCACGGGACAAGGCTATCGCTCCGCACCGGGCAGCCGTCATGAGCCGTATGTGTACAAAAGCAGGGGGCGAACTTTGACAGTCTGCACAGTGCGCCCGCCCGCTCGGCCCGCACCCCTCAGCCGACCAGCCGCTCCGCCACATCCACGGCCTCGGCCAGACTGTCCACGACGGGCACCCCGGCGAGCTCCAGGCTCGCCCGGCTGTGCGATCCGCCGGTGTAGAGCACGGCGCGCGCACCTACGTGCGCGGCGGCGACGGCGTCGTCGAGGGCGTCCCCGATCACCACGACCCGGTCGACGTCCACCCCCTCCAGCTCGGCGAGGTGGCGCACCATCCGCTCGGCCTTGCCGTCGTGGGACGCGTCGGTCCGCCCGTCGACCCGTACGAAGTACTCGTGAATGCCGTGCCTGCGCACGATCGGCACCAGGTGCTCGTGCGGGGCGAGCGACAGCAACGACTGCGTCCGCCCGTCGGCCCGCCGCCCGGCCAGCAGCTCACAGGCCCCCTCGGCCAGCGAGCAGGTGTCCACCCGCGTCCAGTAGTGCTTGTGGAAGACGGTGTCCATGACCTGCCACTCGGCGTCGCTCGGCAGCCGCCCCATCAACCGCTCGTAGAACCGGGGCACGGGCACGCAGTACAGATCGCGGTACCGCTCCAACGTGATCGGTTCGAGCCCGAGCTCCGCGAAGGACGCGTTCGTGGCGTCGATCACCGCATGAATGTCATGCAGCAGCGTCCCGTTCCAGTCCCACACGATATGCGCCCCACGCAGCATCTTCATACAAAAACGCTACCCTCTCCCGCCCCCGAGGAGGGGGGTGCCCCGGCGCCTCGGAATCCACCGGCCGGCACGCGCGTACGAGACGGGAGGGGACGTGGGGGTATGTGCGCACGGAGCACCGAGCACGCTGTAGCAATGTTGTCCGCGAGGCGTGGCGAACAGTGGAT
>NZ_JBIAII010000016.1:0-168468 GCF_042871345.1 Streptomyces sp. NPDC005863 | reverse complement strand
AGGGGTGACGCCGCTCTTGGCCACCAAATGCATTTCGGCGTGGGTGATCAGCGGGGCGAGGTAGCCGGACAGCTCAGCGGCGACTTCGTCCGCGAGCCCGCCGATGGGGTCGGCGACGGCCAGGCCCTCGGCGCGGTGGACGGCGTTGTCCACCAACGCCAGATCCAAGGGGTCGGCATTCTGGTGCTGCGGGTGCTGTGTCGTCATGGTCACCGCTGGTCCTCGCCCTCGGAACGGAACTCCGTCGAAATCGCGTAGCACCCATCACATCGCGCCGAGTTGGCGCGGACCACGGCGTTTGTGGGGCACTGTGGGGACACCTTTGGGACGCTGTCGCTCGTTGCGGGTACACAGGATCAGGCGGGCGTGTCGGATGGCGGGAGCGCGGCGGATGACACTGGGCAAGCAGCGCAGAAGCGTCGGTTACAGTCAGGAACGGCTGGCCGAACTCCTCGGTGTGGACCGGCGTACGGTCGGCCGGTGGGAATGCGGCAAGGTGACACCTCAGCCGTCCCAACGCCCCGAACTCGCGCGCCTGTTGCGTATGACGCCGCACGAGCTGGACCGTCTGATCGACCCCTCACCCGCCTCGGCCCCTCGCACGACAGCCACGATCACCACGATCACGCCGGACGGCGTGTCCACTGCGGGGGTGTCCGACGACATGATCCGACGCGAGTTCCTGCGCCTGGTCGCGGTGACCGGCGCTCTCTCCGCGACCGGAGATGATGCCGCCGCCGAGGACGGCGGGATCGATCCGCGGGTGGGTACGTTCGCGGCGATGAACGCCCACTTATGGCAGGTCTATCAACTCGCCCGCTCAAAACAGGCCGTCTACCCACTGGTGCACGACCAGATGGCCGCGCTCACCGACCGTCTCGCCGAGGGCCCCCGCAGCAGCCGCTCGCTGATCTCGGCGGCCGGGGACCTGTTCCAGCTCGCCGGGGAGCTGGCCTTCGACCAGAACCGCTACACGGATGCCGCCGCTGCGTACACGCTGGCCGCATCCGCCGGCAAGGACACCGGCTCCTTCGACCTGTGGGCCTGCGCGCTGGTGCGCCACGCCTACGTGGACGTGTACGAAGGCCGTTACCGCCAAGCCATCTCCACGCTCGACGCCGCCGAACACATCGCCGGCCGGGGCGACCGGCAACTGACCACACGCCACTGGGTCGCGTCCGTGCAGGCCGAGGCCTACGCCGGACTCGGAGAATTCGAACTGTGCGAGCGCGCACTGGATCAGGCCCAGACGGTCACCGCGGGCGGCGTCATCGGCAACGGCGGATGGCTGCGTTTCGACGGCTCACGACTGGCCGAGGAACGCGGCGCCCGCTACGTCCAGCTCGGCCGCTTTGACCTGGCCGAACACTCCCTCCAAGCCGCCCTGCGCCTCGACGCCCTCGCTCCCGGCCTCTCCCCGCGCAGGCGTGGCGCCGTCCTCACCGATCTCGCGGCGATCGGCGCCAGACGCCATGACGTCGACCAGCTCACCACCTACGCAGGCCAGGCCCTCACGCTGGCCCGTGAGTCCTCCTCCGGATACGTGGCTCGTAGACTCGGCGCGCTGCGCACCGCCTACGCGTCACTGTCCGGAGACCGCAGAGTCGCCGAACTCGACGCCCACATCGGCGCGCTGACCGTTTGGCCGAGCAGCGAAGGGTGGACGTCGTGAGTGACATCGAGGGTGGGCGGGTCTTCCGCGAGGCGTGGATCGCCGGAGTGCTCAAGCACTTCCCCGGCGACCCCAAGGCCTCCTACATCACCCCGTGGGAAGACACCCCCGACTGGGAACGCGCCGCGGCCGGCGCGGTCTTCGACCAGGTCGCCCAGTTCCTCGCCCTGTCCGAAGGGCATGCGACGCGACTGTCGCGTGAGCAGAAGAGCCGGTTCGTCGCCACCGCGTGGACCGCGCAGATGTACCTGCACTTCGGCGACCCCAAACCCGCCTACGTCGCCGACTGGCCCGAGCTTCCCCCGTGGCAGCAGGAGACCGACGCGGACATCTTCGAAGCGGTGGAGAGGGCCGCTGATTCGGCGCCCGCGTCGTAGTCTCCGCCTCCGCCTCAGCCGAAGAGCACCAGTTCCTTCTCCGTGGCGCCCGCCAGTTCGTAGCGTGTGCCCGGCAGGGGGCGGCCTGCGCAGAGGCGGATCAGGGTCGGTGCGTCGCCGATGTAGCGGACCGGCGGGCGTGTTCCGTCGGGGGTGCCGAGGACCAGGGGCTCGTCGCGGCCGTCGAGGTCCGCGTGCAGCGGTGGCCCGGCGGCGGCGAAGTCCGACCTGCTGAACTGTCCCAGCAGGTCCAGCGCGTCCACCAGCCCGTCCCCGCCGTACGCTCCCGGCTTCCCCCACGCCTCCCGTACGTCTCCGGCGTGCACCCACTCCCCCAGCGCGACGCCGTCCAGGCGCCCCCGGGCGGCGGCGAGCACGGGGCCCGCCTCCGTCATGCCGCGCTCCAACTCGTCCACCACACGGGAGTTGGACCAGTCGGCGCGCTCGGCGATGTCACGGTCGTTGGACTCCGGGCTGTACACCCCCTCCTCGAAGCGGCTCTCGACCACCCGCGTCAGCGCGGAGCCGCAGTGCGCGAGCACATGCCGCACGGTCCAGCCGGGACAACAGGTACGGATCGCGTACGCCTCGTCGGGCGCGGCCCGCAGCAGCGGGATCAGGGCGTCACGCTCGGTCCGGAGAAGGCGGCCGGCGCGTTCGGGTTCGTAGTGCTCGTCCACACGGGTCATGGGCGAAGCCAACAGGGCGTGGCCCCGTGGAGCAATGGCCCCGCGGGGCGATGACCTCCCGCGCAATGGCCGGGCCCGCGGATCCGGTCTGCCCGTACGCGCGCTCCCGCCCCGTACCGCCCGCGTTAAAGTCGCCGCATGGCCGACCATGAAACCGAGCCGCACGACGAGCCGCCATACGACGAGCCGCCGCACGACGAGCCGTACGACGAGCCGCACGCCGCGCTCCGCGCCCGCTGGCACGCGACCCTCTCGCGGTCGTGCGAGGGCGCCCCCGACCCCGCGCCCTATGCGGACCGGCTCCTGGCCCGCTGGTCCGAACCGCAGCGCAAGTACCACACCACCGCCCACCTGGCGGCGGTCCTCGACCACCTCGACGTCCTCGCGGACCACGCCGACGACGTCGAACTGGTGCGGCTCGCGGCCTGGTTCCACGACGCGGTGTACGCGCCGGACCGCTCCGAGAACGAGGAGCGTTCCGCCCGGCTCGCCGAACGGGCGCTCGCCGAGGCGGGTCTGACGGAGCGGCAGGTCGCCGAGGTCGCCCGTCTGGTCCGCCTCACCGTCACGCACGACCCCGACGACGACGACCGCAACGGCGAGGCCCTGTGCGACGCCGACCTGGCGATCCTTGCGGCGGCCCCGGACGCGTACGCGGCCTACGCGGCGGCGGTCCGCGAGGAGTACGGCTTCGTGCCGGACGAGGCGTTCCGGCAGGGCAGGGCGGACGTGCTGCGCCGGCTCATCTCGCTGCCCCGGCTGTTCCGCACCCCGTACGGCGCCGCCAACTGGGAGGCGCCCGCCCGCGAGAACCTGGCGACCGAACTGGCCCTGCTCGCCCCGTAAACCGGGCGACCGGACGGACTCCGCTCCCGTACCCTCACCGCATGCTTTTCATGGGTGGGGACAAAGGCGGGGACCGGATCGACGAGGCCGTGGCGCACACGGCGAAGGTGCTGCGCGCGGCGCTGGACCGCGACTGGGGCGTCAAGGCGGACGGGCTCGACTGGAGCTGTCTGTACACGGCCGAGCACATCGCCGGTGACTTCGTCGCGTACGCGGGCCAGCTGACCGGCCGCCCCACCGACGCGTACGTCCCCTTCGAGGCCGTGCTCGACAAGGGCACGGCTCCCGAGGGCGCGATCCGCGCGATCGAGGCGACGGGCGGGATCCTCGCGGCGGTCGTCCGTACGACGCCGCGCGGCGTGCGCGCCTTCCACCCGTACCCCGCGGGCAGCGCCGACGCGGCGGGCTTCGCGGCGATGGGCGTGACGGAGGCGCTGCTCCACACCCATGACATCGCCGCCGCGCTTGACGTCGACGCCGAGCCGCCCGCCTCCCTCTGCGAGGCGGTCCTCGCCCACCTCTTCCCGCATGTCCCGCCCACCCCCGCGGGCGGCACCCCGTGGACCACGCTCCTGTGGGCCACCGGCCGAGGCACGCTGCCGGGCCGCGCCCGGCTCCCGCACTGGCGCTGGCGCAACGCGGACTCCCTGCCGGCCGGCCCCGTCGCCCTGCGCGAGGTGACGCCCGCCGCGGCGGCGGACCTCGCCACGGGGGGCACCGGCGGCTTCGAGTGGCTGGGCGGCGGCCCCTTCGACGGCACGCGCCGGGCGGCGGAGATGGTGACGAAGGCGTACGCGGCCGGGGTGCACCGTCCCGAGTGGGGCATGTACGTGCTGGTCCGCACCGCCGACGAGCTGGCCGTGGGCGGCATGGGCTTCCACGGGCCGCCGGACGAGAACGGCTGCGTGGAGGTCGGGTACGACCTGGTGGAGGAGGCGCGGGGGCAGGGTTACGCCTCGGGGGCGCTGCGCTCGCTCTCGCAGTGGGCCCTCACGCACCCGGAGGTGACGTCCCTCCTGGCCGTCGTCGAGCCGGCCAACGCCGCGTCGCAGGCGGTGGCGGTGCGGGCGGGGTACGAGCGGCTGCCGGACCGCGACACGAACTTCGCGTACGGGCTGCGCCGGGCCTGAACGTCTTCCTCCGCCCCGGGGCGGATTCTCGCCGGGGGCGGGGGCGGGGGCGGGGGCGGGGTCAGGGTCGGGGGCTGAGGGTTCCTCCCTCGCTCCCCCTGCGGGGCCGAACAGGCCCGCGGCTCGCCGCCCACCCGTTTGCCCCGCGACGCAGGGTTGGCGCAGGGGCCCCGGAACCCGAGACGGGCCGACAGCTCGGGCGCCACGGCCCCGCCCCATGGAATGACAGGTGCCACCCCGGCGTTCACCACTGTTATGCCGAACACCGCCCCCACCCCCGAGCCCGGCGCGGCCGCCCGCATGCCCATAGCCGTCTACATGCTCGGCCTCGCCGTCTTCGCCCTCGGCACCAGCGAGTTCATGCTCTCCGGCCTGCTGCCACCCATCGCCGACGACATGAACGTCTCCATCCCCCGCGCCGGCCTCCTCATCTCCGCCTTCGCCATCGGCATGGTCATCGGCGCCCCCCTCCTCGCCGTGGCGACCCTCCGCCTCCCCCGCCGCACCACCCTCGTCACCCTCATCACCGTCTTCGGCCTCGGCCAGGTCGCCGGTGCCCTCGCGCCCACCTACGAGATCCTGTTCGCCTCCCGCGTGGTCAGCGCACTCGCCTGTGCCGGCTTCTGGGCCGTCGGCGCCGCCGTCGCCATCGCGACGGTCGAGTTCCACCAGCGCGCCCGCGCCATGGCGGTCATGATCGGCGGTCTCTCCATCGCCAACGTGCTCGGCGTCCCCGCGGGCGCCTTCCTCGGCGAGAACCTCGGCTGGCGCTCCGCGTTCTGGGCGGTCGGCGCCGCCTCCGCCGTCGCGCTCGTCGGCGTGCTCGCCCTCATCCCCCGTATCCCGCTCCCCGCCGAGAAGCCCCGGCTGAAGAGGGAGGTCTCGATCTACGCGGACCGCCAGGTCTGGCTCTCCGTCGCCGTCACCGCCCTCGCCGCGGGCGGCGTCTTCTGCGCGTTCTCGTACCTCTCGCCGCTCCTCACGGACGTGGCCGGCCTCTCCGAGGGCTGGGTCCCGACGATCCTCGGCCTCTTCGGGCTCGGCGCCCTCGTCGGCACGACGATCGGCGGGCGCGTCGCGGACGCCCACCTCTTCGGCGTCCTCCTCAGCGGCATCACCGCGTCCACCGTCTTCCTGATCGCCCTGGCCCTGTTCGCGGCCACCCCGGCGGCGGCGATCACGCTGAGCTTCCTGCTCGGCCTCTCGGCGTTCTACACGGCCCCGGCGCTCAACGCCCGCATGTTCAACGTCGCGGGCGCCGCCCCGACCCTCGCGGGCGCGACCACGACGGCGGCGTTCAACCTCGGCAACACGGGCGGCCCCTGGCTCGGCGGCACGGTGATCGACCTCGACTTCGGCTACCGGGCCACGGCGTGGGCGGGCGCGGCGATGACCACGACGGCGATCGTCGCGGTGGCGGTGTCCCTGCGCCTGCACCGGAGGACCCCCAGCGGTGTCGTCACCACGTCCTTCGCCTCCTCCTCCAACCGCTCCGAGGAAGACACCAAAACCCCTTCCTGGAACTAAAGTTGACGGCGACTAGGCCGACCGCCCCTTGGGCCGCCGCAACCCCGCCCCCGTAAGCCTGCGCACCAGTTCCTTCGAGCCGATTTCCACCGCGCCCGCCCGCACCGCGTCCCCGTACCGCTCGGACGGTACGTCGTAGTGGTCGCCGTCGAAGGCGCGCTTCGGGCAGCCGATGGACGTCGCGAACGCGTGGAGCTCGTCGTACGAGACGTCGCTGACCAGGTGTGACCACATCCGGCCGTGCCCCGGCCAGGTCGGCGGGTCTATGTAGACCGTCACGGCGTGAGCCCGCCCACCGGGGCCACCACGACGCCCGCCTTGCCGCAGACCCAGTGCGGGTCGGGGCCCAGCTCCGGCTCCACGTCCAGCGCGTGCGGGTCGCCCGTGCCGCAGACGGGGCACAGCGGCCACCGCCCGTACCGTTCCAGGAGCGCGTCCTGGACGTCCTGGGCGACGAGACCGGCGACGTACGCGATGCCCTCCGGCCACTGCTCGACCCACCAGCGGCGGTGCGCCACCGACTCCTCGACCATCGAGACGACCTCCGCCTCGGCGACCTCGCGGGCCACAAGGTCGGCGAGGACGAGTGCGCGGGCGGCGTGCAACGCCTGCTCCAGGGGGTCGATCGTGTCCATGCAGCCATTGTCACCCCTCGACCGCCCTCGCACCCTTGACCGCTCCCGCACCCTTGACCGCCCCCGCGTCCGAAAATATCTTTCAGGCGTGACCCATGACGTGAAGGAAATTTTCGCGGGAGCCGCGCCCCCCGCCCCCGCCGCCCTCGCGGCCAAGGTGCGGACCCTGGCGCCCTCGATGACCCGCTCCATGCAGCGCGTCGCCGAGGCCGTCGCCGGCGACCCCGCGGGATGCGCCGCCCTCACGGTCACCGGCCTCGCCGAGCTCACCGGCACCAGCGAGGCGACGGTCGTGCGCACCGCCCGCCTCCTCGGCTACCCCGGCTACCGGGACCTCCGCCTCGCCCTCGCCGGTCTCGCCGCCCAGCAGCAGTCCGGGCGCGCGCCGGCCGTGACCGCGGACATCGCCGTCGACGACCCGATCGCGGACGTCGTGGCCAAGCTCGCCTACGACGAGCAGCAGACCCTCGCCGACACCGCCGCCGCGCTCGACACCGTGCAGCTCGGCGCCGCCGTCACCGCGCTCGCCGGCGCCGGGCGCGTGGAGATCTACGGCGTCGCCGCCTCGGGGCTCGTCGCCCAGGACCTCGCCCAGAAGCTGCTGCGCATCGGGCACATCGCGCACGCGCACTCCGACCCGCACCTGGCCGTCACCACCGCGGTGACGCTGCGCGCCAAGGACGTCGCCATCGCGATCACCCACTCCGGTTCGACGGGCGACGTGATCGAGCCGCTGCGGGTCGCCTTCGAACACGGGGCGACGACGATCGCGATCACCGGGCGTCCGGACGGCGCGGTCTCGCAGTACGCCGATCACATACTGACCACCTCCACGGCCCGCGAGAGCGAGCTGCGGCCGGCCGCGATGTCGTCCCGTACGAGTCAACTCCTCGTCGTGGACTGTCTGTTCGTGGGCGTGGCGCAGCGGACGTACGAGACGGCGGCCCCCGCGCTCGCCGCGTCCTACGAGGCCCTGGCCCACCGCCACAGTCCGCGCGGCGCCAACCCGCGCTGAGTACGGCCCCCACCTCCCCGATCACTCCACCCGTACTTACGTACGTACCTACGTACCGGACACGAGAGAGCCGCAGACGTCATGACCTCCACCACCGGCGCCACCCCCTCCCACCCTGGCGACCCCTACGGGGAGCTCCGCGCCCAGCTGGCCACCCTCACCACCGAGGCGTTCCGGCCGGAGCTCTCCGAGATCGACCGGCTGCCCACCCTGGAGATCGCCCGGATCATGAACGGCGAGGACACCACCGTCCCGGCCGCCGTCGCCGAGCAGCTGCCCCGGATCGCGGCGGCGATCGACGGCACGGCCGAGCGGATGGCCCGCGGCGGCCGGCTGGTCTACGCGGGCGCGGGCACCGCGGGGCGGCTCGGCGTGCTCGACGCCTCCGAGTGCCCGCCGACGTTCAACACCGACCCCGGTGAGGTCGTCGGCCTCATCGCGGGCGGCCCCACCGCCATGGTCACGGCGGTCGAGGGCGCGGAGGACAGCAAGGAGCTCGCCGCCGCGGACCTGGACGCCCTGCACCTCACCGCGGACGACGTCGTCGTCGGCGTCTCGGCGTCGGGCCGCACCCCGTACGCGATCGGCGCCGTCGAGCACGCCCGCGAGCGCCGCGGCGCCCTCACCATCGGCCTCTCCTGCAACGCGGACAGCGCGCTCGCGGCCGCCGCCGACCACGGCATCGAGGTCGTCGTCGGTCCCGAACTCCTCACCGGTTCCACGCGGTTGAAGGCGGGCACGGCCCAGAAGCTCGTCCTCAACATGTTGTCGACGATCACGATGATCCGGCTCGGCAAGACGTACGGGAACCTGATGGTGGACGTGCGCGCCTCCAACGAGAAGCTGCGGGCGCGTTCGCGCCGCATCGTCGCGCTCGCCACGGGAGCGTCCGACGAGGAGATCGAGGCGGCCCTCGCCGCGACCGACGGCGAGGTGAAGAACGCGATCCTCACGCTCCTCGGCAAGGTGGACGCCGCGACGGCCGCGAGGCTCCTGACGTCGTCGTCCGGTCACCTCCGCGCGGCCCTCGACAACGCCGCCTCCACCGACACGGCCTGAGCCGGGCCGGTGCCGGGCCGGTGCCGGGCCGGTGCCGGGCCGTACGGCGAGGCGGCTTCGCGCTCATCGCGGTCTGGCCTGCACCTGTCGGTTCAGCTCGCGCACCCGTTCGCGGAGCAGCTCGCCCGGCGGCGCGTCGCCGATCTCCGCGGGCGGGCAGTCCCACTCCCGGCCGCCGCCGATCGGCCTGAGCTGGACGAGTCCGCCCACGCATCCCATCACCTCCCCCACGCTTCCGTCCCGGTAGTCCACGGCGTACGTGCCCGTCTCCGGCACGCTCGGGTCCTCGGCGCTCATCGCGGTCCCTCCAGTACGGCGGCCAGCCGCAGCGCGGTGTCGAGGTTGCAGCGGCCCAGTTCCACGAGGGGCAGCGCGCCCTCGTCCGCGGCGGTCAGCGGGTCCATCCGCAACGACGGCAGCGTGACGCCCGCCCTCGCGAGGCCCTCCCGCAACTGCCGTACGGCCTCCTCCGCCGCCCTCACCCGTTCCCGCGCCGTCAGCGCCATGAGCTCCGCCTTTCCACCGAGTGTTCTGCGTTCCTCACCCAGCGTGGCCGAGCTTCCGTACGCTGAACAGCGCGGGAATCCCAACAAGTCACCGTGCGTGGTGGAGCGTTGTCCGTGACCCGTCCGACGGGTCTGGACCCCGCGAACGGGCGGGCCGGAGCCAGGGGCCCCGGGCACTCCGCGCTTCGTGAGCGGGTCGTTCATCGGCGCATTTACTTGACGTCCCAACAACCCCCTTGTTGCGGGCTGGGCCTTGAGGACGAGTCTGCCGCTGTGGCCCGGTACGACCTGGGCACGGGCACTGAGCTGGGCCGCGTTCGTGACGGCCCTCTGGTCGGTGTCTTCGGTGGGCCGGCGCCTTCAATTCTGACCGGGGCCGCCCGGGGTTTTGCGGAGTGTGGCGCCTCCGGGCCGCGAGTAAAGGGCGCTCCGCTGCGCTACGCGTCGGCTTCGCCGATTCCGCTGCGCTCCACCCTTGACTCCCGTCCCTACACCGCGACTTGACCTTCGACCCGGACGGCCAGGGGTGAGGCGGCGGGCGAGGCTGGGATGGTCATCCCGTTTCGCTGCCGGGTGCGGACCGGTCCATCGTGCGTCGACGCCCCCATGCGAGCTCGGCCCACGGCCAGCGTGGTCGGGTCATCGGCTTTCGCGGCCGAGTGCGGACCGGCCCAACGTGGGCGGAGGCCCCGGTGCGAGCTCGGCCCACGGCCGGTGTGGTCAGGTCATCGGCTTTCTCCGCCGGGTGCGGACCGGCCCATCGTGAGCGGGCGCCACGGTGCGAGCTCGGCCCACGGCCGGTGTGGTCGGGTCATCGACTTTCGCCGCCGGGTGCGGACCGGTCCATCGTGCGTCGACGCCCCCGTGCGGGCTCGGCCCACGGCCGGTGTGGTCGGGGCATCGGCTTTCGCTGCCGAGTGCGGCCCGGTCCATCGTGAGTGGGTGCCACGGTGCGGGCGCGGCCAGCCGCCCGGCATCGCCGCTCGGGCCATCGCCTTCGTGGCCGGGCGCGGACTGGCCCATCGTGGGCGCAGCCAGGGTCTGCGCCCTGCCAGCCGCCCGGCCACGCTGCTCGGGCCCATCACCCCTCGCCGCCGGGTGCGGACCGGCCCATCGTGGGCGGGGCCCTGGTGCGCGCGGCTAGCCCGGGGGCCTCCCCACTCGGGTCATCACCTTTCATCGCCGGGTGCGCTCCGGCACATCGTCGGCACAGGTCAACCTCGATGCGCTGCCCAGGGGCAGGGGACCGCCGTCCCGGCGGCTGTCACCTACTTTGGAAAAGTTGCGAATGAATATGCCGCACGCCCCCCTGCCACGCTCCAAGCCCCCCCCTGCCACGCTCCAAGCCCCCCCCGGAACCGTTCCATCCGCCGAAGGGAATGGGGTGGGTGGATCCTCTGCGCGTCATGGGAATCGTGGGACTGGTGGGTCCGCGTGGCGCATGAGGCCTGTGTGACGAATAAGTTCGGTGGGGCTGGTGGGTACGGGGGGCGGGCTGGATCCTGCGATTGCGCACCCGCCGGGCGGCGCGCGGGGGGTGGAAGGGGGGCGCGCGGAGATCCGCTGCGCAACTTTCCCGAAGTAGGTGCCAGACCCACCCCCTGCAAAACTCTCGTGACCGATGAAGCCTGTGGGACGGATGGGTTCAGCAGGGACGCCGGGCACAGCGGAGCGCTGAACCCTGCGACCGACCACCCGCCGGGCGGCGCGCGGGGCGTGGCAGGGGGGCGCACGGAGATCCGCTTCGCAACTTTCCCAAAGTAGGTCACCGAGGGGAGGGATGGAGCGGGGGCGGGCCAGACGTCAGAGGGTTGGCTTACGCCCTCGGCCCTCGGGGGCGCATTTTCGGTCTGGCGAGGGGGCGCGCGGCGTATCGATTCGCAACTTTGCCGAAGTAGGTGCCCGACCACGCGAACCCGGCCCGCGCCCCCGACCCCACCTCGACCGAGACGGCCAAGCACGAAGCCCCGGCCGCGAGAGCCGATGACCCGGCCTACGATGCCGCGCGGCTGGCGGAGTTCGTGCCGTGCCCCCGCCCACGATGAGCCGGGCCGCACCCGACGGCGAAAGTTGATGACCCGAGCGGCGATGCCGCGTGGCTGGCCGAGCGCATACCGTGGCGCCCGCCCACGATGGACCGGGCCGCACCCGGCAGCGAAAGCCGATGACCCGAGTAGGGAGGCCGCCGGGCTGGCCGAGCCCGTACCGTGGCCTCCGCCCACGATGAGCCGGGCCGCACCCGGCAGCGAACGCCGACGAGCCGACCACACCGGCCGTGGACCGAGCTCGCACCGTGGCGTCGGCGCACGATGAGCCGGGCCGCACCCGGCGATGAAAGGTGATGACCCGAGCGGGGAAGCCGCTGGGGTGGCCGAGCTCGCACCGGGGCGCCCGCCCACGATGGACCGGTCCGCACCCGGCAGCGAAAGTGGATGACCCATCCCAGCAGAGTCCGCCGCCTCACCCCTGGCCGTCCGGGTCGAAGGTCAAGTCGCGGTGTAGGGGCGGGAGTCAAGGGTGGAGCGGAGCGGAATCGGCGGAGCCGACGCGTAGCGCAGCGGAGCGCCCTTTACTGCCGGCCCGGAGGCGCCACACTCCGCAAAACCCCGGGCGGCCCCGGGGACCGTCGAAGGCACCGGGCCACCAAAGGGTGACCTCCGGGCGGCCCCGGCCTCCGGCAAACGCACCGGCCCACCGAAGTCCCGGGCGGCGGCCCCACCCCGGTCGCCTTCGCGACAGACTTTCCGTCGGTTCCCGCGCCCCGACACCCCCCACCCCCCGCCGAGTTGGCCGACGCGCCGACGCCCCGCCAGGGCCCCGCGCCCAGTCCCCCCGTACGCCGCAGGCCAACGCGTCCCGCCCCTCGCGCCCCAGCCGTAACCGGCCGAACCCGGCCTGTCCTAAAGGGTCCTGCCCCGGCCCGCATCCGGGCGCTCCCCCTACCCCGCGACTACCGGACGTACCAAAGATGGCACCGAACGTGACCGGCGCACTTCGCGTACCGCATCGAAGCCGCACCACCGGAGGGGACCCATGACCAAGCCCAGCGATCCCAACGCGTCGAACGAACCGCACGAGCCCGCCGACCCGCAGATCTCCGACGCCTTCGGGGCCGCCGCCCGCGTCACCCTGGCCCCCGGGTCCAGGGAGGCCAGGGAGCGGCCGGCCGAGGCGCCGGAGCCGGACGAGGAGTGGGCCCTGCCGAACGGCAGAGCCTGGGTGTACCTCGCCAACTCCGCGCAGGGGCTCACCCGGCCCGTCATCCTCGGCGACGGGTTCAACAGCGGGCCCAGTGAGCTGGACTTCTCCTGGGAGATCCTGGAGCGCGGCCCGTACCCGTTCATCAGCGCCCTGCGCCGACGCGGCCACGACGTCGTACTCCTCGGCTTCGACGAGCGCAGCGCCTCCATCCTGGACAACGCGCAGGTCGCCCGCGCCGCGATCCTGGAGGCGATCGCGCGGCGCCGGGGCGACCGTCCGCTGACGGTCGGCGGGTTCAGCATGGGCGGGCTCGTCACGCGGTACGCCCTCGCCAGGATGGAACATGAGGGCATCGACCACGAGACGGCGCTCTACTTCTCCTACGACAGCCCGCACCGCGGCGCGTGGATCCCCCTCGCCCTGCAGTCGTTCGCGCACTACATCCGGCGCCTCAACGCGGCGTTCTCGGACCAGATGAACAGCCCGGCCGCCCGTCAGCTGCTGTGGCAGCACATCGCCGAGTGGGACGACACCGCGGAGACCGACAAGGAGCGCGTGGAGTTCCTCGCCGAGCTGGAGCGGGTCGGCGGCTGGCCCGCGCGGCCCCGCAAGATCGGCGTCGCCAACGGCGTGCGCACCGGCGAGGGCAACGGCATCCGCGGCGGCGGGCGAGCCTTCCACGGCAAGGGCCTGGCCATCACCGGCACCCATCTGCACACCCAGCCCGCCGGCGAGAACCAACTCGTCGCGCAGTTGCGCGTGGTGACCCTGCGCAAGCCCCGTATCCACACCTCCGGCCTGCCGGAGACGGACGGCGCGCCCGGCGGCACCCTGGAGGGCTTCGGCATCCTCGCCGACGAGCTGGAGAAGATCCCGGCGATCATCGGTCTCGGCTCCGCGGCCGACATCCGCGCACACTGCTTCGTGCCGACGGTCAGCGCGATCGCGCTGCGCGACATCGACACCCACGAGAAGCTGTACGCGCCGGTGACGGCCGCCGCCGAGGAGGAGAGCGAACTGGACGAGTTCCTCTGCGCCTCCCAGAACGAGGGCCACACCCTGGTGACGGAGGAGCTCTGCAGCTGGATCCTGGACCGGCTGCCGTAGCAGTCGCGGACGGCTCCCGGAAACGCCCACAACGCCCGAGGGCGGCACCCCTTCGTGAGAAGGAGTGCCGCCCTCGGTACGTGAAGACTGGCCTGCCGAGCCGAAGCGGCTCAGAAGTCCATGTCACCGCCCGGCATGCCGCCGCCGGCCGGGGCAGCGCCCGCCTTCTCCGGCTTGTCGGCGATGACGGCCTCGGTGGTGAGGAACAGCGCGGCGATGGAGGCGGCGTTCTGCAGGGCAGAGCGCGTCACCTTCGCCGGGTCGAGGATGCCCTCGGCGATCATGTCGACGTACTCACCGGTCGCGGCGTTCAGGCCGTGGCCGACGGTCAGGTTGCGCACCTTCTCGACGACGACGCCACCCTCGAGACCACCGTTGACGGCGATCTGCTTGAGCGGGGCCTCCAGGGCGAGCTTCACGGCGTTGGCGCCGGTCGCCTCGTCACCCTGCAGGTCGAGCTTCTCGAAGACCGAGGCGGCCTGCAGCAGGGCCACGCCACCGCCGGCGACGATGCCCTCTTCGACGGCCGCCTTCGCGTTGCGGACGGCGTCCTCGATGCGGTGCTTGCGCTCCTTGAGCTCGACCTCGGTCGCGGCACCGGCCTTGATGACGGCCACGCCGCCCGCGAGCTTCGCCAGGCGCTCCTGGAGCTTCTCGCGGTCGTAGTCCGAGTCGCTGTTCTCGATCTCGGCGCGGATCTGGTTGACGCGACCCTGGACCTGGTCGCTCTCACCGGAGCCGTCGACGATCGTCGTCTCGTCCTTGGTGATGACGACCTTGCGGGCGCGGCCGAGCAGGTCGAGACCGGCGTTCTCCAGCTTGAGGCCGACCTCCTCGGAGATGACGGTGCCACCGGTGAGGATGGCGATGTCGCCGAGCATGGCCTTGCGGCGGTCACCGAAGCCCGGGGCCTTGACGGCGACGGACTTGAAGGTGCCACGGATCTTGTTGACGACCAGGGTCGACAGGGCCTCGCCCTCGACGTCCTCGGCGATGATCAGCAGCGGCTTGCCGGACTGCATGACCTTCTCGAGGAGCGGAAGGAGGTCCTTCACGTTCGAGATCTTCGAGTTGACGATCAGGATGTACGGGTCGTCGAGCGACGCCTCCATACGCTCCATGTCGGTGGCGAAGTACGCCGAGATGTAGCCCTTGTCGAAGCGCATGCCCTCGGTGAGCTCGAGCTCGAGACCGAAGGTCTGCGACTCCTCGACGGTGATGACGCCTTCCTTGCCGACCTTGTCCATCGCCTCGGCGATGAGCTCGCCGATCTGGGTGTCGGCGGCGGAGATGGAGGCGGTCGAAGCGATCTGCTCCTTGGTCTCCACGTCCTTGGCCTGCTCGAGCAGGGCGCCGGAGACGGCCTCGACGGCCTTCTCGATGCCGCGCTTGAGGGCCATCGGGTTGGCACCGGCGGCCACGTTGCGCAGACCCTCGCGCACCAGGGCCTGGGCCAGGACGGTCGCGGTCGTCGTGCCGTCACCGGCGACGTCGTCCGTCTTCTTCGCGACCTCCTTGACCAGCTCGGCGCCGATCTTCTCGTACGGGTCCTCGAGCTCGATCTCCTTGGCGATGGAGACACCATCGTTGGTGATCGTGGGGGCGCCCCACTTCTTCTCGAGGACGACGTTGCGACCCTTGGGGCCCAGGGTCACCTTGACGGCGTCGGCGAGCTGGTTCATGCCGCGCTCGAGGCCGCGCCGTGCCTCCTCGTCGAACGCGATGATCTTGGCCATGTGAAGTGGTCCTCCCGGACGGGGTGGAAATGCAAGCAAACGGATCGCACCGGCGCCCGCGACGGACGGCCTGCAAGCCTTGTGGTTCCTTGCCCCACCCGGCCTGCGGGCCTCACCGACCCGATCCAAGTTCTGTCACTCTCACGCGGAGAGTGCTAAGCCCAATGATTAGCACTCGACCCCGTCGAGTGCAAGGTGCTCCCGCGAAGCGGGATCATTGAGGGGCGGCGGTCGGGCGACGGGCGGGCGCAAGCGCCTCTTGAGGATCCGGACAGTGCCGGGCGCGCGGCGCGCGTACCCCGCGCGCACGAGGGGCCCGTACCCCTGATGGGATACGGGCCCCTCGCGATACTTGCTTCGGTGGTCGATCGCGCCGAGCTAGACGGCGAGCTTGACCATGTCCGCCTGCGGACCCTTCTGGCCCTGCGAGATCTCGAATTCGACTCGCTGACCTTCTTCAAGGGTGCGGTACCCGTCCATCTGGATCGCGCTGTAGTGGACGAAAACATCCGCACCACCGTCGACCGCGATGAAGCCGTACCCCTTCTCCGCGTTGAACCACTTGACGGTGCCCTGAGCCATGCCTAACTCCCCTATTACTGGCCCTTGCACAGGACCGCACTTCGCGGACCCGGGTCAGACCTCACCCCCCACTGATTGGGGGTGTGCGCCGGAACGCGTCGACCGCCGCTGAATGTATCTGTCCAACTGCCGTCTGCAACAGGTCAATCGGACGAGAATTCTGGGCACGCGCGATCGGTAATATGCGGAGAATTTGCCGTAATTCAGGGCAAGTCGGGCCGGGCAAAAGCCACATGGGGCTCAAATGGGCGGCGCGCATTGGCTGCTTCTTGTCGACTCCGGGTCGACTTCGTATATGCGCTCGGCACAAACGGCGAAGCACACTTCCCAACTGTACCGCGCTCAACCATGCAGAATTGCCCCCTCCGTTTCTCCGACGGAGAGGGCAATTCGGGTTAAGCAGGGTTCTTGCAGAAAAGGATCAGCCGCCGGCGACGGCCGGAATGATCGAGACGCCCGCACCGTCCGGGGTGGCGGTCTCCAGTCCCTGCTCGAACCGGACGTCGTCGTCGTTGACGTACACGTTCACGAACCGGCGCAGCTTGCCCTGGTCGTCCAGGACGCGGGCGGCGATGCCGGTGTGGTTCTTCTCCAGGTCGGCGATGACCTCCCCGAGGTTCGCCCCCTCGGCGGCGACCTCGGCCTTGCCGCCGGTGTAGGTACGCAGAATGGTGGGGATACGGACGTTGACGCTCATGGGTTTCACCTCGGGGATATCAGGGGGCGGGGGCGCCCCGTCAGGGACGCGGGGAACTGCGCGACCGGCCACGGCCGGCCCGCAGGGAAGCTACGGCCTAACCGGCGAGCCCCGCGGAGCGAAACGCCTCAAGGTTCGGCTTGATCGTGGCGGTCGCCTGGGACCTCTCGGCAACCGCGTCGAGCGTCTTGAGCCCGTCACCGGTGTTCAACACCACCGTGGTGAGGGAGGGATCGATGAGCCCCGCCTCGACGAGCTTCTTCGTGACGCCCACCGTCACCCCGCCCGCGGTCTCCGCGAAGATCCCCTCGCTCCGGGCGAGCAGCTCGATCGCTTCGACGACCTGCTCGTCGTTCACATCCTCCACCGCACCCCCCGTACGCCGCGCGATGTCGAGCACGTACGGCCCGTCGGCCGGGTTGCCGATGGCCAGCGACTTGGCGATGGTGTTCGGCTTCTGCGGGCGGACCACGTCATGGCCGGCCTTGAAGGCCGCCGACACCGGGGAGCACCCCTCCGCCTGCGCGCCGAAGATCTTGTAGGGCTTGTCCTCGACGAGGCCCAGCGCGATGAGCTCCTTCAGCCCCTTGTCGATCTTCGTGAGCTGCGATCCGGAGGCGATCGGGATGACCAGCTGGTCGGGGATGACCCAGCCCAGCTGCTCGCAGATCTCGTACGCGAGGGTCTTGGAGCCCTCGCCGTAGTACGGCCGCAGGTTGACGTTGACGAAGCCCCAGCCCTCGCCCAGCGGGTCGCCGATGAGCTCGGAGCAGAAGCGGTTCACGTCGTCGTAGTTGCCCTCGATGCCGACGAGCTCGCCGCCGTAGACCGCGGCCATGACGACCTTGCCCTGCTCCAGGTCGTGCGGGATGAACACGCAGGAGCGGAAGCCGGCGCGGGCGGCGGCGGCGCCGACGGCGCCCGCGAGGTTGCCGGTGGAGGAGCAGGACAGGGTGGTGAAGCCGAAGGCGCGCGCCGCTTCGAGGGCCTGCGCGACGACGCGGTCCTTGAAGGAGTGCGTGGGGTTGCCGGAGTCGTCCTTGACAAACAACTTGCCCTGTTGGACGCCGAGTTCGGCGGCGAGGTTGTCGGCCTTGACGAGCTTGGTCCAGCCCGGGTTCAGGTTCGGCTTGTCGGCCACGTCGGCGGGGACGGGCAGCAGCGGGGCGTAGCGCCAGATGTTGGCGGGGCCCGCCTCGATCTGCTTGCGCAGGGACTCCGGGTCGCCGAGGGGCAGGTCGTACGCGACTTCGAGGGGGCCGAAACACTCGGCGCAGGCGAAGATCGGGCCGAGCGGGAAAGTGGTGCCGCATTCCCGGCAGGAGAGTCCCGATGCGGGGCCGAGGTCTACGGAGGTGGTGGTGTTCTCGGTGGCGACAGTCTGCACAGCCATGGAGGCGAGGCCCTTTCTCCTCATCTTCCTCGCGACGCATCTCGCCGCGAGACGGATTTGGCACCTTCCCTAGCCGGGAGCCTCGCGGCGCTGATCACTTGATCGCGTACGAGACCGGCTGGAGGGTTGCCGGGGCTTCAACGGGCCGTATCCCTCTGCCCCTCTGGATGAGCGGTATTCGATTGTGTGACGCCCGGGACCCCCGACATGCGGTGGTCATCGGCGTTGTTCAAGACTGTAACCGAAGCCCCGGACCCTAGAGATAGTCGTCCGAACCGCGAGATGGATCACATATGGGAGGACTGCGACCGTGCTGGAAGAGGTCGAGCACTGGCTGAGCAGGCGTTCCTGGTCCGTCGCCGACCGCCCGCTGGATCTCCTGGTCGCCGCCAAACGCGCGTCAGGAACCTCGGTGAGCGTCGTACTGCCCGCGCTCGACGAGGAGGGAACGGTCGGCGAGATCGTCACCAAGATCCGCCGCGCACTGATGGAGGAGGTCCCGCTGGTCGACGAGCTCGTGGTGATCGACTCCGGCTCCTCGGACCGTACGGCCGAGGTGGCGTCGGCGGCGGGCGCCAGGGTCGTGCACCGGGACGAGATCCTGCCGCGCCTGACTCCGGTGCCCGGCAAGGGCGAGGTGCTGTGGCGCTCGCTCCTGGTGACGGGCGGGGACGTCGTGGCGTTCGTCGACGCGGATCTGCGGGAGTTCTCCGCGGACTTCGTCTCGGGCATCGTGGGCCCGCTGCTCACCGACCCGGACGTGGCCTTCGTGAAGGCGATGTACGACCGGCCGCTGGGGTCGGCCGCGGGGCAGGGCGGCCGGGTGACGGAGCTGATGGCGCGCCCGCTCCTGAACATGCACTGGCCGCTGCTCGCGGGGTTCGTCCAGCCGCTGGGCGGCGAGTACGCGGCGCGCAGGTCGCTCCTGGAGCGGCTGCCGTTCCCCGTGGGGTACGGCGTGGAGCTGGGGCTGCTCGTCGACGCGCTGCACACGGTGGGTCTGGACGCGCTGGCGCAGGTGGACGTGGGGGTGCGCAGGCACCGGCACCAGGACGGGCAGGCGCTCGGGCGGATGGCGGCGGCGATCTACCGGACGGCGCAGCTGCGGCTGGCGCGCGGCCATCTCCTGCGGCCGGAGCTGACGCAGTTCGAGCGGGGGGCGGACGGGTTCGTGCCGCGCACGTATCCGGTCGACACGGAGGAGCGCCCTCCGATGACGGGCATCGCGGAGTACGCGCACCGTCGCGTGGCGTAGGGCGTCACATCCGGCCAGGCCGTACGCGGAGTCCGTCCGTACGTTTGCCCGAGCCCGTCACGGGCTACGTTTTGCCACATGGTCTCCGAGTCCGCATCGTCAGCAGCAGCACGATCGTCAGCAGCAGCGCAGGTACTCGTCGCGTCCAACCGCGGCCCCGTCTCGTACACCGTGGGTGAGGACGGGGAGCTGACCGCGAAACGCGGGGGCGGCGGTCTGGTCTCCGGGCTCAGCGCCATCGGTGACGACGCGGACGCGCTGTGGGTGTGCGCGGCGCTCGGCGACGGCGACCGCGAGGCGGTGCGGCGGGGCGTCGGCGAGCCGGGCGTACGGATGCTGGACATCGACGCGGACGTCCACGCGGACGCGTACAACGGCATCGCCAACTCGGTGCTGTGGTTCGTCCACCACATGCTGTACCAGACGCCGCTGGAGCCGGTCTTCGGGCCGGAGTTCCGCGCGCGGTGGGCGGCGTACGAGAGGTACAACCGGGCCTTCGCCGAGGCGCTGGCGGCGGAGGCGGCGCCGGGCGCGGCGGTCCTGGTGCAGGACTACCACCTGACGCTGGTGCCGGGGATGCTCCGCGAGCTCCGGGAGGACGTGCGGATCGGCCACTTCTCACACACGCCGTGGGCGCCCGTCGACTACTTCCGGATGCTGCCGGACGACGTGGCCGAGCAGGTGCTGCGCGGGATGCTGGGCGCCGACCGGCTGGGGTTCCTCACCGGGCGGTGGGCGGACGCGTTCACGGAGTGCTGTGTGCGGGTCGTCGGCGGGACATCGGGCACCCGGATCGGGGTGCACGGGCTCGGCGCCGACGCGGACTTCCTGCGGGAGCGCTCGCGGCGGGACGACGTCGAGGAGCGGATGCGGACGCTGCGCGGGCAGGCGGGTACGCAGGACGGGGAGGACCGGAAGCTGATCGTCCGGGTGGACCGGACGGAGCTGTCGAAGAACATCGTGCGCGGCCTGCACGCCTACCGCGAGCTCCTCGACACCCACCCCGAGTGGCGCGAACGCGTCGTGCACGTCGCCTTCGCCTACCCCTCGCGGCAGGACCTGGCGGTGTACCGCGAGTACACGGCGGAGGTCTCCCGGGTCGCCGAGTCCATCAACTCCGCGTACGGGACGCCCGGCTGGACCCCGGTCCTGCTGCACGTCGACGACGACTTCGCGCGCTCGCTCGCCGCCTACCGGATGGCGGACGTGGCGCTGGTCAACCCGATCCGGGACGGCATGAACCTGGTCGCGAAGGAGGTGCCGGTCGTCTCCGACGAGGGCTGCGCGCTGGTCCTGTCGCGGGAGGCGGGCGCCCACGAGGAGCTCGGCGATGACGCGCTCACCGTGAACCCGTACGACGTGTCGGCCACCGCCGAGGCGCTGCACACCGGCCTGTCGATGCCCGCGGAGGAGCGCGCCGAGCGCACCAAGCGCCTCGCCGCGGCGGCCACCGCGCTGCCCCCCGCCCAGTGGTTCCTGGACCAGCTCCACGCCCTCACCGGCTGACGGCGCGGGGCCGGGCAGTCCAAGGGCCGCTTCGGTTTGTCCATGGGCGCGGGGCGGGTGCCTCACTACGGTCACCGCATGACCCCGCGTCGTACGAGCACCGTGATCCTGGCCGCTCTCGCCGTGGCGGGCGTGGGCCTCGCGCCCACCGCCGCCGCGCGGACCGGCACCGCGTACCACGTCGACTGCGCCGCAGGCGACGACCACGCGTCCGGCACCTCGGCGGGAGCGGCCTGGCGGAGTGTGGCCCGAGCGAGCGCGCACACCTTCGGCCCCGGCGACCGGCTCCTGCTGAAGCGGGGCACAAGCTGCACGGGGGTGCTGGCTCCCCAAGGTGCGGGTGCGGCCGGCGCCCCCGTGCGGATCGGCGCGTACGGCGACCGGCGGGCCGCCAAACCGCACATCGAGGGCGGCGGTGCCCGCGCGGCGCTGCACCTCGTCAACACCGAGCAGTGGGAGATCCGCGACCTGGACCTCTCCAACACCGGCCCCGCCACCACCACCGACCGCCGCGCGGGCCTCTATGTCCGGCTCGCCGACTACGGCACCGCGCACCACTTCGTCGTCGACGGCGTCGACGTGCACGACGTGAACGGCGCCGACTTCAAGGACCCGGACCCCAGCGGCGGCATCCTCTTCACCGTCCAGGGCACCGCGAAGCCCACCCGCTTCGACGGGGTGCGCGTGGAGGACTCCACGGTGCGCCACGTCGACCGCACCGGCATCGGCACCATGTCGACGTGGGACGGGCCGGGGCGGTTCTCCACCGGGGTACTGTTCCGGCGGAACAAGGCGTACGACGTGGGCGGCGACGGCATCGTCGTCCACGAGACGGCGAAGGCCCGCGTCGAGCACAACCACGTCGACGGCTTCAACATGCGCTCGGCCGGCTACAACGCGGGTGTGTGGGCCTGGGAGTCCGAGGACGCGCTGTATCAGTACAACGAGGTCACCGGCGGGCACGGGACGCGGGACTCGATGGCGTACGACATCGACGGCGGCAACGTCCGCAACGTCTACCGGTACAACTACAGCCACGACAACGAGGGCGGCTTCCTGCTCGTCTGCAACGGCGAGGGCAAGGTCAGCGACGGCAACCGCGTCCACGACAACATCAGCGTCAACGACCGCAACACGGCCGCCCCGTACGGGGTGATCTCGGTGGTGTGCGGGGCGACCACGGACACGCAGGTCTACCGCAACACCGTCGTCACCGACCGCGCGGACACCGCCCTGGTCTCGAACAACGGGCCCACCGGGGTGACCTTCCGCGACAACGTCTTCGTCGGCGCGGCCCCCGGAGCCGCATCCCCCACCGGCTCCCCCATCAAGGACACCGTCAGCACCTACGAGAGCAACCTGTACCGGAACACCGCGCAGCCCCGCGACCCGAAGGCCGTCGACGCCGACCCGCTGTTCGTCGCGGCGCACCCGACGCGGCCGGACGACGTGCGGCTGCGGCCGGGCTCGCCGGCGCGCGGCGCGGGCGCGGGGACCGTCGACGGCACCCGGTACGACTACTTCGGGCACCGGATCCCCGTCCCGCCCGGCATCGGGGCCGATCAGTCGAGCTGACCGGTGATCGCCGTCAGCAGTGCCACCACTCCGGCCGGGCCGTCCACCACCAGGTCGGCCCGGTCGGCGAGGTCCGCGACCTCGGTGCTGCCGCTGCACACCAGCAGGCCCGCGACCCCCTCCGAGCGGAGCTTCTCCACGGCGCCGAAGGCGGGCAGGTCGCCGAGGTCGTCGCCCGCGTAGAGGACGGACTCGGCGCCCACCTCGCGCAGGTACTCGGCGAGCGCCACGCCCTTGTCCATGCCGGGCGGCCGCAACTCCAGGACCATGCGGCCCGGCTCGACGATGAGGCCGTGCCGGTTCGCCAGCTCCGCGAGCGGTTCGCGGAGCGCCTCGAAGGCGGCCTGCGGGTCCGAGGCGCGGCGGGTGTGGACCGCGACGGCGCGGCCCTTCTCCTCGATCCAGGTGCCGCGCCATGCGTTGATCGCGTCGAGGAAGCCGGGCAGTTCGGCGCGGACGGCCGCGACGCCCGGGTGCGGCTCGGCGGCGTGCACGGTGCCGGTGACGGCGTCCCAGCGCTCGGCGCCGTAGTGCCCGAGGACGACGAGGTGCTCCAGGCCGGCGGCGCCCGCGAAGCCGCCGTGGCGGACGGCGACGCCCGCGGGGCGCCCGGTGACCACGGCGACCGACCGCAGCCGCGGTGCGAGCGCGGCGAGCGCGGGCACGGCGCCGGGGTGGGCGCGGGCCTGTTCGGGGTCGGGCACGATCGCGGCGAGCGTGCCGTCGAAGTCCAGGGCCACGACGGCGCGTTCGGGCCGGGCGAGGAGCGCGGCGAGGCCGTCGCGCCCGGCCGGCGTCACGGGCTCGGGCAGGCCGGGGCGTCCGGGCCCGGCGGGCTGCGTGTACGTAGGGTCACCCATGGGCCCGACCTTAACCGCGTCAGCGCTCGTCGCGCCGTGACTCCCGCACCCGGCGCAGCCGATTGACCGTAATCGGGTCGTGGGCGAGCGCGCGGGCGTCGTCCAGGAGGGCGTTCAGGACCTGGTAGTAGCGGACCGGCACCATGCCGAGCTCCTCGCGGATGGCGCGTTCCTTCGCGCCGGGGCCCGGCCACGGGCGCCGCTCCAGGGCGAGGACGGCGCGGTCCCGCGCGGAGAGCTCCGGTTCCTGATGGTTCATGCGGCCACGGTAAGCCTCTACTCGGCGTTCTCCTCGGCCGCTGCGCGGTTCTGGATGCCGGTGAGGACGGAGGCGGGGTTGCCGCCCTCCTCGACGGTCCTGCCGATGTTCTTCTTGACCTCCGCGGACACCTGCGCCCAGGAGGTCTTGCCGACCGGGTAGAGCTGCGAGGTGGGAAGCTCGTCGAGGAACTTGCCGAGCGCGGTGTGGCCGCGCTCGGCGGCCATCGCCTGGGACGCGGAGGTGGTCACCGGCAGGATGTCGTACTCGTTCGAGAAGTCGAGCACGTTCTTCTTGCTGTAGACGTAGTCGAGGAACTTGCCGGCCTCCTTGCGGTGGCCGTTCTGCTTGAACGCCATCATCCAGTCGGCGACGCCCATCGTGGCCTGCGCCTTGCCGTTGCGGCCCGGCGCGGGGACCATGCCGAACTTGACGCCCTTCTTGGCGGCCATCTTCATCAGCGTCGGGTGGCCGTTGAGCATGCCGACCTCGCCGCGCGAGAAGGCCGCGAAGGCGTCGGCGCGGTTCATCTTTCCGGGCGGCGTCGGGCCGGTCAGGCCCTCGCCGACGAGCTCGTCGCGGAGCCAGGAGAACGTCTTGGCGTTCTCCTTGGAGTCGATGGCGTACGAGCCGACGTTGTCGGTGTAGCCGCCGCCGCCGCTGAGCATCCACATCAGCGTCTCGGCGGGCGCCTCCTCCGGGCCCAGCGGCAGCGCGTACGGGATCTTCACGCCGCGCGCCTTGAGCGCCTTCGCGTCCGCCTGCAGCTCGGTCCAGCTCTGCGGCGGGGTGAGGTGGGCGTCCTTGAAGAGCTTGGTGTTGTAGAAGAGCAGGCGGGTCGAGGAGGCGAACGGCATGCCGTACTGGATGCGGTTGACCTCGCCGGCCTGGGAGAGCGGGGCGAGGAAGTCGGCCTGGGTGGCGATCGAGAGGAGCTCGTCGGCCTCGTAGAGCTTGCCCTGCGCGGCGTAGTCGGCGTAGGCGCCGATCTGCGCCAGGTCGGGGGCCTCGCCCTTCTTGACCATGTCCTTGACGTCGCGGTCCACGTCGTTCCAGGAGCGTACGGTGACGTCGATCTTGATGCCGGGGTTCTCCTTCTCGAACCCTTCGGCCAGCTTGTCCCAGTACTTCTTGGAGCTGTTCGCCGCGGAGTCGCCGTAGTCGGCGGCCACCAGCTTGAGGGTGACGTCGCCGGAGTCGCCGGGACCGCCGCAGCCGGCGAGCACGCCCGCCATGCCCAGTGCGGCCACCGCCGCGGTCAGTCCTGTCACGCGCCGCTGCACAGCTGTCCCACCCTCATTGCTTCCACGTCCCGGGGCGTCTTCGCCCCCGCGCTCTTGAACTGCGAGTTTCCCCCGAGTCCGGACACAAGGTCTACACCACCCGAGTATCACTTGTGCAACGGCCTCCACAGGCACCCCCACGGGCGCTTCCGCGGACGCCTCCGCCACGGCTGATCATTGCCGTGCGCGGCCGGCGACTGCTATGCACGTGTCGGCACAGCTCAGCGAAACCCCGCACCAGTCCAGCCCCGCACTGACGAGGAGCCTCGGCGCATGTCGCGTACCGCAGCAGAAATAGCAACCCAGCCCGCCTGCTGGAACCGGGCGGTGGAGGCGGCCGCCACCTTCGAGGGGCTGCCGAGGACGGGTGAGCGGGTCGCCGTCACCGGATGCGGGACGTCGTGGTTCATGGCCATCGCGTACGCGGCGCTGCGGGAGGCCGCGGGCCTCGGCGAGACGGACGCCTTCGCCTCGTCGGAGTTCCCGGCGGGGCGGACGTACGACCGGGTCGTGGCGATCACCCGGTCCGGTACGACGACGGAGGTCCTGGAGCTGCTCGGGCAGCTGAAGGGGAAGGTGGCGACGGTCGCGCTGACCGCCGACCCCAAGACCCCGGTCATGGACGCGGCGGACGCGGTGGCCGTCCTGGACTGGGCCGACGAGGAGTCGGTGGTCCAGACCCGCTTCGCCACGACGGCGCTCGCCTTCCTGCGGGCCGGGCTCGGCGACATCCCCGGTGTCAAGTCGGTGACGGAGGCGGCCGTCGACGCGGAGCTCGCGGTGACGGAGCCGCTGCCGGCGTCGGTGGTGGGCGCCGAGCAGTGGACGTTCCTGGGGCGCGGCTGGACGTACGGGCTCGCGCTGGAGGCGGCCTTGAAGATGCGCGAGGCGGCGGGGGCGTGGACGGAGTCGTACCCGGCGATGGAGTACCGGCACGGCCCGATCTCCATCACAGGGCCCGGCCGGGTGACGTGGATGTTCGGTGTGCTGCCGGAGGGGCTCGCGGGCGACGTGGCCCGGGTGGGCGGCGAGCTGGTGGCCCGCCAGGAGGCGGACCCGCTGGCCGAGCTGATCCGGGCGCAGCGGCTCGCGGTGGCGCTCGCGGAGTCCCGCGGCTACGACCCGGACCGCCCCCGCAACCTCACGCGCAGCGTGATCCTCCCGTAGGCCGTAGGCCGGGCGGGGTTTCCCGGGGCGGGGCAGGCCCCGGGAGACCCCGCGCCCGGCCCTCCGGGAGCTCTGCCCGACCCCCCGGAACCCCCGATACCCCCACAAGAAGCCGAAGTGGACTAGACCTTTCCAGGGGGAACGCGCGAGACTGTCCCCCGTGAGACACGTCATCGCCCTCGATGTGGGCGGCACCGGAATGAAGGCCGCCCTCGTAGGGGCGGACGGCACGCTGCTGTACGAGGCGCGCCGCCCCACCGGCCGCGACCGGGGCGCCGACGCCGTCGTCGAGTCCATCCTCGACTTCGCCGCGGACCTGCGCGCCCACGGCGCCGCCCGCTTCGGCGAACCCGCCGCCGCGGCCGGCGTCGCCGTCCCCGGCATCGTCGACGCCGAGCGCGGCATCGCCGTGTACGCGGCGAACCTCGGCTGGAGCGACGTCCCGCTCCGCGACCTCCTCAGCACCCGCCTGGAAGGCGTCCCCGTGGCCCTCGGCCACGACGTCCGCACCGGCGGCCTCGCCGAGGGCCGCATCGGCGCGGGCAAGGGCGCCGACCGCTTCCTCTTCGTACCGCTCGGCACCGGCATCGCCGGCGCCATCGGCATCGGCGGCGCCATCGAGCCCGGCGCCCACGGCTCGGCCGGCGAGATCGGCCACATCGTCGTGCGCCCCGGCGGCCCGCCCTGCGGCTGCGGTCAGCGCGGCTGCCTGGAGCGCCTCGCCTCCGCCTCCGCCGTGAGCAAGGCCTGGGCCGAGGCGAGCGGCGACCCTCAGGCGGACGCCGCGGACTGCGCGAAGGCCGTGGAGTCCGGCGACCCGCGGGCCCGCGCGGTCTGGCAGGACGCCGTCGACGCCCTCGCCGACGGCCTGCTCACCGCCCTCACTCTGCTGGACCCGCACACGCTGATCATCGGTGGCGGTCTCGCGGAGGCGGGGGAAACGTTGTTCACGCCGCTGCGGGCCGCCGTCGCGGCGCGCGTCGTCCAGTTCCAGACGCTGCCCGACATCGTCCCCGCGGCCCTCGGCGACACCGCCGGGTGCCTGGGCGCGGGCCTGCTCGCCTGGGACCTCGTCGACCGGAAAACCGGCGACCGGAATACCGACCCCACGGAGGTAGCCACCTGATGGCCACTAGCAAGGTTCTCGCCGGTGCACAGGTGGTCCTGCCCACCGGGACCCTCACCGACGGCCGAGTGATCGTCGACGGCACCCGCATCGCGGGCAGCGCGCCCGCCGACGCCGAGACCGTCGACCTCACCGGCCACTGGGTGGTCCCCGGCTTCGTCGACCTGCACAACCACGGCGGCGGCGGCGCGTCCTTCACCTCCGGCACCGTCGAGGACGTCCTGAAGGGCGTGCACACGCACCGGCTGCACGGCACCACCACCGTCGTCGCCTCGACCGTCACCGGCGAGATGGACTTCCTCGTCGAGCGCGCCGGGGTGCTCTCCGAACTCGCCGAGCAGGGCGACATCGCCGGCATCCACTTCGAGGGCCCCTTCATCTCCCCGTGCCGCAAGGGCGCGCACAGCGAGGGCCTGCTCCGCCACCCCGACCCCGCCGACGTCCGCAAGCTGATCGACGCGGCCCGCGGCCAGGCCAGGATGTGCACGCTCGCCACCGAACTGCCGGGCGGCCTCGACTCCGTACGCCTCCTCGCCGAGCACGGCGTCGTCGCGGCGATCGGCCACACCGACGCCACGTACGAGCAGACGGTGGCCGCGATCGACGCGGGCGCCACCGTCGCCACGCACCTGTTCAACGCCATGCCGGGCCTCGGCCACCGCGACCCGGGCCCGATCGCCGCGCTCCTGGAGGACGAGCGGATCACCGTCGAGCTGATCAACGACGGCACCCACCTCCACCCGGCCGCCTTCGAGCTGGCCTTCCACCACGCGGGCGCGGACCGCGTCGCGCTGATCACCGACGCGATGGACGCGGCCGGCTTCGGCGACGGCCGCTACATGCTCGGCCCGCTGGAGGTCGAGGTGAAGGACAGCGTGGCGCGGCTCGTCGAGGGCGGCTCCATCGCGGGGTCGACCCTCACCCAGGACCGCGCGTTCAAGCGCTCGGTGACCGTCGACGGGCTGTCCGTCGAGGACACCGTCCGCGCCGTCTCCGCCAACCCGGCCCGGCTCCTCGGGATGTACGACCGGGTGGGGTCCCTGGAGCCCGGCAAGGACGCCGACCTGGTCGTCCTGGACGCCTCGTTCGACGTCAAGGGCGTGCTGCGCAAGGGCGAATGGGTGATTGCGCCCGTTTGACCCCCGCAGCGCCCCTGCTGACCCCTGCTCATCCGTCCCGGACACAAGGCGGTTGGCCCTCACCTCTGGGCCAACCGCCTTCTGTTTGGCATGATCAGAACCCTGGAAACGCCAACGGCACGCGCGTACGAACAGGCACTTCGGGGGTGGTACGAGTGATCCTCACCGTCACACTGAACACCGCCCTCGACCTCACCTACCGCGTCCCCGCGCTCACCCCGCACGCCTCGCACCGCGTCACCGAGGTGACCGAACGCCCCGGCGGCAAGGGCCTGAACGTCGCCCGCGTGCTCGCCGCCCTCGGCCACGACGTGACGGTCACCGGTTTCGCCGGCGGCGACACCGGCCGCCTCCTGCACGAACGGCTCGCGGACGACCCCCACCTCACCGACGCGCTCGCCCCGGTCGCCGGCGCCACCCGCCGCACCCTCGCCGTGGTCGACGCGGCGAGCGGCGACACCACCCAGCTCAACGAACCCGGCCCGACCGTCACACCCGCCGAATGGGCCGCCTTCCTGGACACCTACGAGGAGCTGGTGCACCGCGCCGGCCTGGCCGCGGTCGCCCTCTGCGGCAGCCTGCCGCCCGGCGTCCCCGTCGGGGCGTACGCGCTCCTCGTACGGGCCGCACGCGCCGCCCGCGTCCCGGTCCTGCTCGACACCAGCGGGGAGCCGCTGCGCCGCGGGGTCGCCGCCCGCCCCGACATCGTCAAGCCCAACGCCGACGAGCTCGCCGAGCTGACCGGCTCCCACGAGCCGGACCGGGCCACCCGGGACGCCCGCCGCAGGGGCGCGCACACCGTGGTGGCCTCGCTCGGCGCCGACGGGCTCCTCGCGGTGACGCCGGACGGCAGCTGGCGGGCGCGTCCGCCGTCCCGGGTGCGCGGCAACCCGACCGGCGCCGGCGACTCGGCGGTGGCGGGGCTGCTGTCCGCGCTCGCCGAGGGGCTGCCGTGGCCGGACCGCCTGGCCCGCGCGGTCGCCCTGTCGGCGGCGACGGTGGTGGCGCCGGTGGCGGGCGAGTTCGACCCCGCCACGTACCAAGATCTGCTGCCTCGTGTCGCGGTGACCCGGCAGGTCACCGCGGCCTGAACCTCCGCACCGCCTAGAGCAATTGGGGAGAACCGTGTCACTGGTCAGCACCGGCGAACTCGTCGCGGAGGCCCGCGACGCGGGTCACGGCGTCGCCGCGTTCAACGTCATCACGCTGGAGCACGCGGAGGCGGTGGCGCTGGGCGCGGAGCGGGCCGGGCTCCCCGCGATCCTGCAGATATCGGAGAACGCCGTGCGGTTCCACGGCGGCCGGCTCGCCCCGATCGCGGCGGCGAGCGCCGCGGTGGCCCGCGCCTCCACGGCCCGGCTCTCCCTCCACCTCGACCACGTGACGGACGTGGACCTGCTGCGGGCCTCGCACGCCGAGGGCTTCAGCTCGGTCATGTTCGACGCGTCGAAGCTGACGTACGACGAGAACGTGAAGGCGACGGCGGACGCGGTGCGTTGGGGCCACGAGCGCGGCATCTGGGTGGAGGCGGAGCTCGGGCAGGTCGGCGGGAAGGAGGGCGAGGCGCCGCTGGACGCACACGCGCCGGGGGTGCGCACGGACCCGGCGGAGGCGGCCGCGTACGTCGCGGGGACGGGCGTGGACGCCCTCGCGGTGGCGGTGGGCTCCTCGCACGCGATGACGGAGCGCACGGCGGCCCTGGACCACGAGTTGATCGGCTCGCTCGCCGCGGCCGTGCCCGTCCCGCTCGTGCTGCACGGCTCAAGTGGCGTACCGGACGAGGAGATCCGCCGGGCCATCGCCGCCGGCATGGTGAAGATCAACGTCGGCACGGCCCTCAACACGGCGTTCACCGGCGAGGTCCGCGGCTACCTGGCCGCCCACGCGACGGGCGTCGACCCCCGCAAATACCTCGCCCCGGCCCGCGAGGCGATGGCCGGGACGGTGGCGGGTTTCCTGGGGCTCCTGAAGTAACCCTCAGGAGCCCGCCCGCAGTTCGTGAGGGGGCGCTAGCCCTTGTCGCCCTTCACGAGCCACATCTGGTCGATGTTGGCGCCGGTCGTCCCGCACAGGTCGCTCTGCGCGCAGGTGAGCGAGATGGTGTTGGTGCCCTTGGTGAGCTGGACCACCGCCCAGGTGTTGGTCCAGCCCTTCTCCCAGTCGCCCTCGTCCGCGTGCGCGAAGTTCTCCATGTTCAGCGGGCGGATCTGCTTCTTGCCGTTGACCAGGATGGTGGCGTTGGAGTCCTTGCCGGGCACCCCGTAGTGCACCCGGAGGCTGTACGCGCCGCTCTTGGGGATGCCGTTGACGGTCCAGGTCACCTGCGCGCCGACCTTGTCGAACCCGGCCACGTAGGTCCCGCCGTCCGCCTTGGCGCCGTCGACGTCGGACGCCGTGGTCGTGCCGCCGTCCAGCTTCAGGGCCTTCGCGTCGGTCTTGGGCAGGTCGGCCTGCTTCGCGGGCTTCTTGCTCGGCTTCTCGCTCGGCTCGACGGACGAGGCCTGCGACGGCTTGCCGCCGGCGTTCGCGTCGTCGCTCTTGTCGTCGTCGTTGCCGAAGATCAGGGCGGCGCCGATGCCGAGCCCGACGACCGCGACCACCGAGACCGCGGCGATCAGCAGCCCCTTGGTGTTCGGCCCCCGGCCCCGGCCGCCGCCCGCGGGCGCGTACTGCGGCGTGGTGACGGGAGCGCCGCCGGGCTGCGCCTCGGGCGCCGTGTAGTGGGCGTTCGGCCGGCCGTAGCCCTGCTGGGGCTGCTGCTGCGGCGGGACCTGCTGCCCGTACGCCTGCTGGCCGTACGTCTGCTGCTGCCCATAGGAGGGACGACGGTCGCCGACCGCTCTGACCTGGTTGTACGAGGAGCGGGGCCCGGGGTACCCGTAGCCACCCCCGCCGCTGGGCGGGGTCGCTCCGGCCGCCTGTCCGTCCTCGTACAGGTAGCCGAACGGATCGTCGTCGCCCTGCGGCGCGCTCGGCGTGTTCTCGCCGTTATTGCCGGGCGTCATTCCCAGGTCACTCCCTCATATCGCTGACGCCCGGGAGCCTACCCGGTCCGAGTGAGCCCAAGGGGTGGCGTTGACCTCATCCGGACGGCCAGGGTCTTTCGTTTGGGTCAGGCCGGGCTCGCGGGGACTGGCACGCACGCTCGCGGCGTTGTCGTCGGTCGCCATGGCTCCGCCATGCCTCCCTCCTCCGCCTTGCGATCGCACGCACCAGACCCCGCTCCCTGATCCGGCCCGACCCAAACGAAAGACCCTATCCGGCCCTGCGGTGCTGCTTGGCACGTGACCGTTTCTCCACGTACATCCGCTGGTCGGCGGAGTGCAACACTTCGTCCGCCGACATCCCGCAGTGCGCCCAGCCGATGCCGAAACTCGCCCCCACCCGGACCGCCCTGCCGTCGACGCGGATCGGCGGGATGATCGCGTTCCGCAGCCGGACCGCGAGGTCCTGGGCGTCGGCGCGGCCGAGCCCGTCGGCGAGCACCACGAACTCGTCGCCGCCGAGCCGCGCCACGGTGTCCCCGTCCCGCACCCCGTGGGTGAGGCGGCGGGCGACCTCGATGAGGACGGCGTCGCCGGTGTGGTGCCCGAACCTGTCGTTGATCGACTTGAAGCCGTCGAGGTCGCAGAAGAGGACAGCGAGACCCTTGGTGCCGTCGTCCACGTCGTTCTCCCCGCCCTCGGGGGCGACCGTGTGGACGTGGTGGTCGAAGCCGTCGTCCGCCCGGTGCGCGGCGGGCCCGAAGTCGAAGCCGTGTTCGTAGGCGGCGTCGAGGGAGTCGACGGCGCTGGGCTGGCCGGCGTGCGGCCTGCGGCAGAGGCGGGCGCTGAGCCGGGCGCGCAGCTCGGCGGAGTTGGGCAGGCCGGTGAGCGAGTCGTGCGAGGCGCGGTGGGCGAGCTGGAGTTCGCGCCGCTTGCGCTCCTCGATGTCCTCGACGTGGGTGAGCAGGAAGCGCGGCCCGTCGGCGGCGTCGGCGACGACGGAGTTGCGCAGCGACACCCACACGTACGTCCCGTCGCGGCGCGCGAGCCGCAGCTCGGCGCGGCCGCCCTCGGCGGAGGTGCGCAGCAGGGTGCCGATGTCCTCGGGGTGGACGAGGTCGGAGAAGGAGTAGCGCCGCATCGCGGAGGCGGGCCTGCCGAGCAGCCGGCAGAGCGCGTCGTTGGTGCGCAGGATCCGCCCGTGCTGGTCGCCGCCCATCTCGGCGATGGCCATGCCGGAGGGCGCGTACTCGAAGGCCTGCCGGAACGACTCCTCGCTGGCCCGCAGTGCCTGCTGCTCGCGCTCCAGACGGACCAGGGCGCGCTGCATGTTGGCGCGCAGGCGGGCGTTGCTGATGGCGATGGCGGCCTGGAAGGCGTACATCTGCAGGGCCTCGCGGCCCCAGGCGCCGGGCCTGCGGCCGTTGCGGGGCCGGTCCACGGAGATCACGCCGAGCAGTTCGCCGCCGGCCGCGCCGGTCGCGTACATGGGGGCGAAGAGGCGGTCGGAGGGGTGCCACTCGTCCTCGAAGCGGGGCTCGGGGCCCTCGGTGTACCACTGCGGAACGTCATCGTCGTCGAGGACCCAGCCCTCGGTGTACGAGATGAAGCGCAGCGCGCCCCACGCCTCGCCCATCGCGAGCCGGCGCTCCCAGGCGTCCCGGGAGCCGACGCGGCCGGTGATGAGCGCCTCGGCGGAGGAGTTGCCGGCGAAGGCGGCGACGACGAGGTCGCCGTCCGGGCGCACGAGATTGACACACGCCAGCTCATAGCCAAGGCCGTTGACGACGCCGTCGGCGACGGTCTGCAGCGTGTCCGCCAGGCTCCGGGCCGTGTTCAGCTCCGCTACCACCTGGTGCAGCTGCCGCAGGGTCGCAAGACGGACGTACGGCTCCGACTCGGTCTCCATGCTCGTTCTCCCCGAGACCTCGACAGCAACTCCAGGATGCGCAGCGTCCGCAGTGATCTTTCGCCCGTGCTCTTCGTGCTCTTCGTGGCAGTGGCTCTTCCGTGCCCTCTTGTGCCTTTGGTGCCCTCAGTGTCTTATTGCCACCGTCACTGAATCACAGCGAGCTGCTCACTCGGTACACAGGGTCAACAAAATATGGGTCCTGTGACTCAAGTCACAGATGGGGCACCGCCGTTGGTCCAGTCCCTTGGACTAGTCCTCCGGCGAAACGGCTCCGCACGGCACTGAGTGCCACACGCTGCGTGACGGCCGCCCCGGCCCCGCGCCTCGGCCCCGGGACCTAGGACCGTTCTGGGCCCAGCGGCCGATGTTTCGGCGGGGGCGCACGGGCTAGCTTCGACGGTGTGGCTCACGTACTGAAGACTCTCCCGGCCCCGCATTCCCCTCGTCATCCTGCGCCGCACGGGCATGCTGATGGGGTGAGCAACGACGAGTTCCGCGCGGCGATGTCCCGGCTGGCGGCGGGCGTGGTCCTGGTGACGGCGCGCGAGCCCGGCCTGGACCCGGACGACCCGGGCGCGCCCGCGGGCGAGGACGTGGGCATGACGGCCACGGCCTTCCTCTCCGTCTCCCTCGACCCGCCGCTGGTCATGGTGAGCCTGCGCGAGGGCTCCCGCATGGACGACCTGCTCGCCGAGCAGCCGCTGTGGGCGGTGTCGGTGCTCGCCGAGAGCCAGCGGCACATCGCGGGCCGCTTCGCGATGAAGGGCCGCATCAGCGACCGTCTCCTCTTCGAGGACATCCCGTACGTACGGGGGGCGGCGTCAGGCGCCCCGCTGGTCGGCGGCGCGCTGTCGACGCTGGAGTGCCGCACGGAGCAGACGGTGACGGCGGGCGACCACACACTGGTGATCGGCCGCGTGCTGACCGCGTCGCTTCCCAGCGGTGACGGTGGCCCCCTGACGTACTTCCGCGGCAAGTACCGCCAGCTGGGCTAGGCCCGTCAGGGGCGGGGGCGACAGCGCCCCGTCAGGGGCGCGGGGAACTGCGCGAGCAACCACGGAAAAGCCGCAGCCGCGACTGCGGGGATCCCGGCAGACGCGGCTGCGGCTTGTCGCGCGCTGAGCGCGGAGTTCCCCGCGCCCCGGGGCGGGCCTGACGCCGGACGGGGCTAGCCCCAACCCTGTCCGGAGCGCCCCCGCTTGGTCTCGCTGCGCGCCTTCTTGTTCCGCAGGCGCCGTTCGTTGATGCCGCGAGGAATCCTCGTGGCGCGGCGCGGCTTGGGCGGCGGGGCGGTGGCCTCGGCGAGCAGGGAGGCGAGCCGGGTGGCGGCCATCTCCCTGTTCCGCCACTGCGAACGGTGCTCGCTCGCCCGTACGCTGACCACGCCGTCGACGAGCCGCGGGGCAAGCCGCTCCAGCGCGCGCCGCTTCCACACCTCGGGGAGCGCGTCGGTGTTCGCGAGGTCGAACCGGAGCTCGACCTGGGAGTCACTGGTGTTGACGTGCTGCCCGCCCGGCCCGGAGGATCGCGAGAAACGCCACATGAGCTCGGCCTCCGGCAGGGAGACCGAACCGCGGATGACATGGGGACCGGACATGCCCCCCATGGTCGCGCGTCTGTCGGGCTCACGTCACGCCCTTTTCACGGGCCCGGGCAAAGACACGGGCAAAGACCCGCACAAAAGACCCGGGTAAAGAAAGTAAAGCCGAGTGGAACCTTGGGGACCCCGGTCGGCGTTGGTAGGAGTGAAGGTAGCTTCGTCCCCAGTACGAAGCCCGTACGCACCGCCCGCGCAGGGCGGAGCGTCGTAAACGAGGGAAGGGACTCCCAACAATGGCAGTAAGCCTGTCCAAGGGTGGCAACGTCTCGCTCACCAAGGAGGCTCCGGGCCTGACCGCCGTCACCGTGGGGCTCGGCTGGGACGTCCGCACCACCACTGGCACCGACTTCGACCTGGACGCCTCCGCGATCGCGGTGAACACCCAGGGCAAGGTCTTCTCGGACCAGCACTTCGTCTTCTTCAACAACAAGGCGACGCCGGACCAGACCATCGTCCACACCGGTGACAACGTCACGGGCCAGGGCGAGGGCGACGACGAGCAGATCAACGTCAACCTCGAAGGCCTGCCCGCCGACATCGAGAAGATCGTCTTCCCGGTCTCGATCTACGACGCCGAGAACCGCTCGCAGAACTTCGGCCAGGTGCGGAACGCCTTCATCCGCATCCTCAACCAGGCCGGCGGCACGGAGATCGCGCGCTACGACCTCTCCGAGGACGCCGCGACGGAGACCGCCATGGTCTTCGGCGAGCTGTACCGCAACGGCGCGGAGTGGAAGTTCCGCGCCGTGGGCCAGGGCTACGCCTCGGGCCTGGTCGGCATCGCGCAGGACTTCGGCGTCAACGTCTGAGACGACGTGACCGCGTGATCGCGTGATCGCCCGGAGGGCCCCGACAGCAACCGCTGCCGGGGCCTTCCGGCCTTCGCCCGGCTCCTGCACGTGGACTCCCGCGCGTGGGCGCCGGCCCTCGGTCCCGCGCGTGGGCTCCCGCGCGTGGCTGGTCAGTGGTGGTCGTGTCCCCGTGACGGTGCGCCCGACGGCGTGCCTGCCCGCTGTCCCTTCTCCACGACGACGAACTGCCCCATCATTCCGCCGTCTTCGTGGGCCAGCAGATGGCAGTGGTACATGTACGGGGTGTCCGGGTCGGCCGGCCCCTCGAACCGCATTGCCAGCTTCATCGTCGTGCCGTTCGGCACGAACACGGTGTCCTTGGCGCCGCGCAGCTCCGGCGGTGGCGCCTCGCCGTTCACCGCCAGCACCCGGAACTGGACGTCGTGCACGTGGAAGTTGTGCGGCACGCCGTTGTCGTTCCGGACGGTCCACGTCTCGGTGGTGCCCCGCGTCACCGTCTCGTCTATCCGGCCCATCTTCATCGCGCGCCCGTTGATCCCGGACTCCTTCAGGTCGAAGAACCGCCCGCGCGCCGGACTCTTGCCGTCGGGCACCTCCGGTTCGCCCAGCCGTCGCGGAAGGTCGCCGGAGGCGCGCAGTCGCTTCGCGGCCCGCAGCTCCAGGACGTCGAAGGAGTCGTCGCCCCCGCTGAACCGCGTCTGCCACGCACCCCCGTAGTTGTCCTGCGGGAAGCTGCGCAGGACGGTCCTCTCGCCCTGCTTCATGCGCACGACGATCTCGGCCCGTTCGCCGGGTGACAGTTGTATTCGCTGCATGCGGGCCGGCCGCTCGAGCAGACCGCCGTCCGTGCCGACCAGCGAGAAGGAGCGGTCGTCCGGGAAGCCGAAGGCGTACGTGCGGGCTGTCGAGGCGTTGAGCAGCCGCAGCCGGACCAGCTCGTCGCCGACCTTCCGGTACGGGCGCAGTGTGCCGTTGACCATGGTCCGGTCGCCCAGGAAGCCGACGTGCCGCATCATGTCGTGCCCGTGGTCGAACTTCGCGCCGTCGAACCGGACGTCCTGCACGATCACCGGCAGGTCGTCGACCCCGTACTTCTTGGGCAGCGCGAGCCGCGCCGACCGCTTGTCGTCGACGAGGAACATCCCCGCGAGGCCGCGCTGCACGTGCTTCTCCGTCGCGCCGTGCGGATGCGGGTGGTACCAGAGCGTCGACGCGGGCTGATCCACCTTCCAGTGCGGATTCCACTTGCCGCCCGGCTCCACCATCTGGTGCGGGCCGCCGTCCATCTTCGCGGGCAGGTGCATGCCGTGCCAGTGCACTGTCGACGCCTCGTCCAGGCCGTTCCGTATCCGCACGCGGACCTTGTCGCCGCGGTCCGCGCGCAGCGTCGGCCCCAGGTAGGCGCCGTTGAATCCCCACGTGGACGTCTTGCGGCCGTCCTCGAACTCCTTCTCGCCCGCCTGCATACGAAGGTCGAAGACACGGGTCCCGTCCTTGTCCAGGCGGGACTTCGCGAGCGGGGGTATCGACAGCTCGTTGTCGAACTGCTCCTTGCCGACCGTGCTCACCTTGGCGTCGTTCCACAGCCACAGGAATCCGCCGCCGAACGCCAGGGCCACGACGGTGACGAACGAGCCGAGCACGATGAGTGTGCGCTTGAGTGGGGACATGTCTCAAGCGTCGCGTCGCGGCTCCCCCGCGACATCCGGTAACTCCCCCTATCCACCCCCGACTTCAACCCCGAAGCCCCTCAGGGCCCGACCCTTAGCCGTCCCTCATCTCCCGGTGCGGGGTGGGCCGTTGCGGCAGCTGGCATGGGCGCCCGGCGGGGGTCTCGCAGGCCCCGTATCAGGGCGGCGAGGGCCTTGGGGGTGACGGTGAGGGTGTCGTCGGGGGTTTCGCTTTCGCGGAGGGTTATGCGGGGGTCTTGCGGGGCGAGTTCGACGCAGTTCTCTCCTCCGGCCCCAGAGAAGGACGACTTCTGCCACTGAACGGACATGACGTGGACTCTCACAATTCTCTCGCGATGCGGTGGATGAGCTGTCGGGATTCGTCAACGTCGAGGGAGGCGCCCTCAGCGATGTCGAGCAGCGTCCCGTACCGCTTGAGCTGAGCACCGACGCCGAGGAAGACGCCCCCCACAGCCGTGTCCACCTGCACCGTGTCGAGCTGTGGGACGACCCCTCCCGCGTAGAAGACGGGTTGTGTGGCCTCGACAAAGTTCTCGGTGGCGAACGGGATCACCCGCAGCGTGACAGCGGGCCACTCCGAGGCCCCCAGCAAGTACTCCAACTGCTGCCGTACGACCCTCCGCCCACCGGCCCGCATGCGCAGTGCCGCTTCGTGGATGACCACCGTGAACGATGGCGCGGTCTCTCGCTCGAAGATCCGTCGGCGCTTCAGCCGGAACTCCACCCGGACGTCCACCTCCTCCGCCGGGAGCGGCGGGATGTGACCACCGTAGATGGTGCGCGCGTAGTCCGGCGTCTGGAAGAGGCCGGGCAACGTCATGGGCTGGAGGGCACGCAAGTAGACGGCGTGGTGTTCCAACTCGGCGACGTCCAGGAACCCCGGAGCGAGCACACCGCGATAGTCGTCCCACCACCCCTGCCCCCGCGACTCACGCGCAATGGCGCACAACGCTTCGACGAGCTCCGCGTCGTCGCACGAGTAGAAGATCGCGAGCCGCCGAATGCGCTCCTCGCTCACCCCGATACGGCCCGACTCCATGTGGCTGATCTTCGCCTGGTCGGTCGAGAGCAGGCCGGCGGCTTCACGTGCCGTCCTGCCCGCAAGCTCTCGCAATTTGCGCAGTTCCGCGCCCAACCGGGCCTGACGGGCAGTGGGGTTGTCTCTCAGCGGCATGGGTCATCTTCCCTTCGCGGCCCGAGTCTGCCGTGCGGTGCTGGGCCGGTCCACTCACTTGAGTGAACTCTGCGGGACAACCTTGCTCCGTAACAAGGTTGTCCCTAGCTTCGCAGGGAGTCCGCGGCACGCCAGTGATCCCGCAGAGCAGTCGCCCCGGCGACCGAGCCACGGCGGCGTCCCACGGCAACCCACGCACGTACGACGGGAGTTGACACCATGAACCGCCCGATCGAACCTCCGCCCGGCCCGCAGACCTACCACCTCACCACCCCCAACACCCCCCTCTCCCCCAAGATCTGCCGCGACACCCTCACCCTCCTCCTCGCCGCCAACGGCCGCTCCGAACTCGCCGACACCGCCCGCACCCTCGTCTCCGAAGTCGTCACCAACGCCGTCACGCACACCGTCTCGCCGACCATCGGCATGGAGGCGTGCGTGCTGGCCGACGGCGGGGTTCGGGTCTGTGTGTACGACGACTGCCGCGCCGAACCCCTCGCCGCCCTCGACGTCTCGCGGGACAGCGAGCACGGGCGCGGACTGTTCCTCGTACAGGCCCTCGCGCACGAGTGGGGGACCGCCCCGGCGCCGCGCCAGGTGCGGGCGGGCGGGGGCAAGCACGTGTGGTTCGAGCTGCGGCAGGAAGGGCGGTCGGGAAACGGATTTACAGAGTCCCCACTATTCTGGATAATTGAATAGTACGGCAGAGCGAAGAGTCGAGCAACGAGTGAGGGGGATCCATGGCCGAGCCGTCCGCTGTCTGGACCCGTGCCGTCCTGCCTCTCTGTCTGCTCGGCATCCTCGAATCCGAACCGCGGAGTTACGGGTACGCCCTGCTCAGTCGGCTCGGGGAAGCCGGGCTTCACGGGGTCAAGGCCGCGACCCTCTACCCCGCCCTCACGCGCCTTGAGGAAGAAGGCGCCGTCGAGGTCGAGTGGGGGGCCGGAGAGGGCGGGCCCGGGCGCAAGTACTACCGGATCACCGCGGAGGGACGAGCGAGGTTGCGGCGTGACCAGGCCGCGTGGGGGGACTTCTCCCGGACCGTCGACTCGCTCCTTCCGGCCACGGCGACGAAGGACGAAGGGGGATGACGATGAGCAGGACACGTACGCCTGAGCTCAGTTGGGCGCGCGAGGAGGACGAGGAGTGGGCCGACGCCGTCCTGGTGCGGCTGGTCCTCGACGAGGACGCGCCCTCCGGCTTCGCCGACGACATACTCGCCGAGGCCCACCAACTCGTGGCCGAGGCGGGGCAGCCCGCGGCGGAGGTGCTCGGCGACCCCGCCGCGTACGCCCGTACCGTCGCCGCCGAACGCGTCAGCGAGCGATACCGGGCAAGCATCGACACCCGGGGCATGCGCCCCGGCGAGCGCGTCGCCACCTCGTTCGGGACGCTCGGGTTCCTGCTGTTCGCCGTCTTCGGCCTGTACTGGATCCAGGACGGCCTGTGGGTGACGGTCGACCCGTCCTCCCTCGCCGCGTTCGCCGGGATCGCCGTGGGTGCCTGCCTGGGGTGCCTCGCCTTCGTCGCCCGTTCCGCCGGGCTCTTCCGGGGCATGTGGGGGTTCCTTGCGGGTGCGGCCGCCGCGCTGATCGGCGGGATCGCCCTGGCCAGTACGGTCTCCGAGGACCGGTTGTTCCGCGTGCCCGCGCCGGTCCTCATGCTGGCCGGCGTCGGCTGGGCCGTCGGCGCCTTTCTGCTCCCCGACACCCGTATCGACCGGTGGTTCGCTCCCGTACGCCGCGCGGGCCGTCCCGGCGGCGGCCTCGACGGTGGCCCCACCGGCGGTCTCGACGACGAGCGGTGGTTGGCCCGTCTGGAGGGCCTGTTGCGCGGCCGGCACGGCATGAAGGCCGCCGAGGCCCGCGGTCATGTGCGTGAGGCGCGCCAGCATCTCGCCTCCGTCGAGGGGTCCGCCACGGGATCCGCCGCGGGGCCCACCACGGGATCCGCCGCGGGAGAGGAGCGGGCCGAGGAGGTCTTCGGTGACGTCGAGATCTACGCGCTGCGTCTCTCGGAGGGTCCGCGCAGGCAACAGCGCATCACCCGCCAGAAGCTGTACGGCGCCCTCACCTCGGCGGTCATCTTCGGAGTCCTCGGCGCCGACCGGCTGATCGACGCGGAGGGGCGGTCGATGGGCTGGGCCGCCGTCTACGCCGGCGCGTTCGGCTGCGCCGCTTGGACCGCGTTCGGCGAGTGGCGCAGTCTGCGCACGCAGCGGGCGGGGGCGTCGGGCGGGTGAGGGTTGCGCGGGTGAGGGTTGCGCGGGCGCGTGAGGTGTGGCGCGGGGCGCGTGAGGTGCGGGGGTTACGTGTGTGAGGTGCGGGGTTACGTGCGTGGGGTGTGGGGGCCCCAGGAGGGGGGCGGGGCCCAAGGCGTCAGCGGTGGTCCGGTTTTCCGTCTCCGTACAGCCAGTCGCCCCAGATCCTGCGGACCTTCGCCCGCGCCTCGTCGCCGCCCGCGTGTTCCTCGACGTACTCGGTGAAGTCGCGGGTGTCCGCGTTCTTGTGCCGGTACGTCTTCGCCCAGCCCTGCACGATGTCGTAGAACGTGTCGTCCCCGACCGCCTGGCGGATCTTGTGGATGACCATTCCGCCGCGCTCGTAGACGGGCGAGTCCGAGATGCTCGCGGCGTCGGTCGGCTTCGCGGGCGGGAACTCCCAGAGTGCCTCGTTGTCCTCGTCGTCCTCGAAGTACTCGCCGTCGTAGAGCGCGTCGAAGGTCTCCTGCGCGCTGTCGCCGTCGTTGTCCTCCTCGTACAGCCACTCCGCGTACGTGGCGAAGCCCTCGTTGAGCCACATGTCGCGCCACGACTTGGGCGTGACGGAGTCGCCGAACCACTGGTGGGCCAGTTCGTGGACGAGCAGTCCGGTGTTGAAGTCGCCCGGGAACGTCGGCCGGGTCTGCGTCTCCAGGGCGTATCCCACGTGGCCCGCGCGGTCGACGATCGCGCCGGTCGAGGAGAACGGGTAGGGCCCGAAGTTGTACTCCGACCACTCCAGGATGTCGGGCAGTTCGTCGAGGACCTTCTTGCTCGCCTTCGCCCGCGCGGGGTCGACGGCGGTGATGACCTGCATGCCGTCGTCGGTCGTCGACCTTTTCAGCTCGTACTTGCCGACGGCCACGGTCGCCAGATAGCTCGCCATCGGTTCGGCGCTGTGCCAGGCGAAGGTGGTGCGGCCGTTCTTGGTCGACTCGCGGGTCAACTCGCCGTTGGACACGGCCTTCAGGCCCTTCGGCACGGTGATCTCTATGTCGTACGAAGCCTTGTCGCCGGGGTGGTGGTTGCCCGGGAACCACGCCATGGAGCCGGTCGGCTCGCCCAGCGCGAGCGCGCCGTCGTCCGTCGGGAGCCAGCCCTCCTTGGAGCCGTCGTCGTCCGTGATGGTCTCCGGCGTGCCGGCGTAGCGGACCGTCGCGCGGAACGTCTCGCCCCGGTCGAGTTCGTCGGCCGGGCGGACCCGCAGCTCGTGGCCTGCGCGCTGGAAGCGGGCCGCCTTGCCCTCGACGGTGATGTCCGAGACGTCCAGGCCCTTGAGGTCGAGGTTGAACGAGCTGAGGTTCTTGGTGGCGCGGGCGGTGATGTCGGCGGTGCCGGTGAGGTGGCGTGAGTCGGGGTCGTAGCCGAGGGTCAGGCCGTAGTGCGTCACGTCGTAGCCGCCGTTGCCCAGTTTGGGGAAGTACGGGTCGCGTACGCCGTCGGCGCCCGGGGTGCCGTCCACGCCTGCGCCGCTGCACGCTCCCAGGGTCGCTAGCAGGGCGAGGGAGCAGGTGACGGTGGCGGCTCGGGCGGCCGGAGATCGCAGGTCCACGCGATGATCTTATGCGGCAAATGTTCGGGGCGGGTTGGTATGGGGGGCGGGTGCGTGGCGTCTGCGCCTTCGGTTCGTTTTTGGGTGCGGGGCCGCGGGGGTATGTGCGTACTCGCTATCCACTGTTCGCCACGCCTCGTGAACGGCGGGGCTACAGCGTGCTCGGTGCTCCGTGCGCACATACCCCCACGTCCCCTTCCGTCTCGTACGCGGGTGCGGGCCGGTGGGGGTTCCCGGAGGAGTCGGCGCTGGGGCGCTGTGGCTAACGGGCGGGCTGGGGGCGGGAGTCGGCTTAGGTGACGCACGCCTGTGCCGCGGTGGGGCGGGCCTCACGCCGTGTCTCGTAGAAGGTGGGCGATCTCCGTGAAGCCGCGGCGTTCCGCGTGTGCGAGGGGGGTGACGCCGTCGCGGTCGGCCAGGTCCGGTGTCGCGCCCGCGGCGAGGAGTGCGCGGACGACCTCCTGGTGCGCGCGGCCGCCGTCGCCGAGGATCACGGCCTCCAACAGGGCGGTCCAGCCGAGGTCGTTGACGTGGTCGACGTCGGTGTCGGTGGCGCGCAGGACCTCTCGTACGTACGCGACGTGGCCGCGTTCCGACGCGGGGATCACGGAGACTCCGCCGAAACGGTTGCGCAGCGTCGTGTCGGGCCCCGCGGGGAGCAGGATGTGCAGCATGGCAACGCTGCCCGTCACCCCGGTGACCAGCCAGGGGCTGTCGGACCTGTGGTCCTGCGCGTTGACGTCCGCGCCGGCTGCCACCAATACCCGGGCCGCCTCCACGTGGTCGCCTGCGGCGGCCAGCAGCAGGGGTGAGCGCAGTTCGGTGTCCCGGGCCTCGACCCGCGCGCCCGCGTCGAGGGCGGCGGCCACCTCCCCGGCGTCCCCGGCCCGCGCGGCGGCGAGCAACCGCTGGTCGGCGGAGGGGGCGGGGGTGGGGGTGGGGGTGTTGGAGGGGTCAGGGGTAGGGGTGGGGGGCATGGGGTCTCCTCGTCGTACGGGGTGTCGTACGGGGCGTCGTACGGGCTTCCCGCGCGGACGGGCGCGGGGGGCGGGGCCGGGGCGGCCGCCAGGCACTCACGATGCCCCGTGGCCCGGCCCCGCGGGCCGTGACTCAGCGGCCGAGCGCCGCCACGCCCGCCTTCGCGAACTTCTCGTCGAGGTCGCCGCTCGGGGCGCCCGCGACGCCGATGCCCGCGACGGGCGCGCCCTTGGCAGTGACCGGTGCGCCGCCCGCGAGGAACAGCGTGCCGGGGATGTCCTTCAGGTTCGGCGTCTTCTCCAGACGCCCGGCGAGCTCGGAGGTCGGCGCGTTCCAGGAGACGGCGGTGTACGCCTTCTTCTCGGCGGACTCGTACGACTGCGGGCCCGCGCCGTCCCCGCGCAGCGTGACGACGGTGTTGCCGTTGCGGTCGACGACGGCGACGGAGACCCGCTGGTTCTCCTTCTTCGCCGCGTCGAGGGTGGCCTGCGCGGCCTTGGTGGCGGCGACGACGGTGAGGTGCGTCGACTGGGTGAGGTTCTTGTTGCCCGCGTCGGCGGTGACGGCGGCCTTGGTCGCGGCGTCGGGCGTGCCGGCGGTGGCGGAAACGGCACCGAAGGTACCGGCGCCGAGAACGGCGGCGGTCGCGGCGACGGTGAGGACACGGGTGCGGCGGGAGAGCTTCTGCATCGGGGGCTCCAGGGTGGTGGGGGTGGGGACAGTGGTGTCCGTGGTGCGGCCGGTGACCGTGGTGCGGCCAGTGACCGTGGTGTGGCTGGTGACCGGCGTGCGGTCGGTGGCCGTGGTGCGGGCGGTCGTGGTCGCGGAAGAAGGGGCGGGCCGGAACCGTTCGCCTCTGTCCTCAAGCCTGGGGTCGCAGACACCCCGTACCCCTCGACGTACCGGCTCGCTGCCGCGCGCGACTCGGTCGACACGGGGGTCAACCGATCGGTTGACCCCCTCGTGGCCACGACGGGCCACAATGAAGGTGTTTGCCCAGTTCAGCGGCGGCGCGATCGCCGGCGAGAAACGGCCGTACGAGGAGGAGGCGCCCGTGGGACAGCGCACGCCGGACCCGGCCCCCCGGACGTCGTACGGCGACACCCGGACCCCGTACGCCGATGCCCGCATGCCGCTCGCAGACGCCCGGACGGCGGACCTCGCCCTCCCCGCGCCGGACCCCGACGCCCGCTGGCTCGCGGCCGTCATGCACGCGACGTTCTACCTGCTCCTCGCCACCTCGCTGGCCCGTTTCCTGCTGCGTCACCCCGGCGGTGCACGCGCCCCGTGGATCGTCGCGCTCGTCGCCGTCCTTGCCGTCCTCTACGCCCTGCCGCCCCTGGCAGCCGCGGTCAGGGGCCACCGGCGGAAGGGGGCCGGGCCCCGCGCTCCCCGCCCGGCGCTCGACGCCCGCCCCACGCCCCGCCGGCTCACCTGGCTGGGCCTGGTCGTCGCGGTCTGGCTGGTCCTCGTCGTGCTCGCGCCGAGTTTCGGGTGGTGCGCGGTACCGCTCTTCTACACCGGCCTCCGGACGTTGCCGCCGCGCGCGGCCCTCGCCCTGGTGGCCGTGCTGACCGCCTGCGTCGTCGCCTCGCAGCTGCGGCTCGCGGGCCGTTACGACCCGGATCTGATCCTCGGCCCGCCCGCCGTCTCGGCGATCGCCACGGCCGTCTTCCTCCACATGCAGCGCCAGGCGGTCCGCCAGCGCGAACTGATCGACGACCTGATCCGCACCCGCCGCGAACTGGCCGCCATCGAACGGCGCGAGGGCACGCTCGCCGAGCGCCAGCGGCTGTCCATGGAGATCCACGACACCCTCGCGCAGGGCCTGTCCAGCCAGCAGATGCTGCTGCAGGCGGCCGACCGGCTGTGGGACGCGGACCCGGCGAAGGCCCGTACCCACGTCCGTACCGCCGAGTCGATCACCGAGCGCGGCCTCGCCGAGGCCCGCCGCTTCGTGCACGACCTGGCCCCCGCCGACCTCGCTGACGGCGGCGGTGTCGTCGAGGCGCTGCGGGCGCTCGCGGAGCGCGAGTCGGGCGCGGGCCTCACCGTCCGTTTCCACGCGGAGGGCCCGGTGGTGCCGCTGCCCGACCGGGTCGGCTCGGCGCTGCTGCGCATCGCGCAGGGCGCGCTGGCCAACGTACGGGAGCACGCGCACGCCACCACGGCCGCGCTGACCCTGACCCTCCTGGACGACCAGGTGGTCCTGGACGTCGCCGACGACGGCCGCGGTTTCACGCCGCAGGGCGTACGGGGGCAGGAGGAGGTACGAGGGCAGGAGGAGGTACGAGGGCAGGAGGAGGTACGAGGGCAGCAGGAGGTACGAGGGCAGCAGGAGGTACGGGGGCACGGTCTGCCCGCGATCCGGGCGCGGGCCGGGCAGCTCGGCGGCACACTGACGATCGAGTCGGCGCCGGGCGAAGGCGCGGTCCTCTCCGTATCGATCCCGCTGGAGTCACAGTGACGAACGCCCACGCCGCGCCCTCCCGCCGCTCCGATCGTGTGGTGCGGCTGCTGGTCTGTGACGACCACGTGGTCGTCCGCGCGGGTCTGCTCGCCCTGCTCGGCAGCGCGCCCGACCCCGACATCGAGGTGGTCGGCGAGGCCGGTACCGGTGAGGAGGCGGTCGCGCTTGCCGCGAAGCTGACGCCGGACGTGGTCCTGATGGACCTCCAGCTGGGCGAGGGCATCGACGGCGTGGAGGCCACCCGCCGCATCACGGCGGCGTCCCCCGCCCCGCACGTCCTGGTCCTCACCACCTACGACACGGACGCGGACATCACCCGGGCGATCGAGGCGGGCGCGACGGGCTACCTCCTCAAGGCGGAGCGCCCCGAGGAACTCTTCGCCGCGATCCACGCGGCGTCGCAGGGCCGCACGACGCTCTCGCCGCCGGTGGCCTCCCGCGTCATGGCCCGCATGCGGGCCCCGCACCCCACGCTCACCGACCGCGAACGGGACATCCTGGGCCAGCTCTCCCGGGGCCTCGGCAACCGTGAGATCGCCCGTGCGCTGTTCATCAGCGAGGCCACGGTGAAGACGCACCTGGGCCGGATCTACGACAAGTTGGGCGTGGACACGCGGGCGGGGGCGGTGGCGGTGGCGAAGGAGCAGCGGCTCTTGCCCTGAGGGGTGGGGGCTCCGGCGCAGCGACGCTCCGGCGCACCGGGTCCCGACCGCCCCGCCCCGTACCGGTCATCGCCGCCCCGCCCTCCTCTCGCTCTCCGCCGGGGAGGGCGTGCACCGGGGAAGGCGTGCGCCGGACCATGACACCATCGACCCCGTGCTCGACATCGGCTACGCGCTCTCCGCCCGCTTCCCTGACCCCCCTCAGCTGGACTACAGCCGAGCGGACGTCCACACGCTGCGGCACGACCTCTTCTGCGGGGACGTGTACCTGGCGGACACGAAGGCGGACCGGGAACTGTCCACAGCCTGGGGATGGGTTCCCGTCCTGGACTTCGCGTGGGCGCTGTGCGACATCGTGGAGACGCTGGACAAGGACCCGCTCGGGAGCCGGGCGTCCCGTCCCCAGTACGCGGAGCTCGACTTCACGGAGTCGACCGACCGCATGCTGTTCGCCCGCCGTTTCGGCTGGGTGGACATCGAGGCGGACTGGATGGACGCGGAGGAGGCGCCGCTGTCCTTCTCCCACACGGAGTTGCGGCGCGAGGCGCGCGACTTCCTCCACGACGTCGTGGCCGACCTCACGGACCTCCACGACACCCTGGCGGACAACCCGGCCCTGTGGTCGCTGCTGTCCCGCTTCCCTCGCATGCGGTAGGCCCGGGGGGCCTGGGGGTACGGGGAGGGGGTGCGGGTGGGGGTTACGGGCGCCGCCCCCCCCTGAGCACCCCCAGCCCCGCCGCTCCGCGGCGGAGGGAACGGGCGAGTGACCTCACCGGCTCCGTCCTGCGGGCCGGGGGCGGGTGGGGGGACTCCCCCGTCTCCCCCTGCGGACTCAAACAGTCCCGCCGCTCCGCGACGGATGCATCCCACCCACCCACCCGTTCACCCCGCGACGCGGGGCGGGAGTAGGGGCGGGTGGGCGGGTGCACCCCGCGACGTGCGGCCGAGGCCGGGGCAGGTGAGCGGGTCTACCCCGCGACGTGCCCTGGAGGCAGGGGCGGGTGGGCGGGCGTGCCCCGCAACGTCCGGCCGAGGCCGGGGCGGGTGGGCGGGTCCACCCTGCGACGTGCCCTGGGGGCAGGGGCGGGTGGGTGGGCGTGCCCCGCAACGTGCGGCCGAGGCCAATGCGGGAGGGCGGGTGCACCCCGCAACGTTCGGCTGAGGTCGGGGCGGGAGGGCTTACCCCGCGCCGTGTTGCCGGTGTGGGGCGGGTGGGTTCACACCGTGACGTGCGTCTGGGATGGGGGTGGGTGGGTACGCCCGCGCCTGCGGCGGGAGTAAGGGCAGGTGGGCTTACCCCGCAACGTGCGGCCGACGTGGAGGCGGATGGGTGGGCTTACCCACGTGCGGCCGGTGTGGGGCGGGTGGGTGGGCTTACCTGCGATGTGTGGCCGGCCGGCGCGGGGGTGAACGGGTGGGTGTGCCCCGCGACCTGCTGTGGGAGTAGCGGTGGGCAGGCGGGTCCACCCCGCGACGTGCGGCTGAGGTCGGGGCGGGTGGGCGGGTCCACCCCGCCACAGGGGCCTGGCTGGCGCCAGGGCGCCGCGGGCGTAGCCCACTGCCAGCGGGGGCGATGGCCGTCCACCGACCCCGCGGCCTTCAACCGGCCGCAGGCATAGGGAGCTGCCCCACCGGGCCGCAGCCGTGTACGAGACGGGAGGGGACGTGGGGGTATGTGCGCACGGAGCACCGAGCACGCAATAGCCCCGCCATCCGTCAGGCGTGGCGAACAGTGGATAGCGAGTACGCACATACCCCCGCGGCCCCGCACCCACAAACGAACAGCAGGCGCAGACCCCAGCCCAGGCGCAGCCCCCGCCCAAGGCGCCCCCGCCAGAAAAAATCACGCCACCCGAACCCCCACCTGCCCCGCAAACACCGGCGCCAGCTCCATCAGCTGCACCGGACTGATCACCGCCCCCGCCATGCTCTCGATCCCCCGCGCGATCCCCAGCTCCGCCGCCTCCCGGAAGTCCACATCCCGCATCCGCACCCGCGTGAAGTCGACCCCCCGCACCACACACCCCCGAAACTCCACCCGCTCCAACGTCGCCTCCCCGAAGTCCGGCTCCACCAGCACGCACTCCTCGAAGATCACGTCCCGCAACCGCGCCTTCCGCAGGTTCAGGTAGTCGATCTTCCCGCCCCGCACCACCACCCGCTCCAGCACGCCCCCGTGCACCTGCACGCCCCCGAGCCGCGCGTCGACCACCTCCACGTCCCGCAGCGACGCCTCCACCAGATCCGTCCCCACCCCCCGCAACTCCGTCAGCACGGAGTCGACGAACCGCGCCCGCGTCAGCCGGGTCTCGTCCACCGTGCACCCCGTCACCGCGGAGTCCATGAACAGCGCGCCGCCCCCGTCCTGCCCCCCGAGGTCGAGGCCACGGAACTCGACCCCGTCGTAATCCCCGTCGGGCTCCAACTCCCGCCCCGCAAAAGGCATCAGCGCAGGCAACCGCACCTCGGCCCGCCGAGCAGCCTTGACCACGCCCCCGCCCCCGGCACCCGCACCCGCACCCGCCCCCGCACCCGCCTGAACTCTCTTCCGCACCATCCCCCCATCGTGCACGCCGCCACCGACAATCCCCGCCCCCACCACCGCACCACCCCACCACCGCCACCCACCCCAAGCCACCTCCCCCCACCCGATGTCACATCCCGCCCACCCCCGACCGTCCAAGAGGTGAAGCCCAAGCACCCCGAGGGAGCCCATCCCATGCCCGACACCCCGGCCCACCCCCACAAAGCCACCAACACCCACCCCCACACAGCCACCCGCACCCCCGCGCCCCGCGCCGACGCCACCCACCTCACCGTCATCGGCGGCGGCTTCGCCGGCCTCACCGCCGCCATCACCGCCGCCGAGGCCGGCGCCCGCGTCACCCTCCGCGAGGCCCACCACACCCTCGGCGGCCGCGCCCGCACCTCCGAAGGCACGTACAAGACGAACGACGGACCGCACGCCCTCTACAACGGCGGCCCCCACTGGGCCTGGCTCAAGCAGCGCGACCTCATCGGCCCCCTCGCCCCCCTCCCACCCCTCGAAGGCGCCCGCCTGCGCCTCCTCCACCACGGCGAGCTGCGCCGCGTCCCGCCCCTCGCCATGCTCAAGCTCCTGCGCCGCAAGGCCGAACACGCCCCGGTGGAGCAGGACTTCACGACCTGGGCGACCGCACAGGTCGGCGAGGAGGGCACACGCGCAGCCGCGCACTACGCCGCCGTGGCGACGTTCCACCACGACCCCGGTTCCCTCTCCGCCCGCTTCGTGCACGAACGCCTGCGCCGCGCCACCAAACTGCCCCCGGAGGCGCACTACCCGCGCGGCGGCTGGGGCTCGGTCATCGACCGCATGGCCGCGCTCGCCTGGAACATGGGCGTACGCACGGAGACCGTGGACCGCGTCGACAGCCTGGCGGGACCCACCCGGACCGGTCCGGTCGTCGTCGCCACCTCACTGGAGTCGGCCCGCCGCCTCCTCGACGACGAGTCCCTGCGCTGGCCGAGCGGCCGCACCACCCTCGTCGACGTGGCGTTCCGCTCCCGCAGGGGCGACGCCTTCGTCGTGTCCGACCTGGACCGTACGGGCTGGGTCGAACGTTTCACCGCACAGGACCGCGCCCTCGCCCCCGACGGCGAACAACTCGTCCAGGCGCAGATCCCGCTCTCCCCCGACGAGACCAAGGCGGACGGCGTGGCCCGCGCCGAGCACCTGCTCGACCTCGGGTACCCGGGCTGGCGCGAGCGGCTGACGTGGCGCCGCGCCTCGGTCGCGAACGGCCGCACCGGCGCGCTGGACCACCCCGGCACCACCTGGCGGGACCGCCCCGCGATCGACCGCGGCGACGGCGTCTACCTCGCGGGCGACCAGGTCGCGGCGCCGGGCCTGCTCTCCGAGGTCTCGTTCAACAGCGCGCTGGAGGCGGTGACGCTCGCGCTGACCGAGTCGCGCCTGCACCTCAGGCCGACGTCGGGTTGAAGCGGGGACGGCCGCGGGCCCCGTACGCAACGCACCCCGCGCCACGCCCGCGCGCCCCGCGCCACGCCCGCGCACCACGCACCGCGCGCCACGCACCAGAACGCAAGACGCCCGCACCGAACCTCATCCCGAGGTGGTGCGGGCGCCTGCCGATTCAGCGCACACGAATTCAACCCAGCACGGAAGAGAGCCGGCTGAACCGTTAGTGATTGATAACCCCTATCGGGAATTCCCGCGCACCCGCACATACCCCCGGCCGAAATAGAGCATTCCCACCACTCCGATCCCCGCACCGACGGCACACAACACGGTCGCCCACTGGGCCATGTCCCGCGTCATCCACAGCAGGCTCACCACGACCAATGCCAGGGAGAGCAGAAAGCGCTCCCCATATCCGGCCCCGTATCCGGGGCCGCGGCGCGTCATCAGTCCCTGCTGGCCGTGCACTTGTACGTGACGCCCTTCATTTTGATGGTCCGCCACCCCGCCATCACCCCTACGGTCGTGTTCATCGGGGCGACATCGGTTCCACCACCACCGCCGCCGCTCTGCTTCCGGCAGTAATAGCCGAGGGCATCAAGCTTCTTGAGATCGCTCATGGCCTGGTACTTCTTGTACGACTTGATCATGGCCGCACGCTTCTGCGCAGGCGTCGCTTCCTTGGCCTTCGTATAGGCGTAGCACCCGACGCTGGCGCCGATGCCCACCCACGATGCCCCCTTGGCCAGCGCCTTGGCAAGGCCCGCCGCCCCGCTGCCGATTCCCAGGACCGCGCAGATCTCGTCCGCGCCAAGCGCCTGACGAGTCGCCGCCGACGAGGCCGACGGGGTGGCCTCCGCATTTCCTTCACCGTGCGCCGAAGACGCGTACGCCGTGTTACCCGCTACCCCGGTCAAGGCGCAGGCAATCGCCACGGATATCCCTTTATTGCGCATGTTCACGAAGTCGTTCCCCCAACTTCCCGCAATTGCTTGGTCATTGCACGCGGGACGCTACCAGCGGGCCCTCCGCACACGCAATGATCTTCTTTGCGCAACGGAATCTCTTGATGAGAATGCCCCGCTAGGCCCGCCTGGGCCCGTCTAGACCGCCTAGTCCCGCCTAGGCCCGTCTAGACGGGTCTAGGCCCGCCCGGCCAGCGAAGCCACATCCCCCAATGCCCCGTCCGTCAGCCGATAGACGCTCCACCCGTCCTGCGGCAGCGCGCCGAGCGACTTGTAGAAGTTGATGGACGGCTCGTTCCAGTTCAGGACGGACCATTCGAGCCGCTCGTAGCCGCGGGCCACACAGATCCGCGCGAGCTCGGCGAGCAGCGCCTTACCGTGGCCGCCGCCGCGCGCCTCGGGGCGTACGTACAGGTCCTCCAGGTAGATCCCGTGCACCCCGCGCCAGGTGGAGAAGTTCAGGAACCACAGCGCGAAGCCGACGACCTCGCCGGACGCGTCGTCCTGCGCGACGTGCGCGAACGCGGCCGGGCGCTCCCCGAAGAGCGCCTCGCGCAGCTGCTCCTCGGAGGCCCGCACCTCGTCGAGCGCCTTCTCGTAGGCGGCGAGGTCGCGGACCAGGGTGTGGATGCCGGGGACATCGGCAGGCGTGGCGGTACGAATCATGAGGTCAGCAAGCCACGCCCACCCCACCACGGTCAACGCCCCCCAGCACCGGAGCCGGCGCCCGCGTCCGTCCCCTCACCGCCCCAGCAGCCGCCGCGCGGTCTCCATGTGGTCGGCCACCAGCGGGCGCCCGTCCTCGACCTCCCAGAGGGAGTTCTGCAGGACGCGGCCGAGCGTCCACGCCCTGGCCCGCTCGCGGTCGAGGCCCAGGACCTCCGTCATCGCGTCGAACCGCCACACCACGTCGTCCGCGTCGAACTTGTTGTCGAGGGCGGGCCACAGGTCGAAGCCGGGGTCGCCCGCGAGCGGCTTCGGATCGATGGCCAGCCACGGTTCGCGCTCGCTCGCGAGGACGTTCTCGAAGTGCAGGTCCCAGTGCAGCAGCCGGTCCCCCGGCTCGTCCAGGACCTCGCGCACCGCGCCCCCGCACCGCTCGACGAGCGCGCGTTCGGCCGGGTCGGCGATCGCCCGCAGCGCCTCCGGCAGCCCGTCGACCATCTCGGCCGCGATGTCGCCGAGCCGGCGCATGCCCTCGGGCGCGGGCCCCGCGGTCAGCCGGGCGAGGAGTTCCGCGATGACGAGTACGGCCTTACGGGTGTCCGTCATCGTCGACAACATCCGCCCGGCGTCGAGGCGTTCGAGCAGCATGGTGCCGGTGGCTGCGTCATGGTCGAGGAGCCGCACCGCCCCGTCGCCGCCCCACACCCGCAGCGCGACCGGCTCGCCCTCGGTCTCCTCGTCCAGGACCTGGAACTTGACCACGGCGGGCGTGCCGTCGGCGCGCACCACGGGCAGCACGAGCGCGGCCATGCCGTGCATCGGCTCGCCGTCGGGGGTCAGCTCCCACCGCTCGACGAACTCCCGTACGCGCGCGGGCAGCCCGGCGACGAAGGCGCGGCCCGCCTCCCCCGCGTACATGTGCTGCGACGCGACCAACCCGTCCGGAACGCGAATGTCGATCACGGCCCGGACCCTACCGGCGTGCGTGAATCGCCGCATGAGGATTTTGGGGCGGGACGTGACCGGACCCGCGCGGGCCGCCAAACGCGCCACCGCCCGGATCGCCACGGCCCGATTCGCTACCGCCCGCACCCGCACCCGAACAGGCCGACCCACCCGCACCCGCGCCACCCCCGGAGCGGCCGCCACCGCCCTCGCCTCCCGCGTCGCCACCTACATCCGCACCGCCCCGGGCACGTACATCTGGCTGACCACCCTCTTCGTGACGACCGTCGCCATGCATCACATGTCGCCGGAGTTCGAGGACGCCTTCCTGCGCCAGCACTCCACGAACATCCATGAGCTGTCGCACAACCCCGTGCGGGTGCTGATCTCCAGCGCGTTCTGGATCGACGGCGGGAGCTGGCTGCCGTACGCCGTGCTCTACACCGTGTTCCACGCGAGCGCCGAGCACTGGCTCGGCACCCGCCGCTGGCTGGTGGTGGCCGCGCTCTCCCACGTCCTCGCCACCCTCATCAGCGAGGGCGTCCTCGCGCTCGCGATCCACCACGGCGCCGCCCCGCGCACCTCGGTCAACACCCTGGACGTGGGCGTGAGTTACGCGCTCGCGGGCGTGGTCGCCGTGCTCACGTACCGGATCCCGCGGCCGTGGCGGTACGCGTACCTCCTGATCGTCCTCGCGGTGTACGGCGCCCCGCTGATCACCGGCAGGACCTTCACCGACCTGGGCCACTTCACGTCGGTCCTGGTCGGCCTGGCCTGCTACCCGCTCACCCGGGGCGCCGCACCAGCCGCGCCCGCCGCGCCGGCCGCACCGGCCGCACCGGCCGCGCCGCCACCACCGCCTCCCGTCAGGAGATCCCCGCCGCCCTGAGCTCCTTCGCGAACGCCGCCTGCTCGTACAGCGCGTTGCCGCCGCCCCCGGCCTTCTTGCCGTCGATGAAGACGGTCGGCGTGCCCTGGATTCCGTCGGCGCTGAAGGCCTCCATCGCCTCACCGACCCACTTCTTGTACGTCCCGTTGGTGACCGCCTTGTCGAAGGCGCCGCCGCGCAGGCCCTCGATCTTGTCGGCGATCCTCAGCAGGAACGCCGGGGTGTAGGCGTCCTCGGTCTCCTCCTCCGCCTGGTTGGCGAAGACCGCCGCGTGGAACTGCGGGAATTTGCCCGCCTCCACGGACGCCCGCAGCGCGTTCGCCGCGTTCACCGAGCCGCTGCCGCCGAGGTTGTTGTCGAGGAACGACGCGATCGTGTACTCGACCTTGACCTTGCCGTCGGCGACCGGCTTCACCAGCGCCTGCGCCCCGCCGTCCTCGAACCTCTTGCAGAACGGGCAGCGCGGGTCCTCGTACACCTTGACCGTATGCCCGGCCTTCGGATCGCCGACCGTGATCACGCCGCCCTTCACCGAGGCGGGCACGTCGGCGAGTCGGGAACTGGCCGCCGGGGGCGCCTCGGCGTCCGGCGTGTCGGCGTCGGCCCCGGCCTCCGGGGACCGCTTGCCGGACGGGCCGTCGGACGAGTCGTCGGACGGGCCGTCGGAGGACGCTGCGGGCTTCTCGTCGGCGCCGGCGCTCTTGCCGCCGCCCTTGCCGCTGTCGTTGCCGTCGTCGGGGCCACAGGCGGACGCGGCCACCCCGATCAGCGCCGCCGCTGCCACCGCGGCGGTGACGCGCCCGGCCCTGCGTCCGGCCTTGTGTACCGCCATGAGTGGAATCCTCCAGAAGTTCGACCCGTACCGCTCAAAGTATCGGAATCTATCCCGCGTCCCACCTGCCGAAGGACCCGCCCCCAAGGACCAAGGCCCCACCCCCTGCACACGGCCCCCACCTGCGCAGTAACGTCCGCCCATGAGCAGCGCGAACAACACGTCCCATGGGTCCGGCACCGGGACCGGCACCGGCACCGGCACCGGCACCGGCACCGGCACCGGCACCGTCAACGGCGGCATATCGTTCTGGTACGCCGACCAGGGCCTGCCCCCCGTCCGCGAGCCCCTGACCTCCGACGCGACGGCGGACGTCTGCGTCGTCGGCGGCGGCTACACCGGCCTGTGGACCGCGTACTACCTGAAGAAGGCCGCGCCCTTCCTGCGCGTGACCGTCCTGGAGCAGAAGTTCTGCGGTTACGGCGCCTCCGGCCGCAACGGCGGCTGGCTCTACAACGGCATCGCGGGCCGTGACCGCTACGCCAAGCTGCACGGCCACGAGGCCGCGGTCCGCCTCCAGCGGGCGATGAACGACACCGTCGACGAGGTGATCCGGGCCGCCGCCGAGGAGTCCATCGACGCCGACGTCCACCACGGCGGCGTACTCGAAGTGGCGTACACCCCGGCCCAGTTGGCCCGCCTGAAGGCCTTCCACGCGAGCGAACTCTCGTACGGGGAGAAGGACCGCACCCTGCACGGCGCCCGCGAGACGGCCGAGCGGGTACGGGTGGCGGGCGCGGTCGGCTCGACCTGGACCCCGCACGGCGCCCGGCTGCACCCGGTCAAGCTGGTCCAGGGCCTGGCGGCGGCCGTCGAGGCGCTCGGCGTCACGATCCACGAGTCGACGCCCGTCACGGAGATCAAGCCGAAGCACGCCGTCACCCCGTACGGCACGGTCCGCGCCCCGTACGTGCTGCGCTGCACGGAGGGCTTCACCGCCTCCCTCAAGGGCCAGCGCCGCACCTGGCTCCCGATGAACTCCTCCATGATCGCGACGGAGCCGTTGTCGGACTCCCAGTGGGAGTCGATCGGGTGGGCGGGCCGCGAGACGCTCGGCGACATGGCCCACGCCTACATGTACGCCCAGCGCACGGCCGACGGCCGCATCGCGCTCGGCGGCCGCGGCGTCCCGTACCGCTACGGCTCGAAGACGGACAACGACGGCCGCACCCAGCAGCCCACCGTCGAGGCCCTGCACGCCATCCTGACCCGCTTCTTCCCCCAACTCGCGGGCGTACGGGTGGCACACGCCTGGTCCGGCGTCCTCGGCGTCCCGCGCGACTGGTGCGCCACGGTCACCCTGGACCGCGCCACGGGCCTCGGCTGGGCGGGCGGCTACGTCGGCTCGGGCGTCGCCACCGCCAACCTGGCCGCCCGCACCCTGCGCGACCTGGTCCAACAGGACTCGGGCCAGGCGGGCCCCACGGACCTCACCACGCTCCCGTGGGTGAACCACAAGGTCCGCAAGTGGGAACCGGAACCGTTCCGCTGGCTCGGCGTACACGGCATGTACGCCACGTACAACGCCGCCGACCGCCGCGAACAGACCACCCACACCACCGACTCCTCCCGCCTGGCCCAGTGGGCGAACCGGGTGGCGGGGCGGCACTGACCGCTGGGCGCGGGGGCCCAACGGGACTGCCGGCACCGGCCGTTCGCTCGTAAGATGCCCGCATGCCCGCCCGAATACGAACGAGCCGTCGCACGTGGGTCGTCGCGTGGACGGTCCTGTGTGCGGGTGGCCTCGCCGCCACCGCCGGACTGAACGCCTCCACCACACCGGATCCACACCCCGAGAAGTCCGTCAGCGCCGACTGCGCCCAGCAGATCGCGGACATCGACGCGCAACTGGCCAAGGCCGAGCGGGAGGCCGCCAGAGGCGAGGAAAACCCCCTACTGGCCATTTCGGACATCCGGACGGCCGGGGAGGCCAACTGCGACGAAGAGCTCCGCGACCACCTCCAGGACGCCCGGTGAGCCGCCGCGCCCGACTCGCCCTGTCGGCGGGCCTCCTCTGCGCCGCCGCCGGGGTGGCCGCGGGCGTCGCGGCGGGAGCGGAGCCGGACCCCGAGCCGCAGCCCGCGCCGTCCCGCGTCTACTCCTCCTGCCTGGTGGCCGACACCAAGCCGATCCCCCCGGGCGAGGACCCGTGCGACCTCCGGTGAGGCGGCGCCGGGCGCGGGCCGAGGCGACCAGAGGTCATCCGGCGCGGCGACGTGAGCGCTGTCGGTGGGCCAGGGCCCACCACTGAAAGACCCCGTTGACCACCAACAGCACCACGGTGAACACCAGAGCGTCCGTCCAGGAGTGGTCCAGCACGAAGTGCCAGAACAGGCCGAGTGCCCCGTAGAGCACCACCCAGACGGCGATCACCACACCCCAGAGCGCCCCGCGCCGCTCCCGCCACGACACCGGCACAAGCTTGATCACAGACCATCTGTCCATGCCCGACGCCTACCCCGCGACCGCGCCATCCGTGCAGCGCCTGCGCATCCCCGCGCGCCAAGGGGGCGCCGAAGCCCGGCGAGAGGGAGAAAAAATGGAGCCCCCTGTCGGATTCGAACCGACGACCTACGCATTACAAGTGCGTTGCTCTGGCCATCTGAGCTAAGGAGGCACACACGGTCCTCGCGGATCGCGCCCCCGCAGTGTAACCAACCCCGCCCGTACGCCCGTCGAAAATTTCCTCGAAGGGCGAAGGTCGTCCAGCCGCGACTGCTGACAGACCGCGGGGCTCCGGTATACGGTCACGAGCAGTTCACTCAGGTGGACTACACCACTCCCTCTCTACAACGGATCGTCCGGCACGTTCCTGCCGGTGAAGGGGGCCCTCACCATGGCCACTGTTTCGTTCGACAAGGCGACCCGCATCTACCCGGGTGGCGACAAGCCCGCCGTCGACGGCCTCGACATCGAGATCGAGGACGGCGAGTTCCTCGTACTCGTCGGCCCGTCCGGCTGCGGCAAGTCCACCTCGCTCCGGATGCTCGCGGGGCTCGAGGACGTGAACGCCGGCGCCATCCGCATCGGTGACCGCGACGTCACGCACCTGCCGCCGAAGGACCGGGACATCGCCATGGTGTTCCAGAACTACGCGCTCTACCCGCACATGACCGTCGCCGACAACATGGGCTTCGCCCTGAAGATCGCCGGCGTCAACAAGGCCGAGATCCGCCAGAAGGTCGAGGACGCCGCGAAGATCCTCGACCTCACCGAGTACCTGGGCCGCAAGCCCAAGGCGCTCTCCGGTGGTCAGCGCCAGCGTGTCGCCATGGGCCGTGCCATCGTGCGTGAGCCGCAGGTCTTCCTCATGGACGAGCCGCTCTCCAACCTCGACGCCAAGCTGCGCGTCTCGACGCGTACGCAGATCGCCAGCCTCCAGCGCCGCCTCGGCATCACCACCGTGTACGTCACCCACGACCAGGTCGAGGCCATGACCATGGGCGACCGCGTGGCCGTGCTCAAGGACGGGCTGCTGCAGCAGGTGGACAGCCCCCGCAACATGTACGACCGCCCGGCCAACCTCTTCGTCGCCGGCTTCATCGGCTCCCCGGCCATGAACCTCGTCGAGGTCCCGATCACCGACGGCGGCGTGAAGTTCGGCAACAGTGTCGTGCCGGTGAATCGGGAGGCGCTCAGCGCCGCCGCCGACCGCGGCGACCGCACCGTCACCGTCGGCGTCCGCCCGGAGCACTTCGACATCGTCGAGCAGGACGGCACCACCGCCAAGACGCTCTCCAAGGAGACCGCCGACGCCCCGGCCGGCCTCGCCGTCTCCGTGAACGTCGTCGAGGAGCTCGGCGCCGACGGGTACGTCTACGGCTCCGCGGAGGTCGCCGGCGAGCACAAGGACCTCGTGGTCCGCGTGAACGGCCGCCGCGTGCCGGAGAAGGGCGCCCAGCTCCACGTCGTACCGCGTCCGGGTGAGACCCACGTGTTCTCCACCTCGACGGGCGAGCGCCTCAGCGACTGACCCCGAGCGAACCCCGGGCGAATCCCGGGCGAACCCCGCTCACCAGCGACGCGCAGGGCCCCGCACTTCGGTGCGGGGCCCTGCGCGTTCGGCCACGTTGTCGACAAATACCCCGGCACATCGGTCATTTCGCCGCGGCCCCGTCAACGCCGCTCCAGAAAAACCTGATTCCGTGTCGCTCGACCGAGTGACTAAATGTCGCCAAATCATCACCTAGCGCTACGCTCACTCGCGTGACGCACTCCGCCAACTACACCCAGAAGCCGCGCCGAGCCCACCGGGGCCCCGCCCGCCGCATCGGCCGCACGCTCGCCCTCGTCCTGCCCGTGATGCTGGTGCTTTCCGGGACCCTCGCGGTCACCAGCGTCAACTGGTCGGGGGACTCCTCGGACTCGATGCTCACCGCATCCGCCGACAACCTCTCCAAGCCCGCCAAGTCGCGCGCCCCGCAGGACATTGTGCGCGACCGGCTCCTCCTGGAGCTCCAGGAGAAGAACCCGGGCGTCGCCCTCACCCACCTCCAGCAGGAGGTGAACCGCCATCCCTCGCTCGCCCGGCACTGCGCCGCGATCGCCCGCGCGCTCGGCCGTGCCGCCGTGCGGGTGTACGGCCCGAGCCGCGCCCAGTCGTACGCCAGGCCCGTCTGCGACACGTCGTACGCCACGGGCGTGGCCCGGTACGCCTCTTGAGACACCCGGCACCCGCAGCCACAGCCGCGGGTGAGAGCGAGGGCGAGCGCGAGCGCGAGAGCGAGGACGAGGACCCGGGCAGAGCCACCGGCACAGACCCGGGCCCGCGTCCCCGCAGACACCCGCGCACGCGCCCGTACGCAAGCCCGCGCACGCGCCCACGCATGACTCCGCGCCGGGGCCCGGGACACAGCCGTACTGCGTCCGCTTATCGTGCAGTGCATGACTGCTGACCCGCCGCCCCGGCAAGCCGTGATCCTCGCCGGAGGCCAAGGCTCCCGCCTCCGTCCGTACACCGACGACCGACCCAAGCCGATGGTCGAGATCCCCGGCACGGGGACCCCGATCATCGGCCATCAGCTTGCCTGGCTCGCCGAGGAGGGCGTCACGGACGCCGTCGTCTCCTGCGGCCATCTCGCCGAGGTCCTCCAGGAGTGGCTGGACTCCGCCGACCTGCCGCTGAACGTCACGACGGTCGTCGAGAAGGAGCCCCTCGGCCGCGGCGGCGGCCTCAAGTACGCCGCCCGCCACCTGCCGCACGCGGACCAGCCCTGGTACGCGACGAACGGCGACATCTGGACCCGGTTCTCGCTGCGCGACATGGCGGCCTTCCACGCCGAGCGCGACGCCACCGCGACCCTCGCCCTGGCCCGCCCCCGCATCCCGTGGGGCGCCGTCGAGACGGACGCGTTCGGCCACATCACGGACTTCATCGAGGCCCCGCCGTCCCCGTACCTCATCAACGCGGGCGTGTACGTCTTCTCGGCCGCGTTCACCGGACTCCTGCCGGACCTCGGCGACCACGAGCGGACCACGTTCCCGCGGCTCGCCCGCGCCAAGCGGCTGGCCGGCTTCCCGCTGCCGCAGGGCGCCTACTGGCGCGCGATCGACACCGCCAAGGACCTCACCGAGGCCGCCAAGGAGCTCTCCGCACAGGCCCGTTGAGGACCTCTCCACTCGTACGGCCCTTCCTCCTGGTACGCCGACGGGGCCCCGCACACCTGCTGTGCGGGGCCCCGTGCGTTCTGCGGGAGGGGGAGCGGGTCAGCGGCCGAGCACGCCGCCCAGCAGCCCGCCGGGCTCGTCGCCCCCGCCGGTGCCGCCCGACGTCCCCGCGCCACCACCCGTGCCGCCCGCGGCGCCGGAACCGCCGGTCGTCGACGGGCCCGCGGTCGTGGCCGACGGCTGCTGCGGCGCCGACTGCTGCGGCGGGGCCTGGCCGCCGGACGTGCCGCTGCCCCGGGTCTGGCTCGGCTGCGTGGAGCCGATCGTGCCCGTGTCGCGGGAGCGGGCCGCGCCCGGCGTCGCCGCGCCGCCCTGCGTGGGACTCGCCGAACTGCCCTGCGTGGGGGCGCCCGTCGAGGCCGTGGGGCTCTGCGACTGGCGGTGGTGCCGCTTCTTCGCGGGGTCACCGGGGAGCGGGGAGCCGGGCAGTTCGTTGCGCGGGGCCTCGCCGGGGCCAGGCGCCGTGACACGGTCCGCGTCCCGCACCGCGCCGCCCAGCATCGAGCCGATGAGCAGCGTGAGGCCGACCACGACCGCCCCGACCAGGGCGCCGCGGCGCAGCACGCGCCGCCGCAGGTCCCAGATGTCGACGCGCGGACCGAGCGTGCGCCAGGCCTCGCCCGCGAGGCGTCCGTCCACGGAGTAGACGGGGGCGCCCGCGATGATCAGCGGCGACCAGGCGGCGAGGTAGATGATGTCCGGCGCGTCGTAGGCGGGGACGGTCTTCCAGCTCACCGTGACGATGAGCGCCGCCGACAGCAGCACGCCGATCGAGGCGGCGACGCGCTGCCAGAGCCCGAGGACCGTCAGGACGCCGACGACGACCTGGAGGAAGGCGATGGAGAGGCCGGCGCCCACCGGGTGCTGGAGGGCGAAGTCGCGCAGTGGCTCGGCGAGCGCCCAGGGGTGCAGCGAGGTGAGCCACTTGACCATGGAGCCGCGTTGGCCGCCGTCGAAGTAGACGGGGTCGCAGAGCTTGCCCATGCCAGCGTAGGTGGAGATGAAGCCGAGGAAGACGCGCAGCGGGAGCAGGACGACGCCGAGGTTCATGCGGCGGCCGGGGTAGTAGGCGTGCCGGACGGGGTCCGAGCCGTGCCGCCGGACCCGGTCCGGGCCGCCCTCCGCGTCGTCGTATCCGTATCCGTACGCGTCGGTGTCCTCGCCCTCCTGGGCGAACCGTTCGTCGTAGTCGCTGCCCGACGGCCGCATCTGGGGCAGCAGCCGGGTCCCTGATTCGGGGGTGCGCGGTCCGATGACGGCGGGCGTCTCGGCGGTCTCGGGGCCGTCGTCGAGGTCGACGCGCGGGATGACCTGCGTGGCTCCGGCCTCTTGGTAGGGCCCTGTCTCTTCGGCCGAACGGCGCACGCTGTTGCCTCGGACGGCCTGCAGCAGTCTGATCGCGCCGGTGTCGTCCGGATCGGACTTCCCGCTCCAGACGACGGGCGCGCGACGCCTGGCGGCCGCCCCGACGGCGGGGATCCGCACCGTCTCGTCGGGGGTGCCCAAGTGCCGTGAGATGCGCGGGGATTGAGTGCGCCCAGCGGCGGGAAGCTGCACGCGGAAACTCGCGTGATTGACGATGACCTGCGCCGGGTCGCTCGGCACCTTCACCATGCTCAGCGCGGGAGCATCGTCGAAACCTGACGAGCTTCCCCCCGTGGGAGTGCGGGGTGTTCTGGTGTCCACACTCATCTAACCGAGTGATGTGTGTTTAGGACACTGCCTTGACCATGGGGAAATGTCCGGGCCGCGTCAAGAGATCACCGCGGCCCGGACATCGCCGGTGGATCAGGCGCGGCGGCGCGAGGCCTCGTAGAGCACGATGCCCGCGGCCACACCGGCGTTCAGGGACTCCGCGCCACCCGGCATCGGAATCCGCACCCGGAAGTCGCAGGTCTCGCCGACGAGGCGGGACAGGCCCTTGCCCTCGCTGCCGACGACCACGACGACCGGGCCGCTGAGCGCCTCCAGGTCGCCGACCTCGTGCTCACCGTCGGCGGCCAGGCCGACGACGGCGACGCCCGCCTTCTTGTACGCCTCCAGGGCGCGCGTCAGGTTGGTGCAGCGCGCGACCGGGGTACGGGCGGCGGTGCCCGCGGACGACTTCCACGCGCCGGCCGTCATGCCGGCGGCGCGCCGCTCGGGGACGAGGACGCCGTGCCCGCCGAAGGCGGAGACGGAGCGGACGACGGCGCCGAGGTTGCGCGGGTCGGTCACGCCGTCGAGCGCGACGATCAGCGGGTCCTGGCCCTCGTCGTACGCGGCGGCGGCGAGGTCCTCGGCGTGCGCGTACTCGTACGGCGGGACCTGCAGGACGAGGCCCTGGTGGTTGAGGCCGTTCGTCATGCGGTCCAGCTCCGGGCGGGGGGCCTCCATGAGGTGGATGCCGCCGCGCTCGGCCGCGAGCTGGAGCGCCTCGCGGACCCGCTCGTCGTTGTCGATGAACTGCTGGACGTAGAGCGTGGAGGCGGGCACGCCGTCGCGCAGCGCCTCGAAGACCGGGTTGCGGCCGACGACCATCTCGGACGTGCCCTTGCCGCCGCGCCCCTTGAGCGTGGCGGGACGGCGGCCACCCGCGGTCTTCTTGGCCTTGGCGTTGGCGATGCGGTTCTTCACATGCCCCTTGCGCGCCTCGGCGGGCGGCGTCGGGCCCTTGCCCTCGAGGCCGCGGCGCCGATTGCCGCCGCTGCCGACCTGCGCGCCCTTCTTGCCGGACATGCGGCGGTTGTTAGCGGCCATGACCTACCTGTCTGTCGTGTTGCGTGTGCGCGTACGTGCGTACGCGCAGAGGTGTACGTCTCTGAAGTGTGCCGTGTACGTCTATGAAGTGTGCCGCCCGGAAGGCCGGGCGGCACATCAGCGGGGTCGGTTCAGCGCGGACCGAGCGTCCAGCGGGGCCCGCTCGGGCTGTCCTCGATGACGAGGCCCGACTGGCCGAGCTGGTCGCGGATGGCGTCGGCGGTGCCCCAGTCCTTGCGGGCGCGGGCGGCCTCGCGCTGGTCGAGGACCAGGCGGACCAGGGCGTCGACGACGCCGTGCAGGTCCTCGCCGCGGTCGCTCGCCGCGCCGGCCCAGTGCGGGGCGAGCGGGTCGAGGCCGAGGACGCCGAGCATGGCGCGCACCTCGGCGAGGCGGGCGACGGCGGCTTCCTTGTCGTCGGCGGCGAGGGCGGAGTTCCCCTGCCGCACGGTGGTGTGCACGATGGCGAGCGCCTGCGGGACGCCCATGTCGTCGTCCATGGCGTCGGCGAAGGCGGGCGGCACCTGGGCGGCGGGCTCGACGACGCCGCCGGCCATCTCCACGACGCGCTGCACGAAGCCCTCGATGCGCGCGAACGCGGACTCGGCCTCCTGCAGGGCCTCCGGGCTGTACTCGATCATCGAACGGTAGTGCGGGGTGCCCAGGTAGTAGCGCAGCACGATGGGCCGCCACTTCTTGACCATCTCGCTGACGAGGACGGAGTTCCCGAGGGACTTCGACATCTTCTCGCCGCTCATCGTCACCCAGGCGTTGTGCACCCAGTACCGCGCGAAGCTGTCGCCGAAGGCCTTGGCCTGGGCGATCTCGTTCTCGTGGTGCGGGAAGATCAGGTCGATCCCGCCGCCGTGGATGTCGAACTCGCGGCCCAGGTACTTGTGGGCCATCGCCGAGCACTCCAGGTGCCATCCCGGCCGGCCGCGGCCCCACGGGGTCTCCCAGCTGGGCTCCCCCTCCTTGGCGGCCTTCCACATGGCGAAGTCACGGGGGTCGCGCTTGCCGGTCTCGCCCTCACCGGACGGCTGGCGCAGCTCGTCGAGGTCCTGGTTGGACAGCTCCAGGTAGCCCGGGAAGGACCGCACGTCGAAGTAGACGTTGCCGTCGGCCTCGTAGGCGTGGCCGCGCTCGATGAGGCCGCGCATCATCTCGATCATCTCGGTGATGTGGCCGGTGGCGCGGGGCTCGTAGGTGGGCGGGAGGCAGCCGAGCACGTCGTATCCGCTGTTGAAGGCGCGCTCGTTCTCGTACCCGATGGACCACCAGGGGCGGCCCTGTTCGGCCGACTTCTTGATGATCTTGTCGTCGATGTCGGTCACGTTCCGGATGAACGTGACGTCGTACCCGCGGTAGGCGAACCAGCGGCGCATGATGTCGAAGTTCAGGCCGGACCGGATGTGCCCGATGTGCGGGGCGGCCTGCACCGTGGCACCGCAGAGGTAGATCGAGACACAGCCGTCGTTGAGGGGGCTGAAGTCACGGATCTGCCGGGCGCTGGTGTCGTACAGGCGAATCGTCACCACACCAGGGTAGTGGGCGCGGGGCAGTGCCCTGCGCCCCTTGGGCCACAGGGCACCGAACTGTGACGTCACGCGCCGCGCGGCACGGCGGACGCGGTCCTCAGATGCTCCCGACCACCTTGCGCGCCGAGACGCGGACGACCACGCGCTCGGTGTCGTCCTTCGAGGACGGGTTGAACTCCGCGTACTTCTTGCCCGTGTACTTCACCGACAACTCGTCGATGAGCTCCTGCCCGCCCTCCGTCGTCATCTGCGCCGTCCCACGGATCTCCGCGTACGAGTACGGCGCGTCGAACGGCTGCACCAGCACCGTCACCCGCGGATCCCGCCGCAGGTTCTTCTCCTTGCGACGGTCCACCGTCGTCGAGAACAACACCTCGTCCCCATCCCGCTTCACCCACACCGGGGACACCTGCGGACTCCCGTCCGGCTGAATCGTCGCGACAGTGATGCTGCATCCATCAGCAGGCTCCGCCCGCGGGCGGGGGGCAGACCATCGCACCGACCCCGCCCCGCGGAGCAGAAGCAGACCTCAGATGCTCCCGACCACCTTGCGTGCCGAGACGCGGACGACCACCCGCTCGGTGTCGTCCTTCGAGGACGGGTTGAACTCCGCGTACTTCTTGCCCGTGTACTTCACCGACAACTCGTCGATGAGCTCCTGCCCGCCCTCCGTCGTCATCTGCGCCGTCCCACGGATCTCCGCGTACGAGTACGGCGCGTCGAAGGGCTGCACCAGCACCGTCACCCGCGGATCCCGCCGCAGATTCTTCTCCTTGCGACGGTCAACCGTCGTCGAGAACAACACGTCGTCCCCATCACGCTTCACCCACACCGGGGACACCTGCGGACTCCCGTCCGGCTGAATCGTCGCGACAGTGATGAAGACGGGGCTGTCGAGCAGCTCTTTCAGGGCGTCGGAGAGTTGGGCGGACATGGCTCACTCCTTCGTGCGGTGGGCGTACGGCGCGGCTGCCTGTACGAGGCATACGAATACCCCATCGCCCGGCTACGACGACGTACGTACGACCAACGCGGTGGCGATCGCCGCCAGGCCGTCGCCGCGGCCCGGGAAGCCCAGGCCGTCGGTGGTGGCCCCGGAGACGGAGACCGGCGCGCCGGCCGCCTCGGAGAGCACCTTCTGCGCCTCGTCCCTGCGCTTGCCGATCTTCGGTCGGTCGCCGATGACCTGCACGGCGACGTTGCCGACGGTGAAGCCGGCGTCCCGGACGATGCGGGCGGCCTCGGTGAGCAGCGTCAGGCCGGAGGCGCCGGACCACTCGGGGCGGCCGGTGCCGAAGTGGGCGCCGAGGTCGCCGAGGCCCGCCGCGGAGAACAGCGCGTTGCACGCGGCGTGCGCGACGACGTCGGCGTCGGAGTGCCCGGCGAGACCGGGGCCCTCGCCCTCCCACTTCAGGCCCGCGCACCACAGCTCGCGGCCCTCTTCGAAGGCGTGGATGTCGGTGCCGATGCCCACCTGCGGCAGCAGGGGCGCGGGTGCGGGCGTCTCAGAAGCCATCGTTGGCCCTCCTGCGGGCGAGGACGGCCTCGGCGAGGACGAGGTCGAGGGGGCGGGTCACCTTGAAGGCCTCCTCGTGGCCCGGCACGCACACGACGGGCAGGCCCAGCTGCTCGACCATGCCGGCGTCGTCGGTGACCTGGCCGGTGACGCTCGCGTGCGCGCGCTCCAGCGTGGCCCGGTCGAAGCCCTGCGGGGTCTGCACGGCGCGCAGCCGCGCCCGCTCGGGCGTGGCCAGTACGGGTTCGGGCGCACCCGGTGCCGCGGCGGGCTCGACCTGCTTGACGGTGTCGGCGAGCGGCAGCGCGGGGACCACGGCGGGCGCCCCGTCGCGTACCGCCTCGATGACGCCGTCGACCGTGTCGACCGGCACGAGCGGGCGGGCCGCGTCATGCACGAGGACGACGTCGAAGCCGGGCGGCAGCGCGTCGAGACCGGCCCGCACGGACTCCTGGCGGCTCTCGCCGCCGGGCACGACGAGGAAGTCGGTCCGCTCGGGCAGCGCGTGGTCGTCGAGGAGGGTCTTGACCTCGGGGGCGCCGTCGGGCGGTGCGACCACGACGACGAGGGAGACGGCGCGGGACTCCGCCATCGCACGCACCGCGTGGATGAGCATCGGGGTGCCGTTCAGCGCGCGCAGTGCTTTGGGGGCGCCAGGGCCGAGGCGCACGCCCCGCCCAGCCGCGGGAATGACCACCGCGGTACGGGATTCGCTAGACATCGGTTCCGTTCAGGTTTGTGTGCTCGACCGACGTGGGTATGGCCACACCGTGCCGGGTGGGACGCCTCGACCGGACCCTTCCGTGACATCCGGTCGAGCGAGCTGCCCGGACCCGGCACGCCGAACACGGCCCCGTGCGGGGTCGCCAACACGACGTACCGGGCCGGCACGTAATGATTCAGCGGTCCACGAGGGTCGCGTCCGGGTACGAACATGCCGCAGCGCCCGGCGACACCATAAGGGTCAGCGGGCACCGCGGCATTGCTGCGCCGATTCAGCGCGGAACTTCCGAGGCGGCTGCCCCGGACCATCCGCGTCAGGACGCGAGGACCTCGTCCAGCAGGGCCTCGGCCTTGTCCTCGTTCGTGTTCTCCGCGAGGGCGAGCTCGCTCACCAGGATCTGGCGGGCCTTGGCGAGCATGCGCTTCTCACCGGCCGACAGTCCCCGCTCCCGCTCACGACGCCACAGGTCACGCACGACTTCCGCGACCTTGATGACATCGCCGGAGGCGAGCTTCTCGAGATTTGCCTTGTAGCGACGCGACCAGTTCGTGGGCTCTTCGGCGTACGGCGCGCGCAGTACTTCGAAGACCCGGTCGAGGCCGTCCTGCCCGACCACATCACGCACACCGACGAACTCCGCATTGTCCGCTGGCACACGCACCGTCAGGTCGCCCTGGGCGACCTTCAGCACCAAGTAGGTCTTGTCCACGCCTTTGATCTGGCGAGTTTCGATAGCCTCGATCAGCGCGGCCCCGTGATGGGGATAGACCACGGTGTCGCCAACCTTGAACGTCATGTGACAGGTACCCCTTCCGTGGCTATCCATCCTAACACGAGAACCGCCTCTTCTGAATGGCGTTTTCGCAGGTCAGGGCATATCTCGGGGCTTGACAACAGCAACAGGAACGTGCTGCGGAGGGCCTCCGGAACGGGGTATTCGCAGGTCGGAGCGGCTCTCCGAGGACCCGGAAACGCGCCCGATACGCGCCCCTCACGTGCGCTCCGGGCGGCCGAACGTCCCGGTTTGCGCGGTTCCAAGCGGTGAACTTTCGATACTCCGTTCGGAGGCGGAAGAGGTGTGCTGTGCGCCGTCCGGAGCGTTTCCCGAATTGATCAAGGCGCCGGATGATCAATTCTCCGGACCCCCATGCATTCCTTACCGGAAATCCGCACGGTGGGGCCCCCGAGCTCTTGACGGCGCTTATCCGAAAGATGGCCGAGGGGCCACGGGGACGGGTGGGGCGCGGGCCGTCCGGCGGGGCGCGTGGTGTCCGGAGGGCGGCCGGGCGCGTTAAGGGGCGGGTCGGGTGCGGTGGCACGGGAACGGCTCGGTAACCTAAGCGCGCTGACACACCCTTAGGACGGCTTTACGGCCGCCCGCCCCGTCCTGTACCGCCCACGTTCAAGGAGTTGCCGCCGCCGTGAGCCGCAGCCTTCGACGCGGCGCCCTCGCCGCCACCGCCATCGCGTTCTCGCTTGCCTCGCTCTCCGCGTGCGCAGCCGGCAACAACGCTCAGACGATGGAGGTCAAGCCGGACAACGCCGCGATCTCCGTCGGCGACATCAAGATCCAGAACGCCCTGGTCATCACCCAGCCGGACAAGGAGGCCCAGGGCCCTGCCGCGGTCTCCGCGACGATCTTCAACGCCGGTGACAAGCCCCAGAAGCTGAACTCCATCTCGGTCGAGGGCGCCGACTCGAAGGCCAAGCTCGCCCGCGGCAAGGAGGACAAGGTCTCCAAGCCGAACGGCCCGCTGACCATCCCGGCCGGCGGCTCTCTCGTCATCGGCGGCAAGGACAACGCCTCCGCGCTCGTCGCGGGCGCCGGCGAGGAGGTCAAGGACGGCAACGCGCAGCGGATCACCTTCGCCTTCAGCAGGACCGGCGACGTGAAGATGGAGGCGTTCGTCGTCCCCGCCGACAGCTACTTCACCAAGTGGGGCCCGAGCCAGGTGCCGCAGGCGCCGAACGGCAAGGCGTCGGGGTCGGCGAAGCCCGGCGAGTCGGGCGGGCCGAACGAGTCGGGCAAGCCCGGCGAGTCCGGCAAGCCCGGTGGCGGCGGCACGGACCCCTCGGGTGCGGGCTCCGGCAAGCCGTCCGGCAACCCCTCCGGTGAGGCGTCGGACGCGGGCGAGCACGGTACGGACGACGCCGGGACCGGCGCCGAGCACTGATCTCCGTACGCGCACAGCTCTGCGTACACACGCAGCTCGTCGTACACGCGCATGAAGAAGGGCGGGACCCCACCGGGGCCCCGCCCTTCTTCATGTCGCTGTCGGGTCGGTGTCCGCTGTTTACGGCTCGAACTTGTAGCCGAGGCCGCGCACCGTCACCAGGTAGCGCGGCGCGCCCGGGTCCGGCTCGATCTTGGCGCGCAGGCGCTTGACGTGGACGTCGAGGGTCTTGGTGTCGCCCACGTAGTCGGCGCCCCAGACCCGGTCGATGAGCTGCATGCGGGTCAGCACGCGGCCCGCGTTGCGCAGCAGCATCTCCAGGAGGTCGAACTCCTTCAGCGGCAGGTCGATCTTGGAGCCGGAGACCGTGACCACGTGGCGGTCCACGTCCATGCGGACCGGGCCGGCCTCCAGGGCCTGCGGGGCGACCTCCTCGGGCTCCCCGCGGCGGCGCAGGACCGCGCGGATGCGGGCGACCAGCTCCCGCGAGGAGAAGGGCTTGGTGACGTAGTCGTCGGCTCCTATCTCCAGGCCGACCACCTTGTCGATCTCGCTGTCCTTGGCGGTCACCATGATCACCGGGACGTTGGAGCGGCTGCGCAGCTGGCGGCAGACCTCGGTGCCGGGCAGGCCGGGCAGCATCAGGTCGAGCAGGACGAGGTCGGCGCCGTTGCGCTCGAATTCGTCGAGTCCGTCCGGGCCGGTCGCCGCGATGGCGACTTCGAAGCCCTCCTTGCGGAGCATGTAGGACAGGGCGTCGCTGAAGGATTCCTCGTCCTCGACGACGAGCACTCGGGTCACGGAAGGACCTCCGGGGCAGGAATGGGTTCGTACGTGGTGGTCGCGGCGGTCGCGGCGGTTGCCGTGCCCCCGCCCTGTGGGGTGGCGGTCTCCTCGTCGAGTCCGCCGCCGGTGCCGCCGCCACGACCGGCTGCGCGGTCGCGGTGCGCGGCCGCCTCGGGCAGCCGCAGGGTGAAGGTGGAGCCCTGTCCCTCGGAGCTCCACACGGTGACCTCCCCGCCGTGCGAGGCGGCCACGTGCTTGACGATGGCGAGGCCGAGGCCGGTGCCGCCGGTGGCCCGGGAGCGGGCCGGGTCGACGCGGTAGAAGCGCTCGAAGATGCGCTCCTTGTCCTTGTCGGAGATGCCGATGCCCTGATCGGTGACGGCGACCTCGACAAGGTCCCCACCGGGCGCGGCGACCCGGCGGGCGGCTATGCCCACGCGGGTGCGGGCGGGGCTGTAGTTCACGGCGTTCTCGACGAGGTTGCCGAGGGCGGCGGCGAGCTGGCCGCGGTTGCCCCAGATCTGCAGGTCGGCGGTGCCTCCGGCGGCCATGGTGATCTGCTTGTGGGAGGCCTGGTGCCGGCTGCGGTCGATCGCCTCCGCCACCAGCTCGTCGACCGGGACGGGCTCGGCGTCCTCCAGAGGGTCGTCGTTCTGCACCCGGGAGAGGTCGATGAGCTCCTGGACGAGGCTGGTCAGGCGGGTCGCCTCGATCTGCATGCGGCCAGCGAAGCGCTCGACGGCCTCCGGGTCGTCCGAGGCGTCCATGACGGCCTCGGAGAGCAGGCTCAGGGCGCCGACCGGGGTCTTCAGCTCGTGGCTCACGTTCGCGACGAAGTCACGCCGTACCGCTTCGATGCGCCGGGCCTCGGTGAGGTCCTCGACCAGGAGCAGCACGAGGCGCGAGCCGAGCGGCGCCACCCGGGCGGAGACCGCGAGGGCGTCGCCGCGTCCGGTGCCGCGCCGCGGCAGGTCCAGCTCGACCTGGCGTATCTCCCCGTCGCGGCGGGTGTCGCGGGCCATCTGCAGCATCGGCTCGACGGCGAGCTTCCCGCCGCGTACGAGCCCGAGTGCGTACGCCGCCGAGCTGGCCTTGACCACGCTGTCGGCCTCGTCGAGGACGACCGCGGAGGAGCGCAGCACGGAGAGCACCGTGTCCACGCCGGGCGGGAGTACGGGATCGGTGTGCAGGGAGGTCCGGGTGGGGCGTTTCTGGTCGCGTTCGCTCCATCGGAACGCCAGCATGGCGATGACGCCGGTGCACACCCCGGCGATCGCTGCCGCTGCGGCGACCGCCGCGTTCACGTCCATGTCTCCAGGTTATGCGCCGGTTCGGTGTCGCCCACAGCCAAACGGGTGCCGCCTCGAACACTCGTCGCCCAGAGTTCACCGTGGGGACGGTGCTGGTTCACTTCCCCCGGCCGGGTGGCGGCGGGCACGCGCCGGGACGGGGGGTTACGTCGCCCACAGTTCACCTTGGCGACGGGGGCGATTCATGTGGGGTGCCGGAAACGGACGCGTGCGGCCCGCACCGTGGGAGCGTAGGGGCCAGCCCCTTGCGACGTATCGGAGCGGTAGGGGCCGGCCCCCTGGACGTACGAGAGAGGGACAGCCACATGCGGGACGCGTACCACGAGGAACTTGACTCGATCGGCGACAGCCTGGTCGAGATGGCCCGCCTGGTCGGGTCCGCGATCGGGCGCGCCACGACGGCCATGCTCGACGCCGATCTGAAGATGGCCGAGAGCGTGATCGCCGCCGACCAGAAGGTCGACGATCTCCAGCACGACCTGGAGGCGCGCGCGATAGCCCTGCTGGCGCGGCAGCAGCCGGTCGCCACCGATCTGCGCATCGTCGTCACGTCCCTGCGCATGAGCGCCGACCTGGAGCGCTCGGGCGACCTCGCCCAGCACGTCGCGAAGCTGGCGCGGCTGCGCTTCCCGGAGTCGGCGGTGCCGCGGGATCTGCACGCCACGATCCTGGAGATGGGCCAGCTCGCGCAGCGCCTGATGGCGAAGGCGGCGGAGGTCATCATCACCAAGGACGTCGACCTGGCGCTCCAACTGGAGCAGGACGACGACGAGATGGACCAGCTGCACCGCACGCTCTTCCAGCACCTGATGGACGACCGCTGGAAGCACGGCATCGAGACGGCCGTCGACGTGACGCTCCTCGGCCGCTATTACGAGCGCTTCGCGGACCACGCGGTGTCGGTCGCGAAGCGGGTCGTGTACCTGGTCACGGGCGAACACGCGGACGAGATCCAGGCGGCGGGGTCGACGGGGTCTGCGGCGGGCTCGACGGGGTCGGCTCCGGTGGAGGGCGCGTAACGCTCCCCCCCGCGCGCGGGTGCCCCGCACGACGACGTCAGGTGTCGCGCGGGGCACAGCGCTGTCCGGCCGCGGTGTCAGTGGGTCACCCGCAACCGCCGCCGCACTGGCAGGGGCCACCGGACTGGCAGCCACAACTGCAGCCGGAGCCGCAGCCGCAGGCACCCAGAAGTACGAGGGCGGGCAGCCCAGGCGTGTCGACCGGCTGCTCGGGGACGGGTTCGCGCATAGGGCACTCGGCCATGGTCTCCTCCTCGAAGGCGTACGACGTACTGCCTGTTGCCCATTGCATGCCCACGGGGGCGGGCGCATCAACGGCGCACGCGCGCGTGCGCCGTTCCCGCCGTACGAGCGCCTCCCACGGCCGCCCTCGGGAGGTGGCGGTGGCATACACGTCACGCACGTGCCGATTCGGTCGCGGAAGAGCGGTTTGCTGCCAAGTACGGGCGACGGGAGACCCAATAGGAGTGCTTTCGGGCTACACAGGAAAGCCGGGACGTTCTCATCCGAGGGGGCCTGGCCGTGGTTCTGACGATCAACGTGGCGGTTCTGCTGGCTGTCGTCATCGTCCTGCGTCTGCGGAGGAGAACGCAGGCCCGCAGCCGCAACGACGAGCAGTTGACGGTGGCCATCGTGCTGGTCTTCGGCGTACTGATCGCCCCCACCGGCTTCGGCCAGTGGATCCTGGAGGTGGTCCGCAGCCTGGCTCAGGGGATCACGGATTCGGGTAGTCCTTGAGGCCGTCGGGCGTGGGTGTTGCCCGTGCCCCGGCCGGGAAGGAAGGAGGCAGAAGCGACGTCGGTCGGGGGGCCTGATGGAGATCGCGGCGTTGCTCGTGTCGGCCATGGCGCTGGGAGTGTCCGGTTTCGTGTCCCTGCGGCAACTGCGCCTGACGGAACACGCGAACACGCTGCCGGTCCTGGTCGACCTCTTCCGTGAGCATCGCAGTGCGCGTCTGGCGCATGCCCGGTATCTCGTCTTTGAGCGACTGCCCGGCTGCGATCCCTCCAACGGCATGGCAGGCCTTCCGGAGGCCGAACGAGACCTGATCCGTGAACTTGCCTGGTTCTACGACAACTTGGGCGCCCTGGTCTCACACGGCGTGGTGGACATCGAACCCGTGTCCGGGTACTTGGGCGGATCGGTGATCTCGGTATGGGAGCAGATGGAGCCCTTGGTGCGGGTGGAGCGACAGAAGCGGGTGCGGAACGCTCTGCCGGACCCGGACCGCTGGCAGGCGTACTTCGAGAACCTCTACCACTTGGTGCGCGAAATGCCGCCACCGCGGGCCCGGGCGGAGACGGCACTGTGGCGACTTCCCCGGCTCCCCCGGCCGTAAAGACCGTTGTCAGCACCAGAGGGCGGCGCCGACGTCGCCTCACCACGGGTGCCGGCGTCAGGCGTCGAAGTCGTATTCCAGAACGTACGAGGCGGCGTCCAGCGTCATCTCGTTGAACTCGACGGCGCGGCCTTCGGTCGTGAACGCCGTGCGGCAGATGAGGATGACCGGGGTACCCGCCGACGTGCTCAAGCGCGCCGCCTCGTCCTTCGACGGCATGCGTGAACGAATTTCCTCGCGGAAGTGCGCCGGTCCGTGGCCGAGCTCGGCGAGCCTGGCGTACGTCCCACCATCCCCCGTGTCCTGCTGGGTGATCACGGAACCGGCGACCAGGGACATGGGCAGATAGCTGGTCGCGAGCAGGATCGCTTTGCCGTCCAGGACGAAACGCCGACGCCTCACGCATACCGACTGTCCGTCGGCCAAGTCCAGGACCGTGCCGACGTGTTCGGGTGCGGCCTCCTCGGAGACGGCGATCTCATCGACATCGAGGGAACGGTCCTCGATGTCCACCGCCCAGACCGAACGGCCGTTGCCCCACTGCTGTTCGGCCAGCCGCTGGACGGCCCGGCGCCTGAGCGGGCGGAAGCTGCGGACGAACACGCCTGCTCCCTTGCGGGCTTCGGCGATGCCCTCGTCCTTGAGGACGCCCAGAGCCTGGCGGGCCGTCATGCGGGCCACGCCATGCGCGGCCATGAGGTCGTTCTCCCCCGGCAAGCGGTCACCCGGACCGTACTGACCCGTCTGGACCGCCTCGCGCAGGCCGTCCGCGATCCGCTGGTACTTGGGCCGAGGGCCGTCTTCGGTGTGGACCATCCCGCAGGTCTCCTCCCTCTCTTCTCTAGACACCTTAGGCCACGGGTTTGGCGGGCGGTCGCTGCGTACGCCGCCACGCTCCGACGGCCACGGCCTCTTCCGACATTTCGATTGACATCTCTAGAGATGAAGCTCCAGAGTGAGAAGTATAGAGAGGTCTGACGACCTCTGGAGTGAGAGGTGCGGAACGCCGATGACCTACACGATCTGCCGCCACCCCTGCGAAGAGTCGCCGCGCCTCGGCGCGATGACCTTGCATCCCGTAGCGGAATCCGCGCCTCGGGCCCGGCGCTGGTTCCGGAAGTTCATCGCTCCGTACGAACCCGCCTGCTCCATCGACGACTGCGTCCTGATGATCTCGGAGCTCGTGACCAATGCCGTGGTCCACAGCAGGTCGGACGAGCCCTGGGTTGTCCGGGTGGAGTGGTTCCGCGAGGATGCCTCGCTCCGGGTCGAGGTGCACAATCCGGGGCTCCCGGACGCCGTGCGGCTCAGACGTCCCGATGCCGACGACGCGCACGGGCGCGGGCTGCTCCTGGTCGACTCCGTCGCCGACTCCTGGCACTCCGGACCCAGCCGCTTCGGCGGAACCGTGGTCTGCTTCCGGATGGCCGACGCCTGGCCGTCCTGAAACGCGCATCGGCTCTGCAGGCAGCTGCCCACAGAGCCGATGCACGCCACGCGGTCCCCGGCCTACGCGCGAAACGCAGGCCGAGCCACTTGTGTGGCCCTTACTTCTTCTTGCCCTGGTTCTTGACCGCCTCGATCGCCGCCTTCGCGGCCTCCGGGTCGAGGTAGGTGCCGCCGGCCTTCACCGGCTTGAAGTCGGCGTCCAGCTCGTACGAGAGCGGGATGCCGGTCGGGATGTTCAGGCCCGCGATGTCGGCGTCGGAGATGCCGTCCAGGTGCTTGACCAGGGCGCGCAGCGAGTTTCCGTGCGCCGCGACCAGGACCGTCCTGCCGGTCAGCAGGTCCGGGACGATGCCGTCGAACCAGTACGGGAGCATGCGGACGACGACGTCCTTCAGGCACTCCGTCTGGGGGCGCAGCTCGGGCGGCAGCGTCGCATAGCGCGCGTCCTCGAACTGGGAGTACTCGGCGTCGCGGTCCAGCGCCGGCGGCGGGGTGTCGTACGAGCGGCGCCACAGCATGAACTGCTCCTCGCCGAACTCGGCGAGGGTCTGGGCCTTGTCCTTGCCCTGCAGCGCGCCGTAGTGGCGCTCGTTCAGGCGCCAGCTGCGGTGGACCGGGATCCAGTGGCGGTCAGCCGACTCCAGGGCGAGCTGGGCCGTGCGGATCGCGCGCTTCTGGAGCGACGTGTGGACCACGTCGGGGAGCAGGCCGGCGTCCTTCAGCAGCTCACCGCCGCGGACCGCCTCCTTCTCGCCCTTCTCGTTGAGGTTGACGTCCACCCAGCCGGTGAACAGGTTCTTCGCGTTCCATTCGCTCTCGCCGTGGCGGAGGAGGATCAGCTTGTACGGTGCGTCGGCCATGCCTCTGAGCGTAATGGAACGGCGGGGGGCGTCGCGCGCGCGGGCGCGGGAGCGGACAAGGGGGTCGGCGGGAGGGGGCCGCGGTCGTGACAGTTGACGGCGTTCGTCAATTGTGTGGCGGGTCCGGGTGCGGGACTCGTAATGTGTGCATGCCGTCTTCGACACTTACACGTCAGCCGTTTGCACCTTCGGGGGGACCTCCATGCCGTATGCCGCCACAGGACGCGTGAGACGCGCCGTCAGTGAGAGCGTCTCGGGGCTTCCCCGAGCCTTCTGGTGGCTGTGGACCAGCACCCTGATCAACCGGCTCGGCGCCTTCGTCGCCACCTTCATGGCCCTGTATCTGACCCTGGAGCGGGGCTACTCCGCCTCGTACGCGGGGCTCGTGGCCGCGCTGCACGGGCTCGGCGGTGTCATCTCCTCGCTCGGCGCGGGGGTGATGACCGACCGGCTCGGGCGCCGGCCCACGCTGCTCATCGCGCAGGCCTCGACCGCCGTGTCCGTGGCGGTGCTCGGCTTCATGGAGCATCCCGTCGCCATCGCGGGCGTCGCCCTCCTCGTGGGCATGGCCAGCAACGCCTCGCGCCCCGCCGTACAGGCGATGATGGCCGACATCGTGCGGCCCGAGGACCGGGTCAGGGCGTTCTCGCTCAACTACTGGGCCATCAACCTCGGCTTCGCGATCTCCTCGGCGGGCGCCGGCTTCATCGCCTCGTACAGCTACCGCGCCGGGTTCCTGATCGAGGCCGCCATGACCATGGCGTGCGCGATCGTCGTCTTCGCGAAGCTGCCGGAGTCGCGGCCCGTGCGCACGGCGCTGGAGAAGGCCGCGGAGCCGGCGGTCGGCATGGGGGCGGTCCTCAAGGACGGGCGGTTCATGGGCGTCATGGGGCTCTCGTTCCTCGTGGCGCTGATCTTCCAGCAGGGGTCCGTCGGGCTGCCGGTCGCGATGGGCCAGGCGGGCTTCGCCCCCTCCGACTACGGCATCGCCATCGCCGTCAACGGAGTGCTGATCGTCGCCTTGCAGATCCCCGTCACCCGGTTCATCGAACACCGGGATCCGCGGCGGCTGTTGGTGATCTCCTCGGTCCTCGCCGGGTACGGCTTCGGCCTCACCGCGTTCGCCGGATCGGTCGGCGCCTTCGCGATGACGGTGTGCGTGTGGACGCTCGCCGAGATCGTCAACGCGCCGACCCAGACCGGCCTGGTCGTCCGCCTCTCGCCCACCCATGGCCGCGGCCGCTATCAGGGCATGTACACGATGTCCTGGTCCGTGGCCGCGCTCGTCGCCCCGCTGATGTCGGGCTTCACGATCGACCGGTTCGGCGCGGAGTGGCTGTGGGGGATGTGCGCGGTGCTCGGAACGGTGGCGGCGCTGGGGTACTGGGGGTTGATGCGGGCGCTTCCGGAGGAGCCCGTACGCAAGGAGGAATCCGTACGCAAGGAGGAGTCGGCTCCCGCGGAAACCGTTGTTCCGGCTCCCGCGGTCGCCGCGGAGGCCCTCGCCTCCGCCCCGTCCATCACCGCGGAGGCCGTCGCCTCAGCCCCGTCCGTCCCCGCGCGCCCCTGAGGCCTGCGGACGCGTCAGGTGCGTGAACGCGTCCAGGTTCCGCGTCGACTCTCCCCGCGCCACGCGCCACTCGTACTCCTTGCGGATCGCCGACGCGAACCCGAGCTCCAGCAGCGTGTTGAAGGAGTCGTCCGATGCGGAGAGGACCGAGCCGAGCAGCCGGTCCAGTTCCGCGGGCGTGACCGCCGCGAGCGGCAGTTTGCCGGCCAGATAGATGTCGCCGAGGGAGTCGATCGCGTAACTCACCCCGTACAGGCGGAGGTTCCGCTCCAGGAGCCAGCGGTGCACCGCCTCGTGGTTCTCGTCGGGGTGGCGGATCACGAAGGCGTTCAGGGAGAGGGAGTGGTTGCCGACCCGCAGTGACAGCGTGGTGGAGAGCTTCCGCGTGCCGGGCAGCTTCACCACGTACGAGCCGGGCCCGGCGGCCTCCCACTCGAGCTCCGCGTCGTCCAGGGTCCGCTCGATGACCGTCGCGGTGTCCGGAGGAGTGCCTTCCGGAGGAGTGCCTTCCGGAGGAGTGTTCGCCTGCTCAGCCATGGTGCGAGCGTACGTGACGCTGCGACGCCCGGAAGTCGTGCATGGCCGCCGTATAGACGTCCGCCGTGGCGGACGCCGAGGTGTCCCAGCCGAAGGACTCCGCGTGCCGCGCGGCCGCCTCGCCCATGCGGTCCACGAGATGCGGGTGGTCGGCGAAATCGCGCAGCACGCGCGCGTAGTGGGCCGGTTCGTGGCCCTGGATGAGGAAGCCGGTCTCCTCGTCGCGCACGGCCACCGGCAGGCCGCCCACCGCCGCCGCGAGCACCGGCGTGCCCGCCGCCTGCGCCTCTATGGCGACGAGCCCGAACGACTCGCTGTAGGACGGCATCACCAGGACCGACGCCGCGCGGAACCAGTCCGCCAACTGCTCCTGGCCGACCGGCGGCTGGAAGCGGACCACGTCCGCGATCCCCAGCTTCGCGGCCAGCTTCTGCAGCCCCTCGGGCTTCGCCAGGCCGCTGCCGCTCGGACCGCCGACTATGGGGACGACGATGTTCGAACGCAGCGCGGGACGCTCGTCCAGCAGGACGGCGACCGCGCGCAGCAACAGATCGGGCGCCTTCAGGGGCTGGATGCGGCCCGCGAAGAGCGGCACGAGGGCGTTCTGCGGCAGGCCGAGCCGGTGCCGGGCGGCGGCGCGGCCGTCGGCGGGCCGGAACCGTTCGAGGTTCACGCCGGGGTGGACGACGGCGACCTTGCCGGGCTCGGCCTCGTAGTGGCGGATGAGTTCGTCGGCCTCTTCGGAGGTGTTGGCGATGAGCCGGTCCGCGGCCCGCACGATCTGCGTCTCGCCGATGACGCGCGCGGCGGGTTCAGGCGTGTCGCCCGCGGCGAGCGCCGCGTTCTTGACCTTCGCCATGGTGTGCATCGCGTGGACCAGGGGGACGCCCCAGCGTTCGGCGGCGAGCCAACCAACGTGTCCGGAGAGCCAGTAGTGGGAGTGGACCAGGTCGTAGTAGCCGGGGCGGTGGCCCGCCCAGGCCTGCATCACGCCGTGGGTGAAGGCGCACAGCTGGGCCGGCAGCTCTTCCTTGGCGAGCCCTTCGTAGGGGCCCGCGTCCACGTGCCGCACCAGGACGCCGGGCGCGAGCTCCACCGCGGACGGCAGCCCGCCGGTGGTGGCGCGCGTGAAGATCTCGACCTCGATGTTGATCGCGGCGAGGCGCTTGGCGAGTTCGACGATGTAGACGTTCATGCCGCCCGCGTCCCCGGTGCCGGGCTGGTGCAGCGGTGAGGTGTGGACGCTGAGCATGGCCACGCGGCGCGGGCGCCGGACGGAGCCGGGGATGCGGAGCCTGGAGGGTGCCGTCGGGGAGCGACGCCCGAGCCTGGACACGTACTGGCTCACGTGGCGGTCCTCCTTGTGTACGGGCATGACGACACGGTGTAAGGGCATGACGACACGGAGGGCGTACGGTCCTCCGGAGGGGGAACACCGGATGTCGCCGCTCCATTTCCACCCCGCGCACCGCGTGCCCTATTTTGCCAAAGCATTACGTGGGGCTCTCAACCGGTCGCCCCCGCATACCCTTCTCCCATGGCCCCACGCACCCCTTCCCGCCCCGTGGGAACGGTGACGCGCGGGACCACGAACCCGAACCGGCTGCGCCGCATGGACCGCTGGATCGCCGCCGTTCACGGCCCCGCGCTGCGCCGCTCCCCCGACCCGGTCGCCGTCGACCTCGGTTACGGCGCCTCCCCCTGGACCGCCGTCGAACTGCTGTTGCGGCTGCGCTCCGTCGCGCCGCACGCGCGCGTGGTCGGCATCGAGATCGATCCGGCGCGGGTCGCGGCGGCCGCCCCGTACGCGCGCGAGGGCCTCACCTTCCGGCACGGCGGCTTCGAGGTGCCGCTGCCGGGCGGTGCTCCGGTCCTGATCCGGGCCGCGAACGTCCTGCGGCAGTACGACGAGGAGCAGGTCGCCGACGTCTGGCGGCGGCTGTGCGCCCGCCTCGCCCCCGGCGGCCTCCTCGTCGAGGGCACCTGCGACGAGATCGGGCGCCGGCACGTGTGGGTGGCGCTCGGGCCCGAGGGGCCGCGCACGGTGACGTTCGCGGCGCGGCTCGGCTCCCTGGAGCGCCCCTCCGACCTCGCCGAGCGGCTGCCGAAGGCGCTGATCCACCGGAACGTGCCGGGCGAGCCGGTGCACGCGTTCCTGCGGGACTTCGACCGGGCCTGGGCGGCTGCGGCACCGTACGCCTCGTACGGTGCCCGGCAGCGGTGGATCAGGGCGGTCCGCGACCTGACCGCCGACTGGCCGGTGCGCGACGGGACTTCGCGGTGGCGGCAGGGGGAAGTGACGGTGGGGTGGGGGGCGTTGACGCCTCGGGTGGGGTGAACGTCGCGTCCGCTTCCGCCGGGTGAGCCGGTGGATCCCGGCCGTCTCGGCCCGTGACCCCGACGCCTCCATCGGGAGGAACCCCGGCTGCCTCCGTCGGGGTGAACCCCGAGGTCACTCCGGGGCCACCCGGACGTCACCCGGAGATGGTCCGGTGTGCGGAGCCGGCGGGGAACGATCTCCGCGTGTCGCACGTCACATGGAGCGAGTGGGGGGATCGGAGTTGCCGCCGGGCTCTGTCGGATCGGGCGTCGGCGTGGCACCATCCCGTTGGCGACCGTAAGTTACTGACGGTAAATCAGCTTTGGGGGTGGCAGGACGTGACCGGCAAGCGATACTCGGCGGCGGCGACTGTGGCGCTGATCTGCGCGGCTGTGGTGGTGACCGCACCGGGTGCGGCGTACGCGAGCCCGGCCCCTCCACGGCCCACGGGCCCGGCCCCCAGATCGGACAAGTCGCTGGAGCAGGTCCGCAAGGACATCGACGAGCTCTACCACGACGCGGGCGTGGCCACGGATGCGTACAACGCCGCCGAGGAGAAGGCCGACAAGCAGTCCGAGCAGATCGTGAAGCTGGCCAAGGACATCGCCGACGGCCAGGCGAAGCTCAAGAGGCTGCAGGCCCGCGCGGGCGCAGCGGCCCGCGCCCAATACCGCGGCGGCGGCCTGCCGGACGAGGCCCGGCTGATGCTGAGCGACAGCCCGGGCCAGTTCCTCGACGGCGCGGGACGCATCCGGCAGGGCGAGAAGGCCACCAAGGGCATGCTCACCGAGCTGGAGCGCACGCAGGAGGACCTGCGGATCTACGCGAAGGACGCCACCGCCCGCTGGAAGAAGCTCGAGGCCAACCGCAAGGCGAAGGCGGCGTCGAAGAAGCGGATCAAGAAGAAGATCGCGGCCGCCGAGAAGCTCGAGTCGACGTTGGAGAAGAAGGAGCGGGAGCGGCTGCGGAAGATGGAGGAGGCAGCCGCCCTCAAGAAGCAGTCGGCGTGGGTGAGTTCGGGCGTCCTGAAGGACATCGACGGCAAGGCGTCGGCCCAGGGCAAGAAGGCCATCGCGTTCGCCACCGCCCAGATCGGCAAGCCGTACGTGTGGGGCGCCGAGGGCCCGGGGTCGTACGACTGCTCGGGACTCACCTCGAAGGCCTGGTCGGCGGCGGGCCGCGGCATTCCGCGGACCTCGCAGGAGCAGTGGAAGCAGTTGCCGCACGTCGACGTCAAGAACATGCGCCCCGGTGACCTGATCATCTACCACTCGGACGCGAGCCATGTCGGGATGTACCTGGGCGACGGCGCGATCGTGCACGCGCCCCGGCCGGGCCGGGACGTGACGATCACGGGGGCGGGGTCGATGCAGATCCTCGGGGTCGTACGGCCGGACAAGTAGCGGCCACGGTGGGGGCGGGGCGAGGGCCGCGGCGGGGGCCGGGGTGGGGTCGCGGTGGGGGCCGCGCCCTACGGGGATACGGGGATACGGGTGTGACCCAGTGCACGCCGGGGCGTCCCGCTCAACCCTCACGGCGTGATGTTCGTCATCCCCCGCAGGGACCTGCCGTGCCCAATTGCGTTCCTGGATGCGGCATATGACGGTGGCCGTTTGCCGCGCGGCATTCCAATGGAGGCGCGGCTACCGCTATGGTCCCCGTCGGTGCTGCGTCGACCTGCGCGGCACCACGCCCTCGGGGGGAGGGAAGGACCAAACGATGCCCGTACCCATACCGCGGCAGAGAGCGATCCCGGCCGCGGAAGGCGGTCAGGCTCATGCGGCGCCCCCGTACGACACGGCGGCCTCCACCGGCACCGCCGGATCCGGATCCACCGGCACCACCGGATCCACCGACAACAGCCACACCCAAAAGGACAGCAACGGCAGCGGCGGCACGGGCACCGGCCCGAGCGCGGGCACTGGCCCAGGCACGGGCACCGGCACCGGCACCGGCGGCAACTCCGGCGCGCTCACCCTGCTGGTGATCGAGGACGACCCCACGGGCTCGTTGAGCCTCCCCGCGCTTCTCGACTCCGCGGGCAAGCCCATCCGTATCCGTACCGCCCGCAACCTCACCGAGGCCGAGCGGCTGCTCACGGACGACGTGCACTGCATCCTGCTCGACCTGGCCCTGGCCGGACCGGGCGCCGCGGAGGCGGACGAGGACGAGCTCACGGCGCTCAGGCACGTGCTGCGCCTCGCGCCCCGGCACGCCGTCCTCGCCCTCACGGCGAACGACGACTCCGAGGCCGGCGCCGAGGCCGTGCGCGTCGGCGCCCAGGACTACCTCTTCCGTGAGGAGCTGGACGGCCGGTTGCTGAGCCGCGCGATCCGGTACGCGGTGGAGCGCAAGCGCGCCGACGTCGCCCAGCGCCAGCTCTCCGAGTCCCGGCTGCGGGCGCAGGAGAACGCCCGACTGGAGCGTGGCCTGCTGCCCACGCCACTCCTGGACGGTTCACCGTTGCGCTTCGCCGCGCGGTACCGGCCCGGCCGCTCCCGCGCGCTGCTCGGCGGGGACTTCTACGACACCGTGCGCACGCCCGACGGTTCCGTGCACGTCATGATCGGCGACGTCTGCGGGCACGGCCCCGACGAGGCCGCGCTCGGCGTGGAGCTGCGGATCGCCTGGCGCGCGCTGACCTTCGCGGGCCTGTGCGGCGACGAACTGCTCTCCACGCTGCAGAAGGTTTTGGAGCACGAGCGCGCGGACGAGGAGATCTTCGCGACGCTCTGCACGGTCGACATAGCCCCCGACGGCCGCCGGGCCGGACTCTGTCTCGCCGGGCACCCGTCGCCGCTGATCGCGCGCGAGGGCCGGCTCGCCGAGCTGCTTCCGTACGAGGACGGCGGCCCGGCGCTCGGACTGCTGCCGCGCGCCCGCTGGCCGCGCCGGCAGGTGGAGCTCGGCGGCACGTGGAGCCTGATGCTCTACACCGACGGCTTGATCGAGGGCCGGATCGGCCAGGGCAATCAGCGGCTGGGGCAGGAAGGCATGGTGGAGATGGTCCGCCGCCAGATCGCCGCCGGGCTGCAGGGCGACGAACTGCTCGAAGCCGCCGTGAACGAGGTGCGCGACCTCAACGGCGGGGATCTGACGGACGACGTGGCGGTCCTGCTCCTGGACCGGACACCGGGCGGGCGGTGAGGTCACCCGGCGGGCTCGCCGCCGATGATGCTCGGTACGGGTCAGCGGCCGCCGTTGTACGGCCCGTACGGACCGTCGCTGCTGGAGCCGCCGCGGCGGCCGCCCCGGCCGCCGGAGATCTGCTTGATTGCGGGGCGCACGTCCACCATGTACACGATGGTGGCGACGAGCCCGATGATCGGCAGGAACGAAATGATCTGGAAGATCAGGTTCACCACGAAGGCGAGGCCGAGGATGATCAGCCAGAACGGCTTGGTCTTCTTGTCCGCCGCGCGATAGGCGTCCTCGCGCCGGACGGCGGCGTCGATGAGCGCGAATCCGCTGAAGACGATCAGGGCCAGCGACAGCAGCCACATGAAGTTCGCGAACCCTTGCATCAGCACAACGTCCACCACCAGTCTCGGCTCATCATTACGCGGCCACGGTACCCGCTACCCGGTCAACGGAACGGGCACTCGGGTAGTGCCCGTTCCGCTGCCGTCCCGCTCCGGTCCCGTACACGCGCCGTACGCGCGACCGGGTCTGCTCCGCCTACTTGGCGGGCGGCGTGGTCTTCTTCGCGGCGGTCTTGCGGGGCGTGCCCGCGGTCTTCTTCGCGGCGGGCTTCTTCGCCGGGGCGGCGGCCGCGGACGGCTGGCGGGGCGCCGGGGTCACGGGGGTGACGGGGGTGACCGTGGAGGTCTCGGAGGTCTGGGCGCCACCGGCCACCTTGCCGGTCTCCGGCTCGGTCTCCGGCTCGGCGTCCGGCTCGACCGTCTCGGCCAGGTCGAGGATCTCCTCGGCGGCCTCGCCGCGCCAGGCCTTCACGGCCTGCTCGCCGTGCTCGGCGACCTCGTCGTACTTCTCGCGCGCCTTGACCGCGAACTCGGCGGCCACGCCGACACCGCGCAGCGCCAGGTCCTGGGCGGTCTCGCCGAGCTTCTTCAGGTCGGTGTCGAGCGAGCCGAGCACCTCGGTGACCCTGGCCTGCAGGGTCTCCTGCGCCTCCTTGGCGCGGGTGGCGGCCTTGTCCTGCACGGTCTTGGGGTCGGTGTTGCGCACCGCCTCGAACCGGGACGGCGCCTCGGCGATCAGCTGCTCGACGATGCCGGGCACCTTCTTCGCCTGCTGGAACGCGAGGTCCGCGGAACCGGCGACGAAGTAGGCGGGCGTGGGGTTGCTGAGGGTCTTGCGCAGGTCATCGGTGATGGCCATGACGATGGTCCTCCCGGATTCGCGTCAGCTTGTCACTTGAGGGTTATGTTGCGGTTGTGGCTCGGGTTTTTTAGTACGTCGAGCTCCGTGCGTCTGGACGGGCATCACGCGCTTCCGTCGGCTCCGCGGAGGTCGTCGCCGGGTCCGTCCTGATCTTCCTGATCATCGCGATCATCCCGAACGTCCTGGTCCTCCACGTCCTCCACGTACGACGAGGTCTCGAAGCCGTTCTCCTTGCGGAACGACTCGTAGATCTGGAGGAGCACCTGCTTCTGGCGCTCGTTGATGGACGGGTCGGCGAGGATGACGGCGCGCGTCTCCAGCTCGTCCCGCTCCTTCTCGTCGAGGATCCCGGCCCGCACGTACAGCGTCTCCGCGGAGATCCGCAGCGCCTTGGCGACCTGTTGCAGGACGTCGGCGCTCGGCTTGCGCAGGCCGCGCTCGATCTGGCTCAGATACGGATTGGACACCCCGGCGGCGTCGGCGAGCTGCCGCAACGACAGCTGCGCGTTGCGCCGCTGCTCGCGCAGGTACTCACCGAGATTGCCGACGTTGAGCGATGCCATGCCGTCGATGGTGCAGCACCCTTGCTAACTTTTGCAAGCACCCGCTTGCAAAAGTGCGCCACGCCACTGTCTCGCGTCCGTGTGCCTCGCAGCGACAACTGTCACTTCGCAGGGATTTCTGTCACCAGTCCGCCGTAGTCGCCGAGCGGTAATCCCCCAAGGCCTGGCTGTGTGGGCCGCTAGGTTGGCGTGTGTGGAGACACGGGGGCAGAGGTATCGGTATGTGGGCCCGGCTGAGTTGAAAGAGCTCGTCCGGGCGGGTGGTGAGGGGTGGGGCGTCCGCTCGGCAGCGGACTTCGGCGAGTGGGTATCGGCGCTGGCTCGGGACGAGTTGGCTGAGCCGTTCACGTTCGTCGTCGACGGCGACGGGGTGCTGCGACTGGCCCTGCGCCGCAGTGAGCACGTGGTGTGTGCCGGCGGCGGAGAGGTCCTGAGCGCCGGTGAGATGAGCTTCCGCGAGGAGTCCGGGCGGTGGGCGGTCGAGGAGGTCAGCAATCAGTCGACCGGCTACTGCCCGGACATCAGCTCATGGCCCGCCGTGGCCAAGGCTCTGGATCGGATCGGGATCCAGCGACCGCCCGGATTCACGCACAAGGTCGTCTTTCGCCGATGCCACTCCTGCCGGGAGCTCAACATCGTGCGGGAGGAGGACTTCGTATGCGTCTTCTGCGGCGAGGATCTGCCTCAGGAGTGGAACGTCGGTGACTTCTCCTGCGAGCGCTTCCCTCTGTCGGCGCCTCGCGATCGTCGCCACGATCCCAAAGACACGTCTTAACCTGACCCCCATGCCCACCCCTGTGCACGCACTGGCCCACTGCCCCCTGACCCCGGCCGCCGTGGCAGAGTTCCTCGCCCTGCCGCAGCAACCGACGGCTGCGGATGGCTTCGACGCGCTCGACGCCGTTCTGCGCGCTCGGGGCTGGAGTTGGGAACACGCATGCCTGACGGACTCCTACCGCACGGGCTACGGGCATCCGTTGTGCACCGAGGGCGACACCCCTTTCGGGGACCCGGCAGCGCGACGTTTCCTGGTGTTCGGGCAGCTGTATCCCGTCGACCCGCACGACGACGACCTCGACAACATGCCCTGGCTGGGCGAACTCGTGGACGACTGGGGCAGGGCCCCGGGCTGGACGGTCCACCGCCCGTCCACGGTGGAGGCGTGCGCCGAGATACTCGACCAAGCCGCGGACGCCGTCACCGCCCATCTCGGCGCCGCTCCGGAGCGGACGGTCACCAGCGACGCGGCCGTGGTGACGGGCCCGCCGATGCTCCACCGGATCTGGCGCACCGCCACGCAGGCCGTGATCGTGGGGCCACACGCGGACAACGGTCCCTACGGCTACCTCACCCATCTGCAACTCGCTGCTTCTCCCCTCAGTCAGGTCAGTCCGGCCCGCGAACTGCCCCCCAAGGGCGACACGGCGGGACTGGACCGCTGGATCGAGGCGCACGTCGACTGGTGACACCCAGCCGGCACTCAAGGCGCGAAGCCCGGCCCTTGCAGCCCTCCGCCCCCGCACAGGCGGTCTCCGCCGGTCCGACTTCAGTGACAAGCCGTCCAAGGTTCGTTGGCAGAGGACAGGGGACCGGTGATCTCGGAAGGCGAGCCGCCAACGGCGGCTGACCTGTCGCAGCGAAGTTAGTCGGGCCGGATCGCGTTGACCTGCGGGGACTGGATTGGATGAGACGGCTGCGGCCGGTCCTTCGTCCGTCAGGATGCCAAGCTGGTGGTGAACACGGTGTTGGAGCATGCCCATGACGTCGCCCAGGCAGAATGATCGTGTGATTGTCCTTCACTGCATGAACTGTCAGCAGCCTCTGACCTAGCGGTGAACGGTTCCGTAGGACACGCTGGTGGCGGCGTATTCGTCGAGGATGACGTCGATGGCGGGACCGACGCGTCCTTTAGCCCGGCCCTGGATGGCCGCGCGTTCCTTGCGTGGTGGAGGAGTCGATGAGGCGAGGGCCTGGCGAACCATGTATCGGCCCACGCCGTGCTCGCCGCCAACTTCCCGACGGACTGCTCTCCTGCTCGGACGTCCCGACGGATCGCCGCGACGAGCGCGGGCTTGTCCGCGCTGGTGGTGACACGTCACTTGGGCTTGTCCGGGGCTGGCCTCGCACGTTTCTTTCGCACCAGATCGGCCAGCACCCGTCCCAGTACCTCTTGTCGACGGCCGGTAACTGCGGCGAGTCGGTCAGCGCGTGGTCGTTTCCCGCGTCCGTAGGCTTGAGATGGTTGGCCTGAGCCAGTCGGCGGATGAAGGAGTCGGTGCCCTCGCCGAGCCGCATTGAGACCTGGACGGGGAGTCTGGCCAGCTGTTCGGGCAGCGTCTCGGTCACCTGGTGGCCGCCTTCTTCACCGGCTTCTTCACGGTTTCCGCGGCGTGGTCCAGGGGGATCTCGTCGAGCCCTTCTTTGGTCACGTCTTTGGTCACGCGTTCGGTCCCGCCCGGAATCGCGTCGATCGCGGCGCCCCGGATGGCGTGGGACAACGCTCCGATCATGCCGTCGGCCCGGTTGTGGAGGTAGCGGTCCAGCTTCACCAGGCTGCCGTCGGCCGCAGCACCGCCGCGGCACGTCCAGCGGGCCAGGCAGGGACAGCATTACGGTCATGGGCCATGACCGAAGCGACCTACCTGCACGCCACTCGGGCGGCCTACGACACCGTTGCCGTCGACTACGAGAAGCTCCTGCGCGACGAGTTGGACGCGAAGCCGTTGGACCGTGCCATGCTGGCCGCGTTCTCCGAGCTCGTGCAGGCACCGGGCACCGGACCTGTCGCCGACCTCGGTTGCGGCCCCGGTCGCATCACGGCCCACCTCCACTCACTTGGAGTGGACACCTTCGGAATCGACCTCTCCCCCGAGATGATCGCGGTCGCCGGCCGGACCCATCCGGGCCTTCGGTTCGAAGAGGGATCGATGACTGCTCTGGACCTGGCGGACGGGGCACTCGGCGGCGCCGTCGCCTGGTACTCGACCGTCCACACCCCGCCAGAGCTCCTGCCAACCGTCTTCGCGGAATGTCACCGGGTGCTGGCCCCCGGCGGCCCCATGCTCCTGGCGTTCAAGGCCGGAAATCAGCGTCGGCACCTGCACAAGGGATACGGCCACGAGCTGTCGCTCGACGTCTACTGGATGGCACCCGATCTGATGGCCGACCTGATGAACAACGCCGGCCTCGTCGTGGATGCCCAGTTGATCCGCGAACCTGACGCGAGCGAGAGGCCTCGGTTGGGCCGGCAAGCCTTCTTCCTCGCCCACAAGCCCATCGCATCGTGACCCGTCCGGCGTCCGGCGTCCGGCGTCCGGCGTCCAGTGCCCGGTGTCCCGTCTCCGCCGCCCGCCCCTCTGCCCTCGGCAGATCCCCCTGTACGTCACCCCTCTCCCCGCCCAAGATGGCCGCATGGGCAGGGACATCGTGGTGCGGCGGCTCGATCTTGGTTGGTTTGTTCGGCCTGCTTCTGAGGTCGGCGGCCCGCACCCCCGCGTCGAACCAGCCCTCGCCTATCTCGTGCGGCACGACGGCGGGCTGCTTCTCTTCGATACCGGTATCGGCGAGGCGGATGCCGGGACCGAGGCTCATTACCGGCCCCGGAGGCGGGCGTTGGACGAGGCCCTGGCGGGGGTCGGCGTCGGTGTCGGTGACATTTCCATGGTCGTCAACTGCCACTTGCACTTCGACCACTGTGGCGGCAACCCCCTCTTCGGCGGCGTGCCCATCCTCGTCCAGGACGTCGAACTCGCCGCCGCACGTCGGGGTGACTACACCGTCGATGAACTGATCGACTTTCCCGGTGCTGCCTACGAAGAGGTCCGCGGCGAGGTCGAACTCCATCCGGGGATCTGGGTCGTCCCTACGCCCGGGCACACCGACGGGCATCAGTCGTTGGTGCTGCGGCGAGGTGACGGCAGCGTCGTCCTCGCAGGGCAGGCGCACGACTTCGCCCCCGAATTCGCCTCCGCCCAGCTGGCCCGCGACGCCGCGCTCCACGGCGTCGAACAGCCGCTCCCTCCCTATCCGCGCTGGCTGGACCGGCTCGCCGACTTCGACCCGCGACGTGTCCTCTTCGCCCACGACTCCTCGGTCTGGGAACCCGCGGCGGAGCGGCCAAATCCGGTCAGTACGAATCCGGTCAGTACGAATCCGGTGAGTACAGATCCGGTCAGGAATCGAGAAGCGTCTGACCCTCGCCGCCGCTAGCGTGGCCCCACCACGACACGTGCCGGAGGTAAGGACCGCCGGGCGGTCCGGGCCCGACAGACGGAGACCACCATGAGCAAGGCCCGGAAGACCACCCCACCGCAGACTGCGGCCGCGGCCACGCCCGCACCCGCCGCCCCCGTTTCCGGGGCCGCCCCGCACGCCGCCGACCGGCACGACCTCATCCGCGTGCACGGCGCCCGCGAGAACAACCTCAAAGACGTCAGCATCGAGATCCCCAAGCGGCGGCTCACCGTGTTCACCGGGGTCTCCGGTTCGGGCAAGAGCTCCCTGGTCTTCGACACCATCGCCGCGGAGTCGCAGCGGCTGATCAACGAGACGTACAGCGCGTTCGTCCAGGGGTTCATGCCGGCGCAGGCGCGGCCCGAGGTCGACGTGCTCGACGGGCTGACCACCGCGATCACCGTCGGCCAGCAGCGGATGGGCGGCGACCCGCGCTCCACGGTCGGCACCGCCACCGACGCCCACGCCATGCTCCGCATCCTCTTCAGCCGGCTCGGCGAGCCGCACATCGGCCCGCCCAGCGCGTACTCCTTCAACACCGCCTCCGTACGGGCCAGCGGCGCGATCACCGTCGAGCGCGGCAACAAGACCAAGGCCCAGAAGGCGACCTTCCAGCGCACCGGCGGCATGTGCACCCGCTGCGAGGGCCGCGGCAGCGTCTCCGACATCGACCTCACCCAGCTCTACGACGACTCCAAGTCGCTCTCCGAGGGCGCGTTCACCATTCCCGGCTGGAAGTCCGACAGCCAGTGGACCGTGCAGGTCTACGCCCAGTCCGGCTTCGTCGACCCGGACAAGCCGATCCGCGCGTACTCGAAGAAGGAGCTGCAGGCCTTCCTCTACGGGGAGCCGGTCAAGGTGAAGGTCAACGGCGTGAACCTCACCTATGAAGGGCTGATCCCCAAGATCCAGAAGTCGTTCCTCGCCAAGGACAAGGAGTCGTTGCAGCCGCACATCCGGGCGTTCGTGGAGCGGGCGGTCACCTTCACCGTCTGCCCCGAGTGCGACGGCACCCGGCTCAGCGAGGGCGCCCGCTCCTCGAAGATCGGGGGGAAGTCCATCGCGGACCTCTGCGCCATGGAGATCCGGGACCTGGCCGAGTGGGTACGGGGGCTGCGCCAAGACACGCCCGCGGGTGCCCCCGGCCCCGCGAACGACCCCGCGAACGGCCCCGCGCACGATCCCGCGTACGACAAGGTCGCCCCGCTCCTCACCGCCCTCCAGCAGACCCTCGACTCGTTCGTGGAGATCGGGCTCGGCTACCTCGCGCTCGACCGCCCCGCGGGCACCCTCTCCGGCGGCGAGGCGCAGCGCGTCAAGATGGTCCGGCACCTCGGCTCCTCGCTCACCGACGTCACGTACGTCTTCGACGAGCCCACGATCGGCCTGCACCCGCACGACATCCAGCGGATGAACGACCTGCTCCTACGGCTGCGCGACAAGGGGAACACCGTGCTCGTCGTCGAGCACAAGCCGGAGACCATCGTGATCGCCGACCACGTGGTGGACCTCGGCCCCGGCGCGGGCACGGGCGGCGGCACCGTCTGTTTCGAGGGCACCGTCGAGGGGCTCCGCGCCTCCGACACCGTCACCGGCCGCCACTTCGACGACCGGGCCGCGCTGAAGGAGACCGTGCGCGAACCCACCGGGGCGCTGGAGATCCGCGGCGCGGACACGCACAACCTGCGCGGCGTCGACGTCGACATCCCGCTCGGGGTGCTCACCGTCGTGACCGGCGTCGCGGGATCCGGCAAGAGCTCGCTCGTGCACCGGTCGATGCCGGCCGGCGCGCAGGTGGTGACCGTCGACCAGACGCCGATCCGCGGCTCGCGGCGCAGCAACCCCGCGACGTACACCGGGCTGCTCGACCCGATCCGCAAGGCGTTCGCGAAGGTGAACGGAGTGAAGCCCGCGCTGTTCAGCGCCAACTCCGAGGGCGCCTGCCCGACCTGCAACGGCGCCGGCGTCATCTACACCGACCTGGCGATGATGTCCGGCGTGGCCACCCCGTGCGAGGACTGCGAGGGCAGGCGCTACCAGGCGTCGGTGCTCGAGTACCGCCTCGGCGGGCGCGACATCAGCGAGGTCCTCGCGATGTCGGTGGACGAGGCCGAGAAGTTCTTCGGCGGCGGCGAGGCGCCCGCGGATGCGCATACGGATACGGATACGGATACGGATACGGAAGCGCTCGCGGAGGCGCACACTCCCGCCGCCCATCGGATCCTGCGGCGCCTCGCGGACGTCGGGCTCGGCTACCTCAGCCTGGGCCAGCCGCTCACCACCCTCTCCGGCGGTGAACGGCAGCGGCTGAAGCTGGCCACCCACATGGCCGACAAGGGCGGCGACCGACTCGTCTACGTACTCGACGAGCCGACCACCGGCCTCCACCTCGCCGACGTCGAACAGCTGCTCGGCCTCCTCGACCGGCTTGTCGACGCGGGCAAGTCGGTCGTCGTCGTCGAGCACCACCAGGCGGTCATGGCCCACGCCGACTGGATCATCGACCTCGGGCCGGGCGCGGGCCACGACGGCGGAAAGATCGTCTTCGAGGGCACGCCCGCCGACCTGATCGCGGCCCGCTCCACGCGCACGGCGGAGCACCTGGCCAAGTACGTCGGGGCGTGAGGGGGGCGGGTGCCGCCGTCGTACGGGGATGTCGCTGTCGTACGAATGGTGCCCCTGCCATACGGATGGTGCCGCCGTCGTACGAGGGCGCCGCGGCGCCGCGCTCGGTACGGTGGTCCTGTGCCCCGTATGTCCGGTGTTCCCCTCTCCGACCTCGTCCGCTTGCGTCAGGCCCGCGACCGGATGGACCGCGACTACGCGCAGCCGCTGGACGTCCCCGCGCTGGCCCGCGGCGCCCTCATGTCGGCGGGCCACTTCTCGCGCAGCTTCCGTGCCGCGTACGGCGAGACCCCGTACAGCTACCTCATGACGCGCCGCATCGAGCGCGCCAAGGCGCTGCTGCGCCGCGGTGACCTCAGCGTCACGGAGGTCTGCTTCGAGGTGGGCTGTACGTCGCTCGGCTCGTTCAGTTCGCGCTTCACCGAGCTGGTCGGGGAGAGCCCGAGCGCCTACCGGGCCCGCGACCACGCCGCCGGCGCCGCCGTCCCCGCCTGCGTCGCCAAACTGCGCACCCGGCCGGTCAGGAACGGAGAAGCGAAGACCGACCCGAGTGCCTAGCGTGGAAGACATGGACATCGAACTCGCGCAGTGCTTCATCGCCGTCGACGATCACGACAAGGCGCTCGCCTTCTACCGTGACGTGCTCGGTTTCGAGGTGCGCAACGACGTAGGTTTTGAAGGGATGCGGTGGGTGACCGTGGGGCTGCCCGCGCAGCCGGGCGTGGAGATCGTCCTCGAACCCCCGCTCGCCGACCCGAACGCCCCGGCCGCCGACCGGCGGGCCGCGGCCGAGCTGATGGCCAAGGGCATGCTCCGCGGCGTCAACTTCCGCACCGCCGACTGCGACGCGACCTTCGAGCGGGTGCGCGCCGCGGGCGGCGAGGTGCTCCAGGAACCGGTGGACCAGCCGTACGGCGTACGGGACTGCGCCTTCCGTGATCCGGCGGGCAACATGCTCCGTTTCGTCCAGCCGCACGCGGACCGCTGAACCGGTAGTTGACCTTCACCTTGGGGGAAGCCGCAGCATCGGTGGGGCCGGGCGCCGTGCCCGGTACGAGGGAGGGGCGGGCCATGAGGCTGCTGACCATCGGGGCGTTCGCGAAGGCGTCCCGGCTGTCGCCGAAGGCACTGCGCCTCTACGACGAGCTCGGCCTGTTGCGCCCGGCCGTCGTCGATCCGGTGACCGGCTACCGCCGTTACGCCCCGGACCAGTTGGACCGGGCCCGCCTGGTCGGCTGGCTCCGCCGCCTGGGCATGCCGCTCGCCCGCGTCCAGCACGTGTGCGCGCTGGCGGACGCGGATGCGGATACGGAGGCGACAGGTCCAGTGGCAGGCCCGGCGGAGACCGCCGCCCAGGAGGTACGCGCGTACTGGGCGCAGGTCGAGGCCGAGACCGCCGCCCGGCGGGATCTCGCCACCTTCCTCGTCGACCATCTGACCTGGAAGGACCCCACCTTGTCCGCGACGACCCAGCCCCTCCGCATCCGCGGCGCCGCACTGTCCGACACCGGCCTCGTCCGGGAGAGCAACCAGGACATCGCGTACGCGGGTGCCCGCCTCCTCGCCGTCGCCGACGGCTTCGGCCCCGCGGGCGGAGCAGCGAGCGCCGCCGCCGTCGGCTCGCTCAAGCGCCTGGAGACCCCGGAGGTCCTGCGAGCCCCGGAAGCCCCGGAAGCCCCGGAAGCTCCGGAGGGCAGGCAGCTCCTCGACGTCCTGGAGGAATCCATCGAGTCGACCCGGCAGGCTGTGCGCGACGCCGCCACGGAAGCGCCTGCCGCGAACGACACGAACGACACGAATCACGACACGAACCACGTCGGTACGACGCTCACCGCGATGTTCTGGACCGGCTCGCAACTCGCGCTCGTGCACATCGGCGACTCCCGGGCCTGCCTCCTGCGCGACGGCGAGTTCTTCCAGATCACCCACGACCACACGGTGGTGCAGTCGCTGCTCGACGAGGGCCGCATCACCCCGGAGGAGGCGTCCTCCCACCCCCAGCCGGCGATGCTGCACCGGGCCCTGACGGGTGGGTCGGACACGGCCCTCGACGTCCGCCTGCACGACGTCCGCCCCGGAGACCGTTACCTGCTCTGCTCCGACGGCCTGTCCACCGTCGTCCCCTCCGAGGAGGTGCGCCGGGTGGTCGCCACGGTCGACGATCCCGAGGAGGCCGTACGGGAACTCGTCGCGCTGGCCAACGCGTTGGGCGGACCCGACAACGTCAGCTGTGTGGTCGCCGACGTCGTCGGATGACGATGCCCCACCGGCCGGGCGCTGCGGCATGGCCACTTTTAAGTGGGTACTTGGCGGGCGCCCGGCCGGCGGCGAAGCTGATGGGGCAGCGGCGGACAGCGCCGGCCAAAGGGGAGACGGAGGTGATGGGGCGTCACAAGTCCTGCCGTACAGCGGTCTCGACGGGAACACGCGCCGCCATCCCGTCCAGGCGCCGGTGTCCCCAGTCGGACAGCGGGGCCAGCGCCGCACAGAGGTCCCTGCCGAACCCCGTGAGGGAGTAGACGGTCTTCAACGGCCGTACGTCGTGCACCTCCCGGAGCACGAGGCCGTCCTCCTCCATTTCACGCAACGCCTGGGTCAGCACCTTCTCGGTCAGCCCCGGCAGCATGCGGCGCATCTCGCCGGGGCGGCGCGGGCCGGTCTCCAGCGTCCAGAGCAGCGCGGTCTTCCACTTGCCGTCGATCACCGCGATCGCGGCGGTCACCCCGCACACGTTCGGGTCATGGGCGCGGCTGCGCGTCATCTTCGTACCCCTCCCCCTTCACGGCACCCTCCGCTGCGACTCATCCATTTTTCTGCGCATACGGAAGTCGAATCATGCCTCAGCACACCCACCAGCCGTCCGCCACCACCATGGCCACGACCATCTCTACGTCCACCCCTCCCACCGTCACCGTTCTCGGGCTGGGCCCCATGGGCCGGGCCCTCACCCGCGCCTTCCTCGCCGCCGGGGTGCGGGCCACCGTGTGGAACCGGACGCCCGGACGGGACGGCGAGCTCGTCGAGCTCGGCGCGGTGAGCGCCGCCACGGCCGAAGAGGCCGTCTCCGCAAGCCCGTTGACCGTCGTCTGTGTCGTCAACTACGACGCGTCGGACGCCGTGCTGCGCCGCGACGACGTCACCCGCGCCCTCAAGGGGCGCACCCTCGTGAACCTCAGCGCCGACACCCCCGACCGGGCCAGGGACACCGGCGACTGGGCCGCCGCGCACGGCATCCGCTACCTGGACGGCGCGATCATGACGCCGACCACGACCATCGGGACGCCGCACGGCGTCTTCCTCCACAGCGGTGACGCCGCGCTCTACGAGGAGCACCGCCCCGTCCTCGACGCGCTCGGCGGCACCCACACCCACCTCGGCGAGGACATCGGTCGGGCGGCGGCGTACGACGTCGCGCTCCTCGACGTCTTCTGGACCTCGATGACCGGCTATCTGCACGCGCTGGCCGTGGCGAAGGCCGAGGGGATCTCCGCGCGGGAGCTCGCGCCGTTCGCGGCCGGCATCAGCGCGATCCTGCCGGCGCTCTTCGAGGAGTTCGCGGTCGACGTGGACACCGGCACGTACTCGGGTGAGGTCAATCCGATCACCTCGGCGGCCTCCACCATGGCCCACGTCATCCACACCTCCGAATCCCACGGCATCGACGCGAGCGTCATGCGCGCCGCCGAGGGCCTGGCCCGCCGCGTCATCGGCGAGGGCCACGGCGCCGACGGCTCGACCCGGATCACGGAGCTGCTCGGGCGGCGCTGAGAGGGTGGGGGCCGCTTCAGGGTGACGCGTGGGTGCCGGTCGTCAACTCCACCTCGGTTCCGGTGAGGGTGAACTCCCTTACCAGCCAGGCGCGTTCGTCGATGCGGGTGCCTGCGCCGGTGGTGTAGGACGGCACGGTGAGTACGGGGTCCGCCTCGCCCCCGGCACGCAGTTCCGCGTCGACGATCACCCCGTCGGAGAACCGCAGGTCGACGCCGACCGGCCATGGTGCGGCGGCGAAGGCGTGCGGGTCGTGCAGTCCCTGGAGGCGGCAGCGGGCCCCCGGGAACAGGTGGGTGTGCCCGCACGTCGCCGGCACGGTCTCCGGTTCCGTGGGTTCGCGAGGCGCCGTGGGTTCGCGGGGCCCCGCGGGCTCGAAGGGCTGCGAGGGCTCGGGGGCGGCGGGGTGGGGCATGGGCGGACTCCGTAACCGTCGGCGGCGAGCTGTTCCGGGCAGCTTGCCGGAAGAGGGGCGCGGTGCGGTGCGCCCGCCGGGCCCGGCACCGCGTTCACGCCTGATCGGAGCAGGCCGGAGCGGGCCGCAGCAGGCCGGGGCAGGCCGCCGGTCGGCGCCCCAGCGGAGCACCCCAGAACTCCGAGAGCCCCGCCCCCCGTCCCCGCGCTACACCTCCCACGGCAGCGGTCTGCTGTGCAGCACGTCGAGCCGGGAGACCGCACGCGTGAGGACGACGTACAGCCGGTGCATTCCGCGCCGTTCCGCCTCCGCGATCGCCGCGGGCTCGACGGCCACCACGTGGTCGTACTCCAGGCCCTTCGCGACCGATGCTGGCAACAGGGCGACGCGGGCGCCGAGTTCGTCGGGACCGGCCACCGCCACGCCCGCCGCGCCGAACACCGCACGCAGCCGCTCCACCTCTCCGTCGGCCGCGATGACCCCGATGGACCCCTCCCGCCCCAGCGCATCGCGCACCGCCCCGACGGCGGCGGCCGCCACGTCCGGCACCTCCCTGATCGCCAACTCCCCGTCCGCACGCATGGATTGTGCGGGCGGCACGTCCACGTCGAGCTGCCCAAGGACCCGGTTGGTGAGGCCGACGATGGCGCGCGGCACGCGGAATCCGACGGTCAGCGGGGTGACCGCGGCGTCCGGCTTGCCCAGGTGGGCGAGGAGGTCGGGCCAACTGCGGGCGGCCCAGGGCGTGGTGGCCTGCGCGAGGTCGCCGAGGACGGTCAGCGAGCCGAAGCCGGCGCGGCGCGCGATGGCCCGGCACTCCATGGGCGAGAGGTCCTGCGCCTCGTCGACGACGATGTGCCCGTATCCGGCGGGCCGTTCGAGGAGTCCCTCGATCTCGTCGAGCAGCACCAGGTCGGCGGCGCTCCACCGCGCGGACTTGTACGAGCGCGGCGGCCGGACCCAGCGGAGGACCCGCTGCTCCGCCTCGTCGAGGACGCCGTCGGCCGCGGCGGCGAGCGCGTCCGCGTCGCCGAGGAGCGCGGCGAGCACCTCGTCGGACCGGACCTTGGGCCAGGCCGCGTCGACGAAGGCACCGACAGGCCGGGACCGCCCCACCTTCTGCAGCCAGGCGCCGCCCTGCGGCCCGGCCCGCCGCTCGGCCCGCTCCTGGATCGCCCGCACGGCCCGGCCGCGCACCCGCTCGCGCCCGACGGCGTACGGCGACCCCTCGGCCCGTACGTCCTCGATGATCCGCTCCAGCTCACCGAGCGGCACCCGCCACCGGTACGAACCGTCCACCACCGCGAGCGGCTCGGCGGGCGGCGCGACCCGCGCGTACAGCGCGCGGCGCAGCACCTCGGCCATCCGCACGTCGTGCTTGACGACGGCGGCGGCCTCGTCGTCGACGGCGCGCACCGGATGCCGCGCGATCTCGTCCTGGACGGTGGACTGCCGTACGCCGCTCTCGCCGAGCGAGGGCAGCACCTCGGCGATGTAGCGCAGGAAGGTGCGGTTGGGCCCGAGGATGAGGAGGCCGGAACGCCGCACGCGCTGGGGGTACGTGTAGAGGAGGTACGCGGCGCGGTGCAGGCCCACGGCGGTCTTGCCGGTGCCGGGGGCGCCCTGCACGCAGACGGAGGCGGCGAGTTCTCCGCGTACGAGGTCGTCCTGGTCGGGCTGGATGGTGGCGGCGATGTCGCGCATGGGGCCGACGCGGGGGCGTTCGATCTCGCCGGCGAGGATGCGGCCGGAGGGGGCGTCGCCGGCGGCCCCGGTCAACTCCTGCGCTCCGTCCAGGAGTTCGTCCTCCATGCCGGTGAGGTCGGCGGAGGCGCCCTTGCTGCCGGGCGCCCAGCCGAACCGGCGGCGGACGGCGACGCCCTGCGGATCGTGGGCGCCGGCCTGGTAGAAGGCGCGGGAGACGGGGGCGCGCCAGTCGACGACGAGGGGCGGCGCGGAGGGGTGTTCGGTGATCCGGAGCCGCCCGACGTGGTAGCGCTGGCCGCGGTGGTCGCCGGCCCGTTCGCCCTCGGGGCCGCTGTCGGCGAAGTCGAGGCGGCCGAAGAAGAGGGGCGCCTCGGGGAGTTCGCGCATGGCCTTGGCGTGGCTGCGGAACTGGTAGCCGAGCACTTCGGCGTCGGCCCCCGAGGCCGAGACGTCCGCGCCTTTGACGACGCGTTCCTCGGCGCCCTCGACCATGGCGGTGAGGGCGGCGCGGCAGAGGTCGTGGTGGTCGCGTTCCCGGTCGAGGGCGTGGGCGCCGTGGGGTGTCGGGGTGGTCATGCGTCGAGAATAATGTAACCGAGTTAAATTCATAACCGGGTTTCGCGAGCGGGTACACTGTGGGCATGAGCAGCGCCCGCAGGACGAGCGATCAGTTGAGCCCGGCGCCGGGGGCGGCCGGAGCGTCCGGCACGGCTGGAGCGCCCGGCACGTCTGGCGCGGTCGGCACACCGGGAGCACCCGGCGGCCTTCCCGCCCCCGGTGGCCTGCGCGAACGCAAGAAACAGCGCAGGTACGAGGAGATCTCCGAGACAGCCATCGCGCTCTTCCTGGAGCGGGGCTTCGAGAAGGTGTCGGTCGCGGAGGTGGCGGAGGCGGCCGAGGTCTCCAAGCCGACCCTGTTCCGGTACTTCGCGTCCAAGGAGGACCTGGTCCTGCACCGCTTCTCCGACCACGAGGACGAGGCGGCCCGGGTGGTCGCCGCGCGCCCCGCCGGCACGGCCGCGCTCGACGCCCTGCACCGCAACTTCCTGGCCGGCCTCGAACGCAACGACCCGGTGACGGGCCTCTGCGACGTCCCCGCCGTCCGCGCCTTCCACCGCCTCCTCTACGGCACCCCGTCCCTGGTCGCCCGCCTGTACGGGTACCAGGACCGCTCCGAACAGGCGCTGGCCGCCGCCCTGACCGAGGCGCACGGCGGCACCCCGCTCCAGGCCCGCCTGGCCGCCGGCCAGATCGTGGCCGTGCAGCGGATCCTCGCCGAGGAGACGTGGCGCCGCATCGCGGCGGGCGAGAGCGCGCGGGAGGCGGCCCCTGACGCGCTCAGGTCCGCGAACGAGGCGTACGACCAGCTCCGGGCGGGACTACCGCGCTATGCGTGAGCCCTCCGGGACGCGGGGCGACGGGGGCGCGGGGCGCTGACCAGTACCCGTACCAACACCCGGACCAGCGCCCGCACCCGTACCGACCCGCGCCCGCCTCAGCCACCGGAACCCGGACCACCCACCAGCACCGCCACCCCGTCGAGCACCCGCGCGAGTCCGAACTCGAACTCCGTGTCCTCGGCATCCGCCTCCCCGAGCACCCCCGTGGCGAGCAGCCGCCGCAGCGCGGGGAAGCGCTCGGCGCGGGCCGAGGTCAGTGCGTCGACGGTGCGTTCGTAGCGCCGCATGACCGCGTCCGGCGTGAGCCCCTCGGCCCGCATCGCGGCGTCCAGGCCGGACATGAGGGAGACCTCGTTGCGCACGTAGCCGCCGACCAGCATCATCACGGAGATCTTCCGGCCCTCGTCGAGGCCACAGCCGTCGAGGACCTGCAGGCCCTGCTCCATCCACGCCAGCCCGTTCGGTGTCGCGGGCGGCGAGCCGATGGGGATGCGCAGCAGCCACAGGTTCCGCCGGAACGTGTCGCGCTGCGCCCGCGCCCACCACTCAAGACCCGCCCGCCAGCCGTCCGCGGAGGCGGGCCGCGGGGGCGGCGGGCCCGTCGCCGCGTCCTGCATCAGGACGTAGAGCTCGTCCTTGGCGGCGACGTACCGGTAGAGCGACATCGTCGAGACGCCGAGCTCCTTCGCGACGCGCCCCATGGAGACCGCGTCGATCCCCTCCGCGTCCGCGACCGCGATGCCCGTGGCGACGATGTGGTCCACGCTGAGTCCGCGCTTCGGCCCCTTCGCCGGGCGTTCCCGCAGCCCCCAGGCCGCCTGCAGGCCGACGGGCAGCCCCGTGTCCCCGCCGTCGTCCGCCACCATCGCCAGCCGCCTCTCACCGTGTCAGTCCCCGCCGTACTCGCCGCCCTCCGAGCCCTCCGAGCCCTCCGACGCTTGACGCACATCGTAGTTCTGCGTAACCCTTACGCAGTAATGCGTATGCCCTACGCAGTAGCGACCCATGCGAGGAGCCGCTCATGCCACCCACACCCCCGGCCATCGAGGCGACCGGCCTCACCAAGGCGTACGCCGGGGGCGCGGGCCGCACCTCCGCCCCCGGCCCCGCCCCCAGCCCCCTCCCCGTCCTGCGCGGCATCGACCTGCACGTGCCGCCCGGTACGGTCTTCGCCCTGCTCGGGCCGAACGGCGCGGGCAAGACGACCACCGTCCGCATCCTCGCCACGCTCACCGAACCCGACGCGGGCACCGCGCGCGTCGCGGGCCACGACATCCGCGCCCAGCGCCGCGCGGCGCGGCGCGCGCTCAGCCTCACCGGCCAGTTCGCGGCGGTCGACGAGAAGCAGACGGGCGCGGAGAACCTGCGGATGATGGCGCGCCTGGCCGGCCTGTCCCGGCGCGCGGCCCGCGCCAGGGCCGCCGAGCTCCTCGCCGTCTTCGGGCTCACCGACGCCGCGGACCGCCTGGTCGTCACGTACTCGGGAGGCATGCGCCGCCGCGTCGACCTCGCGGCGGGCCTCGTCGGCGACCCCGAGGTGATCTTCCTGGACGAGCCGACGGCGGGGCTCGACCCGCGCAGCCGCCGCCAGATGTGGGAGGTCGTCCGCGGCCTCACGGACCGCGGCACCACGGTGTTCCTCACCACCCAGTACCTGGAGGAGGCCGATCAACTGGCCGACCACATCGCGGTGTTGCACGAGGGCCGGGTGGTCGCCGACGGTACGGCCGCCGCGCTCAAGTCGCGCGTGGCGGGCCACCGCCTGGACCTCACCCTCGCCACGCACTCCGCCTACCTGCGCCTCACGGACCGGGCGGTCCACCGTTCCCCCGAGACGCTCACCCTCGGCATCCCGACGGACGGCACCGCACGGCACGTACGGGAACTCCTCGACGCGTTCGACCCGCACCGCACGGACGTGGCGACGTTCGCCCTGCGCACGACCTCCCTCGACGACGTCTTCCTCGCCCTGACCCGGCCCACGACGGACCACCCGCACCCCACGGAGGCACCCGCCCATGTCCACCGCTGACGCCCCGCCGCGCACGCCTCCCACGGCCCTGGCCCTGGCGCTGACGCCGGCACTGACCCTGACCGGCCGCTCCCTGCGGCTGAGCCGCCGCAACACCGACGCGCTGATCACGGCGCTCGCGATGCCGGTCATGCTCCTGCTGGTCTTCGTGTACTTCTTCGGCGGCGCGATCAACACCGGTACGGCGTACGTGACGTACGTCGTCCCCGGCGTCCTGCTGCTCTGCGCCGGCTTCGGCTCGGCGAACACGGCCGTCGCCGTCACGGAGGACCTCCGGGGCGGCATCATCGACCGCTTCCGCTCCCTGGACATCGGCGGCGTCCCGATCCTGACGGGCCACGTCCTGGCCTCCACGGCGCGCAACCTCGTCGCGACGTTCCTGGTCCTGTGCCTCGCCCTGGCGATCGGGTTCCGCCCGACGGCGACCCCGGCGGGCGCGCTCGCCGCGCTCGCCCTGCTCGTCGCCTACGTCCTCGCCCTGTCCTGGCTCTCCGCGACGGTGGGCCTGCTCGCCCGGTCCGCCGAGGCGGCGGGCGGCTTCACCTTCTTCGTCAGCTTCCTGCCCTACCCCAGCAGCGCGTTCGTCCCCACGCGGACGATGCCGTCCTGGCTCCGCGCCTTCTCCGACCACCAGCCGGTGACCCCGGTCATCGAGTCCCTGCGCGGCCTCCTCCTGAACCAGCCGGTGGGGCACACTCCGTGGGTCGCGCTGGCGTGGTGCGCGGGGATCCTGACGACGTCGGCGGCGCTGAGCGGCATGCTGTTCGCACGGCGGACGTCCTCCTGACCACGACGTCAGGAGCCGGGTCCGCCGCCCAACGGGGAGGCCACCCGCCACAGCGTGTCGAAGAGGTCCTGGCGCTGGACGACCTTCGCCCGGGCCACGGCGCCCGTCTCGGCACGCCAGCGGGTGAGGACCGCCTGGTAGCCCATGAGGTCGAGGACCTGTCGCTCCGGGGGCGTACGGGCCGGGCGCTCCACGACCTTGTCGTAGATGCCGTCGAACAGCTCCTCGCCGTTGATCAGGCAGAACTTCAGGAGCGGCGTGACGCGCAGCACGCGGAACTGCGCGTCGAGCTCGGCCTGTTCACTCTGCCGCAGACTCCGGGCCAGGGCCCGCCACTCGTCCTCGTACTCCTGGACCTTGCGCTGTAACTCTCCCCGGAAGCGTGGATCGTCGACGGCACGCCCGTGCTCGTCCAGCATCCCGGGGATCGCCATGGGGGCGGTGAAGTCGGGGACGAGGATGCGCAGGCGCACCACCCGCCGCGCGCCCCTGTCGAGCCCCTCCAGCTTGCGGCCGAGCGGGTACAGCACGGTTTCGCCGGTGAAGCCGATGGCGTCGACAGCGACCTGTGGCTGCCTCCTGACCCTCAGGGCCTGATCGAAGTACTGCTCCAGATCAGTCGACGGCACCTCGTCCCGCACGTCGGGCCGCAGCGCGTCGTTCAGCTTCCGCACCTCGCTGTACAGCACGAACCCGACGAGGCTGAGGATGGCGCCGCCCACATAGGTCTTGCCCTCCAGCGCGTCACCGACCGGCCGCACGAACTGGGCGACCAGGCCCAGGACGGCCACCCCGAGCAACAGCGCCTTGGTCACCGCCCCTTCCGCGTTCGCCCACCGCTCCGCGGCCCGCTGCCGTGCCGTACGACGAACGCCCGGTATCACCCAAACCCCCCTGACGGCACGTGCGTTGGCCGGACGGCACAACGGCGAGAACATGTTCCCCCGCGCTCCACCCGTCAGGAAGAGGACGGACGGGCCGGCCTCGGCACGGCGCCGGCCCCGCCACCTCACACGGTCAGGAGGGGTCCGCCCCCAGCAGGCCGAGCAGCGGGTCCAGGGACGGGACGACCACCTCGGCCCCCGCATCGCGCAGCGCCCGCTCGCCCGCCTCGTCGTGGGCGTGGCCGACGAAGAGGACCTTGGCGTTCCGTGCCGCGAGCACCTCGGTCGCCGTGTTCCCGATCATGAGGGCGTCGGCGGGCTCGGCACCCAGCGCGTTCAGGGCCCGCTCCAGGCTGTCGGGGTGCGGTTCGAGCAGGCTCGGGCTGTCCGTCCGGCCGTAGATGTGCGGTCCGAAGGCGGCGGACAGGCCGCTGCGGTGGAGGTGGGCCGCCACGGCGCGGGGGGAGTTGTCGGTGACGACGGCGATCCGCACCTGCCGCCTGCGCAGCTCGCGCACCAGCTCGGCGGCGCCCGGCGTGCGTGACGCCGTGAGGGCCGCCCGCGCCTCGCCCGCCGTCAGGAGTTCCTGGAGACGAGCGACCACCTCGCTGCCCGGACGGGCGCGGTCCAGGGCGCGCAGCACGTCATGCGGGTCGGCGGTCCGCTCTTCCCGCGGCGTGAGGAGGTCCTCGTAACCGCTCGCGCGTACGTGCTTCCTAAGCTCGTCGGCCACGCGCCGCGACGATCCGTCCGGGTAGAGGCGGCAGAGAGGACCGTCGAAGCCGAAGAGCACACAGCAGTCGGGGGCCGCGTCCAACAGGTCGGCCACCGGCTTCAGTTCACGCGCTCCGGGCTGGTGCACTCCGGGCTCGCGTGCTCCGGGCTCGCGCGCCTCCAGGATGTACGTTCCGTCGCGGGCCTCGTCGACGACCAGAGCGGCCGAAGCGGGCCGGGTGGCTGGGGCCCGTCGCGTGGCGGAGAGCGGTCCGCGGCGCTCCTCCAGGCTCAGGGCCCGGCCGAACGGCCCCGCGTACCAGTCGCGCAGGGCCCGCTCCGCCCGCCCCTCCTCCGGCACCTCCGCGAGCCGCAACGGCTCGGCCGCACGCCGCAGTGCACGGCAGACCCGGACGGCCGCGCCCGCGAAGGCGGGGGCGCCCGCCTCCTCCGGTGCCTCGGCCAGGTCGAGGGCCGCCCGCATGATGTCGGGGAAGACCGACTGGGCGTACTCGAAGTCCAGGTAGACGGGCAGGTCCTCCTCCATCCCCCGCGTCATCGCAACGTGCCCGGCCTGCTCCATCGCCGCCGTCCACAGCTCCCGCATCCGCAGATGCTCGTCCTTGTCGTACTCCATCCGGACGAGATGCGTGGCGAGGTCGTGCAGCGGATCGCCGTACATCGCCAGCTCCCAGTCGATGACGGCGATCTGCTTGCGGTCGACGACGACGTTGGCGCGGTGCACGTCGGTGTGGAGGAGGCAGAAGGGCCGGGATGCGAGGGCCTGGCAACGCGGATCGTCGCGGAACGCCGTTATGGCGTCGCGGCGGACCCCCACGGCGGTGAAGAGGTCCTCGAACCGCCAGCGATTGGGGCCGTGCACCCGGCCGTCGGTGTAGTCGATCAGCCAGTGGAGGAACTCCCGGCTCTGCCCCGACTCCGGCCAGCCGACGGGCCGCGGCGGCAGCTCCCGCGCCGGTACGGACGCGGCGCGGGCGAAGAACTCGGCGAACGAGCGCAGCATCCCCGGCCCGACGGGCCCGGTGGGCTGCACTTCGGAGAGCGCCCGCCCGGCCCGGTAGGAGTGCAGCGCCCAGTCGCCGAAGTCGCGCAGACAGCGCGGGACTTCCTCCAGGTGCCGGCTCACCACCGCGAGCAGTTCGGTCTCGCTCGGCCAGATGCGGGGCACGACCTCCACCACGTCACGGGGCATCCGGCACTTCACCCGGGCCCGGAACGGCATCGTGCGCAGCAGCAGGGCGAGGCACCAGCCGAGCGGCACCACGTAGTTGATGTTGTGGTGACCGGCCACGACGTGGCGGTCGGGATGATCCCGGTGCGCGTCGGCGAGGCGTCGGATCCACGACTCGCGGCGACCGCTCTTCGGCGCCTCGTGGGGAGTGCGAGGCGGAGGTGACGGCATGAGCGCTGAGGGTATCCGATGGAAGGTCGTCTTCCGTCCGTTGTCGCTTTGTGCGCAGATTTACGCTTTTGCGGTGCTCCCCTCGCTTCGGAGGAGCCGCAATACCTTCTCCCATGACGAGATCACATATGCGTCCGGCACCCCCGCCTCCCGCAACACCTTCGCCTTGCGCTCGTTCCGTGCGAAGCCCAGGAAGGCGACGCCCGCCGCCGCTGCCGCCTCGAAGTCCGACGGCGCGTCTCCCACCATCACCGTGTCGGACGGGGCCGCGCCCATCGCGTGCAGGGCCCTCGTCAGGCAGTGCGGGTGGGGTTTCAGCAGGTGGAGGTCGTGGGTGCGGCCGTAGACGTGCGGGGCGAAGGAGGACGTCAGGTCGCGGGAGGCGAGGTAGCGCTCGGCCGTGCGGGCCGAGTTGTTCGTGGTGATGGCGAGCCGGACACCGACGGCCGTCCAGGTGCGGACGACCGCGTCGGCGTACGGGGTGGGCCAGGCGCTCGGGACCGCGGTCAGCTCGTGCTGGGTGAGCCGTTCCTCCAGCTCCGTCACCAGGTCGCTGCTCGGGTGCCGGTCCGCGACGGCGCGCAGGACGGCGAACGGGTCCGTCTCCTCGCGCACGTCGTCGGTGAGCAGACCGTGCAGGCCCTGGGCCGCCAGCCAGCGGACCTGCTCGTCCGCGATCTTCGCGGCGGAGAGGCCCGCGAAGAGCCGGCAGATGGGCCCGTCGAAGTCGAGCAGCACGAAGCGGGCGCGCTCGATCATCAGCCGTATGCGCTCGTTCTCACCTGTGGGCGGAGTCACCGTGTCGGGGGTCATTTAAGAGAGTGTCAGGTCAGTCGTGATGGTTTCCCAGAGTGCGTCGAACCACTTCTGCGACTCGTCGACGAACAGGGTGTCGCGCGACCCGGCGCCGGCCCGTTCGAAGGAGAAGACCGGGGCCTTGATGCCGCCCGCGTCCCAGATGTCCATCACCTCCGGATCGCTCCCGTTCTCGCCCAGCTCCACGGAGTTGGCCGTCAGCGTGTAGTACGCCAGCAGCGCCTCGCTGCCGTTCAGGAGGTACAGCTTGACCGGCGTGGTGAACGGCAGGGCGCGGAAGGTGACGTCGACGTCGATGCCGTGCGAGGAGCGCAGGGCGCGGAGGTTGTGGCGCAGCACCTGGCCCTGCGCGTTGCGCTGTGCGAGCCAGCGCCGGTGGAGCCGGTCCCTGTTGGACTCGTCGTCGCCCGCCTCGTCCCTGTCGTCCCCCCTCGGCACCGGGAACGCCAGCTTGATGTCGCTGCTGGGCAGCAGGATGCGGACCTTGATGGACTGCGGATGGAGCCGTCCCTCGTGGATCAGCCGCACCGGCTCGCCGATCGCGATCATCAGCGTCTCCGCGGTGTACGACACGACGTCGATCGTCACGTGCGGCTGCGCGAACGCGTCGGCGAGGCGCGGGCCCAGCGCCACCATCGACGGCTGCGGCCCCACGCTCGCCGCCGCGGGTCCCGCCTGGGCCACCCGGGGCGGGCTGCCCTTGCTGACGTTGGACAGCAGGCCCTCGCTCTGGAGCTTTTTCATGGCCTGCCGGACCGCTCCGCGTTCGACGCCGAACTCCTCGGCCAGCTCGGCCTGGGTCGGCAGGCGTTCTCCCGCTCTGAGCTCGCCCGCCCGGATGCGGTCCCGGAGGGTGTCGGCGATGTCCTGGGGTGAGCGTTTTCCGCTGCCGTTCACTGCCACGTTCTCCTGGGTCACGGCCAAACGATACAACTGACGGCCATCTCTGGGCAGTTGATGGAAAGTTGTTTTAGTTCTCCCGCCAAGTGGGGACAACCTAAGCAGAGTTGGTTGCCAACTGACTCAAGATGGCAGAAGGAGGAACCACCATGCCCGCCATAGCCCTCCTCGCAGCCGTGGTCGCCGTCTCCCTGGAACAGCTGGTGCAGTGGAAGTACGGCCCGATGGGCATCGTGGGCCTCCTCCTGCTGACCGTGGGACTGAAGGCGAAGAACCCCACCTGCAGCTCCATCGGCGCCGTCGTCCTCGCCCTGATGGTGACCGCCCCGGCCGGCTGACCGGACTCAGCGCGACCCCAGCTCCAGGTCCTGACTGATCGTGTTCCAGAGCGCGTTGAACCACAGATGGGACTGTTCCACGAAGGTCGTGTCCCGCAACCCGTCCCCCTGGTGGAACGGGAACAGCATGGACTGCGTGCCCTGCGCGTCGTACATCTCCAGGGATTCCTGGCCGATCTCCTCGTCCCGTTTGGTGAGCGTGTAGTAGGCGAAGAGCGCCTCCGTGCCGTTGATCAGATACAGCTTCACCGGCGGCGTGAACGGCAGCGCGCGGAACTGCACCGACACGTCGATGCCGTGCGAGGAGCGCAGCGCGAGGAGGTTGTGGCGCAGCACCTGGCCCTGCGCGTTGCGCTGCGCGAGCCAGCGCCGGTGCACCTGGCTGCCCTCGTCCTCGCCGCTGTCGACCGGCGCGGGGAAGGCCAGGTCGATGTCCCGGCTGGGCAGCAGCACCCGGACGTCGACCTTGGCCGGTTCGCGCTGTCCCGCGTGGATCTGCCGCAGCGGTTCGCCGATGGCCAGGGTGAGGGAGATGGACGTCAGGCACAGCGCATCTATCTCTACGTGCGGGGCTTCGAAGGCGGCCGTGATGCGTGGGGCCAGACCGACCATCGTGGGCTGCGGACGCACCTCGCCGGGATGGGCCGGCGCGCGCTCCGAGGCCTCCGCGACCGTGGCGGGGCTGCCCTTGGACACATTGGACAGCAGATGCTCGCGCTGCAGGACGCGCAGCGCTTCACGCACCGTCCCGCGCTCCACACCGAACTCGTCGGCCAGCTCGGCCTGGGTGGGCATGCGCTGCCCCGCCCGCAGTGATCCGGACCTGATCCGGTCGCGCAGCACGTCGGCCACCTCGCGGTGGGACCGCTGCGTCCGCTTGCGCCCGTCGACTGCGGCGTGTTCGGTGCTCACAACCAAACAGTACAACTTCGCGCCATCTTAGGGGAGTTGTAAGAAAGGTGGTTATGAGTCGACTCCCAGCGGAGATAACTCAGTTGAAGTTGGTAGCCAACTTTGGCAGTTGGCACCGACTCAACGGGGTCCGTCACCCCGATCCCGAAGGAGGGAACGTCATGCCGCTCATCGCCCTCGCCATCGCCGCCCTCGCCATCGGTTTCGAGCAGCTCGTCCAGTGGAAGTACGGTCCGCTCGGCATCGTCGCCTTCATCCTGCTGACCGTCGGCATCAAGGCGCAGAACGTGAAGCTCAGCGGCGTGGGAGCCGGACTCCTCGTCCTGCTCCTCGCCCAGTCGGGCTGACCCGCCCGCACGGTGGGCCCGGCCCACCCCCGGACCCGGTTGACCGGGCTCCCATCCGGAGGGGAGCCGGGAGTCCGGTCAGCCGCCGCACAACGAGCCCCGGCCCCCGGCTACGGGGGGCCGGGGCTCATCCCGTCCCGGAGTCCGGGGTCAGGTGATCACGACAGCAGGTCGTCCACCTGGGCCTCGCCCACCCGGTAGCGACGGGCGATCTCCGCGCTGCACTCGTCCGTCGTGCGCTGTAGGAGCTGGCGGCGGCGCGACACCTGCTGTTCGTGGCGGACCAGGCGGCCCATCGCCGTGTGCAGCTCCTCGTCCGTGCGCGCCGCCAGGTCGGAGAGCTCCACCTCGGCGAGCATCTCGGTGGCCAGCATGCGGTACTCCTCGCCGTGCGGCGTGCCCAGCGTGACGTGCCGGGCCGACGAGCGGTGGCGTGCCGGGGCGTCCGTCAGGATCTCCGGGAGACGGCTCACGACCTTCCCCACGGGGCCTGCGGAAGCGGCGGAACCGTCGGAAGCGGCGGTGGCGCCAGGCTCTCCGGGAGCGCCGGCACCCCCCGTACCACCGGCCGTACGGGACTCACGGGCCGCACCAGAGCCGTCGGAGTCGCCAGAGCCACCAGAGCCGCCCGAGCCACCCGCCCCCGCCGACCGCGTCGCAAGCTCCGCGCGCAGGATGTCGATCCGCCCCTGCAACAGCCGCCGCAGATAGCTGAGGTCCGCCTCGTCCCGCTGTGCCGCCCTGCGCAGCTCGCGGAGCTCGGGCAGGCGCAGCGCCGTCAGGTCGTGCTCGGGTGCGTCGGACAGCGGCCGGATCCCCGTGCGCTGGGCCGGTGGCCGCGGGACCTGTGTGCGCCGCAGCGAGATACGGCCGGGCGACTGCCCCGTACTTGGTGTGCTCATCTGCCCTTACCCGTCCCCTCGACCGGCCGACGCGGCGCACCGCGGGTGTGCGTCGCGTGTGAGCATGGTGCCACCCCGAGCGGCCGCTATGTGAGCGAGTGCCCGGAATCGGCCCCAGATGGGGGGATCGGGGCCGCGTCCCGGGCGCCCCACCCGTCACGGCATGATGGGCCGTATGCGAGCAGTGGTACAGCGGGTCGACGGCGCGAGCGTCGAGGTCGCGGGCGATACGGTCGGCGAGATCAGCGGTGAGGGACTGTGCGTCCTGGTGGGCGTCACGCACGACGACACCAAGGAGAAGGCGGCCCAATTGGCCCGCAAACTCTGGTCGTTGCGCATGCTGGCCGACGAGAGGTCGTGCAGCGACATCGACGCGCCGCTTCTGGTCGTCAGTCAGTTCACGCTCTACGGCGACGCCCGCAAGGGCCGCCGCCCCACCTGGAACGCGGCGGCCCCCGGCGACGTGGCCGAGCCCCTCGTCGACGAGGTGGTGGCCCGGCTGCGCGCGCTGGGCGCGACGGTGGCGACGGGCCGGTTCGGGGCGCAGATGCGGGTGGGCCTGACGAACGACGGCCCGTTCACGGTGCTCCTGGAGATGTGACCGGCGCGGCCCCGGGCGAGGTGACCGGCGCCGCCCCGGGCGAGGTCAGGGCTCGACCACGACCTCCTGCGCGGCGGCCGTGTCCCCGGCGATCAGCTCGGCGTCCAGCGGTACGTTCCGCTTGACCAGGCCCAGCGCGATCGGCCCGAGCTCGTGGTGGCGTACGGCCGTGGTGACGAAGCCGAGCTTGCGCCCCTCGGCGCCCTCGCTCGCCAGGTGCAGCGGCGTCCCGGCCGCCGGCAGGTGCACCTCGCTGCCGTCCAGGTGCAGGAAGACCAGGCGGCGCGGCGGCTTCCCCAGGTTGTGGACGCGGGCGACCGTCTCCTGGCCCCGGTAGCAGCCCTTCTGCAGGTGCACCGCGGTGCCGATCCAGCCCAGCTCGTGCGGGATGGTGCGGTGGTCGGTCTCGAAGCCGAGGCGCGGCCGGTGGGCCTCGACGCGCAACGCCTCGTAGGCGAGGAGCCCGGCCGCGGGGCCGTTCTCGGCGGCGTACGAGGCGAGGTCCATCCGGGGCAGGAACAGGTCGCGGCCGTGCGCGGTCTCGCGTACGACGACGCCGTCCGGGACCGCGGCGATCGAACCGGCCGGCAGGTGGGCGACGGCGAACTCGTCGGTGCGGTCGGCGACTTCCACGCGGTAGAAGAACTTCATGCTCTCCAGGTACGCCATGAGCGCGTCCTGCGTGCCGGGCTCCACGTGCGCCCAGACGGTCTCGCCGTCGTCGACGAGGTACAGGGCGTGTTCGATGTGGCCGTTGGCGGAGAGGATCAGCGCCTCGGTGGCCTGTCCCGTCGGCAGCTCGCTGACGTGCTGGGTGATCAGCAGGTGCAGCCAGCTCAGCCGGTCGGACCCGGTCACGGTGAGCACGCCGCGGTGCGAGAGGTCGACGAAACCGGTGCCGTCGGCGAGGGCGCGCTGCTCACGGAACAGTTCGCCGTAGTGGGCGGCGACGCCTTCGTCCACGCCCTCGGCGGGGACGGCGCCGGGCAGGGACAACAGGGGGCTCTTCATGTTCACAAAGACTACGACCTGCGCGCGCCCCCGCTTATTCCTGGGCCGCGCCTCCCGCGTCCCCCGCGCCGCCCCGGCACTTCTCGCACTGCCCGAAGATCGCGAAGTGCTTCAGGTCGGTGTCGAAGCCGAAGGTCTCGCGCAGCTTGTCGGTGAACTCCGCGGCGATCGAGGTGTCCGCCTCGATGACGTCCGTGCAGTCCCGGCACACCAGGTGGATGTGGTGGTGGCGGTCGGCCAGGTGGTAGGTGGGCGCGCCGTGCCCGAGGTGGGCGTGGCTGACCAGGCCCAGCTCCTCCAGGAGCTCCAGGGTGCGGTAGACCGTGGAGATGTTGACCCCCGACGCCGTCTTCCGCACCTGGCAGAGGATGTCGTCGGGGGTCGCGTGCTCCAGGGCGTCGACGGCCTCCAGGACAAGCTGACGCTGCGGCGTCAGCCGGTAGCCGCGCTGACGCAGGTCGCTCTTCCAGTCGGAGTCGGTGCTCGCCACACCGTGAAGTCTAGGCCCTGGTGTTCGGGTCTACTTGAAGAAGGCGATGCCGTCGTCGGGCAGATCGCCGAGGTTGCGCGCCATGTCGGCGACCTCCTCGGGGGTGACGACCTTCTTCAGCTGGGCCGACATGTACGGCCGTAGCGGCACCTCGGGGGTCTGCTTCTCGCCGACCCACATCAGGTCGCCCTTCACATAGCCGTAGAGGCGCTTGCCGCCGGTGTAGGGGCCGGAGGCGGCGGTGCGGGCGACGGCGTCGGTGGCCAGGTCGATCTGCGGCTTCTTGTCGGCCAGCTCGCCGTACCAGACCTCGACGACACCGTCGTCGCGGACCATCACGACCTCGACCTTGCGGTCCTTGTCGATCCGCCAGAAGCCGGACTCGGACTCCAGGGGCTTCACCTTGTTGCCCTCGGCGTCGAGCACCCAGGTGTACGAGCGGTACTCGATGAAGTCCCGGCCGTCATGCGTGAAGGAGACCTCCTGGCCGAAATTCGCCTTCTCGGCGCCGGGGAAGTCGGTGACGCCCGCGCCCGCCCAGTTGCCGAGGAGGAAGGCGAGGGGGACGAGGTCGGGGTTCAGGTCGGACGGAATCTCGATCATGGGAAGCTCAGGCGATCTCTAGGGGGTGTACGGGGCTCAGCGCTGACCCTGGTACAGCTTCTTCACGCTCAGGCCGGCGAAGGCGAGGACGCCCAGGCAGACGAGAACCAGCAGGGTGGAGAAGAAAACCTCAAGCACGGGGTGCTCCTCGGTGAGCGGTGGGGCGGGTGTTCAGAGCCGGTCCCACTGTAGTCGGGCGGCGCCCGTCCCTCTCTGTGAGGTCCCTCGCGGCGTACGCTGGGTGTATGTACGCGCGTAGGCGCCATGTGTACTTCGCCATGATGGGGACCTGCATCGGCCTCTTCGTCCTGGCCTGGGGCGTCGTGCGGCTGTGGTCGATCCCCGTCGCCGTCGGGATGTGCGTCGTGGCGATGGTGATCCCGCCGCTGGCCGCGATGACGGCGAACCGGCGCGGACCCGAAGACCGCTGGTGGGACGATCCCAGCGGGGACCAGAAGTCCGACGAGTGGTGGGACGAGCTGGACGGCAAACGCAAGCGGTGAGCCCTCGCGGACCGGCGCAAGCCGAAGGACCGCACCGCAAGCCGAAGGACCGCACCCCGTTCCAGTGGCGTCCAACCCCCTGGGGTGCGGCCCTTCAGCCGTTCTCGGCGCGGTGTGCGGACCGCGCTGCGTGATCAGACCGCGATCGCGACCTCCGCGAGACCGCCCGTCCGGGCGACGACCGTACGGTCGGCCGTGCCGCCGGGGATCAGCGCCCGGAGGGTCCACGTGCCCTCGGCGGCGTAGAAGCGGAACTGTCCGGTGGCCGAGGTGGGGACCTCGGCGGTGAACTCGCCGGTCGAGTCGAGCAGGCGCACGTAACCGGTGACGGGCTCGCCGTCGCGGGTCACCTGGCCCTGGATCGTGGTCTCACCGGGCTTGATCGTCGAAGCGTCGGGGCCGCCGGCCTTTGCTCCACACATGGGTACTCCTGAGGGGATGGGAAGAGGGAAGGTCGGGCGGTTCTACTTGTTGGCGCCGAGCTCGATCGGCACGCCGACGAGCGAGCCGTACTCGGTCCAGGAGCCGTCGTAGTTCTTGACGTTGGTCTGGCCGAGCAGCTCGTGCAGGACGAACCAGGTCAGGGCCGAACGCTCACCGATGCGGCAGTAGGCGATCGTGTCCTTGGCCAGGTCGACCTGCTCGTCCTCGTAGAGGGCCTTGAGCTCGTCGTCGGACTTGAAGGTGCCGTCGTCGTTGGCGTTCTTCGACCACGGGATGTTGCGGGCGCTCGGCACGTGGCCGGGGCGCTGCGACTGCTCCTGCGGGAGGTGGGCCGGGGCGAGCAGCTTGCCGGAGAACTCGTCGGGCGAGCGCACGTCGACCAGGTTCTTCGCGCCGATGGCCGCCACGACGTCGTCGCGGAAGGCGCGGATCGAGGTGTCCTGGGCCTTGGCCTTGTACTGGGTGGCCGGGCGGCTCGGGACCTCGGCGCCGTCGACCAGGTCGCGGGAGTCGAGCTCCCACTTCTTGCGGCCGCCGTCGAGGAGCTTCACGTCCTGGTGGCCGTAGAGCTTGAAGTACCAGAAGGCGTACGAGGCGAACCAGTTGTTGTTGCCGCCGTAGAGGACGACGGTGGAGTCGTTCGCGATGCCCTTGCCGGAGAGGAGCTTCTCGAAGCCCTCCTGGTCGACGAAGTCACGGCGGACCGGGTCCTGGAGGTCCTTGGTCCAGTCGATCCGGATCGCGTTCTTGATGTGGTTCTTGTCGTACGCGGAGGTGTCCTCGTCGACCTCGACGATGACGACCTTGGGGTCCTCGATGTGGGCCTCGACCCAGTCGGCGTCTACCAGGACGTCGCTGCGGCTCATGTTCTTCTCCTCCGGGGCAGTTACGGCGGTGCGGTGCGGGCGTGCTGCGGTGCACGAGGGGGCGCCCGGTACGGGCCGGTGGTGCGGGGAGGCACGGGTGGCGTACGTACGGCGGCGCGGGGGCGGCCTGCCGGATGGGCGTCGGACAGGCCCGGGGAAACGAGGGGGTGAGGCCCTCGCTCAGAAGGTGCGACAGAGCATGGCGGCGACGCGGCACAGGTCGACTGCCCGCCGCTTCGTGAGGTCCGCCTGTCGTTGCATGCGTCCGATCGTAGGGACGGAGGGGCGGCCGTGTCACCGGTGCTCCGCATGGTGAGACGGGATCGTCCACGATGCGGGATTCGTTGAACTCCGGAGCCGCCCCGGCGGGGCCCCGGGCCCGGTGCGTCCCGCGTCACATCCGCCCGCCGGACGGGCCCGTCTCGTACTGCGGGACGAGGGGGTGCGCAGGCGTCAGCCGGCCAGCCGCACGTCGGTGCCGGTCACGGACATGTCCACGCCGTCCGGGCCCGCCTCGACCTTCTCCAGCTTGATGCCGGCCGGCAGGTCGTCGATCTTCTGGTTGAAGTCGGTGACATTGCGGACCATGCCCTCGGGCAGCGGGATGGAGACACCGAGGACGTCGAGGGTCTTCGGGATCCGGTCGGCGTGCACCCGGATGTCGTCGCCCTCGACCCGCACCGAGCTGAGCACGTCGACGGGCTTGGGGAGCTTCGCGCCGCCCTTGCTGACCTCGACCTCGACCTTGATCTTGCCGTTGCCGCCGTCGGAGAGCCCGACGACCTTGCCGGTGGCGCCGAGCGGCAGGTCGACCGGCTCGGACTTGCTGGCCTTCAGGAGCTCGTCGTAGGAGACGCGGGCGGTGCCGGTGGCGGTCGCCGCCGTCGCCGAGCTGTAGTCGCCGGAGAACTTCACGCCCTTCATGTGGGCCGTGAGGTCGGCGATGCGGATGGAGTCGGACCCGGACTTCGCGTCGTAATTCTTGATGCCGACCTCCACGTCGTCGAGCTCACCGCCCGCGACCTGGGTGAGGAAGGGGAAGCCCTTGATGGAGACGTCGGGCGTCTCGCTCAGCCCCTCGCTGGTCCGCATCTTGTCCGCCGCCTCGTCCTCGGCGAAGTTCACGGCGAGCCGGTCGGCCGCCACGAAGAGCCCTCCGAGGACGACCACGACGATCAGAAGTATTCGTACGGCGCGCTTGCTCATGTCCGGCGTTCCCCCACCTTGTCCCCCGCGTCGACTGTCGTTCCGGCGAGCCTAAAGGACGGATCCCCGGCCGGAGAGTTCGGCCGGGGACCTGTCGATCAGCTGTGACGATCGGTTCAGCCGACGACGCGGCCCAGGACGTAGACGGCCGGGGCGGCGGCCGCGAGCGGCAGCGCGACGCCCGCCGTCATGTGCACGAAGCGGGACGGGTAGTCGTAACTGGCGACGCGGTGCCCGATCAGCGCGCACACCCCGGCGCCGAGACCGAGCAGCGCGCCCTTGCTGCCGTAGTCCGTCATGCCGCCGACGGCGACCCCCGCACCGGCCGCGGCGAGGAGCGCCACGACGACGGAGGCGGGCGTGGGCAGCGGCAGCGCGCGGGCGAGGACCGCGACGGCGACCGCGATGCCGCCCACGGTGACCGCGTCACCGGCTGCCGCGAGGTGCCCGGCGGCGACGATCGCGAGCGCGGAGGAGGTGACGGTGGCCATCAGCCCGTACATCCGCTCGTCCGCGCCCGCGCGGCTGCGCAACTGCAGCACCAGCACGAACAGCACCCACACGCCGAGGGTGCCGAGGATGGCGGCGGGCGCGTTCTCCTTGCCGGCGGCCAGCAGCGCGCCGTCGGCGACGGCGCCGCCGAGGAAGGCGAGCGCGATGCCCTGGCGGGCCGGCCACATCCCGTTGAGCCGGAACCAGCCGGCGGCGGTCACGGCCTGCAGGAGCACCAGCGGGACGAGCAGCGCGTACGAACCGACGGCCGCGCCCGCGGCGAGGAGCAGTCCGAGCAGCGCGGTCAGCGCGGCGGGCTGCATGCCGGGCTCTATGACCGGCGACCGCCCTTCGGCGCGGGCCCGCTGGGCGTCGGTGACGCGGGTGTTGCCGGTGGTGGTGGCGGGCCCGTAGGTGGGGCCGTCGCCGGTGGCGGTCGGCTCGGAGGCGGGCGGCGCGGCGGCGGACGGCTCGGCGGCGGGTGCCGGCTGCTGGTGCTCGTTCGCGCCCTGCGCGGGCAGGTACGCCGTCTCCGTCACGTCCACGGCGGCGACGGGCGGCTGCACCTGCGTCTCCCAGGTCTGCCCCTGCCACTGCTGGGTGTACTGCTCCTGGGGGGCGTACTGCTGCGGCTCGGCGTAGTACGGCTGCTGGGGGTAGGGCTGCTGCTGGGCGTAGTACCCCTGCTGATCCGGGTACGGCTGGTCCGGGTACTGCTGGTCCTGCTGATACTCCGGGTACGGCTGCTGGTGCTGCTGCTGGTGCTGGTGCTGGTGCTGCTGCTCGTCGTACCGCCGCTGCTCGTCGTACCGCTGCTGCGCGTACGGGTCGTACGGGTCGTACCCCTCGTACCCCTCGTAGGGCTGATTGGACATGGTGCTCATCCTCCTGCGAACGGCGGGAGCACCTCGACCGTGCCGCCCTCGGCCAGCCGTACGGTCTCATGCCCGCGGGTCCCGACGGGGTCGCCGTCGACCAGGAAAGAGCAGCGCTGCAGGACCCGGACGAGTTCGCCGGGGTGCCGCTCACGGGCGGCGTCCAGCGCGTCGGCCAGCGTCTGTGCCGCGTACGGCTCCTCGGCGACGCCCGCGGCCGCCTTGGCAGCGGCCCAGTAACGAATGGTGCCGTTCACCATGCGACTCCCCTTTCAGTCGGCGGTTGCCGACGTCCATGATGCCGTGGCCCACGCGGCGATCCGTCCGACGAGCTCGTCGGTGGCGGCGTGCTCGGCGTGCCCCATGCCCTCCTCCAGCCAGAGCTCGGCCCCGCCCTCGGCGGCCGCGGCCAGCATCCGCGGGTGGTCGACCGGGAAGTACGGGTCCCGGTCGCCGTGCACGACGAGCAGCGGGGTCGGGGCGATGAGCGGAACGGACTCGACGGGCGAAAGGGGCACGGGGTCCCACTCGTGCGGGTGGATTCTGGTCCTGAGTCCGAACCGGCCGACCGCGCGGCCCGCGGGACGCGTCACCACCCAGTGCAGCCGCCGCATCGGCGCCGTTCCCCGGTAGTACCACCGCGCGGGGGCACTCACCGCGACCACCGCGTCGGTCCGCGCCTCCGTGCGCCCCCTGTGCAACGCGGCGTGCCGCAGCACCACCGAACCGCCCATGGAGAAACCCACGGTCACCACCCGCGCGTACCCGAGCGAGCGCGCCCAGGCGACCGCCGCCGCCAGGTCGAGCACCTCGCGGTCGCCGACCGTGGAGTGCCCGCCGGAGCGCCCGTGCCCCCGGAACGAGAAGGTGATCACGGCCGCACGCTGGGAAAGGACGCCCGCGATGCGGCGCACGTGGGGCCGGGACAGGTCGCCCGTGAAGCCGTGCGCGACGACGATCGCGACCTCGCCCGCGGGGTCGGGCCCCGGGTCGAGGGCGGCCTCGATCGCCACTCCGTCCTGTGTACGGAGGGTGGCCTGCCGTCGCACGCCACGTTGACCGTGCGTGACCGGAGGCACAGAAGATCGCGCCGATTGACCTGCCGGACCGGAACTCATGTGGGCTATTCTCCTTGCCAGAGGATCCGGGCAGCGCAGCCCCCGGGTCCTTTCGTGCTTTCCCGGGCCCCCGGGCGCGGGCGGGCCAGAAGTACGAAGCTTGAGTACGAAGCAGTGCCGCATACGTCCTCGCAGGGACCGAGGAGGAACCAGACGTTATGGGCGAGCGAAACGTGCACGACAGTCGGACGACCCGGGCAGGTGGTCGGCGGTGAGTTCGCTGCTGCTCCTGACCAATGCCCTCCAGCCGTCGACGGAGGTGCTCCCCGCTCTCGGCCTGCTCCTTCACCACGTGCGCGTCGCCCCCGCGGAGGGGCCCGCTCTCGTCGACACCCCCGGAGCGGACGTCATCCTCGTCGACGGCCGCCGCGACCTGCCGCAGGTGCGCAGCCTCTGCCAGCTGCTGCGCTCCACCGGGCCCGGCTGTCCGCTGGTCCTGGTCGTCACGGAGGGCGGCCTCGCGGCCGTCACCGCGGACTGGGGCATCGACGACGTGCTCCTCGACACGGCGGGGCCCGCCGAGGTCGAGGCGCGGCTGCGGCTCGCGATGGGCCGCCAGCAGATCACCTCCGACGACTCCCCGATGGAGATCCGCAACGGCGATCTCTCCGTGGACGAGGCGACGTACAGCGCGAAGCTGAAGGGCCGGGTCCTCGACCTCACCTTCAAGGAGTTCGAGCTGCTCAAGTACCTGGCGCAGCACCCCGGCCGGGTCTTCACCCGCGCCCAGCTGCTCCAGGAGGTGTGGGGCTACGACTACTTCGGCGGTACGCGCACGGTCGACGTGCACGTGCGGCGGCTCCGGGCGAAGCTCGGCGTCGAGCACGAGTCGCTGATCGGCACTGTCCGCAATGTCGGATACCGGTTCGTCGTGCCGGAGAAGGTCGAACGCGCGGCCGAGGAGGAGAAGGCGAAGGCGGCGGCGTCCCGGGCCGCGGGAAACGGCGGCAGGGGCACGACGGGCGTCTCGCGCGGTGCGGAGACCGCCGCGAAGGAAGGTGCCGTACGCCCTGCCCAGCGGTAGTTCCATCCGCGTAGACTCCGCGCGTGGCCAAGGTGACTCGGGATGACGTGGCACGACTTGCGGGTACTTCGACCGCGGTCGTCAGTTACGTCATCAACAACGGACCCAGGCCGGTCGCCCCGGCCACGCGCGAGCGGGTACTCGCAGCGATCAAGGAGCTGGGCTACCGGCCCGACCGGGTCGCCCAGGCCATGGCGTCCCGGCGCACGGACCTCATAGGCATGATCGTGCCGGACGCGCGTCAGCCGTTCTTCGCGGAGATGACGCACGCCGTCGAACAGGCGGCGTCCGAGCGCGGAAAGATGGTCCTCGTCGGCAACACCGACTACGTGGAAGAGCGCGAGACGCACTATCTGCGCGCCTTCCTCGGCATGCGGGTCTCCGGCCTCATCCTCGTCAGCCACGGCCTGACCGACCAGGCCGCCGCGGAGATCGACGCGTGGGACGCGCGCGTGGTGCTGCTGCACGAGCGGCCCGAGGCCATCGACGACGTCGCCGTCGTCACGGACGACCTCGGCGGCGCGCAGCTCGCCACCCGACACCTCCTGGAGCACGGCCACGCGTACGTGGCGTGCCTCGGCGGCACCGCCGAGACCCCGACCGTCGGCGACCCCGTCTCCGACCACGTCGAGGGCTGGCGGCGCGCGATGGGGGAGGCCGGACTGTCGGTCGAGGGCCGCCTCTTCGAGGCGCCGTACAACCGTTACGACGCGTACAAGGTGGGCCTTGAGCTGCTCGCCGGGCCCGACCGGCCCACCGCGATCTTCTGCTCGACGGACGACCAGGCCATCGGCATCCTGCGGGCGGCGCGCGAGCTGCGCATCGACGTGCCGGGCGGGCTCGCCGTCGCCGGCTTCGACGACGTCAAGGAGGCGGGCCTCACGGATCCGCCGCTGACGACCGTGGCGTCGGACCGGCCCGCGATGGCCCGCGCTGCGGTCGACCTGGTCCTGGACGACGGACTGCGGGTCGCGGGGTCGCGCCGGGAGCGGCTGAAGCTGTTCCCGTCCCGGCTCGTCGTGCGGCAGTCCTGCGGGTGCGCGTAACCGCGTCACGCGTAAGGTTCCGGGCTCAAAGGGCCGGCTTTATATCGGGCATACGCACTTCTGCCGGGCTTCTCAGGACGTACTCAGACAGCTCTCATGTACGCCGGACAAGCTCATGTTCATGACCGAGAGCTTCCGCCACAGCGGCGAGTACCCCCAGCAGCAGTCGTCAGCGCCTGTGCACCACGGCGGTACGGAGGGCGCGTTCGCGCACGGTGCGTACGCGCACGGCACGTACCCGCCCCCGCCCGCTCATGCGCCGGAAGCCCGGCAGGCGCCCCCGCGCCGGCGCCGTGCGAAGGGGCCGATGGCCCTGCTCGCCGCCGTCGCCATCGCGGCGGCCGCGGTCGGTGGCGGCACCGCCTACGCCGTGCAGACGCTCACGGACCGGGACGGCGGCTCCTCCGCGACCAGCACGGACGTCGTGCCGACGAGCAAGAGGGGCACCGTCTCCGGGGTCGCCGAGGCGGTCAGCCCCAGCATCGTCGAGATCAGCGCGTCGACCGGGCAGGGCAAGTCGACCGGCTCCGGTGTGATCACCAAGAGCGACGGCGAGATCGTCACCAACAACCACGTCGTCGCCGGCGCCACCTCGATCAAGGTGCGGACGAACGACGGCAAGACGTACGAGGCCGAGGTCGTCGGCACCGACAGCAAGAAGGACCTGGCGCTCATCCAGCTGAAGGACGCGTCCGGCCTGAAGCCCGCGACCTTCGGCAACTCCGGCAATGTGAAGGTCGGCGACGAGGTCGTCGCCATCGGCTCCCCCGAGGGCCTGACCGGCACGGTCACCAGCGGCATCGTCTCCGCGCTCGAACGGGACGTCACGGTGTCCACGGGGGACGGCCAGGAGCAGCAGCAGAACCCGCGCGGCGAGTGGCCGTTCGAGTTCGGCGGCCAGGAGTTCAACGGCGACACCGGCTCGTCGAAGACCACGTACAAGGCGCTGCAGACCGACGCGTCGCTCAACCCCGGCAACTCCGGCGGTGCGCTGATCGACATGAACGGCAACATCATCGGCATCAACTCGGCGATGTACTCGCCCAGTACGTCGGGGAGCCAGGGCACCGGCGATTCCGCGTCCGGCAGCGTGGGCCTCGGCTTCGCCATCCCCATCGACACGGTCAAGGCCGACCTGGGCAAGCTCCGGTCCGGCTCGCAGACCTGATCCTGCCCCTGCCCCTGACCCTGACTCCGACCCTCATTCCTGATCCTGATCCTGATCCCAGGAGGCGTGCATGTCCGCCACGACCCACACCGTCAGCCGCGTCCGGCACGCCTTGGCCGTCACCATCGGCTGGGGCAGGCCCGACACCGATCCGGCCGGGCTCGGCCTCCCGCTGACCGTCGCACGGGAGCTGCACGGCGCGCGGGCGGTCCGCGCGCCCGAGGTGGCGACGGGCGCAGGCGGAACCCGCCCGGCCGCGCGCCGCGCGTCCCGCGCCCGCGTGCGAGGCTGATACCGGCCCCGTCCACCCCGTACCCGTACCCGAGGAAGTCCGAAGCCCATGAGCCCCGCCGAAGGCGACCGCACCGGTGACCGCGAGCAGCTGCGCATCCTGATCGTGGACGACGAACCCGCCGTGCGCGAGGCGCTGCGCCGCAGCCTCGCCTTCGAGGGGTACGGCACGGAGGTCGCCGTCGACGGCGCCGACGCGCTCGACAAGTTCGCGGCGTACCGTCCCGACCTCGTCGTGCTCGACATCCAGATGCCCCGCATGGACGGCCTCACCGCCGCGCGCAGGCTCCGGGCCACCGGTTCGACCACGCCCATCCTGATGCTGACCGCGCGCGACACCGTGGGCGACCGCGTCACCGGACTCGACGCGGGCGCCGACGACTACCTGGTCAAGCCCTTCGAGCTGGACGAGCTGTTCGCCCGCATCAGGGCGCTGCTGCGCCGCAGTTCGTACGCGCCGGCCGGGCAGGCGGCCGACGGCGACGTCCTCGCCTTCGCCGATCTGCGGATGGACCTGGCCACGCGCGAGGTGACGCGGGGGCCGCGGACGGTGGAGCTGACCCGTACGGAGTTCACGCTCCTGGAGATGTTCCTCGCCCATCCGCGCCAGGTCCTCACCCGCGAGCAGATCCTCAAGGCGGTGTGGGGCTTCGACTTCGAGCCGTCGTCCAACTCCCTGGACGTGTACGTGATGTATCTGCGCCGCAAGACGGAGGCGGGCGGCGAACCGCGTCTGGTGCACACGGTGCGGGGCGTGGGGTACGTGATGCGGGGCGGCGAGTGAGCGGGGTCGTACGGCGGTTCCGTGGGTTGCCGTTGCGCTCGCGGCTGGCGCTCCTTGTGGCGACGGCGGTGGCGGTGGCGGTGGCGGCGGCGGCGGCAGTGTGCTGGTTCGTCGTACGCAACGCTCTGGTGGACTCACTGGACGACGCACTGAGTGAGAACCGCGTGCAGGACAGCTGGGTACGCGGAATGATCGACGACAACGGCCAGTGCCGTCGCACGATCGTCGGACAGAACGAGGCGCCGAACCTCTTCAAGCAGACCGTGCAGGTCGTGGACCAGACCGGCGGCAGCTGCGTCGTTCTGGGCACGCAACCCGTCGAGCTCGACCAGCAGGACACCGGGGTGGCCCGACGGGATGCCCAGAACGCGTTCCACGACGCCACCGCGTCCAACGGCACCAAGTACCGCGTGTTCACGTACCCGCTGGATGGCACGCCGTACGCGGTCTCCGCGGCACGACCTCTCAGCGAGGTCGAGGACACACTGAACAACCTCACCCTGATCCTCGTCTTCGTCGCCGGCATCGGCGTCCTCGGCGCCGGTGCCGCCGGCCTCTGGGTGGCCCGCACCGGGCTGCGCCCGGTCGACCGGCTGACCGCCGCCGTGGAACACGTGGCCCGCACGGAGGACCTCGACCTCCGCATCCCCGTGGAGGGCGACGACGAGATCGCCCGCCTGTCGGAGTCCTTCAACTCGATGACCGCCTCGCTGGCGTCCTCCCGCGACCTCCAGCAGCAGCTGATCGCCGACGCGGGCCACGAGCTGCGGACGCCGCTCACCTCGCTGCGCACCAACATCGAGCTGCTCGCCCGCAGCGAGGAGACGGGGCGGGCCATCCCGCCCGAGGACCGCAAGGCGCTGCTCGCCTCCGTCACCGCGCAGATGACCGAACTGGCCGCGCTCATCGGCGACTTGCAGGAGCTGTCCCGCCCCGACGCGGAGGACGGCAGCGGCAAGATCCAGGTGATCGCCCTGCACGAGCTCACCAGGACCGCCATCGAACGGGCGCGGCTGCGCGGCCCCGAGCTGACGATCACCGCGGAGCTGGCGCCCTGGTACGTGCGCGCGGAGCCGCCCGCGATGGAGCGGGCGATCGTCAACATCCTGGACAACGCGGTGAAGTTCAGCCCGCCGCACGGCACGGTGGAGGTCGCCCTCGACCGCGGCCACCTCACGGTGCGGGACCACGGCCCGGGCATCCCCGCCGACGAACTCCCGCACGTCTTCGACCGCTTCTGGCGCTCCCCGTCCGCCCGCTCCCTGCCGGGCTCGGGTCTCGGCCTGTCGATCGTGGCGCGCACGGTCCACCAGTGCGGCGGAGAGGTGGCCCTGCGGTCGGCGGAGGGCGGCGGCACGGAGGCGTCGGTACGGCTGCCGGGGGCGCCCACGCCTCCGCCCGAGGCGCCGTCGGCTCCGTGAGCGGCGGGCCCGGCATCCTGCCGGGCGCCCGACGCATCCGTAGCGCCCGACGCACTCACCGCACCCGACACTTCGGCGGGCGCCGAAGCGTCGGGACCCTAGCGTTCCGGACATGGACAACGCCACGATCCCGGCGGCGGCCGGCACCGCCACGGGCCACCTCTCCGTATCCAGGGGCCACCTCTCCGTAGCCCCCAAGATCCTCTACTTCGGCACCCCCGTCGCCCTGCTGACCACCACGAACCCCGACGGCACGGCGAATCTCGCGCCGATCTCGTCGCTCTGGGCGCTAGGGCACACCATCGTGCTCGGGCTCGGCTGCGGGGGCCGCACCGGCGACAATCTCGTGGACCGGCCGGAGCTGGTCATCAATCTGCCCTCGCCCGACCTGTGGCCCGCGGTGGAACGGCTCGCCCCGCTCACCGGCGCGTTCCCGGTGCCGGAGGCCAAGCACGGGGTGTTCCGCCACGAGCCGGACAAGTTCGCCGCCGCCGGTCTGCACCCCGAGGATTCCGTGGTGGTCGGGCCGCCGCGGGTCGCCGAGTGCCCGCTGCAGCTGGAGGCCACCGTGCGGAGCGTCACGCCGGTCGGGCCCCGGGGCGAGTTCCGTGCCGTGGAGTGCGCCGTCGTCCACGTCCACGCCGCCGCGGCCGTCATGGTCCCCGGCACGCAGTACGTCGACCCCGCCGCCTGGCGCCCGCTGATCTACAACTTCCGGCACTACTACGGCCTGGCCGGGCAGGAGCTGGCCCCCGGCTTCCGCTCGGAGACCGCCTAGCGCCAGCGGAGACCGCCCGGCGCCACCGGTGCGGCGCGTCCGCTCAGTGGCCGAGGCCGATTCCCGAGCCCTCGATGCGGACCCGGATGCCCTCCTTCTCGACCTTCACGTCCTGCAGCGCCATCGTCCCGTCCCCGGGCAGCTTCGGCAGTTGGAAGGCGAGGGTCAGGCGGTCGGCCAGGACGGGGCGGGTGAGTTGGGAGAGGCCATCGAGGAGGGCGGGGTCGAGGCCGAGCTTCTTGAGGAGTTCGGGGTGGCCCATCGCGACGTCGATGAGGTTCAGGCCCATCACGTCGTTCACGAACTTCGCCGAACCGGTCAGCTCGTTGAGTTTCGTGTCGCTCTTCAGGGCGCTGCGGACCACCTTCTGCGGCACCCCGAGCCGCTGGACGATGGACGGCACGGAGAGCAGCGCCTTCGCCTTGGCCGTCTCCTTCGCCACGCGGTCGGCGGACTTCTGCGACAGGTGCAGGCCCTCCTTCTCGCGCGTACCGGGACGGTAGGTGGCGAGGTCGCCGAGTTGCAGGCGCATGCCGCCGATGTCGGTGGAGACGCCGCGGTCGCCGTTGCGCTGGATACGGGCGTCCGCGCGGACCTTCAGGTCGTGGCCGGCGACGGGCAGCGTGCCGCGGGCGAGCACCTGGTCGTGGCCCCGGCCGGTGAACGTGACCTGGGAGGCGCCCAGTTCACGGTTGAGGTCGTCGAAGGAGAGCAGCACCTCGCCCTGCATGCGGCCGATGTGCGCGCCGGTGATCGAGGTGGGCCCGTCACCGTCGATCGTGACGTCCGTGCCGGTCGCGGAGACCTTGGCCAGCGAGACCCGGTCGGCGGCGACGTCCGGGACGGTCACCTTCACCCTGTCGACGCGCTTGTCGAAGACCTGGGTGAGGAAGGGGAAGCCCTCGATGTCGACCTCGGGCGCCGCGCTCAGGTGCATCTGGTCCTTGAGCTTCTCCGCGGCCTTGTGCTCGGCGTAGAGCAGCGCCCAGCGGTCGCCGAGGGTGAGGAACGCGGTGGCCACCAGGACGGCGACCAGGGCCTTCACGGCGATCGGCAGCCCGGCGAAACGGGTGCGGCGGCGGCTGCGGCCCCGGTTGCGACGGCTGCCGCGGCGGTGGTTCGGCGGCGTCCAGGGGGCCTCGGCCTCCGGCGTGTCCTTCTCCTCGTGGAGGAACTCCTCCAACGGGTTCGGCGCGAGCGCGGCCAGCTCTTCGTACGGGTTGGTGTACGTGGCGGCGGGCAGCTCGGCGGTGTCGGTCGAGCGGTCGGAGTTGTTTGTGCTGCGGGAGCCGTGGGAGCTCTCGATACGGTCGGCCGGCGGGGCATTCGAAGGACGCGGGGCTATGCGGTGGGGGGAACGCATCAAGTGATCTCACCATACGTTCACACCCCACCCCAAGCCTTACATCCGGTAACGCCCGGTTTCCGCCCGAGTGATGTCCGCTACTTCACGACCGTGATCCGGTCGGCGCCGGGCGGCGCGATCGGCTTGTCGGCCGAGGAGTTGGCGATCATGTAGTCGCTGAACGCCTTCAGGTCGTCGCTGCCGACCAGCGGCTTCGTGCCCTTGCCGAGCTCCGCGAAGCCGTCGCCGCCGCCCGCGAGGAAGGAGTTCATCGCGACGCGGTAGGTGGCGGCCGGGTCGATGGCCTTGCCGTTCAGCTCGACGGTGTCGGCGACGACGCGGTCCGCGCCGGTCTTGGTCATGTCCAGCGTGTACGTCAGCCCGTCCGAGACCTGGAGGATCTTCGGCGAGGCCTGATTGGCCCCGCTGACCTGCTGCTTCAGTCCGGTGATGAGCTGCGCGCCGGTCAGGTCGACCAGATTGACCGTGTTGCTGAACGGCTGCACGGTGAACGCCTCGCCGTAGGTGACGACGCCGTCACCCTCCTTGCCGCTCGCCTTGTAGACGATGTCGGAGCGGATGCCGCCCGGGTTCATCAGGGCGAGATCGGCTTCCGGGTCGAGGGACTTGGCGTGCGCGAGCTGCGCGTCGGCGATGAGGTCGCCGAGCGGGGACTCGGGGGAGGTGGCGCCGCGGCCGGGGATGTCCGCCGAGATGTAGCCGACGGGCTTGTCGGCGACCGGCGCGGCGAGCTTGTCCCAGCGGGCGATGAGCGAGGTCATGTCCGGGGCCTTGGCCTGCTCGCGGCTGACCACGTGGTTCGCGGACTTCACGCCGGTCCGCACGATGTCCCTGGTCCTGCGGTCGTACGTGAGGGTGGTGTCCGTGTAGAGCTTCCCGAACGAGGACGCCGAGGTCACCATGCGGGGCTTGCCGGCCGGGTCGGGGATCGTACAGACGTACGCGTTGTGCGTGTGCCCGGTGACGAGGGCGTCGACCTTGGGCGTGATGCCCTTGGCGATGTCGGTGATCGGGCCGGATATGCCGCCGCCCGCGGCCGGGGAGTCGCAGTCGTAGTTGTACGCCTGGCTCGCCGGGACGCCGCCCTCGTGGATCAGGGTGACGATGGACTTCACGCCCTGCTTGTCGAGGACCTTCGCGTACTTGTTGACGGTCTCGATCTCGTCGTGGAACTTCAGCCCCTTGACGCCGTCGGCGGAGACGATGTCCGGGGTGCCCTCCAGGGTGACCCCGATGAAGCCGATCTTCACGCCCTTGTGCTTCCAGACCCAGTAGGGCTTGAGGAGGGGCTTGCCGGTCTTCTCGTCGGTGACGTTGGCGGTGAGGTACGGGTAGTCGGCGCCCTTGAACTTCTTGCCCTTGCCGTGCCCGTCCCTCTCGAAACAGCCGTCCTTGGGGTGACAGCCGCCGTTCTGGATACGGGACAGCTCCTTGGCGCCCTCGTCGAACTCGTGGTTGCCGACGCTGGTGACGTCCAGGTCGAGCTTGTTCATGGCCTCGACGGTGGGCTCGTCGTGGAAGAGGCCGGAGAGCAGCGGGCTGGCGCCGATGAGGTCGCCGGCGGCGGCGGTGACGGTGTAGGGGTGGTTCTTGCGGGCGGTGCGCAGCGACGTGGCGAGGTACTCGACGCCGCCGGCGTCGATCTTCTTCTCGGTGCCGTCGGGCTGCTTCTCCGTGACCTGGCCGGAGGAGCCGGCGGGGGGCTGGAGGTTGCCGTGGAAGTCGTTGAAGGAGAGCAGCTGGACGTCGACCGTACGGTGTGTTGCGGCGGCGCTTTGGCCGTGGCGGGGGTGGGCCTGCGTCCGGTGGTCCTGCGTCTTGTGGTCCTGCCCCGCGCCGGCGGGCAGCGCGGCGGCCATCGCACCGACGGTGGCGAGGCCTGCCGCCACGGCGAGGACGCGGGTGGCTCGGCGCCTGGGCCTTCGGTGCTTTGCTGTGCTGCCGGACACGAGTTCCCCCGGGGGTCGTGGGCGTGAAGTGGGACCGTCGGGAAGCCTAGGGTCAACGCGCGTAGGTCGACAGGGGGTTGCGGGTCACATCCTGGTTTCCGTCCGGGGCCCTGCGTGGGGGGGGGGTGACGGGGGCCTCCTGAACCGGCACGTCCCGGGTGCCGCGTCCCCGCTCCGCGGGGTCTTCCCCACCCACCCGCCCGACCCACCTCCCCCGGCACGCACACCCCCCGCGTGCCCGCTACGCGGGCTTTTCCCCACCCACCCGCCCGATCTTCCAGCCCGTCCGACGTACAAGATCCAGCCCGTCCGGCGTTTGAGGACGCGAGCGCGCAGCGCGATGCCCCCACCCACCGGCCGGCAGACGAGAGCGCCGCCGGAGATCCTCTAGCCCGTCCGGCGATTGAGGACGAGCGCGCAGCGCGATGGGTCGCAAGCCCGTCCGGCGTTTGAGGACGCGAGCGCGCAGCGCGATGCCCCCACCCCCAAAGGCGCCCCCGCCCGAATACGCTCGGGATTATGACTGACCACCACCCCGCCGAGCCCGCCGCCCCCGCCCCCGCCCCCCTCCGGAAGATCGACACCCTCGCCGCCCTCTCCCCCGCCCAGGCCGACGCCGTCCTCGCGCTGCTCGCCGAGGCCGCCCGTACGGACGGGCAGCAGGCGGTGTCCGAGCAGGGGCGGCTGCAACTGCGCGGCGGCGCCCGCGAAGGCGTCCGGCATCTGCTGCTCGACGTCGGCGACGAGCTCGTCGGCTACGCGCAGCTGGAGGACACCGACCCCGTGGAGGCGCCCGCCGCCGAACTCGTCGTGCACCCCGCCCGCCGCGGCCACGGGCACGGCCGGGCGCTCGGCGCGGCCCTGCTCGCCGAGTCCGGCCGCCGCCTGCGCATCTGGGCGCACGGCGGACACTCCGCCGCCCGGCACCTCGCCCAGGTCCTCGGCCTCGCCCTCTTCCGCGAACTGCGCCAGATGCGGCGCTCGTTGGCCGATCTGGACCTGCCCGACCCGGTCCTGCCCGCGGGCGTCACCCTCCGTACCTTCGTGCCCGGCCAGGACGACGCGGCGTGGCTCGCGGTGAACGCCGAGGCCTTCGCCCACCACCCCGAGCAGGGCGCCCTCACCCAGCGCGACCTGGACGACCGCAAGGCGGAGGCGTGGTTCGACCCGGCGGGCTTCTTCCTCGCGGAGAAGGGCGGCGAACTGGTCGGCTTCCACTGGACGAAGGTGCACGAGGAGGAAGGTCTCGGCGAGGTGTACGTGGTCGGCGTGCGGCCCGGCGCGCAGGGCGGCGGCCTCGGCAAGGCCCTGACCACCACCGGCCTGCGCCACCTCGCGCAGGCCGGCCTGCCCACCGCGATGCTGTACGTGGACGCGGACAACAAGGCGGCCGTCAGCGTCTACGAGCGCCTCGGCTTCGTCACCCACGAGACGGACCTGATGTACCGCACCGAGTCCTGAGCCCGGCGACGCACGACCGAAGGGCGCGGCGTTCCAGGAATGGAACCCCGCGCCCTTCGGTCGTTCCTGCCTCGTACCGCTCCCCCTCCTCCCTTCCCCCTCCCCCACGCCCCATTTCGCACCGCCCTCTTGACTCAGCCCCACCCTTCCACCACCCTTTCACTACTCAATTAGTGAAAGGGTGGTGGAAAGGCAGTGCTCGAGTACCGGATCGATCGGCGCAGCGGCGTCGCCACCTATCTCCAGATCGTCCAGCAGACCCAACAGGCCCTGCGCCTCGGCCTGTTGGAGACCGGCGACAAGTTGCCCACGGCCCGCGAGGTGGTCGAGGCCACCGCCATCAATCCGAACACCGTGCTGAAGGCCTACCGCGAGCTGGAGCGGGAGGGGCTGGTCGAGGCCCGGCGCGGCCTCGGCACCTTCGTGCGCCGCACGCTCGGCCACGCACCGGCCGACTCACCGCTGCGGGGCGAGCTCGTCGAGTGGGCCGCGCGGGCCCGGCGGGCCGGCCTGGACCGGGACGACGTCGCGGCGCTCTTCACCGCCGTACTGGACGAGCAGTTCACACCGGCAGCGGCGACAACACCTACCAAGGGGGACCCCGCGTGAGCGACACCGCCATCGAGGCGAACGGACTGACCAAACGCTACGGCCGGGGCCGAACCGCCCTGGACGCCTGCTCGTTCCGCCTGCCCGCCGGACGCGTCTGCGCGGTCGTCGGGCCGAACGGCGCCGGCAAGTCGACCCTGCTCGCGCTCGCCGCGGGACTCGACCGCCCCAGCTCCGGCACCCTCTCCGTCCTCGGCACGCACCCCGCCGAGGCCCGCCACCGGGTCGCGTACGTGGCCCAGGACAAGCCGCTCCACCCGCAGTTGACCGTCGCGGCGACCCTGCGGCTGGGCGCCGAGCTCAACCCGGGGCGCTGGGACGCCGCCGTCGCCGAACGCGTCGTGGGCGACGGGGACCTCGACATGGGCGCCCGCGTCCGCACCCTCTCCGGCGGAGAGCGCACCCGCGTCGCCCTCGCGCTCGCCCTCGGCAAACGCGCCGAACTGCTGCTCCTGGACGAGCCGATGGCCGACCTCGACCCGCTCGCCCGGCACCAGCTCATGGGCACCCTGATGGCCGGGGCCGCCGAGCACGGCACGACGGTCGTGATGTCCTCGCACATCGTCGGCGAACTCGCCGAGTCCTGCGACCACTTGCTGCTCGTCGCCGCGGGCCGCATCCGCCTCGGTGGCGGCATCGACGACCTGATCGGCGCACACCGCCTGGTCACCGGGCCGGGACCCGCCGACCGGCTGCACCCGCACACCGTCGTCGAGTCCCGGCCCACCGGCCGCGGCCTGTCGGCGATGATCCGCCCCGAAGGCCCGGTCGGTGACGCCTGGGACGTCCAAGAACCCTCCCTGGAGGAGCTGTTGCTCGCCCATCTGCGCACCCCGGACACCGCACCGCTGCTGACGCCGGGCACCACCCCCGCCACCCCGGCGGTGACCGCGTGACCACCCTGATGCCCGCACCCGAGAACGGGTCCGCGCCCACGCCCGCGTCCACACCTGCCGAGGCGCGCGGCCGGCGCACCGGCCTCTCCCTGCCCGGACCCTGCCGGGCCGTCCTGCGCCAGCACCGCACCGCCCTGTGGATCACGGTCGCGCTGTTCGCGCTCGCCGCCGCGGCGCTGATCGCCGACCGTCTGTGGGTCGCCCACGCGGCCGACGTCTTCACCGCGTCCGACTGCTCGATCCGGCACACCACGAGGGAGTGCGGCGGCTCGGTCCGCGGTTACCTCGACGCCGAGCTGCAGTTCGACCGGAACCTCGACTACCTGGGCATGGGCCTGCTCGCGCTGCCCTGTCTGATCGGGGCGTTCGTCGCGGGGCCGCTCGTCGGGCGGGAGCTGGAGACCGGCACGTACAAGCTGGGCTGGACCCAGTCGGTCACCCCGGCCCGCTGGCTCGCCGACCGCCTCGTCGTGTGCGCCGCGCTCGTGACCGCAGGGACGACCCTGCTCGTCGCCGTCCAGCGCTGGGCCTGGACGACCGGGCCGGAGCACGCGTACTCCAGGGGCCCCTGGTACGAGCGGGCGATCTACGGCTCGGTGGGCCCGGTCGCCCTGGCGTACGCCCTGCTCGGCCTCGCCGTCGGGGCGCTCGCCGGGCTCCTGCTGCGCCGGGCGCTGCCCGCGGTGGGGGTCGCGGTGGCCGTCACCGCCGGCGCGGTCGCCGCGCTGCCGCTGCTGCGCCCGCACCTGTGGCCGACCGAGACGGGCAGCTGGGCGATGGGCAGCCGCATCACGGTCCCGGACTTCTCCTACGAGGTGGACTGGAGCCTGCTCACCGCCGACGGGGGGCGGCTGCCCGAATCGGTGTGCTGGGCCCCTGACCCCGAGCGGTGTTTCGCCGACCACCAAGTCACCGGCCGGTACGCCGAGTTCCACCCCTCGTCGCACTTCTGGCCGCTCCAGCTCGTGGAGGGCGCCATCGTGCTCGTCCTCGCGGCCGCCGCCCTCTACGCCGCCTTCCGCCTGCTGCGCCGTCGCGCGGCCTGACCGCACACCGCCGCGGCCGAAACCGTACGCTCATCCGGCCGGAACCGTACGATCTGCCGCAGGCCCCCGCGCCGAGGACGCCCGGGGGCCTTCGGCCGATGTCCCGCACGTCATGTCGCCGTAACCGCTGATTCAGACAGGCTTGCGACGCTCGCCCCATGCAGCCGTCCGTGCCCGACCCCGCCCCGGTGAACGGGAAGCGCCGTCTCGCTCCCGCGCTCTCCGACGCGCCTGTCGTCGCGTCCGCGCGGAAGAATGGTCGTATGAGCGAGCAGAACACGCAGGGACCGGCCCACCCGTCTGCCGGCGCCACCCTCGGCCGCGCCCCCGCGGGCCGTCCGGACGCCCGGCACGTCCAGCCTTCCGTGGGTTCCATCGCCGCGCACCGCCCGGCCACCATCGCCGCCACCGTCTCCGACCTCGACCCGGACATCGACGCCGACCTCGACGCGTACGACGAGGACGCCCAGATCGGGCACGACGGCGCCGAGCTGCCCCAGGGGCGGTTCCTGGACCGGGAGCGCAGCTGGCTCGCCTTCAACGAGCGGGTGCTCGAACTCGCCGAGGACCCGCAGACCCCGCTCCTGGAGCGCGCGAACTTCCTGGCGATCTTCGCCTCGAACCTGGACGAGTTCTTCATGGTCCGCGTCGCCGGCCTCAAGCGGCGCATCGCCACCGGCGTCGCCACCCGTTCGGCCTCCGGCCTGCAGCCCCGTGAGGTGCTGGAGCTCATCTGGAACCGTTCCCGTGAGCTCATGGCCCGGCACGCCGCCTGCTACCAGGACGACGTCGCGCCCGGCCTCGCCGACGAGGGCATCCACCTGGTGCGCTGGCACGAGCTGACCGAGAAGGAGCAGTCCCGGCTCTTCACGCTCTTCCGGCAGCAGATCTTCCCCGTCCTGACCCCGCTCGCCGTGGACCCCGCGCACCCCTTCCCGTACATCTCGGGGCTCTCGCTCAACCTCGCCGTGGTCGTCCGCAACCCGGTGTCCGGGCATCAGCACTTCGCACGTGTGAAGGTTCCTCCGCTGCTCTCCCGCTTCCTGGAGGCGTCCCCGCAGCGGTACGTGCCGATCGAGGACGTCATCGCCGCGCCCGCGCACCTCCAGGAGCTCTTCCCCGGGATGGAGATCCAGGAGCACCACATGTTCCGGCTCACCAGGAACGAGGACCTGGAGGTCGAGGAGGACGACGCGGAGAATCTGCTCCAGGCCCTGGAGAAGGAGCTCATGCGGCGCCGTTTCGGGCCGCCCGTGCGCCTGGAGGTCGAGGAGTCCATCGCGCCGAACGTGTTGAGCCTGCTGGTGCGCGAGCTGAAGATCAGCGAGGCCGAGGTCTATCCGCTGCCGGGACCGCTCGACCTCACCGGCCTCTTCAGCATCGCCAAACTGGACCGGCCCGAGCTGAAGTACCCCAAGTTCGTGGCGGGCACCCACCGTGACCTCGCCGAGGTCGAGTCGGCGTCCGCCCCCGACATATTCGCGGCCCTTCACGAACGCGACGTACTCCTGCATCATCCGTACGACTCGTTCTCCACGTCCGTGCAGGCGTTCCTGGAGCAGGCCGCGTCCGACCCCGACGTCCTCGCCATCAAGCAGACGCTGTACCGCACCTCCGGCGACTCCCCGATAGTGGACGCGCTGATCGACGCCGCCGAGTCCGGCAAACAGGTCCTCGTCCTCGTGGAGATCAAGGCCCGCTTCGACGAGCAGGCCAACATCAAGTGGGCGCGGAAGCTGGAGGAGGCGGGCTGCCACGTCGTCTACGGCCTCGTCGGCCTGAAGACGCACTGCAAGCTCTCCCTCGTCGTGCGCCAGGAGGGCGAGACCCTGGTCCGCTACTCGCACGTGGGCACCGGCAACTACCACCCCAAGACCGCCCGCCTGTACGAGGATCTCGGCCTGCTCACCTCCAACGCGGAGGTCGGCGCGGACCTCTCCGACCTCTTCAACCGGCTCTCCGGGTACTCCCGCAGGGAGACCTACCGCCGGCTCCTCGTGGCCCCCAAGTCGCTGCGCGACGGGCTCGTCTCCCGCATCGACAAGGAGACGCAGCACCACCGGGCGGGCCGCCCCTCCTACGTCCGCATCAAGGTCAACTCGATGGTCGACGAGGCCGTCGTGGACGCGCTGTACCGGGCGTCGCAGGCGGGCGTCGAGGTGGACGTGTGGGTGCGCGGCATCTGCGCGGTGCGCCCCGGCGTCGAGGGGCTCTCGGAGAACATCCGGGTGCGTTCCGTTCTCGGCCGCTTCCTGGAGCACTCCCGCATCTTCGCCTTCGGCAACGGGGGCGAGCCGGAGGTGTGGATCGGCAGCGCCGACATGATGCACCGCAATCTCGACCGCCGCATCGAGGCGCTGGTCCGGGTCCAGGACCCGGCGCACCGGGCGGCCCTCAGCCGGCTCCTGGAGACCGGCATGTCGGACACCACCGCCTCCTGGCACCTGGGCGCGGACGGCAACTGGACCCGCCACTCGGTGGATCCGGAGGGCCGCCCGCTGCGGAACGTACAGGAGATGCTCATAGACGCCCGGAGGCGCCGGCGTGGCACAGCAACACCGTGAGATGACGAGTACGGGGACGGGTACGGGGGTCCCTTCAGGTACGGGGGGCGGCGCGGGTTCCGCGGGTGAGGTCCTCACGGTCTATCTGCAGGAGCAGGCGACCGAGTTCCTGCGCTCGCTGCGGCTGCACCGCGAGTCGTCGGCGGACACGCAGGGCGCCGAGGAGTCCTCGGCGGCGGCCCGCTCGCTGCGCCGTGCGGCCCGCCGCATCAGCGGCACGCTGCACACGTTCGCCCCGCTCCTGGACGCGGACTGGTCCTCCGCGCTCCGGCCCGAACTGGCGTGGCTGTCCGGCACGTTGGCGCAGGAGCACGCGTACGCGCTGCGCCTGGAGCGGCTGTCCGGGGCGCTGCACCGACTGTCGGGCACGCCGGAGCCCTCGGGGGTGGGGGTGGGTGCGGGGTCCGGCGCGGGTGGTTCGGGTGCGGGTGTGGGTCCCGGCCCGAGTACGGGTACGGGTGCGGTGTCGCGTACGGGAGTCCTCGCCGCGTCCGCCGTCTCCGCGCGGCGGTACGGGGGGCCGCAGGCCACGGCCACGGTGCCGGCGCCGGGAGGCACGGGGTCAGGAGGGCCGGGAGGTCCCGAGTCGGGTGCCGGTGGGGGCCATCGGGGTGCCACCCTCCGCGGACCCGCCGCGGGTGCCACCGTCCGCGGGCCCGCCGCGGGTGCCACCCTCCGCGGACCCGCCGCCGACACCGGCCCCCGCGGGCCCGCCGCCGGCGCCACGACCCGCGGTCTCGCGGTGGGCGCGGCCAAGGCCGCCGCCCTCCTGGAGCGCCAGCTCACCCTCGCCAGGACGCGGGCCCACTCCGCCGCCCTGCAGGCCCTCGGCTCCTCCCGCTTCCACGCGGTGGCCGACAGCGTGGCCGTACTGGCCAGCGAGGTCCCCGTACGCGGTGCCGCAGGCCACGACCTGCGGCACCTGGCCGCCTCGGCCGAGGCCGCCCTCGCCGAGGCCGTCGGCGCGCTGCCGCTCGGCCAGGCGGGCCACCCCTACAACGCCGGCGCCCTCGTCCACGGCCTCGGCGCGGAGACGGCCCCCGACGCGCAGGACGCCCCCTGGCTGAAGGTCCGCTCCCTGCTGCGCCTGCACCGGTACGCCCAGGAGGTCGTCCTCGGCCACGCGCCCCCGCAGCCCCGCGTGCTGGACGCGAGCCACGCCCTGAACGTCCACCGGGAGGCGGCGGCCGCGGCGGCCGCGGCGGCCCAGGCGGCGCGCACCCCGCGGATCGCGCCCGCCACGGCGTACGCCCTGGGTGTGCTGCACGCCGATCAGCGCCACGATGTGGAGGCGGCACGTTTCGCCTTCCAACAGGCGTGGCCGCACGAGGAGGTACGGGCCCGGTGACGCACGGCACAGGCGAGCACACCGTCCTCGCGGCCGGCTGCGTCCTGTGGCGCCCCGCGCCCGGCGCCGCGTACGGCATCGAACTCGCCCTGGTGCACCGCCCCAAGTGGGCGGACTGGTCCCACCCGAAGGGCAAGCTCAAGCACGCGGAGCCGGCCCCCGACGCGGCCGTGCGGGAGGTCCTGGAGGAGACCGGGATGCGGTGCGAGCTCGGCGCGGAGCTGTCCACCGCGCGCTACCGGGACGCCCGGGGCAACCCCAAGGAGGTGCGCTACTGGGCCGCGGAGGCGGTCGGCGGCACCTTCGTCCCCAACGACGAGGTCTCGCACCTGCGTTGGCTCACGCCGGAGGCGGCCCGCCGCGCCCTGCCCCGGTCCCGCGACGCGGAGCTCGTCGGCGAACTGCTCGCGGCGCTCGGCCGCACCACGGTGGACGACCACTGACGGCACCGACGGGCCACTGACGGCACCGACGGCCACTGACCGCACCGACGGTCGCTGACGCCCACCGGCGCCTATCACCATGCGTAGCAGTACCGTTACCTTCCGTAGCAGATCGCCTCACCAGGCCGACCGCCGAGGTTCACCCGCCGTTCACTCGTGCCCATCGGCTGCTTCACCTGCCCTGCCTAATTTCGGCCTTACAACACCTCGCACGCCGCCAGCAAGGGTCGGCGGCTCCCGGAAGGAAGACCCGAAGTGAAGCTTCAGCGCAAGAACCGGCTCCGCGCCCTCTCCCTCGGCGCCCTCGCCGTCTCCGGCGCCCTGGCCCTCACGGCGTGCGGCTCCGACGACACGAGCTCGGGCGGTGGCGGCAAGGAGACCAACGCCAACGCCAACATCAAGTGCGACGACGCCAAGGGGCAGCTCGCGGCGTCGGGTTCGTCCGCGCAGAAGAACGCCGTCGACGCCTGGCGGAAGGTCTACACGACCAACTGCAAGGACGTGCAGCTCAACTACAACCCGACGGGTTCCGGCGCCGGCATCACCGCGTTCACGCAGGGCCAGACCGCGTTCGCCGGCTCCGACTCGGCGCTGAAGCCGGAGGAGATCGAGAAGTCGAAGAAGGTCTGCAAGGGCAGCCAGGCCATCGACCTGCCCATGGTGGGCGGCCCGATCGCCATCGGCTACAACGTCCCCGGCGTCGACAGCCTGACCCTGGACGCCAAGGCCCTCGGCGACATCTTCAACAACAAGATCAAGACCTGGGACGACAAGGCGATCAAGAAGCTCAACCCCGACGCCAAGCTTCCCGGCACCAAGATCCAGGCGTTCCACCGCTCCGACGAGTCCGGCACCACGGACAACTTCACCAAGTACCTGAAGGGCGCCGCCCCCGACGCCTGGCCGTACGAGCCGGGCAAGTCGTGGGAGCCCAAGGGCGGCCAGTCCGCCAACGGCTCCGCGGGTGTCGCGGGCCAGGTCAAGCAGACCCCGGGCGCCATCTCGTACTTCGAGCTCTCCTACGCCGGTGAGGGCATCAAGACCGTCGACGTGAAGACGGACGCCAAGGAGCCGGTGAAGGCCACCGTCGACAACGCCTCCAAGGCCATCGCCGAGGCGAAGATCAAGGGCAAGGGCAAGGACCTCGCGCTCGAGCTGAACTACAAGCCGACCGCCGAGGGCGCCTACCCGGTCACCCTGGTCACCTACGAGGTCGTCTGCGAGAAGGGCAACAAGCCCGAGACGCTCGCCGCCACCAAGTCCTTCCTGACCTACATCGCCAGCGAGGACGGCCAGAACGTCCTCAAGGACAACGACTACGCGCCGATCCCGGCCGAGATCATCACCAAGGTCCGCTCCACCGTCGCGGGCCTGAGCTAGGGCCTCCCGTCTGGATCAGGCCGGGCTCGCGGGGTCCGGCACGCGCGCTCGCGGCGTTGTCGTCGGTCGCCATGGCTCCGCCATGCCTCCCTCCTCCGCCTTGCGATCGCACGCACCAGCTCCTCCGCCTTGCGATCGCACGCACCGGACCCCGCTCCCTGATCCGGCCCGATCCAGACGACAGACCCTGGCTGAACCGAGTGCGGCCGGCCCCGCGGTACCAGGGCCGGCCGCACCGTCCGGTGCACCGCCGCCACGGAGCGCCTGCCCCCGCGCACGGCGCCTCCGCAGACCGGAGAACCCCATGGACATACCCAGCAGCACCACCGCACCTCCACCCGTCGACGACGCCAGGCCGGCGGCCCCGGTGAGCAAGGCCGCCGCCCGCGGCGCCACCCGCCCCGGCGACCGGATCTTCCTCGGCCTCTCCCGCGGTTCCGGCATCACGCTCCTCGTGATCATGGCCGCCATCGCCGCGTTCCTCACGTACCGCACGGCCCTCGCCCTCGCCGACAACACGGGCAACTTCCTCACCACCCTCGAATGGGACCCGGCCGGCGCCTCCACCGGCGGCAAGCCGTACTTCGGCATCGCCGTCCTGGTCTTCGGCACCGTGGTGAGCTCGCTGATCGCCCTGGTGATCGCGGTCCCCGTCGCCATCGGCATCGCGCTGTTCATCTCGCACTACGCGCCGCGCAGCCTGGCGGGCCCCATCGCCTTCGTGATCGACCTGCTGGCCGCCGTGCCCTCGATCGTGTACGGCCTGTGGGGCGCCCTCGTCGTCGCCCCCCACCTCACCGGTCTCTACAGCTGGCTCGACGACTACCTCGGCTGGACCGGCGTCCTCGAGTACCAGGGCGGCGCCCCGCGCTCCCTGATGACCGTCGGAATCCTCCTCGCGATCATGATCCTGCCGATCATCACCAATGTGAGCCGCGAGGTCTTCCTGCAGGTCCCGAAGGCGCACGAGGAGGCCGCGCTGGCCCTCGGCGCCACCCGCTGGGAGGTCGTCCGGATGTCGGTGCTGCCCTTCGGCCGCTCCGGGATCATCTCCGCCTCGATGCTGGGCCTCGGCCGCGCGCTCGGCGAGACGATCGCCGTCGCCACCGTGCTCTCCCCGACCTTCGTGATCCAGGCCTCCGTGCTCGACTACGGCGGCGGCACCTTCGCGCAGAACATCGCCAGCAAGTTCAACGAGGCCAGCTCGTACGGCCAGGACGCGCTCATCGCCTCCGGCCTGATCCTGTTCCTCATCACGCTGCTGGTCAACGGCGCGGCCCGCCTGATCATCGCGCGCCGCAAGGAGTACTCGGGGGCCAACGCATGACCACCACGACACCCACCCCGTCCGACCCGCTCGTCAAGCGCCCCTCGACGCTCCGTGCGGCCGGCCTCCCGCGCTGGTCCCCCGCGGCCGTCGCGGCCGGCTCGGCGGCGCTCGCGATCGGCATCGGCGCCGGGGCCGGCCTGGACAGCCGCATCCAGTGGGGCCTGATCGCCGCGCTGCTCTTCATCGCCGGCTCGTACGTACTCGCCGTCGCCGTCGAGGGCGTCCGGCAGGCCAAGGACCGCCTCGCCACCTCGCTGGTCTGGGTCATGTTCCTGCTGGCCGTCGTCCCGCTGGCCTCGCTGATCTACGAGACCGTGCAGCGCGGCATCAAGGTCTTCGACGTCTACTTCCTCACCCACTCGATGGGCGTCGTCGCCGACGACGAGGTGGGCGGCGGTGTCTACCACGCACTCATCGGCACCCTGGAGCAGGTGCTCCTGGCCTCCGTGATCGCCGTGCCGATCGGCCTGCTCACCGCGGTCTACCTGGTGGAGTACGGGCGCGGGAGGCTCTCCAAGGTCGTCACGTTCTTCGTGGACGTCATGACCGGCATCCCGTCGATCGTCGCGGGACTGTTCGTGCTCAGCTTCTGGATCCTGATCCTCGGCTTCGACTTCTCCGGCTGGGCCGGCGCGATGGCGCTCGCCATCCTGATGATGCCGGTCGTCGTGCGCTCCACCGAGGAGATGCTCAAGCTCGTGCCGAACGAGCTGCGCGAGGCCTCCCTCGCCCTCGGCGTGCCGAAGTGGCGGACCATCCTCAAGGTCGTGCTGCCCACCGCGGTCGGCGGCATCACCACGGGCGTCATGCTCGCGGTGGCCCGCATCGCCGGCGAGACCGCGCCGGTCCTGCTCCTGGTCTGGGTGAACCCCCTGATCAACACGAACCCCTTCGAGGGCTCGCAGGCGTCGCTGCCGCTGTACATCTACCAGCAGTACGCGGCCGGCAACGACGCGGCGTACGACCGGGCCTGGGCGGCGGCCCTCACCCTCATCGCCTTCATCATGATCCTCAACCTGGCGGCCCGCGGCGTAGCCCGCTGGAAGGCCCCCAAGACGGGCCGCTGAGCGGCCATATCAGCGACCTTTCCCGCAGAACCCCGAAAGAAGCAGTGATCCTTATGGCCAAGCGAATCGACGTATCGGGCCTGACCGCCTTCTACGGCTCCCACAAGGCGATCGACGACATCTCGATGACCGTGGAGCCGCGCTCCGTGACGGCCTTCATCGGCCCGTCCGGCTGCGGCAAGTCCACGTTCCTGCGCACCCTGAACCGCATGCACGAGGTCACATCCGGCGGGCGCGTCGAGGGCAAGGTGCTCCTGGACGACGAGGATCTGTACGGCGCGGGCGTGGACCCGGTGGCGGTGCGCCGCACGGTCGGCATGGTCTTCCAGCGCCCCAACCCGTTCCCCACGATGTCGATCTTCGACAACGTCGCGGCGGGCCTGAAGCTGAACGGCTCGTACAAGAAGAGCGAGCTGAACGACGTCGTCGAGAAGTCCCTCAAGGGCGCGAACCTCTGGAACGAGGTCAAGGACCGTCTCAACAAGCCCGGCTCGGGCCTCTCCGGCGGCCAGCAGCAGCGGCTGTGCATCGCGCGGGCCATCGCGGTCGAGCCCGACGTGCTCCTCATGGACGAGCCCTGCTCGGCGCTCGACCCGATATCGACGCTCGCCATCGAGGACCTCATCGGCGAGCTGAAGGAGCGCTTCACGATCGTCATCGTGACGCACAACATGCAGCAGGCGGCGCGCGTCTCGGACCGCACAGCCTTCTTCAACCTCGCCGCCGTCGGCCAGCCCGGCAAGCTCGTCGAGATCGACGAGACCGAGCGGATCTTCTCCAACCCGTCGGTGCAGGCGACCGAGGACTACATCTCGGGCCGCTTCGGCTGAGCCGATCCCGACTCCTTGCGGTGCTGCATGGCGGTGCCACCGCAGGGGCAACAAGGAAGGCCCGCCCCCTGGCTCCCGGGGGGCGGGCCTTTCCGTCGTACGGACCGTACGTCCGCGGGCAATTCCCGGCTTCTACAGGAACGCGAGGTCCACGATCCAGAAGCTGACCGCCGCGACGATCGCGGCCGCCGGCATCGTGATGAACCAGCCCAGGATGATGTTCTTGGCGACACCCCACCGCACCGCGTTGACCCGCTTCGTCGCGCCCACGCCCATGATCGCGGAGGTGATGACGTGGGTGGTGGAGATCGGCGCGTGGAACATGAAGGCCGTGCTGAACATGATGCCCGCGCCGGTCGTCTCGGCGGCGAAGCCCTGCGGCGGGTCCAGCTCGATGATCTTGCGGCCGAGGGTACGCATGATGCGCCAGCCGCCCGCGTACGTACCGAGCGAGAGCATCAGCGCACAGGCGATCTTGACCCAGATCGGGATGGGCGCGTCGGCGTCCTGCACATCGGAGATGACCAGGGCCATCACCACGATGCCCATGGTCTTCTGCGCGTCCTGGAGGCCGTGTCCGAGCGCCATGCCGGCCGCGGAGACGGTCTGCGCGATGCGGAAGCCGCGCTTGGCCTTGTGCGGGTTGGACTTGCGGAACATCCACATGATCGCGCACATCACCAGATAGCCGACGACGAGGCCGACCACCGGGGACAGGAACATCGGGATGACGATCTTGTCGACGACCCCGGACCAGATGACCCCGATGCCACCGGCGAGCGCCGCCCCGACCATGCCGCCGAAGAGGGCGTGCGAGGAGGACGAGGGCAGGCCGAAGTACCAGGTGATGAGGTTCCACACGATCGCGCCGACGAGCGCGGCGAAGAGCACCCACATGCCCTTGTTGCCGTGCGGGGTCTCGATGAGGCCCTCGCTCACGGTCTTGGCGACGCCGCTGCCGAGGAAGGCGCCCGCCAGGTTCATCACCGCGGCCATGGCGAGCGCCGCGCGGGGCGTCAGGGCACGCGTGGAGACGGACGTGGCGATGGCGTTCGCGGAGTCGTGGAAGCCGTTCGTATAAGTGAATCCGAGCGCGACGCCGATGGTCACGATCAAGGCAAAGGTGTCCATGGCGGTGTCTCAGGACTCCTTGACCGCGATGGTCTCCACAGTGTTCGCCACGTGCTCGAAGGCGTCGGCGGCCTCTTCCAGCACATCCACGATCTGCTTCAGCTTCAGCACTTCCATGGCGTCGTACTTGCCGTTGAAGAGCTGCGCCAGGAGCTTGCGGTGGATCTGGTCGGCCTGGTTCTCCAGACGGTTGACCTCGATCCAGTACTCGGTGAGGTTCGACATCGTCCGCAGGTTGGGCATGGCCTCGGCGGTGAGCTCGGCGGCCCTGGCGAGGACCTCGATCTGCTGCTCGACGCCCTTGGGGAGCTCCTCGACCTGGTACAGGACGACCAGGTCGACGGCCTCCTCCATGAAGTCCATGATGTCGTCGAGGGACGAGGCGAGGTTGTAGATGTCCTCGCGGTCGAACGGCGTGATGAAGGAGGAGTTCAGCTGGTGGAAGATCGCATGCGTGGCGTCGTCTCCCGCGTGTTCCGCGGCCCGCATCCGCTCTGCGATCTCGGCCCGTGCGGAAGAGTCCGCTCCGAGCAGTTCCATGAGGAGCTTCGAGCCCGTGACGATGTTGTCCGCGGATGCGGCGAACATGTCGTAGAAGCTCGTCTCCCTGGGGGTCAGACGAAAGCGCACGTGGGGTCCTCGGGGTGCTTTGGATGCGGTCAGGCTGATGCTAGGCGCATCATCCGGCCACGGCTAACCGGCCGCCCCCCAGTGTCGCCCATCAGGCACAGTGATCAGCACGCCCCCCGAGAAATCGGCTATCCTATACCCACCAGGGGTATATGGATCTGCACAAATGCGGGTACGCCCGAGGGGAAGCCCCGCGGCAGGACCAGGAGGAGGACGCGATGACGACCACCGAGGCGGCCGACGCGGCTGTGCCGGGTGCGGGTGGGGCCAGTGACGGCGCGGGTGGCGCCGGGGAGATCGTCACGGACCACGACCGTGGGGTGCACGGGTACCACAAGCAGAAGGACGAGCACCTCAAGCGGCTGCGGCGCATCGAGGGACAGATCCGCGGCCTGCAGCGCATGGTCGAGGAGGACGTCTACTGCATCGACATACTCACGCAGGTCTCGGCGAGCACGAAGGCCCTGCAGTCCTTCGCGCTGCAGCTCCTGGAGGAGCACCTGCGGCACTGCGTGGCCGACGCGGCGGTCAAGGGCGGGACGGAGATCGACGCGAAGGTGGAAGAGGCGACTCGGGCTATCGCCCGGATGCTCCGCACGTAGTCGCTCCCGCTTGGGGGGGCGGTTTGTGGGTGGGCCGGCGCGTACGGGGCGCCGGGGGCCCGCCACGGGGTGCTTCCCGTACGGCCGGTGAGCGAGGCCTGTCCGCCGCGGCGCCCGCGAGCCACGTCACCCCGGCCGGGTGGCCGGTGAGCGAGGCCCGTCCGCCGCGGCCCGCGAGCCACGTCACCCCGGCCGGGTGGCCGGCTCGCCCCTCCCCGGACGCACCCCGCGAGACACCTCGCCCCGCGCCTACGCCTGGCCACGTGCCGCTGCGCGGGCTTCTCCCCCCTCCACCAACGCACCCCGCGAGACACCTCACCCCGCACCCCACGCCTGGCCGCGTGCCCGCTGCGCGGGCTTTTCCCCACCCACCCACCCGCCCATACACGGCACCCAGCGCCCGCCCGGCAAGCGCCCCCCCAGCACCGCCGATGCCCGCCCGCGCGGGCAGCTCCCCCCCTCCACCAACGCACCCCGCGAGACACCTCACCCCGCACTCGACGCCTGACGCGTGCCCGCTACGCGGGCTCTTCCCCACCCACCCGCCCATCCTGTGCGCCAGCACCCCGCCTGGTTAGCGACCCCAGCACTGCCGACGCCCACCCCGGGCGGTCAGCCCCCTCCACCAACGCACCCTGCGAAATACCCGACCGCGTGCCCGCTGCGCGGGATTCTCCCGGCCACCCGCCCGTACACGGCACCCAGCGCCAGCTCGGCCCTCCGCCGACGCACCCCACACGCCACGTCACCCCGCACCCCGTGCCCACTCACTGGCTGCGCAGGTTTCTCCCCGCCTGCCCTCCGGCGGCGTACCCGTACCCGTACCCGTACCCGCTGCGCGGGCCGCTTGGTTCGTTCCTCGACTGTGCGGTGCGGGGTGAACGGGTGGGTGGGTGGGATACATCGCCGCGAAGCGGCGGACAGGAACGCCACCCCCGGACCCCTCAGGCGGACCCCCGCGACCCCTCCCGGGACGTAGACCGAGCCGCAGGCGTCGACTGGGACGCAGGCGCAAGCGCAGGCGTAGACGGTGACGTCGACGGGTCGGGCCCGTCCGTGACCCTCAGAACCTCGTCGATGCGGTCAAAGCTCAGACGCCCCGCCGCCGCACTCGCCGCAATGATGAGCTCCCCGCAGAGTTCGATCTCGGCGAGGGCGACGTGGTCCTGAACCGCCGTGCCACCACGCACCGGAGCCACGTTCATCACCTCTTCCTGCCGACACCGACCAACTGACTGACCGACCCACCGGCCAACCGACTCACCGAACCGGCCGACCGGCCGACCGACCGACCAACCGACTTCCCGTCCCAGGGTAGAGAGCCCCCTCCGTGCCGCGCATGGCACAGACGGACCATTTCCACCAGCCGTACGCGACTACTGCTCGGCAATCTTCCCGGCGAAGATGTCCTCCTCGGCCGGAAGTCGTACCTTCACGTCCGCCCCGAAGTCGTAGAGCAGCGTGGTCGACGCCACGTTGACGTCCGACACCGCGAACCGCTGCCGCACCTTCCGCACCCGGCCCCGGTCGTCGAGGTAGACGTCGAAGGGCACACTCCCCTTGCTGAACCCTTTCCTCGCCGCCGCACCCAGCGCCCCGCGCTGACCAGCGGAGGCGGCCCGCGCCGCGGCGCGCAGGTCGACGACGCCGCGATAGTGCCGTACCTCCGTCCCACCGAGCCGCTCCTCCCCCACGAACCCCACCTTCCGCGCCCCGCGCAGCAGTTCAGCCGCCGCGAGGGGATCCGTGGCGCCGCCGGTGACGAGGTTGCCGTCGGAGAGCGAACGTGTCTCGATCCGTACCCACTTGTCGGCCGGCACCCCGGCCCCGCGGTTCTTCATGTAGAGCGCGCCGTCGGACATCAGCTCGGTGATGGGCCGGTGCTCGGCCTTGCCCGCGGGGTCCCGCGGCAGCACCACCTCGAACCGGCCGAGCTGCCGCGCGAAGTCGTAGACCCCGGTGCCGCGGATGGTGACGCGCGTACCGCCGCTGGCCATCTCCATGGACGTGTTCGCCTTCGAACTGCCCGCCCGCACCAGCGAGTCGGCGGACTTGCGCACCACGTCGCCGGGGTCGACGGCCCCGCTGCCGTCCGCGACGGCCCCGGACCCCGAACAGCCGGTGGCGACGGCCATCAGGCCCACCGCCGTGACCGCGGCGACGACCACGGCGTCCGCCGCACCCGTGCGCCTGTGCCGTTGCACCATGGCCTGCCTACCCCCAAGCGTCCCGCGCCTGTCGTGGCTGTTCCCCCGTCTCCCGGATAACGACCGGTGCATGGAGCCGTCACGCCGCCGGCCCCCGTACCGGAACCGTCGACGGCCGTTCACCCGGGCTCGGTACGGTGGCCGGGTGGCCGATCAGCATGACCCCGCATCCCACCGCACGACGACGGTCGAGAAGGGCCGGTTCGTCGCCGCCCACTGCAGCTGCGGCTGGCGCGGCCCCGCCCGGCGGGCCCGCAGCAAGGCCCGTACCGACGCGACCGCCCACGAGGAAACCCCCTGAGGACCCCTAGGGCCCACCGTCCCGAACCCCGTATGGAACCCCCGCCCGCCCCACACCGTCTCGTTCTCCGGGAAGCAACGGGAGGCGCGTCATGGAACGACGGATGGAACGACGGATGGAACGACGGACGTTCATCGGCACAGCGGCGGCCACACTCGCGGCCGCCACGGTCGCGGGCTGCACCGGCGGCGGTTCGGGCACGAGCGGCACGAGCGGCGCCGCGACCGGCACCGGCACCGCGTCACGCAGCACCGGCAGCGGCAGCGGCGGCACCGCCCTGAGAACCGCCAGCGCCGCGGCCTCCGCCCCCGCCTCCCTCAAGGCGCTCGCCCGTAACCTGGACGGCATCCTCGTCCAGCCCGGCGAGGCCAAGTGGGCGGCGGCCCGTCAGCTCTACAACACGCGCTACGACGACCTGAAGCCGACCGCCGTCGCCTACGTCGCGCACCCGGACGACATCCGCACCGCCTTCGCGTACGCCCGCGCCCACCACACCCCGGTCGCGATCCGCAACGGCGGCCACAGTTACGCGGGTTGGTCCTCCGGCACCGGCCGCCTCGTCATCGACGTGTCGAAGCTGAGCAAGATACGGGCGAGCGGAAGCACGGCGACCATAGGCGGCGGCGCCAAGCTCATCGACGTCTACCGCTCGCTCGCCGCGAAGGGCGTCACCATCCCCGCGGGCTCCTGCCCGACCGTCGGCATCTCCGGGCTCACCCTCGGCGGCGGCCACGGCGTGGTCTCCCGCGCGTACGGCCTGACCTGCGACAGCCTCACCTCCGCCACGCTGATCACGGCGGACGGCAAGCAGCTCACCGCCTCCGCGTCCGAGAACAAGGACCTGTTCTGGGCGCTGCGCGGCGCGGGCAACGGCAACTTCGGCGTGGTGACCGAGCTGACGTACCGTACGCACGCCGCGCCCCAGGGCGTCTCCGCGTACATGACCTGGCCCTGGTCGAAGGCGGCCGCCGTCGTCAAGGCGTGGCAGCAGTGGGGCCCCGACCAGCCCGACGAGATCTGGTCCTCCCTGCACCTGGCCAACGCCCCCGGCGGCACGCCCACCGTCTCCGTGGCGTGCTTCTCGCTCGGCACCTACGGCGAGCTGCAGAACGCCGTCGACCGGCTCGCCGACAGGATCGGCGCACCGGCGCGCAGCGTCTCGCTGAAGCGGCGTACGTACGAGGAGTCGATGGAGGTGTACGCGGGCTGCTCGTCCTTCGCCACGGACGCCCAGTGCCACCTGCCCGGCGCGACGCCGGGCCGGACCTCGACGGGCGCCCTGCAGCGCGAGACGTACGGGGCCGCATCGGACTTCTTCGACCGTTCCCTGTCGGCGGCGGGCATCCGCGCGCTGCTGTCGCAGATCGAGAACGTGACGGGGGCGAGCGGCGGCAGCATCGCGCTGACCGCGCTCGGCGGCGCGGTCAACCGGGTCGACCCGACGGCGACGGCCTTCGTGCACCGCCGTTCGCGGATGCTGGCGCAGTACATCGCGTCGTGGCGTGCGGGCACCTCTAGCAAGCCCGCACAGGCGTGGCTGAAAAAGGCCCATGGGGCGATGGGGCGGTACGCGTCGGGAGCGGCGTACCAGAACTACACGGACGCGACGCTGACGAACTGGCGCGAGGCGTACTACGGGACTGCGGCGCCGCGCCTGAAGAAGCTGAAGAAGCAGTACGACCCGGGGCGCTTCTTCGACTTCCCGCAGGCGCTGTAGGCGCCTGTACGCGCCTGTAGGCGAGCCTTACGGTGATCCGGCGGGTCCGCGGCGCGGCGGCCGTTCGCGCGGGTCAGGCGGCGAGGTCCCGCTCGTCGGGGTCGGCGGCGGCCCGGTCCTGCGACGGGGACGCCGTCCCGGTCAGCGGCGCGGCGACGGGGGCGACTTTGCGGTCCCACACCAGCCACCCGGCGCGCCGGGTCCGCCCGACCGCCTTGGCGAGCGGCGTGAGCAGCGCCATGGCGAGCGGTGACAGGAGCAGCGCGACGGCCGTGCCGAGCGCGAAGCCGCCGACGACGTCCGTCGGGTAGTGCACGCCCATGAAGACCCGGCAAAAGCCCTCGACGACGGCGAGGCCGAGGCCGACGAGCCCGAACTTGCGGTGGGCGACGAAGAGTCCGGCGCCGACGGCCATGGCGAGCGTCGCGTGGTCGCTCACGAACGAGTAGTCGTTCTTGCCGTCCGCGAGGAGTTCCAGGCCGGGGTGGTCGCGGAACGGGCGGGGCCGCTCCACGAAGCCGCGGATGGGGATGTTGACCAGGACGGCGATCCCGGCGGCGAGCGGCGCCCACACGACGGCGGCGACACAGGACGCGGCGTCGTCGAGGGTCGCCCGGCGGCGCTGGCCCCACCAGCACCAGACCACGAGCAGCACGAGGGCGAGCAGCAGGCCGTACTCCCCGACGAACGCCATGGCGCGGTCGAGCCAGGACGGGGCGTCCTTCGCCAGGCCGTTGATGTCGTAGAGCAGGCTGACGTCGGGGTTCGACCCGGATTCATCGAGTCCAGCCATGGCGCTGCGGCCCCTTGTCTCCTAGCCCATGGGCGCACGTTGCTGTGCGCCCGTCCCATCAACCCCCGTGGTCGGTCCAGTCCAGGGAACGCCCAGCACCCCGCCCTACGTTCCACTCTCCACTGAAAGATCACTGAGACGTTACCGAAGAGAGACTCGTCGCCGCAGCTCAGGGGGATGTTCTGACGGAGAGTTCAAGCCACCTCACGCCCCGCGCTCGCCTCCGTGCGCCCCCGCTTGTGGCACCCTCAGACCTCGGGCGGCTTCTCCGGCAAGGCCTTGGCCCCGTCGGCGGTGACACGGGTCGCGCCAAAATAATCGGGGGTGTCGACCGGGTCGAAGCGGATCACGGCGCCGGGCCGCGGAGCGTTGATCATGTAGCCACCGCCGACGTAGATCCCGACGTGCCGGATGGCGCGCGAATTGGTGAGGTCGTCGGAGAAGAACACCAGGTCGCCGGGGAGCAGTTCGGCCCGCTTGGGGTGCGGTCCCGCGTTGTACTGGTCGTTGGCGACGCGCGGCAGCGTGATGTCGACGGAGCGGTAGGCGGCGAGGGTGAGCCCGGAGCAGTCGAAGCGGCCGTTCTGGTCGGCGGTGCCGTTGCCGCCCCAGAGGTAGGGGGTGCCGAGCTTCTTCTGCGCGTAGTAGATGGCCGCGGCCGCCTGCTGCGAGGGCGCGACCCGGCCGACGGGCCGCGCGAAGCTCTTCGACAGGTCGGTGATGGTCTTCACGTAGTTCTGCGTCTCGCTGTAGGGCGGCACGCCGCCGTACTTGATGACGGCGTAGGCGCCCGCGTTGTACGCGGCGAGCATGTTCTTGGTCGGGTTGCCCGGGGCGTCCTTCACGTACCCGGCGAGCTTGCAGTCGTACGAGGCGGCGGACGGGATGGCGTCCTGCGGGTCCCAGACGTCCCGGTCGCCGTCCCCGTCGCCGTCGACGCCGTGCGCGGCCCAGGTGCCCGGGATGAACTGCGCTATCCCCAGCGCCTGCGCGGGGCTCTTGGCGCGCGGGTTGAAGCCGCTCTCCTGGTAGAGCTGGGCGGCGAGCAGCGCGGGGTTGATCGCCTTGCAGAGGTTGCCCCACTTCTGCACGATCGGCTGGTACGTCGCCGGCACGGCCCCCTTGGCCAGTCCGACGGTCTCGCCCCCGGACCCGCCCGCGAGGCTCCCCGCGGCCATGTACGTCCCGACGACGAGCAGCGCGATGAAGCTGAGGGCACCACCGATCCCGACGGACGCGACCAACCACGCCTTACGCACCGTCAACCACCCCTCACCCGCCGGTAGCCCACCGGCGCTCAGTGTAGAGGCCCGGTACGACGAGGGGGCGGACCGAGCGGAGATCATCGGGCCAGTCCGCCACCACTTGGCCATCCACCGTGACCATCACCGTGTCCATCCACCGTGACCATCACCGTGATCATCGGCACACCCCGGCGATGACCCGGCGGACGTACGCCCGACTCGCATAGCGTGATCGCCGACCGGCCGGACCGGCACGCCCGTCCGGTCATGGCCCTACGTGAACGCCCAGAACTGGCAGAGGACTCCGGCCCCGGACACCGCGAGCCCCTGGACTGAGGACTCAGGTGAACACACCCCCCGGCACCACCCCCTCCCACGACGGCACCCAGCCGGCCCCGGCGGTCGCGACGGGCCCGGCGGTCGCATCGGTCGCGGGCGTCACCGTCCGGTACGGCAGGACGACCGCCCTCGACGACGTCTCCCTCACCTTCCCGGCCGGGGTCACCGGCCTCCTTGGCCCCAACGGGGCCGGAAAAAGCACCCTGTTGTCCCTCCTGAGCACGGCGCGCAGGCCACAGACCGGCGCGATCACCCTCCTCGGCGAGGAGAACCCCGGGCGGGCCCGGGTGCGACACGTTCGGCAGCGGATCGGGGTGCTGCCGCAGTCCTTCGGGTTCTATCCCCGCTTCACCGTCCTGGAGTTCACCGAGTACGCGGCCTGGCTGCGCAAGGTGCCTGCGGCCCGGCGCCGCGAGCGGGCGGTCGAGGCGTTGCGTCTGGTGCAGATGGAGAAGCACGCCGGCAGCAGGATGGGCGCCCTGTCGGGCGGCATGCTGCGCCGCGTCGGCATCGCGCAGGCCATGGTCAACGAGCCCTCCCTGGTCCTCCTCGACGAGCCGACGGTCGGGCTCGACCCGGCCCAGCGGGTCGGATTCCGTTCCATCGTCCAGGAGTTGGGCGACCGGTGCGCGGTGGTGATGAGCACGCACCTCGCCGAGGACGTGGCCCACGTGTGCGACCGGGTCGCCGTCCTCCTGGAGGGCGCGGTCCGCTTCACGGGGACGGTCGCGGAACTGTGCGCTCTGCCGCCCGCCGCCACGGTCGACGGCGCCGGTACGGGTACGGGCCCCGACGTCGACGGCGCAGCCGTGGAAGCCGGATACCTGCACCTGGCGGGCGCGGAAGCGGTGGCGGGCTGATGCGCGTCCTGCTGACCGAGATGCGCCGCGGCGAGGCCAAGTGGACCGCCGCCCTCATGGGCGCCGTCGGCGTCTACTACTTCACCGCCGAGAGCCCCGGCGAGAGCGACTGGATCGGCTGGTGGACCCAGACCAGCCTCCAGGTCCAGCTCTTCTCCGTGATCGTGATGGGTTCCGTGATGAGCGCCGCGGCCGCGTGGGGCGCGGGCCGCGCCTTCCGGCACCGCACCCGGGCCTGGGCGGACACGGCGGCCCGCGGCGGCTGGTCGCAGGCGCTGCTGCTCTGGCTCGCGGTATGGCTGTGGTCCCTGATCGCGTACGCCGTACTGACGGCCGTCGCCTTCTCCCGTACCGCCGAAGTCAGCGACGTCACCGCACCCGCCTGGACACCGCTGCTGCTCGGCGCCGCGATGATGGGCCTGCAGATCGCCGTCGGCGTCGCCGTCGGTTCGGCCCTTCCCTCGCGCGTGGTCGCGCCCTTCGCGGGGGTCTTCTGGTACGGCCTGTTCGTCCTCGTCGCGTTCGTCCCCGACACCCCGCTCGACAAGCTGTTCCCGGCGATAGACGAGTTCTGGAGCTCGGAGTTCGCGCCGAACACGACCCGCATGCTGGTCGCCGTCGCCTGGTGCCTGGCGTTCGGCCTGGCCGTGACCGCGCTCCCCGCGCTGTGGCGCCGCGCCGCGCTCCCACCCCACCCGCTCGCCGTCGGCGCGCTCGCGGTGGTCGCGCTGGCCGCGGGCGGCACACTCGTGGCGTTCCGCACGCCGGCGCCCGACTCGTACTGGGCGGTGCGCAAGGAACAGCCCGCACGGCCGCTCTGCACCGACAGTGGCCGCACCAAGGTGTGCCTGTGGCCCGAGGACCGCCACCTGCTGCCGCAGACCCGCGCGGCAGTACGGACCGTCGACGCCGGCCTCGGCACCCTGTCCGGCCTCAACCGCGCCTTCTACGCCGAAGGCCTCACCCGCCCGCCGGGCGCCACCGCCGAACTCCCCCTGATGACACCGGCGGAGAGCCAGGCGGACCTGACGGACGCGATGTTCGCGGCGGCGCCCTCCCAGCCCAGGTCACCGAAGTGCGAGCCGCACCTCCTCAAGACGGCGGGCGGCTACCCCGACACCTTCCTCTTCGAGGCGGCCGTACGCTCCCGCGTCGGCGCGCCCGGCGAGTACTACGGCGAGGAGTTCGGCCGCGCCCTGGAACGGATCACCGGCGCCCCGCGCCCGCAGCAGGACGCCTGGATCGAGGCCTCGGCCCGGTCGATCCGCGCCTGCGAGCGGGTGCCGGAGCTCCCCCGTTGACCGCCCGGACCGGGACGACGGCAGCCACCGCGAACGCCATGGGCCCGGCAGCCGCCTTCGTACGCTGCCGTGGCCTGCCCCGCGCCACGGGCGTGGCCCTGCTCGTGTCCCTGGCGGCGACGGCCTTCGCGGGCCAACGGGTGGCGGTACCGGAGTTCCGTTACCTGGTCGACTTCAGCGTCCCGGTGGCGGAGATCGTGCCGCTCGCCCACGCGGTGATCCTGGCCACGACGCTGTTCTCCCCGATGGCGGACCTGGAACACACGGCGGCCCAGCCGATGCCCCGCCACCGCGCCCTGTACATCGTCGCCCTGCTCGCCCTGGCCCTGGGCCTGACGGCCCTGCCCCTGCTGGCCGGCGCCACGGCCGAGGTCTACGCGTCGGCGGCCCGCAACGCGGTCGGCTACCTGGGCCTCGGCATGCTCGGCGCCGCCCTCTTCGGCAGCGGCCTCGCCTGGCTGCCGCCCCTGGCGATGTTCGGCCCCACCCTGCTGCTCGGGGTCGGCAGCGACAACTCCCCCGAACCCTGGGCCTGGTCCCTGCACGCCTCCGACAGCACGTCGGCGGCGGTCGTTGCGGCGGCACTGTGGCTGACGGGCGCGGCAGCCTCCACCACGGCCGGCCCCCGCCGCGCGGAACGCGCGGAACGCGCGGAACGCGCGGAACGCGCGGAACGCGACTAGGCACCCCGCCACGGAGAGGCGGGCGTGACCTCGGCCCACATCAACTTCCCGGCACCCGCACCGAGCTGGGCCCCATACCGGTCGGCACAGGCCCGCACGAGATGCAGTCCCCGCCCGCCCTCCGCCAGCCCCGACGGAGGCGGGCCGCCCCCGCGCCGGGGCTCGAACCCGGGCGGAACCTGTGGGTCCGAGTCCCACACGGCGACGCGGACCCCCTCCGGGGAGGAGGAACGGAGCCGCAGGGCGTAGGGCCCGTTGGTGTGACAGTGCGCGTTGGTGAGCAGTTCTCCGGCGAGGAGTTCGGCGGCAGGGGTGAGCTCCCCCAGCCCGTACGTCTCCATGACAGCCCGGAGGGTGGCCCGGGCGATCCCAGGGGCGCGGGGATCGTGGGGGAGTTGGAGGGTGTAGGTCCAGGGCGGCGATACGGTGGGGGACATGGAAGTCTCCGATCACATATGCGTGTTGGGGCCCCGGTGACCATGTCGCTCCGTCGAGCGGGGGTACTTCCGGGTGGGTCGGCCTGAGCTACACCGTAGGGCGGAATGCAAAGTTGCTTTGCAGAAATCCGAGAAATGTTGGGCGATACCCCTCGTGTGAGTGACGCTTCAATCCAGCTCGTTGTAGGAGGAGTTGCATGGCGGTGAGGCCGGCCCCTACGGCCCGGCGTATCCGGGTGGCGACGGAGCTGCGCAAACTCCGCGAGCGGGCGGGCATGACCTCGACGGAGGCGGCCCAGCAACTCGGCACCAGTTCGGGACAGCTCAGCAACGTCGAGTCCGCTCGGTTCGGGGTGAGTCCCGACCGAGTACGAGCCATGGCCCGCCTGTACGCCTGCCCGGATCAGGCCTACATCGACGCCCTGGTCGAGATGGTCACCGACAAGACGCGGGGCTGGTGGGATACGTACCGCGAGGTGCTCCCTTCCGGGCTGCTCGACCTCGCAGAGCTGGAACACCACGCGTCGGCCGTGCGCACCGCGCACACCAGCCACATTCCCGGACTGTTCCAGATCGCGGACCACGCTCGCGAGATCTTCCGCCACGTCATTCCGACGCCCACGCCGCCCGAGGTCGAACACCGGGTCTCTCACCGCATCAAACGGCAGGACGTCATCTACCGAGCGGTTCCGCTGCCTTTCAGCACCGTGATCCACGAGGCCGCCCTGCGGATGAGAGTCGGCGGCCGAGACGTGGCGCGCGCCCAGCTGCGACATCTGCTCGACATGGGCGAGCACGACCACATCACGATCCGCGCCCTTCCCTTCGATGTCGGCGCCTTTCCCGGATCAGGGCAGTCGATCACCTATCTGCACGGCGGGGTGCCCCAGCTCGACACCGCGCAACTCGACCAGTTCCACGGCCCCGTGCTTCTGGATTCCGAAGCACACCTGGCGAAGTACAGCAGCCTGCTCGATGTTGTGGAGGGAACCGCGCTGAGCCCCGAAAAGTCGCGGGACCTGATCCACGGCATCGCCCAAGACCTGTGAAGGGACCTCACATGCTCACGTCCGACTGGCAGACCTCCTCCTACTGCCAGGAAGGCGACGCCTGCGTGAACGTCGCCACCACCCCGTCCGGCACGGTGAGACTCACCGAGAGCGCCGACCCCACCGGCGCAATACTCCACACCACCCCCGAAGCCTTCGCAGCCCTGCTCCGTACCGCCCACCGGCCCGCGCCCGCGTAAGAGACGGGAGGGGACGTGGGGGTATGTGCGCACGGAGCACCGAGCCAGCAATAGCAAAATTGTCCGCGAGGCGTGGCGAACAGTGGATGGCGAGTACGCACATACCCCCGCGGCCCCGCACCCACAAACGAACCCCCGGCGCAGACGCCACGCCCCCGTACGCCTTCGGAGAACCCCGACCATGACCGACGAGACGTCGCCCCGCACCCACAAACGAACCCCCGGCGCAGACGCCACGCCCCCGTACGCCTTCGGAGAACCCCGACCATGACCGACGAGACGTCGCCCCGCCCCCGCATCCCCGCCGGCCTGGACTGGACCCGCGCCGCCCCCGAGGACGAGCAGGGCCCCGGCCCCTGGATCGAGATCGCCTTCGGCACGGACAGCGGTGAACCCGGCGCCGATCCCGACGCCGTCTACCTCCGCGAGACCGGCGACCCAGACAACGTCGTCACGACGACCCGGAAGAAGTGGGACGCCTTCGTACTGGGCGTACAGGCAGGCGAGTTCGACCACTTCGTGGACGGCGGCGGCATCACCGCCGCCGACGTCGGCCGCGCCGCCCGCCTCGCCCTCCAAGCCCTCCGCAGCGCCCCCACCACCGCCGACTGGACCGCCCCCGCCGGCCCCCTCGACTGGACCTGCCACGAAACCCTCGCCCACCTCGCGGACGACCTCCACGGATACGCTGCCCAACTGGACCCGGACGCCCCGCCCCCGCCCCACCGCGCCCCGGACACCACCGTCACCGTCACCACGCTGCTCCAGGCCGTCGAGTCCGGCGCCACCCTCCTCGTCGACACGGTCACGGCCGCACCCCCCACGACCCGCGCCCCGCACGGCTGGGGCGCCTCCGACCCCGTCGGCTTCGCCGCGATGGCCGTCGTGGAGATCCTGGTCCACACGTACGACATCACGACGGGACTCGGCATCCCCGACGCCTGGACCCCGCCCGCAGACCTCTGCGAACGCACCCTGACCCGCCTCTTCCCGGACGCCCCGACGGACACGGACCCGTGGCGGACCCTCCTCTGGGCAACGGGCCGCGGCGAACTGCCGGGCCACCCACGCCGCACGGAGTGGCGCTGGTACGGGACGCCGGAAACCGATAGCTGACCGACACCGCGTCCCACGAGGCCATCCCAGGCAGAGCCCATTTCCCCAGCTCAGAGCCGCTTTGGCCGTTCCAGCGTTTCTGATCCCCCGGCGATCCTTGCCCCGCCCCGACCCCACCGGCTTCGCTGTTGCCCAGGCCGGACAGCACGGCGGCCACCCACCCACCTACTCACACTCACTCACTCACTCACTCACTCACTCACTCACTCACGGGGATCGTCATGAAGCTGCACGCCCACGCCACCAAGACCCTGCTCGCCGGCCTCGCCCTCATCGGCACGCTCGGCCTGACTGCCTGCAACGGTGACGACAACGGCAGCTCGGACGCGGCCTCCCAGAGCTCCGGAGGCTCCGCCGGCGTCCCCGCGAACAGCAGCGGCGGCTCCGGTGGCTCCGGCGGCTCGTCCGGCCAGAAGGGCGGCAACGGAGGCAGCGGCAACGGAGGCGCCGGCAACGACGGCGGCCAGGGCACCGCCGCCGGCACCGGTTCGAACAAGGGCGGCAAGGTCGGCATCTGCCGCAGCGATGAGCTGGAGGTGTCCGCCATCGACAACTCCACGGACAAGACCGAGGGCGTCGTCACCGTCCAGTTCAAGAACGGCGGCGGCCGCGACTGCTCCATCAGCGGCTACGCGGGCGTGGACCTGAAGACCTCAACCGGCGACACCATGTCCGTGGACCGCAACGGCGAGCAGACCCACCCCGACATCCTGAAGGACGGCGAGTCCGCGGCCTTCAACATCACGTTCCCGGCCAACACCAGCGGCGGCTCCGGCGTCCGCATCACCAACATCCTCGTGACCCCGCCGAACGAGACCAAGACCGTCACCGTCTCGTGGCCCGCCGGCACCATGCCGGTGAGCGACGGTTCGAGCGGCGGCAAGCTGTCCATCGGCCCGGTCGCCAAGGTGAGCGACTCTCCCGCGGGCTGACGCAGCAGTCCAGGACCCCTGTGACCGGAGGCACCACCGGTCACAGGGGTTCACCCCGTTTCATGGAACCTTTCGCGACACCCTCACCCGCTCCATGACTGTCCGTCACGCCGGATCTGGGCCACCGCCGTAACACCTGGTCAGAGGCACGCCGGGCCGTCATTGCCCGGCGTCGTACCGCGTGATACACAGAGTAACCAGACGTCGCGTGCGCTGAACCGCACGAAGTCAGCCAACGAATGGCGCCAAGGCGACATGCGCGGGCCCTATTGTCGGCGAGAATGAGCTGTCCTCTGTACCGAGGTAGGCAGAGGTGGCAGAACAACCCACTAGGGGCGGTGAGTTACACATGCTTATGGCAGCCGAAAAGGGCGACATCACCACCATCATCGGCGGGATCGCCCCCGACTGGGGTCCCTTCGGGAGCCTGGGCAACGAGGCACGCGTGATGATCGAGGTCGTGATGGCCATCGCGATCCTCCTCTGTCTTGGCATCGCGATCTGGGGCGCCGCGAAGCAGCGCATCGGCGCGACGGCGCTGCGCGACACCTTCAGCGCGGAGCAGGGCAAGGGCCTGATCATCGCCGGGCTGACCGGCGTCTTCATCATCGGCTCACTCGGCACGCTCTTCACGATCGTCTACGGCATGGCGGTCTAGTACGGCCGGGCGCGGGCACCGGTCCCCCGTTCGCGCCCCGCCCACCCACGTCCCCCCGCCACGTCCCCACACCTGCCCCCCACGCCCCTGTCCCCACTCCCGTGTCCCCACTCCCCCACCCATCCGTCGTGCCCACCGGCTGAGGTTGCAACTCCCTGATGTCGAGTCACCACACCGCGCCCGCGCGGGAACCAGCACGGCTACCGTCATACGTGTCCTGCGTGACGGTTCAGCGAGAGGTTGAGGGGGCGTACGCGGCATGAGTCCCGACGACGAGCGGAACGACGGCCTCTTCTTCGGTGGCTCCGGGGAGACCCGGACACGGCTTCCCGAGGGGGAGGGCGCGGGTGACGACGGTTACGGCGGCGTGCGCAGATCCTCCCGCTCCGGCGGGCGGACGTCCTCGCGCAGCCTGGTCACGGTCGTCGGCGTCGTGGTCCTCCTGATCGCGGCGATCGCGTTCGCCAACCGGGGCGGTGACGATTCCTCTGCGGAGGGCGGTGACGGCAAAAAGCCGGAGGCGGCCTCCACGGCTCCCTCCGGGGAGAAGCCGGTTGGGGGCAAGAACGGGGGGATCCCGGCGGGGTTCGCCCACGATGCGCAGGGTGCCCAGAGCGCGGCGGCGAACTACGCGGTGGCGCTGGGATCGGCCGACATGTTCAACAAGGACCGGCGGCACGGCATCGTGAACACCGTCTACACCCCCGACGAGGCGGCGAAGCGCCAGTCCGACCTCGACAAGGTGTACGCGGGCGAGAAGTTCCTGACGAGTATCGGGCTCAGCCCCGACGGCTCCGCCCCCAAGAACACCACGTTCGTCTCACGCATCATCCCCGTGGGCACCAAGACCACGAAGTTCGGCAATGACAGCGCGTCCGTCGAGATCTGGTACTCCTCCCTGTTCGGGCTGGCGGGTGAGAACACGAAGAACCCGGTGTCCGAGAGCTGGTTCACCAACACCTACGAGTTGCGGTGGGTCAACGGGGACTGGAAACTCGCCGACTTCCGGCAGAAGGACGGCCCCGTCCCCGTCGCACGCGACCAGCGGGCCTCCACGGCCGACGACATGGCCAAAGCAGTGGAGGAGTTCGGAGGGTTCACCTATGCCCGGTAGCACCCGTCGACGCACGCTCACGCTGACCGCCGCCTTCGCCACGGTGCAGACGGCGGCGGTGCTGCTGTCCACCCGTGCCTTCGCGGCCCCGGATCCGAACCCTTCCAGCGACTCCTGTGACCTCATCCGCGGCCCCGCCAAGAGGTACTGCGAAAAAGGCGAATCCGGCGGCAGCGACAGCAGCGGCAAATACCCCACCGACAACCCCCTCCCCGACTCCCTGGACCCCCTCAGCTCCCTGGCAAAGGGCTGCGCCGACGCCGCCTCCTGGACCGTCGACAAACTCTCCGACGCCGTCAAGGACACCGCGAACGTCGACTTCACGAACCCGAAGTTCCTCCAGCAGTACGCCGTCGTCTTCGCCGCGTCGACCATCCTGACGCTGCTCCTGTGGCTCCTCGCGGTCGCCAAGCGTGCCGTCCGCGGCGTGCCGCTGACCACCGCTCTGTCCGAGGCGATCGGCTTCCTCTGGCTCACCGTCCTCGCCTCCGCCTTCACGCCCCTCATCCTCTACACCGTCGTCTCGGCGGCCGACGGCGTCACCGACGTCATCGCCAAGGCGACGGGCGGGCAGACGGACACGTTCTTCGGGACGTTCTCGGGCGCGCTGAAGAAGGGCGACGACATCGGCGGCGGACCGATCATGCTGATCGTCGTCTCGCTCGTGTCGATCCTCGCCGCCGGCATCCTCTGGCTGGAGCTGGTCATCAGGGCCGCGCTCCTCTACGTGGGAGCGCTCCTCGGCACCGTCGTCTACGCCGGCCTCGTCGACAAGAACCTCTGGTCGCACGTGCGCCGCTGGGCCGGGATCATGATCGCGGTGATCCTGGTCAAGCCCATCATCGTCATCGTGCTCGGGCTCGCCGGCGCGCTCTCCGCCGACGACGGGCCCGACGCCTTCTCCGCGGTCGTCTCCGGGCTCTCGATCATCCTGCTCGCCATCTTCGCGAGCGCCATGATCTACCGTTTCGTCCCCGGCTTCGGCGACGAGATCGCGGGCTCCCGCGACAACCGCATCATGCGCGGCGCCGAGAACAAGGCCGCCGCCGTCATCAGCTCCCCCGCATCCCTCGTCTCCCAGGGCATCAAGACCCACAGCTCCCGGGGCAACGGCAGCGGAGGCGGCGACCAGGGCGGCAACACCGGCCAGGCGCGTCCCGCCAACACCGCAGGCGCCGGTGTCGCCGCACACAGCAGCCGCCCCACCGGTGGCCGCGGCCCCTCGAACGGCGGCGGAGCCGTCCCCTCCGCCGCACCCCCGCCGCGCAGCAGCGCGACGGACACGCCGCACGCGGGCAACCGCGGCGGCTCCCGCACCAGCAGCACCCCACGCAGTACCAACCGCTCGGGAGGTGAAGGGCGTTGACGACCCAGTCCCACCTGTCCCAGCCGGTCGCGCCCCGCCGCACATATCTGATCGGCCGCGCCCGGCCGAACGCGATCGTCGGCAAGAACCGCGAGACCGGGGAGATCGCCCTGATCATCGTGGGGGCGTTCCTCGGCATGATGTGCGGACTGCTCGTCCCCGTCCTCGCGCTGCGCATCGTCCTGCTGTCGGGCCTCCCGATGCTCGCCATCGCGGCCGTGTACGTCCCGTACAAGGGCCGGACGTTCTACAAGTGGTTCGAGATCAACCGCAGTTACAAGCGCTCCCTCAAGCGCGGCACCGCCTACCGCTCCGCCGTCCCCGAGGCCGGCATCCGGCTCGACGGGCGGGAGGTCGAGGTCGGGCCGCCGCCCGGCATCGGCCGGATCAACTGGCTCGCCGCGCCGTTCGGCCCCGACGAGATCGCCGTGCTGCTGCACGCCGACCGGCGGACCGTCACCGCTGCCATCGAGATCGAGGGCCCGGGCGTGGGCCTGCGCGACTCCGAGGACCAGGAGGCGCTCGTCGACCGGTTCGGGACGCTGCTCAAGCACGTCGCGAACGGCGACGGCTTCGTGACCCGCCTGCAGATGCTCGCCCGTACGCTGCCCGCCGACCCCGACGCGCACGCCAAGGACGTCAGCCAGCGCGGCGACGACCGGGCGCTGCCCTGGCTCCAACAGTCGTACGACCAGCTGCAGTCGATGGTGTCGACCAGCAGCGAGCAGCACCGCGCCTACCTCGTCGCGTGCATGCACTACTCCCGCGACCTGGCCGCCGAGGCGCAGGCGATGGCCCGCGCGGCCCGCCCGTCCGGCGGCCGCAAGCTCGACAAGGACGCCGGTCTCGCCGTCGTCATGGCCCGCGAGCTGACCGACATCTGCTCGCGGCTGCAGGAGGCCGACATCCGGGTCCGTCAGCCGCTCGGCCAGGGCCGCCTCGCGTCCCTGGTCCACTCCATGTACGACCCGGACCACCCCATCGACCACATCCAGGCGATGACGAAGCGCAACGCCTGGCCCGCCGAGCTCGACGCCGTGGAGCCCACCTACCTCCAGGCGAAGACCCGCGAATCCTCCACCCGCGCCCCCTGGTGCCACTCCACGGCGTGGGTGAAGGAGTGGCCGATGACGCCCGTCGGCGTCAACTTCCTCGCCCCCCTGCTCGTCCACACCCCGGACGTCATCAGGACGGTCGCCGTGACGATGGACCTCGAACCCACCGAGGTCGCCATCGAGCGGATGCTGACCGAGAAGACGAACGACGAGGCGGAGGCCAGCCGCCAGGCCAAGATGAACCGCACCGTCGACCCCCGCGACATCGCCTCGCACTCCCGCCTGGACCAGCGCGGCGAGGACCTGGCGAGCGGCGCCGCGGGCGTCAACCTGGTCGGCTACATCACGGTCTCCTCCCGTTCCCCGGAGGCGCTCGCGCGCGACAAGCGCACCATCCGCGCCTCCGCCGGCAAGTCGTATCTCAAGCTGGAGTGGTGCGACCGCGAGCACCACAGGGCCTTCGTCAACACGCTGCCGTTCGCGACCGGCATCCGACGCTAGACGTAGAGGCAGGCTGCCCAGATGCGGGATCCGCTGACCATCCTCACGGACGCCTTCACCGCCTTCCTCTTCGGGAAGGTCGAGACGACCAGGCTTCCGGTGCGTACGTCGACGGGGCAGGCCCAGGCGGTCTACCTCCCGACGGCCGCGCCGGGCCTCGGCGACTCGGGCGTGATCATCGGGCGCGAGGTGTACTCCGGCAAGGGGTACATCTACGACCCGTTCCAGCTGTACGGGCAGCAGTTGCCGGCCCCGCACTGGCTGGTGCTCGGCGAGTCCGGCAACGGCAAGTCGGCCCTGGAGAAGACGTACGTCCTGCGGCAACTGCGCTTCAAGGACCGCCAAGTCGTCGTCCTCGACGCACAGGGTGAGGACGGCGTCGGCGAATGGAACCTCATCGCCCAGGAGCTGGGGATAACCCCCATCCGCCTCGACCCGACGGCGGCCCTGGACATGGGCATCCGCCTCAACCCGCTCGACCCGGCGATCACGACGACGGGCCAGCTCGCGCTGCTCCGCACGATCATCGAGGTCGCGATGGGGCACGGCCTGGACGAACGCTCCGGCTTCGCCCTGAAGGTCGCGCACGCGTACGTGAACGAGACGATCGTGGAGCGCCAGCCGGTCCTCACCGACATCGTCGAGCAACTGCGCCACCCCGAACCGGAGTCGGCCGAGGCGATGAACGTCGCCATAGACGACGTACGGGCCTGGGGCCTGGACGTCGCCCTCGTCCTCGACCGGCTGGTCGACGGTGACCTGCGCGGCATGTTCGACGGCCCGACCACGGTCGGCATCGACCTCGACGCCCCCCTGATCGTCTTCGACCTCTCGCACATCGACCGCAACTCCATCGCGATGCCGATCCTGATGGCGATCGTCGGCGTCTGGCTGGAACACACGTGGATCCGGCCCGACCGCAAGAAGCGCATCTTCCTGGTGGAGGAGGCGTGGCACATCATCAACTCCCCCTTCGTCGCCCAGCTGTTCCAGCGCCTGCTGAAGTTCGGCCGGCGGCTCGGCCTGTCCTTCGTGGCGGTGGTCCACCACCTGAGCGACGTGGTGGACGGCGCGGCGGCCAAGGAGGCGGCGGCGATCCTGAAGATGGCGTCCACGCGGACGATCTACGCCCAGAAGGCGGACGAGGCGCGGGCCACCGGCCGGGTGCTCGGCCTGCCCCGCTGGGCCGTCGAGATCATCCCGACCCTCACCCCCGGCATCGCGGTCTGGGACGTCAACGGCAACGTCCAGGTGGTCAAACACCTCATCACGGAGACGGAACGCCCCCTGGTCTTCACCGACCGCGCCATGACAGAGTCGTCCGCCGACCACCACGGCGACGGCGTACCGGTCGACGACGCGATGCGGGCGGCCGAGCTGGAGGCCGAGAGGCGGGCGGCGTACATGGAGCAGCATGCGGGATGACTGGGAGCGGGGGCGGTCCCCGCACGGGCGGGGTCCGGCGGATCCCGACGGCCCCTACGGCGCGCGCGGCCCGCGCCCCCAACGCGGCGTTCCCGACGGCCTGTTGGTGGGCTTCCTGGCCCTCCTCCTCGGCGCGACGGTCCTCGTCTGGTCCGCGACGAACCTCGCGGGGCGTTTCGCGCAGGGGGCGTGGCCGGAAAAGGTCTCCTTCGGCCATACGCCCCCGGCGGTACGTCACTTGGCCGGGCAACCGCACGACGTGGCGGGCGCCTGGCCCGACACCCCACCGGACCAACTCTCCGGATACGGCCTGTTCTGGGGCCTGTTCATCGGCCAACTCCTGATCCTGATCGTACTGACGATCTTCGTGATGGGGACGGTGACGCGGTGGCGGGCGGTACGTAGGGCTCGGAGGGAGTCCGGGGGGGCGGGGGTGGCCGGAGGGTCGGTCCCGCCGGGGCGCGCCGGCGGCACGGGGGTGGGCGCGGGCTCGGTCCCGCCGACGCGTGCCGACGGCACGGAGATGTACGAGGCCGCCGCCCACCCGCCCCGTGCCGGAGGCACGGAGATGAGCGCAGGCGCCGTCCCGCCAACGCGTGCCGGAGGCACGGAGATCCAGGCCGAAAGGGCGGGTGGGTGGGAGCCCCGCGCCGGAGGCGCGGAGAACACCACGGTGCCGGTCAACTCGGCCGGAGGCCCCCGCGCCGGAGGCACGGAGAACAGCACATCGGAGCGGGGCACGGGACCCAAGACCGTACCCACCCCCCGTACCCCCCTGTTCCTGGGCAGCCCCACGACCCGCCGCCCCCGCGCCGTCGAGGCCCTCCAGGACGCCGAGGGTGCCGCCCTCGTCCTCACCTCCGACCCCACCCTGTGGGCCGAGACGAAGGACGCCCGCGCCAAACTCGGCCCCGTCCTCCTCTACGACCCCGCCCACCTGTGTGACACCCCGGCCCGCCTCCACTGGTCCCCCACCACCGGCTGCCAGGACACGGCGACCGCCGAGCAGCGCGCCGCCGCACTCCTCGCGCCGATAAGGCCCACCGCGAAGCTGGACTCGGCCGTGGCCGACACGGCCCAGCTCCTGCTGCGCAGCTTCCTGCACGCCGCCGCGGTCGGCGACAAGCCCGTGAAGTCGGTGCACCGCTGGTCGCAGGGCACCCAGGTGCAAGAGGCCGTACGCATCCTCCGTACCCACCCCAAGGCGTCGTCCGGCGCCGCCGGCGAGCTGGAGGCGGCCCTCACCGCGTACCCCGAACGGCGCGACATCGCGCAGGAGTTGACCGCCCGCGCCCTCTCCGCCCTCTTCACCGTCCACGTACGGGAATCCTGCACGCCGAACCGAACTGATGCGCTCACCCTGGATTCCTTCATCGATGAAGGGGGCACGCTTTTCGTGGTGGGAGAGGCGATCGAGGATCCCCGATCCCATCAGGGCCCGGGTGCCATGCCCCTGCTGACGGCACTCGCCTCCAGCGTGGTCGAGCGCGGCCGGCGCATGGCCGAACGGTCATCCTCCGGTCGCCTCGACCCACCAATGACGTTCGTCCTGGAGGACGTCGCCGCGGTGGCCCCGCTGCCGCAGCTGCCCGAACTGCTCGCCACCGGCGCGGACCGGGGCCTGCCGACCCTGGCCCTGCTCCGGTCACGGGAACAGGCCAGATCCCGCTGGCCCGACGCGGAGCTCCCCACCCCCTGAAGCCCCTCCCCCTGAAGCCCCGCCCCACACCGCCCCACCCCTCGACGCGCGGCCCCACCCCTCACCCCCGCGCAAGCACCCACTCGTACTCCCGCGCAAAGGGATCACCCGGCACCGGCACGACCACCCCGCTGGGCACGAACCCGAACCGCCGGTAGAAGGCCTGGGCCCGCGGATTGTCCTCGTGGACGTACAACCGCACCCGTTCCAGGCCCGCCAGGGACCACGCCCACCCGACCGCCGCCTCGAACAGCGCGTCCGTCGCGCCGACGCCCCGGTGCTCCGGGCGCACATAGACCCCCACGAGATGAGCCTGCCGCGCCTCGACCGCCCCGCCGAACACGTCGTCCGCCCCGGCCTCCTCGACCAGCACGGTCACCGAGCCGACCCACACGCCACCCGGCCCCTCCGCCACGAACTGCCGGACCGCCTCCCCCCGTGACGCCCCCTCCGCCCGCTCCCGCCAGAAGGCGTCCGGCTGCGCCGCGGCCCTCTCGTACGTCTCCAGAAAGGCGACCGGCGCCGCCGGATCCCGCAGCGCGGCCAGCCGCAACTCCCGTACCCGCGGCCACTCCTCGCCGCGCACGGCCCGTACCACGTACTCCTCATGATCCATGGCCAGATCCTCAGCGACGCCCCGCGCCGACGCAACGTAACCCTCGTCTCAGGGTCGGCGTCGTACCCGGGTACTACCCCCGGCCCGCACGTCCCGCCCCCGGTCCGACGATCCGCGCGGCCGTGAGCGACACCATCGACGACATGATCAGCGCATACGGACTCACCAAACGCTACGGCGCCAGAACGGTCGTCGACGACCTCGGTTTCGAGGTGCTCCCCGGCGCCGTCACCGGCTTCCTCGGCCCCAACGGCGCGGGCAAATCCACCACCATGCGGATGCTCCTCGGCCTCGACGCGCCCACCCGCGGCCGCGCCACCGTCGGCGGCCGCGCCTACGCCGCCCACCCCGCGCCCCTGCACGAGGTGGGCGCCCTCCTGGAGGCCCGCTCCGTGCACCCGGGCCGCTCCGCGTACCACCACCTGATGGCGCTCGCCCACACCCACTCCATCCCGAAGAGCCGGGTGGACACGGTCCTTGAGCTCGCCGGCATCCACGAGGTCGCCCGCCGCCGGGTCAAGGGCTTCTCGCTCGGCATGGGCCAGCGCCTGGGCATCGCCGCCGCCCTGCTCGGCGACCCGGCCACGATCATCCTCGACGAACCCGTCAACGGCCTCGACCCCGAGGGCGTCCTGTGGATCCGCAATCTCCTCACGTCCCTTGCGGCGGAAGGCCGTACGGTCCTCGTCTCCTCCCACCTGATGAGCGAGATGGCGCTGACCGCCGAGCACCTCATCATCATCGGCCGGGGCCGGCTCCTCAGGGACACCACCGTCGACCGGTTCGTACGGGAGTCGGGCACCGGATCCGTCAAGGTCGTCACCCCGGAGGCGACCCGCCTGACCGAACTGCTCGCGGGCCTCGGTGTCACCATCTCCGCCGACGCCCCCGGCGTCCTCGACGTGCGCGGCACGGACGCCGAACACATCGGCCGCACCGCAGCCGCCCACGGCATCCCACTGTACGAACTCACCCCGCAAACCGCCTCGTTGGAGCAGGCCTTCATGGACCTCACCCGCGACTCGGTCGACTACGCGGCCTCCACGAGCACAGGACCCGGCACCAGTACAGGCACAGGCACCGGTCACGTCACCCACACCACCCCCACCGCCCGTCACCAGCCGGAAGGCGCCACGGCATGAGCACCCTCGACCTCGACGACGCCGCGCTGCCCCACATCGCTTCCTCCCCCTACCGGCTGAGCCCCAAGGGCATCCTCCGCTCCGAATGGCACAAGCTGTGGACGCTCCGCTCGACCTGGATCACCCTGGTCACCGCCGCCGCCCTCGTCCTCTCCGTCGGCATCATGATGGGTTCCACCTACGACGGCGACGACGCCGAGATCGACACGGTCGTCTTCACCCTCTTCGGCACCCAGCTCTCCCAGATCTGCCTCGCCGTCCTCGGCATCCTCGTCACCGCGGGCGAGTACTCGACGGGCATGATCCGGGCCTCCCTCTCCGCCGTCCCGACCCGGCTCCCCGTGCTGTGGGCCAAGGCCGGCGTCTTCACCGCGGTCGCCTTCACGCTGTCCCTCGCGACGAACATCGTCACCTTCCTCGCCGCCCAGATCTGGCTCGCGGACACCGACAAGAAGCTGTCCCTCGCCGACTCCGGGGTGTTCGGCGCCCTCACGACCAGCGCCGTGGCCATCACCCTGCTCAGCCTCATCGCCCTCGGCCTCGGCGCGCTGCTGCGCTCCGTACCCGGCGCCATCGGCGCGTTCGTCGGCGCGGTCCTGATCCTGCCCGAGGTCCTCTCGATGCTGCCGTTCGGCGCCATGGACAGCGTGATCAGGCACTTCCCGGCCCAGGCGGCGAGTTCGCTGGGCTCCGTCGCCCGCGTGGAGAACACCGTCGCGCCGGGCACGGCCCTGATCGCCCTCACCCTCTGGGCCGCCGCCCTCATCGCCGCGGCGTCCGTACTGCTCAGGCGGCGCGACGTATGACGCCGACCGAACCCCGGACGGCAATACCCCGGTGCACGAGCCGGACGGCAATATCCCCATGCACGAAGATGAGCCCGTGACGACGCCCCACGCCCGCCCCCACCCCCTCACCCGGCACCTCCAGCGCTCCACCCAGCGGGTACGCGCCTTCGACCGCCGTCACCCGCTGGTCTGGGACGCCCTGGTCACCGCCTTCTTCGTCATCGCCGCCCTCACCGACGGCGCCGGCGGCTGGCGCAGCACCGCGGCCAACCCCGAGGTGGCTCAGGGGCCGATCGTCGTGATGAGCCTGGGCCTCTCCGTACCGCTGCTGTGGCGCCGCCGCCACCCCCTGTACGCACTGGCCGTGATGACGGCGACGACCACGGCCAGCAACTGGACGGGCGCCTGGCTGCAGGCCGCGCTCATCCAGTTCATCGTGGTCTTCACCATCGCGCTGCGCCTGCCCCTGCGGACCCTGGGCGTGGCTGCCGCGATGACGGTGCCGCCCATGGCGGTCTGCGCCTTCACCTATCCGCGCGACAGCTGGGACCAGCTGATCGTCCCGCAGATCTGGTCCTTCCTCGTCGTCACGCTCGCGGGCATCGCGGTCCGCTCCCGCCAGGACCACACCCGCGCCCTCGTCGAACGCGCCCACCGTCTCGAGGTCGAACGCGACCAGCAGGCCCAGCTCGCCGCCGCGGCCGAACGCACCCGCATAGCCCGGGAGATGCACGACATCATCGGCCACAACCTCTCCGTCATCACGGGCCTCGCGGACGGCGGTTCGTACGCCGCCGCCAAGTCCCCCGAGCGTGCCGCGCAGGCCCTGGACGCCATCGGCACCACCAGCCGCCAGGCCCTCGCCGAACTCCGCCGCCTCCTGGACGTCCTGCGCGACGACGCCCCCGAGGCGGCCCACCTCGCCCCGCAACCCGCCCTGACCGACCTGGCCCACCTCATCGACGGCGTACGGGCGGCGGGCCTGCCCGTCCACAGCACGGTGAACGGCGACCTCGACCCCGGTCCTGACCCCGCCCCCGTCACCGCGGGCCGGCAACTCACCGTCTACCGCGTGGTGCAGGAGGCCCTGACGAACACCCTGAAGCACGGCGGCCCCGACGCCACGGCCACCGTCGACGTCTCCTACGGGGACGGTGGCGTCACGGTCGAGGTGACGGACACGGGCACGGGCGGCGGCGCCCCCGACTCCCGTACGAGCCGTGGGGGCCGTGGGGGACGTAGGGGACGCAGAGAACACACAGGCCGCGGCCTCACCGGAATGCGCGAGCGAACGGCCTTGTACGGCGGCACACTTGACGCGGGGCCGCGCCCCGAACCGCCGGGCGGCTGGCGGGTCCGACTCCACCTCCCGAAGGACACCGAAACACCGTGACGACCGTGCTCATCGTCGACGACCAGCCCATGCAGCGGTTCGGTTTCCGCATGCTCCTGGAGAGCCAGGACGACATGACGGTCGCGGGCGAGGCCGGCAACGGCGCCGAGGCGGTCCGCATGACCGCCGAACTCCGCCCGGACGTCGTCCTGATGGACATCCGCATGCCCGGCCTCGACGGCATCGAGGCGACCCGCCGCATCGTCGCGTCGGGCGCCCGCGCCCGCGTCTTGATCCTGACGACGTTCGACCTCGACGAGTACGCGTACGCGGGGCTGCGGGCCGGAGCGTCCGGCTTCCTCATCAAGGACGCGCTGCCCGAGGATCTCCTCTCCGGCATCCGTGCGGTCGCCTCGGGCGACGCGATCGTGGCCCCGAGCCTGACCCGCCGCCTCCTCGACGCGTACGCGGACCAGCTGCCGGCACCCGGCACGGCACCCGCCGACCCGGCGGACGATCCGCGCCTGTCATCGCTCACCCACCGCGAGCGGGAAATCCTGACGGTCATCGGCCGGGGCTGGACGAACGCGGAGATCGCCGACCGGCTGCACCTCGCGGAATCCACGGTGAAGACACACGTGGGCCGCATCCTCGCGAAAACGGGGGCGAGGGACCGGGTGCAGGCGGTGATCCTGGCGTACGACACGAAATTGGTGAGCCCGTCGTAACCCCGGGAAACCTTGAACGTCGAAACCCTGGAATGCCATAACCCCAGAACGCAGAAAACCCCCGCACCATAAGGTGCGGGGGTTTCCCGTTCAAAATTAGTTCGGCGGCGTCCTACTCTCCCACAGGGTCCCCCCTGCAGT
>NZ_JBIAII010000015.1:0-185421 GCF_042871345.1 Streptomyces sp. NPDC005863 | reverse complement strand
AGATCTGGAAGCCCGGTAACGGGTGGAGGTGACTGGTACTAATAGGCCGAGGGCTTGTCCTCAGTTGCTCGCGTCCACTGTGTTGGTTCTGAAACAACGAACAGTTGTGTCGGCTGAACAGTGTCACTATTTAAATTGAAAAGTGTGCTTGTTCGCTGCCCTGTTTGAGATCCTGCGTAACCGCAGGATATTTCATAGGGTTTCGGTGGTCATAGCGTGAGGGAAACGCCCGGTTACATTTCGAACCCGGAAGCTAAGCCTCAAAGCGCCGATGGTACTGCAGGGGGGACCCTGTGGGAGAGTAGGACGCCGCCGAACAATCTTTGGAGGACCCTTGGTCCCAGCGTCCACGCTGGGACCAAGGGTCCTTTTTTGTTTTTGTCGAAGCGCGCCGACATGCCGGCTGCGCGAGAATGACTGCGGTACCGAAGACTAGGAGTCACCGATGTCCCCCAACTCTCCCGACGAGCGACCGGAGCGCGACGAGCGCCGCCGGGACGGTGGTGACCGGGGCGGATACCGCGGAGCTCCCCGTCGTGACAACGACCGTGGTGACCGTGGCGGCTTCCGTCGTGACGACAGCCGCCGTGACGACAACCGTGGCGGTGGCGGCTTCCGTGGCCGTGACGACCGTCGCGACGACCGGCGCGAGGGCGATCGGGACCGCGGTGGACGCCCCCCGTTCCGTCGGGACGACCGGCCGAGCGGTCCGCGTCGTGACAGCGGCGACCGTGGCGGTGACCGTGGTGGGTTCCGTCGTGACGACAACCGTGGTGGCGGGGACCGTCCCGCTTTCCGTCGTGATGATCGTCGCGATGACAACCGCGGTGGCGGCGACCGTCCGCCCTTCCGCCGTGATGACCGTCGTGACGAGCGGCGTGATGACCGCGGCGGCTTCCGTCGCGATGACAACCGTGGTGGCGGCGGGTTCCGTGGGCGCGACGACCGTTCCAGCGGTCCGCGTCGTGACGGTGGTGACCGTGGCGGTGACCGTGGTGGGTTCCGCCGTGACGACAACCGTGGTGGCGGGGACCGTCCCGCTTTCCGTCGTGACGATCGTCGCGATGACAACCGCGGTGGCGGCGACCGTCCGCCCTTCCGCCGTGATGACCGTCGTGACGAGCGGCGTGATGACCGCGGCGGCTTCCGCCGTGACGACAACCGTGGCGGTGGCGGCTTCCGAGGTCGCGACGACCGCCGTGATGACCGTCGCGATGACAATCGCGGTGGCGGCGGCTTCCGTGGGCGCGACGACCGTTCCAGCGGTCCGCGTCGTGACGGTGGTGACCGTGGCGGTGACCGTGGTGGGTTCCGCCGTGACGACAACCGTGGTGGCGGGGACCGTCCCGTCTTCCGTCGTGACGATCGTCGGGACGACCGCCGCGATGACCGGCGCGACAACGACCGCCGCGATGACCGTGGCGGGTTCCGTGGGCGCGACGACCGGCCCAGCGGACCGCGGCGCGATGACCGCTCGTACGACCGTGGGAACGACCGCCGGGACGACCGCGGTGGCTTCCGGCGCGACGACAACCGTGGCGGCGGTGGCTTCCGAGGACGCGACGACCGGGGCCGTGGCGACGACAGCGGGCGTGGTCCGCGCGATGATCGCGGCGGACGCCCCGGCGGGTTCCGTGGTCGTGACGACCGGCGGGACGACCGCCGTGACGACCGGCGCGACGGCGACCGTGGCGGATACCGCGGGGGGCGTGACGACCGGGACCGTGACCGCGAGCCCATCAAGCGGCTGCCGATCCCGGACGACGTCACGGGTCACGAGATCGACAAGGACGTACAGCAGGAGCTGCAGAGCCTCCCCAAGGGGCTTGCCGAGGACGTCGCCAGGAACCTGGTGATGGTCGCCAAGCTCATCGACGAGGACCCCGAGCAGGCCTACGCCTACTCGCGGATCGCCCTGCGGCTGGCCTCCAGGGTCGCGGCCGTGCGCGAGGCCGCCGGCTTCGCCGCGTACGCCACCGAGAAGTACAGCGAGGCGCTCGCCGAGTTCCGCGCCGCCCGGCGCATGACCGGCAGCGTCGAGCTGTGGCCCGTCATGGCGGACTGTGAGCGTGGTCTCGGCCGGCCCGAGAAGGCGCTGGAGATGGCGGGCGCCCCCGAGGTGCACAAGCTCGACAAGGCGGGCCAGGTCGAGATGCGGCTCGTCGCCGCGGGCGCGCGCCGCGACATGGACCAGATCGACGCCGCCATCGTCACGCTGCAGAGCCCCGAGCTCGCCTCGAACTCCGTGCAGCCGTGGACGGCCCGACTGCGGTACGCGTACGCCGACGCGCTGCTCGCGGCCGACCGCGAGGACGAGGCGCGCGAGTGGTTCGCGAAGGTCGTCGAGTCCGACAAGGACGGCAGCACCGACGCCTCCGACCGCCTCGCCGAGCTCGACGGTGTCGAGTTCGTCGACGCGATGGTGGAGGACGAGGAGCGGGACGCGGACGCCGTGCACGGCGACGCCGACGCCTCCGACGCCTCCGACGCCTCCGACGCCTCCGACGCCTCCGACGCCTCCGAGGGTCCCGAGGCCCCCGAAGTCACCGCGGAGCCGGTGCGTCGGGACGTCGACGAGGACTGATCCGTCGCGGCCGTACGGCTCACGACGAGAGACGGCAAGACAGAGGGCGGGCTCCCCGGAAGGGGGGCCCGCCCTTTTTTGCGTGCGCCCCCGGTCCCACCGGCGCCGTGGCCATAAGGTGACGGCTGGGCCGACGACGAGCCGCGGGACCCCAAGGGCTGGCTCGTCACCGTGGCCTGGCGGAAGTTCCTCGACGCGACCCGGGCGGACACCGCCCGCCGTCGGCGTGAGGACCGCGTCGAGGACGGCGGCGGCGCGGCTCTACGCCGAGGCGGCGGACCGGACGCCCAACGCGACAGGTGCCGGGTCACCCGCCGACGTACGGCGGGCCTTCAGGACATGAGGTCGCGCAGGACCAGGCCGGTCGCCGGCTTCGGGCCGAAGGACGTCGACTTGCGCGGCATCGTGACGCCTTGGCGGGCCAGGTCGCGGACGACCTCCTCGCGCACCGGGTGCATCAGGACCGCCGTACCGCCGTCGCGCTCGGCCTTCTCGACCGTCGCCGCCGTGTCGTGGATGTACGCGATGTGTTCCGGGGTGTCGGGGATCCGCCACACGTGGTCGAGGAGGGTGGCGTGCAGGACCGTCGCGTCGAGGGTGCGCCAGGCCTCCGGGCGGTCGGCCGGGATCGTACGGGCCAGGAGTTCTGGGGACGGCCGGTCGACGAGGTGGAAGACGCCGTCGCCCGCCAGGACGAAGGCGTTGCCCTGGACGGCGGCCTCCCCGAGTGCTTCGAGTGCCTGGTCGAGGGTGCCCTTCAGGGTCTGCACGCGGAAGTCGTCGCCGAGGGCGCTCAGGGCCTCGGACACCGGCAGCCGGTGGAGGTAGCGGTGGATCGCGCGGACCCGCAGCGGGTAGCGGGCGGTGTCCACCAGGAGCACCAGGCCGTAGTCCCAGGCGCTCGGCGAGGGGTGCTCGGCGCGCAGCCGCAGGTTGGTGGCCCAGCGGTGGTGGCCGTCGGCGATGAGGGCCTGGTGGCGGGCGAGGTCCGACTGGATCTCGGCGATCTCCGCGGGGTCCGTCACCGACCACAGGCGGTGGTGGAAGCCGTCCTCCGTGGTGGTCGCGAGGAGGGGCTCGCGGCGCGCGGCGCGTTCGACGACGGCCGTCGCGCCCTTCGGCTCGCCCTCGGCGTCGCTGCGGTAGGTCAGCAGGAGCGGCTCCAGATTGGCCGAGGTGGCCCGCATCAGGGCCGCGCGGTCCTCGACGACAGGGGGCATGACGCCCTCGTGCGGCAGGACGACGCCGTCCTCGGCCTCCGACAGGCGCAGGGCGCCGATGACGCCGCGCTGCAGGATGTCGTCGTCCCGCTGCTCGTAGACATACAGGCCGGGCTCGGCGTCGGGGGCGAGGACGCCCTCGGCGAGCCAGCCGCGCAGGGTGTCCGCGGCCTGCTGGTTGCGGGCGGCCGGGGTGGTGGCCTGCGGCAGGATCAGCCGGACGATGTTGTGCGGGTCGGCGGACTCCAGGTGGAGCAGGCCGTCCGGCCGTACGACCACGTCGTACGGGGGAGAGGTCACCGCGGCGAGCCGTCCCACCTGTTCGGGGACGTACCGCACGCCGCGGAACGGGATCAGGTCGAGGCCGGTGTCGTCGCTGTGACCCGCTGTGTTCATTAGGGCATCGTATGTGTGTCAGTGGCATAAGCGATGATCGGGGGAGTCGGATCGAGCGAGGAGCGATGTGTAATGAGCCAGACCGCGGACCGAGGCGCCGGCCGGGACGTCAGGACGCGTCCCGCGGGGAGTGAGCGGGCGTTGAGCGAGCTCTACGACACGGCTCTGCTCGACCTGGACGGAGTGGTGTACAAGGGCGGGCACGCCATCGACCACGCGGTCGATTCGCTGGGCACCGCGCGCGACGGCGGCATGCACCTGGCGTACGTCACGAACAACGCGCTGCGCACCCCGGACGCGGTGGCGGAGCATCTGACGGAGCTGGGCATCGCGGCCGAAGGATCGGACGTCATCACCTCCGCGCAGGCGGTGGCCCGGCTGGTGAGCGAGCAAGTGCCCGAGGGCGCGCGGGTGTTGGTGATCGGCGGCGAGGGGCTGCGGGTCGCGCTGCGCGAGCGGGGGCTCGAACCGGTGGAGTCCGCCGACGACGACCCGGTGGCGGTGGTGCAGGGGTACGGCGGGCCGGATCTGGCGTGGTCGCGGTTCGCGGAGGCCTGTTACGCGATCGCGCGCGGCATCCCGTGGTTCGCGTCGAACACGGACCTGACGATCCCGAGCGCCCGCGGCATCGCCCCGGGCAACGGCGCGGCCGTCGAGGTCGTACGGATCGCGACGGGCGCCGAGCCGCAGGTGGCGGGCAAGCCGCTGCCGCCCATGCACCGCGAGACGATTCTGCGGACCGGCGCGAAGAAGCCGCTGGTGGTGGGCGACCGCCTGGACACCGACATCGAGGGCGCGAGCAACGGCGAGGTGGACTCGCTGCTGGTGCTGACCGGTGTCACGGACGGTGCGCAGCTGCTGGCAGCGCGGCCCGAGCACCGGCCGACGTATGTGGCCGAGGATCTGCGCGGGATGCTCACCGGCCAGCCCGAGGTCACCCCGGGGGACGGCGCGTTCGGCTGTGGCGGGTGGACCGCTTCGGTGCGGGACGGGGAGTTCGTGCTCGACGGGGACGGCGAGGCCATGGACGGGCTGCGGGCGCTGTGCGCGGCGGCCTGGACGGAGGCCGGGGACGGTGCGTGCGAGCTGGATGCGGAGAAGGTGCTGGGGCGGCTCGGGGTGTGAGGCCGCGCGGGGCGGGGGTGGCGTCCAGGGCGGGGAGGCTCCCGGACCGCGCCCGCCAGGACCGCGCGAGGGTAGGCTAACCTAACCAGGTGTTGGTCGACAGCCCTTCAGAAGCCCGCGCGGAGGCCGCCTCCGCGCCCCCGAAACGCCGCGCGATACGCGGCGCCGGGTTGCTCGTCTCGGTGGCCGTGCTGCTGGTCGTCTTCCTGGCGAGCATCGCGGTCGGCGCCAAGTCGATGTCCCTGGACCAGGTCTGGCACGGGCTGTTTCAGGACTCCGGGACGTACGGGGACGTCGTCGTCGGCGAGCGGCTCTCGCGCACCCTCCTCGGACTCCTGGCCGGCACCGCGCTCGGCCTCTCCGGCGCCGTACTCCAGGCGCTCACCCGCAATCCGCTGGCCGACCCCGGGCTCCTCGGCATCAACCTCGGCGCCTCCGCCGCGGTCGTCAGCGCCATCAGCTTCTTCGGCGTCACCTCGTTGAGCGGCTACGTCTGGTTCGCCTTCGTCGGGGCCATGCTCGTCGGCGTCCTGCTCTACATCCTCGGCGGCGCGCGCGGCGCGACCCCGGTGCGGCTCGCGCTCGCCGGCACCGCGATCAGCGCGGCGCTCTACGGCTATCTGCAGGCCGTCATGATCACGGACGGCGCCGCGCTCAACAAGATGCGCTTCTGGACGGTCGGCTCGCTGGCCTCCGCCAACATGAACACCATCGAGCAGGTGCTGCCCTTCCTCGCGATCGGCACCGTGCTCGCCCTCTGCCTGGCCAGGCCGCTCAACGCCATGGCCATGGGCGACGACACCGCCCGCGCGCTCGGCGCCCACCTGGGCCGCACCCGCGCGCTGTCCATGGCGGCGGCGACCCTGCTGTGCGGGGCCGCGACCGCGGCCTGCGGCCCGATCGTGTTCATCGGCCTGATGGTCCCGCACATCGTGCGTTCCTTCACCGGGCCCGACATGCGCTGGATCCTGCCGTACGCGGCCGTCCTCTCGCCGGTGCTGCTGCTCGGCGCGGACGTCGTCGGCCGGATGGTGGCGCGGCCCGCGGAGCTCCAGGTCGGCATCGTGACCGCGGTCATCGGGGCGCCGGTCTTCGTCCTTCTCGTACGTCGGCGGAAGATGGCCCAGCTGTGAAGGCACTACGCACCCGGGGCGGCCTCTCCGTCCGCCTCGACGTCCGCACGGCCGTGGTCGTCGCGCTGCTCGCCGCCGCCGCGCTCGTCGCGGGCGTCGTCCTGATCGGCACCGGCGACTTCGACATCCCGGCCGCCGACGTCGTCCGCACCCTGCTCGGCGACGGTGACGCCGGGCAGGAGTTCATCATCAACGAACTGCGCCTGCCGCGGGTCCTCGTCGGCCTCCTGGTGGGCGCGGCGCTCGGTCTCGGCGGCGCGCTCTTCCAGTCCATCGCCCGCAACCCGCTGGGCAGCCCGGACGTGCTGGGCCTCGGGCAGGGGGCGACCGCGGGCGCGCTCACCATGATCGTGCTGTTCCAGGGCAGCGCGGTCCAGGTCGCGGGCGGCGCGCTGGTCGGCGGCCTCGGCACCGGCCTCGCCATCTATCTGCTCGCCTGGCGCCAGGGCGTGCACGGCTACCGCTTCGTCCTGGTCGGCATCGGTGTCTCCGCCTTCCTCGCGGCCGTCAACGGATATCTGCTCACCAAGGCCGACTTCGTCGACGCCGCCCGCTCCGTCGTCTGGATGACCGGCTCCCTCAACGGCCGCGACTGGGACCAGGTCTGGCCGCTGCTCGTGCTGTGCGCCGTCCTCGTACCGCTGGTGCTCGTGTACGGGCGTCCGCTGCGGATGCTGGAGATGGGCGACGACGTCGCGAGCGCCCTCGGCGTGCCCGTCGAACGCACCCGCTTCGTGCTGCTCACCGCCTCCGTGCTGCTCGTCGCGGCCGCCACCGCCGCCGCGGGACCGGTCAGCTTCGTCGCGCTCACCGCGCCGCAGCTGGCCCGCAGGCTCACCCGCTCGCCGGGCCCCAACCTGATGCCCTCGATGTGCATGGGCGCCGCGCTCCTGATCGTCGCGGACTGGGCCTCGCAGCGCGCCTTCGGCGCCGACCAGCTGCCCGTCGGCGTGGTGACCGGCGTGCTCGGCGGCGTCTATCTGCTGTGGCTGCTCATCACCCAGCGCAAGGCGGGGCGGATATGACCGAGAACCACCTTCAGGACCAGGAGCGTGCTGCTGTGAACCGGCTCATCGCCGACGACGTCACCCTCGGCTACGACCAGCGCGTCATCGCCGAGAAGCTGTCCGTCGAGATCCCCGACCACTCCTTCACCGTGATCGTGGGCCCCAACGCCTGCGGCAAGTCCACGCTGCTGCGGGCCCTGTCCCGGATGCTCAAGCCCTCCGAAGGCCGAGTGCTGCTCGACGGGAACGTCATCCAGTCGATGCCGGCCAAGAAGGTCGCGCGGACGCTCGGCCTGCTGCCGCAGTCGTCCATCGCCCCCGACGGCATCACCGTCGGCGACCTCGTCGCCCGCGGCCGCTACCCCCACCAGGGGCTGCTGCGCCAGTGGTCGCCACAGGACGAGCGGATCGTGGACGAGTCCATGGCCTCGACCGGCGTACGGGACCTCGCAGAGCGGTACGTCGACGAGCTCTCCGGCGGCCAGCGCCAGCGCGTCTGGATCGCCATGGCGCTCGCCCAGCAGACCCCGCTGCTGCTCCTCGACGAGCCGACGACCTTCCTCGACATCCAGCACCAGCTCGACGTCCTCGACCTGTGCGCGGAGCTCCACGAGGAGCAGGGCCGCACGCTCGTCGCCGTCCTGCACGACCTCAACCACGCGGCCCGCTACGCCACGCACCTCATCGCCCTGCGCGACGGCGCGGTGCTCGCCGAGGGGCCGCCGTCCGAGATCGTCACGGCGGAGCTGGTCAAGGAGGCCTTCGGCATCGACTGCCAGATCATCGAGGACCCGGAGACGGGCACCCCGCTGGTGGTCCCCGCAGCCCGCGCGGGCCGCAGGACACCGGCTAGAGCAGCGTCCTGAGCCGCAGCAGGTCGCGGAAGCCCGCCTCCAGCCTGACCCGGCCCGAGGCCCAGGCCTTCGCGAAGTCGAGCTCGCCCGCCACCATCGCGACCAGGTCGTCGCCGGTCATCGCGAGGCGGATCTCCGCCTTCTCGCACGGCGGCCCCGGATGGTCGTCGAGCACCGTGATCCGGCCGTTCTCGAGACGGCCCGTGAAGGTGACGTCGAGATCGGTGATGCGGCAGCTCAGGGAGCGGTTCAGGGCAGCGGCGGCGCGCACGTCGCCGTCCGCCGACGCGAGATTGCCGGAGAGTCTTTCGAGTGCCGTGCGGCACTCCGCCATGGTCGCCATCGCGGTCGACCGTACCGCAGGCCTTCGCGGTAGCGTCGTGCCATGAGCGACTCATACGCGGGCCCCGAAGCGCACCAAGGGGAGTCGGCTCCTCCGCAGGACCTGGCCCCGCAGGACAGGGCCCTGGAGGAGCCGTCGTACGACCCCGCCGCCCCCGCGCCCCTCGGCGTCGAGCGCGCCGCCACCGGCGACGCCGACGTGGACGCGGCACTCGCCCGGCTCGGCGACGCCGACCACCTCGCCACGGACGGCCACATCGAGGTGTACGAGGATGTACACCGGGGCCTGCGCGACGCGCTGACCGCGCTCGACGCGCGCCCCGGCCCGCCGGCGCCCTCCGGGGCGCCCACACCGTCGTACGACAGGAGCTGAACCGAACGTGGCAGGAGTGGCACGACGCCGCCTCGACGCCGAGCTCGTCCGCAGGAAGCTCGCGCGCTCGCGCGAGCACGCGAGCCAACTGATCGCCGCAGGCCGGGTCGCGGTCGGCAAGACCGTCGCGACCAAGGCGGCGACGCAGGTGGAGACGGCCGCCCCGATCGTGGTCTCGCAGGACGACGACGACCCCGACTACGTCTCGCGCGGCGGGCACAAGCTCGCCGGCGCCCTCGCCGCCTTCGGGCCGCAGGGGCTGGTCGTCGAGGGGCGGCGCGCGCTGGACGCGGGCGCCTCCACCGGCGGCTTCACCGACGTGCTCCTGCGGGCCGGCGCCGCGCACGTCGTCGCCGTCGACGTCGGCTACGGCCAGCTCGCGTGGTCGCTGCAGAGCGACGACCGGGTCACCGTGAAGGACCGTACGAACGTACGGGAGCTGACGCTCGAAGCCATCGACGGGACCCCCGTCGACGTGGTCGTCGGCGACCTCTCCTTCATCCCGCTCGGCCTGGTGCTGCCCGCGCTGGTGCGGTGCGCGGCGCCCGACGCGGACCTCGTCCTCATGGTCAAGCCGCAGTTCGAGGTGGGCAAGGAGCGGCTCGGCAGCGGTGGTGTGGTGCGCAGCGCCGAACTGCGCGCCGAGGCCGTGCGCGGGGTGGCGCGGCAGGCGTGGGGGCTCGGTCTCGGGGTGCGCGCGGTGACCGCGAGCCCGCTGCCGGGACCGTCCGGGAACGTCGAGTACTTTCTGTGGCTGCGCGCCGGGGCCGATGAGCTGGACCCGGCGGACGTTGACCGTGCCGTGGCGGAGGGGCCCCGTTGACCCAGACCGGTAGTACCCAGACCAGAGCTCGTACCGTCTTCCTGCTCGCGCACACCGGGCGCCCCGCGGCGATCCGCAGCGCCGAACTCGTCGTCGAGGGGCTGCTGCGCAGCGGTCTCGGCGTCCGGGTCCTGGAGGCGGAGGCCGTGGACCTGCCGCTGCCGCCCGAGGTCCAGACGGTCAAGGAAGCCACCGCCGAATGCATCGACGACTGCGAGCTGATCGTCGTCCTCGGCGGCGACGGGACGCTGCTGCGCGGCGCGGAGTTCGCGCGCGCCTCCGGGGTGCCGATGCTCGGCGTGAACCTCGGCCGTGTGGGCTTCCTCGCGGAGGCCGAGCGGGACGACCTCGACAAGGTCGTCGACCGGGTGGTCACCAGGACGTACGAGGTGGAGGAGCGCATGACGATCGACGTCGTCGTGCGCCGCAACGGCGACGTCGTGCACCGGGACTGGGCGATGAACGAGGCGGCCGTGCAGAAGGTGTCGCCCGAGCGGATGCTGGAGGTCGTCCTGGAGATCGACGGCCGGCCCGTCACCGGGTTCGGCTGCGACGGCATCGTGTGCGCCACCCCGACCGGTTCCACGGCGTACGCGTTCTCGGCGGGCGGGCCCGTGGTGTGGCCGGAGGTCGAGGCACTGCTCATGGTGCCGATCAGCGCGCACGCCCTGTTCGCCAAGCCGCTGGTGACCTCGCCGGACTCGGTGCTCGCCGTCGAGGTCCAGCCGCACACGCCGCACGGGGTGCTGTGGTGCGACGGGCGGCGGACCGTGGAACTGCCCTCGGGCGCGCGGGTGGAGGTGCGCAGGGGTGAGGTGCCGGTGCGGCTCGCGCGGCTGCATCACGCGTCGTTCACGGATCGGCTTGTCGCCAAGTTCGCGTTGCCGGTGCAGGGGTGGCGGGGCGCACCGTGACGCTCTGCTGGGTTTGGCGGTGACGCTCCGTTAAGGGGGCTCTCGGTGGCTGCGCGGTGCGGGTTGTGTGTGGCTTGTCGCGCCGTTCCCCGCGCCCCTTGAGGGGGTGGCCCTTGGTCGTTTGGTGCGGGTTGGGTGTGGTTGTTCGCGCAGTTCCCCGCGCCCCTTGCGGGGCTATGTCGTCGTGAGTACGGGGATTGGGTTGCTGCGCATTGTTGTGTGGATTGGGGTGGCCGTCGCCAGGACGGTCAGGAGCAGGGTGGCCGTTGCCAGGGCTGTCGGGACCGGCCACGGCAGGTGGGGGAGCGGGGAGCCGTACGCCGTCGTGAGGATCGGCGCCAGCGTGCCCAGCGCGATCGCCGTGCCGAGCAGCAGCGCGGTCCCCGCGACGACCGCGGCCTCCCAGGCGGCCATCGCCCGCACCTGCGCGCGCCGGCTCCCGATGACCCGCAGCAGCGCGACGTCGCGGCGGCGCTCGAAGGAGATCATGGCCAGCGTGTTCGCTGCGGCGATGGCGGCGAAGCCCGCGTACAGCCCCGTGCCCACGTAGTCGAGCCAGACCTCGCCCGTGCCGCCCGCCGAACCGGTGTGGTGCTGGGCCGTCGTGTGCATGCCGATCTTGGTGAGGCCGAACCCGACGACCAGGACGAGCGGGACGACCGCCGCGGAGAAACGGCGGGGCTGCGAGCGGACGTTGAGCATCGCGAGCCGCGCGCTCGGGCCGAACCGGCCCACGGCCGCGGAGACCAGCCACGCCGCGGGCCCGACGATACGGGGGCCCAGCAGCCCCGCGCCCACGCAGAACAGGATGAGGACGAGGAACGCCCCTTCGCCCGCCTCGTCGGCCGGCTGCCGGGACAGGAGTACGGCGACCGCGCACGCCCCTGCCACGGCGAGCATGCCCAGGGGCGCCCGCAGGATCCCGAGGCGCCGTCGGCCCGTCGCCGCTTCGACGAGGGCGCGGGCCGGGCGCAGCAGAGAGAAGCGCAGGGCCGAGAGCAGCGCGGCGAGCGTCGTCGTCACCACGGCCACGCCGACGCAGACCGGCAGGGCGAGCCAGCTGAAACGGAAGCCGGCCTCGGCCGGGAGCAGCCCGTGGTCGACCATGCCCGCGTGCCACCAGCGGGCGCCGAGGCCGCCGAGCGCGAAGCCCGCGAGGGCGGCGGGGACCGACGCGGTGAGGGCCTGGACGGCCACGGCGCGGCGGATCTGGCGGGGCCTCGCGCCGATGGCGCGGACCAGCGCGAGCTCGCGGTGCTGCTGCGCGACGGCTGTCCCCATGGTCGAGACGACCACGAATATCGACATGTAGATGGATCCGATCAGGAGCACGACCGCCATGTCGGCCACGCCGTTCTCCGCGATCTGCTTGCGTGCGGCCGCGGAGAGCCCGCCGGGGATGTCGGAGCGCTCGGCGCTCGTCGTGCCGAGCATCATCGTCGACGCGCTCACCACGGTCGACGCGAAGAGCGCGGCCACCGCGGTGCCGACGAACGCCGGTCGGTGTGCGCGCAGCGCCGCCCATGCCAGTCCTGTTGCCATGGGGATCATGGTCCCGGCGGGGGCGGAGGCGGGCCATCCGGTGGGCCGGTGGATCTTGGTGGGGACAACCCCACCCCCGTGCGCGTGGGGCGGCCGGGGGAGGCCTCGCCGCGTCCCCTCGGAGGGTGACGCTCCGGCCGCGGGGCGCTCCGCAACCTGCGTCTTCACGGACCGACACAGGGGTGACGTCGCGGGGCACCCGGGAAACCTCGTATGGTCAGGTGCGTGTTGGAGGAGATGCGGATACGGTCGCTCGGAGTCATCGACGACGCTGTCGTCGAGCTCTCGCCAGGTTTCACCGCCGTGACGGGTGAGACCGGCGCGGGCAAGACGATGGTGGTCACCAGCCTTGGCCTGCTGCTCGGCGGGCGCGCGGACGCCGCCCTGGTGCGGATCGGCGCCAAGTCGGCGGTGGTGGAGGGGCGCATCACCGTGCCCGCCGACGCCCCGGCCGCCGTGCGCGCGGAGGAGGCGGGGGCCGAACTGGACGACGGGGCGCTGCTCATCAGCCGTACCGTCTCGGCGGAGGGACGCTCCCGGGCGCACCTGGGCGGGCGCTCGGTCCCGGTGGGACTGCTGTCCGAACTCGCCGACGAGCTGGTCGCCGTGCACGGCCAGACCGACCAGCAGGGGCTGCTGAAGCCGGCGAGACAGCGCGGCGCGCTCGACCGGTACGCGGGGGACGCGGTCTCCGTGCCGCTCGCCAAGTACACCGCCGCGTACCGCAGGCTGCGGGCCGTCACCGTCGAGGTCGAGGAGATCACCACCCGCGCGCGTGAGCGTGCCCAGGAGGCCGATCTGCTGCGCTTCGGACTGGAGGAGATCGGCGGGGTCGAACCCCGCGAGGGGGAGGACGTCGAACTCGCCGCAGAGGCCGAGCGGCTCGGCCACGCGGAGGCCCTCGCCTCCGCCGCCACGTCCGCGCACGCCGCCCTCGCGGGCAACCCCGAGGACCCCGAGGGCGTCGACGCCTCGACGCTGGTCGCGGGCGCGTCCCGGGCGCTGGAGGCCGTACGGTCCCACGACCCCGCCCTGTCCGCGCTCGCCGACCGCCTGGGCGAGATCGGCATCCTCCTCGGCGACGTGGCGGGCGAGCTCGCCGGGTACGCCGACGACCTCGACGCCGATCCGCTGCGGCTCGCCGCGGTCGAGGAGCGGCGGGCCGCGCTGACCCAGCTCACCCGGAAGTACGGGGCGGACATCGACGCCGTCCTCACCTGGTCGCAGGAGAGCGCGGCGCGCCTCACCGAACTGGAGGGCGACGACGACCGGTTGGGCGAGCTGGTCGCGGAGCGGGACGCGTTGCGCGTCGAACTCGCGGGGCTCGCGCAGGCGTTGACCGACGCGCGCGAGGAGGCGGCGTCGCGGTTCGCGGCGGCGGTCACCGAGGAGCTGGCCTCGCTGGCGATGCCCCACGCGCGCGTGTCGATCGCCATCAGCGCCACGGAGGTGCCGGAGGGCGGCGACGGCGTGCAGGTCGGTGGCCGCACGGTCGCGTACGGCCCCGCGGGCGTCGACGAGGTCGAACTCCTCCTCGCCCCGCATCCGGGAGCGCCGCCGCGGCCCATCGCGAAGGGCGCGTCTGGCGGTGAACTGTCCCGGGTGATGCTGGCCGTGGAGGTCGTCTTCGCGGGGACGGACCCGGTGCCGACCTATCTCTTCGACGAGGTGGACGCGGGCGTCGGCGGCAAGGCGGCGGTCGAGATCGGGCGGCGCCTCGCGCGGCTCGCGAAGTCGGCGCAGGTCGTGGTCGTCACGCACCTGCCACAGGTGGCGGCGTTCGCGGACCGGCAGCTGCTGGTCGAGAAGACGAACGACGGGATGGTGACGCGGTCCGGGGTGCAGGTCCTGGAGGGCGAGGACCGGGTGCGGGAGCTGTCGCGGATGCTGGCGGGCCAGGAGGACTCGGAGACGGCGCGGGCACACGCGGAGGAACTGCTGGCGACGGCTCGGGGGGACGGGTAGCGGGCGGGGGCGCCTTGGGAGGTTCTGCCTGGCCGTGGTGTGTTCTGTCCGGTCGGGAAGCGGCGGGCTGTCAGGTCGTGGTGCGCGGGGCAACCCCGCGGGGTCGTCATGAGGGTGAGGGCGTGAAGTCGGTCAACGTGCGTACCGGATTCCTCAGCGCCGCCGCCGCCCACGCGGCCGCCGCCGCCCTGCGCCACCTCGCGCCCGGCGGGAGCGCGCGGTGGGAGCGGGTCAACTTCGCCGGCGGGACAGTGGAGTTGTACGCCGGGCCCGCCGCCTGCCTCGGCGTCGTCGCCGGCGTGGTCGCTCTGCCGCCGGGGCCCCGCGCAGCCGCCACCCTCGCCGTACTCGCGGGCGGGGCCTGCGGCGCGTACGACGACATGGCGGGCCGGGACGATCCGCGCCGCGGCTTCCGCGCGCATCTGCGGGCGCTGCGCCGCGGCGAGGTCACCAGCGGGGCCGTCAAGCTGTTCGGGATCTCCGCGGCCGGGCTGGCCGCCGGGGCGCTGCTCAAGGAGCGGCCCGTGGACAAGGTCCTGGCCGGCGTGGTGATCGCGGGAAGCGCGCACCTCGTCAACCTCGTCGACGTACGGCCCGGCCGGGCCGGCACCGCCGTGCTCGCCCTCGCGGCGCCCGGCCTGCTGCGCAAGGGACCCGCCGCGGGGCTCGCCGCCGCCGCGACGGGCGCGGCCGTCGCCGTACTCCCCGCGGACATCGGGCGCCGCGCGATGATCGGCGACACCGGCGCACACGCGCTGGGCGCGGCCCTCGGCGCCGCCGTCGCCGCGGGCAACGGCCGCGCGGGCCTCGCCGCGCACGCGGCGGCCCTGGTGGCCGCGGCGGTCTTCGGCGAGAAGGTCAGCGCGGTTGCCGCCCGGGGCACCGGCTCGTGACCCCCGCGTACAAACCTCGCAACTCTCACCCGTGTGGGTGATCCCGCCCATCGAGTTGCCCGGCGACATACGGAAGTGACCTTTCGGCAGTGCCGGAACGCCCGTGCGGACTGGCATCCTTGGCGCAGCATCTGCCCGAGTACCAGTCCGAGCACCACCACCGACGCAGACCCAGGAGCCCCGGCCACGTGAGCCACGTGAGCAGCCACTCGCCGCACGGACAGACGCCGCTGCACACCGTTCAGGTCCTCGGCGGTGGCAGCGCGGGCAGCAGCGCGCACGTCAGATCGCTGGCCGCGGGCCTCGCCGCCCGGGGCGTGCGGGTCACCGTGTGCGCCCCCGACGAGGCAGCCCGCATCTACGACTTCACCGCCGCCGGCGCCCGGCACGTCTCCGTGCCCCGCAGCGCCGACCCCGCCGCCGTGGCCGCCCTGCGCACCGCCTGCGCCGACGCCGACCTCGTCCACGCGCACGGACTGCACGCCGCCCTCCGCGCCGCCGTCGCCCTGACCGGGCGCCACACCCCGCTCGTCGTCACCTGGCACACCCGCGCGCACGCGCAGGGCGCCCGGGCCGGTGTCCTGCGCCTGTTGGAGCGGCGGGTCGCCCGGGCCGCCGCCGTCGTCCTCGGCGCCTCGTCCGACCTCGTCGACCGGGCCCGCAGCAGAGGCGCGCGCGACGCCCGCCTCGCCGCCGTCGCGCTGCCCGCGCCGCGCCGCCCGGAGACCGCGGAGGAGGCCGACAGCATCCCGCACAAGGCCCGCGCCGAACTCGGCGCCGTGGAGCGCCCGTTGATCCTCGCCGTCGGCGCGCTGGAGCGCAGCCGCGGCTACGACGTCCTGCTCGACGCCACCCGCGCCTGGCGCCACCTCGACCCGATGCCCCTCCTGCTGGTGGCGGGGGAGGGCCCCGAACGCGCCGTCCTGCAGCGTCGCATCGAGGACGAACGGCTCCCCGCCCGGCTCATCGGGCGCCGCGACGACGTCCCCGAACTCCTCGCCGCCGCCGACGTCGCCGTCCTGCCCAGCAGTTGGGAGTCCCGCTCGGTGCTCGCCCAAGAGGCGCTGCACGCGCGCGTGCCGCTCGTCGCGACCGCGGTCGGCGGCATCCCCGAACTCGTCGGCGACGCCGCGGAACTCGTCCCCTACGGCGACGTGGACGCCCTCTCCAGTGCCGTCGTACGTCTGCTCGCGAACCCTGTCCGACAGGCCGAACTCGCGGACAGGGGCGCGGCCCAGGCCGCCACTTGGCCGACCGAGGACGAGACGGTCACCCAAGTCCTCAGCGTCTACGACGAGTTGACCCAGCCCCTGCCGTACGGCTGACTTCCCTGGCCGCGTCCCTAGGCGACGTGTCTGCGCGCCCGCAGCGCCAGGCTGAGCGCCAGGACCGTCTGCGGGTCGTCCAGGTCCGTGCCCAGCAACTCGCTGATCCGGGCGAGGCGGTTGTACAGGGTCTGCCGGTTCAGGTGCAGCTCGCGCGCCGTCTCCGCCTTGCGGCCCGCGTGCGCCAGATAGGTCTGCAGCGTGGGCAGCAGCGGCGGCTTCGAGCGCTCGTCGTGGGCGCGCAGCGGGCCGATCGCGCGGTCCACGAACGCCGCGAGGACGCCGTCCTCGTCATGGCGGTGCAGCCGCCACAGCAGGAGGTCTATGTCGAGGCGCCGCGCGTCGTACCAGGGGCGGTCGGGCAGCCCCTGCGCGGCCGTCGCGGTCTCCGCCGCGTGCCGCAGGCCCGCCGACGCCGCCGCCCAGCCGCCCGCGACCCCGACGACCACCACCGGCGGCTGCGCGCCGGGCCGCCGCATCCCGGCCCGTTCGACGCCGGCCCGCAGCGCGGTCGCGACCCGGTCGGCCACCGCCGTCCGCTCGGACTCCGAGCGCAGGCCGAGCAGCAGCGGTACGCGGCCCTCGACGGGACGCACGCCCAGCAGCGCGGGCACTCCCACCGACGCCAGCTCCTCGGCGACCGCCCGCGCAAGGACCGCCCAGCCCCCGCCGGTCGGCAGCCCGTCCGCGAGCCGCATCACCACCGGAAGCAGCGGGCTGCCGGCCGGGGCCGGCTTGAAGCCGAGGACGCGGGCCTGCGCGGGGGCGTCGTCGGCGGTGATCCGGCCCTCGGCGAGGTCGGTCAGGAAGTCGCCGCGGCCGCGCGCCGCGAGCTCCTCCTCCTGGCGGGCCTGCATCAGGACGACGGCCAGGCTGCCCGCCGCCCGCTCCGCCGCGATGCGGTGCACCGGCTGCGGCGCGGACTCCACGGCGAGCAGCACCAGGCGGGCCCGTACGGACCCCGCGCCGGGGCCGCCGCCCGGCACGTCGACGAGGACCGCGCTCGCGGGCGGCCCCTCCCGGTCCACGGGGCGCCCGCGCAGCCCCTCCCACACCTGGAGCGGATCCGCGCACTCGGTGCCCGCCCCGGCCGCGTACAGGAGCTGGCGGTCCGCCGTCTCCAGGAACACCGGGTTGCCGCTGAACTCCGCGAGGATGCCGAGGACCTGCGGGATGCCGCCCCCGCCGAGCAGCGCCTCCGTACAGCGCCTGTGCACCTCCTCGGCCTGCTGCAGCAGCGCGTAGTGGCCGTTGACGATCTCGGTGTGCACCTCTTCGGTGACCGTCACGAACGGCACCTCGCGGTGCAGCTGGACCAGCGGCAGACCGGCGGCCCGCGCGGTCTCCACGAGCGCGGCGGGCAGCCGGGTGAAGCGCGGGCCCAGCTCGACGACGAGCGCCGCGATGCCGCGCTCGGCGAGCCTGCGCACGAACGCGCGCTGTTCGGCGGGGCGCGCGCCGAGCCCGAGCCCCGTGGTGAGCAGCAGTTCGCCGCCCTTGAGCAGCGAGGCCATGTTGGGCACCTCGCCCGCGTGCACCCACCGCACCGTCCGCTGCAGCCGCTCCGCGCCCGCGACGACCTCGGGGAGCCCGCCGCGCAGCCCCGGAAGTTCCAGCGCGCGCTGGACCGTGATGCCGCCCTGAGTGCCCTGACTGTCCATGGCGCGGACGCTACCGGGGCGCACGGGACGGCAACATCCCGGCCGGGGCACGGCACCGCCCCACATCCCCGACCGCCCGGTAACTCTTCGCCTCGGCGCGGCACTTGCCCGCCCCGCCGTCAGTTGTGGCGTACCTCACACGCGCGGAGCGGTAGGCCACGCACGGTCGTCCACGGTCAGGAACGGTTCGCCCGCCACGGCGGCCGGGGTGGCGCCGGTGAAGGCCACGACGTCCCGGTGCAGATGCGACTGGTCGCAGTACCCGGTGTCCGCCGCGACCCCGGCCGGTCCCGCCCCGGCGACCAGGCGGTGGACGGCGTGGTCGAAGCGGACCAGCCTCGCGGCCTGCTTGGGCGGCATGCCGAGGTGGTCGCGGAACCGGGACCACAGGCGCTTGCGGCTCCATCCGAGGTCGTCGGCCAGCCGCTCCACCCGTACGAGACTCCCGCTGTCGACGATGCGCCGCCAGGCCCAGGCCACCGCGGGATCCACCGGCGCCCGGCCCGCGCACCGGCGGGCGAGCTCGGCCTCGGTGTACGCGAAGCGCTCCTGCCAGGTGTCGAGGCCGGCGAGGCGCTCGCACACCTGTGCCGCCCGGCGGCCCCACACGTCGTCGAGGCGGACCACGGCCCCGTCGAGATCGGCCGGGCAGACGCCGAGGATCGCGCCGGCGGCCGGCGGGGAGAGCCGCACCTGTACGCAGGCGACATCCTCGCCCCACGCCCGTACGGCCCCGCCGGAACCGAAACCGGGCCCGGCGACGAGGCTGCCCCGGTGCCGCCGCCCGGCGCCGTCGTCCACGGCGGGCCGGCCGGGACCGAACGCGAGGACCAGCATCACGGCCGGGTGCGGCACGATCCGCAGCCCCCCCGAGAGCGGGCCGAGCGGGCCGAACACCCGGAACCCCGCCACGTCGACGCCGGGCACCCCGTCACGCCGCCGCGGGCGCGCGACGTCCCACGCGGCGGGATCGTCACGCCTCTGCGTGGTGAGCCTCATCGCTTCAGGCTACGCGGACGGCGCGGGGAACATTCGTCCAATCCGGCGCCGGGTCACGGGGGAGACAGTCGCGCCATGACCACCTCCGAGAACCACCCCCGAAGCAGCGCCGAAGCCGTCCACCAGGAGATCCTCCGGCCCCTCGAACACGGTGACCTCCACGTTCGTCAGGACGGCCCGCGCGGCGCCCCCGTCCTGCTGCTCCTGCACGGCTCCGCGACCACCAGCACCTCGTGGAACGCTCTGGTCCCGCTGCTGGCCGACGCCCATCGCGTCGTCCGGGTCGACCTGCCGGGCCACGGCCGCTCGGCCGAACCCGTCCGCGGCTACGACACCTCCGGCCTCGGGCAGACGCTCGGCGCGGCCCTCGACCGGCTCGGCATCGGGCGCGCCACCGTCGTCGGCCACTCCAGCGGGGGCTACGCCGCCACCGCGCTGGCCGAGCGGCGGCCCGACCTCGTGAGTGCCCTCGTCCTCATCAACACCGGACCCGGCCCGCACGCCTACATCGCGCCGGAGACGGCCGCCTTCGACCCCGCCCGGTGGCCGCCGGGCGACGAGCAGATCCGGCACTTCGCGAACAGCGGCTTCCGCGCCGGGTTCGAGGTGCCCCAGGACCTCGTCGACGAACTGCGGGAGAGCCGGATCCAGGCGGTCACCGCCGCCATGCGGGCGTCCCTGGCGTACCTGGGTGAACGGCCGCTCCCCGAACGGCTCGCCGCCCTCGGCAAACCGCTGCAGGTGATCTTCGGCGACCGGGACCGCCGCTGGCGCCCCACGTCCGCGGCCGACTACCGCGCCGTCCCCGGCGCCGTCGTCACGATGCTGCCCGGCGCCGGACACACCCCCATCCTGGAGGAGCCGTCCCGTACCGCCGCACTGATCCTGGCCTTCACCCGGAGCCACCCGCAGCGAGCAGCCGACGCCACGTAAGGCGTCGGGCGGAGAAACACGGCGCCCCCGCCGGCATCCGACGGGGGCGCACGTGACGTGGCGTCAGCCAGCGGCCGCTATCCGCCGTACGCCCCCGAAGCCGTCAGCCGCAGCGCCGTGTCGATCAGCGGCACGTGGCTGAACGCCTGCGGGAAGTTGCCGACCTGACGCTGCGCCGCGGAGTCCCACTCCTCGGCGAGCAGACCCAGGTCGTTGCGGAGCGCGAGCAGCTTCTCGAAGAGCTTGCGCGCCTCGTCCACCCGGCCGATCATCGCCAGGTCGTCGGCCATCCAGAACGAGCAGGCGAGGAACGCGCCCTCGTCGCCCTCCAGGCCGTCCACGCCCTCGTCGTCACCGGACGTCGGGTAGCGCAGGATGAACCCGTCCGGGGTGGACAGCTCCCGCTGGATCGCCTCGATGGTGCCGATCACGCGCTTGTCGTCCGGCGGCAGGAAGCCCATCTGCGGAATTAGCAGCAGCGAGGCGTCCAGCTCCTTGGAGCCGTACGACTGCGTGAAGGTGTTCCGCTCCGGGTCGTAGCCCCGCTCGCACACGTCCCGGTGGATGTCGTCGCGCAGGTCGCGCCACTTGTCCAGCGGGCCGTCCGCGTCGCCGGACTCGATGAGCTTGATGGTGCGGTCCACGGCGACCCAGGCCATCACCTTGGAGTGCACGAAGTGCCGGCGCGGGCCGCGCACCTCCCAGATGCCCTCGTCCGGCTCGTCCCAGTGGTCCTCCAGATACCGGATCAGCTTGAGCTGGAGGAGGGCGGCGTAGTCGTTGCGGGCCAGGCCCGTCATGTGCGCCAGGTGCAGGGCCTCGGTGACCTCGCCGTACACGTCGAGCTGCAGCTGGCCCGCGGCGCCGTTGCCCGCCCGGACCGGCGTGGAGCCCTCGTACCCCGGCAGCCAGTCCAGTTCGGTCTCGCCGAGCTCGCGCTCGCCCGCGATGCCGTACATGATCTGCAGGTTCTCCGGGTCGCCCGCCACCGAGCGGAGCAGCCACTCGCGCCAGGCACGGGCCTCCTCGCGGTAGCCGGTGCGCAGCAGCGAGGAGAGCGTGATCGCGGCGTCGCGCAGCCAGGTGAAGCGGTAGTCCCAGTTGCGCGAGCCCCCGATGTCCTCGGGCAGCGACGTGGTGGGCGCGGCGACGATCCCGCCGGTCGGCGCGTACGTCAGCGCCTTCAGGGTGATCAGCGAGCGGATCACGGCCTCCCGGTAGGGGCCGTGGTACGTACAGTGCTCCACCCACTCCCGCCAGAACGTCTCGGTGGCGGTGAGCGCCGCCTCCGGCTCGGGCAGCGCGGGCTGGTCCTTGTGCGAGGGCTGCCACGAGATCGTGAACGCGATCCGCTCGCCCGGCGCGACCGTGAAGTCCGAGTAGGTGGTCAGGTCCTTGCCGTAGGTCTCGGCGGTCGTGTCGTGCCACACCGAGTCGGGGCCCGCGACGGCCACGGTGCGCCCGTCGACCTTGTGGACCCACGGCACCACCCGGCCGTAGCTGAACCGCATGCGCAGCGCCGAACGCATCGGCACCCGTCCGCTGACGCCCTCGACGATGCGGATGAGCTGCGGCGCGTCGGTGTCGCGCGGCGGCATGAAATCGATCACGCGGACGGTGCCGCGCGCCGTGTCCCACTCGGATTCGAGCACCAGGGAGTCGCCGCGGTACGAGCGGCGCGTGGCAGCGGGTGGCTGCGCGTCCGGGTTGTGGGCCGGTCCAAGACGCCAGAAGCCGTGCTCCTCGGTGCCCAGAAGGCCGGCGAATACGGCGTGGGAGTCGAAGCGGGGCAGGCACAGCCAGTCGACTGTGCCGTCCCGGCAGACCAGGGCGGCGGTCTGCATGTCTCCGATGAGTGCGTAGTCCTCGATGCGCCCGGCCACGTCTATCTCCAGTCGAACGGCCACGTTCGCCCCGCGGGGCGCTTACAGGTCAGCGGTCAAGTGATCGTTGACGAGCGCTTGTTCCGGGTGCAAGGCGGGATGGTGCCGTGTGCCGGAGGGGGCTCGGCAGCGAGTGTCCGAGCAGGATACGACGCACCCCGGTGATCTGCGCGCCCCTCCCGGCAACGAGCCTCCGCCGAACGGGTGAGCGGCAGGTGAGAGGCGGTGCGCGGGGGAAAAGTAGCAGCGTGCGCGGCTGGTGCCCCGCTCCGCGGCGTGCGTGTCCCGTGACCGGTTTGTGTGTGTCCGGTGGCGGAGCGTGGCCGGAAGCGGTCCCGGTCCGGCGCTGATACCCTGGTAGCCCGTGAGCCGGTGGTCATAGAACCCCCGAACCGCAGCGACGGCGCCTCCCCGAATCCCTGGTGAGGAGGCCGGTACGCACCTCCAGACCGCGACCACGGGAGCCCCCTCTTGGCCATGCAGCCCAAATCCAAGACGACCAAGCACATCTTCGTCACCGGGGGTGTCGCCTCTTCCCTCGGCAAGGGTCTGACTGCCTCCAGCCTGGGTGCGCTCCTCAAGGCGCGTGGCCTGCGCGTCACGATGCAGAAGCTCGACCCGTACCTGAACGTCGACCCGGGCACGATGAACCCCTTCCAGCACGGTGAGGTGTTCGTCACCAACGACGGCGCCGAGACCGACCTGGACATCGGCCACTACGAGCGCTTCCTCGACGTCGACCTCGACGGTTCGGCGAACGTGACCACCGGCCAGGTCTACTCGCAGGTGATCGCCAAGGAGCGGCGCGGCGAGTACCTCGGCGACACCGTCCAGGTCATCCCGCACATCACCAACGAGATCAAGCACCGCATCCGCCGCATGGCGACGGACGACGTCGACGTCGTCATCACCGAGGTCGGCGGCACGGTCGGCGACATCGAGTCGCTGCCGTTCCTGGAGACCGTCCGCCAGGTCCGCCACGAGGTCGGCCGCGACAACGTCTTCGTCGTGCACATCTCGCTGCTGCCCTACATCGGCCCCTCCGGCGAGCTGAAGACCAAGCCGACCCAGCACTCGGTGGCCGCGCTCCGCAACATCGGCATCCAGCCGGACGCCATCGTGCTGCGCGCCGACCGCGAGGTGCCGACCGCCATCAAGCGCAAGATCTCGCTGATGTGCGACGTCGACGAGGCCGCCGTGGTCGCCGCCATCGACGCCAAGTCGATCTACGACATCCCGAAGGTGCTGCACACCGAGGGCCTGGACGCCTACGTCGTGCGCAAGCTCGACCTGCCGTTCCGCGACGTCGACTGGACCCAGTGGGACGACCTCCTGGACCGGGTGCACAACCCGAAGCACGAGGTCACCGTCGCCCTGGTCGGCAAGTACATCGACCTGCCCGACGCCTACCTCTCGATCACCGAGGCGATGCGCGCCGGCGGCTTCGCCAACAAGGCCCGCGTCAAGGTCAAGTGGGTCACCTCCGACGACTGCAAGACGCAGGCGGGCGCCCAGAAGCAGCTCGGCGACTGCGACGCGATCCTGATCCCCGGCGGCTTCGGCGAGCGCGGCGTCGACGGCAAGGTCGGCGCCATCCAGTACGCCCGCGAGAACAAGGTGCCGCTGCTCGGCATCTGCCTGGGCCTGCAGTGCATCGTCATCGAGGCGGCCCGCAACCTCGCGGACATCCCCGACGCCAACTCCACCGAGTTCGACGCGGCCACCGGCCACCCGGTGATCTCCACCATGGCCGAGCAGCTCGACATCGTCGCCGGCGAGGGCGACATGGGCGGCACGATGCGCCTGGGCATGTACCCCGCCAAGCTCGCCGAGGGCTCCATCGCGCGCGAGGTGTACGACGGCAAGGAGTACGTGGAGGAGCGCCACCGCCACCGCTACGAGGTGAACAACGCCTACCGCGCGGACCTGGAGAAGAAGGCCGGCATCCAGTTCTCCGGCCTCTCCCCGGACGGCAAGCTCGTGGAGTACGTCGAGTACCCGCGCGAGGTGCACCCCTACCTGGTCGCCACCCAGGCCCACCCGGAGCTGCGCTCCCGTCCGACTCGCCCGCACCCGCTCTTCGCCGGTCTCGTGAAGGCGGCCGTCGAGCGTCAGCAGGCCGGGGCCAAGCAGGGCGGCAAGTCCGGAAAGTAACACCGGAGCGATACGGTTGCCGGGGTGGGCGTCCCACGGGACGCGCACCCCGGTTTGTCGTTTGCACGTGTGGGAGGACAGGGCATGACGATCAAGGACACCGCCGAGGAGTGGCAGGTCACGGCGACGAAGACCCCCTTCGTCGGCAACAAGACCTCCGTCCGCACCGACGACGTGGTCATGCCCGACGGATCCGTCGTCCACCGCGACTACCAGGTCCACCCGGGCTCGGTCGCCGTCCTCGCGCTCGACGACGAGGGCCGCGTCCTGGTCATCCGTCAGTACCGCCACCCCGTACGCCACAAGCTCTGGGAGATCCCCGCAGGACTCCTCGACGTCCCCGGCGAGAACCCCCTGCACGCCGCCCAGCGCGAGCTGTACGAGGAGGCGCACGTCAAGGCCGAGGACTGGCGGGTCCTCACCGACGTCTACACCACCCCCGGCGGCTGCGACGAGGCCGTGCGCGTCTTCCTCGCCCGTGACCTCTCGGAGGCCGAGGGCGAGCGGTTCGAGGTCGAGGAGGAGGAGTCCGACATGGAGCTCGCCCGGGTGCCCCTCGACGACCTCGTGCGCGGCGTGCTCGCCGGCGAGCTGCACAACAACTGCCTCGTCGTCGGCGCCCTCTCGCTGCAGGCCGTCCTGAACGGCGACGGCGTGGACGCGCTGCGCCCCGCCGAGGCTCCCTGGCCCGCCCGCCCCTTCGAGGCCTGAGGACCCCTCAGAACCGTCCGGTGTGACGATCTACTGATCCGATCGGGCGACTTGTGCGTGCTGCGCGCCCGGGAGGGGCGCAGGGCCTGAACTAGGCTCTGAAAGCGTCCCGCCCGGAGCCCCGGCGGGCTCGTGCGCAGGCGGACGGGAGCGTGGCCCGTGACGGATCAGGCAGTCGACACGGACGGTGCGACGGCGGGTGGCGCGGTGCCCTCACCCGCGCGCGCCTCGCTGGAGTCGACACGGGCTCAGTTCGTCGGCAGACGCCGGGAGTTGAAAGAGCTCCGCGCCGACGTCGACCGCGCGGGCCTCGACACCCTCTCCGGCCGCAAGGCACCCCGCGCGCGCGTCCTGCTCGTCGCGGGCCGCCCCGGCTCGGGCCGCACCGCACTCGCCGAGGAACTCGTCCGGCAGCTCGCCGACGACTACCCCGACGGGGTGCTGCGCGCCCACCTCACCGACCCCGACGGCACCCCGGTCCCCACCGAGCGCACCGCCCGCGGCCTGCTGGACGCGCTGGCCGTGCCCGCCCCGCCCGGAGCCGCGGAGGACGACCTCGCCGAGACGCTCCGCGCGGCCCTCGCCGACCGCAGGGCGCTGCTGCTCCTCGACGACGCGGCCGACGCCGGACAGGTCGACGCGCTCCTCCCGGACACCCCCGACTGCCTGGTCGTCGCGGTCGCCGAGGGCCCGCTCACCGGCATCCCCGACGTCCGGCCCTGCACCCTCGGCGGCCTGGACAAGGAGGCCGCCGTCGAACTCCTCGCGCGCGCCGCGGGCCCCGTCCGCATCACCGTCGACCCGGGCTCGGCGGAGTCCCTGGTCGAGGTGTGCGCGGCCCACCCCGCGACGCTCGTGCTGGCCGGCGGCTGGCTCGCGGTGCGGCCCAAGGCCGCCGTCGCCGACCTCGCCAAACGGGTGCGCGCGCTGCCCGAGGAGGGCTCGGCCCTCGCGCGTGTCTTCGGCCACACCTACGCCTCGCTCCCCTCGCCCGCCGCGCGGATACTGCGACTGCTCTGCCTCGCCCCGGCCGGCCACATCGACCCGCACACCGCCTCCGCGCTCGCGGGCTGCTCGGTCTCCGGGGCCAAGACCACGCTGGACGACTTCGTCGAGCTCGGGCTCGTCCGGGCCGTACCGTCCTCGCTTCCGCAGTACGAGGTGCCCGGCTGCCTGGTGCCGCTGCTGCGGGCCCGTACCGAGAGCCAGGACAAGCCGGGCGAGATCCAGCTGGCCAGGGCCCGGATGCTGGAGCGGACCGTGCGGCTCCTGCAGTCCTGCCGCGCCGTCACCGAGCCCGAGGACGCCACCGCCCGCGGGAAGATCGCGGGACTGCCGCCCGCCCTGCGCTTCCCCAGCCGGCAGGCCGCCGCCGAGTGGCTGTCGGTGCGGCAGCCCGCGCTGCTCGCCGCCGCCCGGCTCGCGGTCGCCGACGGCGAGCTGGACACGCTGGCGCGCAGGCTGATGGCGGCCCTGACCCGGGCGCTCGTCGCGCACCGCGGCACCGAGGCCGCAGCCCCCGAGCTGTACGGCATCCACCAGCTGGTCCTGGGCGTCGCCGAGCGGCGGAACCTGCCGCGCGAGCAGGCCGCGGCGCTGCTGAACCTCGCGGACCTGGACGCGCAGACGGGCCGCACCCGCGACGCGCTGGCCCGCTACCGCGCGGCGCTCGACGCGGGCCGGGCCGCGAACGATCCGTATGCCACCGGCCGCGCGATGGAATCCGTAGGCGGCGCCTATCAGGAGCTGGGGGACTGGTCGCGGGCCTCCGACTGGTTCGGCCGCGCGCTGGCCCACCGGCTCGCCCGCGACGAGCGCGTGGACGCGGCCCGCCTCTACGGACGGATCGGCACGGTGCACACGTACGCGGGACGGTACGGCGAGGCGCTGCGGAACTGGAGTTCGGCGGTGACCGGGCACCGCAGGAACGGCGATGTCACCGCCCAGGCGCGGGCGTTGAGCGAGATGGCCCGGGTGCAGGAGTACGCGGGCCGGCCCGAGGAGTCGTTGCGCACCTGCCAGGAGGCGGTCGAGTGGGCGCGCCAGGCCGAGGACGTCCGGCTGCAGGCGGCGCTGCAGCTGCGGCTCGCGGACACCCTGGAGCGGCTCGGCGACCCGGCCGCGGCCCGGCTGCACCGGAGCGCCGCCGAGCGCATGCTGGGAGAGGAGCTTCCGCAGGTCGCCAGGCTGGAAAGGAATGGTGGAGCGGAGCCTTCCGCCTACGAAATCCGTAGTGCATCCGCAGAAGATTGAAGCATTGGAAGGCTAGACAGCGAGAAATCCTTCATTAGACTGGCTCCGCCGCATACCTCTGCGGTGTCTCCCGCTGCGCCCCCACGTGCACCGGTATGCGTTGCATTGCCCGAGAAATCCCCTGAGCCAAGGACCGTGATCGACGATGAAGGTCGGCATCCCCCGCGAGGTCAAGAACAACGAGTTCCGGGTGGCCATCACCCCCGCCGGTGTGCACGAGCTGGTGCGCCACGGCCACCAGGTCGTCATCGAGCGGAACGCCGGCGTCGGCTCCTCGATCACGGACGCCGAGTACGTCTCGGCGGGCGCGAAGATCCTGGACACCGCCGACGAGGTCTGGGCCACCGCCGACCTGCTCCTGAAGGTCAAGGAGCCCATCGCGGAGGAGTACCACCGCCTCCGCAAGGACCAGACGCTCTTCACCTACCTGCACCTGGCCGCGTCCAGGGAGTGCACGGACGCGCTCCTGGAGTCGGGCACGACCGCCATCGCGTACGAGACGGTGGAGACCGCCGGCCGCGCGCTGCCGCTGCTCGCCCCGATGTCCGAGGTCGCGGGCCGTCTCGCCCCGCAGGTCGGCGCCTACCACCTGATGGCCGCCAACGGCGGCCGCGGCGTGCTGCCGGGCGGTGTCCCGGGCGTCGCCGCCGGCAAGGCCGTCGTCATCGGCGGCGGCGTCTCCGGCTGGAACGCCGCGCAGATCGCCATCGGCATGGGCTTCCACGTGACCCTGCTCGACAAGGACATCAACAAGCTCAAGGAAGCCGACAAGATCTTCGGCACGAAGATCCAGACCGTCGTCTCCAACGCCTTCGAGCTGGAGAAGGCCTGCCTGGAGGCCGACCTCGTCATCGGTGCCGTCCTCATCCCCGGCGCCAAGGCCCCGAAGCTGGTCACCAACGAGCTCGTCTCCCGGATGAAGCCGGGAAGTGTCCTTGTCGACATCGCGATTGACCAGGGCGGCTGCTTCGAGGACTCGCACCCGACCACGCACGCCGAGCCGACCTTCCCGGTCCACAACTCGGTCTTCTACTGCGTCGCCAACATGCCGGGCGCGGTGCCGAACACCTCCACGTACGCGCTGACCAACGCGACCATGCCGTACATCGTCGAGCTGGCGAACCGCGGCTGGGTCGAGGCCCTGCGCCGCGACCCGGCGCTCGCCCTGGGCCTCAACACCCATGACGGCAAGGTGGTTTACAAGGAGGTCGCGGAGTCCCACGGCCTGGAGCACGTCGAGCTGGAGACGCTCCTCGGCTGAACCGGATGACCGACTCCGGTCGGTCTTACGACACTTTCGTCAACGAAAGTCGTCAATCTCACGCCAGCGGCCGGACCTTGAGAGGGGTCCGGCCGTATGCGTATCCGTGTCGACACGGTCAACTGGCCTTGAACGTAACCCTTTAACCGTTTCGCCCACCCTCGAAACGCGGCGATGACGAGCCGTACGCCCTTGACACAAGGGTGTTCCGTTGCCGACACATCGGGCCGGGTCCGGTGGATTGTGTTGCTGTGGAGCGGTGACACGCCATAGAGTCGCCAACCGTCGGCATGGTGCCACGCTGACCTATCGAGAAATTTCCTGGTCACCAAGGAGGTAAGACGACTTGTGAATGAGTCGACATTTGCTCCCGGGGGTGGTCAACCAGGAACGTCTGTGCGGGACCAGGGTCCCGTGGGGCTCGAGGCCGTCGGCTCGGTCGCTGTCCGCACCTTCGAAGCCCGGCAGAGCCCCCAGCCGACACAGTCAGCACCCCAGAGCATGGATGGCCATCACGTGAACGCCATGGCCGGCGACCGGAGTGGCGATAACACCCACACCCACCTCGCCGACTACGAGGAACTGCCCCAGGGGCACTTCTACGACCCCGACGCCGAGTACGAGCCCGATCCGGAGTACGCGGCCACGCTCGCGCCGGACGCGGCCCGCCAGCGCCGTGAACGCATCGGCCCCACGGGACGCCCGCTGCCGTACTTCCCGATCCCGGGCCCGCTGACCGACCACGGTCCGGCCAAGATCATCGCGATGTGCAACCAGAAGGGCGGCGTCGGCAAGACGACGTCGACCATCAACCTGGGCGCGGCCCTCGCGGAGTACGGACGCCGGGTCCTGCTCGTCGACTTCGACCCGCAGGGCGCCCTCTCGGTGGGCCTCGGGGTGAACCCGATGGAGCTGGACCTGACGGTCTACAACCTCCTCATGGAGCGCGGCATGTCCGCGGACGAGGTGCTCCTGAAGACGGCGGTCCCCAACATGGACCTGCTGCCCAGCAACATCGACCTGTCCGCGGCCGAGGTCCAGCTGGTGAGCGAGGTCGCGCGCGAGTCGACGCTGCAGCGCGCCCTGAAGCCGCTCATGCAGGACTACGACTACATCGTGATCGACTGTCAGCCCTCGCTCGGCCTGCTCACCGTGAACGCCCTGACGGCGGCTCACAAGGTGATCGTGCCGCTCGAGTGCGAGTTCTTCGCGCTGCGCGGCGTGGCCCTGCTGACCGAGACGATCGAGAAGGTCCAGGAGCGGCTCAACCCCGACCTGGAGCTCGACGGCATCCTCGCGACCATGTACGACTCCCGCACGGTGCACAGCCGTGAGGTGCTCGCGCGCGTGGTCGAGGCCTTCGACGACCACGTCTACCACACGGTCATCGGGCGCACGGTCCGCTTCCCGGAGACCACGGTCGCCGGTGAGCCGATCACGACGTACGCCTCGAACTCGGTCGGCGCGGCCGCCTATCGCCAGCTCGCCAGGGAGGTGCTCGCCCGGTGTCACGCCGAGTGAGTCTGCCGGGGGCCGACGAACTGTTCCGCACGACCGGGGGGATGGCGCTGCAGTCGTCCTCGCCGCGGCGCGGCACCAACGGCGAGGCGAGGGTGCCCGCTCCGGCGGGCGAGAGCGACGAGACGGCGGCATCGGCCGAGGAGACCGCGCAGGGCGACGGCGGTGAACCCGCCGAACACGCGGCCGCGGACGCGGAGTCCGGGGCCGAGTCGCGCAGCAGGGCGGCCGCCGCCGAGGGCGAGAAGAACGCGGGACGCCGCTCCGCCGAGTCGGCGCAGGAAGGTTCGGCCGCCCAGGGCGGCGGCAAGTCCGCGGGCGCCTCGACCGCGCAGGCGCGGCGCCGCGCCCGGGCGGCCAACCGGCGGCCCAGCGGGCGTGAGCGGCACGACGAGAAGATCACCGTGTACGTCTCCGCCGAGGAGCTGATGGACCTCGAACACGCGCGCCTGGTGCTGCGCGGTGAGCACGGCCTCGCGGTCGACCGCGGGCGCATCGTGCGCGAGGCGGTCGCCGTCGTCCTCGCCGACCTGGAGTCGCGCGGGGACGCGAGCATCCTCGTACGACGGCTTCGCGGGCGGTAGGGGTAGCGTTTCCGGCCTCATGGCCTCGAACAGTGAACCCGTACCGTCCGCCGCTCGGCGCCGCGCCCTGGGGCGCGGTCCAGGGGCGTCTTCCGCTGAGCCGGAACCTCCCCAAGAGCCCGACGACGGGCGCTTCAAGGTCCGGCTCGCCAACTTCGAGGGCCCCTTCGACCTGCTGCTCCAGCTGATCTCCAAGCACAAGCTGGACGTCACCGAGGTCGCCCTGTCCAAGGTGACCGACGAGTTCATGGCGCACATCCGGGCCATGGGCACCGACTGGGACCTGGACCAGACGACGGAGTTCCTGGTCGTCGCCGCCACCCTGCTCGACCTCAAGGCGGCTCGGCTGCTGCCCGCCGCCGAGGTGGAGGACGAGGCCGACCTCGCGCTCCTTGAGGCGCGGGACCTGCTCTTCGCGCGGCTGCTGCAGTACCGCGCGTACAAAGAGATCGCGGACATCTTCAGCGGGCGGCTCGAAGCGGAGGCGCGGCGCTATCCGCGGACCGTGGGCCTTGAGCCGCACCACGCCGAGCTGCTGCCGGAAGTCGTCATCAGCATCGGCGCGGAAGGGTTCGCCAAGCTTGCCGTGATGGCCATGCAGCCGCGCGCGAAGCCGCAGGTGTACGTGGAGCACATCCACGCCCCGCTGGTCTCCGTGCGGGAACAGGCCGGCCTGGTCGTGGCCCGGCTGCGGGAGCACGGCGAGACCAGTTTCCGGGTCCTCGTGGAGGACGCGGGGGACACCCTCACGGTCGTCGCGCGCTTCCTGGCCCTCCTCGAGCTCTACCGCGAGAAGGCCGTCGCCCTGGACCAGGAGGACCCCCTGGGGGAGCTGATGGTCCGCTGGACGGGCGGTGACGGCACCGGGGAGCCGACCGTGACCGACGAGTTCGACCGGGCCCCCGAGCCGATGGAGGAGAAGGCGTGAGCGAGCACCCAGGCGTGAGCGAGTACCCGGCGGGCGCGGACACGGTCGCAGACCTGGAGCTGCGGCCCGCCCTGGAGGCCGTCCTCATGATCGTCGACGAGCCGGCCACCGAGGACCACCTGGCGAAGATCCTGCGGCGGACCCGGCGCGAGGTCGCCGACGCGCTGCGCGAGCTGGCCGACGAGTACACCGTGCAGCGGCGCGGCTTCGAGCTGCGGCTCGTCGCGGGCGGCTGGCGGTTCTACACCCGGCCCGAGTACGCCGCCGCCGTGGAGGGCTTCGTCCTGGACGGGCAGCAGGCCCGGCTCACCCAGGCGGCTCTGGAGACCCTCGCGGTCGTCGCGTACCGCCAGCCGGTCAGCCGCTCGCGGGTCTCCGCGGTGCGCGGGGTGAACTGCGACGGCGTGATGCGCACCCTCCTCCAGCGGGGTCTGGTGGAGGAGGCGGGCGCGGAACCCGAAACAGGTGCGATCCTGTACAGGACGACGAACTACTTTCTGGAGCGGATGGGCCTGCGCGGCCTGGACGAGCTCCCCGAGCTCGCGCCCTTCCTCCCCGAGGCGGACGCGATCGAGGGCGAGACGCTGGAAGGGGTTCCGTCGTTCGACCCGGACGCACCCGATGCGCCGGGGTACGGGTACACCCAGGACACAGCCGATTAGACGGAACTTTTGATGCGAAGCAGCAGCGGCAGGAACAGCAGCGGAAACAACGGCGGGAGCCGTGGTGGCAACAGCGGCGGCCGCGGCGGGAACGGCGGCGGCCGCGGTGGTTTCCGCGGAGCCGGCGACAACCGCGATGACAAGCAGGGCGGCAGCGGCCGCCCGAAGAAGCCGCGTCCGGAGGAGCGGCGCTACGACGTGGGCCCCGGCGGCACCCCGGACGGCCCGAAGTCGGGCCGCGGCGCCTCGGCGCGCGGCGGTGCCAAGGGCGGCCCCAAGCGCGGGCAGCCCTCCCGCAGCCGGACGGCCCCCTCGCGTTCGCGTGAGTTCGAGACGCGGGCCGAGGAGCGCAACCGCGAGCGGTACGCGGACAAGCCGAAGGTGAGCCCGCCCAAGACCTTCCCGGGCGCCGAGCAGGAGGGCGAGCGGCTGCAGAAGATCCTCGCCCGCGCGGGCTACGGCTCGCGCCGCGCCTGTGAGGAGCTGGTCGACGAGGCCCGCGTCGAGGTGAACGGCGAGATCGTCCTGGAGCAGGGTCTGCGCGTCGACCCCGAGAAGGACGAGATCAAGGTCGACGGCCTGACCGTGGCCACCCAGTCGTACCAGTTCTTCGCGCTGAACAAGCCCGCCGGCGTCGTCTCCACCATGGAGGACAACGAGGGCCGGCAGTGCCTCGGCGACTACGTGACCAACCGCGAGACGCGGCTGTTCCACGTGGGGCGGCTCGACACCGAGACCGAGGGCGTCATCCTGCTCACCAACCACGGCGAGCTGGCGCACCGGCTGACCCACCCCAAGTACGGCGTGAAGAAGGTCTACCTCGCGCACATCGTGGGCCCGATCCCGCGTGACCTGGGCAAGCAGCTCAAGGACGGCATCCAGCTGGAGGACGGGTACGCCCGCGCGGACCACTTCCGCGTCGTCGAGCAGACCGGCAAGAACTACCTGGTCGAGGTGACCCTCCACGAGGGGCGCAAGCACATCGTGCGGCGCATGCTCGCCGAGGCCGGGTTCCCGGTCGACAAGCTGGTGCGGGTCGCCTTCGGGCCGATCACGCTCGGCGACCAGAAGTCCGGCTGGCTGCGGCGCCTGTCGAACACCGAGGTCGGGATGTTGATGCAGGAGGTCGACCTGTAGGTCGGCAGAGACCCTTGCCCGAACCACCCCCTCTCTTTATAGTCCTGGTGACTATAAAGAGAGGGGGTGGTCGTGCATGCAGGGCTACGACAAGCACGCCTTCGAGCCGTTCGCCGTCACCGTGGACCTCGCGGTGTTCACCGTTCGGGACGGCGCGCTGCACGTGCTGCTCGTCGAGCGCGGCCAGGAGCCGTACGCGGGGCGCTGGGCGCTGCCCGGCGGCTTCGTGCTGCCCGACGAGTCGGCCGAGGAGGCCGCGGGCCGTGAGCTCGCCGAGGAGACCGGCATCGCGGACGTCGCACGGCTGCACCTGGAGCAGGTGCGCACCTACAGCGCCCCGGACCGCGACCCGCGCATGCGGGTCGTCTCCGTCGCCTTCGCGGCACTCGTCCCCGACCCGCCGCAGGTGAGCGGGGGAGGCGACGCGGCCCGCGCGGCCTGGCTGCCGTACACCCCGGCGACGTACCGGCCGCTCGCCTTCGACCACGACCGGATCCTCGCCGACGCGCACGACCGGGTCGGCGCCAAGCTGGAGTACACCGGCCTCGCCACCGCCTTCTGCCCGCCCGAGTTCACCCTCGGCGAGCTGCGCCAGGTCTACGAGGCCGTGTGGGGCGCCGAGCTCGACCCGGCCAACTTCCGCCGCAAGGTGGTCGGCACGGCGGGCCTCGTCGAAGCCGTTCCCGGCGGAGCCCGGCTGACCGGTGGGAGGGGCAAGCCCGCCGCGCTCTTCCGGGCCGGAACCGCCACCGCCCTGCACCCGCCCCTGCTCCGCCCCGCCCCGGAAGGACAGCCCTCGTGAGAGCCCCCATGAAACGAGCCGCCACCGGAGCCCTCCTGGGCCTCGCCCTCGGTGACGCCCTCGGCTTTCCGACCGAGTTCAACGACGTTCCCTCGATCCTCGCCAAGTGCGGCCCCTGGCGGGAGATGGAGCTGCCGCGGCCCGCGATCGTCACCGACGACACCCAGATGACGCTCGCGCTCGCCCGCGGCCTGCGCACCGCCATGGAGCGGGGGAGCCTCGGCCCGAAGCGGCTGGAGCGGCCGCTGCGCGAGGAGTTCGTGGACTGGTACCAGTCGCCGGAGAACAACCGCGCGCCCGGCAACACCTGCCTGCAGGCCTGCTACCTCCTCAAGAGCGGCAAGCCCTGGCAGGAGGCCAGCCAGCCGCACTCCAAGGGCTGCGGCGCCAACATGCGCGTCGCCCCCCTCGGGCTCGTGCCCGGCCTGAGCGACGAACAGCGGGCGGGCGCCGCCCAGTTGCAGTCCGCGCTCACCCACGGCCACCCGACCGCGCTCGCCGCCAGTGACCTCACCGCCCACGCCGTCCGGCTGCTCGCCGAGGGCGCCGAGCCGACCGGACTCGTCGGACTGCTCCGCTCCTACGCGTACGACAACCGCGAGACCTACCACGAGCGCTGGCTCGGCGAGCTGTGGACGCGGAGCGGGGCGCCCACGCCGCGCGCCTTCATCACGTCCGGCTGGGACGAGTGCCTCGCCGTGCTCGAACGCCTGGAGGCCGCGCTGAAGCACGCCAACCCCGAGACCGACCCGTGCCTGGCCACCGGCGCCGGGTGGATCGCCGAAGAGGCCCTCGCCACCGCCCTGTCCTGCTTCCTGCAGTGCGTCGACGAGCCGGTCACCGCGCTGCGCCGGGCCGCCTGCACGTCCGGCGACTCCGACTCGATCGCCTGCCTCGCGGGCGCCTTCGCGGGCGCCCACCTCGGCACGGGCGCCTGGCCCGCCGAATGGACCGCACGGATCGAGTACCGGGCCGAACTCCTCGCCTTCGGGGCGCTCTGGGACGCTTGAGGGATGACCGTGGACCTGGGCCCCGACCTGGACATCGACCTCGCCTCCGTCGTCGCCGAGCAGAGCGACCCGCTGCTCTTCGCGACCGTCTCCGGCGCGCACCTGTACGGCTTCCCGTCCCGCGACTCGGACGTCGACCTGCGCGGGGTGCACCTGCTGCCGGTGGCCGACCTGGTGGGGCTCAGGGGACCCGACGAGACCCGCACGAAGATGTGGGAGCGCGACGGCGTCGAGATGGATCTCGTCACGCACGACCTGCGCAAGTTCGTCCGCCTGATGCTGCGCAACAACGGCTACGTCCTGGAGCAGCTGCTCTCCCCGCTGGTCGTGCACACCACCGACGCCCACGCCGAGCTTGTCGCGCTCGCCCCGGCTGTGCTCACCAGCAACCACGCCCACCACTACCGCGGGTTCGCCGGCACCCAGTGGCGGCTCTTCGAGAAGAACGGCGGGCTCAAGCCACTGCTCTACACCTTCCGCGTACTGCTCACCGGCATCCACCTGATGCGCAGCGGGCAGCTCGTCGCCGATCTCCCCACGCTCCTGGGCGAGGTGGCCGAGGCCCCCGCCCACCTGCCGGAACTCATCGCGGCCAAGCACGCGGCCGAGCACGGCGGCGCGGATGTGGACCACGCGCGCGTGGCGGACGACGTGCAGCGGCTGCACGCGATCCTCGACGTGGCGCAGGCGGGCTCAGTGCTGCCCGGCGTCCACTCCGCCCACGACGTCCTGCACGACTTCGTCGTCCGGGTGCGGCTCCAGGGAGCGCAGGGCTGACGTCCGGCGGGTGCGGACCAGGAAGTCCTCGATCCGTTCCCGGTCGGGCCCGGCCGGGAGCGGGCTGTGCGGCGCCTCCTCCTCGGCCTCGGCCGCCAGCCGGTTCATCCAGGTCTCGACCTCCGGCCAGGAGCGCTCCCCGCGTTTGACCGCGAGCAGCCGCTCGCGGTCCTCGCCGACGTCGAGCGTCAGCTCGCCGGTGCGCAGCAGGTCGCGGCAGGAGGCCAGGAGCCGCAGCAGGTGCATGGCGTGCTTCCAGCGCGGGGCGCCGTGGGTGCGGACGTCCGCCTCCAGCTTCTTGCGCTGGCCCAGCGCGTAGCGGGCGAACGTCTCGTGGGCCTGCCGGGAGAGGAACGCGCCGCGCAGGGCCAGCAGCTCGCGGCCGGTGTCCGTGACGTGCTCCACTAGCGGGGAGTGCAGGCACTCCAGGACGTTCGGGTTGGCGCGCAGGGAGAGCTCGCAGAAGCGCTCCAGCTCCCAGCTGAACTGTTCCTCGGCCGGCCCGTCCAGATGCGTCGGAGGCTTCTCGAACCGCCAGAACAGCGGGGTGGGGGCCAGGAAGACCCCTCTGCGGTCGGTGTCGCTCTCCTCGGTGGCCAGGCCGAACGCGCGCGAGCCCATCACGCAGGAGTACACCGTGTGGTCGCGCACGAGGGCGAGGTTCCCGGGGAGCATGGGGTGAGGGTACGGGCCCGCGGCGCACCGGTGTCCGGGCGGCCCCGTCCGTCTCGGCAGCCGGGCGGCCCGCGCCGCCCCACGGGACGCTGGATAGGCTGGGGACCCCGGCCGTGGGCCACAGCCATGGCGTACGCCACCGTCGAACCCGACCGGCCACGCTCCGAGACCGCACCCGTGCACCTCGGCGCCGCGGCCGCACTCCGCAAGGACACCGCCCAGTGAGAACCGCCCTCGTCATCGGCACCGGTCTGATCGGCACCTCGGCAGCCCTGGCCCTCGCCTCCCGCGGCGTCGCCGTGCACCTCGCCGACCACGACCCGGCGCAGGCCCGCACCGCCGCGGCGCTCGGCGCCGGCACCGACGAGGAGCCCGCGGGGCCCGTCGACCTCTGCGTCGTCGCCGTGCCGCCCTCGTACGTCGCCGCCACCCTGGCCGACGTCATGCGGCGCGGGGCCGCGCGCGGCTACCTCGACGTGGCGAGCGTCAAGGGCGGGCCGCGCCGCGAGCTGGAGGAGCTCGGCCTCGACCTGACCGCGTACATCGGCACGCACCCCATGTCCGGGCGCGAGCGCAGCGGCCCGCTGGCCGCCACCGCCGACCTCTTCGAGGGCCGGCCCTGGGTGCTGACCCCGACCCGGGACACCCACACCGAGGTGCTCAACCTCGCCCTGGAGCTGGTGGCGCTCTGCCGCGCGGTGCCCGTCGTCATGGAGGCCGACGCCCACGACCGCGCGGTCGCCCTCGTCTCGCACATGCCGCACCTGGTCTCCAGCATGGTCGCGGCCCGCCTGGAGCACGCCGAGGAGAGCGCCGTACGGCTCTGCGGCCAGGGCATCCGCGACGTCACGCGGATCGCGGCGTCCGACCCGCGGATGTGGATCGACATCCTCGCCGCCAACCCCGGGCCCGTCGCCGACCTGCTCGCCTCGGTCGCCGCCGACCTCGACGAGACGGTGACGGCGCTGCGCTCGCTGCAGTCCGCCGACGCCTCCAAGCGCTCCGAGGGCGCGGCCGGGGTGGAGAACGTGCTGCGGCGCGGCAACGCGGGCCGGACCCGGGTGCCCGGCAAGCACGGGGCGGCCCCGGCGGCGTACGAGATCGTCGCGGTGCTCATCGACGACAGGGCGGGCCAGCTGGCCCGGATCTTCGCCGACGCGGACCAGGCGGGCGTCAACATCGAGGACGTGCGCATCGAGCACGCGACCGGGCAGCAGGCGGGTCTGGTCCAGCTCATGGTCGAGCCGAGCGCGGCGCCGGTGCTGAGCGCGGCGCTGCGCGAGCGGGGCTGGTCGATCCGGCAGTAGCGGTCCGCGCCGGGGCGCCCCGGGACGGCCCGGGCAGGGGCTGTCGGGGCAGGGTGTGCGAGCCAGTAACCTTGTGCGGGGCGTCTTCGCGCCCCGCCTCCCCACCCCGAGTACTGCGAAAGGTGCCCGCCTCCCGTGGAAACCGCAGCAACCGCCTCCCCGGCAGCCGTGATCGTCGCCATCGACGGTCCCTCCGGCACGGGCAAGTCGAGCACCTCGAAGGCCGTCGCCGCCCAGCTCGGACTCAGCTACCTGGACACCGGCGCCCAGTACCGGGCGATCACCTGGTGGATGGTGCACAACGGCATCGACCTCACCGACCCCACGGCGATCGCCGCCGTCGCGGGCAAGCCCGAGATCGTCTCCGGCACCGACCCGCTCGCCCCGGCCATCACGGTCGACGGCACGGACGTCGCGGGCCCGATCCGCACCACCGAGGTCACCTCCAAGGTCAGCGCCGTCAGCGCCGTCCCCGAGGTGCGCACCCGCATCACCGAGCTGCAGCGCTCCATCGCCGCCTCGGCCGAGAAGGGCATGGTCGTCGAGGGCCGCGACATCGGCACCACCGTGCTGCCCGACGCCGACCTGAAGATCTTCCTCACCGCCTCGCCCGAGGCCCGTGCCGCCCGCCGCTCCGGCGAGCTCAAGGGCGCCGACGTCAAGGCGACGCAGGAGGCCCTGATCAAGCGGGACGCGGCCGACTCCAGCCGCAAGACGTCGCCGCTCGCCAAGGCCGGCGACGCCGTCGAGGTCGACACCACCGAGCTCACGCTCCAGCAGGTCATCGAGTGCGTCGTCACCCTCGTCGAGGAGAAGCGGGCCGCGAAGTGAGCGAGCGGGGTGCCGAGGTCGGCCGCCGCATCGGCGTCGGCCTCATGTACGGCCTGTTCAAGCCGCGGGTGCTCGGCTCCTGGCGGGTGCCCGCCACGGGTCCCGTGATCCTGGCCGTCAACCACTCGCACAACGTCGACGGCCCGATGGTCATGGGCGTCGCGCCCCGGCCCACACACTTCCTGATCAAGAAGGAAGCGTTCGTCGGGCCGCTCGGCCCCTTCCTGGACGGCATCGGCCAGGTGAAGGTCGACCGCTCCGGCGCCGACCGCACGGCCATCACCCGGGCGCTCGGCGTCCTGGACCAGGGCGGCGTCCTCGGGATCTTCCCCGAGGGCACCCGGGGCGAGGGCGACTTCGCGTCGCTGCGCGCCGGGCTCGCCTACTTCGCGGTGCGCTCGGGCGCCCCGATCGTCCCGGTGGCGGTGCTGGGAAGCACCGACCGGCGCGGACGGCTGATAAAGCAGCTGCCCCCGCTGCGCAGCCGGGTCGACGTGGTCTTCGGAGACCCCTTCGACGCGGGCGACGGCAGCGGGCGGCGTACGCGCAAGGCGCTCGACGAGGCGACCGTGCGCATCCAGGGGCGGCTCGCCGCCCACCTGGAAAACGCCAGGCGCCTGACCGGGCGCTGAGCGAGACTTATCCAGTAGTGCCCCGGTCCGACGCACGGGCCGCTGCACCGATCACCACGATGAACGACGAGGTACGGACTTCATGAACGACCAGATCCAGCCCGAGGGCGACGGCTTTGCCGACCACGACCACGGGGCGCTCGGCGACGCCGAGTACGCACAGTTCATGGAGCTCGCCGCCGAGGAGGGCTTCGACGTCGAGGACGTCGAGGGCGCCATCGAGGAGGCGGGCCACGGCCCGCTGCCCGTCCTCGCCGTCATCGGCCGCCCCAATGTCGGCAAGTCGACCCTGGTGAACCGCATCATCGGCCGCCGCGAGGCCGTCGTGGAGGACCGCCCGGGCGTGACCCGCGACCGCGTCACCTACGAGGCCGAGTGGTCGGGCCGCCGCTTCAAGCTCGTCGACACCGGCGGCTGGGAGCAGGACGTCCTCGGCATCGACGCCTCCGTCGCCGCCCAGGCGGAGTACGCCATCGAGGCCGCCGACGCCGTGGTCTTCGTCGTCGACGCCACGGTCGGCGCCACCGACACCGACGAGGCGGTCGTGCGGCTGCTCCGCAAGGCCGGCAAGCCCGTCGTGCTCTGCGCCAACAAGGTCGACGGTCCCTCCGGCGAGGCCGACGCCACCGCCCTGTGGTCCCTGGGCCTCGGCGAGCCGCACCCGATCTCCGCGCTGCACGGCCGCGGCACCGGCGACATGCTGGACGCCGTCCTGGAGGCGCTGCCCGACGCGCCCGCGCAGACCTTCGGCGCGGCCATCGGCGGACCGCGCCGCATCGCGCTCATCGGCCGCCCGAACGTGGGCAAGTCCTCGCTGCTCAACAAGGTGGCGAACGAGGACCGCGTGGTCGTCAACGAACTGGCGGGCACCACCCGCGACCCCGTCGACGAGCTCATCGAGCTCGGCGGCGTGACCTGGAAGTTCGTCGACACGGCGGGCATCCGCAAGCGCGTCCACCTCCAGCAGGGCGCCGACTACTACGCCTCGCTGCGCACGGCCGCCGCCGTCGAGAAGGCCGAGGTCGCGGTGATCCTCATCGACGCCTCCGAGTCCATCTCGGTCCAGGACCAGCGCATCGTGACGATGGCCGTCGAGGCGGGCCGCGCCATCGTCGTCGCGTACAACAAGTGGGACACCCTCGACGAGGAGCGCCGCTACTACCTGGAGCGGGAGATCGAGACCGAGCTCGCCCAGGTCGCCTGGGCGCCGCGGGTGAACGTCTCGGCGGCCACCGGGCGTCACATGGAGAAGCTCGTCCCGGCGATCGAGACGGCCCTGGAGGGCTGGGAGACGCGCGTGCCGACCGGCCGTCTGAACGCGTTCCTCGGCGAGATCGTCGCCTCGCACCCGCACCCCGTGCGCGGCGGCAAGCAGCCCCGCATCCTCTTCGGCACCCAGGCGGGCACCAAGCCGCCGCGGTTCGTCTTCTTCGCCTCGGGCTTCATCGAGGCGGGCTACCGCCGCTTCCTGGAGCGCCGCCTGCGCGAGGAGTTCGGCTTCGAGGGCACGCCGATCCACGTCTCGGTGCGGGTGCGCGAGAAGCGCGGCCGCAAGAAGTAAAGCGGGCAGGCCCCCGCGCGAATGCCCGGCCCCCCTCTCGGGGAGGCCGGGCATTCGGCTGTCCGGGTGCGGGCTCAGTGCTCGCGGCGCGGGCCCGGCGGCAGGGCCGCGGGGAACTGGTGGTGGCCCGTGTGGTGGTCGTGCTGGCCGTAGCGGGCCACGTGGAACTGGCCGTACGCGCTGCGCTGGTCGTGCCGTCCGTCGAAACGGTGCTGGTAGCCGTACGGCCCCGTCCCGAAGCCGACGAACCCCAGGTCCTCCTCGCCCGTCCGGTCGCCCGGCAGGGCCCTGAACGCCCTGAGGTACTCCGAGTACAGCGTGTCGTAGATGGGTGTGGCCGAGTGGCTGCCCGTCGGCTCCTGCGCCGTACGCATGGAAGGGATGGGGCTCTGGTACGCCGGCCGGGGGCGGGAGGGGTCGTATGTGTGCACGTCTGTGCCAACGACACCGTCGCCGTGCGGATGCGGGGGCCGCGCCGCTTTCCCGGTCCGGCACCGGTGTGACCGGCGCGTTCGGGTGTGCGGCGCGGCCCTCGGCCGCCGCGGGCTCAGGTGCCGGCGAGCGGCATGGAGGCCGCGACGAGACGCCCGTGCGTGGCGGCCCTGTCCAGCGCGTCCCGCAGCATGTCCTCGCGCGGCTGGCGGCCGATGGAGCCCGCGGGGGCGGCGAAGAGCAGCACGGTCTGCGTCTTGTTGGCCGCCGTGCGCCAGTCCTCGGTGACCTGCAGCGGGTGGTGCGCCTGCCACCAGGCGACGGGGGAGCCACCGCCGGTGCCGGGCTGCAGGACGGCGTGCAGCTGGCCCATGGCGAGCAGCACCGACCAGCCGGGCAGCGGGGGCGGCACGGAGTCGAGTGAGGCGGCCGGCAGGAAGCCCTGCTCGATCAGGAGCGGCAGGAAGTCGTCGCCGCCGCCGGGTGCGGCGCCGGGGCGGGCGATGGCGCCGGTGGGCTCGACGACGAGGGCCGGGCGCAGCTCGCCCTCGATGAGGACGAGGCCGCTGGTGACGCCGAGCACGGCCTGGTTGGGCGCGGCGTCGGCGGGCGCCTCGCCGTCGTCGCCGGTGATCGACCGTACGGCGCCCTGCAGCTGCTCCTCGGAGACCGTGACGATCTGGGAGGGCAGGCAGGTGGCGTGGGCGAAGGCGAGCACGGCCGTCTCGTCGCCGACGAACAGGACGGTGCTGGTGCGCTCCTGTTCGGCGTCGCCCGGGGTGCGGCACGACGTGCAGTCGTAGCTGCCCGGGGTGTTCTCTCCGGCGAGCAGCCGGTCGGCTTCTTCGTCGCCGATCTCGGCGCGAACGTCGTCGCTGACGTCGAGCATGCGCGGCACGGGTGGCTCCTCGGGATCGTCATCTGGGGTGCATGGGGAGGGTGTGACGAGCCGGGCCGTGCCCGGCTCATAAGGAGACAACGGCGGATCAGTGGTGCAGGTCACGCGCGAAGGAGAACGGAATCGAGCCATCGGCGGCGACCGGGGCGTGATCGTTCCGGGGCGGCGGCTCTGGTGTGACCTACCGATAGTCCGACCGGGTGGGGTCGGCTCCGGGGCGGCGCGGCACGCCTCAAGCCCGTCGCGGAGCTGCCTAGCGTGACCCGATGCATCCGAAGCTGACCCTGCGCGTTCAGTCCGTGTCCCTGGTCGTCGGCGCGATCCTGGCGGCGACGGCGCTGCCCTCGGCCGCCGCGTCCGCGGCCCCGCCGCCGAAGCCGGGTGCCCCGTCCACGCCGTACGGCTGCTCCGTGAAGAAGGGGCCGTGGGACTGCCTCGCCCAGTGCGAGAGCAACGGACGCTGGGACACCAACACGGGCAACGGCTTCTACGGCGGGCTGCAGTTCTACCAGCCCACCTGGGAGCAGTACGGCGGGCTCAAGTACGCGCCGCGCGCCGATCTCGCCACCAAGAAGGAGCAGATCAAGGTGGCGGAGAAGGTGCTTCAGGCCCAGGGCTGGGGTGCCTGGCCGTCCTGCTCCAAGAAGGTGCGGGTCGAGCGGATCGACGGCCGCGTCCACCGGGTGAAGGCGGGGGAGACGCTCAGCTCGATCGCCCGCCTGTACCACGTGCAGGGCGGCTGGCAGGCCCTGTACAAGGCCAACCGCTCGGTGGTCGGGAGCCGGCCCGACCGGATCTCGGTGGGCGAGGTCCTGGTCATTCCGGGGCGTCCCGCGGCCGGGCAGGACTGACCTCGCCCGGCTCCCCGCTGAACACCACCGCGCCCCGGCGCAGTTCGTGCACGACCGCCGCCCGGCCCGCGCCCGCGCGCAGGGCGGACGGCAGCCGCTGTTCGGCGAGGACCACGCAGGCGCCCGTACCGGCGAGGAGCGCGTATGTGCGGGCCGCGACGGAGGGCGCCATGCCCTGCGTCGGTTCGTCGGCGAGGATCACCCGGGTGTCCGGGAGCAGGGCCCGGGACAGGGCGAGCATGCGCTGTTCGCCGCCGGAGAGGGTGCCCGCGCGGCGGGCGAGGAGCGGGCGCAGCTCGGGGTAGGCGTCCAGGGCCCGCGAGAGACCGCCCGCGCCGCCGGGCAGTTGGAGGTTCTCCGCGACGGTGAGGGAGGCGAACACCGCCTGCCGGTCCGGTACGAGGCACACGCCGTCGGCGGCTCGTGCGTGGGCCGGGCGGTGGGTGACGTCCCGGCCGTCCAGGACGACCGCGCCCGCGGTCAGGGCGACCGTGCCCGCGAGCGCGCGCAGGGTCGTGGTGCGGCCGCTGCCGTTGCGGCCGAGGAGCACGGTGAGCGCGGCGGCGGGCGCGGCCAGGGTGAGGCCGTGCAGGGCCTCCAGCGGTCCGTAGTGGACGCGGGCGTCGCGCAGTTCGATGCCGCGCATGTCAGCGGGGCTCCTGGAGGACCTGGTGGGCGGGGCCCGAGGTGACGATGCGGCCCGCCGTCATCACGTGCACGGTGTCGGCGAGTCCCGCCACGAGGCCGAGGTCGTGCTCGACCACCAGCAGGGCCGTGCCGTCCGCCGCGAGGGCCCGTAACAGCACGGCCAGCTCCCGCACTTCGGCCTCGTCCAGACCGGCCGCGGGCTCGTCCAGGAGCAGGGTGTGCGGGTCACCCGCGAGGGCCCTGGCCAGCTCGGTGCGGCGCAGGGCCCCGGCGGAGAGGCCGGCCGCGGGGCGGTCCCGCAGCTCGGTGAGGCCGAGGAGGCGCAGGGCCCGACCGGTCGCACCGGGGGTGGGGCGCGCCGCCCGGTCCGCGCCCACCTGGACGTTCTCGGCGACGGTGAGCGAGGGGAAGACGGCCAACCGCTGGAAGGTACGGGCGGTGCCGGCGCGGGTACGGGCGTGCGCGGGCAGGCCGGTGATGTCACGGGGGCCGAGGGTGATGCGGCCCGACGCGGGGCGCAGGGTGCCGGCCAGACAGTGGAAGAGGGTGCTTTTGCCCGCCCCGTTGGGGCCGACGACGGCGGTGACGCGGCCGGGCGGGACGGTGAGGCTGACGCCGTCGAGGGCGGTGAACCCGTCGTAGGCGACGGTGAGGTGGTGGGCGGTCAGGGTGTGGTCGGGGGTGCGCCGGGTGGGGTGGGCGCCTGGGGACCGCGAGTCCTGCGCATGTGTGCGCGGGGTCTGTACGGCGGCGGCTTCTGTGCGGGTGGGCGGGGTGCGCCGGCTCGGCCGCAGGCCTGCGGCGGTGAGGCGGGCGCGGGCCGCTTCGCCCGCGGGCGTGAGGCGCGGGATGCGGCGGAAGCGGTCGGTCGCCGCGCGCAGCGCCTTGTACGGGCCGCCGGGGAAGCGGCCGATCAGGACCGCCAGGAGGCCGATCAGGGCCGCCGCGACCCCGCCGCGCGTCCCCGCGTCCAGGCCGACGAGGAGGGCCGCCGCGGCCGGCGCCCCGAGCACGCTGTCCGAGCCGAGGACCACGACGGCCGCGAACCAGAGGAGGCCCCGCACGGGGTCGTACGCCCCGGCGTCGAAGGCCCGTTGGCCGAGCGCGAGCATCCCGCCGCCGAGCCCGGCGAGCGCCGCCCCGGTGACGAACGCGGCGAGTTTGAGGGCCGGCACCGGCACCCCCGCGGCCGCCGCCCCCGCCTCGTGGTCCCGCATCGCCGCGAGCGCACGGCCCGTACGCCCCCGGCGCAACGCGGTGACCAGGAGCACCGCCCCGCCCAGGAGGGCGAGTTCGAGCAGGTAGTACGCCCGGTCGTCCGCGAAGCCCGCGGGGCGGCCGACGGTCAGGCCCGACGTCGCGTACGGCTGGGTGAAGACGAAGCGGCTGACGCCCAGGCCGACCGCGAACGTCGCCAGGGCGAGGGCCAGGCCGTGCCGGCTGATGGCGGGCCACCCGGTCAGGAGGCCGAGCGGTGCCACCAGGAGGACCGCGACCAGCAGGGCCGGCAGATGCGGGAGTTCGGGCAGGCCGGGGAAGCGGCCCGCCGCGAGGAGGGCCGTGAAGAGGGCGCCGAGGCCCGCGTACGCCGCCTGCCCGAGGGAGATCTGGCCGCCGCGGCCGGTGACGACGACGAGCGAGAGCAGGATCACCGCGAGCGCGGGGACCTGGACCGCCGTCGTCAGGTCGGTGCCCGCGAAGCCGAGCGGGATGAGGAAGAGCACCGCCGCCACGATCCACGCGCCGGGCGGCGTCGGAACCTGGTCCTTCGCGGTGCGCGGGAGCGCGTCCCTCGGGCCGAGCCCCGGCAGGATCAGCGCCGCGACCAGCAGGGCGAGGACGAAGAGGTTCGCGCCCGCGGTCTGCAGGAGCTGTTCCGGCAGCCCTCCGGGGTGCAGTCGCGTCAGCTGGCTCTGCGCCACCCCGAGGACGAGCGCCACCCCCACCGCGACGGGCAGGCTGCGCATCCCGGCCGCCACCGCGACGGCCACCACCTCCATGACCAGCAGGGGCATCCCGTACGGGTCGAGGCGCACCAAGGGGGCGAGCAGGACACCGGTGAGGCCCGCCGTGAAGGAGCCGAACGCCCAGCCCGCGGCGGCCACCCGGTCCGCGTCGATGCCCGAGAGCACGGCGAGCTCGCGGTTGTCGACGACCGCGCGCAGCCGGCCGCCGAACCGGGTCCAGCGGGTCGTCGCCCCGACCGCCGCGGCGAGGGCGACGGCGGCGCCGAGCTGGGTCCACGGGTCGGCGGGGACGAGGGTGGGCGCGTCGTCGCGCGCGCCCGGCCCCCAGACGAGGGCCGCACCGCCGACCAGCAGGACGAAGACGCCGATCGAGGCGACCAGGGTCTGCGCGGGATCGCCGCCGAGCACCGCGAGCGGGCGGAAGACCGCGCGGTCCAGGAGGAGGCCGAGGCCGGGGGCGACCAGGAGCAGCGTCACCGCGGCGGCCACCGGGAGCGGCCAGTGCCACTCGGCCGTCAACTGGCGCAGCACGTAGGCGCAGAGCATCGCGATCGCCCCGTGCGCGAAGTTGAGGACGCCGGTCGCGCGGTAGGTGACGATCAGTCCGATGCCGGTGAGGGCGGCGGCGCCGCCGACCGAGAGCCCGGCCAGCGTGAGGTCGTAGCTCAGGGACGCCACCGGGTCAGTGCTCCGGGGCCGGTACGGGGGTGCCCGGCGGGGCGCCGGGATCCGGCGGGCGCGGGGGTTCGCAGATCGGGCAGGGGGCCAGGGCCCCGGCCGCGAGGACCGTGGCGTCCGCGGGGGCCGCCGCCGGTTTGCCCGCGACCAGGGGGCAGTCCGCGCGGTGCCAGAGCGTGCCGCCCGGCACCGTCAGGAGCGCGCCGCCGGACGCCACGGGCGGCGCGGGCCGCTCCCCAGAAGCCGCGGGCTCCGTCGCCACCAGGAGCCCGTACAACTCCTCGACGCGCGCGGCCGCCAGCGTGTTCCTGCCGTGCGTGAGCAGCACCGCGCCCGCGACGATCAGTGCGGCGCCTGGGATGGTGCAGGAGGCGAGGTAGGGCACCTGCCGCTCGGCGAACCGCTCCCCGGAGACGCCGTACCAGCCGAGCACGCAGAGCACCGCGCCGACGGCCAGCGCCGCGAGCGCCGCCCACAGCAGGGGAGCGGCGCCGCGTGCGCGGGCCGGGTTTGACGCACCGTCCGTCCGAGCTGTCCGCACCGTCCGCATCGAGCCCCCTGGGACACGTCGTCGGTCACACCGGTCACGTCGACGGACTGTCACATCGGTCATGTCGATGGGCTGTCCATGTCAGCCGATGGCTTGCACTATGCCCTCTGGAAGCCGACGCTGAAAGCTCCGGGCCCTGACGGTCCGGACCGACACCCGGTGGTGAGCCAGATGGTTCTCGGGAGCAGCCCCAGGCAGGGGACATACCTCGGGCGGGGCAGGGTGCGGAGCGCGGCGCTGGCGGCCGCCGCGGTCCTGCTGATCGTCCCGGCCGCCGTGGCCTGCGGCGACGACAGCGGGGGCGGGGACGGCGACAAGCCCCCCGAGCCCTCCGTGCAGAAGTCGTCAGAGCCGGGCACGGACGACGCGTCCGCGCCCGCCGACGCGGCGGCCGCCGAAAAGGAGGTCCGCGCCAACTGGGAGAAGTTCTTCGACCCCGAGGTGTCCCTGAAGGACAAGGAGAGCGTCCTGGAGAACGGTCCGAAGATGCGCGCCGTCCTGAAGGGCTTCAGCGGCGACAAGCGGGGCGAGCAGGTCGCGGCGAAGGTCGGGAAGGTCGCGTTCGCTGCGGCCGACGAGGCCGAGGTGACGTACGCGCTGACGCTGAAGGGCGCCACCGCGCTGCCCGACGCCTCCGGGACGGCCGTCGACGACGACGGCACCTGGAAGGTGTCCGTCAAGACCCTCTGCGCCCTGGTGAAGCTGAGCGGGAATGCGTCGCCCGGGCCGGGCTGCTGAGGCGCTGCTGGCCGTCGTCCTGCTGGTGGTGGGCACGGCCTGCGGGAGCAGGCTGCCCGAGAGCGACTTCGAGGGGCGCGGCACGGCGCCCGCCCCCGCGCGGGGTGCGCCCGTGCGGGTCGGCATCATCACCAGCGCGACCAGCCCGGTCGGCGGCTCCGCGTTCACCGGGCCGCGGGACGGCGCCCGGGCCTACTTCGACCGGCTGAACGCGCGCGGCGGCATCGCAGGACGCGAGGTCGAGGTGCGCACCTGCGACGACGGCGGCAGCGGTGTCGGCAACAACGACTGCGTGCACAAACTGGTCGAGGAGGAGAAGGTCGTCGCGCTGGTGGCCACCTCCGCCCTGGACTACGCGGGCGCCGCGCGGGTCTCCCGGGCGGGCGTGCCCGACATCGGGGGACAGCCCATCGGACCTGCGTACGAGACGTATCCCCACCTGTACGGGATCTACGGCAGCCTCGCCCCGCGGAACGGGAAGCCGGGGTGGGGCGGCAAGCTGTACGGCGGGACCGAGGTCTACCGCTACTTCAAGCGGAAGCAGGGCGCGCGGACCGCCGCCGTCGTCTCCTACAACCAGGCCGCCTCCGCCGCGTACGCCCGGCTCGTCACCCGGGGCCTGCGGGCCGAGGGGTACGAGGTCGTCACCGAACAGCTCGACTTCGCGCTGCCCAACTTCCGTGCCGCGGCGGCCGACCTGAAGGAGCAGGGCGCCGACCTCGTCTTCGACGCGATGGACACGCACGGCAACGCCCGGCTCTGCGCGGCGATGGACGACGTCGGCGCGAAGGTCATGGCCAAGGTCACCAACGTGCAGAACTGGACCTCGGCCGTCGGCGACGACTACAAGGACGCGCCGCACTGCCGCAACGCCCTGTGGGCCACCGGTTCGAGCCGCAACTACGCGGACACCGGGCATCCGGCGGTGCGGGCCTTCCGCGCCGCGATGAAGGGCAAGGAGCTCTCCCAGTGGCAACTGGAGGGGTGGGCGGCCGCCATGTGGTTCGATGACGCGGCGCGGTCCTGCCGGGGCGGCGACATCACCCGCGCGTGTGTGGACCGGTACATGGCGCGCGACGAGCCGTACTCCGCGCGGGGGCTGCTCATACCCGTCACCTTCGAGCACCGTTCGGAGCCACCCACGTCGCGTCGGACGTGCATGTCGGTGGCCCGCTGGCAAGATGGGCGCGGCTGGGTCACCCGAGGCGGCGAAATGACCACGAACTGCTTTGACGTCCCCCAGCTCTCCTACCAGCCTTGATGCGTCGTTTCGCTAAAAGGTTCCCATCTCTGGCTACCGATCAGGCATCTGTTCGGGAACAGGATGGTGAGGAAACCCAACCTTTGGCCAGGAATCCCCGTCTAACCCTTCGGTAGGCGGACGAGGGGGACTGTCCGCATGGAAGCGCGGAATACGGGGACGCATGCACATCTCTTTCCTGATTCACAACGCGTACGGAATCGGAGGGACGATCCGGACGACGTACAACTTGGCGAACACGCTGGCCCAACAGCATGACGTGGAAGTTGTCTCCGTCTTCCGGCACCGGGACGAACCCGTTTTCGAGCCGGATGCGCGTGTCCGGCTCAGCCACCTCGTCGACCTGCGCAAGGACACCGCCGGCTATGAGGGCGACGACCCGGAGCACCTGACCCCTGCCCGGACGTTCCCCACCGCCGAAGGCCGTTACGACCAGTACAGCGCCCTGACCGACCGGCGCATCGCAGGCCACCTCGCACGCCTCGACGCGGACGTCGTCGTCGGCACCCGGCCCGGCCTCAACGTGCACATCGCACGGCAGACCGCGCGCGGGCCGCTGCGGGTGGGCCAGGAGCACCTCACGCTCGACAGCCACTCCAAGGAGCTCCGCCGCCAACTGCGCAGCGTGTACCCGCGCCTGGACGTCCTGACCACGACGACCGAGGCCGACGCCCGCGCGTACACCCGCAAGATGCGGCTGCCCGGCGTACACGTCCAGGCCGTGCCGAACCCGGTGCCCGCCCCCGGCATCGAGCCCGCCGACGGCTCCCACAAGTGGGTCGTCGCGGCCGGCCGCCTCGCCCCGGTGAAACGCTACGACCTGCTGATCAGGGCCTTCGACAAGGTGCGGCGCGAGCGCCCGGACTGGCGGCTGCGGATCTACGGCGGCGGCAAGCAGAAGGAGAAGCTGCGCGCCCTGATCGATGAACTCGGCCTGTACAACCACGTCTTCCTGATGGGCCCCGCCCACCCCATAGAGCCCGAGTGGGCCAAGGGCTCCATCGCCGCCGTCACCTCCAGCCTGGAGTCGTTCGGCATGACCATCGTCGAGGCGATGCGCTGCGGCCTCCCGGTGGTCGCCACCGACTGTCCGCACGGGCCGGGCGAGATCATCGACAACGGCGTCGACGGACGGCTCGTCGAGACCGGCAACGCCGACGCCATCGCCGGCGGACTGCTCGAACTGATCAACAACGACTCGCTGCGGCAGCGGATGGCGGGCGCGGCGCTCCAGGACTCCGAGCGCTTCGACCCGCAGCGCATCGCCGAGCGCTACGACGCGATGTTCTCCGGGATGCTCGCCCGCGGGGGCTCGCTCGGGGGCCGCGTCCGCGGCACCCTGCACCGCACCCGCGGCGCGCTGCTCGGGGGCGCGTACGCGGTGCGGGATCTCGGCCGGGTACAGACGAAGGGATCGACGGCATGACGGCCTTGGCCACCTCGCGGACGGCAGCACGCGCCGAAGACGGGGAGGACGCGTCCACGGCACCGCGCGCCGACTGCATCGCCGACTCCGCCGGCGGACTGACCTTCGACGTCACCGACCCCGGCGAGCCCGACGCGGAGGCGGTGCACCTGCTGCTCCGCCGGCGCGACGCCGAGTCCGCCGAGGACTACGTGCGGCTGCCGCTCTCGCCGTCGGCCGACGGCAGGCTGCGGGCCGCGCTGCCCAGCAGCGTCGAGCTGGCCGAGGGCCGCTGGAACGCCTACGTCGAGGTCCCCGGCGGCGAGCCGCGCCGCCTGATGCCGGGCGTCAACGACCTGCGCTCGCTGGTCGACCGGGCCCCCAGCGGCAGCCGCGGCCACGTCGCCGTGCGCATCCCCTACGCGACGAAGCAGGGCAACCTCTCGGTGCGCAGCTGGCTGCGCGCACCGCACGCCGAGTCCGGCGAGGTCGAGATCTCCGAGACCGCCGTGACCGTGCACGGCCGGGTGTACGGCACCGAGCTCACCGCCGCCGCGCACGTCGAGGCCGTCCGGCGCGCCGAGCCCGGCCTCGTCCACCGCGCCGACGTCACCGCCGAGGGCCCGGAGTTCGCCGTCACCCTGGCGTACGGCCCGCTCGTCGAGGGCGGCACCGGACCCTGGGACCTGTGGCTGCGCCCGGCCGGCGAGAGCGGCCCGCGGGTGCGGCTGGCCCGGCTCCTGGACGACGTCGCGGACAAGAAGGCGATCTTCACGTACCCGGTGACGGCCGTGGAGCCGAAGGCGGGCGGCAAGGCCGAGGTCGGCCCGTACTACACGGTCGACAACGACCTGTCGCTGCGCGTGCGCGGCGAGGAGGAGGCCGGGGCCGGCGGCTGACACCGCGGAAGACCGGGGCGGGGGCGGACATCGCGGACCGCCGCTGTCCTCGGTCACCGGCACCCTTACGTAGATGTTGGAGACCTCGGCACGACTGCTCCGCCTGCTCTCCCTGCTGCAGGCCCACCGGGACTGGTCCGGCGCCGACCTCGCGGGGCGGCTCGGCGTCACCCCGCGCACCGTCCGGCGGGACGTGGACCGGCTGCGGGAGCTCGGCTATCCCGTCCACGCCAGCCCGGGCACCGGCGGCGGCTACCGGCTCGGCGCGGGCGCCGAACTGCCGCCGCTGCTCCTGGACGACGACGAGGCGGTCGCGGTCGCCGTCGGCCTGCGCACCGCCGCGGGGCAGGGCGTCGAGGGCATCGGGGAGAGCTCGGTGCGCGCGCTCTCCAAGCTCGAACAGGTGCTGCCGAACCGGCTGCGCCGCCGGGTGGGCGCCCTGACCGCGTACACCGTGCCGATGCTGCGCGCCCCGCTGCCGCAGGGCGTCGACCCGGCCGTCCTCACCGAACTCGCCGACCTGTGCAGGGACGGCGAGCGGCTGCGCTTCGCCTACCGGGACCACGACGGCAGCGCGACCCGCAGGACCGTCGAACCGCACCGCCTTGTCTGCACCGAGCGGCGTTGGTACCTGGTGGCCTGGGACCTCGACCGCGAGGACTGGCGCACGTTCCGCGCGGACCGGATCGAACCACGCCCGCCACACGGCCCGCGGTTCGCGCCCCGCACCCCGCCGGCCGAGGACCTCGCGGCCTACGTCTCGCGGGGCGTCTCCACCCGCGCCTACGCCGTGCACGGTGTGGTCCGCCTCCATGTCCCGCTGGTGGAGGCGGCCCAGCGGATCGGCCCGGCCGACGGCACCCTCGAGGCCGAGACCGATAAGACCTGCCTGCTGCGCACCGGGGCGGCGAGCCTGGATCTGATGGTCTTCCATGTGCTGTTCATGGGCATCGAGTTCGAGGTCGTCGAGCCCGCGGAGCTCGCCGACCGGATCAGGTCGTCGAGGGACCTCCTGAGCCGGGCCCTGGACCGGGGTGTTCCGTCTGCGGGTCCTCGGAGCGCTGACCCAGGTCCCGCGCCGCGGCCGCCGCGTACTCGGGGTGGTGCAGATCGAACGCCGGGGACTCCGAGCGAATCCGGGGCAGGGTGACGAAGTTGTGCCGCGGCGGCGGGCAGGACGTCGCCCACTCCAGGGAGCGGCCGAACCCCCAGGGGTCGTCGACCTCTACCTTCGTGCCGTACTTGGCCGTCTTCCAGAGGTTGTGCAGGAACGGCAGGGTGGACAGGCCGAGGAGGAACGCGCCGATGGACGAGATGGTGTTGAGCACCGTGAAGCCGTCCGCCGCCAGATAGTCGGCGTAGCGGCGCGGCATGCCCTCCGCGCCCAGCCAGTGCTGGACCAGGAACGTGGTGTGGAAGCCCACGAAGAGCGTCCAGAAGTGGATCTTCCCGAGCCGTTCGTCGAGCATCTTGCCGGTCAGCTTCGGCCACCAGAAGTAGAAGCCGCCGAAGGTCGCGAAGACGACGGTGCCGAACACCACGTAGTGGAAGTGGGCGACGACGAAGTAGGTGTCGGTGACGTGGAAGTCGAGGGGCGGCGAGGCCAGGATGACGCCGGTCAGGCCGCCGAAGAGGAAGCTCACCAGGAAGCCGACCGCCCAGAGCATGGGTGTCTCGAAGGACAGTGAGCCCTTGAGCATCGTGCCCGTCCAGTTGAAGAACTTCACGCCCGTCGGGACCGCGATGAGGAAGGACACGAAGGAGAAGAAGGGCAGCAGGACGGCGCCGGTGGCGAACATGTGGTGCGCCCACACCACCACCGAGAGGCCGGTGATGGCCATTGTCGCGCCGACCAGCGGCAGATAGCCGAAGATCGGCTTCCGGCTGAAGACCGGGATGATCTCCGTGATGATGCCGAAGAACGGCAGCGCGATGATGTAGACCTCGGGATGCCCGAAGAACCAGAACAGGTGCTGCCACAGCAGCGCACCGCCGTTCTCCGGGGCGAAGACGAGGGAGTGCAGCCGCCGGTCCGCCTCCAGGACCAGCAGCGCGGCGGCGAGCACCGGGAACGCGATCAGCACCAGGATCGAGGTGAAGAGCACGTTCCAGGTGAAGACCGGCATGCGGAACATCGTCATGCCGGGCGCCCGCATCCCGATGATGGTGGTCAGGAAGTTGACCGAGCCGAGGATCGTGCCGAAGCCGGAGAGCGCGAGCCCCATGATCCACAGGTCGGCGCCGATGCCGGGCGAGCGCTCCATGCTGTTGAGCGGCGCGTACGCGAACCAGCCGAACCCCGCGGGCCCGCTCGGCACCATGAGCGAGCCGATCACCATCAGGCCGCCGAAGAGGAACAGCCAGTACGAGAGCATGTTGAGCCGCGGGAAGGCGACGTCGGGCGAGCCGATCTGCAGCGGCATGATCTCGTTGGCGAACCCCGCGAACGTGGGCGTCGCGAAGAGCAGCAGCATGATCGTGCCGTGCATGGTGAAGGCCTGGTTGAACTCCTCGTTGGTCATCAGCTGCAGCCCCGGCCGGGCCAGTTCGGCCCGCATCAGCAGGGCCAGCACGCCGGCGAGCAGGAAGAAGGCGAACGAGGTGATGAGGTAGAGGTGGCCGATCTTCTTGTGGTCCGTGGTGGTCAGCCAGTCCACGACGATCCGGCCGGGCCGCCGGTCCCGCACCGGTGGTTCGCTCGTGCGCGCCGTCTCGGTCCCCATCGCCCGCCCCTTCGCCGTCGCGTACCGGGCCTGTCCGAAGCCTGATTCGAGCTCACGCCATGATGCTCGCGTCACTCCGGCTCCGACAGGGGGCGTATGCGTCGTTCCCGGGCGTCGCGGCCACGGCGACGGCAGGCCGGAATGGGGAATTCCCCCATGCCCCGTCACCTCCCGCGCGAGGGCCGGGATTCGGAATTGCGGAGGGCCCGTAAAGGTGTCGTGTCGTTATTCCGCGCCATATTCTCCGCGGTTGTCGCGGGCCGGTTACGGGTCGGCCGAAAGTTTCCGCCAATTAAGCCGTTACGGGCACGGAACCGCCCATACGTGTGACGGAGTTCGACCAAAACGTGCGTCGTGATCCTGTGACAGAAGCGTGACCGGAGAGGTACCGGTGACCCATGGTGTCCGGCCCCGGGCTTCCACGGCCGGGCGGCGCCGCCTACGGTGGCGGCCATGGCACCTATTCCGACCCCTCCCACAGAGCCCCAGGACAGCCCGGACGGCTATGTCGGTCTGCCGGCCGACGGCGCCGAGCGTCAGGCGCGCGAGCGCGGCTGGTCCACCGTCAGGTCGCTGCCGCCGGGCACGGTCATCACCATGGAGTACCTCGCGGGGCGGCTCAACTTCGAGGTGAAGGAAGGCGTCGTGACGCGCTGCTGGAAGGGCTGAGCGCCGCCTCCTGCCCCGTATCGCGAAGGCCCGGTATCGCGAAGGCCCCGGTTCCTGAACGGAGCCGGGGCCTTCGCGGTGCGGGGGGGGGCGTACCGGCCCCCGCGTCTCGGGGTCAGCCGCCCGCCACCGGGCGCGGCGACGTGGTGCCGCGTGAGGTGCGGTCGGAGTGCGGCGGACGGCGGCTGCCCGCGGGGGTGACCGGGGTCCGCTCGGAGCGGGCGGTGTGCGGGCCGGGCGCGAGGTAGGCCGCGGGGCGTGCGGCGCGGGCGGCGCCGACCGGCTCGCGCGCGGGCGCCGCCGTGTCGTCGACCGCGGGGCGCTGCGGGACCATCGCGGGGGCGCCGACCGGGGTGGGCTCGGGGCCGGGCACGGTGACGATGCCGGTGCGGCGGGCGCGCCAGGCCTCGCGGACACGGAAGATGGCGGCTTCGACACCGGCGATCAGGGGCTCGCACCAGGGCAGCGCGAGCAGGATGAGCAGTCCCGCGGCCCAGCCGAGGAGGACGTCGCTCAGCCAGTGCGTACCGAGGTAGACGGTGGTGAGTCCTACGCTCAGGGAGACCACCGCGGAGAGGGCCGACAGATAGCGGCGGGTGCGCGGGGTGGAGGCGAGGTAGGCCAGGATTCCCCAGGTCACGACGGCGTTGGCGGTGTGACCCGAGGGGAATATATCGCCGCCGAGCCACATCTCGTTCGAGCCGATCACGGTGGCGTAGTGCGGGCCGAGGCGGCCCATGCCGAGCTTGGCGGCGCCCACCGTGACGTTGAGCAGGAGCAGTGCGGCACCGAACATCAGGAGCGGGCGCAGCGAGTGCTGCCGCCAGGAGCGCCAGCCGAGCCAGGCCGCGACCATGACGGCCGTCGGGCCGCGCTGGCCGAGGACGACCCAGTAGTCGAGGAAGGCGTGGATCTCCGGCCACTGCTGGTAGGGCCGGAAGAACATGACCTGCCAGTCGAACCGGACCAGCCACGAGGTGGCGAGCACGGCGACGACGATGGCCAGGTAGAAGGCCAGGGTCGCGCTGAAGAGCACGACCCTGTGCCGGCTCATCCTCGGCACATCGAGGTGGGTCGGTCGTTCCGGCTCACGGTCCAGCCGGGCGAAGACCCGATCCAGACGGGTGAGGTTTCGTTCGGTACGCACTCAATCGACGTTACAGCGAGTGAGTCTGGCACTAGGCCGAATCAGTGGCTTTGTGATGACGATGTGATGTGGGATTGATCTCAGGATGGGGTTTATTCCCGGGGATTCCCGAATCCGAACAGTCGCCCTTACGCAATTCGTTGATCGTTTCCGGAGCGGTTATATGGGCCTTATGAATTCGTTCACCGGGACCTCGGGTGGAATTTCCCGTTCGATCATCGGGAGCCCACGGAAATGATCATGACGTGATCGGGGCGGGCCCGAGCCATTCGGCCGGAACGCGTCCCGGACCCGTGCCGGGCGCGCGCCTCCACGGGGCTGGTCCGCACGCCTCCACGGGGCGCGGTCGAGGGGCCGGGAAGTGGCGCATGCCACACCACATCCGTGCAACCGTGAGAGGTCCACCACGCGCCCCCGGCGAGGACTCGCGTACGCTGACGGCTCACTCGCCCTAGTCTGCGCCGCCCGGAGCAGGGAGTTCGCATCCCGCCCGCCGCCGACGCGAGGGACCACTGGGAGGTACGCACATGTCCGGGACGACCACGGCCGCAGCACCGCAGAGCCGTCGGGGATCCGGGGCCGGTGCCGGGACCAACCGCTGGGTGGTGCTGGTCGTCCTCTGCGTCAGCCTGCTGCTCGTCGCCGTCGACGCCACCGTGCTGCACGTCGCGGTGCCCGCGGTCACCGAGGACCTGAAGCCCGGCGCGATAGAACTGCTGTGGATCGTCGACATCTACCCGCTGGTCTGCGCCGCGCTCCTCATCCTCTTCGGCACGCTCGGCGACCGCGTCGGCCGCAGACGCGTCCTCCTCCTCGGCTACGCCCTCTTCGGCGTCGCCTCGGCCGTCGCGGCCCTCGCCGACAACGCGCAGATCCTCATCGGCGCCCGGGCCCTGCTCGGCGTCGGCGGCGCGATGATCATGCCCGCCACCCTGTCGATCCTGCGCCAGGTCTTCCCCGACCGGCGCGAGCGCGCCCTCGCCATCGGCATCTGGAGCGCGGTCGCCGCGGTGGGCGCCGCCGTCGGCCCGCTGCTCGGCGGGTTCCTCCTCGAACACTTCTGGTGGGGCTCGGTCTTCCTCATCAACATCCCGCTGATGCTGGTCAGCCTGCCCATCGGGCGCTTGCTGCTGCCCGAGTCGACCGGCGCGCGGAACGGACCGTGGGACGTCGTCGGCGCGCTGATGGCGGCGGCCGGACTGTTCGGCGTCGTCCTCGGCGTGAAGCGGCTCGGTGGCGGGGAGTCGCCGCTCGGCCCGACGACCCTGACCGCGCTGGCCGTGGGCGCCGCGCTGCTCGTCGGCTTCGTGCGCCGCCAGCGACGGCGCAGGTATCCGCTGGTCGATTTGTCGATGTTCACGCGGCCCGCGTTCAGTACGTCGGTCGGCTGCATCGTCCTCGCCATGCTCGCCCTCGTGGGCCTGGAGCTGATCGCCGCGCAGTACCTCCAGCTGGTCCTCGGCCTCTCCCCGCTGGAGACCGGGCTGCGGCTTCTGCCCCTCACCATCGCCGCGATGGCCGCGGGCCTCGCCGGATCGAAGCTGCTCGGTGGCCTCGGGCCGCGCACGATGGTCTGCTCCGGCTTCTGCCTCACCGCGCTCGCCGTGCTCGTCCTCACCGGCATGGGCGGCCACGCCAACGACGGGCTGCTGCTCGTCGGCTTCGTCCTGCTCGGCTTCGGCCTGGAGACCACGCTCTTCGGCGCGTACGAGTCGATGCTCAGCGAGGCGCCGCCGGCCCAGGCAGGTGGCGCCGCGGCGATCGGCGAGACGTCCTACCAGCTCGGCGCGGGCATCGGCATCGCGCTGCTCGGCAGCGTCATGAACGCGGCGTACGCGCCGGGGCTCTCCTCGGTACGGGGGGTTCCGGCGGCGGACAGTGCGGCGGCGAGTCACTCGCTGGGCGAGGCGTACGAGGTCGCCGCGCGGCTGGGCGGGGGGTCGGGTGCGGCTCTGCGGGCCGCGGCACGGGACTCCTTCGTGCACGGGCTGCATGTGACCTTGCTGGTCAGCGCCGGGCTGTTGCTGCTGGGGGCGGTGGCCGCGCTGCGGCTGCCGCGGGGGATGGAGTGCGGGGCGCCTGCGGCGCGGCTCGAGCAGGTTCCCGGGCCCCGGGAAGCGGGGCGGGTCGGGGCCGGGGCTTCGGTGGACGTCTGACTTTCGGTGCGGGTTGTTCGTGGCTGGTCGCGCAGTTCCCCGCGCCCCTGACTGGGGCGCCGTCGCCCGTACGCCCAGGGACTCTGGACGCGCGGCACACTGCCTGCGTAACGTCAGCGCGAGCCGTACCTGACTACCACCGCTAGTTTTGTGTCGCCGGAGGCCCGCATGTCCGCAAGTGCCCGCAGCCCGCTGCCGCCCTTCGACCCCGCCGATCCGCTCGGCATCGACGACCTCCTCGACCCCGAGGACCTCGCCATCCGTGACACCGTCCGGACCTGGGCGGCCGACCGGGTCCTGCCGCACATCGCCGACTGGTACGAGAAGGGCGAGCTGCCCGACGTCCGCGGGCTGGCCCGGGAGCTCGGGGGCATCGGTGCGCTCGGCATGTCCCTGGAGGGGTACGGGTGTGCGGGCGCCGGCGCCGTGCAGTACGGGCTCGCCTGTCTGGAGCTGGAGGCGGCCGACTCCGGGATCCGCTCCCTCGTCTCCGTGCAGGGCTCCCTCGCCATGTACGCCATCCACCGCTTCGGATCCGAGGAGCAGAAGCAGCGCTGGCTGCCGGGGATGGCCGCCGGCGAGATCATCGGCTGCTTCGGGCTGACCGAACCGGACCACGGCTCCGACCCGGCGTCCATGCGCACGCACGCCAAGAAGGACGGCACGGACTGGATCCTCACCGGGCGCAAGATGTGGATCACCAACGGATCCGTGGCGGGCGTCGCCGTCGTCTGGGCCCAGACCGACGAGGGCGTCAGGGGATTCGTCGTACCCACCGACGCGCCGGGCTTCTCGGCGCCCGAGATCCGGCACAAGTGGTCGCTGCGCGCCAGCGTCACCAGTGAGCTGGTCCTCGACGAGGTGCGGCTGCCCGCGGACGCCGTGCTGCCCGAGGTCGTCGGCCTGAAGGGGCCGCTCAGCTGTCTCTCGCACGCGCGCTACGGCATCGTCTGGGGAGCCATGGGCGCGGCCCGCTCCTCCTTCGAGGCGGCCGTGCAGTACGCGAAGACGCGTGAGCAGTTCGGCCGGCCCATCGGCGGCTTCCAGCTCACCCAGGCCAAGCTCGCCGACATGGCCCTCGAACTGCACAAGGGCATCCTGCTCGCCCACCACCTGGGGCGGCGCATGGACGCGGGCAGGCTCCGTCCCGAACAGATCAGCTTCGGCAAGCTCAACAACACGCGCGAGGCGATCGAGATCTGCCGCACGGCCAGGACGATCCTGGGCGCCAACGGGATCTCCCTGGAGTACCCCGTCATGCGGCACGCGACGAACCTCGAATCGGTGCTCACCTATGAGGGCACCGTCGAGATGCACCAGCTGGTTCTGGGCAAGGCGCTCACCGGTCTCGACGCCTTCCGGTGAGCGGCCCTGCCCCTAGCTCTGGTTGAAGAAGCCGTCCGACGGACGGCTGGTGGCCTCACCGTTCACGATCTGCGTGTCGGCGGGGGTGAGCAGGAAGACCCGCGTCGCCACCCGCTCGATCGATCCGCGCAGGCCGAAGGTGAGGCCGGCCGCGAAGTCGACCACGCGCTTGGCGTCGGTGGGCTCCATGGACGTGAGATTCATGATGACCGGGACACCGTCCCGGAAGAGCTCACCGATGGCGCGGGCGTCCCGGAAGCTGTCCGGGGTCACGGTCCCGATCCGGCGCTCGTCGCCCTGAGCCTTCTCGGCCGCCACCCGCACCCGCGGGTCGGTGACCCAGGCCTCCGGCTGTTCGGGCCCCTCGTCCCGGTCGTCTTCGTAGCCGTCGTCGTAGTAACGCTCGTTGTGGTCGTCGTCGACGAGGCCAAGCCAAGCACTCGCCTTGCGCACCGATCCCATGGACGCCTCCTCTCACAGCGGTTTCCCTGGATTCCGCATCCCTATCGTCGTCCATGATGCGGATGATGCGCCAAGTGGATAGTCGCCGCGCGGGGTTTTCGTGACGGTACTGGTGCAGAGTCAACACGCCGGTGTGCGGTGCGCTTCAAGGGTCGTACTGTGTACGGCTGCTGACTGTGAGTGAAATATGATTCTTCAGGGCGTATGGGTGACGGCCGGTGCGTACGGGTGAACGAGGCGCTCGTTACGATGCGCGTTGTTGATCGCTTCGGGCCGCTCGGGGGAGTCGTCTTGTTCGGAATCGTCAGGCCTTGCAGCCATCGCCTCGGCGAAGGGCTCAAGACCCAGTGGATGGCGCACCTGTGCGGGCTCTGCCTCGCACTGCGCGGCGACCACGGGCAGTTCGCCCGCGTCGTCACCAACTACGACGGCCTGATCATCTCGGTTCTGACGGAGGCTCAGGCCGAGCGCGCCACCGGGTGGCGGCGCACCGCGGGACCCTGCCCCCTGCGGGGCATGCGGACCGCATCGGTGGCCCGCGGGGAGGGCGCGCGGCTCGCCGCCGCCGTCTCGCTGGTGCTCGCGTCGGCGAAGGTCCGCGACCACGTCGTCGACGGTGACGGGCTGCTGGCGCGCAGGCCGGTGGCGGCCGCCGCCCGCCGGGTGGCCAGGGGCTGGGACCGGGCGGGCGCGCGGACCGGCGCCGATGTGGGGTTCGACACGGCGGTCCTGGTCGACGCCGTCGAACGGCAGGCCGGGATCGAGGCTTTGACGGGGCCCGGCACCTCGCTGCTCACGGTCACCGAACCGACCGAGACCGCGACCGCCGCGGCCTTCGCGCACACCGCCGTGCTCGCCGGGCGGCCCGGCAATGCGGAGCCGCTCGCCGAGGCGGGCCGGCTCTTCGGCAGGCTCGCCCATCTGCTCGACGCCGTGGAGGACAAGGAAGCTGACGCCGCGTCGGGCGCCTGGAACCCGCTCACCGCGACCGGCACCTCCCCGGCCGAGGCGCGCCGCCTGGCCGACGACGCGCTGCACGGCATCCGGCTCGCACTGCGCGAGGTCGAGTTCACCGACGGCAAGCTGGCGCACGTGCTTCTCGCGCACGAGCTGACCAGGTCCGTCGACCGGGCCTTCGGGACCGACGGCTGCGGCCACGCCCACGCCCACGGGCAGCCGGGCCAGGTGACGGCGCATCAGGGCGGCTCCGGCGCCTTCGGTCCGCCGCAGCAGGGCGGTGCGTACGGGGCTCCGCAGCAGGGCGGTGCGTACGGGGCTCCGCAGCAGGGCGGGCCGACCGGCTACCCCTCCGGAGGGCCGTACGGCGGGCAGAACCCGTACGGGGGCGGCAACCCGTATGGCGGCGCGCCAGGCAGCCCCGGTGGTCCCGGGCAGGGCGGCCAGGGTGGTCCGGGTGGGCCCGGTGGTCCGGGGTGGTTCGGTGACGGGCCCTCCTTCGATCCGCAGCCGCCGAAGCCCGGCAAGCGTGGCTTCTTGGCGGGGTGTGCCGTCGCCATCGGTCTCTGCTGCACCTGCAAGGTGTGCTGCGCCGATCACTACGAGGGCCCCTGGTCGGGCAAGAAGCGCGAGGGCTGCTGCAACGACTGCGGCGACTGTGACTGCAGTGGATGCGACGGCTGCTGTGACTGCTGTGACTGCTGTGAGTGTTGCGAGTGCTGTGACTGCGGGCTGTAGCGGCCCGCGGGGCGGGGTGGACGTGCGAGGGGAGGGGCGTCAGCCGCGGCGGACGGGGTGACGGAGTGCGCGTGTGAAGGCAGGAACGACGGCGCGCGGGTGCACGGCCGTCGACGGGAGAGCGTGGGACAGCAGACCGGAGCGGGCCCGGGCGTCCGGGAACGTATGGAACGTGTCGGACGCAGTACGCAAGGAACGCGACGGGCGCGGTACGTACGGAACGCCCGGGCGTCGGCTCGGTCGGCTCAGGAGGGCATCAACAAGATGCCGACCACACTCGACCGAAGTCGATGTGGGAGCGCGTGACCAGCCACTGCTGCGGTTGCATGGGCCAAGTGGAACAGGCATCCGTTTTCGCGTCAACTGCCGTGAGACGTAGGGCTCATATCCTGGACAGCCTTGACAGCGCACGTGAGCGGCCCCGTAATCTCGGAAACGGATCGTGCTGAGGGGCTCGGTCCGCGTGAACGCGTGAAGGCGTCACCCGTGTTCGATCTTCGGTATCCACGGAGCCTTCCGCATGCCTTCCGCCACCCCTGGCAGGTCCTCCGCCACCCCTGGCACGTCGTCCGAGACCCCTGCCGTACCGTCCGGCTCGCTCGTCCTCGTGGGCGCCGGGCCGCGCGGCACCGGAATCCTGGAGCGCATCGCCGCCAACGCGGCTGAGCTGTACGGGGGTTCGGGCCTCGACATCCATCTCGTCGACCCGTACCCGCCCGGCGCCGGGCGGATCTGGCGGCACGACCAGTCGCCGCTGCTCTGGATGAACTCGCAGGCCCAGGACGTCACGCTGTTCACCGACGACACCGTGGAGATCGCCGGGCCGGTGCTGCCGGGACCCGCCCTGCACGAATGGTCGGGGCGCGCCGGGCGGGACTTCCTGGACCGTCGTGAACAGGGCGCCTATCTGCGCTGGGTGTACGAGCGGGCGGTGGCCGCGCTGCCCGCGGGCGTCACCGTCCACCACCACCCCTGCCGGGCCCTGCGCGTCACCGGCGCCCGCGACGCCCGCCAAGAGGTCACCCTCGAAGGTGCCGCCCCGCTCGTCGCCGACCTCGTCATCCTCACCCAGGGCCACCTGGACGCCGAACCCGACGCCGAACAGGCCGAGTTGGCCGACCACGCCCGCCGCAACGGGCTCGTGTACCTGCCGCCCGACTTCACCGCCGACAGCGACCTGTCCCGGCTCGCGCCCGGCGCACCCGTCCTCGTGCGCGGCTTCGGTCTCGCCTTCGTCGACCTGATGGTGCTGCTCACCGAGGGGCGCGGCGGACGGTTCGCGGGGGACACGTACCACCCCTCGGGCCGGGAACCGGTCCTCCATGTCGGCTCGCGGCGCGGCGTGCCCTACCGCGCGAAGATCGGCTACGACTGGACGGGCGGGCGGCCGCCGCTCCCGCGTTTCCTGGGTCCGGCGCAGATCGACGAACTCCTCGCCAGACCCGGCGGGTTCGACTTCGAGCGAGACGTGTGGCCGCTCGTCGAGAAGGAGCTCGGCTTCGCCCACTACCACCGCCTCTTCGCCGCACACCCCGACCGCACCCGCACCGCCTGGACGGACTTCGACGAGAAGTACGCGGCCTGCGACCCCGGCAGCCCCGCACTGGACGCCCTCGTCGCCTCCGCCGTGCCCGACCCCGCCGACCGGCTCGACCTCACCGCGCTCGACCACCCGCTGGCCGGGGTGCGCCACACCTCGTACGCCGCGCTGCAGGACGGGCTGCGCGACCACATCGCCGCCGACCTCGCCCGCCGCCACGACCCCGGACACAGCCCCGACCTCGCCGTCTTCCTCGGACTGCTCTCGGTGTACGGGCAGGTGGTGCGGCTCGGCGACGTGGGGCCGTGGTGGCACGGCTTCTTCAGCCACCTCGCGTCCGGGCCGCCGGGCCCCCGGCTGCGGCAGCTCCTCGCCCTCTCCCGGGCCGGCGTCGTGCGCTTCCTCGGCGCGGACGTCCGGGTGACCGCGGCGGACGGGGTGTTCCGCGCCGCGAGTCCCACGCTGCCCGGCCACATCACCGAGGCCCGCGCTCTCGTCGAGGCACGGCTGCCGCAGCCCAGCCTCGCCCGCACCCGCGACCCGCTCCTGCGCGCCCTGTACGCCGAGGGGGCCGCGTCGACCGCCGCGGGGCTCCTCGCCGTCGACCCGGCCGACGGGCGCGTACTCGACCGGGCGGGCGTGCCGCACCCGCGCCGCTTCGCGCTCGGCCCGCACACCGACGCGCGCGGCGCCGGAGCGTTCACCCGGCCGCGGACCAACAGCCCCACGTTCCGGCAGAACGACGCCACCGCACGCGCCGTACTGCGCTTCCTGCGCACCGCCTGAGCCAGCCCTCCTGAGCCACCCGCGTACGGCCCCGCACACAGACCCGTACACAGCCCCCGTACACAGACCCGCGTACAGAAAGGTCCAGCCGATGTCCCATCGAGGAACCGGCAGTTGCCCCCTCCATCTCGCCGCGGCCATCGACCTCCCCGGCGCCCACGAAGCCGGCCCCTACACCGACCTCGCGCTGCTCGCCGAGGGCGGGGCGCTGGACTTCGTGACGCTCGGGGACTCCTTCGCGGGGCCCGGCCTCGACGCCCTCGCCGTCGCCGCCCGGATCGCGCCCCGCACCGGACGCGTCGGGCTCGTGCCGACCGTCACGACCACCCACACCGAGCCGTTCCACGTGCAGGCCGCCGTCGCGACCCTCGACTGGGTCAGCCACGGGCGGGCCGGCTGGAACATCGACGTGTCGACGACCGAGGCCGAGGCCCGGCTCTTCGGGCGCAGGACCGCCGCGCCCCGCGAGGAGCTGTGGCGGGAGGCGGGGGAGGTCGCCGACGTCGCCGCCCGGCTGTGGGACAGCTGGGAGGACGACGCGGAGATACGGTCCGTGGCGACCGGTCGCTTCATCGACCGGGGCAAGGTCCACCACGTCGACTTCGAGGGGCGCGCCTTCTCCGTGCGGGGCCCGTCCATCGTGCCGCGGCCACCCCAGGGCCACCCGGTGCGGGTCGTCGACGCCACCGCGCCACCGGCCCGTGAGACCGCCGCCCGGCATGCGGACGTCGCCCTGGTGCGCGCCTCGTCCGCCGCGCGGGCCGAGGTCGCACGGGCCGAACTCCGCGAGCTGGCGGCGCGGTTCGGGCGCGATCCGCGGACCCTGCGGGTGTTCGCGGCCCTCGACGTCGACCTCGGCGGCGGCGAACACGCCGCCGAACCGGGGCACGGCGGGGGACCGCTGCCCACCGCCGCCGGATCCGTCTACCGGGGCGGGCCCGTGGACCTCGCCGACCTGATCGCCGACTGGCACCGCGCGGGCGCTGTCGACGGCTTCCACCTCACCCCCGTCGAACCCCGCCGTGACCTGGAGCGGCTCGTCAACGGCACCGTCGCGCTGCTCCAGCACCGCGGCCTGTTCCGCACCTTCTATCCGGGCAGCACGCTCCGCGAACACCTCGGCCTCGCCCGGCCCGCCAACCGCTACGCCGTCCTCGCGGGGGAGCCCTCATGACCCGACAGCCCCGACAGCCCCGACAGCCCAGACAGATCCACCTGGCCGCCCACTTCCCCGGCGTCAACAGCACCACCGTCTGGACCGACCCCGCCTCCGGCTCGCACATCGACTTCTCGTCCTTCGAGACGCTCGCCCGCACCGCGGAACGGGGCCTCTTCGACTTCTTCTTCCTCGCCGAGGGGCTGCGGCTGCGCGAGCACAAGGGGCGCATCCACGACCTGGACGTGGTCGGGCGGCCCGAGTCGCTGACCGTCCTGACCGCGCTCGCCGCCGTCACCGAACGGCTCGGCCTGGCCGGCACCGTCAACGCCACCTTCAACGAACCCTTCGAACTGGCCCGCAGGTTCGCCTCCCTGGACCACTTGAGCGCAGGCCGCGCCGCCTGGAACGTGGTCACCACGTCGGACGCCTTCACCGGCGAGAACTTCCGCCGCGGCGGCTACCTCGACCGGGCCGACCGGTACACCCGCGCCGCCGAGTTCCTGGCGACCGCGCGCGAACTCTGGGACTCCTGGACGCCGGAGGGCCGCCCCCGCCCCCTCACGCACCGGGGGCGGCACTTCACGATCGAGGGCGAGTTCCCCGTGCCGCGCTCCCCGCAGGGGCACCCCGTCGTGATCCAGGCGGGGGACTCGCCCGAGGGCCGGGAGTTCGCCGCGTCGGCCGCCGACGTGGTCTTCACGCGGCACGGCACCCTGGAGGCGGGCCGCGCCTTCTACGCCGACGTCAAGGGCCGGCTCGCCGGGTACGGGCGCTCCGCCGACGACCTGAAGATCATGCCCGGGGTCAGCTACGTCCTGGGGGACACCGCCGCCGAGGCGCAGGAGAAGGCCGCCGAGATCCGGCGCAGCCAGGTCACCCCGCAGAACGCCCTGCTCGCCCTGGAGCAGGTGTGGGGCGTGGACCTCTCCGCGTACGACCCGGACGGGCCGCTCCCCGACATCGACCCGGACCCCGCCTCCGAACTGGCCCAGGGGCGGGTGCCGGTCGCCGACCGGCTCGCCGTCGCCGCGCGGTGGCGCGCCCTCGCCGAGGCCAAGGGGCTCTCCATCCGGCAGACCGTCATCGAGACCACGGCCCGTCAGTCGTTCGTCGGCACCCCGGACGCGGTCGCGGCCGAGCTGACGGAGTTCGTGCGCACCGACGCCGCCGACGGCTTCATCCTCGTGCCGCACCTCACCCCCGGCGGGCTCGACGACTTCGTCGACCGGGTGGTGCCGCTGCTCCAGGAACGCGGCGCGTATCGCACGCAATACCGGGGCGCGACGCTCCGCTCGCACCTCGGACTGCGGGAGCCGGTGTGGAAGGGTTGATCACCATGAGCACCGAGAACGAAGAGATGTGGAAGCACTGGCACGAGCAGCGCACGGAGACGGTGTCGGCCCCCTACGGGCCGCTCTCCCTCACCGGCACGCACTGGCTCGCCGACCATGCGGACGGACATCTTCCGGGGATCCCCGGGCACTGGGCCGAGCAGAGTGACGCGGTCGTCCTCGCGGCGGCCCCCGAGGACGAACTGACCCTCGACGGGCGCCCTTTCAGCGGCGAGGTCCGGCTGGCCGCCGACACCGCGCCGATCCCCGACGCCCGCGTCGGGCACGGCGGCCGCCGCCTCGTCGTGCTGCGCCGCGAGGGACTGTGGGCGGTCCGCGACTTCGACCCGGACGCCACCGCGCGGCGCGTCTTCCGGGGCATCGAGGCCACCGCGTACGACGCCCGCTGGGCGGTGCCCGGACGCTTCACCCCGTACGGCGAGGACCGCACCGTCCTGGTCGGCAACGCGGACGGCAAGGAGCGCGGCCTCGGCCTCGACGGCGAACTCTCCTTCCGGCTCGGGGGAGTCGAGCACACCCTTCAGGTGAGCGTGGAGGGCGACGGCTCGCTGTGGGCCGTCTTCGCGGACGCCACCAGCGGCACGTCCAGCTACCGCTTCCGGTTCCTGCGGCCCGCCGCTCCGGACGCCGACGGCCTCACCACGGTCGACTTCAACCGCGCGCTGCTGCCGCCGTGCGCCTTCGCCGACCACTTCATCTGTCCCTTCCCGCCGCCCGGGAACACCCTGGTCACCGAGATCGCGGCGGGGGAGCGGAACCTTCGCGACCACTGAGGCGTCCCAGTGGCCGGGCGCGCGGGAGCGCATCGACACGGCCGGAACCCCGGTGGCGTACCACGGGTACGAGACCACCGGGGTCGGCCGACATGTATCGGTCGGCGGCCGAAAGGCGCCCTTGTGCGGCCGGTGCCCGCCCCCAATACTCCCGAGCAGCGCTTGTCAGGAGCACGGCTATCCGGAATCCGGGCTTGCTCTTTGGCTGCGCCTCACGGGTCTTCAACCCACAAAGACCCACTGACTTCCCTCGGGAGGAACAAACGTGAGGATCAAGCGCACCATCCCCCACAGCCGTACGGCAAGATCTGCCGGTCTGCTCGCCGTGGCCACCGGACTCGTCGCCGCGGGAGCGCTCGCCGTCCCCTCGGCCAGCGCGCAGGACACCGCGACGACGTTCAGCGCGGCGCAGCTGGAACAGGCCAGTGACGCCGTGCTCGGCGCGGATGTCGCGGGCACCGCCTGGGGCGTCGACGCCCGCACGAAGCAGGTCGTCGTCACCGCCGACAGCACGGTCTCCGCGTCCGAGATAGCCGAGATCAAGGCCGCGGCCGGCGCCAACGCCGACGCCCTGAAGATCCAGCGCACCCCCGGAAAGTTCCAGAAGTACATATCCGGCGGCGACGCCATCTACGCGGACAGCTGGCGCTGTTCGCTCGGCTTCAACGTGCGCAACAGCGCGGGCGCCTACTACTTCCTGACCGCAGGTCACTGCACCGACGGCGCGGGCACTTGGTGGTCCAACTCCTCGAAGACCACGGTCCTCGGCACCACGTCGGGCTCCAGCTTCCCGACCAACGACTACGGCATCGTGCGCTACACCAACAACTCGGTCACCAAGTCCGGCACCGTGGGCAGCCAGGACATCACCCGGGCCGCCGACCCCACCGTCGGCCAGACGGTCACCCGGCGCGGCTCCACGACCGGCATCCACAGCGGCCGGGTCACCGCGCTGAACCAGACCGTCAACTACGGCGGCGGCGACGTCGTCTACGGCCTGATCAAGACCACGGTCTGCGCCGAACCGGGCGACAGCGGCGGCCCCCTGTACGCGGGCTCCACCGCACTGGGCCTGACCTCCGGCGGCAGCGGCAACTGCTCGTCGGGCGGCACGACGTTCTTCCAGCCGGTCACCGAGGCGCTGCGCGCGTACAACGTCAGCGTCTTCTGAGCGGCCGCCACCGGTTTCCCGAACGGCCCCGGAGCCCCCGTCCGAGCAGCGGACGGGGGCTCACCCTTGTCCTGCGGCGCCCTCCCCTTGTGTCCGTGGCGGGGCTACCTTCGAAGGGAACACCCGACACGCCCAATTCGGACCCTGGGGGCCGGCATGGTCGAGGAGCTGGTGGCGGCGGGAGCGGCCCTCGGGGCCGTCGGAGCGGTGTACGTGATGGCGGCGGCGCGCGTCGTCAAACAGTACGAACGGGGCGTGGTGCTGCGGCTCGGAAAGCTCCAACACGCCGTACGGGGGCCCGGTTTGACCCTGGTCGTGCCGTTCGTCGACCGGCTGCGCAAGGTGAACATGCAGATCGTGACGATGCCGGTGCCGGCGCAGGACGGCATCACGCGCGACAACGTCACGGTCCGGGTGGACGCCGTCATCTACTTCAAGGTGGTCGACGCGGCCGAGGCGGTGGTGCAGGTGGAGGACTACCGGTTCGCGGTCTCGCAGATGGCGCAGACCTCGCTGCGCTCCATCATCGGCAAGAGCGACCTGGACGACCTGCTCTCCAACCGCGAAAAGCTCAACCAGGGCCTGGAGTTGATGATCGACTCGCCGGCCATCGGCTGGGGCGTGCAGATCGACCGCGTCGAGATCAAGGACGTCTCGCTGCCCGAGACGATGAAGCGCTCCATGGCCCGCCAGGCCGAGGCCGACCGCGAGCGCCGCGCCCGCGTCATCAACGCCGACGCCGAACTCCAGGCCTCCAAGAAACTCGCCGAGGCCGCCCACGAAATGGCCGAGGAACCGGCCGCGCTCCAACTGAGGCTCCTGCAGACCGTGGTGGCCGTCGCCGCCGAGAAGAACTCCACCCTCGTCCTGCCCTTCCCCGTCGAGCTCCTCCGCTTCCTGGAGCGGGCCCAGCAGGCCCTGCCCCAGCAACCGGGATCCGGAGCCGGGCCCGCGGACAGGGGAAAGTCTGGCCCCGCCGCAGGGGCGAAAACCGGACAGGACTAGTCCTCACAGGCTGACGATCGCTCCTCGCGCGGGGTGTTTGCAGCGGGAACTGACGTGGTGGGACCCGGCCCGGCCGGCGTACCTGGGGCGCATGGGCCTTTCGTACGCGCGTCCTGAAGCAGCCCTTGTGTGCCACCTGACGGCGTCGGGATAGTAAGCGAGGCAATTGGCATGGACGCGCCGCTTCCGCTCGGGCGAATCCTTGTCACGCAAGCCTTCCGGCCCGTCAGGCCCCCACGCCCGCCGGGTCGTTCCCCCCACAGGAGGTCGTGAGTCTTGAAGCACCGACGCATACCCAAGCGGCGTGTGGCCGTGGCGGGCGCGGGCATCGCCGCGCTGGTCGCCGCGGGAGTCACCTTCCAGAGTGCGAACGCGAGCGAGAACGACCCGGCCCCCACGCCGGACACCCTCTCGGTGGCGAAGGCCGGAAAGCTCGCCTCGTCCCTGGCCAAGGACCTCGGCGGGGACGCCGCGGGAACGTACTACGACGCCAAGGCCAAGGCCCTGGTCGTCAACGTGCTGGACAAGAGCGCGGCGCAGGCCGTCGAATCGGCGGGCGGCAAGGCGAGAATCGTCGAGAACTCCCTGGCCGAGCTGAAGGGCGCCCGTGCGACGCTCGACGCCAAGGCCGCCGTGCCCGGCACCTCGTGGGCGATGGACCCGGCCACGAACAAGGTCGTCGTCACCGCGGACCGCACGGTCAAGGGCGCGAAGCTCGACAAGGTCGGCTCGATCGTGAAGAGCCTCGGCGGCAAGGCGGAGCTCAAGCGGAGCAAGGGCGAGTACAAGGCCCTCATCGCCGGCGGCGACGCGATCTGGGGGAGCGGCTCGCGCTGCTCGCTCGGCTTCAACGTCGTCAAGGGCGGGCAGCCCTACTTCCTGACGGCGGGCCACTGCGGCAACGCGGTCAAGAGCTGGTCCGACTCGCAGGGCGGCTCGGAGATCGCCGCCACGGAGGAGTCGAGCTTCCCGGGCAACGACTACGCCCTGGTGAAGTACACGGCCGACACCCCGCACCCGAGCGAGGTGAACCTCTACGGCGGCACCCAGGCGATCAGCAAGGCCGGGGACGCCACCGTCGGCCAGAAGGTGACGCGCAGCGGCAGCACCACCCAGGTCCACGACGGCGAGGTCACCGCGCTCAACGCGACGGTGAACTACCAGGAGGGCCAGGTCGACGGTCTGATCCAGACCACCGTGTGCGCCGAGCCCGGTGACAGCGGCGGCGCGCTCTTCGCCGGCGACACCGCGCTGGGTCTCACCTCGGGCGGCAGCGGCGACTGCTCCTCGGGCGGCGAGACGTTCTTCCAGCCGGTCCCGGAGGCGCTTTCGGCCTACGGAGCGGAAATCGGCTGACCTCGCGGAACGCCGGACGCCCCGCCCCCGTGAAAGTGGGGGCGGGGCTTTTTCCGTATTTCTTGTGAAAGTTTTCACAAGTGCGCACGGGTCCAAAGTCCTCTGAGATATGGGCAGCTCAGAGGCGGTTTCCGAGATGTTTGTGTTTCTCCTGAAGGACCTTCTGCCCTGCGTTCGGGGTCCTTTTCGGCATCTCGCGTGAGGCGTACGGGTGTGGAATCGAGGTGTAGCGGAAAAGTCCCGACGAAGGAGTGCCGCCATGCAGGCCAACGAGATGGTGGACGGACTGGTCGAGAGGGCGCTCACCGCGCTCGGCCGGTTCGAGTCGTACGACCAGGAGCAGGTCGACCACATCGTCAAGAAGGCCTCCCTCGCCGCGCTCGGCCGGCACGGGGAGCTCGCCCGGCAGGCGGTCGAGGAGACCGGCCGCGGTCTCTTCGAGGACAAGGCGGTCAAGAACCTCTTCGCCTGCGAGCACGTCGTCAACTCGATGCGCGGCCTGCGGACCGCGGGCGTGATCGCCCGCGACGAGCTGAACGGCGTCACCGAGATCGCCGAACCCGTCGGCGTCGTCTGCGCGATGACCCCGGTCACCAACCCGACCTCGACCACGGTCTTCAAGGCGCTCATCGCCCTGAAGACCCGCAACCCGATCGTCTTCGCCTTCCACCCGAGCGCCCAGCGCTGCTCCGCGGAGGCGGCCCGCGTCGTGCGCGACGCCGCGGTCGAGGCGGGCGCCCCCGAGGACTGCGTGCAGTGGATCGAGGAGCCCTCGATGGAGGCCACCGGCCTGCTCATGCACCACGAGGGCGTCTCCACGATCCTCGCCACCGGCGGCAACGCGATGGTCCGGGCCGCCTACTCGTGCGGCAAGCCCGCGCTCGGCGTCGGCGCGGGGAACGTACCCGCCTACGTCACCCGAACCGGCAAGCTGCGCAGGGCCGTTCACGACATCGTGCTCTCCAAGGCCTTCGACCACGGCATGATCTGCGCCTCCGAACAGGCGGTCGTCCTCGACGCGGAGATCTACGACGCGGGGCTCGCGGAGTTCGAACGGCTCGGCGCGTACGTCGTCACGGCGGCCGAGAAGACCAAGCTGGAGGAGTTCGTCTTCGGCACCACCGCCTTCGCCAACAACTGCGCGGGCGCCGAGCTGAACGCGGCGGTGGTCGGCAGGTCCGCGCGGTGGATCGCCGAACAGGCCGGGTTCACCGTGCCCGAGGGCACCTCGGTCCTGCTCGCCGAGTGCGCGGAGGTCGGCGAGGGCGAGCCGCTCACCCGCGAGAAGCTCTCCCCGGTCCTCGCCGTCCTGAAGGCCGACACCACCGAGCACGGCCTCGAACTGGCGGCCCGGATGGTCGAGTTCGACGGACTCGGGCACAGCGCCGCCGTCCACACCGAGGACGAGGAGCTCGCCGAGGAGTTCGGCCGACGGGTCAGGGCGGTCCGCGTCATCGTCAACGCGCCCTCCACCTTCGGCGGCATCGGCGACGTCTACAACGCCTTCCTGCCCTCACTCACCCTCGGCTGCGGCTCGTACGGGCACAACTCGGTGTCGAACAACGTCTCCGCGGTCAACCTGATCAACGTCAAGCGGATCGGACGGCGCAACAACAACATGCAGTGGTTCAAGGTCCCGCCGAAGATCTACTTCGAGCGCAACGCGCTGCGTCACCTCGGCGAGATGGACGGCATCCGGCGCGTCTCGCTCGTCACCGACAGGACCATGTCGACGCTCGGCTTCGTGCGGCGCGTGACGGACATCCTCGCGGCCCGCCCCGAACCGGTCACCGTCCAGGTCATCGACGACGTCGAGCCCAACCCGGAGCTCGCGACCGTGCGGGCCGGCGCCGCGCGGATGCGGGACTTCGGACCGGACACGATCATCGCGCTCGGCGGCGGCTCGCCGATGGACGCGGCCAAGATCATGTGGCTGATGTACGAGCACCCGGAGGTCGAGTTCGCGGACACCAAGGAGAAGTTCTTCGACATCCGCAAGCGGGCCTTCACCTTCCCCGGCCTCGGCGACAAGGCGCGTCTTGTGGCCGTCCCGACCACCTCGGGCACGGGCAGCGAGGTCACCCCCTTCGCCGTCATCTCCGACCCGGAGGCCGCCCAGAAGTATCCCCTCGCCGACTACGCGCTCACCCCGAACGTGGCCATCGTCGATCCGGTCCTGCCGATGAACCTCCCGGCGACCGTCACCGCCGACTCCGGCTTCGACGCGCTGACCCACGCCACCGAGGCGTACGTCTCCGTGTACGCGAACGACTACACCGACGGGCTCTGCCTCCAGGCGATCAAGCTCATCTTCGAGAACCTGGAGCGGTGCGTGGTGGACGGGGCGAAGGACCCCGAGGCGCGCGAGAAGATGCACAACGCGTCGACGGTCGCGGGCATGGCCTTCGCCAACGCCTTCCTCGGCCTGGTGCACGCCATGGCGCACACCCTCGGCAACACGTTCCACGTCGCCCACGGCCGCACCAACGCGCTGCTCCTGCCGCACGTCATCCGGCACAACGGCACGGTCTCCGGCAAGGCGACGCCGTGGCCGAAGGCGGAGGTCTACCGCGCCCCGGAGCGGTTCCAGGAGATCGCCCGGATGCTGGGCCTCGCGGCGGCTTCCCCGGAGGAGGGTGTCGAGTCCTACGCCCGCGCGGTCGAGGAGCTGCGTGCCAGGTGTGGGATTCCTGGCTCCTTCCAGGAGGAGGGTGTCGATGAGGCCGCCTTCATCGAGGCCCTGCCGCAGCAGGCGATGAACGCGTACGCGGATCAGTGCGCGCCGGCCAATCCGCGGATGCCGGTGCTCTCCGAGATGGAGGCGTTGATGCGGCAGGCGTATTACGGGAAGGGTGCCTGATCCGGGTTGCCGGCTGCGGGCCCGTCGTGGCTTGTCGCGCAGTTCCCCGCGCCCCTGGTGCGCCCCTTACGGGGCGTCCAGGGGCGCTTCACCGCTTCGGCCAGTACCACTGCGGCTCGTCCAGGAAGCTCTCTCGGCCCGCCACCGTCGTTCGGCCCGACTCCTTGAGCAGTTCCACGGAGTTGACGTCGACCCGGTGGCGGGCCGCGCCCTTCGCCACCGCCTCGGCGAGAGGGCGGGCATGGGTCACCAGGACGACCTGCGTGTCCTTCGTCGCGGCCGTGATCAGGTCGGCCAGCGGACGCAGCAGGTCCGGGTGGAGGCTCGTCTCCGGTTCGTTCAGGACCAGGAGGGCCGACGGACGCGGGGTGAGCAGCGCGGCGGTCCACAGCAGATAGCGCAACGTGCCGTCGGACAGCTCGGCGGGGCCCAGCGGGCGCAACAGCCCGTGCTGGTGCAGCTGGAGCTCGAAGCGCCCGGCGTTGTCGACGACGCGGACCCGGCTGCCGGGGAAGGCGTCGTCCACCGCGTCGTCGAGCGCCCGGTCGTCGCCGATCTCGCGGATGGTCTGCAGGGCGGCGGCCAGGTCCGCGCCGTCGTGGGCGAGCACGGGGGTGCGGGTGCCGATGCGGGCGGCGCGGGCGGGCGCGTCGGCGTCGGTGCGCACGTGGTCGTAGAACCGCCAGGAGCGGATCAGCTCGCGCAGCCGCAGCAGATCGGGCGCCAGCTGCGGGTCCGCGAACTCGCTCAGCATGCTGTCGTACGGCCGGATGCCCTGCGAGCGGTGCCAGCCGCCGGCGGCCGTACGGGTGCGCACGGCGGGGCCCGCGCGGTCGCAGAGCAGCGCGGCGGGGCGCAGGACGGGCCCGGCCCAGGTGGACTCGCGCTTGATCTCGGGGTCGAGGGCGAACAGGGAGGGGGTGCCGCCGGGGCCCGCGCCGCTGGACTGGGGGAGGCCGAAGTCGACCGCGTACCCGAACTCGTCGCCCGCGAAGCCCAGTTTCAGGCCCGCGGGCTCCGCCGTGCGCTCGCCCGCCCAGAGCGCGGAGGGCAGGCCGCCCTCCCTGGCCAGGGCCGCGACCGCGCCGCCGGTGGCCGAGTCGGCGAGCAGCCGCAGGGCGCGGTAGAGGCTGGTCTTGCCCGTGCCGTTCGCGCCCGTGACCACGTTCAACCGGTCCAGCGGGACGATCAGTTTGCGCAGGGAACGGTAGTTCTCGACAGCGAGTGTGCGGATCATGCGTCCCAGCCTCGCACCGGGGTCTGACAACGCGGCCCGCCCGCGAGGCCACCGCCGCTCACGTCACGCGAAGGCGCTCACGTCACGCGAGCCTCACGCGATGCCCCGGTACCGGGTGGCGCTGAGGTCGATCGAGCTGCTGTGCGGCGTCCTGCGGCGGGCGGAGAGGGCGAGGGTGACGACGACGCCGAGGACCGCCCAGGCGGAGAGGACGAGGAGCGCCCGGGTGATCGAGTTGCCCTCGAAGTAGGCGATGGAGCGGGCCACCCAGGTGCCCGCTCCCGGCGGCAGCCAGGGCCCGATCGCCCGCCAGAAGGGCGGCAGCATCGGCAGCGGGAAGGCGCCGCCCGCGCTCGGGTTGCCCCCGATGACGATGAGGAGGACGGCCAGGCCGATGCCGACGATGCCGGTGAGCGCCTGCAGGGCGAGCGTGATCGCGCCGACCCCGAAGATCACCAGGGCGCCGAGGCCCCACAGGCCGAGGACGCTGCCGGGCAGCGCGCCGAGGATCGGCCCGATGATGACCGCGCCGCCGAGGCCGCCGACGATCGAGTAGAGCGCCATCGTGCCGAGCCTGATCACCGCGCGCGAGAGGTTGGCGGCCCGGGAGCCCGCGCTGATCGCGAGGATCGACGCGCACAGATAGCCGCCGACGCACCAGCCGACGACCAGGTAGAAGGACGACAGGCCGTTGAAGTCGTGGGCCGAGGCCGGGACCACGTCGTCCGTCGTGACCGTGCGCTTCTGGTCCGCGTCGACCTTGCCGACGAGGTCGGTGAGGGTCCTGGAGAGCGCGGTGCCGCCGCCGGACGCGACCAGGAGGGTGTCGGTCGTGCCGCGCGGGTCGACGAGCAGGGCGCCGTCGATGTCGCGGTTCATGAGCTGGCGGCGGGCCGTGGCCTCGTCCTTGAGGACGCGGGGGTCGAGCGGGGTGCCGGGGAGCTTCTCCAGACGGTCGGCGGTCTGTTCGGCCGCGGGCCCCGGAGCGACGACCCCGAAGGCGACGTCCTTGGGTTTCGGGTCGTGCAGCGCCCCTACGTAGGAGGCGATGAACAGCAGCTGCAGGGCGAGGACGCCGATGACGAGCAGGGCTGCTCGCGGGGTGACGGCGCTCTTGAATTCGTCGGCGAAGCTCATGCGTCCACGCTCGGGGGGCGCGGGCGTTCGCGCAGGTGGGATGGGCCGAACGGACGAGGGAACGGCGGCGGGGACGGGGCTGCGGCCGCCCACGCTCCCTAATCGAACGTATGTGTCGTACGTAAGTTCGAAACTGGTCTATGGTGGAGAGCGGGGGATGTGAGATCGGATCGGTTCAGGGTTCCAGGAGGTGCGTGTGCCAGGGTTCACGCATCTGCACACCGTCTCCGGGTTCTCCCTGCGGTACGGCGCCTCGCACCCGGAGCGGCTGGCCGAGCGCGCCGCCGCACGGGGCATGGACGCCCTCGCGCTCACCGACCGGGACACCGTCGCGGGCACCGTCCGGTTCGCCAAGGCCTGCGCCAAGGCGGGTGTCCGGCCGCTCTTCGGGGCCGAACTCGCGGTCGGGGAGGCCGCCGCGCCGACCGCGGGCGAGCGACACCGGGTCCCCGTGCGCGGAGGTGCCTTCATCGACGAGTCGACCCCGCGCGTGACCTACCTCGCCCGGGACGGCGCCACCGGCTGGGCCGCGCTCTGCCGGCTGATCACCGCCGCGCACCGCGCGGGCACCGCCGAAGGGCCGCCCGTCCTGCCCTGGCAGGAGAACCACGGCGACGGTCTGACCGTGCTGCTCGGCCCGGCGTCCGACGTGGGCCGCGCGCTCGCCGCGGGCCGCCCCGACCGCGCCGCCCGCCTCCTCGCCCCCTGGCGCGAACGCTACGGCGACGCGCTGCGCCTGGAGTCCGTCTGGCACGGCCGCGAGGGCACAGGCCCCGGCTCGCTGCGGCTCGCCGCACGCACCCTCGGCTTCGCCGCCGAACAGGGCGTGCGCCCCGTCCTGAGCAACGCCGTGCGCTACGCCGACCCCGGCCAGGGCCCCGTCGCCGACGTCCTCGACGCCGCGCGCCGCCTCGTCCCCGTCGACCCGACCAAGGGACTCGACAGCGGCGAACGGTGGCTCAAGGGCGCGGACGACATGCTGGGCGTCGCCGAGCGCGTCGTCGAGGCCGCGGGCTTCCGCCGCGACACCGCCCACCGCCTGCTCGAACAGACCCGGGCGACCGCCGCCGAGTGCCTCGTCGACCCCGAGGGCGACCTCGGCATGGGCTCCGTGCACTTCCCCGAACCGCGCCTGGTCGGCGCCGGGCGCCGCACCGCGCAGCGGGTCCTCGCCTCGCGCGCTGCGGCCGGCATGATCCGGCGCGGCTACGACACGCGGCGCGCGTACTGGGAGCGGATGCACCACGAGCTCGACATCATCGACCACCACGGCTACGCCTCGTACTTCCTGACCGTGGCCCAAGTCGTCGACGACGTACGGGACCTGGGCATCCGGGTCGCGGCGCGCGGCTCCGGCGCCGGGTCCCTGGTCAACCACCTCATCGGCATCGCGCACGCCGACCCCGTCGAACACGGGCTGCTCATGGAGCGGTTCCTGTCCAAGCGGCGGCACGTCCTGCCGGACATCGACATCGACGTCGAGTCGGCCCGCCGCCTGGAGGTCTACCGCGCGATCATCGGCCGCTTCGGCACCGAGCGGGTCGCGACCGTCGCCATGCCCGAGACCTACCGCGTCCGGCACGCCGTGCGCGACGTGGGCGCCGCCCTGTCCATGAACCCCGCCGAGATCGACAGGATCGCCAAGGCCTTCCCGCACATCCGCGCCCGCGACGCCCGCGCCGCGCTGGAGGAGCTGCCGGAGCTGCGGGAGGTGGCCGAGGAGTGGGGCGGCGACCGGCGGCTGTGGGAGCTGGTCGAGGGCCTCGACGCACTGCCGCGCGGCGTCGCCATGCACCCGTGCGGGGTGCTGCTCTCCGACGCCTCGCTGCTCGCCCGTACGCCCGTCGTGCCGACCAGCGGCGAGGGCCTGCCCATGGCGCAGTTCGACAAGGAGGACGTGGAGGATCTCGGGCTGCTCAAGCTGGACGTGCTCGGCGTGCGGATGCAGTCGGCGATGGCGCACGCGGTGGCGGAGGTCGAGCGGGCCACCGGCGACGTGGTGGACCTCGACGACCCGCGCCGGGTCGCGCCGGGCGATCCGGCGACGTACCGGCTCATCAAGTCCACCGAGACGCTCGGCTGTTTCCAGATCGAGTCGCCGGGCCAGCGCGATCTGGTCGGCCGGCTGCAGCCCGAGACCTTCCACGACCTGGTGGTCGACATCTCACTGTTCCGGCCGGGGCCGGTCGCCGCGGACATGGTGCGGCCCTTCATCGAGTCCCGGCACGGCCGGGCGCCCGTCCGCTACCCGCATCCGGACCTGGCCGGGGCGCTGAAGGAGACCTACGGCGTCGTCGTCTTCCACGAGCAGGTCATCGAGATCGTGAACGTCATGACCGGCTGCGGGCGCGACGAGGCGGACCGGGTGCGGCGCGGGCTCTCCGACTCCGAGGCGCAGGGCCGGATCCGCTTCTGGTTCGCGCAGCAGGCGGCCGCCAAGGGGTACGACGCGGAGACGATCGGCCGCACCTGGGAGATCGTCGAGGCCTTCGGGTCGTACGGGTTCTGCAAGGCGCACGCGGTGGCCTTCGCCGTGCCGACGTACCAGTCGGCGTGGCTGAAGGCCCATCACCCCGCCGCCTTCTACGCGGGGTTGCTCACCCACGACCCCGGCATGTACCCGAAGCGGCTGCTGCTCGCGGACGCGCGGCGGCGGGGGGTGCCGATCCTTCCGCTGGACGTGAACCGGTCCGCGGTCGCTCACCGTATCGAACTGGTGTCCGAGGGAGCGGGATCCCGGGAGGTCTGGGGGCTGCGGCTCGCCCTCTGTGACGTGCACGGCATCAGCGAGGCGGAGGCCGCGCGGATCGCCGACGGGCAGCCCTACGCCTCGCTCGTCGACTTCTGGGAGCGGGCCCGGCCCTCCAAGCCGGTCGCGCAACGGCTCGCGCAGGTCGGCGCGCTCGACGCGTTCGGCGCCAACCGCCGTGACCTGCAACTGCACTTGGCCGAGCTGCGCCGGGGGGCGCGGGGCGCAGGAGGTACAGGGGGAGCAGGAGGCGTACGGGGCGGGGGCGGGGCTCAACTGCCGCTGGCCGACGGCCGGAAGACGGCCCCCGCCGGCCTGCCCGACCTGGACGACGCGGAGCGGCTCAGCGCCGAGCTCGGCGTCCTCGGCATGGACTCCTCGCGCCATCTCATGGGCGATCACCGGGGCTTCCTCGAGGAGCTCGGCGTCTTCAGCGCGCGGCGGCTGCGCGAGGCCGAACACGGGGCGACCGTGCTGGTCGCGGGCGCCAAGGCGGCCACCCAGACCCCGCCGATCCGCTCCGGCAAGCGCGTCATCTTCACCACCCTGGACGACGGTACGGGCCTGGTCGACCTGGCCTTCTTCGACGACGCCCACGAACGGTGCGCGCACACCGTCTTCCACTCCTGGCTGCTGCTCGTACGCGGCGTGGTGCAGCGCCGGGGCCCCCGCAGCCTCAGCGTGGTGGGCGCGGCGGCGTGGAACCTGGCGGACCTGGTGGAGGTGCGCAAGGAAGGCGGTCTGGACGCGGTGGCGGCGCGCCTGGCGCCTCCGGAGCCGGAGGCGGCCCCCGAGGAGACCCGGGACCGGGCCGGCGGCCGCCGCATCCGCATGGCCAACGGATACGAGATGCACCCCTGGGCGGACCTGCGCCCGGCGGGCGAGGGATCAGCGGGCCCGAACAGAAAGCTGTGGCACCAGAGTCCGGGGAGCGCGGGATGAACGACGGGATGACCAGGACCGGGGCCGCTGTGGGGGACGGGGGCGGGGACGGGGATGGGGGTGCCACCCTCTACGTACGTTTTCTGTTGCCGTCCATGTACGAAGCCCTGTTGCCCCAACTGATCGCCCTGCTCGGGGAGTTCACCCCGCAGGTCGAGGCGCTTCCGCCGGATGCCGCGCTCGTGGATGTGCGCGGGGCGCGGCGGTACTTTCGGCGGGATGCCGTCGAGCTGGCCGCGCTGGTCCGGGTGCGGGCGCTCGCGCTGTACGGGGTGGAGTGCGCGGTCGGCGCCGGGCCCGGGCCGATGCTGGCGCGGATGGCCGCGCGCGACGCCGCCCCCGGCGTGACGTGTGCGGTGCCCGAAGGTCCTGACGGGGTACGGGAGTTCCTCGCCGGGCGGCCGGTCGGCGAGCTGCCCGGCATCGGCCGCGCCACCGCCCGTACGCTCTGCGAGTACGGCCTCGACACCCTGGAGAAGGTCGGCGCGGCGCCCCTGTCCACCCTGCAGCGGCTCCTCGGCGCCCGCGCCGGCCGCGAACTGGGCGAGAAGGCGCGGGGCGTCGACCGCACCCGGGTCACACCGAACGCCGCCGCCCGCTCGCTGGCCGTCGAACGGCCCTTCCCACGCGACGAGTTGGACCCCTTCCGGCACCGCCGCGCGCTGCTCTCCGGCGCCGAGGAGCTGGGCGTCAGGATGCGCGGCGAGGACCAGGTGTGCCGCTCGCTGGCGCTCACCGTGCGGTACGCCGACCGCACCGGGTACGCGACGATCACCCGGACCCGTACCCTGCCCGAGCCGACCGCCCACTCCGCCGCGCTCACCACGGCCGCCTACCGCATGTACGAGTCGCTCGGCCTGCAACGGGCCCGGGTGCGTGCCGTGTCGCTGCGCGCGGAGGGCCTCGGCCCGGCCGAACGCGCCACCCACCAGCTGACGTTCGACCCGACGGACGAGAAGGCCCGCCGGATCGAGGAGGTGGCGGACCGGGCGCGGAAGAAGTTCGGACCCGGGGCGATCGTGCCGGGGACCTTGGCGGCGTGAGGCGCGGTGTGAGGTGCGGTGTGGCGTGAGGTGCGGTGTGGCGTGAGGCGTGGCGTGGCGTGAGGCGCGGCTCGGCTTCGGCCCGGCTCCGTGCGGCGTCGGCCGAGCGGTGGCGACCGTGCCAGTGAACACTGGAACTTTTTGCCGACGCGCCGCTTCACTCTTCACCTACTCGCGCGTAATTTGACGTGAGCACGGCATCCTGTCGATCCGGGTCACAGGGCATCTCCGCACCCCCACGCACTCCCCGCACCCCTCATCGCACCTTCCTCGCAACTCCCTTGAGCCGCAAGGAGATCACCCGATGCTGCCCTGGAGACGCGCGCTGCGCGCCCTCGCCGCCACCCTGCTCGTCACGGGCGCGGCCACCCTCGCCCCCGCCGCCACGGCGGCCGCCTCGCCCGAGACGTCCGCCTCGTCCAGCGGCTGGAACGACTACGGCTGCAAGCCGTCCGCCGCACACCCCCGCCCCGTCGTCCTCGTGCACGGCACGTTCGGCAACTCCGTCGACAACTGGCTCGTCCTCGCGCCCTACCTCGTCAAGCGCGGCTACTGCGTCTTCTCCCTGGACTACGGCCAGTTGCCGGGCGTACCCCTCTTCAACGGGCTCGGCCCCATCGACAAGTCGGCCGGACAGCTCGACGTCTTCGTCGACAAGGTGCTCGCCTCGACGGGCGCGAAGAAGGCGGACCTCGTCGGCCACTCGCAGGGCGGCATGATGCCCCGCTACTACCTCAAGTTCCTCGGCGGCGCCGAGAAGGTGAACGCCATGATCGGCCTCGCCCCGGACAACCACGGCACCACCCTGCTCGGCCTCACCAAGCTGCTGCCGTACTTCCCGGGCATCGAGGACCTGCTGACCACCAACACCCCGGCCCTCGCCGACCAGGTGGCGGGATCGCCCTTCCTGACCAAGCTCAACGCGGGCGGCGACACGGTGCCCGGTGTGCGCTACACCGTCATCGCCACCAAGTACGACGAGGTGGTCACCCCGTACCGCACCCAGTTCCTCGACGGCCCCGGCGTGCACAACGTGACGCTGCAGAACCTGTGCCCCGTCGACGCGTCGGAGCACGTGGCGATCGGCATCCTGGACCGCGTCGCCCACCACGAGGTGGCGAACGCGCTCGATCCGGCGCACGCGACGCCGAGCACCTGCCTGTCGTAACCGCGACCCCCGAACGGTGTGAAGGGCCGTGCTCCCCGGCCGGGGAAGCACGGCCCTTCACTCACTCAGGCACGACCGGCTCAGCGGCCGTGGCGCCCGCTCGCCGCGCGGCGGCGGGTCGTGGCGAACATCGCCGCGGCGCCGACGGCGAGAACGGCGGCGCCGCCGACCGCGATGTACGGGGTGGTGCTGTCGCCGCCGGTCTCGGCGAGGTTGTCGTCGGCCGTGGTGACCGGCTTCTCGGCGCCGCCGTTCACCTCCGGCTCGTTGTCGCCGACCGCCGGCTCGTCGGCGGAGTCTGCGGAGTCGGCGGCGGGCGCGGCCCCCGTGGCCTCCGCGCCGGTGTGGGCGTTGGCGTCGCCGTGACCGTGGTGCTCGACGGTCGACTTGTCGGCGCCGGCCGCGATCTCCTGCTCGGAGGGGGCGGAGGCGGCCGGGGCGGGGGCGGATCCGGTGCCGCCGGTGTCCTTGCCGAAGACGACGTCGGAGCAGGTGTAGAAGGCCTCGGGGGAGTCCGAGCGCTGCCAGACCGAGTAGATCAGGTGGCGGCCCTGGCGGGCGGGGATCTTGCCGTCGAAGACGTAGTCGCCGTTCTCCATCTTCGGGTCGGCGACGTCGACGAAGGGCTTCTCCTCCAGGTCCGACCACTTCAGCGGCTTCGAGGGGTCGTACGACTCCTTGGTGATGTACAGCTCGAAGGAGCCCTTGTGCGGGGCGGTGCCCTTGTAGCGGAAGGTGTGGTTGCCGGCCGTCAGCTTGCTGGACGGCCAGTCGGCGCGCGGCAGGTCGAGCCCCTTGTACTTGTCGTTGCCCGCGCTGCACAGCTTGCCGTCGGGGATGATCTCCTTCGACTTGCCGGCGGCGTTGGCGATGTTCACCGCGTTCCAGTCGTAGAACGCCTGCACGCCGCTGGCCTGCACGGCGGCCTTGCAGGCGGCCGACTTCGGCGACTCGGGGCCCTCCTGGAAGCACGCGGAGACCCGGCTGACCGGGTCCGTCATCGAGCCGTGCGCGGTGGCGGGCGAGACCGAGAGAGCGGTCAGGGCGAGCGGCGCCACACCGGCGGCGGCGATCGCGGCGACCTTGCGACGAGCGGACATACGGGTTCTCCTCAAACGGCGGTTCAGGGGGACACGGGGCGACGGCGAACGGGCGGCACAGCCCCCCGATCACCAGCGGCACCGACGGTTCGTCATCGCCCCGGCGAGTCAGAAAACTAGCCCCTGAAAACCGCGAAATCCCCTGCTGAGCGCCGGTGATGGCGATCTTTATGGTGCGGTTAAGGGAGGGCTAATCAGGAGCTCAGACAACGGCCCGTACGAGGCGGACGAGGGGCCCGTGACCCGAGGGGATGGCGGGGGACGAGATGCACGACCCCGGCTACCGGACCGGTCGCCCGCGTCCCTGAGGGTCGTCGTTCAGCCCACCCACCGGTACCGCCGCTCCGGGCGGCCCGTCCCGCCGTACCGGAGCGTCACCTCCGCGCGTCCGGTGTCCGCGAAGAACTCCAGGTAGCGGCGTGCGCTCACCCGGGACAGGGTGCCCGCCTGCGCGCACTCCGTCGCCGAGAGGCCGTCCGGGTGGCCGCGCAGGGTCTGTTCCACCAGCTCCGCCGTGTGCGCGGCCAGGCCCTTCGGTAGCTCCCGGGAGCCGGGGGGCCGTGTGCCGAAGAGCTGGTCGACGTCCTCCTGGCGGGCCTCCCGCAGGCCGTCGAGGCGGGCCCGCAACGCCGCCACATGCCTCAACTGCTCGTGCAGCGCCGCCTGGTTGAACGGTTTGATCAGATAGTGCAGGGCGCCCGCCCGCAGCGCGGCCCGGACGACCTCCGCGTCCCGTGCCGCCGTGATGAACAGGGCGTCGACCGGCCGGCGCCCCGGCTCGCGCTCCTCGGCCGCCCGCAGCTCGCGCAGCACGGCGATGCCGTCCATGTCGGGCAGGTACACGTCGAGCAGGACGAGATCGGGACGCAGCCGCCGTACCGCGTCGACCGCGTCGGCCCCGCTGTGCGCGGCCCCGACCACGGTGAACCCCTCCACCGCCGCGACGTAGCGACTGTGCAGCTTGGCGACCATGAAGTCGTCGTCCACGACCAGCACCCTTGTCATCGCCGCAGGCTATGGGCGCGACCACAACGACCACAACGTCCGTTGATTCCGGAAGAGAGACAGGTTGTTAACGCGCGGGCAACATGTGGGCCACCTCACACCCGACTACGTACCGACAGGTGGTGGCACACGTGCGCCTGCGCACACCCCTCGCCCTGTGCGGGGCCGCCCTCCTCGTGCTCGTGGCGCCGCCGCTGCTCACCACGGGCGGCGGCGACGACACCGGCACCAAGATCCCCGGGCTGCGCCTCATGGTCCCCAACACCCCCGGCGGCGGCTACGACATCACCGCGCGCACCGCGGCGAAGAACGCCGAGGACGCCGGACTCACCCACAACATCGAGGTGTTCAACCTGCCCGGCGCAGGCGGCACCGTCGGCCTGTCCCGGCTCGTCGGCGAGCACGGCAACGGCAAGCTCGCCATGTCCATGGGCCTCGGCGTCGTGGGCGCCGCCCGCTCCAACCACTCCCCGAAGACCCTCGGCGACACCACCCCCATCGCCCGGCTCACCGAGGAGCAGGACGTCGTCGTGGTCGCCAAGAACTCCCCGTACAAGACCATCGGCCAGCTCGTCGGCGCCTGGAAGAAGAACCCGGGCAAGGTCACCGTCGGCGGCGGGTCGTCACCCGGCGGGCCCGACCACCTCGCCCCGATGCTGATGGCGCGCGCCGCGGGCATCGAGCCGAAGAAGGTCAACTACGTGCCCTTCGACGGCGGCGGTGAACTGCTCGCCTCGATCCTCGGCTCCAAGGTCGCCTTCGGGGTCTCCGGCGTCGGCGAGTACCTCGACCAGATCAAGTCGGGCGAACTGCGGCTGCTCGCCGTCACCGGACCCGAGCGGGTCAAGGGCCTGGACGGGCCCACCCTCAAGGAGTCCGGCTACGACGTGGACTTCACCAACTGGCGCGGCATCGTCGCCCCGCCCGGACTCAGCGACGCCGAACGCAAGAAGCTCACCGGACTCGTCAGGAAGCTGCACGCCTCGCCCGAGTGGCGGAAGTCCCTCAAGACCAACGGCTGGGACGACGCCTTCCTCACCGGCGACGACTTCGGCGACTTCCTGGCCGCCCAGGACCGGCGCGTCGTCTCCGTACTGAAGGAGCTGGGACTGTGACCACCACCACCGAACCGACCGGGGGCGAGGCGCGGGACCGCCGCTCCTGGCTGCGCGAACACTCCGAACTCGGCGTCTGCGTCCTGCTGCTCGCCCTCGGCGCCCTCGTCCTCACCGACGCGCTCACCATGGACGTCGACCTCACCCAGCGCGGCCCCATCGGCCCGAAGACCGTGCCGATCGCGGTCGGCTCCGGGCTGCTCGTCGTCGCCGTCCTGCTCGCCGTCGACGTGCTGCGCGGCGGCCGCGGCGAGGCCGAGGGCGGCGAGGACGTCGACCTCTCCGAACCCGCCGACTGGCGCACCGTGCTGCTCCTGGCCGGCGTCTTCCTCATGACCGCCGTCCTCATCGAACCCGCCGGCTTCCCGGTCGCCGGGGCGCTGCTCTTCTGGGGCGCCGCCTACGCGCTCGGCAGCCGCCACTTCGAGCGCGACCCGCTGATCGCCGCCGGGCTCTCCGTCGTCACCTACGAGGTCTTCGACAACCTGCTCGGCGTGCCCCTGCCGGGCGGCCCCCTGATGGGAGTGCTGTGACATGAACGCCTTCAACTCCCTGATGGACGGCTTCGGTACGGCCCTCACCCCCATCAACCTCCTCTGGGCCGCCGTCGGCGTCCTCCTCGGCACCGCCATCGGCGTACTGCCCGGCATCGGCCCCGCGATGGCGGTGGCCCTGCTGCTCCCGGTGACGTACGGGCTCGAACCGACCGGCGCCTTCATCATGTTCGCCGGCATCTACTACGGCGCGATGTTCGGCGGCTCGACCACCTCGATCCTGCTCAACACGCCGGGCGAGAGCGCGGCCGTCGTCGCCGCCATGGAAGGCCATCCGATGGCCAGGTCAGGGCGCGGGGCACAGGCCCTCGCGGCCGCCGCCGTCGGCCACTTCGCGGGCGGCATGATCGGCACGACGCTCCTGGTGGTCCTCGCGCCGACGGTCGCCGACCTGGCCGTCGACATCGGCGCGCCCGACTACTTCGCCATCATGGTGCTCGCGTTCATCGCGGTGACCTCCGTGCTCGGCGCGTCCCGCGTCCGCGGCCTCGCCTCGCTCCTCATCGGCCTCACCATCGGCCTCGTGGGCCTGGACCAGATGACCGGCCAGCAGCGGCTCACCTTCGGCTCGCTGCAACTCGCCGACGGCATCGACGTGGTGATCGTCGCGGTGGGCCTCTTCGCCATCGGCGAGGCCCTCTGGGTCGCCGCCCACCTGCGCCGCACCAGCGGCCGGGCGATCCCCGTCGGCCGCCCCTGGCTGGGCAAGGAGGACGTCAAGCGCACCTGGAAGTCCTGGCTGCGCGGCCCGCTCATCGGCTTCCCCTTCGGCGCGATCCCCGCCGGCGGCGCCGAGATCCCCACCTTCCTCTCCTACGTCACCGAGAAGCGCCTGTCCAAGCACAAGGACGAGTGGGGCAAGGGCGCCATCGAGGGTGTCGCGGGCCCCGAGTCGGCCTCGTCCGCGTCGGCCGCCGGAACCCTCGTCTCCATGCTGACGCTCGGCCTGCCCACGACCGCCGTGGCCGCCGTGATGCTCGCCGCCTTCCAGCAGTACGGCATCCAGCCGGGACCGCTCCTCTTCGAACGCGAGGCGGACCTGGTCTGGGGCCTGATCGCCTCGCTGTTCGTCGGCATGGTGCTCCTGCTCGCCCTCAACCTGCCCCTCGCGCCGGTCTGGGCGAAGCTCCTGCGCATCCCGCGGCCCTACCTCTACGCGGGCATCCTCTTCTTCGCGGCCGTCGGCGCCTACGCGGTCGGCGGAGAGTCGCTCGACCTCGTCATCCTGCTCGTCATCGGCCTGCTGGGCTTCGGGATGCGGCGGTACGGGCTGCCGATCCTGCCCGCCGTCATCGGCGTCATCCTCGGCCCCAACGCCGAGCAGCAGCTGCGCCGCGCCCTGCAGATCAGCGACGGCAGCGCCGCCGGCCTCGTCGACACGCCGTTCTCCAAGACGGTCTATGGCCTCATCGTCCTGATCGTGGTGTGGCCGTTGTTGCGCAAGGCGGTGGTGCGGGCGCGGCGACGTGGCGTAGACGTAGAGGCATGACCACGCCCGACGCCTTCGCGGACATCCGCCTTGCCACCGCCGCCGACGTGCCCGCCGTGCGGGCGGTCACGGACGCGGCGTACCACCGCTACATCGAACGCATCGGGCAGGTCCCCGTCCCGATGGAGGCCGACCACGCGGCCGATGTGGCGGCGGGGTTCGTGTACGTCACCGGGGACCCCGTGGTGGGTCTCCTCGTCCTCGTCCCGCGGCCGTACGAGGGGCGGCTCCTGCTGGAGTCGATCGCCGTCCACCCCGACGCCGCGGGGCAGGGGGTGGGCCGGCGGCTGCTCGCCTTCGTGGAGGCACACGCGCGGGCGCTGGGGTTCGTCGAGATCCGCCTCTACACCAACGCGCTGATGTGGGAGAACCAGAAGATCTACCCCCGGTACGGGTACGAGGTCGTCGAGCGGCGCATGGACGGCCCCTACGGCCGCGTCCACTACCGCAAGCGGCTCGCGTCGAGCTGACGGGGCATCACCCCCGGCTCAGCCGTCCGGCCACCACGTCCGCTGGATGTCCTTGCGGACCTCGGGCCTCTCGCGCGGCCGGACCTCCGCCTCCTGACGCTCCCGCACCCGGCGGCTGACGGACTTGCCCACGGGCTTGTGCGTGGTCACTCGACGCATGGCGGCCTCCCGGCTTCCCGACTCCCTGCCTTACCGATGTCCATTCCAGGCACTCGGTAGACCTGTTGCGGCCCGCTTTCTGATCGAGGGCGGATTGTCAGTGACGGCTGCGACGATCGGAACATGACGCGGAACAGGGCGACGGAGACGACGGACAGGGTCGACGGAGAGCCGGTCGGGCGGGCCGGGCCGGCCGATCCGGTCGACTGGGACGCCATGGCGGCCACCTTCGACGAGGAGCCGGACCACGGCCTGCGGGACGAGGCGGTGCGGCGCGCCTGGGCGGACCGGCTGCGGGACTGGCTGCCGGAGGCCTCTGGCGACGTCCTCGACCTCGGCTGCGGCACGGGAAGCCTCGCCCTGCTCGCCGCGGGGCGCGGCCACCGGGTCACGGGGGTCGACCTGTCCCCGAACATGCTGGAGCGGGCCCGCGCGAAACTGGCCTCCTACGACGCGGAGTTCCTGGTGGGCGACGTCCGCGAACCCCCGGTCGGCGGCCGGAAGTTCGACGTGGTCCTGGCACGCCACGTCCTGTGGATGATGCCGGACCCGGAGGCGACGCTGCGGGACTGGTGCGCCTTGCTGCGCCCCGGCGGGCGACTGATCCTGATCGAAGGGGTGTGGGGCACGGAGTCCCCGGCGGGCCTCCCGATGTCCCGTCTGGTGGCGGCCCTGACGCCCCTCGCCTTCCACATCCACACCGAACGCCTTTCGGGCGACGCGGAGTTGTGGGGCAGACGGGTCGAGGACGAGCGGTACGCGGTGGTGGGCACGCTGCCCCGGACACCGGCGCGGCACGCCGAGATCGTCGACGTCCACCTGATGCTGCGCCACGGCGACGCCGTACTCCTGTCCCGCCGCACCGGCACGGGCTACGCCGACGGCCTGCTGCACCTGCCCTCGGGCCACGTGGAGCCCGGCGAGGACGTCCGGACGGCGATGATCCGCGAGGCCCACGAGGAACTGGGCATCGACCTCACCCCCGCGGACCTGCGCGCGGAACTCGTCCTCCAACACCGGGGCCCCGGCGAGACGCCACGCACGGGCTGGTTCTTCTCCGCGCGGTACGGGGCGGGCGGCACCCCGCGCAACACCGAGCCGGACAAGTGCGCGGAACTGTCCTGGCACCCGTTGTCCGCACTGCCCCACGACATGGTGGCGTACTGCCACGCGGCCCTGACGGCGTACCACTCGGGCGAACACTTCGCACTCCACTGGCAGTCGGACGAGGAGGGGGTCGCGTACGACGACGGGGGGACGGGGGCGGAGCCGCTGGGGCCGAGGTGTGGTGCGGTTGCCGTGGGGTCAGGGGAGAGGGTGGCCGTTGGTTCGGGTTTGGGATTCCAGGGTGTTCAGGGACTCTCTCGCTGATCTGGCCGCCTCGGGGTCCGTCGTCTGGAGGGCGCTTGCCTCGAACTCGTCCTCGTCCAGGCGCACTACCGTGGCGCCGTCCGCCGAGCACCACAGGTCCAGGTCCAGGTCCTCCACCGTGAGAACCGTGTCGTCGCGTACCGCGGGGCGGGTCACGTCGCAGTACCAGCCCTTGAGCGTGCCGTCCGGCCCGTACACCTCCTTGATGGCGTACTGGGGGCACCTCCCATGCCCTTCAGGCTATGGGGGAGGTCACGCCAGTAGTGCTCGATGAAGACGTCGCCCGGCTCGAAGCGGACGAAGCCGAAGTCGCGGACGCCGGGCGCCGCCCACGGGGCGCGGACGGTCACGTGGGTGCCGTCGTCGGAGAGGAGCTGTGCGGGGTAGCGGATCTTGGTGCGGCCCGCCTTCGTGAGGACGATGTCCAGTGTGGTCCCGCCCTCCGTGACGCCTTCCGTCGTGTCCTCCGTCGCGTCAGCCGAGTGTGCGGACATGACGGACCTCCGTTCCGCAGATTTCGTAACCGAACCATGCGTTGATCGCCAGCATCGGCTCGTTCCCGGCGTCGTTGCCGGTGAACGCCTCGGTGCAGCCGGCCGCGCGGGCGCGGTGCAGGGAGTCGTTCTTCGCGAGCTTGGCCAGGCCGCGGCCGCGGTGGCCGCGCGCCGTGCCCGTCATGCCGGAGGAGTAACGCCCCGCCCCGTCCGTGAGGGCCAGGCTGAACGCCGCCGGGCGCCCGTCCACCAGCACCACCGTGGTGAGTTCCCTGCTGGTCAGCGGGTGGTCCCAGGTCTCGGCGCGCCAGTGCTCGTAGTCCGTGAACTCGGCCGCCACGTCGCCCGGTTCGTCGGCCACGGTCTCCGCGTCCAGCGCGAACAGGGGCCGCGCGTCCTGCGCGTACAGCGATCCGCTGACCAGCTCCACGCCGACCGGCGGCTCCTGGCGGGGCGGCAGCGTGCCGTGCGCCAGGTCCAGGCGGAGGAAGTGCGCCGTGCGCCGGGCGGCATAGCCGTGGCGGGCGGCGAAGGCGAGGTTCGCGGGCTCGTCGAGCACCCACGCGTAGACGAACCGTGCGCCCGCGTTCGCCAGGTGCTCCTCGGCGGTGCGCAGGAGGAGCGTTCCGGCGCCCCGGCCGAGCCGCTCCGGGTCGACGTAGATGTTGGCGTAGCCCTGCCCCGGCTCGGGGCTGTCGTGGGCGACGCCCACCTGTGCCGTCCCGATGACCTCCCCGTCCGCCTCGGCGATCAACTGCCGGTAGGCGGCGTCCGGATGGGCGTGCGCCCGGTCGAAGGCGACTGCGGCGGGCGAGGTGAGCATGGACGGTACGCAGGCGCGGCGCACGGCGGCGAAACCGGCGTCGGCCGCGGTGGCCGCGGTGGCCGCGGGGGCGGCGGGGGCGGCGGTGGCGGTGGCTGGGGTGGTGGCCGGGGCGTCGGCGCCGAGGGCTCGGACGATCACAGTCATGGAGCCGCACGGTACGCGCGGGCCCGCCCGGAGTGCCTCCCCTTTTTCCCCGGGCGCGGGCGGTCCGCTTCCGGCCCGAGTGTGCGGGACAATCGCTCCGTGACGTTGAAGATCGACATCGATGAGGGCGCGGGCGACGCGCCGTACGAGCAGGTGCGGGCCAGGATCGCCGAGCAGGCGAGGTCGGGCGGGCTGCCGGTCGGCTACAAACTGCCCACGGTGCGCGGGCTCGCCGAGTCGCTCGGCCTCGCGGCCAACACGGTCGCCAAGGCCTACCGGGCGCTGGAGGCGGACGGGGTCATCGAGACGCGGGGGCGGAACGGGACGTTCGTCGCGGCGGCGGGGGACGCGGCGGCGCGGGCCGCTGCGACGGAGGCGCGGGCCTTTGCCGAGCGGGCGCGGCGGTTGGGGTTGTCCGAGGCGGATGCGTTGGGTGCGGTGCGGGATGCGGTGCGGGCGGTGTACGGGGACGCGGGGTAGGCCTCGGGCCGCGTTCACCGGCGGTCTTCGCTGGGCGGGTCCGGCGGTTGGCGCTGTCCGAAGGCGTCTGCGGGTGCGTGGGGGCTTGCGTCTGCGCCTTGGGTTCGTTTGTGGGTGCGGGGCCGCGGGGGTATGTGCGTACTCGCCATCCACTGTTCGCCACGCCTCGTGAACGGCGGGGCTACATTGCGCTCGGTGCTCCGTGCGCACATACCCCCACGTCCCCTCCCGTCTCGTACGCGGGTGCGGCCCGGTGGGGCTGCGGTTGCGCATGCGGATGTGTTGGCCGCCGTGCGCGCGGTGTACGGGGCGCGGGTTTGCCGCCGGGCGTGGTCCGCGGCCTCCTGTGTCCTACAGGTACAAACCCGCATCCGACCCCTCCCGCTGGTCCGGCACCGATGTCGGTGTCGTTCCGCGGCGTAGGGCGAAGAGTTCCGCGAGGGTCGCGCCCTCGCGGCCCACGCCCTCTTCCGTGCCCAGCCACTCCACCGACTCGGTGCGGGTCAGCGGGCCGACCTCGATGCGGGCCAGGCAGCGGCCGGGGCGGACCACCGCCGGGTGCAGGCGCTCCAGGTCCTCGTTGGTGGTGACGCCCACCAGCACGTTCCGCCCCTGGCCGAGCAGGCCGTCCGTGAGATTGAGCAGGCGCGAGAGCGCCTGACCCGCCGTGTGCTTCGCCTCGCCGCGGATCAGCTCGTCGCAGTCCTCGAGGAGCAGCAGCCGCCACCGCCCCTTCGCCGTCCCGTCGTCCTCGCCGATCGCGATGTCCATCAGATAGCCGACGTCACTGAACAGCCGCTCCGGATCGAGGACGCAGTCCACCTGGCACCAGTCCCGCCACGAGCGCGCCAGCGTCCGCAGCGCCGACGTCTTGCCCGTGCCCGGCGGGCCGTGGAGCAGGAGCAGCCGGCCCGCGATGTCCTCGGGCGTGGTCTTCATCAGGGAGTCCATGGCGTCGGCGACCGGCGCCGTGTAGTTGGACCGCACCTCGTCCCACGTACCGGCCGAGATCTGCCGGGTGGTGCGGTGCGGGCCGCGCCGCGGGGAGACGTACCAGAAGCCCATGGTCACGTTCTCCGGGACGGGTTCGGGCTCGTCCTGCGCGCCGTCCGTGGCCTGGTCGAGGACCTTCTCGGCGAGCTCCGCGGTGGTCGCCGTCACCGTGACGTCCGCGCCGTGGTTCCAGCGGGAGACCAGCAGCGTCCACCCCTCGCCCTCGGCGAGCGTCGCGCTGCGGTCGTCGTCGCGGGCCGCGCGCAGCACCTTCGCCCCAGCGGGCAGCAGCGTGCAGCCCGACTTCACGCGGTCGATGTTCGCGCTGTGCGAGAACGGCTGCTCGCCGGTGGCGAAGCGGCCGAGGAAGAGCGCGTCCACGACATCCGCCGGGGAGTCGCTGTCGTCGACGTTGAGCCGGATCGGCAGGGCGTCCTGTGGGTTCGCAGACATGCCGACATGATCCGGCACGCGCACGCCGTCGTGCACCAGGTTTCCCCAGTGCGCCCCCAGAACCTGCCCCACGCCTGCCGCACACCCGTCCCACACCCGCCGCACCTGTCCCGCCCCCGACGGGCGCCGATACGCTTGTCCCTGATGGCACGTCATGGGTGGAATGCGAACGTACGGGGGTGGCGTCTCGCCGCCCTGCTCGGCGTCGGCCTGGTCCTGCTGGCCCTGGTGCTCACCCTCGTCGACACGGGGCCCGGGGACGGCCCCGGGGGCGGGGGTAAGAACGGCATCGCCGGCACCAGCCCCGACGGCGACAAGGTGCACGGCGACCCCGTCGTCCCGCCCGGCGCCCCCGCCCCCCGGGTCGGCTGGGGCTTCACCCACACCCAGTACAGCGCCGACGACGGCGAGGACGCGGCCGTCGAACGCGTCCGCGCCGAACTCGCCGGCCAGGGCAGGCCCGTCCCGCAGATCCAGCACCTCATGGGCTGGGGCGCGGGCAATCCGGAACCGGTCAAGGGCCGTTACGCCTTCGCCGCGATGGACGACCGGATCGACTTCGTCCGGGCGAGCAAGGGCACCCCCGTCGTCACCCTGTGCTGCGCCCCCGACTGGATGAAGGGCGGCCGGCCGGGCGCGGACAACACCGACTGGAGCCAGGCCGCCCTGGAGAAGGCCCCGGAGCGCGCGCATTACGCGGACTTCGCGAGGCTCGCCGCGACGGTCGCCAAGCGCTATCCCGACGTACGGCACTTCCTCGTCTGGAACGAGTTCAAGGGCTTCTGGAACGACGCGGAGGCCCGCTGGGACTACGAGGGCTACACGGAGCTGTACAACCTCGTCTACAAGGAGCTCAAGAAGGTCGACGCTGACATCATGGTCGGTGGCCCCTACCTGCCGATGAGCAGCCTGGACCCGCGCAGGACCGGCGGCTCGTCGAAGGAGCTGACGGGGCCGTGGGGCAGCCTGGACCAGCGCGTCCTCGACGCCTTCGCGTACTGGAACCGGCACAAGGCGGGCGCCGACTTCGTCGTCGTCGACGGTGCCAGCTACACCGATGACGACGAGATGCTCCCCGACGAGTTCCGGGCCACGGACAAGTTCACGGCCGTCGGCCGGTGGCTGCGCGAGCGGACCGGCGACCTGCCGCTGTGGTGGGCCGAGTACTACGTGGAACCGGGTGACAGTGAGGACGACCGCGACGGCTGGACCGAGCCGCACCGCGTGGCCGTGCACGCCGCCGGACTGATCGCGATGGCCGAGGGCGGCGCCACCAGCGGCTTCTACTGGAACCCGCAGAAGAAGGACGGCGACGCGTGCGCGGGCTGCCTGTGGACGTCCACGCGGCGCCCCGACGGCGGCGCCGCGCTGCCGATGCTGCGGCTCGTCGAACGCTTCGGCAAGGAGTTCGGGCCCGGCACGCGGTACGAGACGGTGCCGGTGGACGCCGGCGCCCGGGACGACGTCCGGGTGCTCGCCGACGACGACGCGGTCCTCGTGGTCAACACCCGCGACCGGCACGTCGACGCGAAGGTCGACGGACACCGGGTCGGCCTGCCGGGGTACGGCGTGCAGTGGCTGGAGCGCTGAGCCGGCCGCCCGCCGTCACCCGCCGCCCCCTCACGCCATCGTCACGAACCGCTGGACCAGCGCGGCGAGGAACACCGCCAGCAGCGGCAGCGCGAACCAGAAACTGCCCTGGAGCCACCGCTGTTGCCGCACGCTCGGCGCCGCGCCGACCCGTACCACCTCGCGCGCCCCGAGGATGAGGATGAGCAGGACGGCGGCGAGTCCGCCCGCCACCGACCAGGGCGTCCAGGTCACCCGCGGCCCGACGGGCCCCGGGTCGGCCTCGGCGACGGGGCCGTCCGGTCGCTCACGCAGCGTGTAGAGCGCCGCGTCGTCGTTGCCGAGCACCTTCGTCAGCCCCCGGCGCTCGTCGAGACGGCCGAGGAGCTGCGACTCCCACCCCGGCGGGTAGCCCGCGTCCAGCCGCAGATAGGTCGTCTGGCCCCGGTTGACCATCAGATACGAGCGGGGGCCCGCGTCCTTGAGCGCCTTCACCAGGCCGGACACCAGGACGGGGTCGGTCGGCGCGAGCGTGGGGACGTACTCCACCTTCTCCATGTCGCGGGCGCCCCACGGCATCGCGGGCGTCACGTCGTCGACCGGGTCGGCGGTCAGCCAGAGCAGCCGCACCGTCGGATCGTCGTGCGCGTACACGTACTCCATGGCCGCGACCTCGCCGGGACGGACCCGCTCGAAGGACTCGTTGCCCCAACGGGCCACCAGGAAACCGCCCATCAGGACGAGCCCGGCGAGCAGCACGGCCCACGGCGCGAGCCCCGCGCGGCCCCGGCCGCGCTCCCGCGGCGCGTGGCCCGCGCGCGGGAACAGCGCGAGGCCCGCGAGCAGCGCCGCGCCCGGCAGCGCGAACATGAAGACGCGCAACGCCATCTCGCCGCCGTACGACTGCATGCCGAAGCCGAGGAACGGCACGAAGGTCAGGACGAGCAGCGAGCGTTCGCCGTATCCGTTGCGGCGTCGGCGCCACCAGCCCCAGCAGGCCAGCGCCATGACGGTGCCGGCCATCGTCACGCGCGCGTACAGCACGAGCCGGTGGGCCGAACTCCCGCCCGCCATACGGCCGGTGACCGACGACGACACATTGCCGCCCACGCCGCCGACCCCGCCGAACAGGTCGTCGAAATGGCCCGACCAGTACGGCTCGGCGAGGAAGCCCAGCCACCCGACGACCAGCAGGCCGCACAGGAGCGGCAGGCCGCGCAGCTCGCACCGGCCGACCATGACCAGGACCGTGAGGACGCCGAGCATCATGAACGGCGTCAGCTGGTGCGCGGGAACGGTCGCCGCGAAGAGCCCGGCGAGGACGAGGAGGAGCACCACGCGCTCCCGCCGGCCCGCCGGTTCGACCTCCGCCTCGCCGGGGCGCCGCCCGGCCCACAGCACGCGCGGGGCCCGGAACCACACCAGCAGGATCGCGACGAAGGCGAGGTGGAGCAGATACGTGAAGCCCTGCGGGGAGAAGTAGTCCTGGCCGACCCAGCCGCTCAGGACGAAGACCCAGAGCCCCGCCCACTTGGCCCGCCAGGACGCCCTCAGCGAGCGCACGAGCAGCAACATCGGCGCCAGGTAGAGGAGTTGGACGACCGTCGGCCACCAGCGGATCACCTCGGTCAGGTCCGATGCGCCGCACGCCCGCGCCACGAAGCCGGCCACGGCGAAGAACCCCGGCCAGCTCCAGCGCGCGTCCAGATCGGGCACCGCGGAGCCCGTCCGGTCGATGTACTCCATGAAACCCAGGTGCTGCCAGGCCGTCGCGAACCGCGGCTCGGTCTCGACCACCGCGGGCAGGGCGTGCAGCGAGACCACGGTGGCCAGCAGCGTCAGGAGCAGGAGGCCCCGGACCGGCCGGTCCATCCCGAGCAGCGCCGCGAACACGACGACCAGGAGGGCCGCGCCGAGCAGCGTGGGCAGCGGCACGACGGAGACCAGACCGAGCCCGCCCATGGCGTCGAGGTCCCGCTCGCCGAGACCGAGGACGGGCAGCCAGTACAGGGCGAGGGCGGTGGCCAAGAGCAGTGCCATGACCAGGACGTGGCGGCGGCGGGCAGGCGGGGGCGCGCCGGGCTTCTCGCTCGACGACTCGCCACCCGACGGCACGCTCAGGCCGGCCAGGCCCCCGCCCGACGGCACGCACAGGTCCGCCAGGTCCCCGTCCGGAGCCACGCCCGCCGCCGGCTGCGCGGGAGCCCCCCGCACCACCCCGTACAGCTTCGGCGCCGCGACGGCCACGATCACCGCGAGGCTGCAGACCTCCGCGACGCCCGCCCCGGCCAGCCCCATCCGCGGCAGCAGGAGCAGCGTCAGGCCGAGCACCAGGACGCACAACAGGCCCTGCAGCCAGGCGATCCCGGACGTCCTGTTCTGCGCGCGCCGCACCGCGAAGTACGTCTCCATGACGACCCGCAGCAGCGCCCCCACCGCGAACCAGCGCAGCAACGGCGTGGCCGCGTCCGCGTACCCCCGGCCGAACAGGCGCAGGATCAGCGGCGCCGCGAGGAAGAGCACCCCGCACACCGGCAGCATGAGCAGCGCCATCCGGCGCAGCGCCGAGCGGGTGTTGGCGGCGAGCAGCGCCGGGTCGTGCGCACCCTCGACGGTCAGCGACGCGCCCATGTTGATGGCGAGCAGATTGACGGTGCCGCCGATGGTGGCGGCGATGTAGAAGTACGCGTTGTCGACCGAGCCGACCTGGGAGGCGACGAGCACCGGGACCAGATAGACCACGGCGAGCGAGAACAGCGAGCCGGTGTAGTCGCCGGCCAGGAAACGGCTGACCTCGCGCGCCGTCGGCGGCCGCGCCGTGCCGCCGGTGGCCCGCACGTGCCGGGGCACCAGACGCCGGAAGACCAGCCAGCCGAGCGGGACCACCGACACGAGGATGGCGGCGACCCAGGAGACGAAGACGCCGGCGGTGGGGACCGCGGCGGCCATCGCGACGAGCAGCCCGAGCTTGACGACCGAGAAGACGGTGTTGCCGACGGGCACCCAGAGCGCGTTGCGCAGCCCCGTCAGCACTCCGTCCTGGAGGGTCAGTACCGACCAGGCGACGACGGCGAGGACGAACCCGGCGCCGTGCGCCGGTCCGTGCAGGAAGCGGTACGAGGGTCCCCAGAAGCCGAGCGTGAGCAGGAAGGCGCAGGCGGCGAGCGCCACCGCCGCCGAACTGAGCGCGTACGTACGGAAGATGAGCCGCCCCGCGGCGCGCCCCGCGACGGGGATGAACCGGGCGAGCGCGCCGGTCAGCGTCAGCGCGGTGAGCCCGGCGAGGAGCTTCATGGCGGCGATCGCCGCGGACCCCTGGCCGACGGCCGGCTCCGAGTAGTACCGGGCCGCGGCCAGCCAGTAACCCACGCCGAGGACACCGGAGATGCCGGTGTTGAGCATGAGCGCGTAGGCGTTGCGGAACAGCGGGCTCGGGCCGCCGCCCCGGCCGGGCGGCGGTGTACCGGGCCCGGTGACGTCGGCCTGGGCCGTGGTCGTGTCAGACACGTGAGGGGATGGCCTTCCGACGGACCTGTCGTGCTCTGCGGACCACGGCGTACCCCTTGGTCAGGGCGCGGTCCCCGGCGAAGGTGCGGACGATCGACCGGCCCGTGACGAGCCGCTCGAACTCCTCGGGCCCGGTGGAGCGGCGCACGGTCACGCGCCGGAGCGCGTACGGGCCCTGGGCGCGCCGTGCCAGGTCGTTGCCGACGGCGAGCGCCTGGTCGAAGCCCGTCTCGCGCACGCGCGTGCGCACCCGGCGGCTGGAGTAGCCGTACGGGTACGCGAACGACACCGGCCGGGTGCCGACCTGGTCGGTGACGATGTCGCGGCAGGCCCGCAGCTCGAACCCGAGCGCGTCGTCGTCCAGTTGGTCGAGCTCGGGGTGGGTGTGGCTGTGCCCCCCGATCTCCGCGCCCGCGGCGGCGAGTTCGCGCACCTGGTCCCAGTCGAGCATGCGGTCCGGGCCGCCCCCGGTGTCGTGCTCGCCGCGCAGCCAGCCGGTGGAGACGAACACGGTGGACGCGAAACCGAGCCGGGCCAGGACGGGAAGCGCGTACCGGTGCACGCCTTCGTAGCCGTCGTCGAAGGTGATCAGGACCGGCCTTTCCGGGAGGCGGCCGCCGGACGTGCGCCAGACGGCGGCCAGTTGGGCGGTGGTGAGCGGTGTGAACCCGCGCTCGCCGAGCACCTCCATCTGGCGCGTGAAGGCGTCCGGCGTGACGGACAGGTCGTGCGTCGCCACGTTCGGCGCGGGGGCCACGGAGTGATACATCAGTATCGGCACCGCTTCCGTGCTCATGCCGCGGCTCCCGCGCCGCCCGCGCCCTCCCCGGTCTCCCGGATGTCCGAGATCTCCACGACGGAGAACCCGGCGCCGCTCTTGCGCGCACGGAGGCTGCCGAGCGCGTACCCGCCGGCCGCGCTGAGCACCCCCGCCACGATGGCCCCGGCGCGGCCCGCGCCGCCGGGTCTGCCGAGGACCGCGTCGCGCAGGCCACGGGCGACCCCGGCGGGCAGCACTCGGGTGGTGTAGCGCCGCTCCGACGCGAGGCCCCGGGCGGCGCCGACGCTGCGGGCCACCAGTGCCTTGGAGAGTCCTTCCGCGTAGGTCCTGGTGCGGAAGTAACGGAACCGCTGCCGTGCGGCCGGCACCCGGTGGTGGATCACCGCGCGGTCGTCGATGAGCAGGACGGCGTCGGGTCTCGCGCGGGTGAGGCGGATGCAGAACTCCGTCTCCTCGCAGCCCAGCGGCCGTCGGCCGCCGTCCCGTCCGATGCCCGTGGCGAAGCCGCCCGCCGCGTCGAAGGCGGTGCGCCGGAACGCGGCGTTGCCGCCGAGGACGTTGCGCACCCGCACCCGCCCCGGCGGCAGCCCGCGGTAGGTGCAGCCGACGACCCAGTCGAACTCCTCGGGGAACCAGCCGGGCCGCCGCCCGCAGTCCCAGGCCGGCAGCGTGCGGCCGCCCACGGCGAGGACCCGCGGATCCTCGAACCCCTCGGCGAGGTGCCGCAGCCAGTCCCGCTCGGCGACGGCGTCGTCGTCGAGGAAGGCGACGAACTCACCGCGACAGGCGGCGATCCCGGTGTTGCGGCCGGCCGAGAGGCCGCGGGGGCCCGCGTTGGCGAGCACCCGCACCCCCTCGGTCTCCCGGTACTCCCGGGTCAGCCGGTCCTGGAGCGCGGCGTTGTGGTCCACCACGAGAAGGGTCTCCAGGGCCGTGAGCGACTGGGCGCGCACCGAGGCGACGGCGGCGCGGATGTCCGCCCAGCGGTCCTCGGTGTACACACAGACGACGACGGAGATCCGCGCGGTCACGACACCTCTCCCTGTCTGGGTCCGTAGGGGAGCACCCGAGCGCTCCTGCGGGCCCGCCGGACGCGGTGGGAGCGCTCGCCGAGGATCACCTTGAGGACGCGGATACCGTCCCGGACGGCCCTGAGGTTGCTGACGCCGTGGATCCGCAGGTACTCGTGGCTCGGGATCTCCTGCACCTTGAGCCCTGCCTTGACGACCCGGATGTTCATCAGGGTCTCGACCTCGAAACCGGTGCAGTCGAGCTCGATCTTGTCCAGGCAGTGCCGCCAGAAGGCGTTGTAGCCGTAGCAGAGGTCCGTGTAGCGGGCGCCGAACTTGGTGTTCACGACGGAGCACAGGACGTGGTTGCCGAGCTTGCGGATGGGCGTCATGTCGTCCGTGCCGCCGCCGTTGGCGAACCGCGAGCCCTTGGCGAAGTCCGCGCCGGAGACGAGGGCGGAGACGTAGGAGACGATCTCGTGGCCGTCGGCCGAGCCGTCGGCGTCGATCATCACGATGATGTCGCCGGTGCACGCGGCGAACCCGGCGATCAGCGCGTCACCCTTGCCCTTGCCGCGCTGGCGGACGACCTTCACGCCGGGCCACAGCTCACGGGCGACGGCCACCGTGTCGTCGGTGGAATTGCCGTCCACGAGCACGACTTCGTGGATCCACGCGGGCAGCGTCTTGAACACGTACGGCAGATTCTCCGCTTCGTTCATGGCGGGTATGACGACACTGACCGGAGGCGCGATCGCCAGGTGCGTGGAGATCGGGCGGTAATTCCTGGCGCTCTGGTCCAGCGGGTCCTGGCCGGCGTCGGCCGGGCGTACGGAAGAAGACATTGAGTCCGGTGATCCCTCTCGTCCGGTGGGCGGCCCACCACGGGCCATCCGGTAATGGATCCAGCACGAAAAGGGGGTGCTCATGCGGGCATGACGAAGAGGACTCCGTGCACGCCGGTGAGCCGAGATCGCGCGGGACGTGACCCGGCCGTCGAGCCGAGGCCGGTCACGACACCCCCCTGCCGCGCCTAGTGCATCGACTTGAGATCGCTGTCCGCGCGTTTTCCGGACCGCATCCTGCCGATGTTCTTGAGCAGTCTGTCGGCCGGTTCGAACAATTCCGGTCTGGATCGCACGGTGTTCCGTATCGCCCTGACCGGAGCACGCCGCGCCCGGTGTCCGAGCGCGACCGGGTGGCGCAGCGCCACCCACCCCTCGGACACGGTGAGTTCGCGTGTCTTGAGGGAATCCTTGTAGGCCTTCTGACCGCGACCGAGGTCCAGGTACGCGATCCCGTCGGCGGCGGCCGCCTCGGCCATGCGCAGATGCAGCACGAGGCCGGGCGAGTACTTCGCGTACGCCGGGTCGTACGCGGGGAACCAGCAGGAGAGGATCCGCTCCGAACGCAGCCCGAAGTGCGCGGCGACCGGCACGTCCGCCACGTACAGGACCGACAGGATCCCGGCGAACGAGGCGGAGCGGGTGTGGAAGAGCCGGCGCACCAGGCCGGTGATCCACGGGCGCGCGAACCGGTCGCCGCGCCCCGTCCTGCGGTACTGCGCCGACTTCCACGCCATCAGCCGGGCGAGGACGGCGGGGTCGCGCTCGTCGTGCACGTAACGCACCGCGCCGTGGTCCCGGCCGAGCCTGCGCTCCTTGGCCAGCGTCGTACGGGTGAACTTCGGTGACCGCTCCCGGAGCCCGCCGAGATACTCGGCGTAGCCGCCGTCGACGTCGATCACCGGGGACGCGAAGGTGCCGGATGCGCTCGCCGCGAACGACGGCTGACCGCCCACCAGATGATCGAACTCCCAGACCGCGAGCCCGCAGCCCCGCACCAGCTCCCGGGCGTCCCAGCGGAAGCCCGGCCGGTGCACGAGCCCCTGGCAGTCGGAGACACCGATGCCGACGGCCCGGCCGACACCCGCGACGGACCGCTGGAACGGCAGGAACGCCGCGGGGCCGCCCTCCTCGCGTACGACGGCGATCCGCACCCCGCGCCGCTGGTGCCCGGTCGCGACCGCGAACTCGGGGGAGAGGAAGGGGTTGGCGAGCTCGGGCACGCCGTCGAGATGGGCCTTGGACTGCCAAGCGGTCCACGCCGCCCGGTCGGCGGAGGTGAGGTCGCCGGGGCGGTGCACGGTGATGTTCACGTCAGGAGGTCCACCTTCGTACGGTGCGTTGGTGCGGTGCCTTCGTACGGTGCGAGGGCGTGCCGTCGTACCGCGGCCGGCAGCAGGATGAGTGAGCTGAGCATGGCCACCGCGGCGACACCGCCGCGCACCGACCACAGGTGCAGCGCCAACATCCCCTGCGCCACCAGCATGTCGACCGCGACGGCCCCGGAGACGGAGGCGACGGCGCGCCCCCACGGCGTCAGTCCCCGCAGCGCCGTGCCGATCGCGGCGGCCGGCGCGGCGAGGAGGAAGAAGAGGGTGAGGGGGCCGCGCAGCGGCGACTCCAGATCGGCGAGCGCCAGCGTCGCGCCCACCCCGGCGACGGCGACGCCCGCCCCGGTGAGCAGCGGCGAAAGATCCGTCGTCGGAAGTTTGTTCCCTATGAACTGCATTGGCGACTTTGCCCCCCAGCGCGCCGGATGCCGGGCTTCAATGTCGCGCAGCCGAGATCGGCGCGTCAAGGTGCGGAGGGGGCGTGCAGATGTTCCCCGTCATCACCCGTGAGTGTTGGTGAACTCCCCATGTGGGCAAGTCAGTTGATGAGTGACTCATCGAGGAACTTATTGACATGGACACTATCGGCGACCCGTGCCGCGTGCTACCACGGTCGAGGCAGAAACCCTGCTAAGGGAGGTTCCATGAAATTGTCCCGCATCACGGCATACATGTCCTCGCTCCTCCTCGCGATCGCCTTCGCCCTCACCGGGGCGGCGGCGGCCCACGCGGACCAGTCGGCCGGTCAACGCGCCGCGGCCGGCGGCTATGTGGCCCTCGGCGACTCGTACTCATCGGGCGTCGGGTCCGGCAACTACGACAGCGGCAGCGGCAACTGCAAGCGCAGCACCCGCGCCTACCCCGCCCTGTGGGCGGCGGCCCATTCACCCGCAAGCTTTGACTTCGTCGCCTGCTCGGGCGCTCGTACGGGTGATGTTCTGGCGAACCAGCTCGGCCCGCTCGGCTCCGGCACCGGACTCGTGTCGATCTCCATCGGCGGCAACGACGCGGGATTCGCCGACGTCATGACGACCTGTGTGCTGCAGTCCGAGAGCACCTGCCTGGCGCGCATCGACACGGCCCGCAAGTACGTCGACTCCACCCTCCCCGGCAACCTCGACCGGGTCTACGACGCGATCAGCGCCAAGGCCCCCTCCGCCCACGTCGTCGTCCTCGGCTACCCCCGCTTCTACAAGCTGAGCGGCAGCTGTCTCGCGGGCCTCTCCGAGCGGGAGCGGTCCGCCATCAACAGCGCGTCCGACTACCTCAACGCCGCCACCGAGAAGCGCGCCGCCGACCACGGCTTCACCTTCGGCGACGTCACGTCCGCCTTCTCCGGCCACGAGATCTGCTCCAGCAACTCCTGGCTGCACAGCGTCAACTGGCTGAACATCAGCGAGTCCTACCACCCCACCGCCGCCGGACAGTCCGGTGGCTACCTGCCCGTCTTCACCTCGGCCGCCTGACCCCCGCCCCGCCTCACGGCGAGTAGGAGGCTCCGTCCGTCGGGGTCTCCTGCTCGCAGGCCACCGCGTACGCGACCGCGTTCGAGGTGGCCTGCACCGGGCGGCGCACCTCGACGCTGATCGCGTTCTCGTACGTGCCGCCGTCCGCGTCGTACGCCGTCTCGACGTGGTTGACCTGCCGCGTCCTTGCGCCGCCCGAGGAGAACGAGAGCGTCTTCCAGCCGGGATCGGCCGGCTCGCCGGACCGGGTGACCCAGCGGTACTCGACGGTGGCGGGGACGCGGCCCACCGTGAACGTCGCGGTGAACGAGGGGGCCTGACCGGGTGTCGGCGGGCACACCCCCGTATAGCGCGTGTGGGCGCCGGATACGTAGACCTTCACCGTCTGTGCGGGCGGCTTCGTGGTGCCGCCGTGCCCGCTGTTGTTGCCGCTGCCGCCGTCGTGCGTGGAGCCACCGCCGTTCGCGTCGGTGTCACCGGTCTTGCCGCCCCCGTCCGAGCCGCCACCCGCACTCTTCGTCGCGCTGCTGTCCCCGCCCTGACCACCCGTGGGCCGACCGCCGCCGACCTGGGCGCCGCCGTTGTCGCTCCCGTCGTCGCCGTCGTCCCGGTCGACCAGGGCGTACGTGAGGCCGCCCAGGGCGAGTGCCAGGGCGGCCACCCCCGCGATCAGGGCCGCCCTCGCACGACGGGACCGCCGGGGCCCGGCCGCACCGGTGACGGTGGTGGTGGGCGGGTGCGGGGGAGGGGTGACGGGCAGGGGCGCGGGCGGGGTCGGGTCGTACGGGTGCTGCCCGGCGGTGGCCGTCGGCAGATAGGGGCCCGGGGTCTGCGCGCGCAGCGTGCCACCCGAGGCGACGGTGCGCAGATCGCGCTCGGCGTCGGCGGCGGACATCCGCTCGTCGGGGTCCTTGCGCAGCAGCCCCTCGATGACCGGGGCGAGCGGCCCGGCGGCGCGGGCGGGCGGCAGCGGTTCGTCGACGACCGCGCGCAGCGTGCTCAGCGGGGTGTCCTGGCGGAACGGTGAGCTGCCCTCCACCGCCGCGTACAGCAGGACGCCGAGCGACCACAGGTCCGATGCAGGTCCGGGACGGTGGCCCAACGCCCGCTCCGGGGCGAGGAATTCGGGCGACCCGACGACCTCGCCGGTCATCGTCAGCGCCGAGCTGCCCTCGACCAGGGCGATGCCGAAGTCGCTGAGGACGACGCGGCCGTCGTTGGCGATCAGTACGTTGCCGGGCTTGACGTCGCGGTGCAGGACCCCGGCGCCGTGGGCGGCGCGCAGGGCGGCGAGGACCTCGGCGCCGATGTGGGCGGCCCGCAGCGGAGGCAGCGCGCCCTCGGCGTCAAGCACGTCGGAGAGCGAGAGGCCGCGCACCATCTCCATGACGATCCACGGGCGGCCGCTGTCGTTGGCGACGTCGTAGACCGTGACCACGTTGCGGTGCGGGATACGGGCGGCGGCCCAGGCCTCGCGCTCCAGCCGGGCGTACAGCCGCTCGACGTCGCCCGCCGGCAGGCCCGCGGGGGCGCGCACCTCCTTGACGGCCACCTCGCGGCCGAGCACCTCGTCACGGGCCCGCCACACGGTGCCCATGCCGCCCTCGCCCAACGGGGACAGGAGGCGGTAGCGGCCGGCGATCACGCGCTCTGACTGGCTCACGGGCGCCCCCATCCGCAGCAGTGCGATTCTCCACAAAAGTAGCTCAACCGAGCGCGGTTGCGGCCCCCTTGCACAGCAATCCGCCCCCAGGCCGGATTGCCGCGTTGACCCCACCACGCCTCCGCGATTGCATGCAGGTGGCCGCCCGCGGGGACCGGGGGGCCTCCGCGAGCTCTCGCGAACCACCTGGGGGGAAACGACCATGACCAAGCGCATGACAGGGCGGATGGCCAAGCGCGTGACCGGGCGCACGGCCGGGCGCACGTCCAGATCCGCGACGGTGGCCGTCGTGGCCTGTGCGGTCGTGGCGGTGTGGCCGGGCGCCACCGCGACCGCCTCGGCCGGATCGACGGCAGCCGTCGACGCCGCAGGTGGCGGCCTCGGTGCCGGTGTCGAGCGGATCAGCGTCGCCACCGACGGCACGCAGGCCGACGACGCCTCCGCCGGCGCCTCGATCACGCCCGACGGCCGCCACGTCGTCTTCGCGTCGTCGGCGAAGAACCTCACGCCCGACACGTCGACGGGCGGCGACAAGGTGTTCGTCCGTGACCGGCGGACCGGTCAGACGGGCCGGATCGGCTATCTGACCACGCTCCAGCCCCCGGCGATCAGCGGCGACGGGGAACACGTCGCGTACCCGGTGCAGTGGATGAACGACGTACGCATCCGTCAGTACCAGGTGAGCACGGGGCGGACGATTTCCGCCGACTGCTCCGCGCACAGCTGCAACCAGCCCTCGCTCGGCGCGGACGGCCGCCACATCGCCCTCGCCATCCGCTTCAAGGCACCGTTGTCCGGCCAGCGGGTCGAGGTGCAGGACTGGAACACCGGCGCCAAGCAGACCGTCGCCGACCTCGGCCACACCCTCCCGTCCCGGCCCTCCCTCAGCGGCGACGCCCGCCGCCTCGCCTACCAGGACGCTCAGGCGGAGGACGTGTTCGTGTGGGACCGGACCGGCGGCACCGATCCCGGCCCGATCGAGGGCCCGGCCAAGTCGGCGTCGCTCGTCCAGCTCAGCGACGACGGCGGCAAGGTCGTCTACCTCTCCGGCTCCGACACCTATGTCCACGACATGAGTTCGGGCACCGCACAGCAGGTGCCGGACGCGCGGGGCGTGGCCATCGATCCCACCGGCCGCTATCTGCTGTACGCCCGGCAGGCCACGGGCGGGCCCTCGCTGGTCCTGCGCGACCTGCGGAGGGGCACCGACGAGACGATCTCGGACCGGCCGGCCACCGCAGGGACCGACGCGGTCAGCGCCGACGGGCGCGACGTGGTCTTCCAGTCCGCGGCCGACGACATCGTGCCGGGCGACACCAACGGCAAGCCGGACGTCTTCGTCCGCCACCTCTACTGACCGACGCGCCGGGCGGAGCCGGCCGGTCCGGCCGGAGCAGCCGCTGACGGTACGTGAGATACCCCACGTCGCAGCGCCGCTCCGGGGCCCCGAAGGGGGCGATACCGCCCCCCTCTCGCGCCGTATGTCCAACTCGCCCTGGAATCAATCGGATTCGGAGAGTGACCGTCAACCTCCTTGTGGGGAAGGTGAATCCTGCGACCGGGATACACGTGTGTCATGAGGGGGCGATAGGGTTAACCTGCCCTGGGCCGGGTGCCCTCGTACGGGTGGGGAGTGACATGGAACAGATAACGGTGCGCAGCAGGGCGCGTGTCCCTGCGATCACTTGTGGCAGCAGCGCGAGCAGTTCGCGTCTCGACCGTCATCTCTCGGTGCTGGGCGGCCCCGCCGTCCCGCAGCGCGAGTCGCACGAGGCGACGCTGCTGATGCGTGAGCTGACCTCACGTGACGCCGCGCACGCCCGCAGCAGCAGGGGTGTCCGAGTGAGCCGAGTCTCGCTCTTCGCGCCACTGCGCAGGCTGCGGCGCTCGCTGTTCGGCGGACGCTGACCGCGGGTGGTCCCCGGGACGGAACCGCCGCTCCGCGGCGGATCTTTCCCACCCACCCCGCTCCACCCCGTCACCTGTCACCACCGGACCCACAACCCCCCTGCCCCAAAGCTCCGTTGAGACCACCGGGGCACCGTTGAAACCATCGGGTTTCAGCCATGCGTGACCGACCGCCGGGCCCCTCGGCCCACACTCCCCCGGGAGGCCCGCGGTCGACCCCGGCACGTCGATTGCCGACCGCCGGACTGGCGCCGGCCCTCTAGAACACCGACCAGCCCGTCACCGTAGTGAAGTGGTCGAGTGCTGCCACGCCCGCCACGGAGTTGCCGTACGAGTCCAGGCTCGGGCTCCACACGCACAGGGTGCAGCGGCCCGGGATCACCGCGACGATGCCGCCGCCCACGCCGCTCTTGCCGGGCAGGCCGACCCGGTAGGCGAAGCTGCCCGCCGCGTCGTACGTCCCGCAGGTGAGCATCACCGCGTTGACCTGCTTCGCCTCGCGCGGGGGCAGCAGGCGCGTGCCGTCGCCGCGCAGTCCGTGCCGGGCCAGGAAGGCGGCCGCGAGGGCGAGGTCGCGGCAGCTCATCCGGATCGCGCACTGCCGGAAGTAGTGTTCGAGCACCGTGGCCACGGGGTTGTCGAGGTTGCCGTAGCTCGCCATGAAGTGCGCGAGGGCGGCGTTGCGGTCGCCGTGCTCGGCCTCGGACGCGGCCACCACCGGGTCGAAGGCGAGGTCCGGGTTGCCGCTCTCGGCGCGCAGGAACTCCAGCATCGTGGTGCCGGCGTCCCCGGTGAGCGTCTGCAGCCGGTCCGTGACGACCAGCGCCCCGGCGTTGATGAAGGGGTTGCGCGGGATGCCGTTCTCGTATTCGAGCTGGACGAGGGAGTTGAAGGGGTTGCCGGAGGGTTCCGTGCCGACCCGGTCCCAGATCCGGTCGCCGCCCTCCGCGAGGACGAGCGCGAGGCTGAAGGCCTTGGAGATGGACTGGACGGAGAACGGCTCCTGCCAGTCCCCGACGCCGTACACCGCGCCGTCGACGTCGGCGACCGCGATGCCGAAGCCCTCCGCGTCCACGTCCGCGAGCGCCGGGATGTACTGGGCCACCTGGCCGCGGCCCACCAGCGGCCGGGCGAAGGCGGCGACTTCTTCGAGTACGGCCTGGTAGTCCACAACCTGAGCTTCCTGTTCGTCCCACGCGGCCGTTGCGTCCCGAAAAGACGCTGGTCAGGGGGGTATGTCGGCGGCCGCGGCCACAGAATAACGCCCGGCCGCCCGCCGCGGTCGCACTGCCCGGGGGCGGGCCGCCCGCAACCTCAGAGCAGGGCGAACTGCCCCTCCGGCCCCTCTTCGCGGTGGTCCAGGACCGACGCGGGCCTGCGCGCGGCCTCGGGCACGGGCAGGACGCCCGCCCGGCGCAGCCCGTCCTCGGTGAGGGACGCGCCGAGGGACGAGCGCAGCTCCTCCTGACGCGGGGCGAGCTCCGCCACCAGCGCCAACACCGTGATGAGTTCGAGCAGTTCGGACGTCCACGGCTGGGGCCAGACCGTCGGCCGGATCGCCTCCAGGGTGCCCGCCTCGGCCGGCTCGGTGCGCAGGGCGAACCACCGCTCGACGATCCGCACGCCGCTCACCTCGTACTCCCAGGCCTGTCTCGGCACCGGCGAGATGACGCCCTCGTCGCCGACCAGGAGCACCTCCTCGTCGGCGTCGTACGCGAGGGTGCGCGGCCGGGCGGGGAGCGGCGAACGGACGTACGGTCTGCGGCCGCCCGGCAGCTTCGGCCGGTCGCCGCCGCCGTTGCCGCGCAGCTGCAGCCGGAGCAGCCGCCGCCCGAGCTCCACGCCCCGCACCCAGACATCGGCGTCCCGGGTGAGCGGCACGCGGCAGCCGGCCGGTGACCCGGTCCCGGTCGCCAGCGCCCAGGCGAGCAGCGCGGGCGCCGTCACGTCCTGCCCGAGCGTGTCCGAGAGGTGCGCGAGCAGCCCGGGCGTCACATTGGGCTCAAGGCCGCCGGGGCGGCGGAACAGCGGCCGGACGCGGCCCGGCCGCCCGGCCGGTGAGCGGCCGTCCGGCAGCACGGCGGAGGCGAGGACGGCGGGCCCCGCGGCGCCCGGGACATGGCCCTGTTCGACGGCGAAGAGCTGACCCTCGCCCGCGACCCGCCACAGCTCGGGACGGGCGACGTCGAGGAGGCGGTGGTCGGGGATCAGCCACTGTTCGTCGTACGGGCCGTGCAGGACGCGCACGGGTTCGGGGCAGGGGCCGCTCTCGCGGGCCAGCCGGCCGGTGCCGCCGGGGTGGCCGGGGAGCTGGGCGACCGCGGTGTGCAGGGTGCGGGCGCGGGTGGGGCAGAAGAGGGCCTCGCGGTCTTGGCCCGCGGCGCGCACGAGCGCGTTCCAACGGGCCTTCAGAGATGCGGAGTCCGGGCCCATCGGCCACCCGCGGCCCGGCCGGAGCGGTGCGACGGACCACGGCATGAGATCCGCGAGCAGCGGCGCTTCGTCGTGCGTCACGTCCGGCATCGTACGACGGGAGCGCCCGGCCCCGTCACGTCGCGTCGAGCGTGACCGAGAAGGAGAAGCGGTCGCCGCGGTAGTGGATGCGGGCCACGTCCAGGGTCCTGCCGTGCTCGTCGTAGGTGACGCCCGTGTAGTGCAGGATCGGGCTGAGCAGCGGCACTTCGAGCAGCCGGGCGGTCTCCGGGTCGGCGAGGGTGGCCTCGACGGTGTCGGTGATCCGGCTGATGCGGACGCCCACCACGTCGCGCAGGACCTTCGTCATCGGCCAGCGCACCAGGTCCTCGCCCTCGATGCGGGCGGCCAGTTCGGGGCGGATGTAGTTGCGCGCGTGGTTGGTCGGCTCGCCCGTCTTCTCGTCGCGGCGCAGCCGGTGGTACGTGGCCACCTCCGCCGAGTCCGGGAAGTGCTCGGCGAGTTCGGCGGGGAGCGGGACCGTGCCGTGGTCCAGGAGCCGGGTGGTCATGCCCGACTGCTGGGCCACGATCGCGTCGACCGAGCCCAGCAGCCGGACCGGGGTGCCGCGCCGGGCGCTCGGCTCGATGAAGGTGCCGCGCCGCCGGTGCCGGGTGATCAGCCCCTCGTCCTCCAGCTCCTTGAGCGCCTGCCGCATGGTCAGCACGCTCACCCCGTAGTGCCCCGCCAACTGCTCCTCGGTGGGCAGCCGGAGCGGGGCGTCGGGGGAGCGCCCCAGTATCGAGGCGCGCAACGACTGCGACACCTGATACCAGAGCGGTAGCTTCCGATTCAGGACGATCGAGTCCGGGGCGAATGCGGTCACGGTCTCTCCGAATCAGTCACGGAAGTGGCGCTCCAGACCCTGCCACACGTCGTCGTAGCCGCGCTGCAGGTGGGACGCGGTCGCCGCCTGTTCGGTCGCCGTCACCGGCCAGCGCGTCTCGAACATGAAGGCGAGGCCGTCGTCGATCTTCTGCGGGCGCAGCTCGGCCGCGGACGCCTTCTCGAAGGTCTCGCGGTCGGGGCCGTGCGCGGACATCATGTTGTGCAGCGAGCCCCCGCCGGGCACGAAGCCCTCCGCCTTCGCGTCGTAGGCGCCCTCGATCAGGCCCATGTACTCGCTCATCACGTTCCGGTGGAAGTACGGCGGCCGGAAGGTGTCCTCGCCCACCAGCCAGCGCGGCGCGAAGACGACGAAGTCGACGCCGGCGAGGCCCGGGGTGTCGGACGGCGAGGTGAGCACCGTGAAGATCGACGGGTCCGGGTGGTCGTAGCTGATCGAGCCGATGACGTTGAAGCGGTGCAGATCGTAGACGTACGGGACGTGGTTGCCGTGCCAGGCGACCACGTCGAGCGGCGAGTGGTCGTACGTCGCCTGCCAGAGGTTGCCGCAGAACTTGTTCACCACCTCCACCGGCCCCTCGACGTCCTCGTACGCGGCGACCGGCGCCCGGAAGTCCCGCGCGTTCGCCAGGCCGTTGGCACCGATCGGGCCCAGGTCGGGAAGCTGGAAGGGCGCGCCGTAGTTCTCGCACACGTAACCGCGGGCGCTCGCGTCGAGCAGCTCCACGCGGAAGCGCACACCGCGCGGGATCAGCGCGACCTCGCCGGGCTCCGCGTGCAGCAGGCCGAACTCGGTGCGCAGGAGCAGTCCGCCGTGCTCGGGCACGACGAGCAGTTCGCCGTCCGCGTCGCTGAACACCCGTTCCGTCATCGAGGAGTTGGCGTGGTAGAGGTGAATGCCCATGCCGGTGCGCTGGGTCGCGTCGCCGTTGCCGCCGAGCGTCCACAGGCCCGCGAGGAAGTCCGTGCCGGGCGCGGGCTCGGGGAGCGGGTTCCAGCGCAGCCGGTTGGGGTCGGGCACCGACTCGGCGAAGGGGGCGGTGCGCAGCGCGCCGTTGTCGACGCGCGTGAACCGCGGGTGCGCGGCCGAGGGGCGGATGCGGTAGAGCCACGAGCGCCGGTTGTGCGCGCGGGGCTCGGTGAACGCCGAGCCGCTCAGCTGCTCGGCGTAGAGCCCGAGGGGCGCGCGCTGGGGGGAGTTGCGGCCGTGCGGCAGGGCGCCGGGCACGGCTTCGGAGCTGTGTTCGTTGCCGAAGCCGGAGAGGTAGGCCAGCCCCTCGGCGCTCTTGCGTGCGTCGCTCGCGTCCGCTCGCTCCGCGTTGCCTGCGTGGTCCCCGGTCATCGCACCGCTCCCTCATCAGTGATTCCTATGGGACACCGTAGGATTGACTTTTTCCTTCCGCAAGAGGAAGCGGGAAGGTGAGCGATGCTCTACTGTCCCGGAATGCCCCACCCGAACCCGCCCGAGGACCCGCGGCCCGGCCCGCCGTCCCCGGCCTCCATGCGCCGCGTCCCCGTACAGGAGCGCAGCACCGAACGGCTGACCCGGATCCTCGACGCCTGCGCCGCCGTCCTGGACGAGGTCGGCTACGAGGGCCTCACCACCCGCGCCGTCGCCCAGCGCGCCGGCGTCCCGATCGGCTCGGTCTACCGCTTCTTCGGCAACAAGCGCGCCCTCGTCGACGCCCTCGCCCACCGCAACCTCGACGCGTACGCGCAGCGCGTGACCGAGCGCGTCGCCGCCGTGGAGCGCGGCGACTGGCGCGGCGCCGTCGACGCGGCCTTCGACGAGTACCTGGCGATGATGCGTACGGTCCCCGGCTTCGGCCTCGTCGACTTCGGCGTCCCCTGCGCGCCCGAGGCGATGCCCGACGCCAACGTCCAGGTCGCCGAACGGGTGGCCGCGCTGCTCTCCGTCCACCTGGACCGCCCGCTCGACGCGGACCTGCGCCGCACGATGCTGGTCGGCGTCGAGGCGGTCGACGCGGTCCTCCAGCTGGCCTTCCGCGCCGCGCCGTCGGGCGACGCGGCCCTCGTCGACGAGGCACGCAAGCTGCTGCACGCGTACCTGGGGCGGTCCCTGGACTGAGCCGGCACCCGGCCGTGACCAGGAGTTTTGCGCTTATTGCTCGCACGTCAACATCTTGTTAACGCCGGAGAGCGGGTCCTAACGTCGTCCGGACCGCCAGACCTGGTGGGAGTTCGATGGTGAACGTGAGGTAGCCCCCATGCTGACAATCCTCGGATTCGTCATGATCGCCACCTTCCTGGTGTTGATCATGATGAAGAAGATGTCGCCGATCGCGGCCCTGGTGCTGATCCCCGCACTCTTCTGCGTGTTCGTCGGGAAGGGGGCCCACCTCGGGGACTACGTCCTCGACGGCGTCGGCAATCTGGCGCCCACCGCGGCCATGCTCATGTTCGCCATCGTGTACTTCGGCGTCATGATCGACGTCGGCCTGTTCGACCCGATCGTCCGGGGCATCCTGCGCTTCTGCAAGGCCGACCCGGTGCGCATCGTGATCGGCACCGCCGTGCTCGCCGCGATCGTCTCGCTCGACGGCGACGGCTCGACCACCTTCATGATCACGGTGTCGGCGATGTATCCGCTCTACCGGCGCCTGAAGATGAGCCTCGTCGTGATGACCGGTGTCGCCGCGACCGCCAACGGCGTCATGAACACGCTGCCCTGGGGCGGCCCGACGGCCCGCGCCGCGACCGCGCTCAAGGTCGACGCGACCGACATCTTCGTCCCCATGATCCCGGCGCTCGCCATGGGGCTGGTCGCCGTCTTCGTCCTCGCGTACGCCCTGGGCCTGCGCGAGCGCAAGCGGCTCGGCGTCCTGTCGCTCGACGAGGTCCTGGAGAAGGAGACCGCCGAGGAGACGGTGCTGGTCGGCGCGGGCACCGCGGGCACCGCGGGCGGCGGCGACGGGCGCACGTCGCTCACGAAGAAGCCCGCTGCCGGCTCGGGCTCCGGCTCCGGCTCCGACGCGGACGCCCCCGAGGGCGGGCCCGGCGCCGAGGACGGCGACGACGGGCTCCAGGGGCTCGACCCCCACCGCGCCACGCTGCGCCCGGGGCTCTACTGGTTCAACGCCGCCCTCACCGTCCTGCTGCTCACCGCCATGATCATGGAGTGGCTGCCGATCCCGGTCCTCTTCCTGCTCGGCGCCGCGCTCGCCCTCACCGTCAACTACCCGCACATGCCCGACCAGAGGGCCCGTGTCGCCGCCCACGCGGAGAACGTACTCAACGTCACCGGCATGGTCTTCGCCGCCGCCGTCTTCACCGGGGTGCTCACCGGCACCGGCATGGTCGACCACATGGCCGACTGGCTCGTCGGTGCCATCCCCGAGGGCATGGGCCCGCAGATGGGCCTGGTGACCGGCCTGCTCTCCATCCCGCTCACCTACTTCATGTCCAACGACGGCTTCTACTTCGGCGTCCTGCCGGTCCTCGCCGAGGCGGGCCAGGCCCACGGCGTCTCCACCCTGGAGATCGCCCGCGCCTCCATCGCCGGACAGGCGCTGCACATGTCGAGCCCGCTGGTGCCCGCCGTGTACGTCCTCGTCGGCATGGCCAAGGTCGAGTTCGGCGACCACACCAAGTTCACCGTCAAATGGGCCGTGCTCACCTCGCTGGTGGTCCTCGGCGCCGGAATCCTCTTCGGCATCATCTGATGCCGGCCGCGTCGTCCGGGCCGGCGCAAGGGCCGGGGTCCGGGCCCGGTGCCAGGGGGTGGCTGCTGCGCCTCGTCATCGCCTTCGGCTTCGCGCAGGGGGCGGTGTCGATGGCGCGGCCCGCCGTCTCCTACCGGGCCCTCGCGCTGGGCGCCGACGAGCGGGCCGTCGGCGTCATCGCGGGCGTGTACGCCCTGCTGCCGCTCTTCGCCGCCGTCCCGCTCGGCCGCCGGACGGACCACGGGCGGTGCGCGCCGCTGCTGCCGCTCGGCGTCTTCCTGATCGCCGGCGGCTGCGCCCTGAGCGGTACGGCGGACTCGCTCGCCGCGATGGCCGCCTGGAGCGGGGTGATGGGCCTCGGCCACCTCTGCTTCGTGATCGGCGCCCAGTCGATCGTGGCCCGGCAGTCCGCGCCCGCCGAACAGGACCGCAACTTCGGCCACTTCACCATCGGCGCCTCCCTCGGCCAGCTGATCGGGCCGGTCGCCGCGGGCGCCCTGATCGGTGCCGACACCGGCCGTACGAGCGCCCTCGCGCTGGTCGTCGCGGCGGGGGTCGCCGCCGTCTCGCTCACCTCGCTGTGGCGCATCGAGCGGCGGCGGACGGGGCCCGCGCCGGAGCGGGCGCAGCGCGTCCCGGTGCTCGGCATCCTGCGCACCCGGGGCGTGCCCGCGGGCATCTTCATCAGCCTCGCCGTGCTCTCCGCCACGGACATCCTCACCGCCTACCTCCCGGTGGTCGGCGAACACCGGGGCATCGCCCCCGCCACCGTGGGCCTGCTGCTCTCGTTGCGGGCCGCCGCCACGATCGCCTGCCGGCTCGTGATGACGCCGATGATCCGCCGCCTCGGCCGCGGCGCACTCCTGGCCGGCACCTGTCTGCTCGGCGGGCTGCTGTGCGCGGCCATGGCGCTGCCCGTCCCGGTCTGGGGCCTCGCCCTGATGCTCGCCGCGCTCGGCTTCTGCCTGGGGGTGGGCCAGCCGCTCTCCATGACGACCGTCGTCCAGGCGGCCCCCGACGGCGCCCGCTCGACGGCCCTGGCCCTGCGCCTCACCGGCAACCGCCTCGGCCAGGTCGCGGCTCCCGCGTCGGCGGGCCTGGTGGCGGGGGTCGCCGGGGTGGCGGCACCGTTCGTGATGTTGGGCGGGTTGTTGCTGGTGGGGGCGGGGCTGGGGCTGCGCGGGCTTCCCTGGGGCGGGGGTGGCCCGCCGGGGGCGGGGGAGGGCGGGGCCGGCCGAACGGGTCACCGGGACAAGCGAGTTGTCGGGCGGTCCTGAGTCCTGAGGGGCCGGGGGCGGTGGGAAACGGTCGGGGTACGGACGCGGTAAGGGACCGGTTCGGACCCGGCACGGACGCGGTACGAGCCAGGTTCGGACCCGGTACGGAACTGATGAGGGCGAGGCGTCACCCCCGCCCGGCCGCAGACCCAGACCCCGCTCCCGGCCCCGACCCCGCTCCCGGCCCAGACCCCGGCCCCGCTCCCCGCCCAGCCGCAGACCCCGACCCCGCTCCCGCCCCGGACCCCGCCAGCGCCCGCGTCCCCGCCGCGCAGCCCTCCCGTACGTCCGCCAGTTCCTCCGCCGTCAGCTGCCGGCCCGCCGAGCCGCGGCGGCTGCCGTCGAGGTGGGCGCAGGCGCCGTCCAGCCAGGAGGTGACCGGTTCGACCCCGACGAACGCCGCGAGGCGGGTCAGTTCCTCGCGTGGGGCGTCGAGCAGATCCTCGTAGGCCAGCGACATGCCCTGTCCGGCGGGCAGGCCGTCGAGGAAGCGGACGCCGTCCCCGACCAGTTCGGACCAGAGGTCGGCGAAGCGGCGCAGGGGCAGATCGCGGTCGCGTACGAGGGCCGCGTCGAACCGCTCGCCGAGCAGGGGGGCCAGATCCGGCGGCAGGGACCGCACCTGCTCGGCCGTCAGCTCGGCCAGGTGCTCCACCCCCGTCCGCTCCGCGATCTCCCGCATCAGCGTGATCACCCGGTACCCGGGATGACGGCTCATGGACAGGGCGCAGTCCGGCCCGTCCCGGTGCAGGTGCACGAACCGCGCGTACGGGAACGCGGCCCGCAGCCCCGGTGCCCAGCCCGTCGAGTACCCGGAGCGCTCCACCGCCGCCGTGCGCCCGAACCGTTCGCCGAGCAGCGCGAAGAGCGCCTCGTGATGGCGCGGGGCCGTACGGTCGGGCCACTCGACGACCGCCGCGCGGATCTCGTCGAGGAGGGCGTCGGGATCGTCGGTGAGGTGGGGCAGCACCATCAGGGAGAGCGCGGGGATGCCGGTGGTCCCGGCCGCGTACCGGCCCGGCCTGCGGGTGTAGAGGAACTCCGGCATCAGCACCCCGCTGCGGAGCATGCCCGCGAAGTACGGGGTGGGCCGGAAGAGCGTCTCCCAGAACTCCGCGCCGGTCAGCCGCCCCTCGGGGAAGGCCGCGTCGCCGACCGAGGCCATGTACTCGTTGAGGCTGAGCACGTCGGGGTGGGTGCTGAGGATGCGGGAGAGGGCGGTGGAGCCGCTGCGGCCCGTGCCGATGACGAAGGTCAGGCTGCGCACGATCACCCTCCGGGGCGGTGTCGCGGGTCTTGCGGGACGCTGTGCACCTCAGCACACGGACGCGTGGGCGCACCAGATGGCACGGGAGATGGTCACGGGGCGCACTCGTTGGCACGGGCATGGCGCGGACCCCCCTGGTGTCCGAAAACTATCAGCGCTAGTTTGGGGGCGCCGACGACTATCTGGAGGAACGCGATGAAGGCCCACGACGGGATGTACATCGACGGTGCCTGGCGCCCGGCCGCGGGCACCGACACCATCACGGTCCTGAACCCGGCCGACGAAGAGCCCGTCGGCCGGGTCCCGGCCGGCACCGCGCAGGACGTCGACGCCGCGGTGCGCGCCGCCCGCGCCGCCCTGCCCGGCTGGGCCGCCACGCCGCCCGCCGAGCGCGCCTCCCTGATCGGCGCCCTCAGGGACCGCCTGGTCGCCCGCAAGGACGAGATCGCCGAGACCGTCACCGCCGAGCTGGGCGCGCCCCTGGCGTTCTCCGAGGCCGTGCACGCCGGCGTGCCGATCCTGGTCTCCGGCTCGTACGCCGAGCTCGCCGCGGCCCACCCCTTCCAGGAGCGGGTGGGCAACTCCACCGTCTATCTGGAGCCGGTCGGCGTGGTCGGCGCGATCACGCCCTGGAACTACCCGCTGCACCAGATCGTCAACAAGGTGGCGCCCGCCCTCGCCGCGGGCTGCACGGTGGTGCTGAAGCCCGCCGAGGACACCCCGCTCACCGCCCAGCTCTTCGCCGAGGCGGTGCACGAGGCGGGCGTGCCCGCGGGCGTCTTCAACCTGGTCACCGGACTCGGCCCGGTCGCGGGCCAGGCACTCGCGGAGCACGAGGGCGTCGACCTCGTCTCGTTCACCGGCTCCACCGCCGTCGGCCGGCAGATCGGCGCCACCGCGGGCGCGGCCGTCAAGCGCGTCGCGCTGGAGCTCGGCGGCAAGTCCGCCAACGTCATCCTGCCGAGCGCCGACCTCGCCAAGGCCGTGAACGTCGGCGTCGCCAACGTCATGTCCAACTCCGGCCAGACGTGCAGCGCCTGGACCCGCATGCTGGTGCATACCGACCGTTACGAGGAGGCGGTCGAGCTCGCCGCCGCCGCGGCCGCCAAGTACGGCCCGCGCATCGGCCCCGTCGTCAACGCCAAGCAGCAGGCACGCGTGCGCGGCTACATCGAGAAGGGCGTCGAGGAGGGCGCCCGGATCGTGGCCGGCGGCCCCGAAGCCCCGCAGGACAAGGGCTACTTCGTCCAGCCGACCGTCTTCGCCGACGTCACGCCCGAGATGACCATCGCCCAGGAGGAGATCTTCGGCCCGGTCGTCTCGATCATCCGGTACGAGGACGAGGACGACGCCCTGCGCATCGCGAACGGCACCGTGTACGGGCTGGCGGGCGCCGTGTGGGCGGCCGACGACGCGGAGGCCGTGGCCTTCGCGCGCCGCATGGACACCGGCCAGGTCGACATCAACGGCGGCAGCTTCAACCCCCTGGCCCCCTTCGGCGGGTACAAGCAGTCGGGCGTCGGCCGCGAACTGGGTGCGCACGGCCTGACCGAGTACCTGCAGACGAAGTCCCTGCAGTTCTGACCCGCACGACCGCCCCCAGGTCCTGAGCCCCGCCCCCAGCCCGCCCACTTCCCCAAGGAGTACGTGAACGTGGTCCGCGCCGCCATCCTCCCCGCCGTCGGCTCCCCGCTGGAGATCGCCGAGATCGACCTGCCGGAGCCGGGGCCCGGCCAGGTCCGGGTGCGCCTCGCCGCAGCCGGGGTCTGCCACTCCGACCTGTCCCTCACCAACGGCACGATGCGGGTCCCGGTGCCCGCCGTCCTCGGCCACGAGGGCGCGGGCACCGTGGTCTCCGTCGGGGAGGGCGTCACCCACGTCGCCCCCGGCGACGGCGTCGTCCTGAACTGGGCGCCGTCCTGCGGCAGTTGTCACGCCTGCACGCTCGGCGAGGTGTGGCTCTGCGGCAACGCGCTCGCGGGCGCGGCGGACGTCTACGCCCGGCGCTCCGACGGCACCGATCTCCACCCCGGCCTGAACGTCGCCGCGTTCGCCGAGGAGACGGTGGCCGCGGCGGGCTGTGTCCTGCCGGTGCCGGACGGCGTCCCGCTCACCGACGCGGCCCTGCTCGGCTGCGCCGTCCTGACCGGGTACGGCGCCGTGCACCACGCGGCGCGGGTCCGGGAGGGTGAGAGCGTGGCGGTCTTCGGCGTCGGCGGGGTGGGCCTCGCCACGCTGCAGGCGGCCAGGATCGCGGGCGCGGCACGGATCGTCGCGGTCGATGTCTCCCCGGAGAAGGAGGAGTTGGCGCGCGCCGCGGGCGCCACGGAGTACGTGGTGGCGTCGGAGACGACGGCGAAGGACATCCGTAAGCTCACCGGCGGCCATGGCGTCGACGTGGCCGTGGAGTGCGTGGGCCGCGCGGTGACGATCCGTACGGCCTGGGAGTCGACCCGGCGCGGCGGCCGCACCACGGTGGTCGGCATCGGCGGCAAGGACCAGCAGGTCACCTTCAACGCCCTGGAGCTCTTCCACTGGGGCAGGACGCTCTCCGGCTGCGTGTACGGCAACTGCGACCCGGCGGTCGACCTGCCGATCCTCGCCGAACACGTCCGCGCGGGCCGGCTCGACCTCGGCGCCCTGGTGACCGACCGGATCGCCCTCGACGACATTCCGGCCGCCTTCGACAACATGGTCGCGGGCAAGGGCGGCCGGGCGCTGGTCGTCTTCTGACCGGATCCGGCCGGTCGGCGGTCAGCCCTCCGCGGCCGGAACGGTGAGCCGGGGGAAGGCCGTCGCCGCCGCCAGGAACACGAGGGTCGTCAGCACGAACGGCCACGTGAAGGCGTGGCCGCCGGCCGGCGCGGCGAGCGCCGCCACCGCCGGGCTGAGCGCCGTCGCGGTGGCGGCGCCCACGAGCGCGTACGTGAGTGTCGCCGCCCGCGCCGGCAGGAAGACCCCGCACAGGGCGAGGGCGACGAGGACGGCGTTGTACCCCGTCGTGCCGTCGGCGATCCGCGCCGCGGGCGCGCCCAGCGCCCAGCCCGTGGCGATGCCGACGGCGCTGCCCAGGCTCGCCACGGCGGCCACGCGGGGCCCGGCGACGAGGAAGCCGAGCAGCAGCAGGGCGCCCACGTACCACTGGGGCATGAGGAAGATCTGGCCGAAGCCGGCGAAGAACCCCCGGGCGAGGTCGTCCGGTTGGAGGGAGGTCGGCCCCGACGCGGGCGCCGCGAGCGCGGCCAGGCCCTCGCCGTGGTGCCACACCCGCCGGAAGCCGGGCGCCGCGACCGTCGTCGCGGAGGCGACCAGACAGAACGGCAGGGTGAGCGAGGGCAGTCCCCAGACCCCGAAGAGCCGCACCACGGCCGCCGTCACGACGGTGACGACCACGCAGCCCGCGACCGCGAGCAGCGCGGTCGAGAGGTGCTCCGCGCCGAGGAAGACCGCGCAACCGAGCGCCGTCAGGCAGGCGTTGAAGCCTTCGAGGCCGACCGAGACACGGTCGCGGTCCACGCCCAGGAGCCGTGCCGTGGCCGTGCCGACGGCGGCGCCGCCCAGGCCGTAGAGCCCGTACTCCCAGCCCGCCGCGAAGAGCGCGAGGCAGAAGAGGGCGCCCGCCGCGGCGCTCGGCAGGAAGGTGACCTGCGCGTGCCCGCGCAGCACCTGCGCGGCGAAGGCGCGGGCGCGCGGCATCCCGGCCACCCGTCCCGTACCACCGGTCGAGCCCCCGGCGTCCAGCGCATCCGTCGCGTGCCCCACGGCCACCCCCGCGTTCTGTACTTGTGTCCCATACATCCGGCGTCCGGTTATTAACGCACGCGGCCTCCGCGGCCCGGCGCCGGACGAGACGGATGCAGGTTACATCTACTTATCCGGGGTGGGGACCTCCGGAACATCGCCGGGCCGGGCGCGGGGGCGGGATCGAGCCACCGCGACCCCCGCGAGGCAGAGCGCGCCGCCCCCCAGCGTGACCGCCCCCGGCACCTCGTCGAGCGCCAGCCACGACATCAGGACGACCAGGGCGGGCACGGCGTACGTCGTCGCGCCCATCCGGCTCGCGGTCGTCCTGGCCAGCGCGTACGCCCATGTGGTGAAGGCGAGCGCGGTCGGAAAGACGCCCAGATAGACCATGTTGAGGGTCGCGGAGGCCGGCGCGTGGCGCAGGTCGGTCACCAACTGCCCCGCGAACGGCAGACACAGGACCGCACCCGCCAGGCAGCCGAAAGTCGTCACCTGCAGCGCGCTCGCGCTGCCCAGCGCGGGCTTCTGTGCGACGACGCCGGCGGCGTACCCCACGGCCGCCGTCAGGCAGAGCGCCACACCGAGGAGCGAGGCGCGCCCCTCGCCGGACATCGAGAAGCCGACGGCGGCCGCCCCCGCGAACGAGACGGCCATGCCCGCGAGCAGCCGCGGCGGCAGCGGGTCGCCGAGCAGCCGCGAGCCGAGCAGGGCGACGAGGAGGGGGCCGATGTTCACCAGCAGCGCGGCGGTGCCCGCGTCGACCTGCTGCTCGCCCCAGTTGAGGACGACCATGTACACCCCGAACCACAGCAGCCCGGAGACGGCGATCCCCGGCCAGGCGGCCCGCGGCGGCAGCCCCTCCCTGCGCACCGCCCAGACGGCCACCAGCGTCACCGCCCCGGCGAGGAGCCGCCCGAGCGCCAGCGCGCCGGGGGAGTAGGCGGAGCCCGCACTGCGGATCGACACGAAGGCGGAGGCCCACATGACGACGGTGACCGTGGCGGCGGCCGCGGCGAGGAGCTGGGGGCGCGGCGGTGGACGACGGGAGAGGGAGCCGGCTTTCGCGCGAGCGGAAGCCGGGGGACGGGTGACGGGGGCCGGGCGGGAGGAAGACATGCGCAGAGGCTAGAACGCGAACGCTTCGGCGCTCACCGCACGGTTGCCGTCAGCCGCAGGGTCCGTCCATCACCTCCGCACGGTTGCCGTCAGCCGCAGTGTCCGTCCACCACCTCCGCACGCCCACCTCACCGGAGGGCCTCGAACCAGGTCATCAGCACCCCGCTCGGGAACTCCTCGCGTGCGGTCACGCGGAACCGCGTGGGGTCGAACTCCCCGGCGAACACGGGGACTCCGGCCCCCGCGACCACGGGGTAGCTCTTGACGATCAGCTCATCGAGCTCGGGCAGCAGCGCCGCCGCCACCCGTCCGCCGCCGCACAGCCAGATGTCCTTAGGGCCGTGTCGAAGCGGAGGTTCGGGGCGTCCGTGAGGCCGGCGAGCGGGCGGACCGTCGAGGGAGGTGCCGATGTAGTACACCAGCTTGCGCATCCGGTAACTCCTCCTGTAGTACTGCTGCTGTAGTGGTCGCAACGTAGTACTGCAAATGGAGTGGTGTCAATGGTGCGCAGGAACGACGGTCGGCGGGCTGCCCTGGTCGACGCCGCCATCGAGGTGCTGGCCAGGGAGGGCGCCCGCGGGCTGACCTTCCGGGCCGTGGACGCGGAGGCCGCGGTGCCCACCGGTACCGCGTCCAACTACTTCGGCAACCGGGACGACCTGCTGACCCAGGCGGGCGCCCGGGTGTACGAGCGGCTCACGCCGGGCGCCGCGGAGATCGAACGGCAGCGCACCGCCACGCCGGACAAGGAGACCTACGTCAAGCTGATGCGCGAGGTCGTCGGCCGGGTCAGCGGCTTCCGTACGGGATATCTGGCCCTGCTCGAACTGCGCCTGGAGGCGACCCGGCGCCCCGAGCTGCGCGCCGTCCTGACCGAGCGCGTCCGCGCCGACCTCGACGCCAACCTCGCGTACCACGAGGCCTCCGGCCTTCCGGGCGACGCGATGGCGGTCAAGTTGCTGTACCTGACGTTCAATTGGCTGATCGTCGAGCAGCTCACCCTGCCGGACGTGCTCTCGGAGGCCGAGCGCGACGCGATCGTCGCGGCGGCGGTGGACCGGGTCATCGCGGGCTGACCGTCCGGTGGGGTGGGTGGCTCGGCAGCTAGATGCGACGGGCGGCCGGCCCTACAGGCCGTCGATCCCGAGGTGCGCGGCGAAGGCCCGCGTCCCGGACGGCGTGACCCGTACGGCCCGCTCCGAGCCGATCCGCTCGCACCAGCCCTCGGCCAGCGCGTGCCGGCACAGCGCGGCTCCGGCGAGCCCGGCCAGGTGCGGCCTGCGCTCCGTCCAGTCCAGGCAGGACCTGGCCAGCGGCCGCCGCCCGCCGGACGCGAGCGCGATGCCCAGCTCCCCGAACCAGGCCACGCCCCGGTCGGTCAGGGCGAACCCGGTGTCCTGCCGCAGCAGCCCGCGGTCCGTCATGGCACCGGTGATCGTGGTGCCGAGGCGCCCCGCCAGGTGGTCGTAGCAGGTGCGGCCCCGCGCCATCGCGCCGGCGGCGCCCGCCTCGCGCAGCGTGCGGGGCGCGGTCCGCACGCCCGGCGCCGCGTGGGCGGCGAGGTCCTCGACGAGCTGGGCGACCCGCTCGTCGGCCAGGCGTACATAGCGGTGCCGCCCCTGCCGCTCCTCGGCGAGCAGACCGCCGCCGACCAGCCGGCCCAGGTGCTCGCTGGCCGTCGACGGGGCGACGCCCGCGTGCCGGGCCAGCTCACCGGCCGTCCAGGCCCGCCCGTCGAGCAGCGCGAGCAGACAGGCGGCCCGCGTCTCGTCCGCGAACAGAGCGGCGAGGGAGGCGAGGGCGGGGGCGACGGCGTTCTTCGAGGGGCCGGGTCTCATGCGACCAGGATGGCGCAGGAACACTTCGGCCCGCACCGAACGGTGACCACGGACGGGGACGGGGGCTGGATCGGGCCCCGCACCGAACGGTGACCCACCAACGGCCCGCGTCAGGCCCGCACCCGCACCTGCTCGTACTGCAGCGCGAGGCCGTCGAGCAGTGCCCGCAGGCCCGCCTCGAAGGCCCGCTCGTCGATGACCTGTTGGCGGTCGGCGAGGAGGTGGGCCTGGCCCAGGTGCGGGTAGTCCGCGGGGTCGTACGCCGCCTCGTCGTCCACGAAGCCCCCGGCGAACGAGCCGAGCGCGGAGCCCATGATGAAGTACCGCATCAGCGCGCCGATGGACGTGGCCTGCGCGGCGGGCCAGCCCGCGTCCACCATCGCCCCGAACACCGCGTCGGCGAGCCGCAGTCCGGCGGGCCGCCGCCCCGGCCCGCTCGCCAGCACCGGAACGATGTTCGGGTGCAGGGTGAGCGCGGCCCGGTAGGAGACCGCCCAGTCGTGCAGCGCCGTGCGCCAGTCGCGCCCGTCGGACGGCTCGAACATCGCCAGGTCGACCTGCGCGCTCACCGAGTCGGCGACCGCCTCCAGGATCTGGTCCTTGGTGCGGAAGTGGTTGTAGAGCGAGGGCCCGCTGACGCCGAGCTCGGCGGCGAGGCGGCGCGTGGAGACGGCCGCGAGTCCCTCGGAGTCCACGAGAGCGCGGGCCGTGTCGACGATGCGTTCACGGCTGAGGAGGGGCTTGCGCGGTCGGGCCATGCGGCACATAGTAGGGCTGCCGCCACAAACTAGCAGTGCTAATTTAAAACTCGACGTCCGCACGACGTCTGTTCGAGTAACCCGCCGTAACCCGACGTGAGAGGTGTCCGCGATGAACCTGGAGCTCAGCGACGAGCAGGCCGCCGTCCGCCGGCTTGCCGAGGATTTCGTGGCCCGCGAGATCACTCCGCACGTCGTGGAGTGGGACCGCGCCGAGAGCGTCGACCGGTCCCTCGTGAAGAAGCTCGGCGAGGTCGGCTTCCTGGGACTCACCATCGACGAGGAGTACGGCGGCTCGGGCGGCGACCACCTCGCGTACTGCCTGGTCACCGAGGAGCTGGGGCGCGGCGACTCCTCGGTGCGCGGCATCGTCTCGGTCTCGCTCGGCCTGGTCGCCAAGAGCGTCGCGCACTGGGGCAGCGAGGAGCAGAAGCGGCAGTGGCTGCCGGGGCTCACCTCCGGCGCGTACGTGGGGTGCTTCGGGCTCACCGAGCCGGGCACCGGCTCCGACGCGGGCAGCCTGACGACGAGGGCCGTGCGCGACGGCGACTCCTACGTCGTCAACGGCACCAAGATGTTCATCACCAACGGCACCTGGGCCGACGTCGTCCTCCTCTTCGCCCGCACCGGCGACGCCCCGGGCCACAAGGGCGTCTCCGCCTTCTTGGTCCCCACCGACACGCCCGGCCTGACCCGCCGCACCCTGCACGGCAAGCTCGGCCTGCGCGGCCAGGCCACCGCCGAAATCGTCCTGGAGGACGTCCGCGTGCCGGCCTCGGCGATGCTGGCCCCCGAGGGCAAGGGTTTCTCCGTCGCCATGTCGGCCCTCGCCAAGGGGCGCATGTCGGTCGCCGCGGGGTGCGTGGGCATCGCGCAGGCCGCGCTCGACGCCGCGGTCCGCTACGCCGGTGAGCGCGAGCAGTTCGGCAAGAGCATCGCCCACCACCAGCTGGTCCAGGAGCTGCTCAGCGACATCGCGGTGGACGTGGACGCCGCGCGCCTGCTGACCTGGCGGGTCGCCGACCTCATCGACCGGGGCCTGCCCTTCGCCACGGAGTCCTCCAAGGCCAAGCTGTTCGCCTCGGAGGCCGCCGTGCGCGCCGCCAACAACGCCCTGCAGGTCTTCGGCGGCTACGGCTACATCGACGAGTACCCGGCGGGCAAACTGCTGCGCGACGCGCGCGTGATGACCCTCTACGAAGGCACCAGCCAGATCCAGAAGCTCGTCATCGGCCGCGCGCTCACGGGGGTCTCCGCCTTCTGACGGCGGCCCGGCGCACGGGAGTCGGACGCGTGCGGTGCGCGTGCGCAGTGCGTACGACAGCTGAGTACGTGAGGTGAGTACGGCGACGGATGTGGCGCCGCCGCTGCCCGTAGAGGCTGTGCCCATGAGCGAAACACCGGTCAAGCAGCAGAACACCGCCGCCTACTACGGCCAGGCGATCGCGTCGTTCGCCTTCGCGCTCGCCGCGACGGCGATCGGCATCTACAGCCTCGACGTCAGCGGCTGGATCCGCGCCTTCCTCGCCGTCTCCGTCCTGTATCTGACGACGTCCGCGTTCACCCTGGCCAAGGTGGTCAGGGACCGGCAGGAGGCCGACCAGATCGTGAGCCGGGTCGACCAGGCCCGCCTGGAGAAGATCCTCGCCGACCACGACCCCTTCAAGCCCGTCGCCTGAACCGCTCCCTAAGCGCTTGCTCACCCCGCGGGGTAAGGTGTCCATCCCGGGCAGACCGGGGTCAGGCACGAAGGAGTGGGCGATGAGCGCGGCGGAGGAGACCGGCGGCGAGGAGCAGCCGTGGGGCGAGGTGAGCCCCGACGCGGCCAGGCGGCTGCTGGTCGCCGCCGTCGAGGCCTTCGCCGAGCGCGGCTATCACGCGACGACCACCCGGGACATCGCGGGCCGCGCCGGCATGAGCCCCGCCGCGCTCTACATCCACTACAAGACGAAGGAAGAGCTGCTCCACCGCATCAGCCGGATCGGCCACGACAAGGCGCTGGCCATCCTGCGCACCGCGGCGGACGGCGAGGGCGACGCCGCCGGGCGGCTCGCGGCGGCGGTGCGGTCCTTCGTCGGCTGGCACGCCGCGCACCACATGACCGCGCGGGTCGTGCAGTACGAGCTGGACGCGCTCGGCGAGGAGCACCGCACGGAGATCGTCGCGCTGCGCCGCGAGTCGGACGCGGCCGTGCGCGAGATCATCAACGACGGTGTGCGGGCGGGGGAGTTCGACGTCCCCGACGTGCCGGGCACCACGCTCGCGGTGCTCTCGCTCTGCATCGACGTCGCCCGCTGGTTCAACGCGGCGGGCCACCGGACGCCCGACGAGGTCGGCGCGCTCTACGCCGACCTCGTGCTGCGGATGGTGGGCGCACGGCCCGCGGAACCTCAGAAGTAGTAGCGCGACACCGACTCCGCCACGCACGCCGGCTTGTCGCCGCCCTCGCGCTCCACGGTGACCTTGGCCGTCACCTGTACGCCGCCGTCCTTGGTCGGCGAGACGTCCGTGAGCACGGCGGTCGCGCGCAGCCGTGAGCCGACCGGTACGGGGGAGGGGAAGCGGACCTTCTCCGTGCCGTAGTTGAGGCCCATCTTCATGCCCTCGACGCGCATCGTCTGCGGTACCAGGATCGGCAGCAGCGACAGCGTCAGATAGCCGTGCGCGATGGTCGTCCCGAAGGGGCCGTCGGCCGCCTTCTCCGCGTCCACGTGGATCCACTGGTGATCGCCGGTCGCCTCCGCGAAGAGGTCGATCCGCTTCTGGTCGATCTCCAGCCAGTCGCTGTACCCGAGCTGCTCGCCGACACCGGCGCGCAGCTCCTCGGGCGACGTGAAGATCCTCGGCTCCGCCATGTCCCTGGCCTCCTAGACGTATGCAGAAACGTACGCAGACTAAGCGCTTGCTCAGCATGCGGTGCGGGCCGACGCGTGTCAACGGACCAGCCAGTAGGTTTGAGGCGTGCCCCAGATCCCCGAGAAGGTCCACGAACTCACCGTCGGCCGCCTTGCCGACCGCAGCGGCGTCGCCGTCTCGGCCCTGCACTTCTACGAGTCCAAGGGCCTCATCACCAGCCGCCGCACCTCCGGCAACCAGCGCCGCTACCACCGGGACACGCTGCGCCGCGTCGCCTTCATCCGCGCCTCCCAGCGCGTGGGCATCCCGCTCTCCACGATCCGCGCGGCCCTCGACTCGCTGCCCGAGGAGCGCACCCCCACCCGCGAGGACTGGGCGCGCCTCTCGGAGGGCTGGCGCTCGGAGCTGGACAAGCGGATCAAGCAGCTGGGCCGGCTGCGCGACCACCTCACCGACTGCATCGGCTGCGGCTGCCTCTCCCTGGACACCTGCGTGCTCTCCAACCCCGACGACGTCTTCGGCGAGCGGCACAGCGGCTCCCGGCTCCTGGTGGAGCGCCGCCCCCGGAGCGGCTGACGCCGACCGGAGGCGGGGCGGGCGCGGGGCCGGCGCCGGGGCGGATCACTCGTACTCCGTGCCGCCCTTTCGGGTCAGATAGGCCGGGCTGACCGCCTTGGCGATGGCGCGACCGCCGGTCACCGGGCTGTACCGCTCCACGGCGGACCGGATCACCACGCCCTCGCGCAGATGCAGCTCCTGCCCGGAGACGGTCTCGCGGCCCGTCGCGAGCTCCAGGACGCGCGCGGCGTCGTAGGGGCCCTCGTACAGCCGGGGCACCAACGGCAGTTCACCGTCGAGCAGCTCGTGGGCGTCGAGCCAGTGGACCCGGCCGTCGATCTCCGCGCTGACGTCGAACACCGCGTACCCGAGTGTGTCGCGCCGCCCGTCCGCGCCGTACGCCAGGTCCTGCACCCCCGCGCCGTACACCTCGCCGAAGACACCGACCCGGCGTGCCCCGAGCCGCTCCGCGAGCTTCGCCGCCACGGCCGCGACGCCGTGCCCGCGGACCGCCCGCCAGTACAGGTTGCGCGGGTCCTCCTGCAGGGCGAGCGACTTGGCGCCGTAGCCCTTCGAGGAGACGTACACGCTCTCGCTCCCGGCGACGTAGGTGACCAGGCAGGCCGAGCCGTGCAGCTTCTCGGTCAGGACGACCGGCTCGCCGGGCTCGAAGACGTCGGGGTAGCGCTGGATGTTCTCGATGTCGACCCACGGCAGCAGGTCGGGCGCCGCCGCCACCTCGCCGTTCATCGTCGGCGGCACGGGCGGCACCCACTTGGTGACCCCGAGGAGATCCGCGAAGTCCGTGCCGTCGGCGGCCGCCCGCGCCAGGTCGACGCCGGCCAGCGCGGCCGGACGGCACACGATGCCCTGGGACAGCTCGCCGCGCAGCCGCACCGCCTTGACCCGGTCGTGGTTGCCGCCCGCAAGCCGCCCCGTGAGCCCGAGCTCCTCGATGAGCGCGGCCGGCAGCACCGACTGCTCGGGGATGTACACCGCGCTCTCACCGGTGCGGTAGACGCCCTTGGCGACGACCGCGCGGTACAGGCCCACCTGGGCCAGTTCGAGGGCGTCGGCGCCCGGATGCTCGTGGATCGTCAGTATCTCGGCGGTGACGCGCAGCGTCGACATGGACCGTTCTCCTCAGGGTTTCGCGGTGTCCGTCATCGCCGCACACTCTCGCGTGCCGCGAAATGGCATGACCACCGGATTTTCCCTGTGCTACGTCTAGCCGCGACCGTGGTCCGGGCATCAACGTGTCGGGTAGGCAAGGGAGTTCGCGGAGCACGCCGACGCCGATCGGGGGAGAGGCCGATGTCCGTTGTCATCTGCTCGCTGCTGTGGGACGCCGCACGCCACGGCCGGCAGGCCGTCAAGTACGACAGCGACGGCTACCACCTGGTGCGCTTTCCGTACGGCGCGGGAGACGAGTCCTACGACCCGTGGCACATGCACGACCCGTCCCAGGGCGCCGCCGCGCAGGCCACCACCACGCCCTCCAAGTTCCCCGACGCCCGCTCCGGGCTGATCTGGCCCAGCCACGAGGGCTGGGGGCTGCTCTCGGCGATGGTCTTCTGGGAGCCGGACGCCAAGGCGACGGAGTTCCGCGCGCGCTATGTCAGGGACCCGCTGGACCTGTCGACCGGGTACGACTCGACCGCCACGACCGACTCGACGCCCACCAGGGGAGGGCAGTACCGCACCTACCTCTGGCAGATGTTCGTGCACCCGGGCACGCCGCTGGGCCTGAAGATCTCGGCACGCGGCGTGGGAGACGTGAAGCGCCCCACGCCGCTGATGCACGCCCAGTTCAAACTGTCGATCCACACGGACGTGAAGACCCCCTGACCTCGATCGACGCCCCGCCCCGCCTCACGCCGACACCAGCGGCCGCAGCCGCCTCGCCTGGGCCTGCGCCACCGCGTCCGGGGTGAGGACGGGGGCGGGCACGACGATGCCGCAGCCCGTGCAGACCGCTCCCGAGGACGGGTGGTGCGCCAGGCCGTGCCGCCAGACCAGGCCGGTGTCCGCGCAGACCGGGCAGGCCGCGCCCGGCTCCCGCTCCAGCGCGGCGATGAGCCGGCGCAGGACCTCGGCGAGGGGCTGATGCGGATGGATGTCGGGGTCGTCGCACCAGGCGATGCCGAACCCGCCCCAGGTGCAGCGGTGCCAGTCGTCGACACTGCCCGGGCGCCTGAGCCCGTCGTGCTTCTCCTTGCGGCGGCGCTCCGCGAAGCCCGCCTCGTAGGCGAGCCAGACCGCCCGCGCCGCCTCCAGTTCGGTCAGCGCCGCCACGAGACGCGCCGGGTCGGGGGACCTGTCCTGCGGCCCGAACCCCGCCCGGGTGCACAAGTGGTCCCAGGTGGCCCGGTGGCCGTAGGGGGCGAACCTCTCCAGGCACTTGCGCAGCGAGTAGCGCCGCAGCGCCAGATCGCTCTGCGGATCACGCACCTGTCTCGCGAGACTCCGGAATCCGGCCATCGCCCTGCACCTCCGTCACACGTACTTCCGTACTGGTACCCGTGTTCCGCATTCGCCGGCGTCGATGTCGACCGATTCGAAACGACGTCGCCGAGTAGACGTATCGACACGCGATTCGGCTCCCTCATCGCGCGACTCTTTTTCGCCTGCCCTGGTGAGCTGGTGTGATGCCCACACAACGGGGGCGCGTTGTGGTGATTCGGAAAAGGCGACGCATGTTCATCTTTCCGCGTCGCCAACTCGCCAGTAGCCTCCGCCGCATCGGTCTTCCGCTGGATCCGTCAGGAGCACCCATGCGACGAGGCAACGTCAGGCTCAGAACTCTCACGGCGGGGGCGGTGCTCGCGCTCGGCGCCGCACTCCTCGCGCCGCTGCCGGGAGCCGCGGCCACGCCGCGGGGCCAGGCCCCGCGGGAGGAGGTCACCGACTACTGCGGGGGCCGGTGCGCGGACATCCTGCCGCCCGGCGCCAACGGCAACGCGACGCTCGCCGAGATCCTCGCCCACCGGCTCCTCGGCACCCAACCCGCGCACGCCGACGACCAGTTGGGCCCCTACGACGCACTCTCCTCCGGCTACCCGTCGCTCACCGACGACAAGCTGACCGAGTTCTTCGACGACGCGTCCTTCGGGGTCGGCGAGGGCCAGAGCGCCTCGGTGACCAGGCCGCGCGACGACGTGACGATCACCCGGGACAAGAAGCACGGCATCCCCCACATCAAGGGCACCACGCGCTACGGCACCGAGTTCGGCGCGGGCTTCGCCGCGGGCCAGGACCGGCTCTGGCTCATCGACCTGTTCCGGCACATCGGCCGCGGCCAGCTGACGTCGTTCGCGGGCGGCGCCCTCGCCAACCAGGGCCTGGAGCAGCAGTTCTGGCCGCAGGCCCCGTACACGGAAGAAGACCTGGAGAAGCAGGTCGAGTACATCAGGACCACCCAGGGCGAGCGCGGCAAGCAGGCCATGGAGGACGCGCAGGCCTACATCGACGGCCTCAACGCCTACCGCGTGAAGTCCAAGAACGGCCGCTACTTCCCAGGCGAGTACGTCCTCACCGGCAAGATCGACGCCATCACCAACGCCGGCGAGATCGAGCCCTTCAAGATCACCGACATGATCGCGCTGGCCTCCGTGGTCGGCGGGCTCTTCGGCAACGGCGGCGGCGGAGAGGTCGAGTCCGCGCTCTCCCTGCTGAAGTCCCAGCAGAAGTACGGCGTCGAGCAGGGCACCAAGGTCTGGGAGTCCTTCCGCGCCCGCAACGACCCCGAGGCCGTGCAGACCATCCACGACGGCACGAGCTTCCCGTACGCGGGCAAGCCCGAGAAGGCGCGCGGCACCGCCCTGCCCGACCCGGGCTCGGTCGAGCGCGAGCAGCTGGTGTACGACCGCACGGGCGGCGCGAAGAGCGGCGCCAAGGACCCGGTCACCGCCCCGAAGAAGCTGAAGCCGCTGCAGGGCATGTACGACAAGGGTGTCCTGCCGCCCGATCTGTTCCGGGCCGACGGCCACAAGAAGGGCATGTCGAACGCGCTGCTGGTCTCCGGCAAGCACACGGCAAGCGGCAACCCCGTCGCCGTCTTCGGACCGCAGACCGGCTACTTCGCGCCGCAGCTCCTGATGCAGCAGGAGCTCCAGGGTCCCGGCATCAGCGCGCGCGGCGTCTCCTTCGCGGGCGTCGGCATGTACGTCCAGCTGGGCCGCGGCCAGGACTACGCCTGGTCGGCCACCTCCGCGGGCCAGGACATCACCGACACCTACGCCGTCGAGCTGTGCGAGCCGGGCGGAGGCACCCCCACCAAGCGGTCGGCCGGCTACCTCTACCGGGGCACCTGCACGCCCATGGAGAAGATGGAGCGCAACAACGCCTGGAAGCCGACGCTCGCCGACTCCACGGCCGCCGGCTCCTACCGCATGCAGGTCTTCCGCACGAAGTACGGCGTCGTCACGCACCGCGCGGACGTCGACGGCAAGCCCGTCGCCTACGTCTCGCTGCGCTCCACCTACCGCCACGAGGCCGACTCGATCATCGGCTTCCAGATGCTGAACGACCCGACGTACGTCAAGGACGCCGACACGTTCATGAAGGCGGCCCAGCACATCAGCTACGCGTTCAACTGGTTCTATGCCGACTCGCGCGACATCGCGTATTACAACAGCGGCGCCAACCCCGAGCGCGCGGACGGCGTCGACCCCGCCCTGCCGGTCAGGGCCGGGCAGGAGTACGAGTGGCGTGACTTCGACCCGACCGACAACACCTCGGCGCAGACCCCGCCCGCCGAACACCCGCACTCCGTCGACCAGGACTACTACATCTCCTGGAACAACAAGCAGGCCAAGGACTTCAGCACCGCCGGCTTCGGGGTGAGCGCCGTGCACCGCGGCGACCTGCTCGACGGCCGGGTCAAGAAGCTCACCGAGGAGGGCGGCGTCACCCGCGCCTCCCTCACCCGGGCCATGTCGGAGGCGGCCGTCACCGACCTGCGCGGCGAGCAGGTGCTGCCCGAACTCCTGCAGGTGCTCCGCAGCAAGCCGGTCACCGACCCGCAACTGTCCCGGGCCATCGAGCAGTTGGACGCCTGGCGCAAGGCCGGCGCCCAGCGCAACCAGACCGCGGCCGGCTCCAAGGTCTACGCCAACGCCGACGCCGTACGGATCATGGACGCCTGGTGGCCCCGGCTCGTCGAGGCCGAGTTCAAGCCGGGCCTCGGCACGGAGCTCTACGAGGCGCTCACGTCCCAGCTGGCCACCGACGAGGCACCGTCCGCGGGCCACGGCCCGACCGGGGCGCATGCCGGGTCGGCCTTCCAGTACGGCTGGTGGGGGTACGCGGACAAGGATCTGCGCACGGTCCTCGGGCAGCCGGTGAAGGGGCCGTTGGCCCAGACGTACTGCGGCGGCGGGAAGCTCGACGCCTGCCGCGACAGCCTGCTCGCCACGCTGGGAGAGGCCGTCGCGAAACCCGCCACCGAGGTCTACCCCGGCGACGACGCGTGCACGGCGGGCGACCAGTGGTGCGCGGACTCGGTCATCCACCGGGCGCTGGGCGGCATCACGCACAAGCCGATCCAGTGGCAGAACCGCCCCACCTACCAGCAGGTCGTCGAATTCCCCCGGCACCGCCCGTAGTTACGGCAATCGCGAACCGGAGGTGTCAGGCGAGGGCGATCCGTCCCGCGGCGAACACGACACGCGCCAGCTCCTCGTGGCAGATGTCGCTGTGCGCGCCGGCGGGCGGGCCGCCCCGCCGCACCACCGAGGACACGTCGATGCTCACACACCCCTCGGCGGGCACCTGCTGGCCGAGCTCGATGCGCCGGGTGCCCGGCACGGCCCGGACGCCGTTGTAGCCGATGGCGCCCCACCGCTCCCACAGGTTCAAGAAGCTCGTGGAGTCGCCGGCCAGCTTCGACGCCAGCGGATACAGCCGCCCCAGCGCGTCGTCGAAGTGCGAGTGACAGGCGACCAGCGGGCCGTCGACGCGGTGCTGCATGCCGTGCAGGGCGCCGCCGCGGAACTTGTCGTGCGGCAGCCGCTCGGCGAACGTGTAGTGGGAGAAGGCTCCTTGGAGCAGCGTCACCGACTTCACCGCACGCACGTCCGCCGGCATGCCGCGCAGCGCGTAGGAGACGAGACGGCCGCCGAAGCTGTGGCCGATGAGGTGCACCCGGATGCCCGGCACATCCGCGGCGAGCAGCCCGATCGCGGGTCCGAGCCCCAACTGGCCCACCGCGCCCGCCCGTCGCTTCATCGCGTAGTACGTGCCCTGCCGCAGCAGTTCGTGGGCGCCGTCCCACAGCCGCTCCCGCAGCTCGCCGAGGAGCGCGGGCTCCCCGGTGTCCAGGCGTGCGGCGGCGAACACCTCGCAGACCTGCACCGCGTCGTCGGTGAGCATGGCGGGCTCGCCCGCGCCGGTGTCCTGGCCGAAGTGCCGGGCCGGATGCGTCTCGCGCAGGGAGACCAGCTCGCGCACCCGCCGGCCGAACTCGTAGACGCGGGACGGGACCCGGGAGCGCTCGGCGAGCAATTCGGCGATCCGGTCCAGCGTCACGCCGTGGTCGGGGAAGGCGCGGTCGAGCGCCTGCCGGGTCGCCGGGTCGAGGACCGGCTCGCCCGGCGGGGTGGCGGCGGACGGGGCGGCCGGAGCGGCCGACGGGTCGAAGTCGGGGATCGGTTCGTCGGGGAAGCGGATGGCCGGCCAGAGCACGCCGACGTACCCGAGGCGCACCCCGGGACCGCACAGGTCGCGGCAGGGCGTCAGGAAGCGCTGATACAGCTTGCGCGCGTCCTTCTGCTGGTTGTTCCAACCGTGCGCGAAGACCAGCAGATCGGTGACGCGTTCACGGTCCGCGCCGGACAGCAGCTGCGCGCGCTGCGCGGTGTCGACGTCGCCGTCGGCGTCGAAGGTCAATTCCCAGTAGGGCTCCACGCCCGGAGTGTCCTGCGCCCCGGGCCACCTGGCCAGATGCCGTGCACGACCTGCTGCCGGGGCCGGTTCCCACCCCCGCGGGAAACCGGCCCCGGCGCGGGCCGGGCACGAGTGGGAGTGGATCCGACCATTCCATGGGTACCGACAACACATCCAGTATTTTCTGGAAGAAATCCGTAGATAATCTGTGCTGAACTCCGGATCAGTTTCCCGCTGTGGTTATGCTGCATGGCCGCGAATGCGGCGGGATTCGGAGAGCGAGAGCGCGCACATGGAGTTATCAGGTCCGCTGCGATACCCCACGGATCTCCTCGACACCACGATGGACCAGCTGCGCACGCTGCTCGCGGTGCACGAGAGCGGCACGGCGCTCGCCGCCGCCCGGCTGCTCGGCCGCGAGCAGTCGAGCGTGCAGAAGCAACTGGACACGCTGAACCGCACGTTCGGGGCGCTGTGCGGCGAGGCGCTGGTCCTCAAGCGCGGCCGGGGCAAGGACGTCCTCTTCACGGCCACCGGCCAGGCCCTGGTCGACCTCGCGCGGCGCACCCTCGACCAGTGGACGGAGGGCATCCACGACGCGGGCCGCCGGCTCGGCAGGACCCTCTCGGTGGGCTCGACCCGCTACACGCTGGGCTTCCTCCTCGACGCCGTGGAGCGCGTCGGCGAGGCGTACGAACGGCGGGGCGTGGACCTGAAGGTGACCCATGTCCGCACCGGCGACCTCTTCGCCAAGCTGCAGGCCAAGGAGCTGGACCTGGTCTGCGGCAGCATCGTGGTCACCGAGGGCCAGGAGGCGGAGCTCGATCCGTACGAGATCATCGAGTGGCGCCGCAGCGGTCTCGCGCTGCTCACCAACCTGCCCGAGGACAGGCTGCCCGGCCCGTCCGTCACCGCGGGCCGGCTCCCCGGTCTGCCCCTGGTGATCTCCACGGGCGGCCTCATCGGCCGCTGCCTCACCGCCTGGTACGGCGCCGACTACCGCCAACAGCTGTCCGTGGCCGCCGAGATAGAGGCCGCGCACTACGGCTTCGAGCTGCTGCGCTCCGGTGTGGTCAGCGGGGCGATGCTGGTCACCCGGGGCATCGGGGACGCCGCGGAGAACGGCGCTCTCCCCGAGGCGGCCGGACTGCGCCGCCTCGACGTCATCGGCGACGTCGGACCGCGGACCGATGTGCTGGTGGGTGTCTTCGTCCGGCGCGGCGACCGGGCCGCGTACGGACCGGGGCATCCGCTGAATCTGCTGTGGAACGCGTTGTCCGGCGAGAATCAACGCTGGTGGCTCAGCCGCTGAATTCCCCCGCCCGGAAATTCGGCGGGGGAATTCGGAACGCCGCTCAGGCCAGTTCCCGGTCCCGGGTCTCGGGCAGCGCGAGGACGCAGAGGAGCGAGACGACCGCCATCGCGCTGACGTACCAGCCCACCGACGAGGAGCCGAACGCCGACTGCAGCCGCGTCGCCACCAACGGCGAGACCGCGCCGCCGAGCACCCCGCCCAGGTTGTAGGCGAGCGAGGCCCCCGAGTAGCGCACGTTCGTGCTGAACAGCTCGGGCAGATAGGCGCCCATCGGGCCGTAGATCACACCCATGCAGAACAGCGCCCCGCCGATCCCGAGGGCGATGAGCACGGGCTGTTCGGTGTCGAGGAGCGGGAAGAGCACGAGCCCCCACACCGCCGCGAGCCCCGTACCCGCGAGGACGAGGCGGCGCCGCCCCGCCCCGTCGGAGCGGGTCGCGGCGAGCCAGGTGCCGGCCGCGAGGAAGAGGCAGGCCACCAGGGAGAGGCCCAGCATGGTGTTGCGGGAGATGTGCAGGGTGCCGGTGGCGTAGGAGAGGCAGTAGGTCGTGGCGGTGTAGAAGAGGCCGTACGCGACGATCATCGCGCCCGCGCCGAGCAGCAGTTCGCGCGGGTGGCGGCGGAGCACGTCGAGCGCGGGCGCCTTGCTCGCCTCGTGCGCGGCCATGGCCTTCGCGAAGACCGGCGTCTCGCTGATCCGCAGCCGTACGAACAGGCCGACGCCGACCAGCAGGAAGGAGAGCAGGAACGGCACCCGCCAGCCCCACGAGCGGAACGCCTCGTCGGAGAGGGCCGCGGAGAGCAGCCAGAAGACGCCGGTGGCCGCGAAGAACCCGACGGACGGGCCGAGTTGGGGGAAGGCCGCGTACAGTCCGCGTTTCTTGCGCGGCGCGTGTTCCACCGCGAGCAGCGCCGCGCCGCCCCACTCGCCGCCGAGCCCGATGCCCTGGAGGAACCGGAGCAGGATCAGCAGCAGTGGGGCCCAGAAGCCCCACGTGCCGTAGCCGGGCAGCAGGCCGACCAGCGCGGTGGAGAGACCCATCAGGAGCAGCGAGGCCACCAGGACGGACTTGCGCCCCACCCGGTCGCCGAAGTGCCCGAAGATCACCGAGCCGACGGGCCGCGCCGCGAACGCCACCGCGTACGTGGAGAACGACGCGAGCGTGGCGTTGACCGGGTCGAGGGTCGGGAAGAACGCCTCGTTCAGGACGAGGGCGGCCGCGGTCCCGTAGATGTAGAAGTCGTAGAACTCGATGGCCGTCCCGATGAAGGAGGCCACGGCCACCCGGCGCAGCCGCTCGGGAGGCGCCTCCGCGCCCTGGACCTGGGGGTTCTCTGTTGCTGTCGCTTCGCTGTGCACGAGCGGCACTCTCTTGGTGGATGCAGGGGGCAGTCAATACCTGGGACGCGGTGTCTCGGAGCGTGAGACCGGGCGCGCAGGAGCGGTGTGCGCCCGCCGGGTTCCGGTACCCCCCGACCCCCTTTCGCCACGACATACCGACTGGTTAGTCTGCCGGGGAGGCCGAGCCGCTGGCGAAGGAGAACCATCGTGGAGACCCTGCAGGACAAGGGAGTAGTCGTCACCGGCGGAGGAGGCGGCATCGGTGCCGCGCTGGCCCGCCGGTTCGCCGCCGCGGGAGCGCGCGTCGCCGTCAACGACCTGGACGGCGCCAAGGCGAAGGCCGTCGCCGACGAGGTGGGCGGCGTCGCCGTGCCGGGTGACGCGTCCACGATCGTGGAGCAGGCCCGCGAGGCGCTCGGCGGCACGATCGACGTGTACTGCGCCAACGCCGGGCTCGGCTCCGGCGGCAGCGAGGCCGCGCCCGAGGAGGTGTGGGCCGCGGCCTGGGACGTCAACGTGATGGCGCACGTACGGGCCGCGAACGCGCTGCTGCCCGGGTGGCTGGAGCGCGGCGAGGGCCGTTTCGTCTCGACGGTCTCCGCGGCCGGCTTGCTCACCATGATCGGCGCCGCGCCGTACAGCGTCACCAAGCACGGGGCGTACGCCTTCGCGGAATGGCTCTCGCTCACCTACCGCCACCGCGGCGTCAAGGTCCACGCGATCTGTCCGCAGGGCGTGCGCACCGACATGCTCGCCGCCACCGGCACCGCGGGCGACCTCGTGCTCACCCCCACCGCCATCGAACCCGCCGACGTCGCCGACGCGCTCTTCGCGGGCATGGCCGAGGATCGCTTCCTGATCCTGCCGCACCCCGAGGTCGACGCCTACTACCGGGCGCGCGCAGCCACCCCCGACACCTGGCTGACCGGCATGAACCACCTGCAGCAGAAGTGGGAGGCGACGCAGCGGTGAACGACCTTCCCCCCACCGGGTCCCCGTACGCGGCCAAGCCCTGGCTCGCCCGGCTCAACGACGCCCAGCGCGGCCCCGTGCACCCCGCCGCCTCCGTGCCCCACGCCTTCCGGGCGGCCGTCGCGCGGACCCCCGAACACACCGCGCTCGCCTACTTCGACGGCAGGCTCAGCTACCGCGAGACGGACGCGCTCTCGGACTCCGTCGCCGGACACCTGGCCGCGCGCGGCGTCGGCCGCGGCGACCGCGTCGCGATCCTCCTGCAGAACACCCCGCACTTCGTCCTCGCGCTGCTCGGCGCCTGGAAGGCGGGCGCGACCGTCGTCCCGGTCAACCCCATGTACAAGACCGCGGAGGTCGGGCACGTCCTTGCGGACGCCGGGGTGAGCGCGCTGATCTGCGCCGACCGCGCCTGGGAGACGTATCTGCGCGACACGGCCGCCGGCTCCGCGGTGCGCGTCGTCCTGACCGCCTGCCAGCTCGACCTGCAGAGCAGGAACGACACCCGCGTCCTCGACCTCGAACGGCTGCCCGTCCCCGACGACGCCGACGACCTCGTCGCGGTCGCACGCCAGGGGCTCCCCGCCCCCGGCGACCGCGAGCTCGGCCCCTCGGACGTGGCGCTGATCAGCTACACCTCGGGCACCAGCGGCACCCCCAAGGGCGCCATGAACACGCACGGCAACATCACCTACAACGCCGAGCGCCAGCGCGTCGGCGCCGGGATCCCGGAGGGCGCCTGCTACTTCGCGATGGCGCCGCTCTTCCACATCACCGGCATGGTCGCCCAGGTCGCCGCGTGCATCGCCAACGCGGGCACCCTCGCGCTCGCCTACCGCTTCGAGGCCGGCGTGGTCCTCGACGCCTTCGCCGAGCACCGCCCCGCCTACACGGTCGGGCCCTCCACCGCGTTCATGGCGCTGGCCGCCCACCCGGCGGCGACCCGCGCGCACTTCGACTCGTTCGCGATGATCTCCTCGGGCGGCGCGCCGCTGCCGCCCGCCCTGGTGGAGAAGTTCCGCGCCGCCTTCGGCCCCTACCTGCACAACGGGTACGGCCTCACCGAGTGCACCGCGCCCTGCGCCTCCGTGCCGCCGGGCCAGGAGGCGCCCGTCGACCCGGTCTCCGGCACCCTCGCGGTCGGCGTCCCGGGTCCCGAGACGGTCGTACGCATCCTGGACGACGCCGGCCAGGAGGTGCCGTACGGGGAGCACGGCGAGATCGTCGTGCGCGGACCCCAGGTGGTGCCGGGCTACTGGCGGCGCGCCGAGGCCACCGCCGAGGCCTTCCCCGACGGCGAACTGCACACCGGTGACATCGGGTTCATGGACCCGGCCGGCTGGCTGTACGTCGTCGACCGCAAGAAGGACATGATCAACGCGTCCGGCTTCAAGGTCTGGCCGCGCGAGGTCGAGGACGTCCTGTACGGCCATCCCGCCGTGCGTGAGGCGGCCGTCGTCGGGATACCCGACAGCTACCGGGGCGAGAGCGTCAAGGCGTACGTCAGCCTGCGTCCGGGCACCGGCACGGGCCCCGACGAGCTCACCGCGTACTGCAAGGAGCGGCTCGCCGCGTACAAATACCCGCGCGACGTGGAGATCCTGCCGGAGCTGCCGAAGACGACAAGTGGGAAGATCCTCCGGCGGGAACTGCGTTCCCGCGCATCGAACGACACGTGACGCGAAAGGCAGGTGGCGGCAGTGGCCAGAACGACGGACGGTGACGGCACGCCCGTCCCGCAGCGCCTGCTGGCCGCCGCCACCAGGCTCTTCGCCGACCGCGGCTACGACCGCACGTCGGTGCAGGAGATCGTGGAGGCCGCCGGCGTCACCAAGGGCGCGCTCTACCACTACTTCGGCTCCAAGGACGACCTCCTGCACGAGGTCTACGCCCGGATGCTCCGCGTCCAGCAGGAGCGGCTCGACGCCATCGCCGACGCGGACGCCCCCGTGGAGCGGCGGGTGCGCGACGCCGCCGCGGACGTCGTGGTCACCACCATCGACAACCTCGACGACGCGTCGATCTTCTTCCGCTCCATGCACCACCTCAGCCCGGAGAAGAACAAGCAGGTCCGCGCCGAGCGGCGGCGGTACCACGAGCGCTTCCGCGCGCTGATCGAGGAGGGCCAGGAGGCCGGGGTCTTCTCCACCGCGACCCCCGCGGACCTGGTGGTGGACTACCACTTCGGCTCCGTCCACCACCTGTCCACGTGGTACCGCCCGGAGGGCCCCCTCACCCCACAACAGGTCGCGGACCACCTGGCGGACCTGCTCCTGAGGGCCCTACGGGCCCCGTAGGGCCCTCAGGGGCGCGGCGACCCGTGCGCGGAGCCTCAGAGATACCGCTTCAACTCGCGCCGCGCGAGGGACCGCTGGTGCACCTCGTCCGGCCCGTCGGCCAAACGCAGCGTCCGCGCCGCCGCCCACAGCTCGGCCAGCGGGAAGTCCTGGCTGACGCCGCCCGCGCCGTGCAGCTGCACCGCGCGGTCCAGGATGTCGACCACCGCGCGCGGCGTCGCGATCTTGATGGACTGGATCTCCGTGTGCGCACCCTTGTTGCCGACGGTGTCCATCAGCCAGGCCGTCTTGAGGACGAGCAGCCGCAACTGCTCCACGGCGACCCGCGCGTCCGCGATCCACTCCTGCACGACGCCCTGCTGGGCCAGCGGCTTGCCGAACGCGGTACGGGCCACCGCCCGCTCGCACATCAGCTGGATGGCCCGCTCCGCCATGCCGATCAGCCGCATGCAGTGGTGGATGCGGCCGGGGCCGAGCCGCGCCTGCGCGATGGCGAAGCCGCCGCCCTCCTCGCCGACGAGGTTCGACACCGGCACCCGGACCCGGTCGAAGACGACCTCCGCGTGACCCCCGTGATAGTGGTCCTCGTACCCGTACACCCGCATGGCACGGCGCACTTCGAGGCCCGGGGTGTCGCGCGGGACCAGGACCATGGACTGCTGGCGGCGGATGTCGGCGCCGTCCGGGTCGGTCTTGCCCATCACGACGAAGATCTCGCAACGGGGGTTCATCGCCCCGGAGATGTACCACTTGCGGCCCGTGATGACGTAGTCGTCGCCCTCCCGCTCGATGCGGGTGGTGATGTTGGTGGCGTCGGACGAGGCCACCTCGGGCTCGGTCATCGCGAACGCCGAGCGGATCTCACCGGCGAGCAGCGGCTCCAGCCAGCGCTTCTGCTGCTGTTCGGAGCCGAACTGCGCGAGCACCTCCATGTTGCCGGTGTCGGGCGCCGCGCAGTTCAGCGCGGTGGGCGCCAACTGCGGTGAGCGGCCGGTGATTTCGGCGAGCGGCGCGTACTGCAGGTTGGTCAGGCCGGCTCCGTGCGCCGCGTCGGGCAGGCTGTGCTCATCCACGAAGAACAGGTTCCACAGGCCCTGCCTGCGGGCCTCGGCCTTCAACTCCTCGACCACGGCCGGGGTGTCCCACGGCGAGGCCAGCCCGGCGCGCTGCTCGTCGGCGACGGCCTCGGCCGGGTACACGTGCTCGTCCATGAAGGCGAGCAGCTTGGCGCGCAGCTCTTCGGTGCGGGCGTCGAATGCGAAGTCCATGGCGCTGTCTCAGCCTTCCTGTCGTGCCCGGAGGGTCTGCCCCCGGAGCGTGGCGCGGCCGTGCTCGATGAACACGGGCACCAGCTCGCCGATCCGGTCGAATCCCGCGCCGACCGTCTGGCCGAGCGTGTAGCGGTAGTGGATGCCCTCCAAGATCACGGCGAGCTTGAACCACGCGAACGCCGTGTACCAGGAGACGGCCGACACGTCGCGCCCCGAGCGCGCGGCGTACCGCTCGATCAGCTCGGCCGGGTCGGGGTGGCCCGCCGCGCCCGCCGTGGTGCTGACCGGGGAGTCCGGCACCTCAAGCTTCGCGCTGTACATCACCAGCAGACCCAGGTCGGTGAGCGGATCGCCGAGCGTGGACATCTCCCAGTCGAGGATGGCCCGGATCCGGTCGTCGTCGCCGATCAGGACGTTGTCCAGGCGATAGTCGCCGTGCACGACCGTCGGCGCGGGGGAGGTGGGCAGGGCGCGGCCGAGGGCGGCGTGCAGCTCGTCGATGCCGGCGAGCTCGCGGTTGCGGGAGGCGTCCAGCTGCTTGCCCCAGCGGCGCAGCTGCCGGTCGAGGAAGCCATCGGGACGCCCGAAGTCGCCGAGCCCGACCGCCGCCGGGTCCACGGCGTGCAGGTCGACCAGGGTGTCGACGAGACCGAGCACCGCGTCCCGGGTGCGCTCGGGGCCGAGCGGCGCCAGCTCGTCGGCGGTGCGGTACGGGGTGCCGTCGACGAACTCCATGACGTAGAACGGCGATCCGATGACGGTCTCGTCCTCGCAGAGCAGCACCGGCGCGGGCACCGGTACGTCCGTCGGGTGCAGCGCCTCGATCACCCGGTGTTCGCGCCTCATGTCGTGCGCGGTGGCCAGCACGTGGCCCAGCGGGGGCCGCCGCACCACCCAGCGTGCGGCGCCGTCCGTCACCGCGTACGTGAGGTTCGACCGGCCGCCCTCGATCAGCCGGGCGGTGAGCGGCCCGCCGACCAGGCCGGGCCGCTCGCGGTCGAGGTAACCGCGTACGTGGTCGAGGTCGAGGCCCGGCGGGTGGTCTGCGCTCATCGTCTGCTCCTGATCGGACGGGAGGTGGCGATGCCCCCTCGTGGTCCCCTCATGATGCCGACCAGTCGGTATGTCGTCCAGAGGCTGCCGGGCGCGGAGCCCCCGGAAATGCGTGATCCCCCGCACCAGCCTGCCATTCGGGGCCGGTACGGGGGAGTCACGGGACGCGTGCGGGGGAGGGGTCAGTGGTCGTCCCAGTGCCCGTCGTGTGCCGCGTGCCGGTGTCCGTCGTGGAGGTAGTCGACGTGGTCCCCGTGCGCCACGGCGTCGTGGCCGCAGCCGTCCCCGTGCTGGTGGTCGTGGCTCTGGTGAGCGGAGTGACCGGCCGGCTCGCACTCGTCGTAGTGGTCGGAGTGCAGACGGTGCAGGTGGCCGTCGTGCGCGTAGTCGACGTGGTCGCCGTGCGGCACCTCGGGGTGGCCGCAGGCCGGGCCGTGGATGTGGTCGTGCACCGGGTGTTCGTGGTGGAGCGTGGTCATGACGCGCACCTTCTGTGACTGCCGGAGGGGGTTGACCCTCTCAGGCTAGCCCCTGATGCCCCATTAATTCCGTTATGGAACCCTTGGCGATGTTCCCTTTCCCGCCGTTTCCCCGACCCTGCGAAGGCGACCCGATGAAGGCGACCCAATGAAGGCGACTCGATGAAGGCGATCAGCTACCGCGGCTACGGCGGACCCGACGTCCTGGAGTACGGGGAGGTGCGCGACCCCAAGGTCGGCCCCGACTCCGTCCTGGTGAAGGTGCGCGCCGCGGCCGTGAACCCCGTCGACTGGAAGTGCCGCGAGGGGCACCTCGACGGGCTCATCGACCCCGTCTTTCCGGTGATCCCAGGCTGGGACGTCTCCGGTGTGGTGGTCCAACCGGGCGCCTCGGTACCGGAGTACGAGGTCGGGGACGAGGTCATCGGCTATGTGCGCGAGGACTTCCTCTCGCGCGGCACCTTCGCCGAGTACGTCGCGGCCCCGGTGCGCACTCTCGCCCGCAAGCCGCGCAACCTCACCTTCGCGGAAGCCGCGGGGCTGCCGCTCGCCGGGCTCACCGCCCACCAGGTCGTCGGCGACGCGCTGGGGGTGACCGAGGGAGACGTCGTTCTGGTGCACGCGGCGGCGGGCGGCGTCGGCTCGATCGCGGTGCAGCTCGCCCGGCACGCGGGCGCCCGCGTCATCGGCACCGCGAGCGAACGCAACCACGACTTCCTGCGCGAGCTCGGCGCCGAGCCGGTCACCTACGGGGACGGCCTCGTCGACCGGGTCCGCGCGCTCGCCCCTGACGGCGTCGACGCGGCCTTCGACACGGTCGGCGGCGCCACGCTCAAGGCCTCCGCCGAACTGCTCGCGCCCGGCGGCCGGTTGGCGTCCATCGCGGACGGCGGGGTGGTCGACCTGGGCGGCGTCTACTGTTTCGTACGCCCCGACGCCGCGGACCTCGGGCACCTCACCGAGCTGGTGGAGCAGGACGTGGTGACCGTCCACGTCGACCGGACGTTCCCGCTGGAGCGCGCGGCCGAGGCGCACCGGCTGAGCGAGGAGGGCCGCACCCGCGGCAAGATCGTCGTCACGGTGGACTGGGAGGACTGAGCCCCGGGAGCCGAGAGGCCGGTACGCGCCGCACCGGGGCCACCCCAGGAGCCCTCAGACCACCATCGCCGCCGCGCACACGGCCAGCGCGAGCGTGCACAGCGCCGCCGTCCGCGCGGCCCGCAGCGTCATCGTCCGGGGCTCGCGCGTGGTCAGGGCCACCATCCTGCGGTGCGCGACGGCGAGGAAGCCCAGCCACAGGAGCAGACAGACCGCGCAGGCCAGCACGCCCGGCGCGGTCGCCCCGGAGTGCAGCACCGCGCGGGCGGCGAGCACCGCGGCGACCGTGGCCGACAGCGTCGTACGGCGCCAGGCGAGCCGGGTGCGCTCCGGCTGCAGCCCCGGGTCGCGGGCGTCGTCCTCGCCGGCCGATGTCACCCCGCCCACCCGAAGAGGACGACGATCACCATGGCGAGCGCCACCACGGCCACCGCCAGGCTCAGCACCGTCGGGAAGCGGCCGGCCGGCAGGTCCTCGCCGCGCCGCATGGCCCGCTCGCAGCGCACCCAGTGGTCGACCGCGCGCAGTGAGCAGAGCACGCCCGCGGCGAGCAGCGCGAGGGCGAGCCCGATCCGCCACCCCCAGCGCAGGTCCGGCAGGAACTGGTCCACGGCGAAGCCGCCGCCGATCAGCGCGAGGGCGGTGCGCAGCCAGGCCAGGAAGGTGCGTTCGTTGGCGAGCGAGAAGCGGTAGTCGGGGGTGTCGCCCTCCTCGCGGATGCGCTCGGGGGCGAACCACAGCCTCAGGCTTTGTACGAAATTGCTCACGGCCGCACCATAAGCCGTGCCGCCCGGCCGGTACGGAAGGGGCCGCACGGTGCCTCACGCGCCGGGCGTGAGACCGTCAGCCGCCCGCGCGGAACGCCCGCAGGCGACGGTGGGCGGCCAGCCCGTCCGGCACCCACTCCCACTCGGCCAGCCGCTGCTCCAGCTCCTCGTCGGTGAGGAACGTGTGCCAGGCGACCTCCTCGACCTGCGGGTCCACCGGCAGGTCGCAGCGGACCTCGTAGAGGTACGACCACCAGCTGTGCCCCGCGCCGTCGTCGTACAGGAACGTGAACAGCGGGGTGGGGCGCGGCAGTCCGTGCACCCCGAGCTCCTCCTCGGCCTCGCGCAGGGCCGCGTCGTCGCACGACTCGCCCGCGCCGACCACGCCGCCGACGAACATGTCGTACATCGAGGGGTAGACCAGCTTGGTCGCGGTGCGGCGGTGCACGAAGAGGCGGCCCCAGGCGTCACGGACCTGGATGGACACACAGCGGTGGCGCAGCCCGCGGGCGTACGCCTCCCCGCGCGGGGCCGCACCGATCACCTGGTCGTTCTCGTCGACGATGGTCAGCATCTCTTCGCGGGGATCGGGCGCGGGCCCACGGGACGACGTCATGGACCCATCCAACCGCACACCCACATCACTCCCATCACACGCTCGACCTCACTGCCCCATGACGTACTGCACGGTGGGACCGGCCGTCCAGCCGCCGTCGACGGCGAGCTCAGCGCCGGTCACGTAGGACGCGGCTTCGGAGAGCAGGAAGACCACGGCGCCCGCGATCTCGTGGGCCTCGCCGACCCGGCCCATCGGGGTGTTGGGGTAGTTGCCCGCACCCTTCTCGATGCCGACCTGGGCGGTCATCGGGGTGTACGTCATGCCGGGGTGGACGGAGTTGACGCGGACGCGGGCCGTGCCGAGCTCCACGGCGCCGATCTTGGTGAGGCCGCGGACGCCCCACTTGGAGGCGCCGTACCCGGCGGTGAGCGCGAGGCCCATCAGGCCCGCGGCGGAGGAGATGTTGACGATCGAGCCGCCGCCGGCCTCCTTCATGGCGGGCACGGCGGTCTTCATGCCGATGAACACGCCGGTGAGGTTGATGTCGAGGACCTTGCGGAAGTGCTCGACGGACTCCGACTCCAGGAACTGGCCGGTGGATATCCCGGCGTTGTTGACCAGGCCGTGCAGGTCGCCGAACTCGCGGACCGCGAAGTCGACGACGGCCCGCCAGTCCTCCTCGGAGGTCACGTCGTGGCGGACGAACCGGGCACGCCCGCCGAGTTCGGCCGCGGTGGCGCGCCCCTCGTCGTCGAGCACGTCGGTGAGGACGACGTTCGCTCCCGCGGCGACGGCCTGGCGCGCGGCCTCGGCGCCGAGCCCGCGCGCGGCGCCGGTGATGACGACGGTCCGGCCGGTGAGGTCGTGCGGGTTGGTCTCCTGCGGGTTGGTCTCGGGCTGGCTCATGAGGTGTCTCCAGGTCCAGGGGTGGGATGCGGCGCCCGCAGCAGCGCCGCGGTGGTCTCGACGAGGTCGGCGAGGAGGACGTCCTCGCCGGTCAGGGGGGTGGTGCCGGCCAGGTACTGGCGGGCGCGGTCGGCCAGGGCGGCGCCGATCAGAGTGAGGGCGAGGTCGAGCCGTTCGAGCCGCAGCGGCTCCGGGAGGCCGGGCGCGAGCCGGGCGACCTGCTCCTCGATCCGCCCGATGAGCGTCCAGTAGACGGTGCCGTCGAGGGTGGGGTGCGGAGTGCGGGTACGGACGCCGCTCTCGTGGCTGAGCTGGGCGGAGATGCGGAGGCAGCGGCAGCCGCGTTCGGTACGCAATTCGCCGGCCTCGGCGCTCACGAGGGCGGTGAGCAGCCCACGCAGCCCGGCCCCGGTGCCGCCGACCCGCTCCAGCTCGACGCCGAGCACCTGCTCCGTACGGCGCTGACGCTCCGCCATGACGGCATCGAGCAGCCCGGCCCGTGAGCCGAAGTGGTACTGCACGGCGGAGGGATTGCCCTGCCCCGCAAGCCGAACGATGTCCCGCAACTGGGCCCCGTCCACCCCTTGAGCGGCAAACACCTCCTCACCGGCGCGCAGCAATTTCTCGCGGGTCGCGGAACCGGATGTAGGGGCCATGGGTACGAGTGTAATGCTGGCCATTATTAAAAACGAGCCCTGGCGAAGGACATCAGAGCCTGTCCGGCGTCTGAGGACGAGCAAGGCGCAGCCGGCGACGGAAATCAGAGCCCGTCCGGCGCTTGAGGACGAACTCGGCGGAGCCGGTGACGGAGATGGAAGCCTGTCCGGCGCTTGAGGACGAGCAAGGCGAAGCCTGCGACGTAGAGTAGGAGCCCGTCTGGCGTCTGAGGACGAACTCGGCGGAGCCGGTGGCGGAGATGGAAGCCTGTCCGGCGTTTGAGGACGAGCAAGGCGCAGCCGGCGACGGAAATCAGAGCCCGTCCGGCGCTTGAGGACGAACTCGGCGGAGCCGGTGACGGAGATGGAAGCCTGTCCGGCGCTTGAGGACGAGCCAGGCGCAGCCGGCGACAGTCACCGTCAACGGCGGTGAAGCACCCCCACAGGCCCCCGGCCACGACCCGGCATGGCCGGATGCATCCCGAGCAGCACCACCCCCACCACCACGGAGGCCAGCCCCGCCGCCTCCCAGGCGAGCGCCCCCGTGTCGGTCCGCAGCCGGTCGCCGAGGAACCCGACGCCGCAGGCGATCCCGGCCAGCGGCTGCGTGGCCGTCAGCGCGGGCAGCGACATCCGCAGCGGCGCCGTCTCGAAGGCGCTCTGCACCAGGACGAGCCCCACGACGCCGAGGACGAGCACCCCGTACGGCTGCCAGCCGGTGAGCACCTCCATGAGCCCGCCCTCGGCGAACCGGTCACCCGTCACCCGGGTCAGCGAGTCCTGCACCCCGTAGAGCAGCCCCGCCGCGACCGCCAGCAGAGTGGGCGCCGCGCCGAGCCGGGACTTCTTCGCGTACGCCGTCAGGACCAGCGCCGCACCCACCATCACCCCGACGATGAGCCAGTGCCGCAGCGGGCTGGTGACCGCGTCGCCGCCGCGTGGCTCGCCCGCCACAATGAACGCCGTGACCCCGCCCGCGAGCAGCACGAGTCCCGCCCACCCCTGCCGGCCGAGCGGCTGGCCGGTCTGGTGGCGGGAGAGCGCGAGGGCGAACAGCAGCTGGGTGGCGAGCAGCGGCTCGACGAAGGAGATCTCCCCGCGGCCCAGGGCGAGCGCGCCGAGCACCATCCCGCACACCATCAGCCCGATCCCGGCCAGCCAGCGCGGCACCCGTACCAGGTCCAGGAGGAGCCGCAGCGACAGGAAGTCGCTCAGCGGCGCCCGGCGGGCCACGTTCTGCTGGAGCACGAATCCGAGGCCGAGACAGCAGGCGGCACCGACGGCGAGGGCGAGGACCAGGACCGACACGTCACATACCTGAGGAGTGGGGGCGGAGGGGTTCTGACCGGGAGGGAAGGGGCGAGTGGGACGGGAAGGGTCAAGCCGGGGTGGAAGAGGGAGACTTGGCCCGACGATAGCGGCGATCCGTGCGCGCCGCTCCCCGGATCTTGACGGGTTCCCCCTCTCTGTCGGTTGACGTGCGTCACTCGGCTCTCCAGGATTCGACCTGTCCGGGATCTGACCGGTCGGTAACCTGGCAAGGCCCTGTCGAGGAGGACGAGCGCCATGGCGTACGACGCAGATGTGATCGTGATCGGAGCGGGGCTCGCCGGACTGGCGGCGACCGCGGAGCTCGTGGACGCGGGGCGCCGCGTCATCCTCGTCGACCAGGAGCCCGAGCAGTCGCTCGGCGGGCAGGCGCACTGGTCCTTCGGCGGCCTCTTCTTCGTCGACTCGCCGGAGCAGCGGCGGCTGCGGATCAAGGACTCGCACGCGCTCGCGCTGCAGGACTGGATGGGGACGGCCGGGTTCGACCGTCCGGAGGACCACTGGCCGCGCCAGTGGGCCGAGGCGTACGTCGACTTCGCCGCGGGCGAGAAGCGGTCCTGGCTGCACGGGCAGGGCGTGCGCTTCTTCCCCGTGGTCGGCTGGGCCGAGCGCGGCGGCTACGACGCGCAGGGCCACGGCAACTCCGTGCCGCGCTTCCACATCACCTGGGGGACCGGGCCGGGGCTGCTCGCGCCGTTCGTGCGGCGGGTGCGCGCCGGGGCGGCCCGGGGGCTCGTCCAGTTCCGCTTCCGGCACCGCGTCACGGGGCTCGGGCGCAGCGCGGGCGACGTCGACACGGTCAGCGGCGAGATCCTGGAGCCGTCGTCCGTGGAGCGGGGCCGGGCCAGCGGCCGCGCGGTGACCGGGAGCTTCGAGTTCCGGGCCCAGGCGGTGATCGTCACCTCGGGCGGCATCGGCGGCAACCACGACCTCGTCCGCGCGCACTGGCCCGAGCGGCTCGGCACCCCGCCGGAGAAGATGATCTCCGGGGTGCCCGCGCACGTGGACGGCAAGATGCTCGGCATCGCCGAGGAGGCCGGCGGCCGGCTCATCAACCGCGACCGGATGTGGCACTACACCGAGGGCATCGAGAACTGGAACCCCATCTGGGAGCGGCACGGCATCCGCATCCTGCCGGGGCCCTCGTCGCTGTGGCTGGACGCCCGCGGCGACCGGCTGCCCGTGCCGCTCTTCCCCGGGTTCGACACGCTCGGCACCCTCGACCACATCATGAAGGCCGGGTACGACCACACGTGGTTCGTGCTCAACCAGCGCATCATCGGCAAGGAGTTCACCCTCAGCGGGTCGGAACAGAACCCCGACCTCACCGGCAAGTCCGTGCGCGGCGTCATCGACCGGGCGCGGGCCGACGTGCCCGGCCCCGTCAAGGCGTTCATGGACAACGGCGTCGACTTCGTCGTCGAGAAGGACCTCGGCGCGCTGGCGCGCGGCATGAACGCGCTCACCAAGGAGCCGCTCATCGACGAGGCCGCGCTGCGCCGCACCCTCGCCGCGCGCGACCGCGAGATCGCCAACCCCTTCACCAAGGACCTCCAGGTGACGGCCGTCCGGGGCGCCCGCAAGTTCCTCGGCGACCGGCTCATCCGCGCCGTCGCCCCGCACCGGATCCTGGACCCCGCGGCGGGCCCGCTGATCGCCGTGCGCCTGAACATCCTCACCCGCAAGACCCTCGGCGGCCTGGAGACGGACCTCTCCTCGCGCGTCCTGACCGAGGGCGGCGAGCCGCTGCCCGGGGTGTACGCGGCCGGCGAGGCGGCCGGGTTCGGCGGCGGCGGAGTGCACGGCTACCGTTCGCTGGAGGGCACCTTCCTCGGCGGCTGCCTCTTCTCCGGGCGCACGGCGGGCCGCGCCGCCGCCCGTGCGGTGAACTGACCGGACGGACGTCGAGCGGGACGAAGTGGGCGGATCGTGGGACGAGTTGGTGAAAGGGGTTGACTTCGGCCGGCCTTGACGCGGAGCCGTGCCTACCGGTTTGCTGTGCGTGATCATTCGTACGCAAACCGCGCCCGGGGAGGACGTCCCGCGGTGTCACCACCCCCACCCCCACTGGGGCGTTCCCGCCGAAAAGCCGCAGGGCACGCCTTCGACGCCGCACTCGACGACACCGAACTCGCCACCGCCCGCACGGCATTGGCGCAGGGCCGCTGGACCGAGGCCCGCGCGCTGCTCGCCGCGACCGGCGACGACTGGGACCGCAGGGGCCACCGCTTCGACGTCCTCGCCCAGGAGCCCACCACCACCGCGTGGGCCCGCGACTGGCGGCTCGCCGAACCCGAGAGCCACGACGCCGAGATGCTGCTCGCCTTCGCCGCTGTACACCGGGCGCTGCGCGGCAAGGAGCGCTCCGACCGGGCGAGGGAGCGGTGCCGCGCCGCCGCGGCCGGTGCCCCCGCCGACCCGACGCCCTGGCTCGCGCTGCTCGTCCTCGAACGCTCCCTCGGCCGCGAGGAGGACGTCGTACGCCTCTTCGACGAGGTGCGGCACCGCCACGCCGAGCACCACCACGCCCACCATCTGATGGTGGCCAGGCTCGCCGAGCGGCGCCCCGGCGCCGGCCAGGATCCGCTGCACGAGGTGTACGACTTCGCCGCCTGGGCCGCCGAACAGGCCTCCGCCGACTCGCCGTTGGCGGTCCTGCCGGTCATCGCGCACGCCGAGCGCTACCGCGTCCTCGCCGCCGCGGGCCTGGAGTCCGCCGACCCCGTCAGGTCCGGGCACTGGGCGGGGCGGCGCGCCCGCGGGGTCATGAAGGGCGCCTTCGACTGGTGGCTGGAGTGGCGGACGCCCGAGGGGCCGGTCCACCCCCGCTGCCTCGTCGACCTCAACTTCCTCGCGCACGCCAAGTCCGGCGAGGGCAGGGCCGCCGAGGCCGCCGCGCTCTTCCACCGCATCGGACGGCACGCGACCCCGGGCCCCTGGTCGTATCCGGACCGGGACCCCTACGCGGCGTTCCGCGCCGCCCGGGCCGCCGCGTTCGGCGCGGCCTGACCCTCCGCCCCCGACCCTCCGCCCCCGACCCCCGATCCGTAACCCCTCATCACGCACTCAGTACTCCCTCAGTACCCCTGAAAGGACTACCGCGCCATGGCCGGGATCAGCACGTACAAGGGACAGGAGCGGGCGCTGCGCGCGGGCCGGCTCGGCACGGCGGGCCTGCTGCTCTCCGTGCTCGCCGCGACGGGACCGCTGATGGTCGTCGCCGGCGTCATGCCCACCACCTTCGGCGTGATGGGCGTCGTCGGACAGCCCCTGCTCTTCCTCGTCCTCGGCGTCGTCCTCGCGCTCTTCAGCTTCGGATACGCGGAGATGAGCCGGCACGTGCACAACGCCGGCGCCTTCTACGCGTACATATCCCGCGGTCTCGGCGGCACGGCAGGCGCGGGCGCCGCCGTGGTCGCGCTCGTCGCCTACAGCGTGCTGCAGGCCGGCCTGTACGGCATGCTCGGCTTCGAGGTGTCCGGGCTCCTGCACACGTACGCCGACGTCGAGGTCGCCTGGTGGATCCCGGCCCTGTGCGCCGTCGCCGTCGTCGCGGTCCTCGCCTGGCTGAAGATCGACCTCAACGCGCGCGTGCTCGGCGTGCTGCTCCTCATCGAGGTGGCGCTCGTCGTCGTCTTCGACATCGCGGCCGTCGTCGACCCGGCCAAGGAGGGCCTGTCGCTGCACGCGTTCAACCCGGACACGCTCACCGGCGCGGGCGTCGCCACCTCCCTGTGCTTCTGCATCGCCGCCTTCACCGGCTTCGAGCAGGCCCCCGTGTACGCGGAGGAGACCAGCCGCCCGCAGGTCGTGGTCGCCCGCGTGATGTTCTTCGCGGTGGGCTTCGTCGCGGTCTTCTTCGCGCTCAGCTCGTGGGCGCTCACGGTCGCGGCGGGCCCCTCCGGCATCGTCCCCGCGGCGCGCGAACAGAGCGCGGGGCTGCTCTTCGGGCTCACCGAGTCACGGCTCGGCGGGACCTTCACCGACGTGCTGCACGTCCTCTTCGTGACCGGCATGTTCGCGGCGATCCTCAGCTTCCACAACGTGGTCGCGCGGTACGCGTTCGCGATGGGGCGCGAGAGGCTGCTGCCCGCCGCGTTCGGCCGCACCAACACCTCCACCGGCGCGCCCGGCACCGGCTCCCTGCTGCAGACCGTCGTCTCCGTGGTCGTCGTCGCGGCGTTCGCGGTCACCGACGACGGCGCGGCGGGCGACCCGACGGCACCCGTCCTGCACCTGTTCACCTGGGGCGGCAACATCGGGGCGCTCGGCGTGATCCTGCTGATGGCCACCGCGTCCGTCGCCGTCATCGTCTTCTTCGCCCGGCGCGGCGCCGCGCGCGCCCAGATCTGGCGGATCACCGCCTCCGCCCTCGCCGCGGTCGGCCTGCTGGTCATCGCGGGCTACACGGTCAAGGACTTCGACGTCCTGGTCGGCGCGGGGGAGGGCTCCACGCTCAGCTGGGTGCTGCCCGGCGTGATCTTCGCGGCCGCGATCGTGGGCGTGGTGTACGGGAGGGTGCTGCGCTCCCGGGACCCCGAGGCGCATGCGCGGATCGGGTTGGGGAACGAGGCGTTCCAACTGGAGAAGACGGCGGCGGCGTCGCCGGGGGCGTGACCGTCGCCGGGGGCGTGACGGGTGTACGGGGCTCGGTCTGTCACCGGCTTCGCCGAGTTCGTCCTCAAGCGCCGGACGGGCTGAATCGCCCGCCATGGCCGGGGTGGTGTCTCGGGTGCCGGGTGGCTGAACAGGTCTGCCGTGGCCGCGCTTTGACGGTCAGCGCGGCCACGGCAGATTCGTATTTCGGCAGCTAGACGATCAGTGAGAGCAGGAGCACCAGGGCGCCCGCCACCACCGAGATGATCGTCTCCATCACCGACCACGTCTTGATCGTCTGGCCGACGTCGAGGCCGAAGTACTCCTTCACCAGCCAGAAGCCCGCGTCGTTGACGTGCGAGAAGAAGAGCGAACCCGCACCGATCGCGAGCACGAGCAGCGCCGTGTGCGCGGTCGACATGTCGGCGGCCAGCGGCGCCACCAGACCGGCCGCGGAGATCGTCGCGACCGTCGCCGAACCCGTCGCGAGCCGGATGGCCACCGCGATCAGCCAGGCAAGGAGCAGCGCAGGGATCGACCAGTTCTTGGAGAAGTCCAGGATCATCTGGCCCACGCCGATGTCGATGAGCGTCTGCTTGAAGCCGCCGCCCGCGCCCACGATCATCAGCACGCCCGCGATCGGGGCGAGCGACTTCTCGACGGTGGTGGAGAGGCGGCCCTTGGTGAAGCCGGCCGCCCGGCCCAGCGTGAACATGGCCACGATCACCGCCGCGAGCAGGGCGATCAGCGGCGAGCCGATGACGTCGAAGACCCGCTGCACGGTGGTCTCGGGGTCGTCGACCACGATGTCCACCAGCGCCTTGGCCAGCATCAGGACGACGGGCAGCAGCACGGTGGCCACCGTCGCGCCGAAGCCGGGGCGCTTCTCCAGGTCCTCGGAGGGGCGCTGCGGGATCATCTTCTCGGGGGCGGGGACGTCCACCCAGCGCGCCGCGACCTTGGAGAACAGCGGCCCGGCGACGATCACCGTCGGGATGGCGACGAGCACGCCGAAGGCGAGCGTCACGCCGAGGTTGGCCTTGACCGCGTCGATGGCGACGAGCGGGCCGGGGTGCGGCGGGATGAGCCCGTGCATCACGGAGAGACCGGCGAGCGCCGGGATGCCGATCCGCATCAGCGAGTAGTTGCCGCGCCGGGCGACCATCAGGACGACCGGGATCAACAGCACGATGCCGACCTCGAAGAAGAGCGGCAGTCCGATCACCGAGGCGATCAGGACCATCGCCCAGGGCATCGCGCGCCCGCCGGCCTTGGCGAGGATCGTGTCGACGATCTGGTCGGCGCCCCCGGAGTCCGCGAGCAGCTTGCCGAGGATCGCGCCGAGCGCGATGAGCACGCCGACGCCCGCGACGGTGTCGCCGAGCCCGCCGGTGAAGCTGGTGATGGTCTTGTCGAGCGGTGCGCCCGCGAAGGCCCCGAGCGCCAGCGACCCGACGGTCAGCGCGAGGAACGCGTGCATCTTGAACTTGGTGATGAGCAGGACGATGACGGCGATGCCCGCGAGGACGGCGATCCCCAGCTGGGCGTGGCCCGCGGAGGTGATCGGCTCGACGGACTCCGCTGCCAACATCTCGACGCTGAGATGGGTCACGGTGGGTTCCTTGTACGTGGGTACGGGGGTGCGGGGCGCGTCCTCGAAGGGGCGCGGGGCTGTTACATGTGCGGCTCCGCCGCGTGGGCGCGACCAGCCACAGCCGGCCCGCGGTCAGAGAACTACTGGCGGGAGCGCTCAGCCAAGACGACCGAGCGCCTCGACGGCCCGGTCGGCGATGTCGTCCGGGCTCCCGGCGACATCGACGCCGACGCCGACCTCATCCGCCCCGAGAGGCTCCAAGGTGGCGAACTGGGAGTCGAGCAGCGCCGCAGGCATGAAGTGCCCCTGCCGGTGCGACATCCGGTCCTCGATGAGTGCCCGGTCACCCGTGAGGTGGACGAAGACGACGCCGGGCGCGGCCGCCCGCAACCGGTCGCGATAGCCCCGCTTCAGCGCGGAGCTGCTGACCACGCCGCCGAGCCCGGCCCGCCCGTGCGCCCAGGCGCCGATCGCGTCGAGCCAGGGCCACCGGTCGTCGTCGGTGAGCGGCGTACCGGACGACATCTTCCGGATGTTCTCCGGCGGGTGGAAGTCGTCGCCCTCGGCGTACGGAACGCCGAGCCGGGCCGCGAGCAGGGGGCCGATCGTGGTCTTGCCGGTTCCTGCCACGCCCATGACTACGACGACGTGGGGGGTGCGCCGTTCCTGCATCGCGTCCTGCCTCGCTGTCTTCATCGACATCGGTCGGTTGTTCACGTCACTGAAACTCATTAGGTCCGACAAATTCAAGAGGCTGTGACATAAAAGTCTGACTTATTGTCCGGAGCTCCGGCCTCGTAGGCTTTCGCCATGACCGAACCGCCCCGAGGGCTGCACTCCCGCGTACTGGAAAGCCTCGGGCCCGCGATCACGGCCGGCGAGTACCCGCCGGGCAGCGTGTTGCGCACCGACGAGCTGGCCCAGCGCCTGGAGGTGTCCCGCTCCGTGATGCGCGAGGCGGTGCGGGTCCTGGAGTCCATGCACCTGGTCGCCTCCCGCCGCCGGGTGGGCGTGACCGTGCGGCCCGCCGAGGAGTGGAACGTCTACGACCCGCAGGTCATCCGCTGGCGCCTGGCCGGCCCGGACCAGCCCCGGCAGCTGCGCTCGCTGACCGTGCTGCGCTCCGCCGTCGAACCGGTCGCCGCGGGGCTCGCCGCCCGGCACGCCACCGCCGCCCAGTGCGCGGAGCTCACCGAGTGCGCCCTCGGCATGGTCGCCCACTCGCGCGGCCACCAGCTGGAGGGGTACCTGAAGCACGACGTCGCCTTCCACCGGGTGATCCTCAACGCCTCCGGCAACGAGATGTTCGCCCGGCTCGGGGACGTCGTCGCCGAGGTCCTGACCGGCCGTACCGCCCACCAGGTCATGTTCGAGGACCCCGACCCGCCCGCCGTCACGCTGCACGTCAAGGTCGCGGAGGCGGTCAGGGAGGGCGACGCGGTCCGCGCGGAGGCGCTGACCAGGGAGATCGCGCTGGGCGCCCTGGAGGAACTGGACATCCTGGCTCCCTGACGGGCCCCGGCGGGCTGTGGCGCAGGACCCCGGCACCCGTCCCCGCGCACGCCGCCCCCGCCGGTCGGCGACAATGGGCGTCATGCCCCGACGCGCCGCCCGCCCCGCCGCCACGCCCTGCCCCTGCGGGCGCCCCCTGCCGTACGAGAAGTGCTGCGGCCGGCTGCACCGGGGCGAGGCCGTCGCGACCACCCCCGAGGAGCTGATGCGCTCCCGCTACAGCGCCTTCGCCGTACGGGACGAGGGGTATCTGCTGCGCACCTGGCACCCCCGGACCCGGCCGCCCCGCGTCGAGTTCGACCCGGCGATGCGCTGGACCGGCCTGGAGATCCGGGCAGTCTCCGAGGGCACCGCCTTCCACGCCACCGGCACGGTCACCTTCCGGGCCCGCTACACCGACGGCGGCCGTCCGGACGCCCTGCACGAGGAGAGCCGCTTCGAACGGCTCGACGGCGCATGGGTGTACGTCGACGGCACCTTCATCGAGTAGGCGTTCGCAGGCGGCGGTGCCCCGGACCCGCACGTCCGCGGCCCGCGCCGCGCCCACCCGTCGCGACCCGGCCACCGCGCACCTCGCTCGCGTGGGGCTGCTGGGAAGCGAGCGCGCACACGGGGTGTGAACGCCGCGCCGCACGTCGGCCCCCGTACACCCTTGACCGCCGTCCACGGGCCCAAATGCCCTGCCCCGCCCGCCTGTTCGAAGCCGGGAACCTGCCGCGCACATAGGCGGGAACCGCCGCTGCGGGCCGCCGGTGCCGCCAGTAGCGTCTGCCTGCCCCCTTGTCCCGTACGCACTCCCGCAAGCAGCCGTGCGAAGGAAGAGGCGCCCGATGGCCGACACCGGACAGCACCAGCAGAGTTACGAGCGCTACCTGGGCGGCAGTCCACAAGCGGAGCACCGGCTGTTCCAGCGCCTGGCCGTGGAACTGATGAAGGTGCAGGAGAAGAACCGCCGGGCGGCCAAGGGTGCCGGGATCGAGCGCACCCTGCACGCCAAGGCCGCCCTCGGCGTGGAGAACGCCCGGCTGCGCTTCCACGACGACCTCCCCGACGCCCTGCGCTGCGGCTTCGCCCGGCCCGGCGCCGCCTACCCGGCGACCGTGCGGCTCTCCAACGCGAGCGGCATCCGGCAGGCCGACGGCGCCCCCGACCTGCGCGGCATCGCCGTGCGCGTGGCCGTCACCGCGGACGAGAACCACGACCTGCTGGCCACCGACCACCCGGTCTCGCACGCCCGCGACGCCCGCGAGTTCGTCGCCTTCGCCCGCGCCATGGCGGGCGCCACCACCCGCTCGAAGAAGGCCGTCGCCCTCTTCGTCAAGCTCCCGCTCGCCGTCGGCCCCAGTACGGCCACCCGGATGCGGCACAACGTACGGGCCGCCACCCGGCACCCGGTCGACAGCCTCGCCACCCGGACGTACTGGTCCCGCAGCGCCATCCTGTGGGGCCCCGCGGGGCCGGTGCGCTATTTGCTGCGCCCCGCGGGCACCACCGGCGGCTCCCGGAACGCCGGCGGCCACCGCGACCCCCAGTACCTGCGCCGTGAACTGGAGACGCGGCTCGCCCGCCACGACATCGTCTTCGACCTGTGCGTCCAGCGGTACGTCGACGAACGCCGCACCCCGATCGAGGACGGCGCGGCGGTGTGGCCGGAGAACGTCGCGCCCGCCGTGCCCGTCGCCACCCTCACCGTTCCCGGCCAGGACCTCGACACCGCCGAGGCGCGCGCCGCCGCGGGCCGCGTCGAGGCCATCGGCTTCAACCCCTGGTACACCACCGACGACTTCCGCCCGCTCGGCAACCTCAACCGGGCCCGCAAGTCCGCCTACGAGGCCAGCGCCGCACACCGGGGCGGACTGCGTTTCGTCACCGTGGAACCGCTGCGCAACAAGGCGCTGGGCGCTCCCGTCGGCGCCGCGTTCCGCCTCCTCAACCGCCAAGTGCCCTGGCACAAGCTGCCGTTGGAGACGAGCCTGCTCAACCTCGTCTTCCTGCGCAAGGCGCTGCGCCGCTTCAACCTCATCGACACCGACGTGCACGAGGCGCCGCCCAAGGCCATGCCCGCGCCTGCCCCGTTCGACGAGCGGCTGCGCACCGTCCGCTCCTACGACGGCACGTACAACGACCTCTCCCAGCCCACCATGGGCGCCGTCGGCGCGTCCTTCGGGCGCAACCTCGCCCCGGTCCACCGCCCCGACCTCTTCGACGTGCCGAACCCGGTCACGGTCAGCCGCCAACTGCTGCAGCGGGACACCTTCCTGCCCGCGACCTCGCTGAACGTGCTGGCCGCCGCCTGGATCCAGTTCCAGGTCCACGACTGGGTCAACCACCGGCGCCACAAGCCGGGCGGCAAGTCCGTCGAGGTGCCGCTGCCGCCCGGCACCGTCTGGCACAACACCCCGGGCGGGCCCGCCGAGAAGGTGATGCGCTTCGCCGAGAACGAGGGCATCGAACTGCCCGGCGACCGGCCGCCGCTCCTCTTCGCCAACGCCGCGTCCCACTGGTGGGACGGCTCCGAGGTGTACGGCGAGAACGAACAGACCGCCAGGTACCTGCGCGAGCCCGGTGGGGGTGCCAAACTCCGCCTGGAAGAGGGGCACTTGCCCATCGGTACGGGCGGCATCCCGCTGACCGGCTTCGCCGAGAGCTGGTGGATGGGGCTCAGCGCCCTGCACACCCTCTTCGCCCGCGAGCACAACGCGGTCTGCGACGCGCTGCGGCACGCCTACCCCTCGATGAGCGAGGAGAGCGTCTATCACACGGCGCGCCTCGTCGTCTCGGCCCTCATCGCCAAGATTCACACGGTGGAGTGGACCCCGGCGATCCTCGCCACCGAGGCCATCGACCTCGGCCTGCACACCAACTGGGACGGCCCGCCCGGCAAATGGCTGCAGAAGCTCGGCCTGTGGCTGCTCGAATCCCACTCGCTGACCGGCATCCCCAGGACACTGCCCGACCACCACGGCGCCCCGTACTCCCTGACGGAGGACTTCGTCACCGTCTACCGCATGCACCCGCTGATCCCCGACGACTTCGAGATGCGCGAGCACCACTTCGGGCAGCGCCTGGAGACGCTCGGTTTCCGCGACATCCAGGGCGGCGCCGCGGAGGCGGCCATCCGCAAGACGGGTCTCGCCGACACGCTCTACTCCTTCGGCATCGCCCATCCCGGCGCGATCACCCTGCACAACTTCCCGCGCGCGCTACAGCAGTTCGAGCGCGACGGCGAGATCATCGACCTCTCCGTCGTCGACCTGGTCCGCACCCGCAGGCGCGGCGTGCCCCGCTACAACGACTTCCGCGCGGGCCTGCACAAGCGGCGCATCCGCCGCTTCGAGGACCTGTCGCAGGACCCCGAGACCGTGGCGCGACTGCGGGACGTCTACCGGTCCGTCGACGAGATCGACACCGTCGTCGGCCTGTTCGCCGAGAACCCGCCACACGGCTTCGGCTTCAGCGACACCGCGTTCCGCGTCTTCATCCTGATGGCCACCCGGCGGCTGCAGAGCGACCGTTTCCTCACGGTCGACTTCCGCCCCGAGATCTACACCCCGCTCGGCATCGACTGGGTCCAGAAGGGCGGCATGAACTCCGTCCTGCTGCGCCACTGCCCGGAACTCGCGGGTCTCCTACCACGCGGAGCCACCGCGTTCGCACCGTGGCGACAGGTGCAGCCGGTGCACGACGGGAGTTGAGATTCAACCCCTCCGCGATTTGAGGAGCGGGGTCCGGGGTTGGAGTTCAGCCCGTCCGGCGTTCGGGGAGCGGGGCCCGGGGTTGTACTTCAGCCCCTCGGGCGTTCGGGGAGCGGGGCCCGGGGTTGTACTTCAGCCCCTCGGGCGTTCGGGGAGCGGGGCCCGGGGTTGTACTTCAGCCCCTCCGGCATTCGAGGAGCGGGATCCGGGGTTGCAATTCAGCCCCTCCGGCGTTTGAGGAGCGGGGTCCGGGGCGGAGCCCCGTGGCGGGGGTGCGTGTGTGCGGGCATGCCGGCGGGCGCGCCGAGCGGCGATGACCCCTCAAGCCAGCGCCGCGACCCCGCACTCGATCAGGAACGGCCCCCGCTCCGCCACCCCCCGTTTCAGCGCCGCCGCGAACTCCTCCGCCGTCGCCGTCCGTTCTCCCGGTACCCCCATCCCGCGCGCCAGCGCGACGAAGTCCAGGGGCGGGCCCGACAGGTCGAGGAGCCGCCGCGCCCGCTCGCCGCCCCCGCCCACCGCCCCGAGCTCCAGGTTGAGGATCGCGTACGAACGATTGGCGAAGACCACCGTCGTGACGTCGAGGCCCTCCCGGGCCTGCGTCCACAGCGCCTGCAGCGTGTACATCGAGGCCCCGTCGCCGACCAGCGCGATGACCGGGCGGTCGGGGCAGGCCACCCCCGCCCCCACCGCGAGCGGCAGCCCCTGCCCCATCGCACCGCCGGTGAGCGTCAGCCAGTCGTGCGGCGGCGCGCCCGCGGTCGCGCCGGGCAGCCACAGGCCGGAGGTGTTGGCCTCGTCCACCACCACCGCGCCCTCCGGCAGCAACGCCCCGATCACGGCCGCCGCCGACTCGGCCGTCAGCTCGCCGAGCGGCAGCGCGGGCCGGTCCGCCGCCTGCCGCACCGGCTTCGCGCCGCCGGGCCCGACCACCTCGGCGAGCCCTTCGAGCGCCGCCGTCACGTCCTCCGCACCGGCCGCAAGCGTGTGCACCGTGCACCCCTCGGGGACCAGCGCACCGCCGCGCCCGGGGTGCGCGAAGAAGGCGACCGGCGAGGCCGCGCCGGCCAGCACCAGGTGCCGTACGCCCGCGAGTTGGCCCGCCGCACCCGCCGCGAGATAGGCGAGCCGCTCGACGGAGGGGCGGCCCGCGCCGCGCTCCATGCGGGCGGGAAAGGTCTCGCACAGCAGCTTCGCGCCGGTCGCCCCGGCGATCCGCCCCGCCGCCGCGAGCCCGGCCCCGCGGACCGCATCCCCGCCGAGCAGCAGGGCGACGTCGGCACCCGAGCGCAGCGCGGCGGCCGCCCCGGTCACGGCGTCCACGGAGACCAGGCCGCGCCGCGCGGGCCCGGGCGGCGCGGCCCGCGACGGCTCGCCCGCCTGCGACCAGGAGACGTCGGCGGGCACGATCAGCGTCGCGACGGCGCCGGGCGGCCCGGTCGCGGCGGCGACGGCGGCCGGGACGTCCCCGGCGAGCTCGGTGGCGTAGTACGTACGCCGCGTCCAGGCCGACACGGTGCGGGCGAGCGCCCCGATGTCGGACTCCAGGGGCGCGTCGAGCCGCTTGTGGTGCAGCGTGTGGTCGCCGACGACGTTGATGAGGGGCGTCGCGGCCCGCCGGGCGTTGTGCAGGTTCGGCAGGCCGCCCGCGAGGCCGGGCCCGAGGTGCAGCAGGGTGCACGCGGGGCGCCCCGTCATCCGCCCGTACCCGTCCGCGGCCCCCGTGGCGACCCCCTCGAAGAGACAGAGCACGGGCCGCAGTCCGGGCGTCTCGTCGAGCGCGGCGACGAAGTGCATCTCGGAGGTGCCGGGGTTGGCGAAGCAGGCCCGTACACCCCCGTCCACGAGGCCGTCGATCAGGATCTGCGCTCCGTTCGGCATGGCGGTCCGCCTCTGCTCGGTGACGTGGGCGCACGGTGGGCGGCGGCGCCCGCCGGGTGGGGGAGGCCAGTCTTCACGGGGTCCGGGCCGCGGCGGCAGCCGGGAACCGGCCAGCCGCCGCAGACCCCGCGGGGCCGAACCGCTGCCGGTAACCGGACGGGCTGAGCCCCGTCTCGCGGCGCAGCCTGGCCCGCAGGTTGGCCGCGGTGCCCAGACCGCTGCGGCGCGCGACCACGTCGAGGCGTTCCTCGCCGCGCTCGATGAGTCGGCAGGCCAGCGCCACCCGCTCGGCCGTCAGCCAGGCCAGCGGGGTGGTGCCGAGCTGGGCGCGGAAACGGCGGTGCAGGGTCGCGGGGCTGACCCCGGCGCGGGCCGCGAGACCGGCCACCGTGAGGGAGTCGGCGAGCTGGCCCTGCGCCCAGGCGAGAAGCGGTGCGAGGGACTCGTCCGGCACCGTGGGCACGGGCCGTTCGATGAACTGCCGCTGCCCGCCGTCCCGGTGGGCGGCGAACACGAGCCGCCTGCTCACGGAGTTGGCGACCTCCGCCCCGAAGTCCATGCGCACGAGATGCAGGCTCAGGTCGAGTGCGGCGGAACTGCCCGCCGCGGTGAGGATGTCGCCGTCGTCGACGAAGAGCACATCCGCTTCGAGCCGCACGGCCGGAAACCGCTCCCGGAAGGCGTCCGCCCACTGCCAGTGCGTGGAGGCGCGGCGCCCGTCGAGGACGCCCGACTCGGCGAGCGCGAAGACGCCGGTGCAGAAGCTCACGATGCGGGCGCCGCGCGCGTGGGCCCGCCGGACGGCGGCCAGGACGTCCGGGGCGCGCGGCACGGTGTGGTCGGGCCGCCCCGGCATGATCAGGGTGTCCGCGGTGTCGGCGGCATCGAGCCCCGGCACGCCGGTGAGGGTGAAGAAGCCGTGGTTCATGCGGACGTCCGGCCTCGTGGTGCAGAGCACGATCTCGTACAGGGCGCCCGGCAGGCCGAGTTCGGGCCGCGGCAGTCCGAAGACCTCGGTGGCGACGCCGACTTCGAAGGGGTTGGTGCCCTCGTCGACGACGACCACGACGCGATGCGCCCGTCGTCCGGCGGGCGGTTGCGAGGATCCTTGCGTCATGTGCGATTTCTAGCACTCGTGGCGGTGGCGGGTCACGTCGCAAGATCACTCCATGAACACCGAACCCATCGCTCTCGACCAGGCCCTCGCCTCCTTCGACGCCCTGTGGAGCCCCCGCATCGTCACCTCCGTCAACGACTACGACGTCCGCGTCGCCAAGGTCGAGGGCGAGCATGTCTGGCACGTCCACGACGACACCGACGAGTTCTTCCTCGTACTCGGCGGCGAGCTCCACATCGACCTGCGCGAACCGGCGGGGGAGCGCCGGGTCACGCTCCCGCGGGGCTCGGTCTTCACGGTGCCGCGCGGCACGGAGCACCGGCCGAGCGCCCCGGACGGCGCCCGCATCCTCCTCTTCGAGCCCACCGGGACGTCGACGGTCGGCGACCGCCACGACGAGGTCCCGGCGCACGTGGACGTGACGACGGGGCACGCGCTGCACGCGTGAGACCAGCGGGAGTCCGCCCGTGAGGCCCTGACGTATGAGAGCCGTCAAGACGGCTGAGCGTGCCGTATGGAGGGTGTCAACGACGGCTGTGGACGGTGAAAAGGGCGGTTACCTCGGACCGTCCGAGCACGTGCTGCACCGTCCACTTCCTCCAGGAGCTCACGATGGCCGACCTGGCCTTCGTCGTCACCACGATCGCGGTCTTCGCGCTGGTGGCACTCGTCGCCAAGGGGGTGACGAAGCTGTGACCGCCGAGAACATCGTCGGCCTCGTCGTGGCCGTCACCCTCCTTGGCTATCTCGTCCTCGCCCTCGTCTTCCCGGAGAGGTTCTGAGCACGAACATGAGCCCCGTCCTCGCTGGCGTGCTCCAGCTCCTCGCCCTGACCGCGGCGCTCGCCCTGGTCCACCGGCCGCTGGGCGACCACATGGCCCGCGTCTACTCCTCGAAGAAGCACCTCCGCGTCGAGAAGTGGATATACAGGGCCATCGGCGCCGACCCCGACGCGCAGATGCGCTGGCCCGCGTATCTGCGCGGGGTCCTCGCCTTCTCCGCGGCCGGCGTCCTCTTCCTCTATCTGCTGCAGCGGCTGCAGGGCTCGCTGCCCGGCTCGCTCGGCTTCCGCTCCATCGACCCGGACCAGGCGTTCAACACCGCCGCGTCCTTCGTGGCCAACACCAACTGGCAGTCGTACTCCGGCGAACAGGCCATGGGCCACGTCGTGCAGACCGGCGGCCTCGCCGTGCAGAACTTCGTCTCGGCGGCCGTGGGGATCGCCGTGGCGGTCGCGCTCGTACGGGGCTTCGGCGCCGTACGAGCGGGCGGCACCCCCACCCGCACCGGTGAACCCGCCTCCCTCCGCACCGGTGAACTCGGCAACTTCTGGGCCGACCTGGTGCGCGGCACCGTCCGCGTCCTGCTGCCCATCGCGGTCGTCGGCGCCCTCGTCCTGGTCGCCTGCGGCGCTCTCCAGAACTTCGCCGGCATCCACGAGGTCGGCCGGTTCATGGGCGGCACACAGCAGTGGAACGGCGGAGCGGTCGCCTCCCAGGAGGTCATCAAGGAGCTGGGCACCAACGGCGGCGGCTACTTCAACGCCAACTCCGCCCACCCCTTCGAGAACCCGAACCCGCTGTCCAACCTCTTCGAGATCTTCCTGATCCTCGTCATCCCCTTCGCGCTGACCCGCACCTTCGGCCGGATGGTCGGCTCGCTGCGGCAGGGCCACGCGATCCTCGCGACGATGGCGACCATCTGGCTCGGCTTCACCGCGCTGATGATGTGGACCGAATTCCACCACGGCGGCCCGGCGTTCGACCTGGCCGGCGGGGCGATGGAGGGCAAGGAGACCCGGTTCGGGATCGGCGGGTCGTCGATCTTCGCGGTGGCCACCACGCTCACCTCCACCGGCGCCGTCAACTCCTTCCACTCCTCCTACACCGGCTTCGGCGGCGGCATCGAGATGCTCGGCATGCAGCTCGGCGAGATCGCGCCGGGCGGCACCGGATCCGGCCTCTACGGCATGCTGATCATGGCGATCATCGCGGTGTTCATCGCCGGCCTGATGGTCGGGCGCACCCCGGAGTACCTGGGCAAGAAGATCGGCACCCGCGAGATCAAGCTGGCGGCCTGCTACCTCCTGATCACCCCGGCGCTGGTCCTCGGCTTCACGGCCGTCGCGATGGCGCTGCCCACCCCGGGCGACTCGATGACCAACTCCGGCGCGCACGGCTTCTCCGAGATCCTGTACGCGTACACCTCCGGCGCCAACAACAACGGCTCCGCCTTCGCGGGCCTGAACGCCGACACGCAGTGGTTCAACACCACCCTCGGCATCGCCATGCTGCTCGGCCGCTTCCTGCCGATGGTGTTCGTCCTCGCGCTCGCCGGATCGTTCGCCGGGCAGAGACCGGTCCCGGTCACCGCGGGCACCCTGCGCACCGAAAAGCCGCTGTTCACCGGGTTGTTGGTCGGCACCATCATGATCATCACCGGTCTCACCTACTTCCCCGCGCTAGCGCTGGGACCGCTTGCCGAGGGGCTGGCGTCATGAGCACTCACACCACGAAGCACGAGCGGGACGACCGGCCCACGGGCGCGGTCACCCCCCAGGACCCTGCCACCCAGGACCCCGCCCCCCGACAGCCGGCGCCCCCCGCCCACCAGAGCCCCGACGCGGGCAAGGTCGGCGCGGGCCTCTTCGACCCGGCCCAGCTCCTGAAGTCGCTGCCGGACGCGGTCCGTAAACTGGACCCGCGCGTGATGGTCAAGTCACCCGTCATGTTCGTCGTCCTGATCGGCTCGGTGGTCACCACCGTCCTCGCCGTCAAGGACCCGGGGGACCGGTTCGGCTGGGCGATCACCGTCTGGCTCTGGCTGACCACCCTCTTCGCCAACCTCGCGGAGGCGGTCGCCGAGGGCCGCGGCAAGGCCCAGGCCGACACCCTGCGCAAGGCCAAGACCGACACCGTCGCCCGCCGTCTCACCGGCACCACGGAAGAGTCCGTGCCCGGCACCGACCTGCGCATCGGCGACCTCGTCGTCTGCGAGGCCGGCGACATCATCCCCGGCGACGGTGACGTCGTCGAGGGCGTGGCCTCCGTCGACGAGTCCGCGATCACCGGCGAATCGGCCCCCGTCATCCGGGAGTCCGGCGGCGACCGCTCGGCCGTCACCGGCGGTACGAGGGTGCTCTCCGACCGCGTGGTCATCAAGATCACGACGAAGCCCGGCGAGACGTTCATCGACCGCATGATCAACCTGGTCGAGGGCGCGGCCCGGCAGAAGACGCCCAACGAGATCGCGCTGAACATCCTCCTCGCCTCCCTCACCATCGTCTTCCTGCTCGCCGTCGTCACCCTCAAGCCCTTCGCGATCTACGCGGGCGCCGACGACCAGACCTCGATGATCGTCCTGACCGCGCTCCTGGTCTGTCTGATCCCGACGACCATCGGCGCCCTGCTCTCCGCGATCGGCATCGCCGGCATGGACCGCCTGGTCCAGCGCAACGTCCTCGCCCTGTCCGGCAGGGCGGTGGAGGCCGCCGGCGACGTCTCGACCCTGCTGCTCGACAAGACCGGCACCATCACCCTCGGCAACCGCCGGGCGGCTCAGTTCGTGCCGGTGCGCGGCACCACCGGGGCCGAACTCGCGGACGCGGCCCAGCTCTCCTCACTGGCCGACGAGACGCCCGAGGGCCGCTCCGTCGTCGTACTCGCCAAGGAGAAGTACGGGCTGCGCGAGCGGCACCGGGGGGAGCTGACCGGCGCCGCGTGGGTGCCGTTCACGGCGCAGACCCGGATGTCCGGTGTCGATGTGGACGGCCGCAAGGTGCGCAAGGGCGCGACCGGTTCGGTCATCGCCTGGGTCGAGGAGCGCGGGGGAGCGGTCGCCGAGGACGCGCGGGAACTCAACGACACGATCTCCCAGGCCGGCGGCACACCGCTCCTGGTGGCCGTGGAGGACGCCGACGGCGCCCGGGTCCTCGGGGTGATCCACCTCAAGGACGTCGTCAAGGAGGGCATGCGCGAACGCTTCGACGAGCTGCGCCGCATGGGCATCAAGACCGTCATGATCACCGGCGACAACCCGCTCACCGCCAAGGCCATCGCGGACGAGGCGGGCGTGGACGACTTCCTCGCCGAGGCCACGCCCGAGGACAAGATGGCGCTCATCAAGCGCGAGCAGGCCGGCGGCAAGCTGGTCGCGATGACCGGCGACGGCACCAACGACGCCCCCGCGCTCGCCCAGGCCGACGTCGGCGTCGCGATGAACACGGGCACGTCGGCCGCCAAGGAGGCCGGCAACATGGTCGACCTCGACTCCGACCCCACCAAGCTCATCGAGATCGTCGAGATCGGCAAGCAGCTCCTCATCACCCGGGGCGCGCTCACGACCTTCTCGATCGCCAACGACGTCGCGAAGTACTTCGCGATCATCCCGGCCATGTTCGCCGTCGCCCACCCGAGCCTCGACAAGCTCAACATCATGAACCTGTCGTCGCCCGAGTCCGCGATCCTCTCCGCGGTCGTCTTCAACGCACTGATCATCGTCGCGCTCGTGCCGCTCGCCCTGAAGGGTGTCCGGTACCGGCCGATGAGCGCCGACCGGATGCTTCGCCGCAACCTCGGCGTCTACGGCCTCGGCGGTCTCATCGCCCCGTTCGTCGGCATCAAGGTCATCGACGTACTCCTCTCTCTCCTTCCCGGCATTGGGTGACGTGGTCATGAACAACTCCGTACGAAGCTCCGCCCGGCTGCTCGGCGCGGGACTGCGCGCCCTGCTCGTCCTGACCGCGCTCTGCGGCGTCCTCTACCCGCTCGCGGTGACCGGCGCCGCCCAGACCCTCTTCCCCGACCGGGCCAACGGCTCCGAGGTACGGGCCGACGGCCGCGTCGTCGGCTCCGACCTCATCGGCCAGCGCTACGACCTGCCGCTGAAGAAGGGACAGGAGACGGCCGCGCCGGACCTGAAATGGTTCCAGCCCCGCCCCTCGAACGGCCTCGGCGAGAACAGCGTCAACACCCGCTACAAGCTGCTCCTGTCCGGCGCCACCAACCTCGCCGGCGACAACAAGGAGCTGATCCAGCAGATCAAGACCGCCAAGGCGGCCGTCATCAGGGACAACTCCACCGCCGGCCACCGCGTCCGCCCCGCCGACGTGCCCGCCGACGCGGTCACCTCCTCGGGCTCCGGCCTCGACCCGCACGTCTCCCCGGCCTACGCCGACCTCCAGGTCCGCCGCGTGGCCGCCAGGAACCACCTGTCGGTGGCGCGCGTCCAGAAGCTGGTCGACGACCACACCGACGGCCGCGTCCTCGGCTTCGTGGGCGACCCCCGGGTCAACGTCCTGCGGCTCAACGTCGCCCTGAAGGAACTGACCGGACAGGCCGGAAAGGGGTGACACGCAAAAGGCCCCAGTCTTTCGACTGGGGCCTTGCCGGTGTCCGAGGGGGGACTTGAACCCCCACGCCCGATAAAGGGCACTAGCACCTCAAGCTAGCGCGTCTGCCATTCCGCCACCCGGACCAGGTGTCTGTCCTCGCGGGGCGTTCCCCGCGGCGACACAGAGAACATTACCAGGCTTCCAGGGGGACTCGATCACCCCCTGAGTCCGCTGTGAACGGCTGGTGACGACCCCCGCCCGGCCTTGGGCACACGGCCGCGGAGAGAGAGGATGAGGGGGACCACCAGCAGCGAATGCGGGAGGAACCAGCGTGAGCGGGTCCAGCACGGGCAAGGCCGTCACCGGTGAGGACGAGGTCGTCGACCTCTGTCGCGAACTGATCCAGATCGATACGAGCAACTACGGCGACCACTCGGGCCCGGGGGAGCGCAAGGCCGCCGAGTACGTGGCCGAGAAGCTCGCCGAGGTCGGGCTCGAACCGAAGATCTTCGAGTCCCACCCCGGCCGGGCCTCCACGGTCGCGAGGATCGAGGGCGAGGACCCGTCGCGGCCCGCGCTCCTCATCCACGGCCACACGGACGTCGTCCCCGCCAACGCCGTCGACTGGACGCACCACCCCTTCTCCGGGGAGATCGCGGAGGACTGCGTGTGGGGCCGGGGCGCCGTCGACATGAAGGACATGGACGCGATGACCCTCGCGGTCATCCGTGAGCGGATGCGCAGCGGCCGCAAGCCGCCGCGCGACATCGTCCTCGCCTTCCTCGCCGACGAGGAGGCCGGCGGCACGTACGGCGCCCGCTACCTCGTCGACAACCACCCCGAGCTCTTCGAGGGGTGCACGGAGGCGATCAGCGAGGTCGGCGGCTTCTCCTTCACGGTCAACGAGAACCTGCGGCTCTACCTCGTCGAGACCGCCCAGAAGGGCATGCACTGGATGAAGCTGACCGTGGACGGCACCGCGGGCCACGGTTCGATGATCCACAAGGACAACGCGATCACCGAGCTCTCCGAGGCCGTCGGACGCCTCGGCCGGCACAAGTTCCCGGTGCGGGTCACCAAGACGCTGCGGCACTTCCTCGACGAGCTGGGCGACGCCCTCGGCACCGAGCTCGACCCGGAGAACATGGACGAGACGCTCGCCAAGCTCGGCGGGATCGCCAAGCTCATCGGCGCCTCCCTGCAGAACACCGCCAACCCGACGCAGCTCGGCGCCGGCTACAAGGTCAACGTGATCCCCGGCCAGGCCACCGCGCACGTCGACGGCCGGTACCTGCCGGGGTACGAGGAGGAGTTCCTCGCCGACCTCGACCGGCTGCTCGGCCCGCATGTCCGGCGCGAGGACGTGCACGCCGACAAGGCGCTGGAGACCACCTTCGACGGCGCGCTGGTCGACGCCATGCAGACGGCGCTGCGCGCCGAGGACCCGATCGCCCGCGCCGTGCCCTACATGCTGTCGGCCGGCACGGACGCCAAGTCCTTCGACGACCTCGGCATTCGCGGCTTCGGCTTCGCGCCGCTGAAGCTGCCGCCGGAGCTGGACTTCGCGGGCATGTTCCACGGCGTCGACGAGCGGGTGCCGGTCGACGGCCTGAAGTTCGGCGTCCGGGTCCTGGACCGGTTCATCGACGCCTCCTGACGTGACGCCTCCTGACGTGACGCCTCCTGACGTGACGCCTCTTGACGTGGCGCGGCCGGGACCGATCGGAATCGGCCGCTTTGCGTGCTGAAACGACTCTCCAATAATCGCCAGCGCGTACGTACTTGACTGAAAAGAGTGAAAGCAACCAGAGGCTCGTAGCCCTCTCACTTCCCCCTCGTTACAGGTGTGCAGTCCGCGGCTGGGACTGCATTGCCAACAAGGAGGAATAATGATCAAGAAGATCGTCGCCGCTGTGGCTGCCACGGGTGGTCTCGTGCTCGCGGGCGCGGGTATCGCCGCCGCCGACGCCGGTGCCCAGGGTGCCGCCGTGAAGTCTCCCGGTGTCATCTCGGGCAATGTTGTCCAGGTTCCCGTCCACGTGCCGGTGAACGCCTGTGGCAACACGGTCTCCGTGGTCGGCCTGCTGAACCCCGCCTTCGGCAATGTCTGCGTCAACAAGTGACGTTGTAGTGCCTCACCCCTTGAGGGTCTGAGTCCATCGGCCCCGGAGTGCGCGCCACGCACTCCGGGGCCGACGGGCATTCCCCGTCCGGGCACCCACGTCCGGACGTCTTCCGTAGGGCAAAGACAGGAATCAGCTATGCGACAGGTCACGCGCAAAGGCCTGATCACCGTGGCGGCCGCGACCGGCGTTCTCGCCGCGACCGGGGGCTACGCACACGCGGACTCGGGGGCCCGCGGCGGCAGTTCGGACTCGCCCGGCGTGCTGTCGGGCAACGCCGTCCAGCTTCCCGTGGACGCGCCGGTCAACGTGTGCGGCAACACCGTCAACGTGATCGGCGTCCTCAACCCGGCCATGGGCAACCGTTGCGTCAACGGCTCCCACGGCGGCGGCCACAAGGGTGGCGGCCATCAGGGCGGCGGTCACCAGAAGGGCGGCGGCGGGGCTCAGGCCGGCGGCCACACCGGCGGCTCGCCCGGCGTCGGCTCGGGCAACGACATCCAGCTGCCGATCGACGCCCCGGTCAACATCTGCGGCAACAGCGTCACCATCGGCGGCCTCGGCAACCCGGCCATGGGCAACGACTGCGCCAACGAGTCCGGCCCCGGGCACCCGGGCAAGCCGCACCACCCCGGCAAGCCGCATCACCCGGGCAAGCCCCACCACCCGGGCAAGCCGCATCACCCGGGGGGCCCGGACACTCCGGTCACGCCGGGCAGCTCGCAGGACCGGGCCATTCCGAACCACCCGGGCGCCCAGCAGGCCACCGAGCCCAAGGGCACCTCGCGGCTCGTGGCGCCCGAGGTGCCCACGCGGGTCGTGGAGCCGGCGGCGACGGCCCAGCTCGCCTCGACCGGCAGCGAGCTGCCGCTCGGCCTCGTCCTTCCGGCGGGCGCGGGCGCGCTGCTCGCGGGCGCCGTGCTCTACCGCAGGGCCCGGACGAACGTCTGAGCCGCCGCGTCGCGAGCACCTTGAGCCGCGTCACGAGCACATGGAACGGAGCGGGCCCGCCGGTCGCGGGGCCCGCTCCGTTCCGCGTCCGCGCCGCCGCGGGCCGTCACGGGGCGCGGCGGGGCGCCGCGGGGCCCCAGCGGGCAGCTCTCACCGGGCGACCCTCATGGGGCTGCCCTCACCAGGTGGCCCTCACCTGGCGGATGATCCGTCGCTTCAGCCGCACCCGGCGGCTGCCGTCGGGATGCAGCCTCAGACGGTCCAACTCCCAGTGTCCGTACTCCGCGTGGTCCGTCAGCAGACGCGTGGCTTCCTTGCGGGTGACCCCGCGCGGCACATACACGTCGACAAATTCGTATTCCGGCATCGCATCTATTGTGCGGGCATGGGCCCGGTACGGATAGCGTCTGCACTATGTCTGATGCTGCGCAGCCCACCGCTGCCGAGGTACGCGCCGCCGCCGAGGCGGTCAAGACCGCGCTCGACCGCCACCTGGCCGCGGTCGAACGCAGGTCGGGCGAGGACGATCCGGCCGTCTACGAAGCGTTCAACGAACTCGCCGCCGCGGCCGAGGAGTACGACGAACTCCTCTACGACCGCTACGACGAGGTCACGCCCTTCGAGATCCCCGGCACGGACGACGCGCTGCCGCCGTACCAGGGCCCGGAGGAGGCGAACGCGCTGAGCGTGCTGATCCGCCGCGACTACACGGTGGTGGAGTCGCAGCGGCTGCTCGCCCAGGCCCAGCGGGTCGCCGACCTCGACGCGGGCGGCAGGGGCTCGGGCGGCTCGGCCGACACCGTGCACAGCGCGCTCGGCGTCCTCTTCGGCGAGTTCGAACCGGACGAAATCTCCTCCCGGCACAAGGAGTTCGGCCTGGAGGAGGGTGACTCGACGCTCTGGGTCACCGCGGTGGACGGCCCCGCCGAGCCCGGGGAGTGGCTCGACGCCCCCTTCGACCAGGCGGATCCGCACCGGGTGGTGTGCCGCTTCGACGTCAGCGTGGTCTTCGACGACGAACTGGACGACGAGGGACTCCACGGGCTCGACGGACTCGACGCGGACGTCGACATCGATCCGGACGTGGCGGTGCCCCTCGACGAGATCGAGATCGAGGTCGATGCCGACGCCGACGCGGAGCCCGACTCCGATGACTCCGGCGCCGACCCCGGGCCGGACCCCGACTCCGACGTCCGGGGCGTCGGGAGAGCCGGTCGCTGACCGCCGCGCGCGCCCGCCGCTCCCTCGGGGCGGCGGGCGCGCGCACGGCGGGTGAGCGGGCGGCTCAGGACGTCGCGGCGGGCACCTGCGGGCGCAGCAGCGTCTGCAGCCGCGTCGTACGGTCCTTCCAGAGGCGCTCCGCCACCGCGCGCGGCAGCGCCTGCTCCACGCCCTGCACGACCGACAGATGGCGCTCCCCGCGGCTGAACGCGGTGTAGACCCACGGCCGGGTCAGCAGCTGCGCCGCGTCGCCCGGCAGCACCACGACCACCGCGGGCCAGCGCAGCCCCGCCGCCTGGTGCGCGGTGAGCGCCCACGCGTGCCGCACCTCCCGCTCCACCCGCTCCTTCGGTACGACGACGGGGGAGCCGTCGCACTCCAGGTGCAGGCCCTCCGCGTCCGCGCGCACCACCCGGCCGAGCGTCGTCCGGCCGGCCGCCGGGACGTGCGCGACCCGGTCGGCGGGGTCGAAGCCGCCGAACCTGCCGGGGCCGGGATTCAGCCTTTCCTTCAACGCGGCGTTGAGTGCGCGGGTGCCTGCGGCGCCACCGTGGCCGGGCGTGATGACCTGCGTCTGCTCGGCGGGCACCCCGATCGCCCGCGGCACCGAGTCCGCGACGAGCTGCACGGTGCGGTGGATCGCCTCGGGGGCGTCGCGCACCGGGACGAGGACGACCTCCTTGCCGGGCGCCTCGACCTGGTTCAGCTCGCCGATCGCGATGCCGGACGTCAGCTCCCCGACGGGGCCCGGGTCCGGGGTGCGCGAGACGACCTGCGGGCAGCAGCGCGCGGCGACGAGGTCGGCGAAGACCCGGCCCGGGCCCGCGGACCACAGCACCCCCGGGTCGCCGCTCAGCACCAGACGGGCCCCGTCCGGCAGCGACTCCACGAGCATGGCCGCGCTCTCCACGTCCAGCTGCGGCGCGTCCAGGACGATCAGGAGGTCGAGTGCGAACGCGCCGTCCGGGTCGCGGCCCGGGCCCTGGTCGCCGGAGAGCAGCCCCGCCACCGTCACCGCGGTCTCGTCCGAGCCGGTGGCGCGGGCGAGCCGGCGGCGGCCGTCGGCGCTGTGGGCCGCGGCGCACACCCGCAGGCCCAGCGACACCGCGGCGGCCGCCAGCGCGGCGGGCTCGGCGCGCGCCTCCTCGCCGCCGGAGTGCAGCACGAGGCCGTGCCCGGCGACCGAGCGGATCAGCTCGGCGGTGGACCCCGACGCCTGCGCGGCGGCGGCCTCCCAGTCGTCGGCCGCGGGGTCCGAACCGCTCTCGCCGGGGCGGGAGTTGACGACGCGGGCGAGGCCGTCGGCGAGGCTCTCCTCCGCGAGTGCGTACCGTTCGAGGCCGATCATGACGCGGACGGGGCGCTCCGGCTCCTGGCCCTCCTCGGCCCCCTCGTCCGCCGTGTCGTCCGCGCCCCCACCGCGCGCCTCTTCCTGCGCGCGCTGAACGGGCACGTCGGCGCCTTCGATGACGTCCTGGAAGACCAGTGCGTCGCCCTCGGTGAGTGCGCTCTGCACGGCGGCGTCCGGATCCGGCACCGCGCGCTGCCCCAGGGCGGCCGTCAGCGCGGCAAGGTCGAGCGCGGTGTGCCCCGCGACGGCGGCCTGCTCCAGGAGCCACACGGTGACCGCGCGGCCCCTGCGCTCGTCGTCCGGCCGGCACTCCGCGCCGAGCAGCGCCCGGGCGAACCCGTCGGCCTGCTCGGGCCGGACACCGGGGACCCGCAGCAACTGCCAGGGGTCGGCGCGCAGGTCTTCCTCGGCGCCCTCACCGAGCGCGGCGGCCGTCGGCTCGGCGAGCGCGGGCGGCGCGCCCCCTTCGGCGAGCACGGCGCGGACCGCCTCGACGGTCTCCGTCGCGGGCGCCCGCGACGCCGCGGGCTGCTGCGGACGCACGGGCTCGGGCGCGCGGGCCGGCGCGGGCCTGCGGGGCGCGGGGCCGGACTCCTGGAACGCGCTCGCGACGGGCTTCTCGCCGCTCTCCACGGCGCGCACGGCGGCCAGCAGGTCGGCGGCGGTGCCGCTCAGCTTCGTACCGGCCTCGATCGGCGCCTGCTTCGACGCCTTCCGCTGCTCGATGCGCTCCCGCAGCTCGCGCTGCGCGGCGATCTCGGCCTCGGTCTCGGACAGTTGCTCGGAGCTCTCCCCCTCGGACGCGCCCTTGTCGTCGGCGTCAGCGGAGACGTCCGGGTTGTCGGCGTCGTCGGCGTCGTCAGCGTCGTCAGCGTCGTCGGCGTCCTCGGCGGGCGCACCGTCCTGCGCGGCTTCGGCGTCCTCGGTCTCGTCGACCGGCGCGGTCTCGTCCGGAGTGGGCTCGGAGTCGTCCGCGGCCCCGCCCTCCGGCGTCCCCGGCGTGGCGTCCTCCGTGGCGGCGGGTTCCGTACTCACAGCGTGCTCCAGTCGTGATCGGGATAGCGGTGCACGGGCGCCGACACGTCGTCGAGCGCCCGGCAGATCTCGTCAGGAAGACTAAGGGTCTCCACTGACAATGCGGCCGTGAGCTGCTGCGCGTTGCGCGCGCCGACGATCGGGGCGCTCACTCCGGGGCGGTCGCGCACCCAGGCGAGGGCGACCTGCAGCGGGGTCGCCGAGAGCCCGTCGGCGGCCGTCGCGACCGCGTCGACGATGCGGCTCGCGGTGTCGTCGAGGTACGGCGCCACGAAGGGCGCCATCTGGTCGGAGCCGCCGCGCGAGTCGGCCGGGGTGGCGTGCCGGTACTTGCCGGTGAGCACGCCCCGGCCGAGCGGCGACGAGGGCAGCAGGCCCACGCCCAGGTCGACGGCGGCGGGCAGCACCTCGCGCTCGACGCCGCGCTGCAGCAGGGAGTACTCCATCTGCGTACCGGCCAGGCGGGTGCGGGTGCCCGGCTGGGCGAGCTGCCACGTGGCGGCCTTGGCGAGCTGCCAGCCGCTGAAGTTGGAGACCCCCGCATAGCGGGCCCGCCCGCTGGTCACCGCTATGTCGAGGGCCTGCAGGGTCTCTTCGAGCGGGGTGTCCGGGTCGAAGGCGTGCACCTGCCACAGGTCCACGTAATCCGTGCCGAGGCGGGTCAGCGACGCGTCGAGCGCCGCGAGCAGATGGCCGCGCGAGCCGTCGATGCGCCGCTCGGGGTCCGGCACGCTGCCCGCCTTGGTCGCGATGACCAGGTCGCGCCGCGGCACGAGCCGCTCCATCAGGCGTCCGAGCAGGTACTCGGCCTCCCCGTCGCCGTACACGTCGGCCGTGTCGACGAGGGTGCCGCCCGCCTCCCAGAACACCTTCAACAGGTCGGCGGCGTCGTTCTCCTCGATGTGGCCCCAGGTGAGGGTCCCGAGTCCGATGCGGGACACGCGCAGGCCGGTGCGGCCGAGATGCCTCTGCTCCATGGGCGCTGAGATTACTGGCCGGGCCCCGGTGGCGGGCGGGGCTGTGGACAAGCCGGTGATTGTGGAGAACCGGGCCACCCGTTCCCTGCGGCACTGACGGACGCGGCACTGACGGATGCGGCACCGCGCGCTACAGTCCCCGGCACAGGGACGTTACTCATGAGTACAGCGGTAAGGGGATCGGTCATGCAGCTCGGGATCAACCTCGGCTACTGGGGCGCCGGGATGGACGCGGACAATCTCGCCGTCGCCAAGGAGGCCGACAGGCTGGGCTATGCGGTCTGCTGGGCCGCCGAGGCGTACGGCTCGGACGCCGCGACGGTGCTGTCCTGGGTGGCGGCGCAGACCGAACGCATCGACATCGGGTCCGCGATCTTCCAGATCCCGGCGCGGCAGCCCGCGATGACGGCGATGACGGCCGCCACCCTGGACTCGCTCTCCGGCGGCCGGTTCCGGCTCGGCCTCGGCGTCTCGGGCCCGCAGGTCTCCGAGGGCTGGTACGGCGTCAAGTTCGACAAGCCGCTGGCGCGCACCCGGGAGTACGTGGAGATCGTCCGCAAGGCGATGACCCGCGAGCGCCTCTCCTACGAGGGCGAGCACTGGACGCTGCCGCTGCCCGGCGGCCCCGGCAAGCCCATCAAGCTGACCGTCCACCCGCAGCGCGAGCACATCCCGCTGTACGTCGCCGCGATCGGCCCGAAGAACCTGGAGCAGACCGGCGAGATCGCCGACGGCGCCCTGCTGATCTTCCCGGCCGCCGAGCACCTGGAGGACACCGCGGTCCGCCACCTGCGCGCCGGGCGCGAGAAGGCGGGGAAGACGATGGACGGCTTCGACGTCGTCCCGACGCTGCCGCTGGCCGTGGGCGAGGACTCCCGGGTCGACGCGCTCGCCGACATGTTCCGGCCGTACACCGCGCTCTATGTGGGCGGCATGGGCAGCCGCAAGCAGAACTTCTACAACCAGCTCGCGCAGCGCATGGGGTACGAGAAGGAGGCCGCCGAGATCCAGGACAAGTACCTGGGCGGCGACAAGGACGGGGCGGCCGCGGCCGTGCCGCAACAGCTGATCGACTCGACCACGCTGCTCGGTTCCGTCGAGCGCATCGCCGACCGGATGCAGGCCTACGCCGCCGCGGGTGTCACCACACTCACGCTGGCCCCCGCGGGCTTCACGCTGGAGGAGCGGCTCACCGCGCTGCGCGCCGGCACCGAGGCCCTGGAGCGCGCCGGTCTCGCGTAGCCGAAGGCTGGGGGAGGGGGAGAGAAGTCCGCGGCCGTGGTGGGGGCTCGGGGGGTCTTCCCCGCCACGGCCGTCACGGGGAACAACGCGTCACGGGGCCCGCGGTTACGGCCTCGTGGCGGCGGCGTGTCCTTCGTTCGGCGGAGCGGACCACTACAGCTGTTGCCCGATGGGGCACCTCGGACTTGAGTGATCTCTGCGGAGGTTCCCGCACAGGGCATGGAGGTGCCAGTGATGCTGTCGGCCAAGAGTGTCTTCGGGGAGATCCTCGACGACGACGAGTCGTTCCGGCTCTTCTGCTCCATCGCCGCCGGCGGCGAAGCGCAGGGCGGCTGGGAGAACGGCCGCATCGCCGCCCTCGTACCGCCGGGCGAGCGCACGCTCGCCCCGAAGATCGCCCGGCACGGCGCCGACGAGGACAAGCATGGCAGGATCTTCCAGGCGCTCATGAAGAAGCGCGGGCTGCAACCGGTCGACGTCCCGCACGACACCGACTACACGATGCTCCTGGAGAAGCACGGCATCGGCCTCGCGCACGAGCGCCTGAAGACCGACGAGCCGCTCGCCGTGCAGGACATCGTCACCTACCTCGCCCACAGCAGGGTCACCGAGCAGCGCGCATCCGAGCAGATGCGGCTGCTGCTCAAGTACTTCGCCGACCACCCCGACATCGGCCGCGCGGTGCGGATGATCTCGCACGACGAGGACAACCATCTGGCGTACTGCCACGAGGAGTTGCTCCGGTTCGCGTACGCCGGACACGGCCGCGCCATCCAGCGCACCCTGCACGCCTGCGCCCTCGCCGAGATCCGCATCTACCGCGACGTGAGCCTCGCCGTGATGGACCGGATGGGGCGCATCCTGCACTGGCCGCACGCCAAACGGCAGCTGCTCACCGCGGGCATCCACACCCTGTACGGGTACGAGCGGGCCGGCGGCTGGCGGCGGATGGTCTCCCTGAAGACGCCGGCCCGGCGCGACGCCCTGGGCGGCCCTGCCGCACCGGCACCCGAGTTCGCCTGACACCCGCCCCGGGGAAGGCGCTTACAGCCAGCCGCGGCGCTTGAACATCCGGTACAGGACGACCTCCAGGACGGCCATCAGCAGGATCACCGCCGGGTACGTCCACCACCAGTGCAGCTCGGGCATGTGGTCGAAGTTCATGCCGTAGACGCCCGCGATCATCGTGGGGACCGCCGCCATCGCCGCCCACGCCGAGATCTTCCGCATGTCGTCGTTCTGCCGCACGCTCATCTGCGCCAGATGCGCGGACAGGATGTCGGACACCAGCCGGTCCAGGCCCTCCACCGACTCGTTGACGCGCGTAAGGTGGTCGTTGACGTCCCGGAAGAAGGGCTGCGCCGTCTCGTCCACGAAGGGCACGGACGGGGCGTACGGGCCCGCTCCGGAGAGGCGTGCCACGGGCAGCGCCAGCGGCCCGGTCGCCCTGCGGAACTCCAGGATCTGCCGCTTGAAGGTGTAGATCCGCGACGCCGTGTTCCGCGACGCGCTGCCGCCGTCCGGCGAGAAGACCTCCGCCTCCAGGACCTCCAGGTCGGCCTGCAACTCGTCGGCGACCTCCAGATAGTGGTCCACGGAGGCGTCGGCGATCGAGTACAGGACGGCTGTCGGACCGTGCTTGAGGACGTCGGGGTCGGCCTCCAGGCGGTGCCGTACGACACCGAGCGGCGCACCCTCGCCGTGCCGGACGGTCACCACGAACGAGTCGCCCATGAAGATCATGACCTCGCCGGAGGAGACCGTGTCGCTGTCCTGCTCGTACACGACCGGCTTGAGGACCATGAACACCGAGTCGTCGTAGACCTCCAGCTTCGGCCGCTGATGGGCCTTGAGGGCGTCCTCGACGGCCAGCGGATGCAGCCCGAACTCCTGACTGACCTTGGCGAACTCCTTCTCGGTCGGTTCGTGCAGCCCGATCCACACGAACGCGTTCTGCTCCGCCCGTGCCTCGTCCAGGGCGTCGGAGAAGTCCTCGGGGCCCTCGGTCCGGCGGCCCTCCCGGTAGATGGCGCAGTCGACGATCACATCGCGCATTCTCCCCAACCCGTCCGGGCGCCGCACCCCCTCGGCCGCTTAGGCTGAACGGCATGCCCACGCTGATCCTCGTCCGGCACGGACGTTCCACGGCCAACACCGCCGGTCTGCTCGCCGGGTGGACCCCCGGCGTGGCCCTCGACGAGCGCGGCACCGCGCAGGCCGCCGCGCTCCCCGGGCGGCTCGCCCCGCTGTCGATCTCCGAGGTCGTCACGAGCCCGCTGCAGCGCTGCCGGGAGACCGTCGCGCCGCTGCTCGCCGCCCGGCCCGGACTCCAGGCGCACCAGGAGGACCGCATCGGCGAGTGCGACTACGGCGACTGGTCCGGCCGCAAGCTCGCCGAACTCGCCGACGAGCCGCTGATGGAGGTCGTCCAGCGGCACCCGTCGGCCGCCGCGTTCCCCGGCGGCGAGTCCATGCGGGCCATGCAGACACGGGCGGCCGAGGCGGTCCGCGAGTGGAACGCGCGCGTGGAGCGCGAGCACGGCGAGGACGCCGCCTACCTGATGTGCTCGCACGGCGACATCATCAAGTCCCTTGTCGCGGAGGCCCTCGGGCTCCACCTCGACCTCTTCCAGCGCATCTCCGTGGAGCCCTGTTCCGTCACCGTGATCCGCTACACGCGGCTGCGCCCCTTCCTCGTACGCCTGGGGGACACCGGTGACTTCGCCTCGCTCGCGCCGCGCGAGGAGCCGCCGGGCGACGACGCGACGGTGGGGGGCGGTGCGGGCGCACCGTGATCGTCACGCGCAGTAGGGTGAACCGGGCTGGAACAGCCCTCCGTACTTTGCAGTCGATCAATGGAGACAGGACGTGTCCCGTCAGGTGTTCCTCTACGACCCGCCGGAGCGTTTCGTCGCGGGAACGGTCGGGCTGCCCGGACGGCGTACCTTCTTCCTCCAGGCCTCCGCGGGGATGCGGGTGACCAGTGTCGCCCTGGAGAAGACCCAGGTGGCCGCGCTCGCCGAGCGCATGGAGGAGCTCCTCGACGAGGTCGTGCGCCGCAGCGGGGGCAGCGCCGCGGTACCCGCCGTCACCCCCTCCGAGGTCGCCGACAGCGCGCCGCTCGACTCGCCCGTCGAGGAGGAGTTCCGCGTCGGCACGATGGCGCTCGCCTGGGACGGCGAGGAGGAGCGGATGATCGTCGAGGCGCAGGCGCTCGTCGAGCTGGACGCGGACTCCGAGGACGACCTCGCCGAGGCGGAGGAAAGGCTTCTGCAGGACGAGGAGAACGGCCCGCCGATGCTCCGGGTCCGGCTCACCGGGGCGCAGGCCCGTGCCTTCGCCAAGCGCGCCCTCGACGTCGTCAACGCAGGCCGCCCGCCGTGCCCGCTGTGCAGCCTCCCGCTCGACCCGGAAGGACACGTATGCCCGCGCCAGAACGGATACCGGCGGGGAGCGTGAGCGCCGACGCCGTTCCGCTCCTCACTCACGGGGAGCTGACCGTGCGCGGGCGCATCCGGGAGGCCTCGAACGCGGTGCTGTACTGCACGGTCGCGTACGAGGGCCGGGAGGCCGCCTGCGTCTACAAGCCGGTCGCCGGGGAGCGCCCGCTGTGGGACTTCCCCGACGGCACGCTCGCGCAGCGCGAGGTCGCCGCGTACGAGGTGTCGCTGGCCACCGGCTGGGATCTGGTGCCGCCGACCGTGCTGCGGGAGGGGCCGCACGGCGAGGGCATGTGCCAGCTGTGGATCGAGGGCTCCGACGACGTGGAGCTGCTCGCCCTGGTCGACGGCGATGAGCCGGGCGAGGGCTGGAAGGCGGTCGGTCTCGCGCAGGTCGACGAGGAGCGGACGGCGCTCCTGGTGCACGTGGACGACGCGCGGCTGCGCCGGCTCGCCGTCCTCGACGCCGTGATCAACAACAGCGACCGCAAGGGCGGCCACCTGCTGGCGTCCGGCGGCCACCTCTGGGGCATCGACCACGGGGTCACCTTCCACGCCGAGAACAAGCTGCGGACGCTGCTGTGGGGGTGGGCGGGGGAGCCCCTGACGGAGGAGGCCGTCGAGGTCCTTCAGGGCCTGCGGGACGGCCTCAAGGAGGGCGCCGCGCTGGCCGAGCGGCTGGCCCCGCTGATCACCGGGGCGGAGACCGAGGCCCTGCGCGCCCGGGTGGCGGAGCTGCTGAGGTCGGGGCGGCACCCGGAGCCCGCGGGGGACTGGCCGCCGATTCCCTGGCCGCCCGTATAGCCCCACCGGCGGCTCCACGGCACCCCCGCACATCTGTCGGCACCCCTGCACATCCGTCGCGCTCGCGCAAGAGTGACCAACCGGCCACCGTTTCGTTGATCCCCACTCGTATGCGGACGCCCCGTCCGGTTAGGCTCATGGCATGCATGCCTGGCCCGCTTCTGAGGTCCCCGCCCTTCCTGGCAAGGGCCGCGACCTCCGGATCCACGACACCGCGACCGGTGAGCTCGTCACCCTCGACCCCGGTCCCGTCGCCCGTATCTACGTCTGCGGCATCACCCCGTATGACGCGACCCATATGGGTCACGCGGCGACCTACAACGCGTTCGACCTCGTGCAGCGCGTGTGGCTCGACACCAAGCGGCAGGTTCACTACGTCCAGAACGTGACCGACGTGGACGACCCGCTCCTGGAACGCGCCAACCGCGACGGCAAGGACTGGGTGGAGCTCGCCGAGGGCGAGACCGCGCTCTTCCGTGAGGACATGACCGCGCTGCGGCTCCTGCCGCCGCAGCACTACATCGGAGCCGTCGAGGCGATACCCGGCATCGTGCCGCTCGTCGAACGGCTCCGCGACATGGGCGCCGCCTACGAACTCGAGGGCGACGTCTACTTCTCCGTCGAGTCCGACCCCCACTTCGGGGAGGTGTCCGGGCTCGACACGGCCGCGATGAAGCTGCTCTCCGCCGAGCGCGGCGGCGACCCGGAACGACCGGGCAAGAAGAACCCGCTCGACCCGATGCTCTGGATGGCGGCCCGCGAGGGCGAGCCGAGCTGGGACGGCGCCAGCCTGGGCCGTGGCCGGCCCGGCTGGCACATCGAGTGTGTGGCCATCGCCCTGGAACACCTGGGGATGGGCTTCGACGTGCAGGGCGGGGGGTCGGATCTCGCCTTCCCGCACCACGAGATGGGCGCGTCCCACGCCCAGGCGCTGACCGGGGAGTTCCCCTTCGCCAAGGCGTACGTGCACGCGGGCATGGTCGCCCTGGACGGCGCGAAGATGTCGAAGTCCAAGGGCAACCTCGTCTTCGTCTCGCGGCTGCGGCGCGACGGGGTCGACCCGGCGGCGATCCGGCTCGCGCTGCTCGCGCACCACTACCGGGCGGACTGGGAGTGGACGGACGCGGTGCTCGACGAGGCCGTCGCACGGCTCGGGCGCTGGCGTGCGGCCGTGTCCCGTCCCGACGGGCCCGGCGCCGACGCGCTCGTCGAGGAGATCCGCGAGGCCCTCGCGGACGACCTGGACGCACCGGCCGCGCTCGCCGCAGTCGACCGCTGGGCCGCGGGGCAGGCTGCCGCCGGCGGAACGGACGAGGGCGCGCCCGGCGTTGTCTCCCGCGCCGTCGACGCGTTGCTTGGCGTGGCCTTGTAGCGGTTGGGCCCGCGTTCTCCTTGCTGTCGTCCGGCGCTGAGGTCTGTCGCCCTCCGGGCTCGTCCTCAAGCGTCGGACGGGCTTGAAGCTTCGCCGGCGTCCTGCTGGAAGGGCTGTCGTCCTGTGCGAGGCCGATCGTCTTTCGGCTCGTCCTCAAGCGCCGGACGGGTTGAAGCTTCGCCGGCCCGGCTGAAAACGGTCCGGCGCCGGTGGGTCGCTTCGGGAAATCCAGGAGTGGCCCAGCAAAGTCCATGGCCCCGGGGCCAGTTCCCGCGCTAGACCTCCGCCATGAGATCTTCCACGCGCTTCAGATCGGTGGCCGCCGCCGCTTTCCTGGGCCTGCTCGCCGTGTTCGCCGGGCCCGGTGGCGGGGCCGCGGAGGCCGCCGACGAACCCGCGACCACCGTCGGCGACGTCACCGGATTCGCCCACGAGGGGCCCGTCTACCGTCTGTCCGCGGGCAAGGCCGAGGCCCGCGTCAGCTTCGTGTCGGCCGAGACGTTCCGGCTCGAACTCGCGCCGGACGGGAAGTTCACCGACCCCGCCGGCAAGGACATCGTCCTGCCGCAGGGCAAGGCGCCGCGCACCAAGTGGGCGGACAAGGGCGACCGTTACGAGCTGCGCACCTCCGCCGTGACCCTGCGCGCCTACAAGTCGCCGCTCCGGTTCGCGCTGTACCGCGCCGACGGGAGCCGGATCTGGGCCGAGTCCAAGGGGCTCTCCTGGACGAAGGACGCCACCACGCAGAGCCTCGCGCGCGGCGCCGACGAGCAGTTCTACGGCGCCGGGATGCAGAACGGGCGCGGCAACACCTCGCACCGCGGCAAGAAGGTCGAGGTCGGCGTCGACTACAACTGGGACGACGGCGGGCACCCCAACTCCGTGCCCTTCTACCTGTCTTCGGCCGGATACGGCGTCTTCCGGAACACCTACGCGCCCAACACCTATGACTTCGCCGAGCCCGTGACCGCCACCGCGAAGGAACAGCGCTTCGACGCCTACTACTTCGCGGGGCGCGGCGACGACGCGGCCAAGGACGTCATCGGGCAGTACACGAAGCTCACCGGCAAGCCCTTCATGCCGCCCGTCTACGGCATGGAGATCGGTGACGCCGACTGCTATCTGCACAACGCCAACCGGGGGGAACGCCACACCCTGGACGCCCTCGACGTCGCCGACGGCTACGTCGAGAACGACATGCCCAACGGCTGGATGCTCGTCAACGACGGCTACGGCTGCGGTTACGAGAACCTCTCCGAGGTCTCCAAGGGCCTCGCCGAGCGCAAGATGAAGATGGGCCTGTGGACCGAGGACGGCCTCGACAAGATCGCCGAGCAGGTCAAGGCGGGCCAGCGCGTCGCCAAGCTGGACGTCGCCTGGGTCGGCGACGGCTACAAGAAGGCGCTCGACGGCTGCAAGGACGCGTACCAGGGCATCGAGGACAACAGCGACGCCCGCGGCTTCACCTGGGCGCCGGAGAGCTGGTCGGGCGCGCAGCGCTGCGGTGTGCAGTGGTCCGGCGACCAGAGCGGCAGCTGGGAGTACATCCGCTGGCAGATCCCCACGTACGCCGGATCCACGATGTCCGGCATGGCCTATACGACCGGTGACGTCGACGGCATCTTCGGCGGCAGCCCCAAGACGTACGTACGCGATCTGCAGTGGAAGATGTTCCTGCCCGTCACGATGACGATGGACGGCTGGGCCGCCAGCGACAAGCAGCCCTTCCGCCAGGGCGAGCCCTACACCTCCATCAACCGCAGGTACCTGAAGCTGCACGAGTCGCTGCTGCCCTACCTCTACTCGTACGCCCACGAGGCGACCAAGACCGGCGTGGGCGCGGTGCGGCCGCTGGCCCTGGAGTACCCGGACGACCCGAAGGCCGCCACCGACGCCGCCAAGTACGAGTTCCTGACCGGCGAGGACTTCCTCGTCGCGCCCGTGTACAAGGACACCGCCACGCGCGACGGCATCTACCTGCCCAAGGGCACCTGGACCGACTACTGGACCGGGCGGACCTACCAGGGGCCGACCACCGTCGACGGCTACAGCGCGCCCCTCGACACCCTGCCGCTGTTCGTGAAGGGCGGCGCGAGCGTGCCGATGTGGCCGGGCGGCATCCGCTCCCACCAGGACCGGAAGGCCGACTCGCCGCTCGCCTGGGACATCTACCCGCAGGGCCGCTCCTCCTTCGAGCTGTACGAGGACGACGGCGTGACCCGGCAGCACCGCGACGGCCGGTACGCCACGCAGCGCGCGGACGTGCGGGCACCGCGCTCGGGCGCGGGTGACGTGAGCGTGCGGATCGGCGCGAGCAAGGGCCGGTTCGAGGGCAAGGCGTCGAGCCGGCCCTACGCGTTCACCCTGCACACCGGGGACGCGCCGAGCCGGGTCGGGCTCGACGGGCACCGGCTGCCGCGGCTCACGTCGAAGAGCGCGTACGACAAGGCCGCGCAGGGCTGGTTCTACGACAAGGACGACCGGGGCGGGGTCGTGCGGGTGAAGACGGCGTCCCGCCGCACCGACCGCTCCTTCGAGCTGACCCTCGACGACACCAGCGCCGTCGGCGGCGCCGTGCCCGGCGCCAGTGCCGCGGTGAGCGTCCCGGCCGGCCAGGAGCTCGGCGCGGGCACGCCCGGCAAGGTCGCCGTCGACGTCACGGCGGGCACGAAGGACGCCACCGGCGTCGAGGTCACCCTCGACGCCCCGAAGGGGTGGACCGTACAGGCGGCGAAGGCCGACCGCGTGCGCGCGGGCGCCACGCGCCGCGTCGAGCTGGCCGTCACCCCGGCCAAGGACGCCGACCCCGGTGACCTGCCGCTCACCGCGCGCGCCCGTTACCGCTCGGCGGGCCAGGAACGCACCGCCACCGGACGGTTCGCGCTCGGCGTGATGCCCGAGGCGCCCGGCAAGGACACCTGGGCGAGCGACATGGCGTGGCTGAAGTCCACCAACGGCTACGGCCCCGCCGAACACGACCGCAGCAACGGCGAGTCGGCCGCGGGCGACGGCAAGACGCTGACCCTCGCCGGAAGGACGTACGAGAAGGGCATCGGCACGCACGCCGACTCCGAGATCGAGGTCTACGCGGGCGGCCGGTGCACGAAGTTCACCGCGGACGCCGGCATCGACGACGAGATCAACGGCTACGGGGAGGTGGCCTTCTCGGTCGAGGCCGACGGCAAGGTGCTGTGGACCTCGCCGAAGGTGACGGGCGCCTCGGCGACTGTGCCGGTCGACGTCGACGTGCGCGGGGCCCGGCACGTGCGGTTGAAGGTGAGTGACACCAACGGTTCCAAGAGCGGGGACCACGCGGACTGGGCGGGGGCCCGGTTCACCTGCGCGTAGCGCACGTCAGCACGGACAGAGGGGCGGGGCCCGACGGGGGCGCCCCCCGTGTGGGGTGGCGGGGCGCAGTGGGCCGGGGGAACAGCCCGGCCGGGCCGGCCGGGACGGCCAGGCGGGGCCGGGCGGCGCCCCGGGCCGCGGGGACGTCGCGCGCGG
>NZ_JBIAII010000014.1:123858-199514 GCF_042871345.1 Streptomyces sp. NPDC005863 | reverse complement strand
CATGATCCACCTCGCCATGACCGACCTCATGACCCGCCGCCTCACCGGCGAGAACACGATCTCCTGGCGCAACCCGACACCAGCACACCAAAGCCACATACAGGTATGAAACAACAGGATGAAACGACCTCTCAGCCCCGCCGCACCCCCACCCGCCCCTCCAGCTGGGCCAGCAACTCCCCGAGCAGGCCGCTCAGTTGGTCCTGGCCCGCTCCGTCGAGGACCGACAGCACGACGGTCTCGTAGGCGAGTTGTTCCGGCAGGATCGCGTCGACCAGGTCGCGGCCCGCGTCGGTCAGGCCGACGTGGGCGACCCTGCGATCCCGCGCGTCGGCGCGTCGCTCGACCAACTCCCGCTCCTGGAGCGCCTTGAGCCGCTTGGTGACCGCGGCACCGGACGAGAAGGTCTCGCGGGCCAGCTCCCCCGGGGTCAGTTCGTGGCCCGTTCGGCGCAACGCGCCGAGCAGGTCGAACTCGGCGCGCGTCAGACCCGCCCGGCGCAGCGGCGCGTCCTCGGCCTGCTGGAGGAGGGCCGCGCAGCGGTTGATGCGGCCGATCACCTCCATGGGCCCGGTGTCGATGTCGGGCCGCACCGCCTGCCACTGCCGCACCACCGCGGCCACGGTGTCCCCACCGGCTCCGACCACCGGGCCGTTCTCCGTCGTCATGCTCGTGCGCCCTCCCAGGCGTCGGCGGCCCGCACGCGTGGCCGCGTCCCCTGACCGTTCTCTCCGCTTCGACCGTTCGGCCTGCGGACCGTCGCCGCGAGCGTACGGTGTCCGGCGCGTTCGGCGGCGAGCACCCGCTGTTCGGGCAGGGCGCGCTGCCACCACTCCCCGGCGGCCGCCTCGGCGGCGGCGCGCAGCTCGACGAGGGCCGCGGTGAGGCGGCGGCGCGCGAGGTCGACCCCGCCGGCCCCGGCTAGGCCCGCCTCGGCCTGCTCCCTGGCCCGGTCGGTGGCCTCGATGGCGTGCTCGATCTGGTCGACGGCGCGCCGGTTGGTCACCAGGACGGCGGCCGCCACGCCGAGCACCGCGCCGACCAGGGTGTCCACGACGCGGTCCAGGATCAGTTCGCCGGGCTGCTGGAATCGCGCGAACTCGGTGACGAGCAGCGCCATCGGCGTCACACACACGGTGCCGAGCCAGTAGTTGCGGGTGATCAGGGCCTCCGCCCCGAAGGCGAGGGCCAGGCAGCACACGATGAGCTCGGCGTGGCCGAGGTGCGCGAACGGGGCGATCGCGGCGAAGGCGAGCACCCCGATCAGATTGCCGACCACGCGCTGCACGCCCCGGTTCCAGGTCAGCGTGACGTTGGCCTGATAGAGCGAGGCCGCCGTGACCAGGGCCCAGTAGGGGCGCCCGACGCCGAGGGCGAGCGAGCCGTACCCGGCAAGGGCGCAACCGACGGCCGTGCGCAGCGCGACGGGAAGCAGCGGGGAGCCGGGCGCGAGCCGCCGCCACAGCGGCACCTTCGGGCCGGCCAACTCCTCCGCCACGCCGAGGAGTTCATCCTCCTCGCCGGGACGTACGTCACGCGGGCGCGGTACGGCGCTCGTGCCGCGCAGTCCGGCCGCCCAGGCCCGCAGCGCCTCGCCGTCCGCCGCCCCGGGCGTGGCGATGGCCTCCTCGGCGCGGACGACGAGCCGGGCCAGGGCGCGCCGGGCCGCGGTGGTGAGGGCGCCGGTGGCGAGCAGCGACTGCCAGGCGGCATGCACGGCGCCGGCCGCGGCGGCACGGGCTTGCTCGGCGTGTGCCCCGGTGGGGTGGGGTTCGGCGTGGGCGTGCTCGGCGCGGGTCGCGACGGGGTGGGCCGGGGCCCCGTCGGCGTGCGGCGCCCCCGTGCGTGCCGCGTCCGCCCCGGCCCCGATGGACGCCCCAGTCCCGATGGACGCCCCGGTTCCGATGGACGCCCCGGCCTCCGCGCGCGCCGCGTCCACGTACGCCGCGGCAGCCCGCAGCGCGCGTGCCGTGGCCCGGCGCTCGGGTCCGTGCGGGCGCACCAGGGCGGGCGCCATGCCGACCAGCCAGGCGACGGCGCCGCCCGCGAGGGTCAGGGCGATGTGGCCCGGGATCTGGCCGGGGGTCTGGGGCGCGAAGAGGGTCGCGGTGCTGATGAAGGTGAAGATCAGATGGCCGGGCGGCCCGACGCGCGTGGCGTCGCAGAGCGTTTTCTGGGCAGCGGCGAGCAGTGCGCCGACCGCGACGAGGACCGCGGCGGAGCCCGTCAGCGACGCGGTGACCAGGGCCACGGCGATGCTCGCGGTCATGCCCGCGACGACCATCGCCAGGGTCCTGGCGCGGGCGGCGTAGGGGAGGTTGTGGGCGTACAGGGCGCAGAACGAACCGGCCATCGTGTACATCACCAGGTCGAGCCGGCCGAGGGCGAGCAGCGTGAGGTTCGGTATGGCGTTGGCCACGACCACGCTGCTCGCCGGCTTGAACCAGATGTCGGACGGCTTGCCCGGGCGCAGCACGCCGGCCAGCGGGAGCCGGCGGATGCGGGCGGGGCCGGGGGACGGGGGCCCACTGCTGTCACGGGTGGCACTGCTCGTACTGCTCATACCCAAAAGGTTAGCAAGTGTTTTACTAGAAAAAGATCGAGGTGCCGAACGAGGGGCCGACCGAGGCGCTGATCGAGGGGCCGGTCGAGGTGCCGGGAGCCGACCCCCCGCGCCGCCCGCTCCCCCGTGCTCCCCTTGCACCCCCGTGCGCTCGCGTACGGCCGCACACGCCTGGGCATCGAAGCGACGACACCGTCGACCGGGGGAGGGTGCGGTGCACGGACCGGCACAGGCCGCCTGGCTGCTCGTCGCGCTGTGCGCGGCGACCGGGGCCTACTGTCTGCTGCGGATGCGCAGCCGGATCGAGGAACAGCGCCGCACGGCCGGCGGCGAGGCGCTCATGGGGTTCGGGATGGCGGTGATGGCCGTGCCCGCGGCCGTGCTCGCGCCGCCGCGCTGGGCGTGGCTGGCCTACGCCGCCGTCTTCGGCGCGGCCGTGCTGCACACCGGGTGGGCGGCCCGCGCCGACCGCCACCACCTCCACCACTTGGTCGGCGCGTTCGCCATGGCCTACATGTCGGTGGCGATGGCCGCCGCGCCGGGGGCGCACGCGGGCCATGTGGGGCACGCGGGTCATGCGGACGCCGGCGTCCCGGTCCTCACCGGAGCGCTGCTGCTCTACTTCGCCGGGTACGTCCTGTGGTCGGGCGCGCGGCTCGCCCCTCGGGCGGTCGCCTCCGCGACGGGCGGCACCGCCGTCCTGGGGTGGGCGGACCGCTCCGAGGTGGCGCTGGCGTGCCGGCTGTCAATGGGGATCGGGATGGTGGCGATGCTGCTGACGCTGTAGCGGGCGTCACGAGGAGAGGCGCCACCCGCGTCACGCGAAGAGGCCACGCCCGCGTCACGCGAAGAAGCGACGCCCGCGCCGCGAGGAAAGGCGCCACCCGCGTCACGCGAAGAGGCGACGCCCGCGTCCCGAGAAGAGACGATCCCCGCACGACGCCCGGACGGCGCGCCTCAGTGACCGATCAGCGCCGCCAGCGACGTGAGGGCGTCGACCTGCCAGTCGGCCGTGTCGACGACGGCGGGGTCGCCCGCCCAGTAGTGCCCCCACGGCCCGCGCCGGATGTGCGCGGTCCGCAGCCCCGCCCGGGTGGCGGGGAAGACGTCGTGGGCGGGGTGGTCGCCGACGTACAGCGTCTCGCTCGGTCCGGCCTGGGCCACTTCGAGCACCCGGGCGAAGAACGCCGGGTCCGGCTTGGCCACGCCCCAGTCGCCGGACGTCACGACGAGGTCGGCGGGCAGGTCGAGGTCGCGCAGCAGTTCCCCGGCGCGGGCCGACGCGTTGCCGGCGACGACGACGCGGACGCCGAGCTTCTGGAGACCGCCGAGTGCGGGGCGCACGTCCTGGTAGAGGTCGGCCTCGGCCAGGTGCTCGCCCCGGCCCGCCGTCTCGCGCGCGTGGTAGGCGGACGCGATGTCCATGTCCGGGCTGACGAGCCGCAGCGCGTCATCGCCGTCCCCGCCCTGCGCGACGACGGCTCCGACGAGCGACGAGAGGGTGTGGCGCGGCACCTGCAGCCAGTCCGCCCAGGCTGCCCAGTAGCGGTCGTCTTTGGTGAGGGTCTCCCCCACGTCGAACACGATGGTCTCGATCACCGTCAGCACATTACGGCGTCACACCCCCTCACCAGGCGTCGCCACTCGTACGTGAGGCACACCCGTGTCGACCGTGTCGTGCGTCACTTGGAGCGGGAGGCCATACCCTCCGGTAGCCCAACCCTCATAGGCTGGGCGGCATGATGGTCCCCGTCGCACTGTTGCTGCTGGGCGCCCTGACCGCTGTCGTGGCCCCCCGGATGCTCGCGCGGGCCGACTGGCCGGAGCGCGAACCCGTGGTCGCGCTGTGGGCCTGGCAGTGCGTGGTGGCGGGTGTCCTGCTCTGCTGCGCCCTCTCCATGACGCTGAGCGCCGCCGCCGCGTGGCAGGCCGTGCGCGGCCATGTCTTCGCGCCCGCGCCGCACGCCGTGGTCGAGGCGTACGCCCTGCAGGCGCCCGGCCCTTGGGCCGCGGCGACCGCCGTGATCCTGGCCTGCGGCGGTGTGTGGACGGCGGTCATGCTGACCCGCGAGATCATGCGGGCGCGTTCCCGGCGGGCCGACCGCCGTGCCGAACTCCTCGTGCGTTCCCCGCTGTTGCCCGGCGAGGAGCCCGGCAGCAATCCCCTCGTCCTGCTGGAGGGCGAGCGCCCGGACGCCTGGTGGCTGCCGGGGCAGGCGCCCCAACTGGTCATCACCACCGCCGCGTTGCGTCGCCTGAAGGGCCGTCAGCTCGATGCGGTGCTCGCGCACGAGCAGGGCCACGCACAGGCCAGGCACGACTGGTTGCTGCACTGCTCGGGCGCGTTGGCCGTCGGCTTTCCGCAGGTACGGGTGTTCGCGGCGTTCCGCGACGAGATGCACCGGCTCGTGGAGCTCGCCGCCGACGACGTCGCCTCGCGCCGCTTCGGGCGCCTCACGATCGCCCTCGCCCTGGTGGAACTCAACGAGGACCGCGGCGTCTTCGGCCCCTGCCCGGCCCCGCTGGCGCACGTGCCGCAGCGGGTGCACCGGCTGCTCTCCGCCCGCCCTCGGCTGACCGCGGGCCGCCGGCTGCGGCTGACGGCGACGGCGGCGCTCGTGCCGGTGATCCCCCTCCTGGTCACCTTCGTGCCTGGTCTGCGCGCGCTGGGTTAGCCTCGGGTACGTGCCACGCCCCGGCCCCCGGGATGGCCGCCGCCCCGAATTCCGTCGGCGAGGATCACTCCATGCACCCCCCGTCCACCGACACCCCGACCCGACCGACCGGCTCCCGGGCCGCCCTCGTCGCGGCGGCCCTCTGCGTCCCTTCGCTCCTGCTGCTCCTCCTGGTCGCGCTGGAGTGGCATCCGCTGCTCTCGCTCGACGGCGACATCGCGCGGACCACGCACCGCTGGGCGGTCGAGGACCCCACCACCACCCGGGTCAGCCGCATCCTCACCGACTGGGTGTGGGACCCCTGGGCGATGCGCGCGCTCGTCGCGGTGGCGGTCATCTGGCTGGCGCTGCGCGGCGCGTGGTGGCTCGCGCTCTGGATCACCGGCGCCTGCGCCGCGGGTTCGGCGCTCCAGCAGGGGCTCAAGGCGGCGGTGGACCGGCCTCGGCCGTCCTGGCCGGACCCGGTCGACTCGGCGCACTTCGCGGCGTTCCCGTCGGGGCACTCGATGACGGCGATGGTGGTGTGCGGTCTCCTGCTGTGGCTGCTGCGCACGCACGGCGCAGGCCCCGTCCTGTGGCGCACCGCCCTGACCCTCGCCGTGATCTCGGTCGCCGGGGTCGGGCTGACCCGGATCTGGCTGGGCGTGCATTGGCCGTCGGACGTGCTCGGCGGGTGGCTGCTGGGCGCGTTGACTGTGGCGGTGGCCATCGCCACGTACACGTACGGCCCCGGCAGGCGCGCCACATCCGACCCCGGCGGGCGCGTCACGGACGGCACATGACCGTCCGGCGGCCGGCCCATCCATTATGGAGGTCTCGATGACGATCAAGGGCGTGCTGTTCGACTTCTCCGGTACGCTGTTCCGGATCGAGCCGGCCGAGGCCTGGCTGCGGGCCGTGCTCACCGAGCTCGAAGTGCCGCTGACCGAGGCCGAGTCGGCGCGGGCCGCCGTCGCGCTGGAGCGGGCGGGCGCGCTGCCCGGCGGGGCCCACCCCGCCACCGTGCCCGCGCACCTCGCCGAGGCGTGGGCCGCCCGTGATCGCAGCGCCGCGCTGCACCGGGCGGCGTTCACCGGCCTGGCCCGGCAGGTGCCGCTGCCCGATCCCCGGCTGTACGACGCCCTGTACGCGCGTCACATGACCCCGTCCGCGTGGCGGCCCTACGCCGACGCCGCCGAGGTGCTCGGCGCGCTGCGCGAACGCGGCGTCGGGGTCGCGGTGGTCAGCAACATCGGGTGGGATCTGCGGCCCGTCTTCCGCGACCATGGGCTCGACCGGTACGTCGACGCCTACGTCCTCTCGTACGAACACGGCGTCCAGAAGCCCGAGCCGGGGCTCTTCGCGGCGGCCTGCGACGCGCTCGGGGTCGATCCGCGGGAGGCGCTGATGGTGGGCGACGACCGGCGGGCCGACGCCGGCGCGGCACGCCTCGGCTGCGCGGTGCACTTCGTCGACCATCTGCCGGTGACGCGGCGCCCGGCCGCCCTGCGCCCGGTGCTCGACCTCGTCGGATGAACCGGACGCGGGGGCTCCGAAGGCGCGCGACCCCGCGAACACGCCGGCCTGTGGGCAGGCAACACTCCCCCGCGGTGCTGCCTGCCCCAGGCCGGCGCGACCCGCGCGGAATCCCACTGGAGACTCCGCCCCGGTCGTCACTGAGTATATTGGCTCAGAGCCAGTCAACGCAGGAGTTACAGAATGTCCCCGCGTAGCCCATCGGTCAATGAAGAATTGCGCAGACGTTCCAGGGAGCGTCTGTTGCAGGCGACCGTGGAGCTGGTCGGCGAGCACGGCTACGAGGCCACCACGCTCGGCCACATCGCGGACCGGGCGGGCGCCGCCCGCGGTCTCGTGTCGTACTACTTCCCCGGCAAGCGGCAGTTGCTGCAGTCCGCGGTGCACCGGCTCATGCACCGCACGCTGGAGGCGGCACTGGAGCGCGAGCCGCGCACGGACGACGGCCATGAGCGGCTGGCCCGGGCCGTCGACGCGATCCTGGGCCTGGCCGGCGACGAGCCGCTGCTCATGCGGACCCACATGGCGGGCATCCTGCAGGCCGAGGGTTTCGTGCAGTGCCCCGAGCAGCAGCGTCTCGCGGAGCTGCTGCGCGACACCGTGGTGCGGTTCGGCTCGCCGGACGCCGACGAGGACTATCCGCTGCTGCGCGCCCTGCTGATGGGCGCGGTCTTCGCACTGCTCATCCCGGGGGCGCCGATGCCCCTGGTGCGGCTGCGCGCCGAGCTGTTCCAGCGGTACGGACTCGACTGGGAGCTCGGCGTCCCGCCGGGCGGCGCACCGCCCGACGGGTCTTCTCCGAAGGGTCTGCCCTAGTCGAAGTAGTCCGGCTGCGTCTGCACGTTGAGTTCGCGCATCCGGACCCGCTGGGCGGGGTCGGTCCGCTTGTCGTTGATCTTCAGGACGTCGAGGCCCTTCTGGATGTCGTTGGAGTAGACGCGGCCGTTGTAGTAGTACGCCGACCACGAGCCGCCGGTGGTGATCTGATCCGTGGTGAGCGGGCCCCGCTCGAAGTAGCCGATCTCCTTGGGCTTCCTGGAGTCGGTGAAGTCCCAGACGGAGACGCCGCCCTGGTACCAGGCCTGCACCATGAGGTCCTTGCCCCTGACCGGGATCAGCGAGCCGTTGTGGGCCACGCAGTTCTCGGTGTCCGCCTGGTGGCGCGGGATCTTGAAGTAGCTCCGGAAGACCAGCTTGCGCTTGTCGCCCTTGCCCTTGATGTCGTAGATGCCGTTGGCGCCGCGGTCGGGACCGGTGGCCGCGTTGCAGGTGGCCGCGGAGCCGCCGCCGAGTTCGTCGGTGAAGACGACCTTGTCGGCCTTCTGGTTGAAGGTCGCCGAGTGCCAGAACGCGAAGTTGGCGTTGTCCTGCACCTGGTCGATGACCCGCGGATTCTCCGGGTCCTTGATGGAGAAGAGGATGCCGTCGCCCATGCAGGCGCCCGCCGCGAGGTCCTCGGAGGGCAGCACGGTGAGGTCGTGGCAGCCGGTGGTCTTGGAGACGCCCGGGTTGGTGGGACCACCGGGGTTGCCGCCGCCGTCGGGACCTTCACCGGGGAAGAGCACGGGGAAGTTCACGACCGCGGCCTTCTGCGGGGCCTTGCGCGGCACCTTGATGACGGAGATCCCGTCGTGCGGCGGCCGGCAGTCCGGGAACGTCGCGCTCGGGGAGTACGAGGAGACGTAGATGTAGACGTTCCGCTTCTGCGGCACCAGCGTGTGCGTGTGCGAGCCGCAGGCGGTCTCGACGGCCGAGACGTACCGGGGGTTCGCCTTGTCGCTGATGTCGAAGATCTTCATGCCCTCCCAGGAGGACTTCTCCGTGGCGGGCTGCGTGGTGCTGTTGCAGGAGTTGTCGCTGCGCGAGGAGTCGGTGGAGAGGAAGAGCAGGTTCCCGGCGACGGAGACGTCGTTCTGCGAGCCCGGGCACAGGACCTGGGAGACCGTCCTGGGCGCCTTGGGGTTGCTGATGTCGTAGATGCGGAAGCCGTCGTAGTTCCCGGCGAAGGCGTACTTCCCCTGGAACGCGATGTCGGTGTTCAGGCCGGGCAGCGCGTCCTTGGGGATGTTGGCCAGGTGCTCGATGTTGCCCGAGTGGACGATCTCGTCGGGCGCCGGTATGTCTCCGCGCTGGATGGCCTTCTTCGTCCCGGCGGCATCGCTCTTGGAGACGCTCTTCGGGGCGGCGGGTGAGTCACCGGGGTCGGGGGTGGCTCCCGCGGGCGCCGCGGTGAGCAGCGCGGCCAGCAGGCCGGCCGCCGCCGCGCCGACTCCCAGGCGTCTGCGCCGCGTTCGGGGGTTGTTCAACAGGGTCACTGCGTCCTCCCTTGTCGCCGTTCGCAGTCGAACGGTTCACGGACACCCGCAGTATCGTGCTCATCATGCACAGATCAACAGAAGGAAACGGACCGATGACGAGAGTTTCCGGTCGATCACGCGCATCGACGTGCTAATACGGACCCCAAGTCGCCTGTGTGTCACCGGAGGTCACTGTGCTCAGTCGTCGTACGTCCGCCGTCGGCGCGCTCCTCGCGGGAGCCGTTCTCGTCCTCGCGGGATGTGACGCGGACGCGGGTGACAAGGGTGGGCCGGACGCCGACCGGCAGGCGTCGCCCGGGCCTTCGGTGATCGTGCCGGGCAAGCCGGGCGAGACCGCGGCGACGATGTCCGCCAAGGACGCCGCAAAGAAGCGGTCCGAGGACGACTCCCCCAACGCGGCCGACTTCACCTACACGCAGATGATGATCGTGCACCACGGCCAGGCGCTGAAGATGACCGGGCTCGCCCCGGAGCGGGCCGGGTCGAGCCGCGTCAAACGCCTTGCGTCACGCATCAGTTCCGCGCAGCGCCCGGAGATCGGCGCGATGAAGGGCTGGCTCAAGAGCCACGGCGGCCCGCGCGAACACGCCGGCCACGATCACGGGACGATGCCGGGCATGGCGAGCGAGGCGCAGCTGAAGCAGTTGCGCGCGGCCCGGGGCAAGGCGTTCGACGAGCTCTTCCTGAAGCTCATGATCACGCACCACAGCGGGGCGATCACCATGGCCGCGGACGTGCTCTCCGACGGCAACAACATCCAGGTCGAGGAGATGGCGAACGACGTGGTGGCGCAGCAGTCGAGCGAGATCGGCCGGATGCGGGACATGGAGTGACGGTGCGAGGCTCCGCGGGGCGGCCTTCCGGTTCCCCCGGCCCCGCGGCACCCTGACAGCGAAGGGCGACGGTGCGATCCTGAAACCGTCCCGAGGTCGCCTCGCGGAAGGAGCGCCACCGTGCTGCAGGTCGCCGTCGTGGGTTCGGGCCCCAGCGGGGTGTACGCCGCGCAGTCCCTCGTCCAGCAGGACCGGGTGCCGGGGGTGCGGGTCGATGTGCTCGACCGCCTGCCCTGCCCGTACGGCCTGGTCCGCTACGGAGTGGCGCCGGACCACGAGAAGATCAAGTCACTGCAGAACAATCTTCGCGCGGTCCTCGAACACGAGCGCGTCCGTTTCCTCGGCTCCGTCGAGATCGGCCCCGGAGCGCTGCCCCCGGCCCGGTTGCTCGGCCTCTACCACGCGGTGGTGTACTGCGTCGGCGCGGCGGCGGACCGCAGGCTCGGGGTGCCCGGCGAGGACTTGCCCGGCAGCTACTCGGCGACCGAGTTCGTCTCCTGGTACAGCGCGCATCCGGACGCGATGACGGACCGGGGCGCGCGGGCCGGCTTCATCAAGGACGTGGAGTCCGCCGTCGTCATCGGCGTCGGCAACGTGGCGGTGGACGTCGCCCGGATGCTGGTGCGCGGCGCCGCCGAGCTGCTCCCCACCGACATGCCGGACGCGGCGCTCGGCGTGCTCGCGGACAGCCGGGTGCGCGAGGTATCCGTGGTGGGGCGGCGCGGGCCCTCGCAGGCGCGGTTCACCACCAAGGAGCTGCGCGAGCTCGGCGCTCTCCCGGACACCGAAGTCGTCGTGGATCCGGCGGAGTTGGCGCTCGACCCGGCCTACGGCGACCCGTCAGGGCTGCCCGCCGCGAGCCGCCGCAACGTCGAGGTGCTGCGCGGCTGGGCCGACCGTCCGCCGCAGGGTCTCGCCCGGCGGATCAGGCTGCGCTTCTTCCTGCGTCCGGCCTCGCTGACGGCGGGCGCACAGGGGCAGGTCGGTGCGGTCCGGTTCGAGCGCACGCTGCCCGACGGCCGGGGCGGGGTGACGGGGTCGGGGCAGTACGAGGACGTCCCGGCCCAGCTCGTGCTGCGCTCGGTCGGCTATCGCGGGGTGCCGATCGAAGGGTTGCCGTTCGACGCGGAGCGCGGCACCGTGCCGCACGCGGCGGGCCGGGTGCTGCGCGAGGGGGTGCCGTCACCCGGTGAGTACGTGGCCGGCTGGATCAAGCGCGGCCCGACCGGCGTCATCGGCACCAACCGCCCGTGTTCCAAGGAGACGGTGACGTCCCTGCTGGACGACGCCCCCGCGCTGGCGGCGCGGCAGGTCGCCGCGGACCCCCTCGCGGGGCTGCGCGCGGCGGGGTTCCGGCCGGTCGAGTGGCCGGGCTGGCTGGCGATCGAGCGTGCGGAGGCGGAGCTCGGACACACGCTCGGGCGCGGCGTGGTCAAGATCCCGGACTGGGAGGGGCTGCGGGCGGCGGCGACGCGCATTCCGTAACGCCGTACGACCACCCGACCTGGCCGCTCGACCCCTGACCGCGACTCAGCCTTGACCGCGGCGCAGCCCTCGGCCGCGGCTCAGCCCTCGGCCGCCAGCCGCTCGTCCTGGCGGGCGGCCGCGGCGAGGACGCTGTCGAGGAGGCCGGGGAAGAGCGCGTCCAGGTCGTCGCGGCGCAGCACGTTCAGCTTCGCGGTGCCCCGGTAGAGCTGCCGGATCACCCCGCTCTCGCGCAGCACCCGGAAGTGGTGCGTACAGGTGGACTTGGTGACGGGCAGGTCGAAGTACGAACAGGAGAGCCCGTCCGCCCCCTCCTCGCGGGCCAGTTCCCGCACCACCCGCATCCGCATCGGGTCGGCGAAGGCGTGCAGCACCCCTTCCAGGCGGACCTCGTCGGGCCCGGGATGGGCGAGCGTCCTGCTGCTCGCGCTGCCTGTCGCGGCGGCGGTCGTCATGGCGGCTCCACTTCGTCCTGTGCGCCCGGGGCCCCGCCCGGACCTTCCCTGGCCCCCATTGTACGAGAGTCACCGTAGTTTGACAGGTGCCGTACTACGAGAGTTATCGTACGACGAGTACTTCCGTCGTCGTGAGCGAATGGAGCCCGCCGTGAGCGCGCTGTTCGAGCCGTACACCCTGCGATCCCTGACGATCCCGAACCGGATCTGGATGCCCCCGATGTGCCAGTACTCGGCGGCGCCCGACGGGCCCGAGGCCGGCGTCCCGCAGGACTGGCACTTCGCGCACTACGCGGCACGGGCCGCCGGTGGCACGGGCCTGATCATCGTCGAGGCCACCGCCGTGAGCCCCGAGGGCCGGATCAGCCCGTACGACCTGGGGATCTGGAACGACACCCAGGCCCGCGCGTTCCGTCGCACCACGGACTTCCTGAAGAGCCAGGGCACCGTGCCGGCCATCCAGCTCGCGCACGCCGGCCGCAAGGCGTCCACCGAGCGCCCGTGGAAGGGCGGCACCCCGATCGGGACGGACGAGGGCGGCTGGCAGCCCCTCGCCCCGAGCGCGGTCCCCTTCGCCGAGGGACACCCCGTCCCCGCGGAGCTCACCGTCGAGGAGATCCGCGAGGTCGTCGGCCAGTTCGCCGAGGCCGCGCGGCGCGCGCTGGACGCCGGCTTCGAGGTCGCCGAACTGCACGGCGCCCACGGCTACTTGATCGGCGAGTTCCTCTCGCCGCACAGCAACAAGCGCACCGACGTGTACGGCGGTTCGTACGAGAACCGCACCCGTCTCGCGCTCGAAGTCGTCGACGCGGTGCGCGAGGTGTGGCCGCAGGACAAGCCGCTGTTCTTCCGCATCTCCGCCACCGACTGGCTGGACGAGGCGGGCTGGACGGCGGACGAGACCGTCCGCTTCGCCGACACGCTCAAGGAGCACGGCGTCGACCTGCTCGACGTCTCCACGGGCGGCAACGCCTCCGGCGTCAGGATCCCCGTCGAGCCCGGCTACCAGGTGCCGTTCGCGGCGCGGGTGAAGGCCGAGACGGCCCTGCCGGTCGCCGCGGTCGGCCTGATCACCGAGGTGGCCCAGGCCGAGAAGATCCTCGCCAACGGCGAGGCCGATGCCGTCCTGCTGGGCCGGGAGCTCCTGCGGGACCCGTCGTGGGCGCGGCGCGCGGGACGCGAGCTCGGCGCCGAGGTACACGTCCCGGACCAGTACCACCGCTCCGTCTGACGCCCGCCGCACGCCGAATGCCGCGCCGCCGTCCGGTTAGGCCGGGCGGCGCGGGGCACCCGTTCGCCGAACCTCATCCGATACGGTCGGATCCCATGCGGCGCGGGAGGGGCGGCCATGACCGCGGAGCGACTTCCGGAGCACCAGCAGCGCGTTCTGGTCGAGCTGGAGGACTCACTCCGGCTCGACCGGGCCTTTCGGATCCGCTGGCAGCTGCGCTGTGGGCTCACCCGTCCGCGGCGTCATGTGCGGGCCGTCCTGACGCATACGCCGCACCCGCTCACCGTGGCGTTCCTCGCCGCGCTGAGCGGCACGCTGCTCGTCATCGGGCTCCGCACCTCCACGCCGGGCGTGGTCTGGGCCTTCGCCGGCCTGTGGGCGCTCACGCTGATCGGCGCGTTGCGCCTGCTGTGCCCGTGGACGGACCGCGTCCCGAACGACCCCTGAACCACTCCCCCTTGAGGGCCGTCACTCGGGAATGGCCGCCAGGGTGAAGGAGTGGCCCATCGGGTCGGAGTAGGTCCGGGTGTCCCGCGGCCCGCTGTTGTCCTTGGTCTCGATGGGACGCGCGCCGAGACCGATCGCCTCGCGCTCCGCCTCGTCCATGTCGTCGCGCGCCACCATGATCCGCAGGTGTGCCTGCTGCGAGTCCTCGGGCCGGGGCCAGCTCGGCGGGATGTAGTCGCGCTCCCGGTGCACGGCCAGGCATACCCCGCTGTCATTGGTGACCTCGACGTAGTCCGGATCCTTGCTCAACCGCGTCTCGGCGCCCAGCAGTCCGGCATAGAACTCGGCGAGCCGCTCGGGCTCCGAACAGTCCAGTACGAGCACGGTGTTCTTGTGAACGGTCATACGAACCGGATCCCCCGCACCGCCCCCTCCAAACGGCGTGCGGTTCCCGCCACTTGTGGCCGTCGGCCCGTCTCACTTCATCCACTCCCTCTCACTTCATCCACTCACCCTCGTACCGCGCGTACGTGCCGTCGTGTGTGGCGAGGTGGACGAACTGGTTCACGTACGCCGTGAACTCGCCGTCGCCGCGCGGTGTCGCGTACGCCTTCTCCGAGAAGGTGAAGGGCTTGTCGGGGTGGAGGGAGCAGAGTTCGGGGTGGAGCTTCGACTGGTAGCGCGTCTCGCTCGCGTCCGTCATCATCACGTCCGCCCGGCCGTCGACGATCTCCTGGAAGATCGTGGTGTTCTCCGGGTGCAGCTTGATGGTCGCCCGCTCGATGTGGGCGCGGGCGAACTCCTCGTTCGTGCCGCCGGGGTTGACGACGACCGTCGTGCCGGGCTTGTCGATGTCCTTCAGTGTGCCCGCGCCGAACTTCGCCTTGTCCGCGCAGCGCACGATCGGGGTCTTGCCGTCCTCGCGCGTCGGCTCGCTGAAGGAGACCTGCCGGGCGCGCGGCAGGGTGATGGAGACGCCGCCGACGCCGATGTCGCACCGCCGCGCCGCCACGTCCCCGGCCAGCTTCGCCCACGTCGTGGCCACGAACCTCGGCTTCGCGTCGAGGCTCTTCGCCAGGTCGCGCGCCATCGAGATGTCGACACCGCGGTATGTGCCGTCGGGGTCCCGCTTCGTGAACGGGGCGTAGTCACCGGTCGTGCAGACCTTCAGGACCCCCTTCTTCGGGACGGAGTCCAGGAGGCTGCCGTGCTGACGGACCGCCCGGTCCGGCCGCGCGCCCGCCGCGGAGGAAGCGGAGGGAGCGGCGGGCGCGGCGGCCGTGACGGCCAGCAGACAGACCAGGGCGGACAGGGTGGCGGCACGCTTCACAGGGGGCTCCTCTGCGGTGGGGGCGGACGGCTGCGGGATCACCCTCGCAGACCCTCATCCGCCGATGAACCCCCTTCTCACGGAGCGAGCGGCGTGAGGAAGGCCGGGGTCAGGTCCGGCTCCTCGTCGGTGTAGGCGTCCTCGTCGAACGGGTACAGGGGCCGCTCCACCCGGTGGTGGCCGAGGCGCAGCAGGTCCTGGTCGACGCCGCCAGGGGTCAGTGCGAGCAGCCAGTCGGCTGCCAGGTCGTGCAGCTCGGGCTCCAGGTAACCGATCTTCACGGCGACGATGTCGTACGTACGGGGGTCGATGCCGAGGCCGCCGTCGGCGGGGCCCATGAAGTCGGCCAGGGTGTGGAACGGCTTGCGGCGCTCGACGAGGACGACCGTGAGGCCGCCGCGGCGCACGGCCGCCATGTCGACGCCGCGGTCGTACGCGCCGCCCTCCGCGCGGTCCTTCTGGTCGGCGGCGCGCTGCAACGCGACGACGGTGCCGGTCAGTTCGTACGGTCCGCCGTGGTGCGGATCCACCTTGCCGCCGACGCTCAGCGTCACCTCCGCGCCCACGCCCGCCTCGAAACAGCGCGCGACGGCGGCCGGGTCGGTGATGCCGGGGTGGACGGCGGTGACCTCGCCGGAGCGGATCGCGTCGTTCTCCAGGAGCTTGCCGAGCATGTACGCGAGGTCGCCCGCGCCGCCCGCCGTCGGGTTGTCGCCCGAGTCGCTGATCAGGAAGGGGCGCTTCGGCGAGGCCACCGCGCGTTCCACGCACTCCTCGGCGGTGCCGGTCGGGCCGACGAAGACGAAGTCGCGGCGGGCGTCCCAGTACCGGCGGGCGAGCTTCTCGGCCTCGGCGGCGGCGAGTTCGGCGTCGTCGCCGGTGACGACGATGGCGGCCTTGCAGCGTGGCTCGTCGGCCCAGGCGTAGCCGACCCACATCGCGGCGTCGAGGATGCCGGGCCGCCGCTCGATCTCGGCGAGCGAGGCGTAGAGGGACGCGGCGGGCTCCAGGCGGGTGCTGGTCTTCTCGCCGGGGAGCAGGACGGGCACCTGGACCCAGGCGCGGTGCGGGCGGGCGCCGTCGAGGAGGCAGCGCACGAGGTTGCGGGCGGCGCGCTCGCGGGTCTCCCAGGCGTCCTCGTGCGGGGCGAGGCGGTGCGCGGTGAGCAGGTCGACGGGGTCGGCGAAGCGGCGCGAGACGTTGCCGTGCAGGTCCATCGCGGTGGAGATCATGGGGCGGCCGGTGCCGTCGGGGGTGCCGACGGCGTCGAGTGCGGCGCGGACCGCCTCCGTCAGGTCGGCCTCGGCGTCGGTGAGGCCGACGACGCTCATCGCGCCGTGGATGTCGTACACGAGGCCGTCGAGCGGCCCCGATTCCCGGATACGCGTGACGAGTTCGTCCTTGAGGATCAGGTACGACTCCGCCTCCACCGGGCCGCCGGGCAGGGAGGTCGCGTGCAGCAGGGGAACCCACTCGACGGTCGTGGCGAGGTCGCAGTCCGCGCGCGTCCAGGTGTAGCGGTCGAGGAGCTCCTGGCCGCGGGTCCGGCGGAAGTCGTCCGTGGTGGAGCGGTGCGGGCAGAACGTGGACGACTCGATGCCGATGCCGCCGATGCCGATGCGCAGGCGGCGGGGGTGTGCGGAGGGGGTCATGCGGGTGCGCTCTCTTCCTGGTGGGCGGGGGCGTGGCCGGCCGGGGCGGTGGGGAGGTGGTGGCGCAGGGCGGTGAGGCCGGCGCCGAGCAGGCCCGCGTCGGCGCCGGTGACCGTGGTGGTGATCTCCAGGTCGGCGGTGGCGAGCGGCAGGCAGCGTTCGTAGAGGACGCCGCGCACGGCGGCGACCAGGGGTTCGGCGGTGGCGAGGACGCCGCCGAGGGCCACGGCCTGCGGGTTGAAGAAGTTGACGACGACGGACAGGACGGTGCCGATGTGCCGTCCCGCGGTGCGGACGAGGGTGGTGGCCTGCGGGTCGCCGTCCGCCACGAGCCGCAGCAGGTCGGCGGTGTCGTGCACCTCGACGCCCTGCAGGGCGAGTTCGCGGATGAGGGCGGCGCCGCTGGCGACGGTCTCCAGGCAGCCGATGTTGCCGCAGCTGCACGGGCGGTCGCCCGCCGCGTCGACGCGGACGTGACTGATGTCGCCCGCGCTGCCGTTCGCGCCGTCGTGCGGCCGGCCCGCCGAGATGACCCCGCTGCCGATGCCGCGTCCGGCCTTGACGACGACGAGGTGGTCGAGTCCGGGGCGGGCGACGCGGTGTTCGCCCACGGCCATCATCGTGGCGTCGTTGTCGACGGTGACGGGGATGCCGAGCCGCTCGGCGAGGACGTCGCGCAGCGGGTAGCGGTGCCAGCCGGGCATGCGGGACGGGCTGAGGACGCGGCCGGTGGCGGGCTGTACGGGGCCGGGGAAGGCGACGCCGAACGCGCGCACCGTGCGGCCCTCGGCGCGTCGGCGGGCGACGAACTCCTCGGCCTGGCCGCAGAGCCAGTCGACGGCGGACTCGGGCCCGGCGGTGATGTCGTGCGGCAGGTCGACGGCGTCGCTGACCTCGCCGCCGAGGTCGACGACGCCGAGCCGCGCGTGATGGCTGCCGAGGTCCGCGGCGAGGGCGACGCCGCCCTGCGGGGCCACGCGCAGCAGCCGGGGCCTGCGCCCGCCGCGCGATGCGCCCTCGCCGGACTCGGAGAGCAGCCCGGCGTCGACGAGTTCCTGCACCCGCAGGGAGACCGTCGAGGGGGCGAGGCCCAGTTCGCGCACGAGGTCCGCCCGGGACGTGGCCGCGCCCGAGGAGACCAGATGCACGATGTGCTGCGCCGACCCCGGCTCCCCGAGTGGTGTTCCGGTCATGGCGCCCCCAGTTGCTTCGACATGTTCGTTCGACAACAGGACGAACACTAAGTCGAATCGAACCAGGTTGACCAGCCCTCCCCGGTTTTCCACTTCTTGCCGAATGAAGCTATTGACTTGTTTTTCACCGGCGGCCTAGCGTTCGGGCGCCGCCCCGTCGTTCTCCGGCACGGGCCGGCCCCGTCCCCCTTGGAGGCCCATCGCCATGCGCTCACTCAGGTCCGCGGCGGCCGCGCTGCTCGTCCTCGCGGCGGCCCTCACCGGCTGCACCCGCGAGGGCGGCAGCATCGACATGGGCCCCACCGGCGGCACGCCCGTCGAGGGCGGCACGGCGACGATGGCGCTGCCGCCGGCCGCGACACCCAACTGGATCTTCCCGATCGGCGCGCCCGGTTACGGCGCCTCGTACAACTACGGAATCCAGTCGCTGCTCTTCATGCCGGTCTACGACGCCGTGCAGGACAAGGCAAAGGGCGAGCTGACCACGCACGGGCCCAGCACGCTCGGCCTTGAGCCGAAGTACAGCGACGGCAACAAGACCGTGACCGTGCCGCTGCGCGAGGGCGTCAAGTGGTCCGACGGGAAGCCCGTCACCGCCCGCGACCTGGAGTTCTGGTTCCACCTGGTCAAGGCCGACAAGGCGGACTGGGGCAGCTACTCGGTCGGGACGATGCCCGACAACGTCAGGCGGTTCGAGACGCTCGACGACCACACCGTGCGGCTGCACCTGACCCGCGCGTACAACCCGGACTGGTTCACCGCCAACCAGCTCACCCTGTTGCGGGCCCTGCCCCAGCACGCCTGGGACGCGAAGACCGACGGCGGGAAGGTCGGCGACTGGGACCGCACGCCCGCGGGCGCCAAGGCCGTCTTCACCCGGCTGACCCGGCACGCCAAGAGCCTCGGCTCGTACGCCTCCGACCCGCTCTGGAAGACGGTCAACGGGCCCTGGAAACTCGCCGGCTGGCGCGACAGCGGCCAGGTCACCATCGTGCCGAACGAGAAGTTCACCGGGCCGAAGTCGGAGCGCCCGCACCTGGACAAGGTGGTCTTCAAACCGTTCACGACCGCCGACTCCGAGTACAACGTGCTGCGGTCCGGCGGCGTCGACTACGGCTACATCCCGCCGTCGGTGCTGGCACAGAAGGAGAAGTTCGAGGGCAAGGGGTACCGGGTCGATCCGTGGGAGGGCTGGGCGGCGACGTACATCGTCTACAACTTCAACTCCGCCCACGGCGGTTCGACGATGGACCAGCTCTACATCCGCCAGGCCATGCAGCACCTCGTCGACCAGAAGGCGATGAGCGACGTCATCTGGCAGGGCAGTGCGACACCGACGCTCGGCCCGGTGCCGGTGACACCCAAGAGCCAGTACCTGTCACCGGAGATGGCGAAGAACCCGTACCCGTTCTCCGTCGCCAAGGCCACATCGCTGCTGACCCGGCACGGTTGGCGGATCGAGGACGGCACCGCGCGCTGCGTGCGCCCCGGCACGGGAGCGGACCGGTGCGGCAAGGGCATCGGGCGCAACGCCCCGCTGGAGCTCACCCTGCTCTCCCAGTCCGGCTCGACCGAGACGACGAACATGATGCAGGAACTCAAGTCGTCGCTCTCCAAGGCCGGCATCGACCTGAGGGTACGTCAGCAGCCGCTGAACTCGGTGCTCGGCAATTCCGTGCCGTGCAAGGCCAAGGACCCCGGCTGCGACTGGGACATGTCGTTCTTCGGGACCGCCGGCAGCTGGTACTACCCGCTCAACCCCAGCGGCGAGCTGCTCTTCTCCACGGGCGCCTCCGCCAACTTCGGCAACTACAGCGACAAGAAGGCGGACCGCATCATCCGGGGCGTGCAGTACTCCCCCGACATGAAGGCCGTGCACGAGTACGGCGAGTACCTCGCGGAGCAGCTGCCCGTGATGTGGATGCCCAACCCGGCGTACCAGGTGTCGGTGATCCGCAACGACCTGCGCGGCGTCTCGCAGAACCCGACCGTCACCTTCGCGCCCCAGCACTGGTACTACGTCAAGAAGAAGGGAGCCGAGAAGTGACCGGCTTCACCGGCTTTCTGGTCAAGCGCCTCCTCCAGGCGATCGTCGTCCTCTTCCTGGTGTCGGTCATCGTCTTCGTGCTGCTGCATCTGCTGCCGGGCGGCCCGGCGCGCGCAATCCTCGGCCCGAAGGGCACGCCGCAGCAGATCGAGCACTTCAACCACCAGCAGGGCTATGACCGTTCGCTGCCGATGCAGTACGCGATGTATGTGAAGCGGCTGCTCACCGGGGACCTCGGCGAGTCCTTCAAGCTCAACTCGCCCGTCTTCGACCTGCTGAAGCAGCGGCTGCCGAAGACGCTGCTCCTGACGGTCCTCTCCACCGCGCTCGCGGTCGTCATCGCGGTGCCGCTGGGCCTGCTGCAGGCCGTCCGGCGCGGCAAGGCGTCCGACTACGCGCTCACGGGCCTCGCCTTCCTGATGTACGCCACGCCGGTGTTCTTCCTCGGCCTCATCATGATCATTCTGTTCGCGCAGGTCCTGCCGGTCTTCCCGGCGGAGGCGCCGCAGGGCGAGACGATCGGCCAACTTCTCGGCGACTTCACCGGGTTGGTCCTGCCGGTGGTCACGATGGCGTTCGGCATCATCGCGATGTTCAGCCGCTATATGCGCTCGGCGGTGCTCGACAACCTCTCCGAGGAGTACGTCCGCACCGCGATGGCCAAGGGCCAGTCGAGCCGCCGGATCATGGTCCGGCACGTCCTGCGCAACGCGCTGATCCCCCTCGCCACGCTCCTCGGCCTCTACCTCCCGACCCTCTTCAGCGGCGCCCTCGTCGTCGAGTCGATGTTCAACTACCCGGGCATGGGACTGCTGTTCTGGAACGCGGCGCAGGGCTCCGACTTCCCCGTCCTGCTCGGCGTGACGCTCGTCGTCGGTGTCGCCACCGTCGTCGGCTCGCTGCTCACCGACGTCCTGTACGCCGTCCTCGACCCCCGGATACGGAGCGTGGCATGAGTACCACGGTCACCCCTGTCACCGCGCCGGGCCATGAGGACGCCGCGCAGGCCACGCCCTCGCTGGCCCGCCGCACGCTCCGGGTCTTCACCGGCAACAAGCTTGCCCTGACGGGCGTGGTGGTGCTGCTCCTGCTGCTCGCGTTCAGCTATCTCGGGCCGCTGGTGTACGACACCGAGCAGATCCACACCGACCTCGCGCAGGCGAACCGGTCACCGGGCAGCTCCGGCCACCTCCTCGGCACCACCGACCTCGGCTACGACATGGTCGGCCGGCTGATGGTCGCCGGGCAGACCTCCCTGGAGATCGGGCTGGCGGCCGGCCTCCTCGCCACCCTCTTCGGCACCGTCTACGGCGCGATATCCGGCTACTTCGGCGGCTGGATCGACGCCGCGATGATGCGGATCACGGACGCCGCGCTCGCCATCCCCGCGATGTTCCTGCTCGTCGTGGTGGCCGCGATCATCACCCCCAGCAAGGGCGTCCTCATCGTGATCATCGCGGCGGTGGCGTGGCTGTCCCCCGCCCGGCTGGTGCGCGGCGAGGCGCTCTCGCTGCGCAACCGCGAATACGTGCAGGCCATGCGGATGATGGGCGGCGGCGGCACCCACGCCGTGTTCAAGCACATCGTGCCGAACGCGATCGGCGCGGTCATCGTCAACTGCACGTTCCAGATCGCCGACGCGATCCTCTACGTCAGCTATCTCGCGTTCCTCGGCCTGAGCATCCCGCCGCCCTCGGCCGACTGGGGGTCGATGCTGTCGGCCGGCATCACCTACACGCAGAACGGCTACTGGTGGCTGATCTTCCCGCCGGGCATCGCGATCGTGCTGGTCGTCGCCGCGTTCAACTTCATCGGCGACGGGCTGCGGGACGCGTTCGACGTACGGCTGCGGAAGTAACAGGAGAGACGAGAAGATGACCGAGCCCCTGCTCTCCATCGAGGACCTGCGCGTCGACATCGCCTCGCGCGAGCGCACCGTCCACGCCCTCGACGGCGTCTGCCTGTCCCTCGCCCCCGGCGAGGCCCTGGGCGTCGTCGGCGAGTCCGGCTGCGGCAAGACGATGACCGCGCTCAGCGTCCTCGGCCTGCTGCCTCCGGGCGGCGAAATCACCGGCGGGCGCGTCCTGTTCGACGGGCAGGACCTCGCCACCGCGGCCGCCCCCGTCCTCCAGGACGTCCGCGGCAACACCATCGGCATGGTCTTCCAGGACCCGCTGACCTCCCTCAACCCCACGATGACCATCGGCGCGCAGGTGGCGGAGCCGCTGCTCCTGCACCGCCCCGGCATCGGCGGGAAGGAGGCCTGGGCCCGCGCCCAGGAGATGCTGCGCCTGGTCGGCATGCCACAGCCCGCCGAGCGCATGAAGGCCTACCCGCACCAGCTGTCCGGCGGTATGCGCCAGCGCGTGGCGATCGCCATGGCCCTGGTCTGCGAGCCGAAGCTGCTGATCGCGGACGAGCCGACGACCGCCCTCGACGTGACGACGCAGCACCAGATCCTGGAGCTGATCGACGACCTGCGCACCCGCCTCGGCATGGCGATGATCCTGGTCACCCACGACCTGGGCGTCATCGCCAACCGGGTGGACCGGGTCGCGGTGATGTACGCGGGCAAGGTCGCCGAAGAGTCCGACGTACGCGGCCTGTTCGCGCGCCCGCGCCACCGCTACACCGAGGCGCTGTTCGCCGCGCTGCCCGAACGCGCCGCCGACCGGGGCACCGAACTGCACACCATCCCGGGCCTGCCGCCGAACCTCGCGGCGCCCTTGGCCGGCTGCCGTTTCGCGCCGCGCTGCACCTTCGCCACGGACGCCTGCCGCGCCGAGGAGCCGCAGCTCGTGGACGACCCGGCGCAGGGCGCGGAACACCGGTTCGCGTGCTTCCACCCGGTGCCGGACGTCGTCGCGTCCGAGGACGACGTGGTGCTGCCCCCGCCCGTGCCGGCCTCCGGCGCCCCCGGTGAGGTACTCCTCGAACTCGACACGCTGGTCAAGGAGTTCCCGCTCAAGGGCGGCGCGTTCTCGCGCAGCCGCGGCACGGTCAGCGCGGTCGGCGGGGTGTCGCTCACCGTCCGCAGGGGCGAGACGTTCGGCATGGTCGGCGAGTCCGGCTGCGGCAAGACGACGCTCGGGCGGATCGTCGCGGGCCTGGAGGAGCCGACCGGCGGCGCGGTGCGGTTCGACGGCTCCGACCCGGCGCGGATGTCGCGGGCGCAGCGGCGCGCGCACCGGCGCCGCGTCCAGCTGATGTTCCAGGACTCCACCGCCGCGATGGACCCGCGCATGCGGGTCGGCGAGATCCTGCGTGAGCCGCTCGTCATCCAGGGCGTCGGCGACCGCGCGGAGCGGGAGAAGCTCGTCGCCGAACTCCTGGACGCCGTCGGTCTTCCGCGCGGCGCCGTGCACCGCTACCCGCACGAGTTCTCCGGCGGCCAGCGCCAACGCCTCGGCCTGGCGCGGGCGTTGACACTCTCCCCGGACCTGGTCGTGGCGGACGAACCGGTGTCCGCGCTCGACGTGTCCGTACAGGCGCAGATCCTCAACCTGATGCGCGACCTGCAGCGCGAGCGCGGCCTGACCTATCTGTTCATCTCGCACGACCTGGCCGTCGTACGCCATCTGGCGGACACCGTCGGCGTGATGTACCTGGGCAAGCTCGTCGAAGTGGGCCCGGCCGAGCGCGTGTACGCGCATCCACTGCACCCCTACACGCGCGGGCTCCTGGACACGGTCAACCTGCCCGACCCCGAGGCGGCCACCGGTGCCGCGCGCACCCCCCTGGAGGGCGAGACCCCGTCCGCGGCGAAGCCCCCGTCGGGCTGCCGCTTCCGTACCCGCTGCCCGCTCGCCCAGGACGTGTGCGCCACGACCGAACCGGAGGCCCGCACACCGAACGGCGAGGGACACCAGGTGGCCTGCCACTTCCCCCTGGAGCGCGTGCCGGAGGCGGGCCTTACCCGGGGATGAGCGGGCCCACGGACGGCCTCGCGCGCGGACGGCCTCCCGCGCGAGGCCTCGCCTCGATCCGGCCACGGTGCTAGCCTGGGTACCACCTAACACTGTTAGACAGCGTGCCTCGCCGGTCCGCGGGGCACGGTCAGGGCGCCGTCCCCAGGGGGTTACGTGACTGCCGAGGCATCCGCTCCGATCGGCCTCCCCGGAGGCCCGTACGACCCGCCGCACGCCAGGGTGCTCTCCCTCGCCGCGGCGAAGTGGGTGTCCCAGCCCCTCTCCGTGCTCACCTCGCTGGGCGTCGCGGACGTCCTCGCCGAAGGGCCGCTCCCCGTCGCGGAGATCGCCTCGGCCGTCGGCGCGCACACCCCCGCGCTGCACCGCTGTCTGCGCGCCACGGCCTCGGTGGGCGTTTTCGAGGAGCTCGCCGACGGGCGGTTCGGGCTGACGCCGATGGCCGACTGTCTACGCAAGGACACCCCGACTCCCATCCGCAACTGGGTGCTCATGCTCACCGAGGGCCCCATGTGGGACTCCTTCGGCCGGCTCCTGGACACCGTGCGCACCGGGCGCCCCGCCTTCGAGGCCGCCCACGGCATGCCGCTCTTCGAGCACCTCGACAAGAACGTCGCCTTCCGGTCCGTCTACGAGAGCGCGATGGGCGAGCTCACCGCGGAGCTCGCCGCCGAACTCGCGCCCGCCCTCGACTTCGGCGCGTACGGCACGCTCGTCGATCTCGGCGGCGGGGACGGCGAGTTGCTCGGCACGCTGCTCGCCCGCGCCCCCGGGAGCACCGGTGTCCTGGTTGAGCGGCCGCATGTCATCGACCTGGCCCGCGAGCGGCTCGACCGGCTCGGCGTCGCGGACCGGGTGCGTCTGGTGGCGGGCGACGCGACGGAGGATGTCCCGGCGGGCGGCGACGCGTACCTCATCAAGAACATGCTGCACTGCTTCGACGACGCCACCGCCCTCACCGTGCTCCGCAAGGTCCGCGAGGCGGGCGGTGACGGCGCCCGGCTCTTCGTCATCGAGGCCGTGGTGCCGCCGGGCAACGGCTTCCACTGGGCCAAGCTCATCGACATCGAGATGCTCGCCGACAACGACGGACGCGAGCGCGGCGAGGACGAGTGGCGCGACCTGCTGCGCCGCGCGGGCTTCACGCTGGAGCGCGTCCTGCCCGCGACGCCGCCCCAGTCGGTGCTGATCGCCCGGCCCGCGGAGTCGGCCTGATCCATTCCCCGTACCGCATCCATCCCCACCTCAAGGAGGCAACTCCCATGCGAGCACCGTGGAAGGGCGACCCCGTGGAACGGGCCCGCAACCGCGCCCGGCAGCGCGTCCTGCAGAAGAAGCAGGACGAGGAGCAGGCCCGCAACCGCGAGCGCCAGCAGCGCGAGCAGGCCGAGAGGGACGCCCGGCAGAACGGCAACGGTTAGGACCAGGCCCTAGGAGTCGCGTCCCGCGAGCCGGTCCCGCAGTCCGTCGAGCAGTCGGTCCAGGCCGTAGTTGAAGCGCGCCTCGATGTCGGGGCGCGCGAGCCGGGCGCCGACCGCGACCACGTTGGGGTACTCCCGCGCCGACAGGCCGGCGAGCCGCTCCCGCGCCGCCTCCAGGAACTCCATGGGATCGGCGCCGCGCGCCACGTCCGCGGAGAGCGGCGACGTCTCGTGCAGCACGAAGCCCTGCACGTACTGCGTGAGGGAGTAGAGCGAGTCCGCGGTGTCCTGGTCGTCGAAGCCGGCGCCGCGCACCACGCCGAGGATGACCTCCGCGTGCCGCAGGAAGTGCGGCCCCAACTGCAGCCGGCCCGCGAGGACCCGGCCCGAATCGCGCTTGGACAGCAGGTACTTGCGGTACTCCTGCATCATCTCGCGCAGCCCGGTCTGCCAGTCGCCGTCGTCGGGCACGTGGACGTCGAGGCGCAGATCGGCGAGGAGGGAGTCGGCGAGCAGGTCGAGCAGCTCGTCCTTGTTGCGCACGTACCAGTACAACGAGGGTGCCTGGATGGACAGTTCGTCGGCGAGGCGGCGCATCGACAGGGCGTCGAGGCCGTCCCGCTGGAGCGTGCGCTGCGCCGCCGCGGTGACGGCCTCCAGCGTGATGGACGGTCTCGGCTGGCGCCGGGCCGTGTTGGCGGCTCGCTGGCCTGGCATGCGCCGACCCCCTCTGGTTCCCGGTCTCCCGGTCCGCTGATGTTCTCTAACCATGTTAGAGGAACGGGGTGGCCGGAAGTACTTCCCGCCACCCCGCCCGGCACCTTCACCCGCTCCTCACCTCAACTGCGGCAGCACCTCGTCCCGGAAGAGCCGGAAGCTGCGTTCCATCGTCGGGCCGTCCTGGCCGCCGAAGTCGACCTGCCACAGGAACGTGTCGACGGACAGCAGGTCCCGCAGTTCGGTGGCGCGGGCGAGGACGGTGGCGGGTGAGCCGACGACGGCGGTGCCGAGGCTGCGGAAGTCCGCGATGTCGAGGTTGCGCAGGGTCAGGGCCATCTGGGAGTACGTCGGGTAGTCCTTGGACGAGGTGTGCATCCAGGCCTCGGCGGCCTCGGCCCACACCGTCAGGTACTCGCGCAGCAGCGGGTCGGCGGTGGCGTACGCCTCGTCGTCGGTCTCGGCGACGTACAGCGGGATGGAGACGGCGACGCGGGGCCGCGGCGCCTCGGGGCCGGAGCCGTGCACGTCCTCGAAGGTGTCGAGGTAGACCTCCACCAGGTCCCGTACGCCCGCGAGGTCCTGCTGCCGCGGCGGGGGCGTCACCAGGAGCCCGAAGCCCTGTTCGGCGAGCCAGGCGAAGCTCTGCCGGGAGCGGACCGCCGCGCCCCACACGGGCGGGTGCGGGCGCTGGACGGGGCGCGGCAGCGAGGTCGCGTCCCGGAAGGAGAAGAACGGGCTGTCCTCGCTGACCTTCTCCTCGGTCCACAGCCGCAGGACGGCCGCGATGGTGTCGTTGAACCGGTCGCGGCTCTCGTCCATGGACACCCCGAACGCCGCGAACTCGTACGGCATCCAGGCCCGCGCGAACCCGACTTCCAGGCGGCCGCCGCTGATGGCGTCGACCATCGCGGTGTGCGCGGCGAGCTGGATGGGGTGGTGGAAGGCGGGCAGGACGCAGCCGGTCATCAGGCCGATCCGCTCGGTCTGGGCGGCGACGGCGGCGAGGAAGGTCAGCGGGCTGGGACAGTAGCCGCCGTAGTCCTTGAGGTAGTGCTCGGTCATCTTCACGTAGTCGAGGCCGGCCTCGTCCGCGAGCCGGGAGATCCGCAGCACGTCCTGGTAGTACTCCTGGGCGCCGCGCGTCGCCGGCCTGCAGTCGGGGAGCAGCGAGATGCCGTGTTTCATGGTCGTTTCCTCTCGGTCGGGATGAGCAGCGCGAGAAAGGCGGCGTCGGCGGCGAGCAGCGGCACGAGCGTCCCGGTGCGCCAGTACAGGACGGCGTGGGTGGTCGGTACGAGGAGGGCGGGCACCCAGCTCTCCGGGGTGAGGCGGCGTCCGGCGGGGGCGCCGCGCACGCGGAGGGCGGCGTGCGCGAGGACCGCCACGACGACGGCGGCCACCGCGCCCGATCCGCGCAGTGCTTCGATGAGTGCGGGCCGGAAGGCGGCCTCCTCTCCCGCCACGGCAAGGGCGAGCGCGGCGACGGCCCAGCGGGCGCCGGGTCCGCTCACGCGGGCCCGTGCCTCGTCGGCGGTGTGTCCGCGCGCGAGGCCGAGCCAGTGGGTCTGCCCGGCCGCGGAGGCGGGGCGCGGGGCGCGGCTGTCCCGGGCGGCGGTCCTCGCCGGGTCGGTCTTCGGCCGGGAGCGGGGGCCGCGCAGGGTGTCGCCGAGGCGCCGGGCGGCGCGTCCCGCGGCGGTGGGGCGCAGGCCGGCGCCGATGTCCGCGGCGAGCCCCGCGAGGAAGGCGGCGGCGGCGAACTCCCCGCAGCCCAGGGCGAGTCCGAGCACCACCAAAGCCGCGTCGACGCCGCCGAGCCCGCCGAACCCCAGGTCTCCCGGGAGCACGCCGAGCGCGAGAGCCGCGGCGAGGACCAGGACCCCGGCGACTGCTCCGGCCACCGAGCGGGCCCGGCCCGGCGCGAGCCCGGCGCCCCCTCCCGAGAGCCGTCCCGCGAGCCGCGGCGCAAGCACCCCATAGGCCGACGCGACCACGCCGAGCAGCACACCACCCGTGACCGCCCAGGGCAGTTGGGACGCCGCGCTCATGAGCGGGCCGGCCGGGGGCGGGCGGTGCCGGAGGGGCGCACGGTGTTCTGGTAGCGCCAGATGCGGGCGTTGAACAGGGCGTGGGCGACGACCGCGCCCAGGACGTTGCCGGTCAGGAGGGTGAGGGCGAGTGCGGTCAGGGACAGCGGGAGCTTCGCGGCCACCTGGGCCCAGCCGAAGAAGATGTGCGAGAGCGCGAACGCCGCCGTGGCGAGGACGAGCAGCAACACCCGTACCACCAGGGCGTCTTGGATCAGCGCTACGCCGGTGAGCGTGCCCCTAAAGACACACTCCTCCAGAACGCCGACGGCCACCAGCCACGCCAGCGGCAGCGCCACGTCGCTGTCGCGTCGGTTCGCCGTCCAGCGCCGCTCGGTCGCCGTCGGCGGCGCGGTCCGGGCGAGCCGTGCGGCGGGGCCGACCGCGCGGGTGCCCCGGGTGCGGGGCGCGGGCGTCGCGGCGGGCGGTGACGGCCGCGCGGCGGTGCGGCGCCCGAGACGCCGGGTGACCGCCGTGTCGGCGGCGGCCACCAAGGGTGCGGCCGCCGCGCCGAGGGCCAGACCGGCCGGCAGCCCCCAGGCGGGGCCGTGGACGAGCGCACCGGGGCCGAGCACGAGCAGGCCGAGCCCGGTCACGGCGGCGAGCACGGCCGTGTACACCTGGAGCGTGTGCACCCCGCGATGGTCGAAGAAGCGGACGTGCAGATGGGAGGCGAGCGCCAGGGAGCTGAGCGCGCACAGGACGAGCGCGGTCAGTGCCGTGTCGCGCAGCTCAGGGATATGGATGAGGGACGTCATCGGTGAAGCCCCCGTAGTCGGCGAAGCGCGGATGGGCGGCGGGTACGGCGCTGGGCAGGGGGAGGCTCACGGTGTCCGGGGACCACACGCGCATCGCGTGGAACCCGAGGGCCCGCAGGTCGCAGGTGGTCAGGTCGCCGAAGTAGAGCTGTTTCCCGGAGAGCCGGAAGCCGTCGACGAGGGTGCGCACCGCCTCCTTGACGGGCCGGTCGTCGTCCGGTGGCAGGTCGGAGGCGGGCCGTTCGGTGTGGGCGGCGAAGCGGCGTTCGACGGTCCGGGCGCCGTTGGACGTCGCGTACAGGCCGACGTTGCCTTCGAGGTCGTAGATGTCGGCGTCCGCGGGCGTGCCCTCGACGGCCTGCTCGACGGCCACCCACGCCGCGAGCCACTGCACGCCCGCCGCCTCCAGCAGGGCCCGGTACATGGCGCGGGCGAGCGAGGCGCCGCTGCCGAGGCCGATCGCCACCTCCGGGACAAGGCCCGGGGGCTGGCGCAGCAGACAGGCGATGGTGAAGCCGGGCAGGTCGGGGCTTGGCAGGGCGTGGAACTCGGGGCGCGGAGCACCCGCCGGGAAGTACGTGTCGACGATGCCGTCGACGTGCCGGGTGCGTGCGTCGGGGCGGATCAGGACGGAGTCGGTGTGCCCGTACCAGTGCCCCATCGCCGCGTCGACCTGCACGACCTCTTCAAGTGCCGCGCGCAGGGCGGCCTGTGGGGTGGTGTGGGTGGCGGTGCCGGTGGTGACGGCGGGCAGCGTCCAGGGCTCCTCGCGCTCGCGCACGTAACCGAGGAGGAAGCGCTGGGCGGGCACCCAGCAGGGCTCGCCGTCGACGAGCGAACCAACCCGCACCCAGCCCGACGCGGCGTCCGGGTCGAAGGGCGAGAAGGGGAAGCCGTCGCGCGCGTACTGCTCCTCGGTGAAGAGCTCGAAGGCGGAGCGCGGCAGCAACGGTTCGCCTTCGGCGGCGAGTTGGGAGTACGGGGCGTGCCGTGCCGTGAACCTGCCGTCCAGGGCGGCCGCGTAACCGGAGTAGCGCTCCAGGGTCTCGGCCAGGGAGCGGATGTGGCTCTCGAACGGGAAGATGCCGTAGCCGCCGATGTGGTAGCTGCCCGCCTTGGGCGGCGGCTGGTCCTGGCGCACGTGCACGCCCGTCATGTCGGCGGTGCCCACCAGGAGCCGCGGGCCGCCCGGGTAGCGGGTGAGGAACCCCATGGACGTGGTGAGCCCACACAGCGGCCCGTGCATGCGGCGGCGCAGCCGGTGGACACGGGTGTTCTCGTCCTGGTGGACCGTGAGCCGCATCAGTCCTCCAGCCAGGTGCGCGGGTCGAAGTGGAGCGTCTCGTCGTCCCGTTCGGGCACCGGGCCGCAGCCGGGGCAGCCGGGCAGCGGCAGCACGCTCTGGTAGGAGATCTCCATGCTCGGCAGGTAGCAGCCGAGGACCTGCTCGATCGTGAACGTCGAGCCGCAGCTCAGGTAGTTGGTCGCCTCCAGGGCGAGGTGCGAGCAGAGCAGCGCCTGCACCGGGCCGTAGACGGGCGGCGCGCCGGCGTGCACCGCGGAGCGCACGAGGGCCTCCTTGTAGCGCTGATAGCCCGCGCTCTCCCGGAGGTTCATCGTCACCCGCGTCTCGAAGCACTCGAAGCACGCGGACCGCCCGGCCACCATGGTGGGCCCGACGAAGAGGAACGGCCCGTCGACGGCGGCGTACGTCCAGCTGATCCCGGCGGCGCGGGTGAGCCGGTTGAGGAGCCGGGCGCGGACCGGGTCGACGGTCCTCTCGGCGAGCAGCAGATACCGGCCGCGCCACGGGGCGAGGATCTCGACGGCCTCGTCGAAGGCCAGGCCGTCGTGGAGCACGGCGGGGGCGAGGGCGTCGAGGCGGGCGCGCACCGGGTGGTCGGGGCCGGGTATCAGGACGTCTCCGGCCACGTCGTGGGGCAGTAACGCGGCGGTGCGTTCTGCGAGTTCGGGGTCGCCGAGCAGGACGACACCCTCGGCGACCGGTGTCTGGCCGCGGCCGCCGAGGGTGGCCATGGTGTCGAGGTAGGCGTCGAGGGCGCTGCTCGGGCCCTCCTCGATGGCGTCCAGACCGTAGAGGTGGTCGACGAGCGCCTCGACCTCGACGCGGGAGACGCCTTCGCGCTTGGCGAGGTCGCGCCGCGAGAGCGTTCCGTCGAGTCCGCTGACGAGGTTGAAGAGCTTGCCGGAGCGGGAGTCGTCGGTGAGCGTGTACGACTTGGCGTTCCACACGCCGGTGCGCAGCTCGACCACGTCGGGGCTGTGGCCGACGACCGAGAACGAACGGCGCACGCGGGGCTGCCGGTTGTCTGACATGCAAAGGGCCTCTCTTCACGGGAGCCCGGGAGCCCTGGGGCCCGGGGTCGGTTGTGCGGGTGGTCAGCCCGCGCCGAGCAGCACGGTGTGCAGCAGCGTCCGGTGCACTCCGTCGAGGTGCAGCGCCGCGTGCGCCTCGTCGTCGTAGAAACCGGAGAAGTCCACGCTGTTCAGGCCGAGTCCGGTGGCGGCCAGGTGCGCGTTCTGGGCGATGCCGCCGGCCTCGTGGAACATCGAACGCATGCCTCGGGGGCCGTACTTGCGCATGGAGCGCCAGGGGTTGCCGACGAGCAGGAGGACGGCTGCCGCCCGCTCGAAGTCGATCGAGCCGTCCTGCGGGTCGAAGGAGGCGAGCAGCGGGGCGAGGGCGTCCGGCCCCGCCACGGTGGCCAGGGCGTCCTCGACGGGCAGGTGGCGGTGCAGGCCACGGTTGAGGCCGTCGACGTTCAGGGCGGCGAGCCAGAGTTCGACGGGGTAGAGGCCGCCCGCGCTGGGAACGGTGCGAAAGCCCATGGTCAGGGGCGAGCCGTCGGCGAGCTCGATGTCGGCCTCGGCCGTGACGCACCCGGCGAAGCGGAGCACGGTGGCGAGGTCGTCGAAGGGTACGGGGGCGCCGGAGAAGTCACGGCCGCTGCGCCGGCCGAAGACGGCGTGGTCGAGCGGTGCCGTGGTGTCCGTGCCCTCGGGCAGCGGAGTGCGGGGGGCGCCCTGCCGGGGCAGGCGGTCCTGGCGGGACTGGACGACCGCCATGACATCGGAGAAGTAATAGCCGATGGAGAGCAGGGACGAACGGTCCCAGCGGCGCATTCTGGTGGCAATCAAGAACTCTTCCGCGAGCCGTTCTACGGCGTCCGACGAAAGATTCTCGAAGCGCATGGAATTTGTTTGCAGGCCGACACCCTGCACATGCGGGCTCATCGTCCGATAGGCGCTCGCGGCCACCGAAGCCTGAACAAGACGCGAATCCGCAGGGGTATCCGCATCGCTCATGTAATTCGCTCCTTGCATTCATTCGCCGTCGTGTGCGACGTACCGTCGTCACCGAAGTGGGGAGCGGGACCGGCGTGCGGCGGACCCTCGGCCCGCCGCACGCCGGCGTCATCGGTTACTTGCGGACGACCGCTCCACAGCAGCAGGAACAGGCGCCAGGCACCAGAACGGCCTCGTCGCGACCTGCGCCGAAGGGCTCCAGAGCGGCCTGCGGCGTGCTGTTGCGGTGTTCGGTGACCTTCTCGGACTGCAGCTTCATGGCTGTCTCCTCTCGTTCGGATACGAAGAGTGATTCGGTCCACGTTGCACACGAGGCCTTCGGGACACTTTCCCCGGAAAGCCCCGGCGAGCCCTATCTTTCAGCCTCGCAGCCACGCAACCTAACAGTGTTTGTCCAGTCAAGCAAGAGACGTTCGAGGAATGCCCGAACCCACAAACGGCGACAGGTATTCCATTTGGCGAAATCTTTAATGAGGCAATTGTCGAGATTATTGCGGGCGCGCCCCGACTGCTGTTACCAACAAGCTCATGAGCAGCGATGAGGCACCTCCGGTAGATCTCCTCGACCCCGCATTCATGGCCGACCCGGGCCCCGGCTACGCCCGCCTCCACGCGACGGTGCCCCTCACCCGCGTACACCTGCGCCCCGGCCTGACCCCCTGGCTGATCAGCGGGTACGAGCAGGCGAAGGCGGTGCTCTCCGATCCGCTGTTCAGCGTGGACCCGGCAAGCACCGACGCCTCCGTGCGCGAGGCCATCGCGGCCGGCCGCGCCGAGGAGAAGACCGCGCTGCTCGGCCGCCATCTGCTCAGCGTGGACCCGCCCGATCACACGCGGATGCGGCGCCTGATGTCGCGCGCGCTGACCGCGCGGCGCATGCTCGAACTACGCGGGCCGGTGGGTGTGTTCGCGGACGGACTGCTCGACGGGCTTGCGGGCCGCCCCGGGTTCGACGTGCTCACCGACTACGCCCTGCCGCTCGCCGTCGACGTGATCTGCGAGCTCATCGGCATCCCGCCCGCGGACCGGCCGCGCTTCAAGGAATGGGGTCAACTCCTAGTCCAGGCCGAGCTGCAGGACGACGCGTCCTTCGACGAGGCGGCCGACGCGATGGCCGGGTACTTCGTCCCGCTGCTCGCCGCGCGGCGCAAGGAACCCGCCGACGACCTGGTCAGCGCGCTGGTCGACGCGCACGGCGCGGACCAGCTCGACGACTACGAACTGATCTCGCTGGTCTACCAGTTGTTCTTCGCGGGCCACGAGTCCAGCGCGTACCTCATCACCAACGCGACGCTGCGGCTGCTGAGCCACCCCGGCGAACGCGCCGCGCTCGCGGCGGATCCGGAGCTGATCGACCCGCTGATCGAGGAGGTGCTCCGGGTCGACGGCCCGGTCAAGGTCCCCACCTGGCGTTTCCCGGTGCGCGACACCGAAATCGGCGGCAGGCGGCTGCGGGCCGGCGAGCCGGTGCTCGTCCTGCTCGGCGCGACAGGGCGCGACCCGAGCAGATTCCCGGACCCCGACCACTTCGACAGCGGCCGCTTCGACAGCGCTCGCGTCGACAGCAGTCGCGCGGCGGCGCAGCAGCATCTGGCGTTCAGCCACGGGATCCACCACTGCATGGGCGCGGCCGTCGGCCGGATGGAGGGGCGGGTCGGGGTGTCGCGCCTGTTCGCCCGCTTCCCCGGCATCCGGCTCGCGATCGAGCCGGACCAACTGCGCTGGCGGGACAACCTGATGATGCGAGGTGTCCGCGAACTGCCCGTGCGGGTGGGGTGACGGCCCTTACCGGGCCGACCGGAACGGCGCCGGGCGGGTGCGACCAGCGGGGGATTGATGGCCGGACCCGCCCGGCTGTCTCAGGTGGTGCGGTCGGCGGAGACGCCCGGGGCCGGCGCCGCGCCGGGACCGTCACCGCGGGAGCCGGGCTCGGAAACGTCCGCGGCATCAGCGGAGCCGGTGGTGTCAGCGGTCTCCGCGGCCCCACCCGCGCCCGCGTCGACATCCTCCCGATCGCGCCCCCGCACCAGGAAGTACGCCGCGATCGCCGTCACCAACAGGAGCGCCCCGCCGACCCGTTCGGCCAGGTGCAACCCGTCCACGAAGCCCGCGTTGACGATCCCGGTGATCCGCGCGCTGCCGCCCGACCCCGTGCTGTGCGCGCCGCCGGCCTCGACGGCCCGCAGCACCTCGGCGCGGGCCGGCCCCGGCACATGCGCGTCGACCAGCCGGTCCCGGACGCTGTCCGTCATGCGGGTGGTGAGCAGCGTGCCGAGCACGGCCACCCCGAAGACGCTGCCGAGCTGACGCGTGGCGTTGCTCGCGCCGGACGCCATGCCGGAACGGGCCGCCGGCACCCGCATCATGACGAGCGTCGAGATCGGCGTGAGCGTGAGGCCGATGCCGAGGCCCACCAGCAGGATCACCCACCAGTACTCCCCGTAGCGCGCCCCGGTCCCGTACAGCGAGGCCCCGAACATCGTCGCCGAGGCGAACAGGATGCCGAGCCCGAGCGGCACCGCACCGCCCACCCGTGTGGTCAGCCAGCCGGCGAGCGGCGCGGAGACCATCGCGAGGAGCATGCCCGGCAGGATCGCGAGCCCGGCGCCGACCGCGGACCAGCCGAGGACCGTCTGCAGCCAGAGCATCAGGAAGTACGTGATCGCGAACAGCCCGAAGTACAGGACGAATCCGGCCAGTACGGAGCCGGTGAAGACCCGGTCGCGGAAGAACGACAGGTCGAGCATCGGCTCGCGCACCAGACGCTCCGTGACGAGGAACGCCACGAGCAGCGCGCCGCCGGCCGCATAGGCCCCGACCACGAGACCGTCGCCCCAGCCGCGCGAGCCGCCCTCGATCGTGGCGTAGACGATCGCCGACATGGCGGCGATGGAGAGGATCAACCCGGCCAGGTCCAGGCGCCGTTCGGGGTTGGCGGACTCGGGGACCGCGGGCACCGCGAGGACGAAGCCGAGGACCGCGATGGGCACGTACATCCAGAAGATGCCGGACCAGCCGAAGTTCTCCACCAGGGGCCCGCCGACGACGGGACCGAAGGCCACGGCGGCGCCCGCGACCGCGGCCCAGATGCCGATGGCCGTGCCGCGCTCGCCGCTGTCGGTGAAGACGTGCCGGATGATCGAGAGCGTGTTGGGCATGAGCATCGCGGCCCCGACGCCGAGCACCGCCTGCGCCGACACCAGGACCCACACCGATCCGGCGAGCGCGGAGAAGACCGAGCCCGCGAGGAAGATGCCGAGCCCCGCCAGGAAGGTCCGCTTGCGCCCGAAGCGGTCGCCGACGGCGCCGCCGGTGAGCATCAGCGCGGCGAATGCCAGCGAATAGCCGCTGATGACCCACTGGATGTCCTGAATGCCGCCGTTGAGGTCGTCCTGGATGTCCGGCAGGGCGGTGCTGAGCACCGTGCTCTGCAGCATCGTCAGGGCCAGCGGCACACACAGCGCCGGGAGCGTCCGGTAGGGGCTCGGGCCAGTCCGGGCGGGGGAATCCGCCGCCATCGCACACCGTCCTGTTCGCGTTGTCTCGCAAGCCGTCTCTAACACTGTTAGATACGAGACTAACAGTGTGAGGGAGCGCGAGGGAAGCGTCCTTCCGAGGGTGGCCGGAAACCTCCCCGCACCTCGGCTAGCGTCGAACCCGTGAGATTCGCCGAAGCCCTTGCCCAGCGCCCCCTCGTCCTCGACGGCGGCCTCTCCAACCAGCTGGAGGCCGCCGGGCACGACCTGAGCGACGCCCTGTGGTCCGCGCGGCTGCTCGCCGACGAGCCCGCGGCCGTCGAGGCCGCCCACCGCGCGTACTACGAGGCGGGCGCCGAGGTCGCCGTCACGGCGAGCTATCAGGCGACGTACGAGGGTTTCGCGCGGCACGGCATCGACGCCGGGCGCACCCGCGAACTGCTGTCCCTGAGCGTGGAGTTGGCCCGGCGGGCCGGCGCGGGTCTCGGGCGGGAGGTGTGGGTGGCGGCGTCGGCGGGACCCTACGGAGCGATGCTCGCCGACGGCTCCGAGTACCGGGGCCGGTACGGACTGTCCGTGGACGCGCTGGAGCGTTTCCACCGTCCTCGCCTGGAGACGCTCGCCGCGGCCGGGCCCGACGTCCTCGCCCTGGAGACGGTTCCCGACACCGACGAGGCGCGGGCGCTGCTGCGGGCGGTCCGCGGGCTCGGGGTGCCGGCCTGGCTGTCGTACAGCGTGGCCGGCGACCGCACCCGCGCGGGGCAGCCGCTGCGCGAGGCGTTCGCGCTCGCCGCCGACGCGGACGAGGTGGTGGCGGTCGGCGTCAACTGCTGCTCCCCGCAGGACGCGGGGCCGGCGGTGGCGCTCGCGGCGCGGATCACCGGCAAGCCGGTCGTGGTCTACCCGAACAGCGGCGAGAGCTGGGACGCCACGACCCGGTCCTGGCGCGGGCCCACGCGCTTCTCGGCCGGCCAGGCGCAGGCGTGGCGGGCGGCGGGGGCGCGGCTGATCGGCGGGTGCTGCCGGGTGGGGCCCACGATGATCGCGGAGGTCGCGCGGGAGCTGGGAGCGGAGCGGCCCGGCGCCTGAGCGGTCGCCCGCGCCACGCCTGGGACACGGGCGCTGACCTGCGCGGACACCGTCTCCGGGGGTGACTGTCAGTGGTGGGGTGCAGACTTGCCGGTACCTGAGACAACGACGTCCCGGAGGTGGTCGGCATGTCCGACATCATCCTGACCGTAGGCACCCGCAAGGGCCTTTTCATCGGACGCAGGCGGGGCGGCGCCTGGGAGTTCGACGACAGCCCGTACTTCAACGCGCAGGCGGTGTATTCCGTCGCCATCGACACCCGCGGTCCCACCCCGCGCCTCCTGGTCGGCGGGGACAGCGCGCACTGGGGCCCCTCCGTCTTCCACTCCGACGACCTGGGGCGGACCTGGACGGAGCCGTCGAAGCCCGCGGTGAAGTTCCCCAAGGACACCGGGGCCTCGCTGGAGCGGGTGTGGCAGCTGCACCCGGCGGCCGCCGAACCGGACGTGGTGTACGCGGGCACGGAGCCCGCCGCGCTGTACCGCTCGGAGGACCGCGGCGAGTCCTTCTCGCTCGTCCGTCCCCTCTGGGAGCACCCCACCCGCTCCCAGTGGGTGCCGGGCGGCGGCGGAGAGGGCCTGCACACCGTGCTGACCGACGTCCGCGACCCGCGCGCGGTGACCGTCGCGGTGTCCACCGCCGGAGTGTTCCGCACGACGGACGGCGGCGCGAGCTGGGACCCTGCGAACAACGGCGTGGCCGCGGCCTTCCTGCCCGACCCGAACCCCGAGTTCGGCCAGTGCGTCCACAAGGTCGCGCGGGACGCGGCCGACCCGGACCGGCTCTATCTGCAGAACCACTGGGGCGTGTACCGCAGCGACGACGCGGGCGGGCACTGGCAGGACATCGGCGAGGGCCTCCCCTCCACCTTCGGCTTCGCGGCCGTCGCCCATCCGCACCGGGGCGACACGGCGTACGTCTTCCCCATCACCGCGGACAGCGACCGCGTCCCGGCCGACCACCGCTGCCGCGTCTACCGCACGGCCGACGCCGGCCGGAGCTGGGAGGCGCTCAGCGCGGGGCTGCCCGACGAGGACCACTACGGCACGGTGCTGCGCGACGCGATGTGGAGCGACGACTGCGACCCGGCGGGCCTCTACTTCGGCAATCGCAACGGCGAGGTGTACGCGTCGGCGGACGACGGCGACAGCTGGCAGTTGCTCGCCTCGCACCTGCCGGACGTGCTCTGTGTACGGGCCGCGGCCGTCGGTTGATCGACGCCGCCGTTACGGCAGTAGGGTGACGCCGTGGCACCACGACCCTTGCACGAAATCGTCGAGTCCGGCTGGGCCAAGGCCCTGGAGCCGGTGGCCGAACGGATCGCCTCGATGGGCGACTTCCTGCGCGCGGAGATCGCCGCGGGACGCACATATCTCCCGTCGGGACAGCATGTGCTGCGCGCGTTCCAACAGCCCTTCGACGACGTCCGCGTCCTGATCGTCGGTCAGGACCCCTACCCCACACCCGGTCACGCGGTGGGCCTGTCGTTCTCGGTCGCGCCCGAGGTCCGGCCGCTGCCCGGCAGCCTCATCAACATCTACCGCGAGCTGGGCGACGACCTCGGCCTGCCCCCGCCGTCCGACGGCGACCTCACGCCCTGGACCCGGCAGGGTGTCCTGCTCCTCAACAGGGCGCTCACCACCGCCCCGCGCAAGCCGGCCGCACACCGCGGCAAGGGCTGGGAAGAGGTGACCGAGCAGGCCATCAAGGCGCTGGTGGCACGCGGCACCCCGATGGTGTCGATCCTGTGGGGGCGTGACGCGCGCAATCTCCGGCCGCTGCTCGGGCAGTCGCCGTCGGTGGAGTCCGCGCACCCGTCGCCGATGTCGGCGGACCGCGGCTTCTTCGGCTCGCGCCCGTTCAGCCGGGCCAACGACCTGCTGGTCCGGCAGGGCGCGCAGCCGGTGGACTGGCGGCTGCCGTGACCGACCGGGAGTACGTCCTCGGGGTCGACTCGGGCGGTTCCGGACTCCGGGCCGCCCTGGCCGACCCGCGCGGACCCGGACCCGACCGCTCCACGGCACCCCTTCGCTCCACGGGAGCCGTCCGCTCCGCGGAGCCCGTACACACCGGCCCACGCGGCATCGACGCCGGCCACTTCCTCAAACAGCTCCTGCCCATGGCGCGGGCCCTGTTGGACGGGGCGGGCGGCGGCCGGATCACGGCGGTCTGCGTCGGGGCCGCGGGCCTCGCGAGCCTCGGCGACGACCTGCGCGCCCACCTGCCGGCGGCGCTCGCTGAGCACCTGGGCGTCCACCGCACGGCGCTCGCCGCGGACGCCGTCACCGCGTACGCGGGCGCGCTCGGTGACCGCCCCGGCGCCGTCGTCGCGGCGGGCACCGGCATGATCGCGACCGGCATGGACCCGACGGCCTGGCACCGCGCCGACGGCTGGGGCCATCTCCTCGGCGACTGCGGCGGCGGCGCCTGGATCGGCCGGGCCGGACTGGAGGCGGCGCTGCGGCAGTACGACGGCAGGCGGGGCGGCTCGGCCGCGCTGCTCGCCCGCGCCGCGGAACGGTTCGGTCCGCTGCCGGAGCTGCCCGGGCAGCTCTACCCCCGCCCGGACCGGCCCGCGGTCCTCGCCTCCTTCGCACCGGACGTGGCCGACTGCGCGGCGGACGACCCCGTCGCGCGGGGCATCCTGCGGGAGGCGGCCCGGCACATCGCCGAGGCGGCGGCCGCCGTCTGCCCCCGCACCGAGGAGTGCGAAGTGGCCCTCACGGGCGGCCTGTTCCACGTCGGCGACCCCCTGTTCGTCCCCCTGTCCGAGGAGCTGGCGGACCAACTGCCGCACGCGCGGCGGGTTCCCGCGGCCGGCGATCCGCTGGACGGAGCGCTGCGGATAGCGGCCGACGTCGCCGCGGTCCGGCTGCGCCTTCCGCGCGACGGCCGCATGCTCTCCGTCCACGGAAACCACCCCGCCGACCTCCCCGTCGAGGACATCCATGTCGAGGTCGAACGAACCCCGGGGAACGGCCGAGGAAGCCCGGGGGACCATCGCGACGAGTCCCATGGAGACGACGACAGTTGACCTCTGCGTAATTCATCAGACAAAAACGGACTTATACCGCCCACCTGCACCCTCCCCGAACAGCGGGCGCCCGCAAGCCAGTAGCATGCGGGCGCATGAGCTCCCCCACTGGGCCCGCATCCGGCCTGCCTGTACGAATGCCGCGCCCCCGTCAGCCGGGCCGGCACCGCCGTCCGGAGCCCGTCGCGGCTCCTGAGGGCGCGCCCGCACTGGTTCTCGCCGTGCCGGGCGCCCCCAGCACCACCACGCGCAGCCTCGCCGAGGAAGTCGTGAGCATCGCCCGCTCCGAGCTGCCCGGCCTCGACGCCAGAATCGGCTACCTCGACGGTACGGAAGACGCCACCGTCACGTCCTTCCCCGAGTTCCCCTCGCTGCACTCCGTGCTGGCGCACGCGGCCGCCGAGCGCACCGCCCGCGTCGAGCGCGCGCGTGCCGCCGGCGCCGAGATGGCCGAGCCCGACGGCCCCGTGGCCGTCGTCGTGCCGCTGCTCGCGGGACCCGACGCCGCGCTGATGCGCCGCATCCGGCAGGCCGTCATGGACAGCCGCGCCGCCGCCGAGCTGAGCGATGTGCTCGGCCCGCACCCGCTGCTCGCCGAGGCGCTGCACGTGCGCCTGTCGGAGGCCGGTCTCGCCCGCGCCGACCGCGCCCGCCTGTTCACCGTGGCGACGGCCGCGGACGGCATCGTCCTCGCCACGGTCGGCGGCGAGGAGGCCGTGCAGGCCGCCGGGATCACCGGCATGCTGCTCGCCGCGCGCCTCGCGGTGCCGGTCATGGCCGCCGCGCTGGACGAGGAGGGCGCCATCGCGGCGACCGCCGAGCAGCTGCGCGGCTCCGGCTCGGCCCAGCTGGCGCTCGCGCCGTATCTGATCGGCCCCGAGCTCGACTCCGGGCTGCTCGACGCGGCCGCCAAGGAGGCGGGCTGCTCCGTCGCCGAGCCGCTCGGCCCCTACCCGGCGATCGGCAAGCTGGCGCTCGCCAAGTACACGACGACGCTCGGCATCACGCCGCAGCAGCCCTCGGGCACACCGGTGCACTGAGCGCTTCCGTACTTCCGTACGTACGGCGAAGGGCCCGCCCCGATGTGGGGGCGGGCCCTTCGCCGCGTCCGGATCCGGCTCAGCCGAAGACCACGCAGGAGGCGGCGGGCACCGGGACGGAGCCCGAGCGGGTCGGCAGGCCGGTCTCCTGGTCGACCGTGAACCAGGTGACGTCGCCGGAACGCTCGTTGGCGGCGTACAGGTGCCGTCCCGCCGGGTCGACGGCGAGGTCGCGCGGCCAGTGCCCGCCGCACGGCACGGTGGCGGTCAGCCTGGGCGCGTCGCCGGCCTCGTCGAGGGCGATGACCGAGATGACGTCCGCGCCGCGCGTGGCGGTCCACAGGAACCGTCCGTCGGGCGCGACGACGACCTCCGAGGGGTAGGTGTCGCCGTCCGGGGCGTCCTCGAGGACGGGCAGCTCACCGAGGGGCTTGAGGCTGCCGTCGACGGCGTCCCAGGCGCAGACCGTGAGGGTGGGGCTGAGCTCGTTCAGGACGTACGCGCGGTCGCCGCGGGGGTGGAAGACGAGGTGCCGGGGGCCGGAGCCGGGGCGCAGCGCGACCTCGCGGTGGAGGGTGAGCTCGCCGCCGTCGAGCGCGCAGACGCGCACGGAGTCGGTGCCGAGGTCGACGCCGACCGCCCAGCGGCCGCTCGGGTCGGCGAGGACCTGGTGGGCGTGCGGGGCCTGCTGGCGCTGGGGGTGGGGCCCTGAGCCGGTGTGCTTGAGCTCGCTCGACGGGGCCGGGGCGAGCGTCCCGTCGGCGCGCAACGGTACGGCGGTGACGCTGCCCGAGGGGTAGTTCGCGGTCAGCACGTGGCCGGCGTGCAGGGCGAGGTGGGTCGGCGCGGAGCCGACCGGGACGGGCCGCCCCGCGAGCTCGACGCCGCCCGGCGTGGTCCGGAAGGCGGCGACGGCGCCGTCAGGGGTCTCGCTGACGGCGTAGAGCGTCTCGCCGTCGGGCGAGAGCGCGAGGTAGGAGGGGTCGGGAACGGCGTCCGTGGCGCCGATGAGCGTCAGCGCGCCCGTGCGGGGGTGCACGTCGGCGACGACCACGCCGGGGCCTCCGGCCGCGGTGAAGGACCCGACGTAGGCCCGCCTCGCCTGCCCCGCCGGACCCGTCTGCCCTGCCTGCCCCGCCTGCTTGCCGACGCCCACTGCCAGTCCCCTCTCACCCGGCGCCGCTTCTGCGACGCCGCACCACGATCAGTTGCGGCTGACGCTAGCAGCCCGGTCTAGACCAAAGGGGCTGGGTGGGGTGGGGTGGCGGAGGGTGGGGTGTGTGGTGGACGGGGGGTGCGTGGGGGTACGGGGTGGGGCGCGGGTAGACGGGCCGCGCCGCCCAGCCTGCGCTGCGGCCGGGCGCGGCGAAGGACGGCAGCCGTGGCCGACGGCGGGGCGCTGCGGCCGGCGGCCGGATGCCGTGCAGGGGTTTCGCAGGCTGACCTGGCTGACCTGCGCGAGCACCACCGGCACCGCCGGGCAGCGCCAGAAACAGGCACGTCGCCGTCCAGGTGGCCGCCCTGAGCCCGGCGCCCCAGACCCGTACATCCGCCCCCGACGTAACCCCCGTCCGGCGCCCGCCCGCCCGCCCCTCCCCCACCCCGGGCCGCGCCTCACACCCCCTGCGGGGTCCTCGTCGAGACGCTCAAGGGGTGGGCCAGTTCCGCGAGGGCCTTCTCCAGGCCGTGCAGGTGGGCCAGTGCCGGGTGGGCCACGGCGGTCTGCGGCGCGGTGAGGGCGTCGGCGGCCGGGCGGCGCGCCGCCTCCGGCGCGGTGAGCGCCTCCACCGCCGCCTCCACCCGCCAGCACGCGGCGGCGAGCCGATCGTCGTGCGAGGCCTCGGGGTCCGCCGCGATCGAGGCGAGCCCGCGCACCTCGCGGGCGCAGGCGTCGAGCAGCGCGAGCACCTGACGGGCGCGTTCCTTGCGGGCCCGCAACGGGCTCCCCGGGTGCACCAGCGGCGCGAGCGAGAGCCGCACCTTGCCGAGCAGCTGCTCCAGCTCGGCGACGCGCGGCGCGGGATCGGCGGTCTCGGACCCGGCGAGTCGCGCGGCGGCCTCCGCCGTGCAGGCGTGCACGCACCGCAGGGCACGCTCGATCCACGCGTTGGTCGTGGCGTGCGTGGTGACGGGCAGCACCAGCAGGACCGCGAGGACGGCCCCGAGCGCCCCCGCGCCGGTCTCGGCGACGCGCAGCGCGAGCAGCCCCGGGTTGAGCACGCCGAGGAGGCCGTACAGGACCCCGGCCATGACGGTGACGGCGAGCATCATCCACGTGTACGACACGGCGGCGGTGTAGAAGATCCCGAAGACGCTCACGGCGACGACGAGCGCCGAGGGGACGGGCGCCCCGTGCAGCGGCACCGCGACGACGAAGCCGGCACCGATGCCGATGACGGTGCCGAGTACCCGGCGGAAGCTCCGTACCAGCGTCTCCCCGCTGGACGCCGTGTTCACGAACACCCACCACGTGGCGCCGACGGCCCAGTACCACCGCTCGCCGGACAGCAGCTGCCCCACGGCCAGCGCGAAGGCGCCGCCCGCGACGGCCTGCACGGCCTGCCGGGTGGTCGTACGGGCGAGACCACGGGCGCTCGGCGGCGTAGGTACGGTGATGCCGGCCACCCGGCGTTCGTAGCACCACGCGCCGAAGCGCACCGCGGACGACGCGCAGAGCGAGAGCAGCACGGCGGCGAACAGCTCGGGCAGCTGACCGGGGGTGGTGTGCAGGAACTGCGTGGCGAAGAACATCATGAACGCGAAGACGCCGAGCGAATGCCCGCGCGGCCCCCAGCGCCGCGCGTACACCCCGGCGCCCATCACGCCGAGGAACGCGACGTCCCGTGCCACGGGTACGTCGTGCAGCACGGCCGCGAGCGCCAGTACGGGGAATCCGACGACGGGCAGCAGGGCGGTGGTGGTGGCCTGCCCCCGTACGGTCGCGTCGCCCACGGTGAAGAGCGCGAGCAACGCGGCGAGCCCACCCGTGATCGCGGCCACGAGCGAATGCCCGGCCGCCCCGCACACGGCCACGGCCAACGCGATGCCGAGCACGGCCCGCGAAGCGAAGCGCAACCGCATCCGCCCCGGATCCGGCGCTACGAACACCCTCTTCAGCACGGCTTCCCCGCCCCTTCCCGTTCAGCTCGACCTGGCCGACCCGTCCGGCCTGCCCGCATGAAAAAGGCGCCGCGGAGATCCGCAGCGCCATCGACAGACACATCACACCACTTCCCGACCCGATGGCTCAACTCGTTCCCACAGCGCTGAGCCATTGGCCCAGCCTCACCCTCTCCACCCAGTCCACAGGAGAACCAATGGATCACGCCGCCCTACTACCACCGGGCTCCCTGCGCCCTCCCCCACTCACGGGCCCGCGCCCTACGCTCAGGCATCCGGTGAGCGAAACCGAAGGTCACAGCCACCTCGTCTCCGGGCACCGCGAACTTGGTCTGCTGCCCGGCGGTCAGCGCACCGCGGGCCCGGCCGACAGCACGCTGCCGGACACCGTCGCGCGTATCGTGCGCGAAACCGACCTGGCACCTGCGTCCACCACCCCGCCGACGCAGTACAAGCCGTCACAGGGAAAAGCCATGAACCCTCTGGTGTTGATGTCCGATCCGCGGGTCGCCGCGGTCCCGGTGCGCGAGTGCGGGGAACCGCTCGTCGACGTACGTGACCACAACTTCCGCGTCGATCCCCGCGAGCAGGATCCGCAAGGTGCGTTCGCCCACGTCCGCGAGGGTGTCCTGACTCGGCTGGAACATGCGCGCGCTCCTGCCCGTCGGCACCGACCTGCTGTTCATAGAGGCGCACCGCCCACTCCTCCAGGAAGCCCGCGCGGGGCCGGGCCGCGCGTCGTCCCTGCGGCGCTTGGCCACGGACGCGCACCGCCGGCACAGCACCTGGACGCGGGCAGCAGGAGCACGCCGACTGACGCTGCACCGCCCATGACCGGCGAGGCCCGCTCGGTGTCCCACCGGGTGGGCCTAAGTCGACCCCCTTCGACTCGTACGACCGATGCTGCCGGATCAGAGCCGTTCGGTCATCACCGGCGGCACGATCAGGTGCCGCGCCCGGTGTTCGGCTGCCTTGATGATCGCCCAGCCGGCAGTTCGGTCCGACATGGCCGGGCGCTCCAGATCCTCCCGGCACGTCCTGCACTGCGGGCACGCCGCCTCGAAATCCGGCAGGAGTTCCACGTGCTCGCTCGCCATGTGCTGCGCGAGGGCCAGCTGCGCGGAGAGCCCGGAGTCGAACGGGTCGTAGTCCACCCCCGGCGCCGACGCGAGCTCAGCCTCCGCGACCGCCTCCCGCACCGCGATCATGCGCTGATACAGGCGCGTGCACTCGTCGCAGGCCATCAGCCAGGGCGGCGGGATCGGCCACAGCTCGTCGTCTCGCAAGTCGTTGGTCGCCATATGGCCAGCCTAGAGCTGGGGGACGTCCGACGGTGCCAACCACCCCAACGAGGCGCAGCGTTGGCAGAAATTCGGTCCGCCGCAGGCAGCCGCGCCCTGGCTCACCCTCCCGGTGCCGCGGGCAGTTCCACGGTGATGCGGAGCCCGCCGGCGGGACGTGGGGTGAGCGTGAGGGTTCCGTCGTGCGCCTCGGTGATGGTCTTGACGATGGCCAGGCCCAGGCCGACGCCTGCCTGGTCGTTGTGGATACGTTCGGTGCCGCGCTGGAAGGGTTCGGTGAGGGTCGCGACCCGTTGGGGGGTGAGCCGCTCGCCGGTGTTCTCCACCGTGAGCACCACGGTCTTGGGGCGGACGCCGGTGTGGAGCCAAATGGCGCCCTGTCGCGGCAGGTTGTGGACGATCGCGTTGTGGACGAGGTTCGTGGTGAGCTGCAGCAGGAGCGCGGGCGAACCGCTCGTGAGGGCGATGTCGCCGCTGGTCTCGAGGGTGACACCGTGCTTTTCCGCGAGCAGGTGGAGCGTTTCGGCTGCTTCCTCCGCGACGAGTGACAGGTCGACGTCTTCTCGGGTGAAGGACCGCTGGTTGGCGCGACTGAGCAGGAGCAGTGCCTCGGTGAGGTCGATGGCCCGGGTGTTGATGGTGTGCAGGCGGTCGACGAGTTCGCCGGTGTCGTGGTCCGGATCGGCGCGCGCGACGTCGATGAGTGTCTTCGAGATCGCCAGTGGGGTACGCAGCTCATGCGAGGCGTTGGCGGCGAATCTCTGCTGTTCCGCGAGGTGGGCTTCGAGTTGGGCGAGCATCATGTCGAAGGCGTCGGCGAGTTCGCGGAACTCGTCCTTGCGGCCCGGCAGCCGGATCCGGTGGGACAGCGATCCGGCCGTGGCCGTGCGGGTGGCGTGGGTGATGCGGTCCAGGGGGGCGAGCATGCGTCCGGCGAGGATCCAGCCTCCCAGGAGGCCGAACACCAGGAGGAACACCACTGCCGCGGCTGCCGTCGGGGCGAAATCGCGCCCGAATTGAATGACCGGATTTGCTCGCACCGCCCCCGATTCGTTGGTTCGCAAATACCCCGATCGCAGAAGGAACGCTCCCACGACAACGAGCAGCAAGGCCCCCGCGAGCAGGAGGAGTCCGGCGTAGCTGAGGGTGAATTTGAGGCGGATGCTCAGGCCGGGCCGCCTATCCACGGTCGCCGCCCCCACGCCCGATGACGGGTGCTGTGTCGATGCGGTAGCCGACGCCTGGCACGGTGGCGATGAGCCAGGGTTCGCCGAGGCGTTTGCGCAGGGCGGAGACCGTGATGCGTACGGCGTTGGTGAACGGGTCCGCGTTCTCGTCCCACGCGCGCTCCAAGAGCTCTTCGGCGCTGACGACACCGCCTTCCGCGGCCACGAGGACTTCGAGGACCGCGAACTGTTTGCGGGTGAGCGCGATGTAGCGGTCGTCGCGGTAGACCTCGCGGCGGAACGGATCGAGGCGCAGGCCCGCGATCTCCCGCACCGGAGGCCGGTTGTGGGCGCGCCTGCGATCGAGGGCCCTGAGTCTGAGCACGAGCTCCAGGAGTTCGAAGGGTTTCGTCAGATAGTCGTCGGCGCCGAGTTCGAACCCGGATGCCTTGTCGTCGAGACGGTCGGCGGCGGTGAGCATCAGGACGGGCATGCCGCTGCCGGAGGCGACAATGCGTTTGGCGATCTCGTCGCCGGAGGGGCCGGGAATGTCGCGGTCGAGGACGGCGATGTCGTAGGTGTTGATGTTCAGCAGTTCCAGAGCGGTGTCGCCGTCACCGGCGATGTCGGCCGCGATCGCTTCCAGGCGCAGGCCATCGCGGATGGCTTCTGCCATATAGGGCTCGTCCTCGACAATCAAGACACGCATGTCCTGGAGGATACGAGTGGGCACATATCGTCGACGTATCGAGATGTGCATACGCGCGGGCAACAATCCGTCCTGGAGCGCCGCCCGGGTCAATCGGGTCGTTCAGGAAGCGCTGCCGAACGTCGCCGAACACGCCGCCTCCGGGCGGGCCGACGCCCGAGCCGGCGCTCCCCTGGGAAGATCAAATCTCTCTCAATTCCCTGTTGTTAGGTGGCGCATGCACCTAAGGTTGCCGAGGCGTCGGCGAACGACCGGCCGACGTCTTGTTCGCACACATACGGGGAGTACGAGATGAAGCGCGTGTTCAAGGGGATGGCCGCCGGGGCGGTGACCGGTCTTCTGGTGTTGCTGCCGGTCACGGAGTCGCAGGCGGCGGTCAGCCACCTCAAGTCGGACAGCGGGAAGTCGTACAAGGGCTGCAAGAACAGTGTGGTCATGTGGCGCGACGGCGGGAAGATGTTCGCCTACTCGAAGCTGACGTGCAGCAAGCGGCAGGCCGTCGTCCGTGCGAGCGTGGCTCTGTCCGGCGAGAACGGCAAGACCTTCACGAAGTCGCTGGACGGCTGCAAGCTCGCCAAAACGTGCACCAGCAAGACCATCAGCCTGAAGGGCAAGAAGAACTGGACGTTCCGCGCCTCGGGCGACGGAACGGCGTCCGGACCGGACTGGAGCGAGGGCGACCTCTCGTGGCCGACCTCCAGCGTCGCGCACGTGTCCTACAAGTACGCCTGACCGTCCTCTCAGGCACAGGTGAAGTAGACCTTCCAGCCGCAAAGACGTCATGAGCCCGCATCCGGTCCCGCTCAGGGATTGACCAGGCTCCGACATGCCGGGCGGCTGCGACTCCGTCTCTTTCGGGGTCGGAGTCGCCCGGCACTCCGGCCGACGACCTCAGCCGGCGGAGGCCCGTACCCGTCAGGCGCGGGCCTCCGCCGCCGCGACGATCCAGTTCCTGAACTCGACGGCGTAGTGCCGCATGTGGTGCTCCAGGACCTCCTGCGGACAGGCCGTGGGGAAGTACACCGTCAGGTTCGCGGTGAACCCGTCGGCCGTGTCGCCGAACTGGATCAGCGCCCGCCCGACGACGGTGCCGTCCTCCAGGAAGAGGTTCGAGGACATCTTGCGTGGAAACTCCGCCTCCGGGAGGAGTTCGGCCGCGTCGTCGGCCCAGGCCATCTCGGCCGTACCCCAGCCGCCCATGTAGAAGGAACAGACGTGGGGGACGATGTTCTCCACCACGCGCGCCCCGATCTCCTCGGTGCCCATCACGTAGTGCTCGGGGTGCGCAGCCAAGAGCGGGCCGGAGTCGTCGCCCGCGAAGGCCGCGTCCATCCACGCAAGGAACTCACCGGACGTGAGGCCGCGCGCCTGGAGCACCGTCGTACCCGCGTTGAACTGGCCGTCGGACGCGCGGGCGCACTCCCGCAGGAAGGCGTTACCCTCCTCGATGTCCGCGGCCAGCAGGTCGAGCAGGCCCTGGCGACCCAGGCGCACCCTGAAGCGGTCCAGGGCGCGGCGGGCGTAGAACAGCTCGTAGTCGTCGATGCTGCCGACGCCGGTGGGCCCGGACTCGAGCGTCACGGTCACAGCGGGGAGAGTCTGCCGATCGGTCATGGTCGTACCTCCGATATGATGCGAATGTGAATTCACATTCGCATCACGAGGTTACGCAGGGAGGACCTCCCCTTGTCAACCGTTCCTGCCATGACCACCGCCGATACGATGCGGGTCATGACCGACCAGCACGACCGCCCGGCGCCGTACAAGGAGCCCCGGCAGGCGCGCAGCGCCGCGACCCTGGCCCGCGTACTTCGCGCGGCCGAGGAGATCGCCTCATCGGCCGGCCTGGAGGAGATGACGATCACCGGCGTCGCGGAACGCGCCGGCGTCTCGGTCGGCACGATCTACCGCCGCTTCGAGGACAAGGAACAGCTGGTCAACGCCCTCACCGAGCGGATGCTGGACCGCCGTGAGGAGTACGTGGCCGAGCAGCTCCGCACGGCCGAGCCGTCACTGTCCGGCGTCATGGCCGCCTACGCCCACGCCCTGCTGCAATCCTTCGCCGACAGCAGCAACCTCTTCCCCGAACTGCTGCGTGCGCGGGGGGCCAAGCCCTCGGACCGGGGCGCACGCACCATCGTCGAGGTGCACCGGCTCCTGCTCGAAGCGGCGGCGCCCTACGCGGACCAGATCCGCCGCTCCGAGCCGCAGAGGGCGCTGGACACCGCGGCCCGCGCCCTCCTCGGCGCCTGCTTCCACAACTCCGTACGCCCCGATCCGGCGACCGGCGAAACAGACCTGCGCCGCTACGCGGACGAACTCAGCGACATGGCCGTCGCCTACCTCCTCACCCCCGACCGCCGGGGCACCACCCGCGCCTGAGCCGTTCCAAGGGAAGCCAAAAGAGAAGCCAAAGCTGACGTCGCGCGTCATCGCGATGCCCCGACTGGGCCTGGCCACGGGCGAGTTGGAAGGTCTTCGCCGCCTTGCTCGACGGGGGATGCCACGACCTCCGCGGTTTCCTCGTTCCACATCAGTCCCACGCGGTGATCAGGGTCCGTTCCCGCACCAGGTCCGCGTGGACCTCCGGCTGGCACGGGTCCAGGCCTTCCACCGCGTCGTCGATCGCCGCCAGGGCTTCCCGACGGCGTCCCAGCTTCCGCAGGGCCGTGGCCGTGCGGAAGAGCATGATCGGGTCGTCCGGAGGGAAGGCGGGCCGGGCGGCCAGGTCCAGGATGTGCCGCGCCTGCTCCGGCAGGTCGTGGCCGAGCCACAGGCCGTGCAGCAGCGCGTGGCAGACCTGCAGGTTGTCACCCGCCTCGGCCAGGCTGCGTTCCGCGGCGGCCAGACCACTCGGGTCGGACCGTGCGAGGAGCGCGAAGGCCTTCAGGGAACGGGTGTACGGGTCCGAGTGCGCGTCACCGGCCGACATTCGGTGGAGTGAGTCCAGCATCGTCCGGCAACGGAAGTCGTACCGCAGGCCCACGAGATGCAGATGACGTAAGACCGTGTCGTGGCTGCGCCCCGGACCGCCGCGCCCTGACGATCGCGGCGGATCGGCGAGATGACGTACGGCGCTGTTGCGGCGGGCACGCGCATACCAGGCGAGCGGAGCGCAGAACGCGGCGCTGGTGGACCAGTCGGCTCCGGCCAGACCCAGCCAGTGCGCCGCCTCCCGCGGCCAGGCGGCATCCGCGTCGACCGAGCGCCGGACCTTGTCCCGCACCACCGTCAGGGCAGCGGATCGCAAAGGGTGCGAGACCAACGCCCCCGCCAGGACGTCATCGATGTCGGGCCGCTCCAGCAGCGAGGACAGAGCCGCCCGGGCACGGCCACTGCCGTCCTGCGTACCGGCCAGCGCGAAGAAGTCCGCACGGGCCTCGTCGGGGACGGGCGGAACGGGCACGTACCCCTTCATAGAGTCCCCTTCATAGGGTCAGTCCTGTCGTCAGCCGTCCCACGGGGCGCATCCGGGTTCGCATTCGCATTCGCCTCGGTCATTTCTCGATACTGGCCGAGTACCGCGCCACCGACGCAGAGGCTCCCTGCACGGTCACCCGGGGGCAGGAGCCGACGCTCCACGGTCTACGTCCAAACCGCAGACCGACGGACGCCGACCACCCGCCCCGTCAGCCCTCCTCGTCGAGGCCCGCGAGGCCCTCCTCCCAGCGGCGGCGGCGTTCGGCCTCCGACTGCTCCCACCAAGGCGTGCCCCGTTCGCCGAGCGCGATCTTCGCCCGGTTCACGCGTGCCCGCGCCGCCCGCTCGGCCTGCGCGTCAGCCGCGGTGGTCGCGGAGCGCACCGCGCGACGGGCCGCCATGAGGTGCCGTCGCAGCCGGGCGGCGACGTCCTCCGGGATCAGCGGATCCGTCGCCCGCCACTTCCTCCCCTTGATGACGACGAAGTGCCCGTCAGGAGTCTTCGGCGGTGGTGCGCGGTGTCCTTCCACACGCGCGATTCTGCCTGCCGGCGTGGCGCGCGTCGTGCGGAGGCCCGGCAGGACACGGCCCGCCTGTCAGGCGGCGCTGCGGATGCCCGCACCGTCGCAGGGCAGCCGGGTGCCCGCGTGGTGGGCGGCGAAGTCGCGCGTGGCCTGCTTCTCCACGTCGGTGATCGCCGTCGACGACACGTTGATGATGCCGCCGAAGGGGCGGTCCACGTCCCTGATGATGATCAACATGGTCGTCAGGAGCGCCGTGATCACCGTGAGCATGATCATCTGGCCCCGATTGCCCTTCCGCGGCAGACAGATGCCGAGCGCGAGCACCGTGATGAACAGCGTGGCGAGCAGGAACCAGAAGATGGTCCCCGGAATGCTCGCACTGGCTTGAGTGAGGCGTTCCTCGCGCTCGTCGGACCGCTTGTTGTCGGCGGCGATCAGCATGCCGAAGACCGGTTTGCCCTCCAGGGCGCGGAACTTCTGCCGGACGTCGGTGGACCACACACTGGGCACCGTGGAGCCGTGGCCGTCGGACATGGCCGGCCATTCGTGGGCCCGCACGGCGCGGGCGTAGCAGACCGCGTCGGCCTGGATCTGGGCGCGCTGCTCCGCGGGGGCGTACTCGGCGGTCTCCACGAGCTGGTCCAGGGCGCGGGCCTCCCCGCGCGAGGCCACCTCCGCCTTGCCGTACGAGCCGTTGGCGGTCACCAGGACGAAGGCGAGGAGCAGGACGGTCAGGGTGAGCAGCGGCCCGACGAGGTCCTTGACGGCCATGCCCGTGTCGTCGTCCTCACTGAGCAGTCTCGGCCGCAGCCATCGGTTGGCCGCGAGGCCGGCGAGCAAGGCGATGAGGGCGACGACGATGACGAGGACCACGGGGTGGCCACCTCCGGGACAGGGTGGGGGCGGTTTTTCCCTGCTCCGGACGCGGACAGGGCGTCGTGATCATGTCGTGACGGGTCCCTGCCCCGGCCGCTGAAACGATCACCCGCCTTCCAACGAGCGAACCCTCTTCCGCCAGAAGGAGGTCATCCGCCCGTCCGCGTCGCCCGCCTCCCCGCCGATCTGCCCCGGCAGCCGTCAGGCGAACGGGTCGCCCAGCACTCCGGCGAGGCGGATCAGGCCTCGCCGGCCGTCGTCGGTCGTCACGGCGTACAGGGTGTAGAGCCAGCCGCGCTCGGCCGCGTGCGCCTCGGTGCACGCCAGGAGTTCGCCGACGTCGACGCCACCCTCCCCGCCCCCGCCGTCACCATGTCCGCCACCGGCGCCGGAGACCTCGTACTCGTGCGCCCGGCCGGTCGAGCGGTCCCAGAAGTAGACCCGGTAGGTGGCGTGGTCCTGTTCCCACCTGATGTCCCGGGGGTCGATGCTTCGAAGATCCATACCGTGAGCCTATGCCGCCCGTCCGGGTCACCCGGAGGCCGCCCGGGTGCGGGTCAGGCCGCGAAGAAGTCCCCCAGGGCGGACACCAGTTCCTCCGGAGCCTGTTCGGCCACGTGGTGTCCGGAATCGATGCCGTGACCCCGCACGTCCGGCGCCCACCGCCGCCAGATCTCCAGCGGGTCGCCGTACAGGTCCTCCAGGTCGTCCCGGAGCGACCACAACGCCAGTGCCGGGCACTGGATCCGTACCCCCGCGGCGCGGTCCTCCTCCTCGTGCCGCCGGTCGACCGTGAGGCCCGCCCGGTAGTCCTCCAGCATCGCCCGCACCACGTCGGGGTCGCGCATGGCCGCGCGCCACTCGTCGTGGTTCTCCTGGCCCATGACGCGCGGATCGCCGCGGTACCAGCGGTCGGGGTCGGCGTTGATGACGCGCTCGGGGATGTCCGGCTGGGCGAAGAAGAACCAGTGCCACCACTGGGTGGCGAAGGTGGCCGTGATCCGGGACAGGTGCTCGGAGATGGGCAGGCAGTCGAGCAGCGCCACCCGCGCGACCACGTCCGGGTGGTCGAGCGCCAGCCGCAGGGCGACCGCGCCGCCGCGGTCGTGCCCGGCGAGCGCGAACCGGCTGTGGCCGAGGGAGCGCAGTACGGCGACGACGTCACCGGCGACGGCCCGCTTGGAGTGCCCGGTGTGGTCCGCGGTGGGTGCCGGGCCGGTGGAGCGGCCGTACCCCCGCAGGTCGGGGCAGACCACGGTGAAGCCGTGCCGCACGAGGAGGGGCGCGACGCGGTGCCAGGTCGCGGAGGTGCGGGGGTGCCCGTGCAGCAGCACCACGGGCGGGCCCTCCCCGCCGTGCCGTACGAAGATCGACGCGTCGTCGACCTCGATCCGCTCGGTCTCGAAGCCTTCGAACAAGGCCGGCACCCCACCCTCGTCGTCGTGTCGTCGCACCATCGGCCCGTGCGTGGTCGCTACGGGCGTTCGCCTGCCCCCATCCGGCCCTCCCGCACCGTCCGCCGCGACGTTTCTGCGGTGAACCTCGTCCGCCACTCGGGCCAACCACCGGTTCGCCCCCGCGCAGAGGGCAAATCTGGCGAGGTGATCAAGAACATCGCCCGCGGCCTCGCCGCGCTCAGCCTCACTCTGACCCCTCTCCTCGCCGCGCCGCCCGCACCGGCCGCCCCCGGGGCGCCGACCGAGACCACCACCCTCGCCGACGCCGTGCACCGCATCCCCGCCGCCGACGAGAACCGCGACGGCTACGCCCGCGCCCGCTTCAGGCACTGGAACGCCGGAGCGAAGGCCGACGGCTGCGACACCGGCGCCGAGGTGCTGATCGCCGAGGCCAGCGAGGCGCCCACCGTCCGCGGCCGCTGCCGGATCACCGGCGGCGAGTGGCTCTCGTACTTCGACGCCCAGGAGGTCGAGGGCACGCGCAAGCTGGACGTGGCCCACCTCGTGCCGCTCGCCGAGGCCTGGGACTCCGGCGCGTCCGAGTGGAGCGCGGCGCGCCGTGAGGCCTACGCCAACGACCTGGGCGCCCCGGCCTCCCTGGTGGCCGTCACCTCCCGTACCCACCGCGCCCGGGGCGCCAAGGACCCGTCGCACTGGCTGCCTCCCCAGCCCTCCGCGCACTGCCGCTACGTGTCGGAGTGGGTGGCCACCAAGCTCCGCTGGGACCTGGCCGCGGACCCCGCCGAGCTCGACGCGCTCGCGGTCTTCGGCTCCGGCCAGTGCAAGCGCACCGTCGTCAGGTACCAGGCCGTGCGCTGAGACGGTGACAAGACCGGTCCGCCGGGGCCGCGTTGACCCACACCGGGGAAGATGCGGATTTCCGGGGATGGACCGCGCTCTTCCGGATACTCGTAGGAGATGGTCTGGACACCGAAACGGCACGGAAAGCACGGCGGCGACGCACCGGAGGCCCACCCGGACGACGAGCGGGCGGGGGCGGCCGTCGGGCCCGATGAACAGGTGGAGCGGCAAGCCCCGGACTCCCCTTCGAAGCTGCCCAAACGCTCCTGGGGGGCCGTGCTCAAAGGCACCGTCAAAGAGTTCCAGGACGACGAACTCACCGACCGCGCCGGGGCGTTGACGTACTACGGGATCCTCTCGCTGTTCCCGGCGCTCCTTGCCCTCGTCTCGCTGCTCGGGATCGTCGGGCAGTCGGCGTCGCAGAAGGTCCTGGACGGCATCGAGGACCTCGCGCCCGGCTCGGTGCGGGACATTCTCAGCAGCGCCGTACGGCAGTTGCAGGGCAATGCCGGGACCGGCTCGGTCATGGCGGTCGTGGGTCTGCTGCTCGCGGTGTGGTCGGCGTCCGGCTACGTAGCGGCGTTCATCCGGAGCGCCAACGCCGTCTACGACATGCCGGAGGGCCGCCCGGTGTGGAAGGTGCTTCCGATAAGGCTCGGGGTGACCGTGATCCTGATGGTCCTTGCGGTCGTCAGCGCGCTGATCGTGGTGTTCACCGGCGGCCTCGCCAAGGAGGCCGGTGACCTGCTGGGGTTCGGCGACACGGCGCTCACGGTGTGGTCGATCGCGAAGTGGCCGGTGCTCCTGATCCTCGTCACGGTCATGATCGCGCTGCTGTACTGGGCCACGCCGAACGCGAAGGTCCGCGGCTTCCGCTGGATCACGCCGGGGAGTCTCCTGGCGCTGCTGATCTGGATGGTCTCCTCGGCCGGTTTCGCCTTGTACGTGGCCAACTTCGCCTCGTACAACAAGACGTACGGCACCTTCGCCGGCGTGATCGTCTTCCTGGTGTGGCTGTGGATCACCAATCTGGCGATCCTGCTCGGCCTCGAGTTCGACGCCGAGATGGCCCGCCAGCGCGCGGTCGCGGGCGGCCTCCCGCCCGACCAGGAACCGTACGTGGAGCCGCGCGACACCCGGGCGTGGGACGACGAGGACCGGGCCCGCCTCGATCCCTGAACGGGCCCGACGGAGGCCTTCAGCCGGACTTGCGGGCCACGCCGCCGTAGAAGCCGATCTCGCCGGACCGCTCCGGCGGCGTGCCGTCGGGGCGCCAGAACGGGACCTGCGCCAGGCCGGGCTCGACCAGCTCGAAGCCGTCGAAGAACCGCTCGACCTCGGCTCGGGCGCGCAGGTTCAGCGTGGCGGTGGCCTTGGTGTAGACGGCCTGGGCGTCGCTGCGGTCGGCGAAGTCGCCGGTGGCGTGCGAGAGGACGAGGAAGCTGCCGGCCGGGAGCGCGTCGCGCAGGGCGGCGACGATCCGGCCGGGCTGCTCGGCGTCGGTGAGGAAGTGCAGGACGGCGACGAGGAGCACGGCGACGGGCTCGTCGAAGTCGATGACCCGGCGCACGTCCGGGTGGCGCAGGACGGCGTCCGGGTCGCGCAGGTCGCCGAGGACGATGCTGGTCGCACCGGAGCCGCCGAGCAGCGCGTCGCCGTGCGTCTTCACGATGGGGTCGTTGTCGACGTACGCGACGCGCACGTCCGGGTCGATCTTCTGCGCGGTCTCGTGGACGTTCGGCGAGGTGGGCAGCCCGGTGCCGATGTCGAGGATCTGGCGCACGCCGCTGCCGACGACGTGGCGGACGGCGCGCTGCAGGAAGGCCCGGTTGGCTCGCACGCCGATCCGTACCTCGGGGGCCACGGCGGCGAGTTCGTCTGCGGCGCGCTGGTCGACCTCGTAGTGGTCCTTGCCGCCGAGCAGGTAGTCGTAGATCCGCGCGGGGTGCGGCCTGCTGGTATCTATCGCCCCGGCGGGAAGCCCGGAGGGACCGGAAAAGCCGTCCTGTCGCACGCGTCGCTCCTCTCGGCCGCCCCTATGACCCCTTGTCCGCGAGCGGCGGCCGCCAGCTTTTCATATCGGCTCCGCCGCGCGGGCTACCGGCACTCCGCCTCCGGGTCGGCGTGGACCGGATCGCTGATTTTGGCGCGGGCGGCTTCCAGTTGGGCGGCGAAGGCGATGCCGAGGAAGAGCGCCACGGCGGTCAGATTCGCCCACAGCAGCAGCGCGATGAACGCCGTGAGCGGCCCGTAGATGGCACCGAACGCCCCGCTCTCGCCCACGTAGAGGGCCAGCAGCCAGGTGGCCGCGACCCAGAGCGCCAGATGGACCGCCGAACCGAACGCGAGCCAGGTGTAGCCGGGTTGTACGCGACGCGGGGCCCTGCGCAGGATCACGGCCGACGCGATCCAGGCCAGCAGGAGACCGGCGGGTATCTCCAGCGCGCCCCACCGGCCGATGCCGCCGTGATGGTCCCCGGTGGTGCGCGCGACCGCGTCCCCCACGGCCGTACCGGCCACCATCACGACGAACCCGAGGACCATCGGCAGCCCGGCCGTGACGGACAGGACCAGGGCCCGGCCGTACTTCGCCGGGGCGGGCCTGTCGCGCTCGATGCCGTAGATGCGGTTCGCTCCCCGCTCGATCTGGCCCATGGCCGAGGCCAGGTTCAGCACCGCGAAGGCAAGGCCGAGCCAGAGCGCCACCGTGCTCCACAGGTCGCTGTCGGCGGTGCGCCGCGTACCCTCGAACGCCTTCTCCACGACCTCGGAACTGGCGCCCGGGACGATGCGGGCCAGCGTCAGTTCCACCACCCGGCCCACGCCCTCGGTGTGCACGCTGGTCGCAAGGCCCACCAGAACGACGGTGAACGGCACCAGGCCGAGCACCATCTGGAAGGCGAGGGCGCGGGCGTTGGTGAATCCGTCCGCGTAGCGGAACCGGCTGAAGGAATCGACCAGCAGGCGCAGCCCCCCGTAGTGGCGCAGTGCGGTGAAGGCTTCGTCACCGGAGAGTTCTTCTCCGATCATGTCCCGGGTCTGCGGGACGCGGACGGCGGTTCCCACGCGGGGCTGCTCCTCGGGTAGGCAGGGGCACGACTGTCCCTCTCCGCATGCCCCGCTCCCGCATTTCGCACGCCTGACCGACGCGAACGGCTCTGACCTCGTCTTTTGCGGGCCGGACCGGCCACCGGATGCGAACCGGGCCGGGCGCTGCAAGCCTGGTGTGGGGGGCAACGCAGAGAGGCAGGCACCCATGTCAGTCATGGACAAGCTCAAGCAGATGCTCGGGGGCCACGAGGACAAGGCCGGCAAGGGTATCGACAAGGCGGGCGACTTCGTCGACGGGAAGACGCAGGACAAGTACAGCGGCCAGGTCGACACCGCCCAGGACAAACTCAAGGACCAGTTCGGCCGGGACCAGGGCCAGCCCCCGCAGTCCTAGCGGGCCCAGTCCTAGCGGGCCAAGCCGGAAGCCGCCGCCCCGCACCGGAGTACTCCGGTGCGGGGCGGCGGCGGGCCGGGGAGCGCCGGGTCCTACTTGTTCGGGTCCCGGAAGCGGCCGAACGTCTTCGTGAGGCTGTTCAGGAGCGAGCCGTCCGTCTTCGGCGCCGCCGGCTTGAGCGGCCCCGGGATGCGTACCCCGCCTCCGCCCGTCGCCTCGGCGAGCGCCGCCTGCGCGGCCTCGGCCGCCTCCCGGTACAGGTCGCAGGAGTTCGTCATCGCCTCCAGCGCCTCGGCGTACCGGATGACCATGCCCTGGGCGTGCGCCAGCTCCTCCTCCGGGGTGAGAAGGTGCCAGCCCTGGCGCAGCCGCGCGATGGCCCGCTCGGCCTCCTCGTCCATCGGCCGCGGCAGCGCGGCGAACTCCCTGACCCGGTCGAGGAGTTCGGTCGGCTCCGAGCCGTCGAGGAAGACGCTGCGCACCGTGAAGCGGTCCGCGTCGTACTCCGGGAGTTTCGGTTCCGTGGGCAGCACGACGCCGCCGCCGCGCGGCATCCGCGCGCCGAGCTCCCGCTTCATCGCGAAGTCGACGATCTGCGCCTGCTCCGGAGTGCCCCGGTGCTCCACGATCTGGTGCCGCAGGCTGGGCGGCAGGTACACGGAGACGGGCTGCTGCCCCTTGGCGTCCGGCGTCATCGCCTCGTGCACCACGACGTGGATGAACCAGCTCTGCCGGATGCAGTCGCGCAGCCGGTGGCGCAGTTCGTCGTCGTCCTTCGGCAGCTGGTTCGCCGAGCGCAGGCGCACGCCCGGGACCGCGTCGTGGTCCCAGGGGATGCGGTCGCTGTCGGGCCAGAACATGGTGGCGGGCGAGGGCCAGCGCATGTCCCACGCGCCCTCCGCCTCGGCGGCGAGGATCCAGTTGACCCCCTCGCCGTCCTTGCGGCGGGTCCCGGGGTCGTACGTGATCAGCTGGGCGCGCACCGTGATGTCGTCGGCGACCCGCCAGCGGGCCTCGAAGAGGCGGCGCGCGGTCGGGCCCGGGTCGGCCGTCTCGTCCCGTGGGTACAGGACAGTGGAGCGGGCCGCCTCGACGGGGTCGAGGTCCAGGAAGTCGTCGAGCACCCCGGCCGCCTTGAGGGCGATCAGGTTGCGCCGGACGTCCTGCTCGGGTTCGGGTCCGAGATGGCTGCCGCGCGCGAGCCACACGGTGTCGGGGACAGTGGCGGTGGGGGTGCTGTTCTTGGTCATGGAGTCGTTCTGTGAGTGATCAGGGCCCGACCAGTATGGCTCGTACCCCTGTCAAAGGAAGCGGTACCGTCCCATTGACCTGCCCGTGATCGGCCCGTTCAGTCACAACACGCTTCTGACCAGCGGTGACGCGTATCAGGTGGGAGAAACACCCGTTCCCGGGGCGAGGGACCGGCACCGGGAGCCCCGACGCCGGCGCCCCGCCTCACGTCCGGCGGCGAGCGTTGTACGCGTCGGCGGCCGTCTCGTTCATCGCGCTCCCCCACGCCTGGAACCTGCCGCTCACGGCGCCGTGGGGCGGTTCGACGTCCGCCCCGCGCCGCATGCCCCGCCTGCCGCCGGGCGCCCCGGGCAGCAGGCGCGCCAGGACGCCGTTGAGCCGGGTCGTGGCCGTCGGCGCCACCCCGTGGGCCAGGTCCGCGGCACGGGCCAGGGGCGTCAGGACCAGCCGGGTGCGGCGGCGGACCACAGCCTTGACGATGCGCTCGGCCGCACGCTGCGCGTTCATCGAGACGACGGGCGCGCCCGCGGCGGCGGAGAACCAGCCGTACTCGCTGCCGCGGTCCCCGCCGAACTGCGCGTGCAGGTGCGAGCCGGTGCGCATCAGCCCGGGATAGACCGCGGTGACGCTCACCCCGGTGGGGCCCGCCTCGGCGTTCAGCCCCTCGGCCAGGATGCCGGTCGCGGCCTTGGCGCTCGCGTAGGGCAGCAGATGCGGGACGCCCAGCAGGCCGCCCACCGACGAGATCAGCCCGAGGCGGCCGCCCCACTCGCTCTCCCGGAGGTACGGGAGCGCCTCCAGGGAGGTGTGCACGGCCCCCATGAACAGGGTGTCCATGGCATCCCGGAACTCGGCGGCCCCGATGGCCTCGACCAGGGCCACCTGGATGATCCCGGCGTTGGCGATGACGAGGTCGGGGCCGCCGCAGCTGTCGTGGGCGGCCTTGAACATGTGGTGGACGGACTCCTGGTCCCGTACGTCGCACACCGCCGTGTGGATGTCGACGTCGGGGTTGCGGTGCCGCAGCTTCTGCTGCGCGGCGGCGAGTTCGTCGGCGTCGCGGGCGGCGACGACCACCGTGGCGCCCCGGGCGGCGAGCCGGTCGGCCATGAGGAGGCCGAGGCCCCGGGAGCCGCCGGTGACCAGTGCGGTCGCTCCGGTGAGTGACTCGGTGGAGTGCGGCATGATCGTCTGACGTCCCTTCCGCTCAGGGCCTGAGCAGCGTCTTGATCATCCCGTCTTCCTTGTCCTGGAACATCCGGTACGCCTCGGGGGCGTCCTCCAGCGACATGTGGTGGGTGGCGAAGCCGTCGACGCCGAGCGGGTCCTCGTCCGTGAGGAGCGGCAGGATGTCGTCCACCCAGTTCTTCACGTTGGCCTGGCCCATGCGCAGCTGGATCTGCTTGTCGAACATCGTCAGGACCGGCATCGGGTCGATCGCGCCGCCGTAGACGCCGATGACGGAGACCGTGCCCCCGCGCCGGACGATGTCGATCGCCGAGTAGAGGGCGTTGAGCCGGTCGACGGCGACCCGGTCCATGAGCTTCTCGGCCAGCGCGTCGGGCAGCAGGCCCACGCCCCACTGGGCGGCCTTGGCCACCGGCGCGCCGTGCGCCTCCATGCCCACGGCGTCGATGACGGCGTCCGTGCCGCGGCCGTCGGTCAGGTCCCGGATGACGTCCCCGAGGTCCTTGCCGTGCCGGCGCAGGTCGAGCGCCTTGACGCCGTCCGCGTGGGCGCGGCTCAGCCGTTCGGGCACCAGGTCGACGCCCACGACGAGGCTCGCGCCCCGGTGCAGCGCGATGCGGGCGGCCATGGCGCCGATCGGGCCGAGGCCCAGGACGGTCACGGTGCCGCCCTGCGGGATGTCGGCGTACTCCACGGCCTGCCAGGCGGTCGGCAGCACGTCGGAGAGGAAGACGAAGCGGTCGTCCGCCGGGCCCGAGGGCACCTTGATGGGCAGCGTGTTGCCGAACGGCACCCGCAGGAACTCCGCCTGGCCGCCGGGGACCTGGCCGTAGAGCTTGCTGAACCCGAAGAGCGCGGCGCCCGATCCGCGCTCCTTGACCTGGGTGGTCTCGCACTGCGACTGCAGGCCCCGGTCGCACATGAAGCAGTGCCCGCAGGAGATGTTGAACGGCACGACGACCCGGTCGCCCACGGAGAGCTCGGTGACGTCCGCGCCGACCTCTTCCACGATGCCCATGGGTTCGTGGCCGAGGATGTCGCCCGGGTCGAGGTAGGGGCCGAGCACCTCGTACAGATGCAGGTCGGATCCGCAGATACCGCTGGACGTCACCCGCACGATGATGTCGGTGGCGTCCTTCAGTTGCGGATCGGGGACGGTGTCCACGCGGACGTCTCGCTTGCCGTGCCAGGTGAGTGCACGCATCTCGGGTGTTCCTTCCGTAGCTGTGGCGCCGGACTCGTCACGGGTGTCCCCCGAGTGGGCCGCCATGCATGGTCGTGGCGGACAGCGTGAAATCGGGCGGTGTCACGCCCTGGCCTGCCAGTGGCGGTGTCACGCCCCTGGCCCGCGCCCATGGCGGTCCTACGCCCCTGGCCCGCCGCTTCCGAAGGAGCCGCTGGAGCCCGGCTTCCAGCGCCGCGGGTCCTGGTCGTCGCTGCGCTTGTCGCCCGGGTGCATGTTCTCCGGCCGCAGCCGCTCGCTCTCGTCGTGGGCGTGCGGCACCTCGTCCGGCTCGCGCATCTCCCGGATCTCGTGGACGGGACCGGACTCGGGCATCTTGGGCTGCTCGTCCGCGCGCGGCGGCGCTGACTCGCGCTGGCGGACCCGCTTGCCGAGCCAGAAGGCCCACAGCAGCGCGCCCACGAGGATCAGTCCGCCGATGAAGGCGCCGATCGCCCCGAGTTCCGCACCGGAAGCAGCCAGGACGTACAGTTCGCCGCTTGCCATGATCATGAGATTCGACTACCCGAAATATAAGCGACAAAAACCCCAAAACGGATTGGAATAAACTGGTCCATACCGTTTCATGGCGCGCGCTCGCGCACGGGAGCGATCACGGAGACCATGAGGAGACCCGCGCGCGGACCTGCCCGCGTGCTGCCCGGGTGACGTCGTCGAGAGGAAGAGCCTCATGAGCGTGCCTGTCCCGCCCGACCCCGACACCCGCCCCGCACCGACGCCCGGTCCCGGCCCGGGCGGACCGCCCCCGCGCCCCGGGCCGGGCCCCGTCCCTACCCCCGGCCCCGATCCCACGCCGGACCCGGGCCCCGAGCCCTCCCCGTTCCCCACCTCTTCCCCCTCCCCCTGACCCGCCACGATGACGGACCCGCGGGCCTCCCCGGCGGCAGTACGGCACGGATACCCCAGGACGGTACGAAGATGAACAGCCACGGAGCAGTCGCACGCGAGGTCACGGCCACGGATTCGGTCCATGGCGCGCCCTGCTGGGTGAGTCTGACCGCACGCGACCTGCCGACCGCGGAGCGGTTCTACGAGGCGGTGCTCGGCTGGACGTGGCGCGAGGGCAGGCTGGGCGACCAGTACCGGTTCGCGAGCGTGAACGGGGTGCCCGTCGCGGGCGTCTCCGCCATGGACAGCCTCGGGCAGATGACCGTCGCCTGGACCCCCTACTTCGCCGTGGCGAGCGCGAACGAGACGGTCTCCCGCAGCCACGAGCGCGGCGGGACGACGGCCGTGGGCCCGATCTCCTTCCCGCCGGGCCGGGCGGCGCTGCTGGCCGACCGGGACGGCGCGGTCTTCGGCATCTGGGAGGGCGAGCTGGTGGTCGGCTGGGAGAAGTGGCGCGCCGCGGCGCCGACCTTCGCCGAGCTGCACACCCGTAACGCCTTCGACGCGGCCATCTTCTACGGCGAGGTGCTGCGCTGGGCGACCTCGGAGCCGGGCGCGTGCGAGGTCGACTACGAGGACGAGGAGGTCGTCCTGCGCAGCATGGGGGACGTGGTGGCCCGCATCCACTCCGGCGCGGTGGACTCCGCGCCCGACCCCACGATCCGCCCGCGCTGGCAGATCCATTTCACGGTCGCCGACGTGGACGCCTGCGCCAGCGCCGCGCGCGCCCACGGCGGCAGCGTCCTGCTCCGCGACGAGGGCTCGGCCGAGGCGGTCCTGAGGGACCCGGACGGGGCGCTCTTCGTGGTGAACGCGCGGTAGGTGAGCTGCGTAGGCCGGTGAGCCGCGCGGGCCGGTGAGCGGAACGGACCGGCCCGGGATGCGCCGGGCCGCTCTCCGGGGTGCCATGGGGAGAGGCCAAGAGTCCCCGCGGTGACACGGGGAGTGACGGGAAAGGGTGGCACCGGCATGGCGCGTCCAGTGTGGAGCGGAACCGTGACCTTCGGCCTCGTGTCGCTGCCCGTCCAGATGTTCACCGCCACGGACAGCCACACCATCCGCTTCCACCAGCTGCAGCGCGGTACGTCCGATCGGGTCCGCAACAAACGGGTGAACGAGCGGACCGGCGAGGAGGTCCCCTACGACGAGATCGTCAAGGCGTACGACGCCGGTGACGAGTACGTCCTGGTGGAACCGGACGAGCTGGACGACATCGCGCCCGGCCGCTCCAAGTCGGTGGAGATCACCGGCTTCGTCGACCTGGCGGACGTCGAGCCGATCTTCTTCGACAAGACGTACTACCTCGGTCCGAAGGGCAAGGAGTACACCAAGATCTACGCCTTGCTGGAGAAGGCCCTCTCCGAGGCGGACCGGGCCGGCATCGCCACCTTCGTGATGCGCAACCACCAGTACCTCGTCGCGTTGCGGGCCGAGGACGGGCTGCTGACGCTGCACACCCTGCACTGGGCGGACGAGATCCGTGACCCGCGCAAGGAGATCGACGATCTGCCGAAGCAGACGAAGGTCACCGACCGCGAGCTGAAGATGGCGCGGCAGCTCGTGGACACCCTGCACATCGAGTGGAACCCCGAGGAGTTCCACGACACCTACCAGGAGCAGGTGGCCGCGCTCATCGAGGCCAAACGGACCGGTGAGTCGGTCGAGAAGGCGGAGCCCCCGGCCGAGTCCACGAACGTCGTCGACCTCATGGACGCGTTGCAGGCGAGCGTCGACCGGGCGAAGAAGCCGTCGGGCGGCGGCAAGAAGAACGACAGCAAGAGCGGTGACAGCAAGAGGGACGGTGGCAAGAAGGACAGCGGCAAGAAGGCGTCCTCCGACGACGTCAGGCCGCCCACGCACATCAGTGACGCCGCCGCCAAGCGCCGGGCCAGGGGCGGCGGTTCCAAGGGCCGCAAGAAGAGCGCGCAAGGGCGGTCGCTCGACACGCTCACCAAGGCCGAGCTCTACGAACGGGCCACCGAGGCCGGGGTTCCTGGCCGCTCCGGCATGAACCGGGACGAGCTCGTCGACGCCCTGCGCGACGGACGGCGGCACAAGGCCACGTCCTGAGGCCCGAGGCGACCCGCGCTCAGGCTCTCACCACGCGAATTCAGGCTCTCACCACTCGATGTGCTCCACGGCCGCGACCTCCGCGTCCATGTTGCGCCGCATCATCCGCAGTGCCGCGTCCGCCAGTTCGGCGTCGATGGACGCGACGGCGTCCTCGGCGACGACCACGTCCAGATGCCGGATGTGGGCGTCCAGCGCCGAGTAGAGCACGCACTGCTCGGTGACCTGGCCGCACAGGATCACGCGCCGCACGCCCAGCTGGGACAGGAGGTACGACAGGGGCGTCTCGTAGAAGATCGAGTGCCGCGCCTTGACCACGAACAGGGAGTCGCCGTCGGGCCGGATCGGCTCGATCAGGTCGGCGTGCGGGCCCGACAGCGCGGTGTCGACGAGCTCCCCGTGGTGCGAGCGCCACTCGCCGAAGTTGTCGTTGGCGTAGATCACCGGGATCTCCGCGGCCCTGGCCCGTTTCAGCAGCCCGACCATGGGCGACACGATCTCGCGGACGGCGGGCAGGAGCACGTCCGCGTCCTCGTGTTCGTACGTGTTGATCATGTCGATGACGATGACCGCGCTCTCGCTCGCGCCTTTCTCGCTCATGCCGTTTTCGCTCATGCCTCTATGGTCACTCCGTTCACGCCGCCAGGCGCTCCAGCCTCCGGGACGCCGGGCCCACCCCGCGCGCCCGGCGGGCGAGCCCCGACCAGGGGTCGGTGTCGAGCCGGTCGCCGAGGTCGGTCACCGTCCAGCGGCGGGCCGTCAGCTCCGGCGCGTCCAGCTCGTCCCAGGCCAGCGGTACGGCGACGGGGGCGCCGGGCTTGGTCCGTACGGCGAACGGGGCGACCGCGGTCTGGGCGTATCCGTTGCGCGCGACGTCCAGGTAAAGGCGTCCCTTGCGGGCGTCCTTGCGCGGCTCGGTCGTCAGCTCCTTCGGGTACCGGGACGCCAGCACGTCCGCGGCGGCACGGGCGAAGGCGAGGACGTCGTCGACGTCGTCGCGCCGGTTCAGCGGTACGACGACGTGCAGGCCGCGTGAGCCGGTGGTCATCAGGCCCGAGGCCAGCTCCAGCTCGTCGAGCAGCGTGCGCAGGCGGTGGGCAGCGCTCCGTACCCCCTCGAAGTCGTCGCCGGACGGGTCGAGGTCGAACACCAGGCGGTCGGGACGGCGCGGCCGGTCCGCGCGGCTCAGCCAGCGGTGCGGGGTGATGCAGGCCTGGCTCGCGAGATACACCAGGGTCGCCGTGTCGTCGCACAGCACGTGCGTGACCTCGCCGTCCTCCTTGGCCACCGACGCGCGGTGGATCCAGTCGGGGAAGTAGTCGGAGATCTCCTTCTGGTAGAAGCGGCTCCCGTCGATCCCGTCCGGCATCCGCTCCAGCATCAGCGGCCTGCCGCGCAGCTCGGGCAGCATGCGCGGTGCCACGCGCCGGTAGTACTCGGCGAGGTCGGCCTTGGTGATGCCGTCCCCGGGGAACAGCTCCTTGTCGGCCCGCTTCATCTCGACCGTGCGTCGGCCGACCCGCAGCTCCTGGGTGGGGCTCATGCGGCCGTCTCCTTCGTGCCGGTGGTGTCCGTGGTCGTCCCGGGCGTGGTCCGCCCCTCGCTCAGCGCTCCTCCAGCCGGGCGAAGACGCTGTCGTCGAGCCGTGCGAGCAGGTCGGCCGGGTCCCGGTAGACCGCCTCCGCGCCCGCCTCCGTCAGCTCGGCCCGCGGGATGCCGCCGGACAGCAGCGCCACGGGACGGACCCCGGCGCGCACCGCGGCCTGCATGTCCCAGACCGTGTCCCCGACGAACACCGCGTCGTCGGCGGCCACCTCGGCCAGCTCCAGCGCCCGGTGGACCGGGTCGGGTGCCGGTTTGCCGTCGGCCACGTCGTCCGCGCTCGCCGTCCCCACGATCACCTCGTCCGCGTCGATCGCGCGGCGCAGCGCGTCGAGCTCCCGGCCGCCCGCGGAGGTGGCGAGGACGGTGCGCCAGCCCCGGCCCGCCAGCGCGTGCAGCAGGTCGTGCGCGCCGTCGAGGGGCGCCAGACGATCGGAGTAGGCGCCGTACAGCGCCTTGTGGGCGGAGCTGATCTGCTCGTCCTGGTCCGTGTCCCTGTCCTCGCCGAGCAGGTGCTCGATGAGGTCGGTCGAGCCGAGGCCGATGGACCGGTGGATGGCGTGCGTGGAGACCCGGTGGCCGGCCTGGCGGAACGCCTCCCACCAGGTCGTCACGTGCAGGTGATTGGTGTCGACGAGCGTCCCGTCGACGTCGAAGAGCGCCGCGCGGCCGGCGCGCCGGGCGCTCACGAGCCGCTCCGGAGCCGGGGCAGGACGCTGGTCCGGTAGAAGTCGAAGAAGCCCTGCTGGTCGGGTCCGATCTGGTTGACGTACACCTCGTCGAATCCCGCCTCGGCGTAGGCGCGTACCGCTTTCACATGCTCCTCCACGTCGTCGCCGCAGGTCACGGCGGAGCTGATCATGTCCCGTGTGACCAGCTCGCTCGCCTGCTCGAAGTGTTTCGGTGTCGGCAGGAGCTGTCCCAGCTCTCCCGGCAGATGGTCGGTCGGCCACAGCCGGTGCGCCGTGTCGACGGCCTGCTCACGGTCGGGGCCCCAGCACACCTTGAGCCCTCCGATCACCGGCTTGCCCCCGCCGCCCGCCCTGCGGAACTGTTCCACCAGGTCGCTGTCGGGCGTCATCGTCACGAAGCCGTCCCCGATCCGGCCGGCCAGTGCGGCGGCCCGTGGGCCGAAGCCGGAGACGTGGATCGGTACCGGCTCGTCCGGGACGGTGTAGAGCCGGGCGTTCTCCACGGTGTAGTGGCGGCCGCGGTGGGTGACCTGTTCGCCCGTGAAGAGCTGCCGGATGACCTGGACGGCCTCCTCCAGCATCTCCATCCGCACCTCGGCGTCGGGCCAGCGGTCGCCCAGCACGTGTTCGTTGAGCGCCTCGCCGGTGCCCACGCCGAACCGGAACCGGCCCTGGGTCAGCACGGCGGAGGTCGCCGCGGCCTGCGCGTTGACCGCGGGGTGCATACGGATGGTGGGGCAGGTGACCAGCGTCGTCACCGGCAGCGAGCAGGCCTGCGAGAGCGCGCCGATCATCGACCACACGAAGGGGCTCTGGCCCTGCTCGTCGTTCCAGGGGTGGTAGTGGTCGGAGATGGCGAGCATCTCGAACCCGGCCTGCTCGGCCGCCCTGGCCTGTGCGAGCAGCTCGGCGGGGCCGAACTCCTCGCACGACAGGAAGTATCCGTAGACGGTCATCGCGCGTGGCGCTCCTTCATATGGGTCCGTGGGGCCATATGGGTCCGTGGGGATCCCTTTCACAGGTTCACGTAATCCCTTTCACAGGTTCACGTACTGCGCGGCGCGCCACACACCGGGCGGACCCGATGGGTGAACGGCGGCCGCGCGCTCGCAGGCAGCGGGTACCCCCACGTCCCTCGCGTCACACGGGGCGGCGCTTCTTCCGATGCGCGCAGGTCAGGGGCGCCAGGGCTGGGCGTATCCCTCGCGCAGCGGTCCCCCGTACAGATCGAGCACCTGCCCGGCCGCGGCGGCCAGCGGTGCGGGGTCGGCGTGCGCGGCGACGGCCTGGTGACCGTCCAGCAGGGCCCGGCCGCGCACCGGGTCCGCGGCGAGGAGCCGCCGGGGCAGCCACTTGCCGATGCCGGTCCAGGCGCGGTGGTGAGCGGTGAGCAGGTGCGCGGCCTCACGCAGGGTGAAGTCGGCGAGGACGAGCTGTTCGTACGGCTCATCCGGCGGGGTGTCCACCAGGTCGTCCAGGTAGCAGGTGAGGCTGTAACGGCCCCGCTCCCGTTCCGCGGGGAGCAGCGGGGGCGGTCCGGCGGCGAGCACGGCCCTGGCCTGTTCGCGGGTACGGGCGAGGTGACCGTGCGGGTCCATCAGGGTCAGCCCCTGGTCGTAGACGAACAGTACGGTGCCGCGGCGGCGGGCGCGGTCCCAGGCGAAGAACTCCGGGATGTCCGCGACGGTGTTGAGGAACAGTTCCACCAACCGGCCTTCGTGGCGGATCACTTCCCGTCGGCTCGTGTCCGTGTCCGGCAGGAGTACGGCCACGTCGAGGTCGCTCGTCGGCGTGGCGCGCCCCTGGGCCGCCGAGCCGCCGAGCGTGGCGCCCACGGCGTGCGGAAAGAGGGTGGTGACCAGGCGGAGCGCCTGAGCGGCGGGGCTTTCTCGGTCAGTCATGGGCACCCATCGTGCCAACGGCCGCGGAGCCGTCGAGGGCCGCGGGCGGGATCTTCAGGTTCGGTACGTCGTGATCGCCGTGCGGACGAACGAGCGGACCAGGGGGTTGGTGTCGGCCGCGCTCCACGCCACCACCGCGCGGCTCGGCTCCATGTCGGTCAGCGGCACCACCGTGAGCCCCTGTGCCGGCTCGTCGTCCAGGAGCGTCATGCCGACCGTGCCGTTCCACCGGACCGCCTCCCGGCACTCCTGCACCGCCCGCACCACCGGACCCGTACGAGGCTGTCCGCCGTTCCAGTACGACTGCCAACGGGGGTCGGTGCCCTCCGGGAACACGAACCAGCGGCGGTCGGCCACGTCGGCCAGCGTCAGGGTGGCGCGGCCCGCCAGCGGGTCGTCGGCGCGCAGCAGCGCCCCCACCGGGTCGGCGCGCAGTTCGCGCACGGTCAGGCCGGTCTCGTCGAACGGCCCCCGGGTCAGCGAGACGTCGACCGACCCCGCGTGCAGACCGCAGGTGGGGTCGGTCAGGTCGGTCTCGCGGATCCGCACCTCCACGTCCGGGTGCCGCCGGCGATAGGCGTCGGCCAGCCGGGCCGCGTGCCGGTCGGCGCCCCCGGCGAGCAGGCCGACGGTGAGGGTCGCGGTACCGGCCGCGGCGCTCACCCGTACCCGGGCCCGGTCGGCGCGGTCGAGCAGGTCGCGCGCCTCGTCCAGCAGGACGGCGCCCACAGCGGTGAGCGCGACGCCGGCGGAGGAGCGGTCGAAGAGCGTGGCGCCGAGCTCGGCCTCCAGCCGCTTGATCGCCCGGCTCAGCGGCGGCTGGCTCATGTGCAGCCGGGTGGCCGCTCTGCCGAAGTGCAGTTCCTCGGCGACCGCCACGAAGTACTGCAGCACACGGAGCTCCATGCCGCCACGATACCGATGCGGTATCGAGGGCACGGAAGAGGTCTTGGACGGGGGCCCGGCACCCGCGCTGGAATCAAGGACATGAGCGACGAAGTCAGCACCACGGCCGATGGAGCCACCAAGACCGACGCAGCGCCGCCCGCCGACCCCGCCGTGTCCGTCGTCGGGCCTGACGACGGCGAGAGGATCGTGCTCGGCACCACCCTCATGCGCGTCCTGGAGGACGGCAGCAACACCGGGCACCGGCTGGGAATGGCCGAGTCCGTGATCGCGCCGCACACGTCGGGGCCGCCCCAACACCGGCACGCCCAGCACGACGAGGGCTTCTACGTCATCGCCGGTACAGTGCGGTTCACCGTCGGCGAAACGGATCACGACGCCTCACCGGGCACACTCGTGATGGTCCCGGCCGGCGCCCCGCACACGTTCGCCAACGTGACGGATCAACCGGCCGTGATGCTCAGCACGTTCACGCCGGACCTGTACGTCCAGTACTTCCGGGAGCTGCGCGACTCGCTGTCCGAAGGGCGGCCCCTGACCCCCGAGGCGAACATCGAGGCGATGAGCCGCTTCGCCACCGAGCCCGCCGCAGGTGTCCGACCTTCTTCGTGACGCCCCGCAGACCGCCCGTCCGTACCCGGCAACGCCGTTGGGGCGGCCCCTGGACAGGGGCCGCCCCAACGGCGTCTCGCGTTCTAGCGTTCTCGCGGTCTCGCGCTCAGTGCTTGCCGATGTCCTTGGTCTTCTCCTTCGCCTGCCGCGCGTCGCCCTTCATCTGCTGCGCACGGCCCTTGGCGGTGAGACTTTCGTTGCCCACGGCCCGGCCGGCCGCCTCTGCTGCGGCGCCGCTGGCCTGCTCGCCCTTGGCCTTCGCCTTCTCGTTGGCGCTCATGGTCCGCTCACGCTCCTTGGCATCGACATCATGTGCTGTTCGTTCGTGTGGCCACTCAACCGCCCGGCAAACATGGCGGATCGCATCCGAAATCGGCGGGTGTAGTCGACTGTTTCGCGGGTAACCGGCGCCCAACGGGGAACATCAGCCAAGCTCGAATCGAAAGGGCGGGACTCAATGATCACCGTGACGGCGCGGGAACAGGCCCAGACCACCAGGGCCGGGGAAGATCTCGTCGAGCGCGCGTACACGGACCCCTCCTCCATCGCGCCCAAGGACGCGCGAGAGGTCGGCAAGCGGTTGTTCGACCGCCTGACCCACCTCGAGGAAGGCACGCACGAGTATCAGTACGTTCGCAACTGCTTGATCGAGATGAACCTCTCACTCGTGCAGTACGCGGCCTCCCGGTTCAAGCACCGGGGCCAGCAGGAGATGGAGGACATAGTCCAGGTCGGCACCATCGGCCTGATCAAGGCGATCGACCGGTTCGAACTGACCCGCGAGGTCGAGTTCACGTCGTTCGCCGTCCCGTACATCACCGGTGAGATCAAGCGGTTCTTCCGCGACACCTCCTGGGCCGTCCATGTGCCGCGCCGGCTGCAGGAAGCCCGTATCGAGCTCTCCAAGGCCACCGAGGAGCTGCGCACCCGCCTGGGCCGCATGCCGTCCACGGCCGAGCTCGCGGAGCTCATGCAGCTGGAGCCGGCCGAGGTCACGGAGGCGATGAAGGCGTCCAACGGCTACAACGCCGTCTCGCTGGACGCCGCGGTCAACAGCGCGGACGACGAGTCCGACACGATGCTGGCCGACTTCATCGGCATCGACGAGGAGTCCTTCGAACTCGTCGAGAACTTCCACTCCCTCGCCCCGCTCATCGCGGAGCTCGACGAGCGGGACCGCATGCTGATCCACCTCCGCTTCGTCGAGGAGCAGACCCAGCAGCAGATCGCCGATGTCCTCGGCTGCTCGCAGATGCACGTCTCGCGGCTCATCTCCCGCATGGTGGGCAAGCTCCGTGCCGGCCTGCTGACCACCGAGTGACCCACCCGCCCCGCAGAAACTGAGCGCTGCCCCCGTGCCGAGCGGTACGGGGGCAGCTTCATGCCCGCGCACGGACCCGCGCGGACGCCCCGGCCGCACAGAGCTGCTTCCTCCCTGTTTCAACGTGTTTGTTGTGGTTACCTGTCGTGCTCCGGCCACGACTCGCGGGGCCGGGCACGGAGAGGGCAGTCGGAGCGCGTGGTGAATCGGGTACGGAGCGGGTGGACGTGGCTGGCGCGGGCGTGGGGTTCGTCCGGGCACGAACGCAACACGGTTCTTCTGGTGGCAAAGAGCGTGCTGGCCGCGACGCTGGCGTGGTGGATCGCGCAGGATCTCCTGCACGCGAAGTCGCCCGCGTTCGCGCCGTTCTCCGCGGTCCTGACGATGAACGTCACGATCCACCGCTCGGTGTATCAGACGCTGCGCTACATCGCCGCGGTCGTCCTCGGGGTGGCGGTGCAGGCGGCGATCGGCTTCACGGCGGGCCCCGACCTGTTCGCCTTCGTCGTGGTCGCCGCCATCGCGCTGGCGCTCGGCCAGTGGTCGGCGCTCGGCGAACAGCGGTCGCAGATCGGCACGGCGGCGTTCTTCGCCTTCTCCACCTACGCGGCGGCCACGACCAACGGCGACCGGGCCCTGCAACTCGGGCAGATCATCCTGCTCGTCGGCATCGGCTGCGGCATCGGCCTGATCGTCAACCTGTGCATCGCTCCCCCGCTGCGCTACCGCAGCGCCGAACAGGGCCTGCACAAGCTCGCCGCCGAGATGGAGTCCCTCCTCGACGACATGGCCGACGGCCTGGGCAGCGGCGACATCGACGCCGAGCGCGCCGAGCAGTGGCGTGCGGCGGGGGCACGCGCCCAGTCCGCCGTCGGGCAGGCCCGCGCCGGCCTGGACGCGGCGGAGAGCAGCCTGCCCTTCAACCCGCGCCGGCTGCTGCCCAAGCACCGCGGCTATCTCACCTTCAGCCGCTACCGCCAGTCCCTGGAGGCCCTGGAGCGCGCGGTCTACCAGCTGGCCTCGCTCACCCGGAGCCTCAGCCGCTGGCAGGACACCGAGGACACCTACTCGTACGCCCCCGTCCTGGAGGCCTACGCCGACTTCGCCGGCACGCTGCGCGACATCGCCCACGTCGTCGCGGAGATCGACAGCGACACCCTCTCCGAACAGGCGGAGCAGATGTGCGGCCTGGCCAACACCGCCCAGGAGGCCCTGCAGAAGGTGCTGACCGCGGCGCGCGACCAGGACCTGCCGCTGGCCAACGCCTCCCGCCCGTACGGCGTCCTCGTCGTCGAGGCCACCCGTCTGATGGAGGAGTTCCAGAACACCTGCGACGTCCTCCAGGACACCGCCGACGAGTGACGGTCAGGGGCCTGCCGGTGCCGCGGGGCGGACGGTGAGTATCTGCTGGGCGTATCCCACCTGCCCCGTCACGTCGTGCAGGACGGTGCTGGTGATGCCCTGGCCGGTGGGGCCGAAGGTGACGGTGGTGTCGAGTCCCGTCCACCGGCCCGTGGGCTGCCGGTGCAGGTGGAGGGTGAGGTCGACGTTGGGGAACATCCAGGCGGTCGGCGGCTGTCGTACGGCGATGCCGTTCGCGGTGTCGACGAGTGCGACGTAGGAGGCGAGCGGGCCCGCCTGCTCCCCGGCGACCAGGTCGAGCGGGGTGGAGATCCACGCCGTCGTACGGCCCGGTTGCGGCGCTCCCACCGGCCGGACGTCCACGGACGCGACGTACCCGCCGGGCCAGACGTCGTCCATCGCCCACGGCGCGAGCGTCTCGGGCGCGGGCAGCGGGTCCGCGCCGCCGCCGGCCACGGCGGTGGTGTCGCCGGCGGCGAGCAGCCAGGCGCGGGCGCGTACGACGGGCCGGCTGGCGATGAGGGCGACGGCCTCGACGAGTTCGATGGTGCGGCCGGGCCGGACGGTCTCCACCCGGATCTCGCACTCGTCGAGGGCGAGCCGGCCGAGGATGTCGAAGCTGATCCGGGAGAGCAGCAGGCCGGTGTCCGGCCGCGCGGCGCGGTCGCGCTCGATGGCGTGCACGAGGAGGCCGCCGAGCGGGCTGAAGTGCTGCTCGTCGGTGCTCCAGGCGCCGCTCGCGTGCGCGGTGGGCTTGTAGCGGTGCTCGTCGATGGGCTGGAAATAGCTGCCGGTGTTCAAGGGGTGCGTACCTCCGGTGGAACGGTGTGACTCGGGTGTCAGTGAATCAAGCCGGACGTCAGTGCGTGAAGACGGTGCTGGCCAGGACGACGTGCACGGTCGTGCCGGCGAGGATGCTCAACAGGGCGTTCCTGCGCCACAGATGCAGTCCTGCGGTGACCGCGAGGGCCGCGACCGGAGCCATGGCGCGCGGCTGGGTGAGGGGGGTGTCGCGCAGGCAGTAGACGACCAGGATCACCATGACGCCCGCGGGCATGCGGGTGCTGAGGTACCGCACGGTGGGGCTTGAGCGCAGCGGGGCGAGGGCGGCGAACGGCAGTGCGCGCAGGGCCCAGGTGACGGCGGCGGCGACGAGGACGGCGGCGACGGCGTAGCCGGTGTCAGACATGGGCGGGCCTCTTGGCGGTGGTGCGGTGGCGGGCCAGGAGTCCCGCGGCGAACAGGGCGAAGGCGGCCAGGAGCATCTCGCCGGGGAAGAGGAGCCGGGCGGCCAGGGCGCTGCCGAGCGCGAGGAGCGGCGTGGGGAGGTCGCCGCGCAGGTCGCGCACGGCGTCCAGGGCGAGGACGGTGAACAGGGCGGTCAGGGCGAAGTCCAGGCCGGTGACGCCGTCCGGGATCAGGGAGCCGAGCAGCGCTCCCGCGGTGGCGCTGCCCGCCCAGTACAGGTGCATGAAGAACTGCATCCACACGATGCGCCGGCCGGACCGGCTCCTGGCCTGCTCGGACGCGGTCAGCGCGTACGCCTCGTCGGTGAGCGCGAAGGTGCTGTACGTCTTGGCGAACCGCCCCTGGACCCGGTGGAGCGGGAAGGACAGGGCGTAGAAGATGTGCCGGGCGTTCACGAGGAAGGCGGCCACGGCGACGGAGGTCAGCGGCGCGCAGGCGGCGACCATGCCGATCAGCAGGAACTCGAACGAGCCGCCGTAGATGAGCGCGGACGACAGCGCCGCCCACCACCAGTCGAGCCCGGACTGGATGACGAGTGCGCCGAAAGCGAGGCCGAGCGGGAGCATGCCGAGGCCCACCGACGCGCAGTCGCCGAGGGCGGCGCGGGCCTCGCCCGCCGTCCGGGGTTCACATCGGGTGGGTGCGGCCTCGACGGCGGCAGCGGTGGTGCTTATTCGCATGCCGACATTTTATTAAAGAAGCCGCCTCATTTGGTTGCCGATAGTGACCTTATGATCTCTGTATGAGCAATGAAGTCAGCCTCGATGCCACGGACCACGAAATTTTGTTTCACCTCCGTCGTGACGGGCGGTTGTCGAACGTCGAGTTGGCCAAGCGGGTGGGGCTGACCCCTCCCCCGTGTCTGCGCAGGATCAAGCGCCTGGAGGAGGCGGGGGTGATCGCCGGATACCGGGCCGTCGTCGACCCGGTGGCGCTGGGCCGCGAGTTGGAGGTCCTCATCGACGTGGAGATCTACGCGCAGGACCGCAAGACGGTCACCGCGTTCGAGAAGACGGTGTCCTCGTACGAGGAGGTCATCGAGTTCCGGCGGATGTACGGGCGCCCCGACTACTTCCTGCGCGTCGCCGTCTCCGACCACGCCACCTACGAGGCGTTCCTCACCGACAAGCTCAGCGGTCTGCCCGCCGTCCTGCGCCTGGAGTCGCACCTCACGATGAAGAAGATCAAGGACGACAGCTGACGTGCCCGTCCCCGGGGCCCGCCCCCAGGAGCGCGGCCGTATCGGTGGGATGACCGATGTGCGGGGGCCGGGTACGTCGACATAGTCCTCGGGAGATCGTTCCGCGGGCGGCCGCGCCGTGCCCGGCCCGCCCGGTTTTCGAAAGGACCCTTCTGTGGACACGTATGCGGATCTGGTGTTCGTCGGCGGCCAGGTGGTCACCGTCGACGCGGAGTTCTCCGTCACCTCGGCCCTGGCGGTGACCGGCGGGGTCATCGTCGCCGTCGGCGTGCAGGAGGACGTCGCGCCGCTCATCGGGCCCGGCACCCGCGTCGTCGACCTGCGGGGCGCGACGCTCCTTCCCGGCATCAACGACTCCCATCTGCACGGATGCGCCTACGGGATGGCGTCGCCGCCGCTCTCCGTCGACCTCGGCCACCCCGCCGTGGCGTCGATCGCGGAGGTGGCGGGGGCGGTGCGCGATACGGTCGGGCGCGCTCCGCGCGGGCAGTCGAGGGCGGGGTGGCCCAGTGCCTGTTCGCCGCGGACGGCCGGTACCTGGGCATGCTGAACGTCAGCACCAGGCGGCCCCGGCGCACACCCGACCCGGCGCGCGCGGTGGTCACCCTGCTCACCGAGTCCCTCGCCGCGACCCTCGCCCCCCGGACGGCCGGGCCGTGCGCCGCCGCCCCCCCCCCCCCCCCCCGCCGGGGCCGCGCCCCCGGGCCCCCCCCCCGGGCGCGGCCCGCGCCCC
>NZ_JBIAII010000014.1:0-123848 GCF_042871345.1 Streptomyces sp. NPDC005863 | reverse complement strand
GCCCGGGCGAAAACCCGACCGGGCGGGCGGGTTTTAAACCCTGCAAACCGTTGCCCCCCCCCCGCGCCGCCCCCCCCGCCCGGCGGGGGGGGGGGCCGCCCCCCCCCCCCCCCCCCCGGCGGGCTCTCGCCGCGGGAGCTCCAGGTCCTCGCCGAGCTGACCACAGGCCGCACCAACCGGGAGATCGCGCAGCGCCTGTACGTCACGCCGCGCACCGTGGGGACCCACATCGAGCACATCCTCGCCAAGCTCGACCTGCCCAACCGCGCGGCGGCCGCCGCCCGGGCCGCGGCGTGGGGCATCGAGTCCTCCCCTTGACGGGTTGACGGGAGGGGGACACGGCCTCCGGGGTAAAGGAACCTGACCGGTTCGCCCACCAGACACAAGCTCCAATGTCAAGAGGAAGGAAAATAACTTCTAGGTACAACCAACTGGCCGGATTGAGATCCACATCACGGCGGCGAGCGGAGGAGTCTGATCCACGTTCGTCGAGAGATGCGTGCCGGAGGTGACCGTTCCGGCAGGCCAGTCCCCGAGGGGAGTCCGTGGCATGGGACGTGGCAGGGCGAAGGCGGAGCGGATCGCGGCAGATGCCGCCGAACGCCTTTTTGCCGCCGGGCAGTTGATGCAGCGGGCGCCGACCACGCCCGAGAACCGGGCGGTGTTCCGCACGGACCAGCGCGTCAACGACGAGCCATACCGCGAACGCTGGGCGCACGACAAGGTGGTCCGTTCCACCCACGGGGTGAACTGCACCGGCTCGTGTTCCTGGCAGGTGTACGTCAAGGACGGGCTCATCACCTGGGAGACGCAGGCGACCGACTACCCCTCGGCGGGCGCCGACCGGCCGGACTACGAGCCGCGCGGCTGCCCGCGCGGGGCCTCGTTCTCCTGGTACACGTACTCGCCCACCCGGGTGCGCTACCCGCACGCGCGCGGCGTCCTCGTGGAGATGTTCCGCGACGCCAAGCGCCGTCTGGCCGGCGACCCCGTGGCGGCCTGGGCGGAGATCACCGGCGATCCGGAGAAGCGGCGCCGCTACCAGTCGGCGCGCGGCAAGGGCGGTCTGGTCCGCATCGGCTGGGACGAGGCGCTGGAGATCGCGGCCGCCGCGCATGTCCACACCCTCAAGGAGTACGGCCCCGACCGCATCGCCGGCTTCTCGCCGATCCCCGCGATGTCGATGGCCTCGCACGCGGTCGGGGCGCGCTTCCACTCCCTGATCGGCGCCCCGATGCTGTCGTTCTACGACTGGTACGCGGACCTCCCGATCGCCTCGCCGCAGGTCTTCGGCGACCAGACCGACGTGCCGGAGTCGGGCGACTGGTGGGACGCCGCGTATCTGATGCTGTGGGGTTCCAACGTGCCGGTGACGCGGACGCCGGACGCGCACTGGATGGCCGAGGCGCGCTATCGCGGCCAGAAGGTCGTCGTGGTCTCGCCGGACTACGCGGACGCCACGAAGTTCGCCGACGAGTGGCTGCACCCGCATCCGGGCACCGACGGCGCGCTCGCGATGGCCATGGGGCACGTGATCCTGCGGGAGTGCTTCGTGGACCGGCAGGTGCCGTACTTCACCGACTACGTCAAGCGCTTCACCGATCTGCCCTTCCTCGTGGGGCTCGACGAGCGCGGCGCGGGCGACCACGCGCCCGGCGCCTTCGTCACCGCGCGCGACCTCGACCTGGCCAAGGAGTCCGCGGCCGAGTCGCGGCGCTGGATGCCCGTCCTCTACGACGCGACCGCCGACCGGCCGACCGTCCCGAACGGCACCCTCGGCGACCGCTGGGGCAAGGTCGGCGAGGGGCGCTGGAACCTCGACCTCGGGGACATCGACCCCCTGTTGACGCTGCACGGCCACGCGGGCGCGGAGGCCGTCGAGGTGGTGCTTCCCCGCTTCGACGAGGAGGGCGCGACGAGCCGGCGCACGGTCCCGGCGCTGCGCGTCGACGGGCGCCTCGTGACCACCGTCTTCGACCTGATGCTCGCTCAGTACAGCGTGGCGCGCGAGGGGTTGGGCACGCAGGCGGTGGTCTCGTACGACGACGCAGGCACGCCCTGCACCCCCGCCTGGCAGGAGGCGGTCACCTCGGTCTCCGCGCAGGCCGTGGTGCGGGCGGCGCGGGAGTTCGCCCGGACCGCGGAGCAGACCCGGGGCCGCTGCATGATCGTGATGGGGGCGGGCACCAACCACTGGTTCCACTCGGACACCATCTACCGGTCGTTCCTCTCCCTGCTGCTGCTCACCGGGTGCCAGGGCGTCAACGGCGGCGGCTGGGCGCACTACGTGGGGCAGGAGAAGGTACGCCCGTACGCGGGCTGGCAGCAGCTGGCCACCGCGTCGGACTGGGTGCGCCCCTCGCGGCAGATGGCCGGGACCCCGTACTGGTATCTGCACACCGACCAGTGGCGCTACGAGAAGTTCACCGCGGACACCCTCGCCGCGCCCACCGCACCCGGCGGCCTGGCGGGTCTGCACACCGCCGACCTGGTGTCCCGTTCGGTGCGCCAGGGCTGGATGCCCTCCTCCCCGACGTTCGGCGCCAACCCGCTGGACCTCGGGCGGCGCGTGCACGAGAGCGGCGCCGACCCGGTCGGCTGGGTGGCCGCCGAACGCGACGCGGGGAACCTGTCGTACGCCTGCGAGGACCCCGACGATCCGGCCAACTGGCCGCGGGTGCTCACCGTTTGGCGCGCCAATCTGATCGGCTCGTCCGCCAAGGGCAACGAGTTCTTCCTGCGGCACCTGCTGGGCGCCTCCGACAACGCGAGCGCCGAGGAGGCCGCCCCCGACCAGCGGCCGCGCGAGGTGACCTGGCGGGACGAGGCGCCGCGCGGAAAGATCGACCTGCTGACCTCGCTCGACTTCCGCATGACGTCCACCGGCCTCTTCGCCGACCTGGTGCTGCCCGCGGCGACCTGGTACGAGAAGCACGACCTGTCCAGCACGGACATGCACCCCTACGTGCACGCCTTCTCCCCCGCGATCGATCCGCCCTGGCAGGCCCGCACCGACTTCGAGATCTTCCACGGCCTTGCCGCCGAGGTCAGCAAGCTCGCGCGGGGCCGCCTCGACGTGGCCCACGACCTCATCGCCACCCCGCTGCAGCACGACACGCCCGGCGAGGCGCCGCCCGACGGCCCCACCGGACCGCAGTTCACCCTGGTGGAGCGGGACTACACCGCCATCGGCGACAAGATCGCCGCCCTCGGGCCGCTCACCGGCGATGAGGGCATCACGGTCAAGGGTGTGACCGTGCAGCCGCAGCAGGAGATCGACTGGCTGGCGGCCCGCTGCGGCACGGCCGTCCGCGAACCGGTGCGCGGCCGCCCGCTGCTCGACACGGACGTCAAGATGTGCGAGGCGATCCTCGCGCTGTCCGGCACCACCAACGGCCGGCTCGCCGCCGAGGGGTTCGAGCGGCTCGCCGAGCGGTGCGGCGCCGACACCGGGCTCGGCGAGCTCGCGGCGTCGGTGGCCGAGCGGCGCGTCACGTTCTCCGACACCCAGGCGCGGCCGGTGCAGGTCGGCGCGAGCTTCGAGTGGTCGGGCAAGGAAGGCCCGGAGCGCCGCTACGCCCCGTTCACCATCAACACCGAGCACTTCAAGCCCTGGCACACCCTGACCGGACGTCAGCACTTCTATCTCGACCATCCGTGGATCGCCGAGTACGGCGAACAACTCCCCGTCTACCGGCCGCCGTTGGATCTCGCGGAGCTCGGTGAGCAGCCGAAGGGCGACGCGGCGGGCGGGCGTTCGGTGACGGTGCGCTATCTGACGCCGCACTCGAAGTGGTCGATCCACTCCGAGTACCAGGAGAACCTCCTGATGCAGACGCTGGCCCGGGGCGGCCCGGTCATCTGGATCGGCGTGGCCGACGCCGAGGCGATCGGCGTCGCGGACAACGACTGGATCGAGGCGCAGAACGCCAACGGCGTGGTCGTGGCCCGCGCCGTCGTGTCGCACCGCATGCCGCCCGGCACGGTGTTCATGTACCACGTCCAGGAACGCCTGGTGAACGTGCCGAAGTCCGAGGCGACCGGCCGGCGCGGCGGCGTGCACAACGCCCTGACCAAGCTCCTGATCAAGCCGACCCATCTGATCGGCGGCCACGCCCAGCTCAGCTTCGCCCCCAACTACTACGGCCCCACCGGCAACCAGCGCGACGCGGTCACCGTCATCCGGCGCCGCACCCAGGAGGTCCAGTACTGATGCCCCGCGACGGAGCCCCGATCGGGCGCGTGATGGCGCAAGTGGCGATGGTGATGAACCTCGACAAGTGCATCGGCTGTCACACCTGTTCGGTGACCTGCAAACAGACCTGGACCAACCGGTCGGGCACCGAGTACGTGTGGTTCAACAACGTCGAGACCCGGCCCGGCCAGGGCTACCCCCGCGGCTACGAGGACCAGGACAAGTGGCGCGGCGGCTGGCAGCTCAAGAACGGCCGTCTGGTGCCGCGCAGCGGAGGCCGCGCCCGCCGTCTTGCGCGGCTGTTCGCCAACCCCGAACTGCCCTCGCTCCAGGACTACTACGAGCCCTGGACGTACGACTACGAGACCCTCATCTCCGCGCCGCTCGGCGACGACGTGCCCACCGCGCGGCCCCGCTCCCAGGTCGACGGCGAGCCCACCGCGGTGACCTGGGGGCCCAACTGGGACGACGACCTGGGCGGCGGGCCCGAGCACATCGCCGGCGACCCGATGCTGAAGAAGATGAACGAGCAGGTGCGCCTGGAGTACGAGCAGGCGTTCATGTTCTATCTGCCGCGGATCTGCGAGCACTGCCTCAACCCGTCGTGCGTCGCGGTGTGTCCGTCCGGCGCCCTGTACAAGCGGATCGAGGACGGCATCGTCCTCGTCGACCAGGACCGCTGCCGCGGCTGGCGGATGTGCGTGAGCGGCTGCCCGTACAAGAAGGTCTACTTCAACCACCGGTCGGGCAAGGCCGAGAAGTGCACGTTCTGCTACCCGCGCATCGAGGCGGGCCAGCCGACGGTGTGCTCGGAGACCTGCGTGGGGCGGCTGCGCTATCTGGGCGTGATCCTCTACGACGCGGACAAGGTCGGCGAGGCCGCCGCCACGGAGAACGAACAGGACCTCTACCAGGCCCAGTTGGACTGCTTCCTCGATCCGGACGACCCGGAGGTGGCGCGGGCCGCCGAGGCGGCCGGCATCCCGCACGACTGGGTGACCGCCGCCCGGCGCTCCCCCGTGCACGCCCTGATCAGCACGTACAAGGTGGCGCTCCCGCTGCACCCGGAGTACCGCACCATGCCGATGGTCTGGTACGTCCCGCCGCTGTCGCCCGTCGTGGAGTCCCTGACCGCCACCGGGCACGACGGCGAGGACCCGGCCAAGCTCTTCGCGGCCATCGACTCGCTGCGCATCCCCGTCGCCTACCTCGCCGAGCTCTTCACCGCGGGCGATCCCGCCCCGGTCGAGGCGGCGCTGTGCCGGCTCGCCGCGATGCGCTCCCACATGCGGCGCGTCAACCTCGGCGAGGAGCAGGACCCCGCCATCGCCGGCGCCGTCGGCATGAGCGCCGACGAGATCGAGGGCATGTACCGGCTGCTCGCCCTCGCCAAGTACGACGAGCGCTATGTCATCCCCACCAGTTACACCGCCGAGCTCCCCGCGGACGATCTGGACGCCGGCTGCAGCCTGGAGGGCGACGGCGGGCCCGGCATGTACGACGCGGACACCTTCCACGCCACCCCGGCCCCGGGACGGGAGCCGGAGCACGCGGGGACGTCGCTGCGCGACCGGGTCAACCTCCTGAACTGGAACGGCCGCGGCCGCCCCGACGGTCTCTTCCCGAGCACCGAGGGCGGCGCCCGGTGAACCGCGCCGTCGTCCACCAGGCCGCGTCGCTGCTGCTCGGCTACCCCGACCTGGAATGGCCCGACCGGCTGCGCGCCGTACGCACGGCGCTGGAGCCGGTGCCCGGCGCCGACATCCGCCTCCTGCGGCGCTTCATCGCCCAGGTCGAGGAGACGGCCCCGCTCACCCTCGCCGCCCGGTACGTCGCCACCTTCGACCGCAGCCGCCGGCGCTGTCTGTATCTGACGTACTACACCGACGGCGACACCCGCAGGCGCGGCCCGGCGCTCGCCGGGCTCAAGGCCCTGTACCGCGAGAACGGCTGGCAGGCGCCCGAGGACGAGCTGCCCGACTTCCTGCCCCTGATGCTGGAGTTCGCCGCCCGCGTCCCGGACGCCGGGGCGCGGCTGCTCACCGAGCACCGGCCCGCCCTCGAACTGCTCCGCTTCGGTCTCGCGGCGCACCGCAGTCCGTACGCCGATGTCGTCGAGGCGGTCTGCCACACCCTGCCGGGGCCCGGCCCGGCCACCCGCGAAGCGGCCCAGCGGCTGGCCCGCACCGGACCGCCCGCGGAGTCGGTCGGGCTCGTCACGCTCCCCGTCCCCCGGCTCCGTACCGTTCCCGACGCTCCGCACGCCCAGGAGACCTCCCGGTGAACCACCTGCACATCGCCCTGTGGGGCGTGCTGCCCTATCTCGTCCTCGCCGTCCTGATCATGGGCACGGCCTGGCGCTACCGCTACGACCGCTTCGGCTTCACCACCCGCTCCAGCCAGCTGCACGAGCACCGGCTGCTGAGCATCGGCGGCCCGCTGTTCCACTACGGGCTCCTCTTCGTGGTGGCCGGGCACGTCATCGGGCTCCTGGTGCCCGAGACGCTCACCGAGAGCGTGCACGTCCACGAGTGGCTGTACCACGCCAACGCGCTGCTCGTCGGCGGCACGGCGGGCCTGGCCACCCTGGCCGGTCTGGCCATCCTGCTGTACCGGCGGGCGCGGGTGCCTGCCGTGCGCGCCGGGACCAGCCGCAGCGACCGCGTCGTCTATCCGGTCCTGGTCTGTGTGATCCTCGCCGGTCTCACCGCGACCGCCACCACGCTGCGACCGGACTCCTACGACTACCGGCTCGGCGTCTCGGTGTGGTTCCGCTCGCTGTTCGCCCTCGATCCCGATGTGACGGCCATGGCCGGCGCGCCGCTCGCCTACCAGGTGCACGCCGTGCTCGGCATGACGCTGTTCGCCCTGTGGCCGTTCAGCCGCCTCGTGCACGCCTTCACCGCGCCCGTCGCCTATCTCGCCCGCCCCTACGTCGTCTACCGCTCCCGCGGCGTACCGGCCACCCGCCGGGCGGCGGTGGCCGGCGGCGGCTCAGGGCCGCGCACGGGTCGAGTCGGTGGGCGAGGAGGTGGGCGAGGCGGGACGGGTCGCGGCCGGTGAGGGACGTCCGCCCGGGGGGGGGGGACCCCTATCCGTGGCGGTCCCACGGCCCGCAGGGAGTCTCCGTCTGCTTGCTCCATGGCCCGGTGAATCATGGCCGAGCATGCTGAACACGTACGGATCCCGGCGCAGACGCAAGCGTTCGTGTTCAGCCAGAAGGAACAGTCCGGGTCCGGCTCCCCGCCGGTGCGCCGTCGGGCGGCGCGCGCCGCCGCGGCCGCGGGGCTCACCGCCGCGGTCTGCGCCACCCTCATGACCGGAAGTGCCGGTGCGATCGTCAACGTCCTTGACTCCACCGGGAGTTACCCCTTCATGGCGACGATCCCCGAGTCGGCCCCAGAGCAGGGGCTGTACGACGGGACCTGCGGCGGGTCCCCCGTCGACCGGCAATGGGTGCTGGCCCGCTCCGCGTGCGCGCCCGGCTACGCGGACCGCACCAGGCTGTGCACGATCAGTCGCACGCCCGCCGCCATGGCGTGCTTCGGGGACTCCGGCGGACCGCAGCCGCGCAGGGGCCGCGGCGGGCGGTGGGAACTCGTCGGCGTCACGTCGGGGCCCGGCGCCCCGAACGTGGCGTGTTCGCGGGGGCCGGGCCTCTACACCAGCGCTCCCCCGTACGCGGGCCGGATCACGCGGACCGTGGAAGGGGGCGGCCGCGTCACCGGCCGTTCGGCAGGATCACCGCCCGGCCGTGGACGCGGCCCGCGTGGAGGTCCTCGTACGCGCGGGGCGCGTCGTCGAGCGCGTACGTCTCCACGTGGACGTCGAGCACCCCGGACCTGGCCAGGTCGAGGACCTCGATCAGCTCGGCCCTGCTGCCCCAGTACGGGGAGCGGACCGCGGTGTCGTACGGGGTCGTGCCGAAGCCGACGGCGACCGCCCCGCCCCCGATGCCGACGATGCTGACGTCCGACTCGACCGCGGCGCACCCGATCGCCGTCGCCGCGGTCGGCGGCGCCCCGACGAAGTCGAACACCGCCTGGGCGCCGAGCCCGCCGGTCAGTTCGCGGACCCGGTCCGCCGCCGCCGGGTCGGACAGGACGGCCTCGTGGGCGCCGACCGCACGGGCGAGGCGCAGCTTCTCCTCGGTGACGTCGAGGGCGATCACCCGTGCCGGGGTGAGCGCCCGGAGCAGCTGGATGGCGACGTGCCCGAGGCCACCGGTACCGATGACCACGGCGGTGCTGCCGGGGGTCAGTTTGGGCAGCGACGTGCGGATCGCGTGGTACGGGGTGAGGCCCGCGTCGGTCAGCGGCACTGCGGTCACCGGGTCGAGGCCGCCGAGCGGTACGAGGTGGCGCGGATCGTCCACGAGCAGGTACTCGGCGATGGCGCCGGGCGCCCCGAGCCCGGGCGGGCGGATGCCGAGCCCGGCGGCGCGGGTGCAGTAGTTCTCCTTGCCCTGCGCGCACATCAGGCAGGCGCCGCAGCCCCACGGCCCGTACACGGCCACGGAGTCGCCGAGCGCGAGTCCGGTGACGCCCTCGCCCAGCGCGGCGACGGTGCCGGCCCCCTCGTGGCCGAGGGTGAGCGGCAGCGGGAAGCCGAGGGCCTCGTCCGGTTGGCTCATCACGGCGATGTCGGAGTGGCAGACACCGGCGGCGGTGACCTTCAGGAGCACCTGGCCGGGGCCCGGCGCGGGGCGCGGGACGGTGATCACTTCCGGGGCGGCGCCGGCCCCGCGGTACTGGACGGCCTTCATCTGGGCGGGCAGGCCCGGGAGTTCGCGTGCCGGGTCGACGGGTTGTTGTTGTCCTGACATCGGGGGTGCCTCTTCTGTTGCTGTTCCTGTTGCTGTTCCTGTTGCTGTTGCTGTCTTTGCCGTGTCGATGGAGAGGGTCAGCGGGCCGCGTAGCCGCCGTCGACCAGGTGGTAGCTGCCGTTGATGAACGAGGCGCGGTCGGACAGCAGGAACAGCGTGAGCTCGGCGACCTCGTCGGCGGTGCCCAGACGCCCCTGCGGGTGGAGCGCGATCAGCGCGTCGCGCTGCGTCGCGTCGCCCTTGAGCAGCGGGGTGTCGATGAAGCCGGGGGCGACGGCGTTGACGCGCACGCCGCGGGCCGCGTACTCGACGGCGGCGGTCTTGGTCAGGCCGACGACCGCGTGCTTGGCGGCGGAGTACGCGGCGGAACCCGCGAAGCCGTTGGTGCCGAGGATCGAGGACATGTTGACGACCGCGCCGCCGCCCGCGGCGAGGAGCTGCGGCAGCTCGTACCGGAGGGAGTAGAAGACGCCGTTGAGGTTGGTGTCGATCACGCGCTGCCAGTCCTCGACCGCGTACGCGCCGGTCGGGGCGGACGCACCGGCGATGCCGGCGTTGTTGACGGCCAGGTGGAGGCCGCCGAAGGTCGCGACGGTGAACTCGACGGCGTGGCGCACCGATTCGGGTTCGGTGACGTCGACGCGGACGGCGGCGGCCCGGCCGCCGGCCTCGGTGAGCGTCCGGGCGACGTCCTGCGCGCCCTGCTCGTTGAAGTCCGCGACGACGACGGCGGCGCCCGCCTCGGCGAGCCGGCGCGCGACCTCCAGGCCGATGCCGGACGCGGCGCCGGTGACGAGGGCGGTCTTCCCGGCGAACTCCGCGGTCGCGGGCGAGGTCGCGTCGGCGGCGGGGCTGACGGTGGCGGTGCTGATGGTGTCGTTGGGGGTGCTGTTGCTCATGGTCGTGCCTGGTTTCACGTGGTGGTGGGTGTCTTCGTGGTGGAGGTCGTGCCAGTGATCGTGGTGCGGGGCGCGGGCTCGGCGGCCAGCGCCGCGAACGCCTCGTCGATGAGTTGCGGGAGCCCGCGTCGCTCGCCGGGCGCGATCCAGAACCGTACGGCGGTGCCGAACGCCCCGACCGCCAGCGAGACGGCGAGCGCGGGGCGCAGGTCGTTCTCGGCGTCCAGGCCGAGCCGGCGCGCGACGATCGCCACCGACTCGGTCTCGGCCTCGTCCTGGACCCGCAGATAGGCGGGCAGCAGCGACGGCTCCTCGTGGAGCAGCCGCAGCAGGTCACCCGTGCGGGGCAGGCGGTGCCAGGCGGCCGGCTCGTCGTCGAGCCAGCTCCGCAGGGCCCGGTGGTAGGCCGTGAGCGGACTCTCCTCGGCGGGGCGTCCGGCGAGCGCCGCGTTGATCCGCGCGAAGTCGGCGCGCAGCGCGTCGACCACGGCGTCCTCCTTGCCGGAGAAGTAGCGCGAGAAGGTGCGACGCGAGACGTCGGCGCGTTCGCTGATGGTCTCGACGGTGACTTGATCAAGGCCATGGGCGAGAACCAGGTCCACGGCGGCGTTCGCCATGGCCTCCCGACTCTCCTGGACCTTGCGGGTACGGCGGCCCTGGTTGCGGCTCATGTCTTCGACGGTACTCCTGAAGTGTCCCGCTGGGACAGTTGGCTCAGTGAGACAGAACACACTCCGGCGAGGGCCGGCCTCTGGACCTGGGCGTGTCCCGTGGCGCCGGGGTACTGAACAGAGAGGGGCTCGTGAGGCAGTGAGGCGAGAACACTCGCTGCCGGAACGTGTCGATGGATCGTGGGCCGAGGTCCGGGTGGCGCAGGAGTACGCCACTGTCTCGCCGTACGAGTTCTGAGTCTGCGGCTCATGAGGCCGACCATGGCCAGCGACCACACATGCGATCTGCCCCCGTGCCGGTGCAGCCCTCGCCGCCGCCATAGGGGCCTTCCGGACGCCCGTGGGGAAGACGTAACCGCGCAGCGCGGCCGAGCTTTCGACGAGGGTCCAGAACGAGGCGGCCGGCCGGTGCCGAGTGCGGGGACGACGTGCGGTGGAGCTTGAAGCCGTGCTGAGCAGGATCAGGTGCCGGCAGGACGCATCGTCATGGACCGGGGTGACCGCTGGGGCATGTTGTCGCACCGGTAGGCACCGGGGGCACGGTCGAGGGCGAGGCCGAGGCAGGTGCCGAGAGCGAGTTGGCCGTAGTAGTTCGGGTGCAGAGACTCCTGACGCTGGCCCTGTCCCAGGCCGCTGGTGATGAAGCGGACCCACTCGCTGCGGACACCGGAGGGGCGATCGTTCTGCCCGGCCTGGCTGGTGGTGTCGGAGCAGACCTCACGCCCGTCGAAGGCGTGGGAGAGGTCGAGGAACTCGGTCTTCTGCTCTTGGGCCACCCGGGCGAGACTGGCGCTGACATCAGGTCCCAGCTCATCGTGCGCCCAGGTCAGGTCCTTGTCGAAGAACGGGCAGCCGCCTGTGTAGAGGCGGTCGAATTTGTCGCCGGGGTACCGGATACGGGCCGCGTCCGGCAGGGGGCTGGGCGCGGACTGCAGAATGAGCCGGTAACCGTCGGCCGGGTGACCCGCTCGTGTCATCGCGGTGCGTACGTCGCGGACCGCTGCGGTGACGGCGGCGCGCATGGCCGGCAGGCGCTGCTCGACTGCTTTGGCCTGAGTGGGCGAGCAGGGACGGGCGAAGACCGGTTTGACGAAGTTCTTGGCGCAGGCGCTGATGATGCCCGAGAAGCCGAGGTCGTTGCCGCCGACGGACATGACGACGGCGTGCACGGGGTGGCCGTCGGCGGTCAGCTGGAGTTGCTCCGCCTGGGAGGGCCGGCCCTTGAAGGGTTCGCCGCCGTTCTCGGGAAGCCGGATGGCGGTCGACGTGGCGCCTGAGCAGGCGAGATTGACGCGTCGGTCCGGGCCGGGGGCGGAGTGGACTTCGGCGCTGTCGGAACGGTTGCAGCCGTCCTCGTAGGTGGCGCCGTAGACCGTGTGAGGGTCACTGGCGCGGGTCTGCGGGTTCCATGCCCGGTCGGTGCCCGCGTGTCCTTCCGCGGACTCGTTGCTGTTGCCGGCCCACCGGCCGGCTTCTCCGGAAATGAAGCTGTCTCCCAGCGTCACCAGCAAGGGTCTCTCGTCCGCCACGGCCGCGCGTGCCGGGGCAACAGTGGCGGACGCCAGAGCGGCCAGCGCAACGAGCGTGCCTGTAGTTGCCTTGATGACTGCTTTCTGACGCATGATCAGGGGCGGTGCCATGGCGTCGTTTCTACCGTCGAGGGAGTGACTCTCGGGTGCGCCACGCGGTCAACGGCTCAGCCTCGGGTTCGGATCACCGCTCCATCACCTTCAGGAATCCGGGAACCCGTCGGTTTCGGACGGCGCCACTTTCCAACACGGCCTGAGCCGTGTCGACGCGTGGCCGGCAAGTGCAGAGTGCGGACCCGGTGAGTCCCCAGGGGAACCGGGGCGTGCCATGGTGGGAGGCCCGGCTGGTCCGGACCAGCTTCCCGGGTCTCCTTCGAGTGACCGCCACCGCGCCGACCGGACCCGCCTCCGTCCTCCGATGAGGAGTGTGCGCATGCGCGGCTCGACGGTCCTACCGGGTCAGGGGAACAACGGCGAGCCGGGTGAGGACGGCATGCCCACCCACCGGCTGCAGGTGCCGATGCCCAACGCCCTGCCGTTCGCCATCGGCACGTTCGACACCATCGGGCCCATGTCGCGGGCCCCCTTCCCGCACCGGCACACCTTTCACGAGATCGTCCACGTCACCGGCGGCACCGGCGGGCACGTGGTCGACCTGAGCCGGTTCGCGCTGCGGCCGCCACACCTCTGCTTCATCGCGCCCGGCCAGGTCCACCACTGGGAGGGCGTCACGGGTCTGGAGGGGCGGGTCATCCTCTTCACCGACGACTTCCTCGTCGACCACCCGGCCGACCGGTACGTCTTACGGGCGCTCGCCCGGCGCTCCTGGCTGGATCTGACCGATGACACGGCGCGGGACACCGCGCGCCTGGTCGCCGACCTGGACGCCGAGTACCGGGAGGGCGCCGCCGGATTCCAGAGCGTGCTGCGGGCCCTGCTGCACATCCTGGTGGTGCGCTCGGCCCGGCTTCCCGCGCCCCGGCCGGCGGTGGCGCCCCCGCCCCCCGTCCACGACGGCATATCCTCCGCGTCGCACTCCCGGCCCGGCTCCGTGGCCTCGGAGTTCGAGACGCTGCTGGGCGCTCCTGCGGGCGTCGTGCGGTCGGTGCGGGCGTGCGCGGAACGGCTGGGCGTCTCGGTGAGCTACCTCAGCGAGGCGGTGAAGGCCGCGACCGGTCGTACGCCCGGTGAGCTCATCCGGCAGGCACGCGTGCACGAGGCCAAACGGCTGCTGCTGCGCACGGAGTTGTCGGTGCGTCAGGTGGCGCAGCGGGTCGGGTTCGACGACCCCGCGTACTTCTGCCGCTTCTTCCGCCGTGAGACCGGCGCGAGCCCCGGGGACTTCCGTCGGGGCGTCGGCGATATTCACCACGACCACCGGCTTGAGTCCATCGCCGGTCCCGACTCCCCCGCATAGCTTCATAGCCGATCCGGAACCCACCCCACCCCTTGGACTCCAGGAGGAGCGATGGACCACGAGACCGGCACCCCCAAGAACGGCACCCCCGCGGGAGACGACCCCACCCCCACCGGGAACACCACCCCCGGCCCGACCGTCAACGGCGACAGGGGCCCGAGCCGCAAGACCGTCCTGCGGGCCGCCGCGGCGATGGGCATCGCCGTGCCCGTGTCCCTCATGGGCGTGCCCGCGCTCGCCCGCACCGCCGGTGAGCGCGGCGAGGCGCCGGAGACCACCCCGACCTGCGACGACGGGGACGACCCGACGATCCCGCAGATGGAAGGCCCCTACTTCAAGCCCAACTCCCCGCAGCGCACCTCGCTCGTCCAGCCCGGCACACCGGGCGTGCGGCTCACGGTCACGGGGTACGTCTTCGGGCTCGCCTGCAAGCCGATATCCCGGGTGCTGCTGGACTTCTGGCAGGCGGACACCTACGGAACGTACGACAACACGGGCTTCCGTTTCCGCGGGCACCAATTCACCGAAGCCAACGGCGCGTTCAAGCTCACCACGATCGTGCCCGGCCTCTACCCGGGCCGCACCCGCCACCTGCACGTCAAGGTGCAGGCGCCGGGCCGCCCGATCCTCACCACGCAGCTGTACTTCCCTGGCGAACCGCGCAACAACACGGACCCGATCTTCGACGCCCGCCTGCTCATGAACGTACGGAGCGTCGGCAACGCGAAGGAGGCGGACTTCGACTTCGTCCTGAACGTGCCGCAGTAGTCGACGCGATCCGCGCGTAGTCGACGCGGTCCGCGCCCCGAGCCGTTTCCTGAGCCCGCGTCAGGGCAATCGGGGACACATGAATCAAGACGGGGCACCACTGGCCGCCTCGGGCGGCAACAGCGCGGTTCTCATCCCGATCCTGGTCTTCGTGCTCGCCATGGGGCTGGTCCAGGTCGTACGCCCGCAGTTGCTCTGGAGGATGAACAGGAACCTCCAGCGGGGCTGGGTGAAGGATCCGGACGCCACCGAGCCCACCGGCAAGGGCTACGCCGTGCAGCGGGTGTCGGGCGTGCTCGTCCTGGCGTTCGCCGCCTGGATGCTGGTGCGGCAGATCTGACGGGAGGCTGCTCATGCGAGAACGTGCCGGAACCCGCCGACCGCCCGCATGGGCACAGCCCGGCAGCCGCTGGGGGCCACGGGTGTACTGGCCCCTGCTCTGCGTGAGTGTCGGCCTGCTCGTGTGGCGGATCGTCGACGGTGACAGCGTCGCCCGCATCGCGGTGTCCGCCGTGCTCGTCCTCGCGGCGATCGTCCTGCTGGTGGCCAACCACAGGAATCGGCGCGACGAGCCGGGCGGGCGCGAGGGGTCCGGTTGATCCCCGGACCTGCGGGCCCGTGAGCCTGCGGGTCCCGGGGCCCGCCCGTGCCCGCCGCGGCGGTCAGGCCAGTACCACCCGCACCGTCTTGCCGCCCCGGTGCGCTCCCACGACCTCCAGTCGGTGGGCGAGTTCCCGCACCATCGTCAGGCCGCGTCCGCCCTCCCTGTCCACGCTCGGTTTCTGGAAGCGGGGGCGCTCGGGGCTGGTGTCGGTGACCGCGACGGTCACCCGGGCCCCCGAGACCTCGACGCTCAGCCGGCAGCCGCCGTCGGCGTGCCGCACGGCGTTGGACACGAGCTCGGAGACGACGAGCGTGGCGTCGTCCACGCGGTCGGCGTCCACCTCGGTCTTGCGGCGCCTGGATCCGACGAGGAACCCTGAGGCCAGCCTCCGGGCCCGGCTCGCCGACGCGAGCTCCTGCGGCAGCGCGTACTCCACCCGTTCCGTCGGCCGATGGGCGCGCTGGTGCGCACGCATGGCTCACTCCCCTCCCTGAGACAGACCGGCGTCCACCCGCGATCCATGTCGCCACCGGGGCCGCCGCATGTGGTGCGCGACCGGTCCTGCCCCACGGTGATGCCCCCGCAGGCTGATCGGCAATCCCGTTCACCCTGGCTTCCCTTGCCGCGCATTGACCCTGACGTCGGCGTCGAACGAGACTGAGCGGTCATCCGTCGGCACCGGCGTCGAAGGCGCCGGGCCCGCCACCTCCACGCCGGAAGGCCACTGCGCATGAATGCGACGCCCCGCCCCTTCAAGGACTACCAGGATGAGGTCTACCTCGACGGGCTGCGTGGCGTCGTCCCCCAATACCCCATGGTGTACGAGGAGTTGGCGGCCCGTGCCGAGGCCGCGATGCCGCCCTCCGTGGTCTCGTACGTCGCAGGCGGAGCGGGTGACGAGCACACGCAGCGCGCCAACGTCGCCGCGTTCGAGCGCTGGGGGCTCGTCCCGCGCATGTTCGTCGGCGCCGCGCGGCGCGACCTGTCCGTCGATCTGTTCGGCATGACGCTGCCCTCGCCGCTGTTCATGGCGCCGATAGGCGTCCTCGGCATCTGCGCGCAGGACGGGCACGGTGACCTCGCGACCGCGCGGGCGGCCGCGCGGACCGGCGTCCCGATGATCGCCTCCACCCTCTCCGCCGACCCGATGGAGGACGTCGCCGCCGAGCTCGGCGGGACACCCGGCTTCTTCCAGCTGTACACGCCGACCGACCGCGAGCTCGCCGAGAGCCTGGTGCACCGGGCGGAGAAGTCCGGTTTCAAGGCGATCGTCGTCACTCTGGACACCTGGATCACCGGGTGGCGCCCGCGCGACCTGAGCACGTCGAACTTCCCCCAGCTGCGCGGCCATTGCCTGGCCAACTACACCAGCGACCCGGTCTTCCGCGCCCAGCTCGCCGCGGACCCGGCGCAGGACCCGCAGTCCGCCGTACTCAAGTGGGTCCAGGTCTTCGGCAACCCCCTCACCTGGGACGACCTGCCGTGGCTGCGGTCGCTCACCACCCTGCCGCTGATCGTGAAGGGCCTGTGCCACCCCGAGGACGTCCGCCGGGCCAGGGACGGCGGCGTGGACGGCGTCTACTGCTCCAACCACGGCGGCCGCCAGGCCAACGGCGGACTCCCCGCGCTCGACGTACTCCCCTCGGTCGTCGAGGCCGCCGACGGGCTGCCGGTCCTCTTCGACTCGGGGGTGCGCAGCGGCGCGGACGTGGTCAAGGCGGTCGCCCTCGGCGCCACCGCGGTCGGGGTCGGCCGTCCGTACGCGTACGGCCTCGGCATCGGCGGGGCCGACGGCGTCACGCACGTGCTGCGCTCGCTCCTCGCCGAGGCCGATCTGCTGATGGCCGTCGACGGCTACCCGACCCTCGCGGACCTCACCCCGGAGGCGTTGCGGCGCGTGGGATGAGCCCGGCCCACGGCTCCCGATAGACACCTCCACGTTTCGTGTGAGACATTGTTGTCTCATTCGAAATTGAGGTGTTACACCCATGACCCCGCCACGTGATCCACGGCGCTGGGCCGTCCTCGCGATCCTGTCCGGCAGCCTGCTGCTGATCGCCATGGACACCACGATCCTGAACGTCGCCTTCCCGTCCCTGGTCGCCGATCTGCGGCCCAGCTCCGTGCAGCAGCTGTGGATCATCGATGTCTACGCGCTGGTGCTCTCCGGACTCCTCGTGACCGCCGGCGCGCTCGGCGACCGGTGGGGCCGCAAGCGGCTGCTCCTGATCGGCTTCGCCGTCTTCGCCCTCGCCTCGCTGCTCGCCGTCTTCGCGACCGCCGCCTGGCAGGTCATCGCCGCCCGCGCGCTGCTCGGCGCGGGCGGCGCCGCGATCATGCCCGCCACCCTGTCGATCCTGCGGCACGTCTTCACCGACGCCCGCGAGCGCGCCCTCGCCTACGCCGTCTGGTCGGCCGTCTTCGGCGGCGGCATGGCCCTCGGTCCTGTCGTCGGCGGGCTGCTGGTCCAGCACGACGGCTGGCACTCCGCGTTCCTGATCAACATCCCGATCGCGCTGGTCGTCATCGCGCTCGGCCTCTGGCTGCTGCCCGAGTCCCACCAGCCCCGCGAGGGCCGCTGGGACTGGTGGGGCGTCGGCCAGTCCGTCGTCGGCATGCTCGCCCTCGCGGGCGGCATCAAGGAGCTCGGCAAGGGCGGCCCCGCCGACCCGGTGGCCTGGGCGCTCCTCGTCGTCGCCGCGGTGACGCTCACCGTCTTCGTCCGGCGCCAGCTGCGCCTGGAACACCCGCTGCTGCGGGTGCGCCTCTTCGCGTCCCGTCCGTTCGCCATCGCCGCGGCCTCGATCTTCCTCGGCATGATCGCGCTGGGCTCGGCGTTGTTCCTGATCACCCAGTGGTTCCAGTACGGCCAGGGCTACACCCCGCTGGAGGCGGGCGTCCGGCTGCTGCCCGCGCCGCTGGGCCTCGTCGTCACGTCGCTGGTCACACCGGTGCTGATGCACCGGCTGCCGATCCGGCACGTGATGGGCGGCGGTCTGCTGCTGATGACCGTGGGGCTCGCCCTGCCGTGGCTGCTGCAACGGTCGGGGCCGCTGGGTTACGGCGAGATCGCCGTCTCGCTCGGGGTGCTCGGCTGCGGGGTCGGTGTCGCGACGACCGCGGCGTCCGTGACCCTGATGGCGGCCACCCCGGCGCGGGACGTGAGCGGCGCCGCGGCGGTCGAGGAGACCTGTTACGAGCTCGGCGCCGCGATGGGCGTCGCGATCCTCGGCAGCGTCGCCACCGCGCTGTACCGCGTGAACCTGCCGGACCTCGGCCTCCCGGCGGACGCGACGGCGGCCGCGGGCGACTCGATCGGCGAGGCGGCGCGGATCGCCTCCGACCTCACCGGCCCGGCCGGCGCCGCGCTGCTGGCCCGGGCGTCCGACGCGTTCACGGCCGGGATGACGCCGACGTTCCTGATGGCGGCGGCGTTGCCGCTGGCCGCCGCGGCGCTCACCTGGACGAAGATCCCCAAGGGGCTCCGTCCGACGGAGGACGCGCACTAGTTCCGCCGCCGGACCGCCGTGCCGTCGTACCGTCGTGCGAGCACGGAGGCGGTGAGGGCGGCCCCGAGCGCCACCGCGAGCAGGCGGCGGCTTCCTGGTCGATGTCTCATGGCGGATCCTCTGTATCCGTGGAGCGGGAGGCGGTCCGGCCGCGGGCTCTGCTAGCAGGCCCGCAGCCAGACCGCCGTGTCCTGCGGGAGCAGCCCCAGCGGGGACAAAGGGCCGCTGGCCAGCAGGAGTTCGGAGTCGGACGGGAGCGCCACGTCCTCGGGGCCGAAGTTGACGAGCGTGATCCAGGTGGTCCCGTCCCGTTCGCGGGTGCGGGCGAAGGAAAGGACGCGGGGCTCGTCCTCGCGCAGCCTGCGCAGCGGCCCGGCGTCGCCGAGGGAGCCGCGCAGGCGCAGGGCCGTGCGGTAGAGGCGGAGCATCGAGTCCGGGTCGTGCGTCTGCCGTTCGGCGGCGTACGCGGACCAGTCGGGCGGCACGGGCAGCCAGCTCGGTTCGGGTGCGCCGTCCCAGGGCAGCGGCACCCGGCAGCCGTCCCTGCCCGGGTCGACGCCGCCGGAGCGGGCGTGCATCGGGTCCTGGATGCGCTCCGGGGGGATCTCCGCCTCCGGAAGCCCCAGCTCCTCCCCCTGGTAGAGGTAGACGGAGCCGGGCAGCGCCAGGGTGAGCAGGGCGGCGGCCCGGGCCCTGCGGGTGCCGAGCGTGAGGTCGGTGGGGACGCCGAAGCGCTTGCGCTCGAAGGCGAAGCCGGTGTCCTCGCTCCGGCCGTAGCGGGTGACCGTGCGGGTCACGTCGTGGTTGGCGAGGACCCAGGTGGCGGGCGCGCCGACCGGGGCGTGGGTGGACAGGGTGAGGTCGATGGAGCGCCAGAGCTCCGCCGGGTCCCAGGGCCGGGAGAGGAAGTCGAAGTTGAATGCGGTGTGCAGCTCGTCGGGGCGCAGGTAGCGGGCGAACCGTTCGGCGTCCGGCAGCCAGATCTCGCCGATGAGGGCGGCACCGTACGCGTCGGCGATCCGCCGCCAGGAGCGGTAGATGTCGTGCAGTTCGGGCCGGTCGTGGAAGGGGTGCGGGCCCGCGGGGTCCATCGGGGGCAGCCCGTCGGCCTTGGCGAGCAGCGCCGCGGAATCGATCCGCACGCCGGCCGCGCCGCGCTCGAACCAGAACCGCAGCACGTCCTCGTGCTCCTTGCGGACCGCGGGGTGGTTCCAGTTCAGGTCCGGCTGTTCGGGGGCGAAGAGGTGGAGGTACCACTCGCCGTCCGGCGTACGGGACCACGGCACGCCGCCGAACTCGCCGACCCAGTCGTTGGGCGGCTCCTCGGAGTACGGCCGGAAGTGGAACAGGTCCCGCTCCGGGGAGCCGGGGCCCGCCGCGAGGGCTGCCCGGAACCATTCGTGCTGGTCGGAGACGTGGTTCGGGACGACGTCGACGATGCAGCGCAGGCCCAGTTCCTGTGCCTCGGTCATCAGTTTCTCGGCCTCGCCGAGGGTGCCGAAGGCCGGGTCGATGGCGCGGTAGTCGGCCACGTCGTAGCCGCCGTCCGCGAGGGGCGACCGGTACCACGGGGTGAACCACAGCGCGTCCACGCCCAGTTCGGCCAGATAGGGGAGGCGGGCCCGGACGCCGGCCAGATCGCCGGTGCCGTCGCCGTTCCCGTCGGCGAAGGAGCGGACGTACACCTGATAGATGGCAGCGCTGCGCCACCACTCCGTGCTGGACAAGAGGGAGTCCTTTCGTACGGGACGCGCGGGGCGCCACTCAGCCCTTGAGGCTCCCGGCGCTCAGCCCGGCGACGATGTGGCGCTGGAAGACGAGGAAGAGCGCGATCAGCGGCAGGGAGGCCATCACGAGCCCCGCGACCAGGGAGTTGAGCGGGGTGTCCGGTGCCACCCGTTGGAGGAAGACGCTCAGCGGCTGCCGGGCCGGATCCGGCAGGACGAGCAGCGGCCAGAGGAAGTCCTTCCAGGCCGTGACGATGGAGAGGATGGAGACCACGGCGAGGATCGGCCGGGAGAGCGGCAGCACGACGCGCCACAGGGTCGTCGGCGTTCCGGCGCCGTCGATCTTCGCCGCGTCGAGGAGTTCGTCGGGGATCCGGTCGAAGAAGTTCTTCAGGATGTAGATGTTGAAGGCGTTGGCGGCGGCCGGCAGCCACACCGCGCCGGGGCTGTTGATCAGGTTGCGGTGGAACAGCGGCACGTCGACGACGGTGAGGTAGACCGGCACGAGCAGCGCGGTGGCGGGCATCATCAGGGTCAGCAGCATCAGCCCGAGCACCAGGTTCCCGAACCGCGGGCGCAGCTTCGACAGCGCGTACGCGGCGGGCACCTGCACGGCGAGCTGCACCAGCCAGGCCCCGCCGGCCAGGACGACGGTGTTCAGGAAGTAGCCGGTCAGATCCATCTCGCGCCACGCCTTGGCGTAGTTCTCCGGGTGCCAGGACTCCGGGACGTACGTGGGCGGGGACTGCGCGAGTTCCGTCGAGGACTTCATGGCGCCGGTCGCCGCCCAGTACAGCGGCACGACGAAGGCGACCGTGAAGAGCAGCAGCGCGACGGCCAGCGCCGACCAGTAGATCAGCCGGCCCTTACGTGTCTTCAGGACGGCGGGGCGTACGAGCGTGCGCGTCGACGCGGACATCCCCTCACTCCTTCGCGGCGCGGGTGACCCGCAGGTAGAGGGCGGAGAAGGCGCCCAGGACGAGCAGGAGCAGCAGGCTGAGCGCGCTGGCCGTGCCGAAGTCGTTGTAGACGAAGGCGTACCGGTAGACCAGGAACATCACGGTCACCGTGGAATCCTCGGGGCCGCCGCCGGTCATCACGTAGGGCTCGGTGAAGACCTGCATCGTCGCGACGATCTGCAGCAGCAGGAGGACGAGCAGGACGAAGCGGGTCTGCGGGACCGTGACGTGCCGCAGCCGCTGCCAGAGGCCCGCGCCGTCCAGCTCCGCCGCCTCGTACAGCTCGCCGGGGATGGCCTGCAGGGCGGCCAGGTAGATCAGGGTGGTGGTGCCCATGTTCGCCCAGGTGGAGACGATCACCAGGGAGACCAGTGAGGTGGACGACGAGTCCAGCCAGGCCGAGGTGGGCAGGTGCAGGGTGCGCAGGATCTCGTTGAACAGGCCGGGGCCGGGGTCGTAGAACCACTTCCACATCAGCGCCACCACCACGGGCGGCAGCATCACCGGCAGGTAGACGAGGATCCGGAAGTACGCCCGCGCGTGCCGGAACTCGTTCAGGAGCACCGCCGTCAGGAACGGCACGGCGAAGCCGAGCGCCAGCGCGTACAGGGTGAACAGGCCGGTGTTCTTCCAGGCGGTGAGGAACAGCGGGTCGTCGAAGAGCTTCTCGAAGTTGGCCAGGCCGGCCCAGGTGTTGCCGGTGGCGAAGTTGACGTGCTGGAAGCCGAGGACGACGTTGCGGACGATCGGCCACCACGAGAACAGGGCGAAGATCACCACGGCGGCGCAGAGGAACCCGTACGCGGTGAGGTGCTCCCGCAGGGCGCGGCGCCGGGCGGCCCGCCGTCCGCCGGGTGCGGGCGGCGGCGGGAGCGGGGCCGCCGGCCGGGCGGGGACCTTCAGCGACATGCTCATCAGGAGGCGTCGTAGAGCGAGTCGACCTTGTCCTCGGCGCTGTCGAGCAGGGCGTCGATGTCGGCGTCCTTCTTGGTGAGGACGGCCTGCATGACGTTGTCGAGCACCGCGTAGACCTCCTGGGCCCTGGGCGGTTCGATCACGCCGGGCACGTGCGGCGCGGAGTCCATGAAGGCCTGGTAGTTACTGGTGGGCATGTTGGCCTTGTCCCGCTTGGCCTTCTCCACGCGGTCACGCACGGAGCCCTCGAAGACGTCGGGGACGGTGGGCATCGGGATGCCGACGGGCAGCTTGGCCTTCGCGTAGTCCGCGACGTTCTTCTCGATGAGGTCGGGGTTGAGGTAGCGCCACTGCACCCACTTGACGCCCGCCTTGATCGTCGCGGGGGACGCCTTGGGGTTGAACATGTAGCCCTCGCCGCCCAGGAGCGTGGCCTTGGCGTCGGGCACCGGGGCGAGGGCGTAGTCCGCGTACTTGCCGCCGAACTGCTTCGCGATGACGGTGATGTTGTCCGCGGCGGCGATGTACATGCCGAGCTTGCCCGAGCCCATCATCCGCTGGACGTCCTCGACCTGGAGCAGCTGCTTGCTGCCCATCGAGTCGTCCTTCCAGCGCATGTCGTGCAGGTCCTGGACGGTGGCCTTGCCCTCGGCGGTGTTGAACGCCGCCTTCCACTTTCCGCCGCTCTCCTCTGCGATGCGGCCGCCGCGGGAGTACAGCTCCGCGGTGAAGTGCCAGCCTCCCTGGTTGTTCTTGGAGAAGTCGGCGTAACCGACGTTGTTGTCGCCGAGTCCGGCGATCTTCTTGGCCGCGCTGCGGACGTCCGCCCACGTCTTCGGCGCCTTGTCGGGGTCGAGTCCGGCCTTCTCGAACAGGGCGCGGTTGTAGACGAGGCCCATCGAGTAGTTCGACGTCGGCAGGCCGTACTGGCGGCCCTGGTCGTCCTGGAAGATCTTCATCAGCGGGTCCTGGATGTCGCCGCGGCGCGGCATGTCCTTGACCGCCTCGGTGATGTCCGCGGCCTGCTTCTTCTCGATCAGGGAGCGGGTGTCGGTGAAGTAGACGTAGAAGACGTCCTCCAGCTTGCCGCCGGCCAGCTTGGCGTTGAAGGTCTTCGGGTCCATGAAGCCCTCGTGCGGCACGATGTCGATGTCCGGGTTGGCCTTCTCGAACTGCGCGACGTGCCGGTCGAAGAGTTCGCGTTCGAAGGCCTGGGTCTTGGGCGGCTGCCCGTTGACGTCGAGTTTCACCGTGCCGCCCGAGTCCTGGTCGGACGCGTCGCTGCTGGTGCCGCAGGCGGACGCGGAGACCAGTGCGAGAGCGGTGACGGTGGCTAGCGCGAGCGTGCGGCTGCTCGTCGATGACATCGGGAGACCCCCTCCGGGTCGTGCTGCACGGCGCGAAGGCGCGCCGCGTCGGCGGCGCACGGCAGGCCCTGTTCCGGGCCCGGCCGGTCCGCCGCGGTGCTGTGGCTGTCGGGTGCGGCGCACACTCAACCACCGGCGACAGCACGGCACAATATCTCGCGCATACATTGCAAAAAACTGATTTCCCTTGCTGGGGCGGCGACTTGACCCCTCAAGGGGCGGTCACCCTCGCCCCCGTACCGTCCCCTCGGAGCCGTGACAGGCCGTCACAACTTCCGTCGTGGCTGTGGTCAGATCGACAGTTCTCTGCAACTCTCCAACTTCTCCGCGCCAAATTCTGCGCACCGAGTGCCCCCAGCGCACGGAGCGCACCGAGCCCATGAGGGAGCTGCGAGAGTCATGAACCGCATCAGGGCCGCTCAGGCCGTGACGACGACGCGAAGACACCGCCGGGGAAGCCCGATCGGCCGGAGGTGGCGGGCCCTCGCCGCCGCCGTCGCCGCCACCCTGCTCCTGCTGGGCCTACCTGCTCTGTCCGCCACCAGCGCCAACGCGGCCGGCGGCCCCGACCTGGCGGCGGGCAGGCCCGCCAAGGCGAGCAGCACCAAGGGCGAGTACGCCGCCAAGAGCATCACCGACGGCAACTCGTCCACGTATTGGGAGAGTTCGGGGAGCGACCTGCCCCAGTGGGTGCAGGTCGACCTCGGCCGCACCGCGCGCGTCGACGAGGTGGTCCTCGCGCTGCCGCCTTCCTGGCAGGCCCGCAAGCAGACCCTCACGGTCCAGGGCAGCCCGGACGGCACCGGCTTCAGCACGCTCGCCGCCCCGGCCGCGCACTCCTTCGAGCCCGGCGACGCCAACACGGTGACGGTCCGGTTCCCCGCCGCGCAGACCCGCTTCGTCCGGCTGCACATCACGGCCAACTCCGGCTGGCCTGCCGCCCAGTTGGCCGAGCTACAGGTGCACGCCGCCGACGACACCTCGGCGAACCTGGCCCTCGGCAAGACCCTCAAGGCCTCCAGCCACACCGAAAGTTATGTCGCCGAGCACGCGGGCGACGGCAACCGTGCCAGCTACTGGGAGAGCGAGAACGGCAAGCTGCCGCAGTGGATCCAGGCCGACCTCGGCGCCTCGGTACGCGTCGACAAGGTGGTCCTGCGCGTACCCGACGGCTGGGAGGACCGCAGCCAGCACCTGAAGCTCCAAGGGAGCACGAACGGCAGCGACTTCACCGATCTGACGGCCGCCGAGGACCACGCCTTCGGCGACGCGACGGACCACGCCGCCACACTCTCCTTCGACACCGCCACCACGCGCTACGTACGGGTGCTCATCAGCGCCAACACCGGTCGCCCGGCAGGGCAGTTGTCCGAGCTGGAGATCTACGGTCCGACGGGCGGAGACACCCAGGCCCCCACCGCGCCGAAGAACCTCGCCTACACCGAGTCCGAACCCGGCCGGCCCAAGCTGACCTGGGACGCGGCCACCGACGACAAGGGTGTGACGGCCTACGACGTGTACGCCGACGGGGAGCTGCGCACCAGCGTCGACGGCGACGTGCGCACCTACACCGACACCCAGCCGACCGACGCCACCGTCACCTACCACGTCCGGGCGCGCGACGCGGCGGGCAACGCCTCGCCGAACAGCAACTCCGTGACGCGCAAGGGCGATTCGGGTGACACACAGGCCCCGACGGCGCCCGCGAACCTCGCGTACACCCAGCCCTCACCCGGCGAGATCAAGCTGGCCTGGGGCGCCTCCACGGACAACGTGAAGGTCACCGCGTACGACGTGTACGCCGACGGCAAGCTCCTGAAGACCGTCGGCGGGGACGAGACGACGTACACCGACCGGCGCGCCGCCGGTGACACGGTCGCCTACGCGGTGCGCGCCCGCGACGCCGCGGGCAACGTCTCCGCCTTCAGCGCCACCGCGACCCGGCCGGGCGCCGGCGACGGGAAGAACCTGGCCGAGGGCAAGCCCATCACGGCCTCCTCGGTGATCCACACCTACGTCGCCGAGAACGCCAACGACGGGCAGACGTCCACCTATTGGGAGGGTGCGGCGGGCAGCTACCCCAACTCCCTGACCGTGCGGCTGCGGGCCAACGCCGATGTACGAGCGGTCGTAATCAAGCTGAACCCGGACCCCTCCTGGGGCGCCCGCACCCAGACCGTGGAGGTCCTCGGCCGCGAACAGAAGGCCGCGGACTTCACCACGCTCAAGGCGGCCGACAGCTACTCCTTCAGCCCCTCGGGCAACCAGAACACGGTCACCGTCCCGGTCTCGGCCCGCGTGGCCGACGTCCGCCTGAAGTTCACGGCGAACAGCGGGGCGACGGCCGGGCAGGTCGCCGAGTTCCAGGTCATCGGCACGCCCGCCCCCAACCCCGACCTGGAGGTCACGAAGCTCACCCACTCCCCCGACGCGCCGGACGAGAGCGACGAGTTGACCCTCGGCGCGACCGTGCACAACGCCGGCAAGGAGGCGGCCGCCGCGTCCGACGTCACGTTCCGGCTCGGCGGCGAGAAGGCCGGCACCGCGCAGGTGGGCGCCCTCGCAGCGGGTGAATCGGCGACCGTGGACGTCAAGGCCCCGGCGCGCGGGGCGGGTTCGTACCCGTTCGCCGCGACCGTGGACGAGGCGGACAAGGTCATCGAGCAGGACGAGGGCAACAACACCTACGCCAGTCCGGAGCCGCTGACCGTCAAGGCCGTGCAGAGCTCCGACCTCGTCGCGTCGGCGGTGAGCTGGACACCGAGCGCGCCCACGGCCGGCAAGGAGGTCACCTTCGGCGTCGCGATCAAGAACCAGGGCATCCAGGCCGCCGCGTCCGGCGGCCACGGCGTCACGCTCACCGTGCAGAACGCCAAGGGCGACACGGTGAAGACCCTGACCGGCGCCGCCGACGGGGCCATCGGCGCGGGTGACACCACCGCACCGGTCAAGCTCGGCCCGTGGACCGCGGCCAACGGCCGGTACACGGTCAAGGTCGTCCTCGCCGACGACGCCAACGAGATCCCGGCCAAGCGCGCCAACAACACGAGCACCCGGCCGCTGTTCGTGGGCCGCGGCGCCGCCATGCCGTACGACACCCTGGAGGCGGAGGACGGCATGCTCGCGGGCGGCGCGAAGACCGTCGGGCCCAACCGCACCATCGGTGACCCGGCGGGCGAGGCCTCGGGGCGCAAGGCGGTCACGCTCGACACCACCGGCGCCTCGGTGGAGTTCACCGCGCAGCAGCCCACCAACACCCTCGTCACCCGCTTCTCCATCCCGGACGCCCCGGGCGGCGGCGGCACCGACGCGACGCTGAACGTGTACGTCGACGGGGTCTTCCGCAAGGCGATCGACCTCACCTCCAAGTACGCCTGGCTGTACGGCGCGGAGGCCTCCCCCGGCAACTCGCCGGGCGACGGACCCGCCCGGCACATCTACGACGAGGCCAACGTCCTGCTCGGCGAGACGGTCCCGGCCGGCAGCAGGATCAAGCTCCAGAAGGACGCCGCCAACACCTCCAAGTACGCGATCGACTTCGTGGACCTGGAGAAGGCCGCGCCCAAGGCGAACCCGGACCCGGGCGCGTACACCGTCCCCGCCGGATTCGCCCACCAGGACGTGCAGAACGCCCTGGACAAGGTCCGCATGGACACCACCGGCAAGCTCATCGGCGTCTATCTGCCGCCGGGTGACTACGAGACGAGCAGCAAGTTCCAGGTCTACGGAAAGTCCGTGCAGGTCACGGGCGCCGGGCCCTGGTACACCCGCTTCCACGCCCCCCGCTCGCAGGCCAACACCGACGTGGGCTTCAGGGCCGACGCCGGTGCGAAGGGCTCGTCCTTCTCGGGCTTCGCCTACTTCGGCAACTACACGTCGCGGATCGACGGTCCCGGCAAGGTGTTCGACTTCCAGAACGTCTCCGACATCACCATCGACGACGTGTGGAACGAGCACATGGTGTGCCTGTACTGGGGCGCCAACACCGACCGCATGACCATCAAGAACTCACGGATCCGCAACCTGTTCGCCGACGGTGTCAACATGACCAACGGCAGCACGGACAACCTCGTCGCGAACAACGAGGCCCGGGCCACGGGCGACGACAGCTTCGCCCTGTTCTCCGCCATCGACGCGGGCGGCGCGGACATGAAGAACAACGTCTACGAGAACCTCACCTCGCTGCTCACCTGGCGGGCCGCGGGAGTCGCCGTCTACGGCGGCTACAACAACACCTTCCGCAACATCCGCATCGCCGACACCCTGGTCTACTCCGGGATCACCGTCAGCTCGCTGGACTTCGGCTATCCGATGAACGGCTTCGGCACCGACCCCACGACCTTCGAGAACATCTCGATCGAGCGGGCGGGCGGCCACTTCTGGAACGGCCAGACCTTCCCCGGCATCTGGCTGTTCTCCGCGTCGAAGGTCTTCCAGGGGATCCGGATCAACGACGTGGACATCACGGACCCGACGTACCACGGGATCATGTTCCAGACGAACTACGTGGGCGGGCAGCCGCAGTTCCCCGTCAAGGACACCGTGCTGCGGGACATCACCATCACCGGCGCCCACAAGAGCGGCGACGCCTACGACCACAAGTCGGGCTTCGGCGTGTGGGCCAACGAGATGCCCGAGCCCGGACAGGGGCCCGCGGTGGGTGAAGCCACCTTCCACAACCTGAAGTTGAGCGACAACGCCCAGGACATCAAGAACACCACGTCCACCTTCAAGCTGAACATCGAACCCTGACCGACCCCGGTGCGGCCTTCCTGTCGTCCCACGGCAGGAAGGCCGCACAGGACCGTAACTGGCTTGCGCTGCTTGCGATACTCTTGCGCATATGACGCGACGACTTGCTCAAGTTGCGAAGAAGGTGGGGGTGAGCGAGGCGACGGTGAGCCGTGTCCTCAACGGCAAGCCCGGTGTCTCCGCGGCCACTCGCCAGTCCGTGCTGACGGCGCTCGACGTGCTCGGGTACGAGCGGCCCACCCAGCTGCGCGGTGAGCGGGCCCGGCTCGTCGGACTCGTCCTCCCCGAGCTGCAGAACCCCATCTTCCCGGCGTTCGCCGAGGTCATCGGCGGCGCCCTCGCCCAGCAAGGACTCACCCCCGTGCTGTGCACGCAGACGCGGGGCGGTGTCTCGGAGGCGGACTACGTGGACCTCCTGCTGCAACAGCAGGTCTCCGGCGTGGTGTTCGCGGGCGGCTTCTTCGCGGAGACCGACGCCCCGCACGAGCACTACCACCAGCTCGCCGAGCGCAACATCCCCGTCGTCCTCATCAACGCGTCGATCGAGGGCCTGGACTTCCCCTGCGTCGCGTGCGACGACGCCGTCGCCGTCGAGCAGGCCTGGCGTCACCTCGCCTCGCTCGGGCACGAGAACATCGGCCTGCTCCTCGGCCCCGCCGACCATGTGCCGTCGCTGCGCAAGCTGGCGGCCGCGCGGGAGGTCGCCGAGGCGGCGGGCATGCGTCTCGCCGACGAGTTCGTCGAGCGGTCGATCTTCTCCCTGGAGGGCGGTCAGGCCGCCGCCACCCGGCTGTTGGGACGCGGCGTCACCGGCATCGTGTGCGCCAGCGACCCGCTCGCGCTGGGCGCCATCAGGGCGGCGCGCCGCCGCGGGCTCTCCGTCCCCTCGGACGTGTCGGTCGTCGGGTACGACGACTCGGCCTTCATGACCTGCACGGAGCCGCCGTTGTCGACGGTGCGCCAGCCCATCGAGGCGATGGGGCGCGCGGCGGTCGACCTGCTGTGCGCCCAGATCCAGGGCAACCAGAACCACCCCGGGGAGCTGCTCTTCGAGCCCGAACTGGTGGTGCGGGGTTCGACGGCGCAGCGGGCGAGCGGCTGACCCCTCCCGCACCAACTGGCGCTGCGGTCACGTCACTTCACGCCTATCATCTGTTCGGCCCCGGCACGCCGTCGCGCTGCCCGGGGCCGACACATGCTGTTCAGTGAGAGGACAACGGGGACTTGAGTTCCATACGGAAGCGCGGCGCGCGCAAGCGCCGCATCACGATGGCAGCGGTGGGTGCCGCCGCGGCCGTCGTGGCGGGGGTACAGCTGTCGCCCGCAGCGTTCGGCACCGACGACACCGAGCCACGGACCGCCGCGCGCGCGGCGGCGGGGTTTGCGGTGCCAGTGGCGGCGCGGCACGCCGACTCGGAGGACAACGGCTCCTCCCGCGTGGACGGCACGACGTTCGAGAACGGGGTGATGACGCTGAAGCCGGCTCCGTCGGCACCCTCCGCGGCGTCGTCGAGGAGTGCCGCGGCCGAGGCGCCGCACGGTGAGGGGTGGAAGTCGGGCGGGATGTCGAAGTCCCTCGCCACCGGCTACACGATCAAGTTCTACGACAAGAAGGCGGCGGACTGGCTGGGCGCGTACGTCAAGCGGTCGGCCGCGGACCTGCACCGTGTGACGAACCTGCCGATCTCCGTCGACACGAACCCGGTCGGCTGGGACTACGTGCGGCCCAAGGGTGTGATCGTCGTCGGCCTGCTGAAGCGCCCGTGCATCCCGCCCGCGGACGGCGGCAGCCACGGCTGGAAGGTCGTCCGGGACGGCTCGGGCAGCAAGAACCTCAGCTGCGGCTTCTTCTCCGCGTCCGTCCCGGACACGGTGACCAGCGGGCACGCGTACATCGACGACGAGTTCTTCACCGCGGCCGGCAAGCCGGTGGAGTCCATGGGCGAGACGTACATGCGCAGCCACATCAGCCATGAGCTCGGCCACACGATGGGCCTCACGCACGCCAACCGCAGCGCGACCCGCGGCGACTGCGTCAAGGGCACGGACTCCGGCGAGACGCCGGTGATGTGCACGCCCATCAGCGCCTACCAGGACAAGCGGGCGGGCAACTACGTCCAGCAGTTCGACATGCAGGGGCTGCGCTACTTCGCGCGCGGCGCCGGCGCGAAGCTCGCTCCGCAGGGCAAGGTCACCGGCCTCGGCGGCAAGTGCCTGGACGTCAAGGGCGGCAAGGCGGCCAACGGCACGCAGATCCAGCTGTACACCTGCAACGGCAGCGTGGCGCAGTCCTGGATCCTGCAGAAGGACGGCCAGTTCCGGGCGTTCGGCAAGTGCCTGGACAACTACCGCAACGCGAACACCGACGGCAACAAGATCAGCCTCTACGACTGCAACGGCGGGGCGTCGCAGCGCTGGTCGGTGAACGCGAAGGGCCAGATCGTGAATGTGGCGACCGGCAAGGTCCTCGACGTGACGGGCGGCTCGACGGCCAACGGCACGAAGGTCCAACTGCACGCGGCGAACACGTACAAGCGCCAGGTGTGGGTGACGCCGAAGTAGCGGCGGAGTGCCGGGCGGGGCGACGTGCCTTCCGGGGCCGCCCCGCCCGGCCTCTACTTCACCTCTCCGACCCAGTGCTTCCCGTCCAGGTCGAACCCCGGCCGCACCTCCAGATCGACCTTCTTGAGCTGATCACGCGGCACGTCGAACCCGAAGTCGGCCGTGCCGGTGGCACCCGGCGACACGGTGCCCTCGATGCCGCCGCCGATCTTGTCGCCGTCGAAGATCTGGGTGCATTTCTCGCCGTCGGCGCCGGACTTCACGTTCACGGTCATCAGCACGCCCTGGAAGGGCTCCTTGGTGCCGTTGTGCACCTTGATGTGCCACTTCACGGCCTGGTTCTTCGTCTCGTGCCCGATGGAGTACGACGAGGGCGTGAACTGCTGTGGTTTCGAGACGGTGACGGTCAGCCCGTCTCCCCACTTCTTGGTGTCTCCCCAGGTCTCGGCCCTGGTGACGGCCGCCGTCGCCGGTGCGGCGGCCGTCACCAGGGTGGTGCCCGTGCCCAGGAGGCAGGCGGTCATCGTGGCGGCCGCGAGACGGGCCGTCACGGACGTGCGTGTGCCGTTCATGGTTCCAGGATCCGCCCGGAGCCGGGCCCGGTCGACCGGAGGCCGGGGCCCGCGTCCCAAGGCGGTGGGCGCGGTCCAACGGCTACAGTCGCCTGCGATCACCCCCGCTCATCTGGGAGAACCTCGGACCATGGCCGTCGACGAACTCGACACCCGTATTCTCCGGCTGCTCCTGGAGCAGCCGCGTACCAGCCTGCGTGAGTACGCGCGCATCCTCGGGATCGCCCGCGGGACGTTGCAGGCCCGGCTCGACCGGATGGAGCGGGACGGGGTGATCACCGGTACGGGGCCGTTCCTCTCGCCCGCCGCGCTCGGGCACCCCGTGCTCGCCTTCGTGCACATCGAGGTCACCCAGGGGCATCTGGACGAGGTGGGGGACGCGCTCGCCGCCGTGCCGGAGATCATCGAGGCGCACTCGATCACGGGGGGCGGGGATCTGCTGACCCGGGTCGCGGCCCGGGACAACGGTCATCTGGAGGACGTCATCCAGCAGCTCATCAACCTGCCGGGCGTGGTCCGCACCCGTACCGAGATGGCGTTGCGCGAGCGGGTGCCGCACCGGCTGCTCCCGCTGGTCGAGTCGGTGGGCAGGTCGGCCGCCGGACCGGGGTGACCTGGCGGTTTGGCATGCTGGAGGTCATGAGCACCTTCGGCAGCACCGCGGTCGTCTTCGACCTCGACGGCACCCTCGTGGACAGCGAGCCCCACTACTTCGAGGCCTCGCGGGCGCTGCTCGCGGACCGCACCGGCCGGGAGTACACCTGGGCCGACAACGAACGCTTCGTCGGCATCAGCTCCCACGAGACGCTCGCGCTGTGGAAGACGGAGTACGGGATCGAGGCCCCGGTCACCGAGCTCCTCGCCGACCTCGACCGCCGCTATCTGGCGCTCGCCCGCGCCGGCACCCACGTCTACCCGGAGATGCGCGAGCTCGTCGAGCGGCTGTACGAGGCGGGGGTGCCGATGGCCGTGGCGTCCGGGTCGTCCCGTCCGGCCATCGAGGCGATCCTGGCCGGCACGGGCCTGGACGCCCGGCTGACCACGTTCGTCTCCGCCGAGGAGGTCCCGCGCGGCAAGCCCGCCCCCGACGTCTTCCTCGCCGCGGCCGCGCTGCTCGGCGCGGAGCCCGCGGACTGCGTGGTCTTCGAGGACGCGGCGCCGGGCGCGACGGCGGCGCGGGCGGCGGGGATGCGGTGCGTGGCCATCCCGTACGTGACCGCCCACGCCGACGACCCCGCGTTCGCGGACGCCGACCTCCTGTTCCCCGGCGGCCACGCCGAGTTCACCGCCCGGGCGGCGCTGGACGTGCTGGCGCCCGAGTAGAGGGCCCCCCGGTCCGCTCAGGCCGCGCCCGCCACCCGCTCCGGGGTGAGCAGTTCCGCCAGTCGCTCGGGCGGCAACAGGCCCTTCTCCAGGACGAGTTCGGCGACGCCGCGCCCGGTGGCCAGCGCCTCCCGTGCGATCTCCGTGGCGGCGGTGTAGCCGATGTACGGGTTGAGCGCGGTGACCAGGCCGATGGACGTCTCCACCGAGGCGCGCAGCACCTCCGTGTTGGCGGTGATGCCCGCCACGCACCGCTCGGCGAGCGTCAGACAGGCCGCGCGCAGCGAGGTGATGCTCTTCGCGAGCGAGTGCAGGATGATCGGCTCGAAGGCGTTGAGCTGCAGCTGGCCCGCCTCCGCGGCCATGGTGATGGTGACGTCGTTGCCGATCACCTCGAAGGCGACCTGGTTGACCACCTCGGGGATGACCGGGTTGACCTTGCCCGGCATGATGCTCGAACCGGCCTGCACCGGCGGCAGGTTGATCTCGTTCAGCCCCGCGCGGGGCCCGGACGACAGCAGCCGCAGGTCGTTGCAGCTCTTGGAGAGCTTGACCGCGATCCGCTTCAGGACGCCGGACAGATGCACGAACGCCCCGCAGTCCTGCGTCGCCTCGACCAGGTTCGCGGCGGTCACCAACGGCATCCCGGTGATCTCGGCGAGGTGCCGGCGGGCCGTCTCGGCGTACCCGGCGGGGGCGTTGAGGCCGGTGCCGATGGCGGTGGCGCCGAGGTTGATCTCGTGGACCAGCTCGACCGCCTCGGCGAGCCGCATCCGGTCCTCGTCGAGCATCACGGCGTACGCGGAGAACTCCTGCCCCAGCGTCATCGGCACCGCGTCCTGGAGCTGGGTGCGCCCCATCTTCAGGACGTCGCGGAACTCCAGCGCCTTCGCCGCGAACGCGTCCTGCACCACCGACATCGCGCGCAGCAGCCCGTGCACCGCGCTGACCGTCGCGATCTTCACGGCCGTCGGGTAGACGTCGTTGGTGGACTGGCTGAGGTTGACGTCCTCGTTGGGGTGCAGGTGTTCGTACGCGCCCTTGGGGTGCCCGAGGAGTTCCAGCGCCCGGTTGGCGATGACCTCGTTGGCGTTCATGTTGGTGGAGGTGCCCGCGCCGCCCTGGATGACGTCGACGACGAACTGGTCGTGCAGCTGTCCGGCGCGGATCTCCCGGCAGGCGGCGGCGATCGCGTCGGCCTTGGCCTTCGGCAGGAGCCCCAGCTCCTCGTTGGCGCGGGCGGCGGCCTCCTTGACGGCGGCGAGCGCGTCGATCAGCTGCGGGTACACGGAGATGGGGATGCCCGTGATGGGGAAGTTCTCCGTGGCGCGCAGGGAGTGGATGCCCCAGTAGGCGTCGGCGGGGACGTCCCGGTCGCCGAGCAGGTCGTGTTCGCGACGGACGGCAGCGGTGGAGGCGGGGGCAGGCGTAGGGGTGGGGGTGGGGGTGGGGCTCATGGTGCTGTTCTCTTCCGGCGGGGCACCCCGTCAGGGGCGCGGGGAACTGCGCGACCAGCCGCAACCGGCCCGCAGCATCTTCATCGGTCCTTCGAGGCGGAAGGCTCGGGGGCAGCCTCAGGCGGCCCGGCCGGAGGCGTCGCCCGTGACCGCGGGTGTCGACTCACCGACGATGCGACGCAGCTGAGCCGTGCGCTCGGCCGGTCCGGTGGCGGAGAGCAGGGCGGCGAGCACCGCGCTCCGCGCCTGCCCGGCACGCAGCGTGCCGGTGAGGACCGCTCCGGCGGCCGAGAGGTCGACGGCGCCGCCGTGCGTGTAGATCTCGGTGACGGGGCCGGCCTGGACGCGGGTGGTGAGGGCGATGACCACGCCGCGCTCGATGGCGGCGGTGACGGCGCCGACGAACTCGGGCGTCGCGTTGCCCGCGCCGGTGGCGACCAGCACGATGCCCTCGGCCCCGGCCTCGACCGCGGTCTCCAGGAAGAGCGGGTCGGCGTCGACGTGGTGCATGACCATGTCGATGCGCGGCAGCGATCCGGTGGGCACGGCCGGGGGCACCGGCAACGCCTCGGGGCGCACCGGGCGGTTCAGGACCGACACCTTGCCGAAGCCCACCTTGCCGACGGGCGGCCGGGACGGGTCGGCGAACGCGTCGGCGGCGAGGGTCTGGGTCTTCACGGTGCCGCGCGCGGCGTGCACCTTGCCGTCGAAGACGATCAGGACGCCGAGGTCGCGCACGGTGGCGGCGGTGAGCAGCGCGTCGTAGAGGTTGCCGGGGCCGTCGCCGCCCTCGGCGCCGAGCGGCTTCTGGGCGCCGGTGAAGACGACCGGGCGGGGGTCGTCGTGGTGCAGGTCGAGCAGGTACGCGGACTCCTCGAGGGTGTCCGTGCCGTGGGTGACGACGATGCCGTCGACGGCGGGGTCGGCGAAGACCTCGCGCACGGTGCGCAGCAGGGTGAGCTGCTGGGCGGAGGTCAGCCGGGGGCTGTTCACGTTGAACAGGTCGATGACCTCGGAGGCTATGCCGTGCGGTATCGATGCGGTGGCGAGCACCTCGCGGCCGGGGGCGTCGGCGGCGAAGCCGGCCCCCTGCCAGCGGCTGGCGATCGTTCCGCCGGTGCTGATGACGACGATCCGTCGCGCCTGTGCTTCCACGTCTGCGTACCTCCCGGGGATCCTGAGGACCATCAGCCCCCGAGTGGTGGGGCAGCCTCGGCGCAAGGATAGGTCGAACAGAGCGCAATGTGTTTGCCAAATTCAGGCGCTGCCGCAATATACGTGGTGGATAATTGCGTCATGGATGACATCGACCGCAATATCTTGCGCGAGCTGCAGAACGACGGGCGGCTGACCAACCAGGAGCTCGCCGCGCGGGTGGGCCTGAGCCCGTCGCCGTGCATGCGGCGGGTGCGGCAGCTGGAGCTGGACGGCGTGATCCAGGGATATCGCGCGGTCGTCGCCCCGGAGGCGGTCGGCCGCGGCTTCGAGGTGCTCGTCTCCATCGAGGTGCGGCGCGACCGCGAGACGGTCGAGGCGTTCGAGGCGGCGCTCCAGGAGATCCCGGACGTCATCGAGGCGCACCGCCTGTTCGGGAGCCCCGGCTGCCTGCTGCGCATCGCGGTCGCGGACCTCGCCGCGTACGAGCGTCTCTGGATCGAGCGGCTCACGGCGCTCGCGGGGGTCACGGAGGTCAACTCGCAGATCATCATGAAGCGGATCAAGGAGCCGCAGGGTCTGCCGGTGGACGGCTGAGGGCGAGGGCTGACGGCGCGGGGCTGACGGCTGACGGCTGACGGCTGACGGCTGACGGCGACCGTTCCCGCTCGCCGTCCGGCCAACTCCCCTTTGGTACAGACCTATTGACGGCTGGTCTGGTCCAGCCTAAGTTGACGCACCGCACCAGGCACGTCTCCAGGTCCCCTCCGCACCCAGGGAGCACAGCGTGATCGGTCGGACGTTACGCCTGCTGGGGTCCGCCCTGGCACTGGCCTGTGTCGCACAGCTGCCGGCCGTCGCCTCGGCGGCTCCCGCCTCCGCCCCGTCCGTGGAATCCCGGGGCGCCGCGCCCCAGGCGGACACCTGCGCGCTGAAGCCGAGACCGGCAGGCAAGGTGCTCCAGGGGTACTGGGAGAACTGGGACGGCGCGTCCAACGGCGTGCACCCGCCGTTCGGCTGGACCCCGATCACCGATCCACGGATGCGCCAGCACGGCTACAACGTGATCAACGCGGCGTTCCCCGTCATCCGCTCCGACGGCACCGTCCTGTGGGAGGACGGCATGGACGCCACCGTGAAGGTCGCGACCCCGGCCGAGATGTGCCAGGCCAAGGCGGACGGCGCGACCATCCTCATGTCCATCGGCGGCGCGGCGGCCGGGATCGACCTGAGCTCCAGCAAGGTCGCCGACCGCTTCGTCGAGACGATCGTGCCGATCCTGAAGAAGTACAACTTCGACGGCATCGACATCGACATCGAGACCGGCCTGGTGGGCAGCGGCAACATCAGCCAACTCTCCCCATCGCAGACCAACTTGATCCGCATCATCGACGGCGTGCTCGCGAAGATGCCCGCGGGCTTCGGCCTCACGATGGCGCCCGAGACGGCGTACGTGACCGGCGGCAGCGTGGTCTACGGATCGATCTGGGGCGCGTACCTCCCCATCATCAAGAAGTACGCGGACAACGGCCGCCTGTGGTGGCTCAATATGCAGTACTACAACGGCAGCATGTACGGCTGCTCCGGCGACTCCTACTCGGCCGGCACCGTCCAGGGCTTCACCGCGCAGACCGACTGCCTCAACAAGGGCCTGGTCATCCAGGGCACCACGATCAAGGTCCCCTACGACAAGCAGGTCCCGGGCCTCCCAGCCCAGCCGGGCGCCGGCGGCGGCTACATGTCCCCGAGCCTGGTGGCCCAGGCCTGGAACCACTACGGCGGCGCCCTCAAGGGCCTGATGACCTGGTCCATCAACTGGGACGGTGCAAAGGGGTGGACCTTCGGGGACAACTTCGGCCGGCTCACATAGCCGGTCAGCCGGTCCCCTGAAAACCGACGCCCGGAATCCTCTTCCACGGGCGTCGGTTTTTCGCTTTTCAGGCTCGCATGAAGCCTGCATGAATTCGACTCGACAGAACCCCTCAGGAAAGCCTGACCCGCAAACGCGCGCCGCGTCAATGGTGTCGCCACCTATCGCCGCAATCCTGCCCGACCGCACAAACGGCGTTGCCCGAAAGGGCAGTGCGCGCCGTCGGCGGGGGCACCCGTGACACGGCGCCTGCCGGGCCCGGCGGTACGGGACACCGCCGGGCCCGGTCCTCACCCGGCCTCCGTCAGCAGACGGCGCAGGTCGTACACGTACGGAAGCAGGAGTCGTCGGAGAAGCCGCCCGCGGCGCTGTCGGCGTCGACGTCCTGGATGGCCGTCTCGGTGAGGTCGATGTCGAAGAGGTCCTGCGACGTGTTGTCGGACATGGGAATTCCTTCCTCGGAATCCAGTCGAACCTGGAAACCCTGTGGAACCAGTGGAACCTGCCCAATCACCGCACTGTGGCGGCAGAATCGGAATGTAGGTACGGATAGCGGACGGAGTCAAGGGGTACCGGTAAGGGCGTACCGGAGTTACTGTGGCGACATTCCCGTGGCGGGAGGAATCGGGTATTTCTCGGCCAGTTTCATGGTGCACGGAGGCCGAGTTCTTGGTGTACGGAGGAGGGGGACGCGGCGCGAATGCGGCCTGAGCAGAGCACAGAACCGATGTTTCGCTGTGCGGAGGGGGTGCTGCTGCGGGCACCGCTGCTTGCCCGGTCGAGAGTCCGGGCGACGTGGCGGGACGCCGAGGAACCGGGTGCGGAGCCGGCCGGGCCGGACGCCGCCCCCGCCGAGCCCGGTGAAGTCCGCCGCCAGCTCCTGGAGTTGCTGGAGGACCCCCGGCTCCGGGAGGCCCTCGACGTCTCCAGCCCCTCGCTCGCCCGCACCCTCGACGCCGTCCGTGCCGACGCCCCCGTGGCCCCCGCCGAGCTGCGCAAGGCGCACCGGGCCGTGACCCGCTACCTGCTCAGGGCCGCCTCCCGCCCCACCCCCTTCGGCCTGCTCGCCGGCGTCCTGTGGGGCACCTTCGGCGAGGCCACCAAGGGGGAGCTGACCGGCGCGGGGCACCGGGCGGCGCGTCCCGACGCCGGGTGGCTCGCGGGCCTCGTCGCCGGTTGGGAACGCGACCCGGCCGTGCACGCGGGGCTCAGCGTGGTGGTGAACGGGCTGTGCTTCGTGCGGGGCGGGCGCCTGGTCCTGCCGTTCGCGCCGGCGGCCGGGACCGTGGGGGCCGCGGGCGGGACGGGCACGGCAGATGCAGCGGGTTCGGCGGGTTCGGCGGGTTCGGCGGGTTCGGCGGGAAACCGCCCCACGTCCCGGACCCTGCGCCACACCCCGGTCGTCCGTGCCGTCGTCGAGGCCGCCGCCCGCCCCGTCCGCTGCGACGACCTGGTGCGGGAGGTCGAGTCACGCTTCCCCGGGGCACCCGAGGGCGCCGTGGCGCACCTCGTCGCCCGGTTGATCGGCGCGGAGGTGCTCCTGACCGAACTGCGCCCGCCGCTGGACGCGCCCGACCCGCTCGCCCACGTCGAGGCGCTGCTCCCGGCGGCCACACCCGCCGCCCGGTGGATCGGTGAGCTGCGCGCGTCGCTGGACGCCTACCGCCGTACGCCGCTCGGGGAGGGCAGGAACGCCTGGCGCGCGGCACGCGAACGCGCCGCCGAGGGCCCCGGAACCGGTGCGGTGACCGATGCCGCGACCGGTGCCGTGACGGCGACCGGTGCCGCGACCGCCTCCCCGGCCCACTCCCCGGCCGCCCCGTCCCACACCGTCCAGGTGGACCTCCGCCTCGACGGCACCGCCGTCCTCTCGCACGCCGTGGCCAGGGAGTTGGAGCGCGCCGCCACCGCCCTGTGGCGCCTGTCGCCACCCGGCCCCGGCCGACTCACCGCGTATCACCAGGACTTCGTGGAGCGCTACGGTCTCGGACGCCACGTCCCCGTCAAGGAGGTCCTCGACCCAGACATCGGTCTCGGCGCCCCGGCCGGGTACCGGCTGCCTCCGAGCCACCGCCCCGAACCGGGCCCCGTACCTCCCGGGCCCGAGCGCCGGCGCCTGCTGCTGGGGCTTGCCGCCGAGGCGCAGGCGCGCGGGGCGCACGAGGTCGTCCTCGACGAGGAGCTGTTGCGCAGGTTCGAGGGGGCCGACCGGGACGAGGCCGCCGGCGCCACCGTTCGGCCGCCCGCACTCGAACTCGTCGTGCAGATCGCGGCGGAGTCGGCCGCCGCCGTGGACCGGGGCGACTTCACCCTGGTCCTGGGCGGCGCGGCCAGCGCCTCCGGGGGGCTGATGGGCCGCTTCGCACACCTCTTCCCGGCCGGCCGGCGCGAGGCGATGCGGGACATCGTGCGCTCCGCGCGCGAGACTCCCGGACGGCTGCCCGTGCAGGTCCACCACCAGGCGTCGCGGCACCGGCACGCCAACGTCGCCCAGGTGCCGACCTGGCTGGACGGGCGGTTGGTCGTCGGCGCCCACCCCGGGCCCGCCGCACCCGGTGTCACCGACCTCACGCTCGACTCGATCGCCGTGAGCGCCGACTCGGAGGGGTTCCGGATCGTGTCCACGGAACTCGGCCGCGAGCTGACCCCGTCGGCGCTGCACGTCCTCAACCGCGAACTGGCCGCGCCCAACGTGGTGCGCTTCCTCGTCGAGGCCGCCGCGTTCGCGCGCAGGCAGTGGCGGCTGTGGGAGTGGGGCGCCGCGGAGGACCTGCCGTTCCTGCCCGCCGTACGCGCAGGGCGCACCGTCCTCACTCCGGCCCGCTGGCGCCTCGACGCGGCCGGTCCGCCTCTGGACGAGTGGCGTGCCCTGTGGCGCGTGCCCGACCACGTCCTGCTCACCCTCGGCGACCACCGCATCCCCCTCAACCTCGCCGTCCCGGCCCACCGGGAGATCCTGCGCCGCGAGTGCGCGCGCCAGGGCGTGGCCGTCGTCCACGAGCCGCCCCTCGGCCAGGACACCGACGGCGGCTGGCTGCACGGGCCCGGCGGCGCCCACGAGGCGGAGGCCGTGGTGACACTGACGCCCCGCGCGCCCGAGGCCCGGGCGGCAGAGCCCACCCCCTCCCCACGCGTCACGCGCCCCACGGCGCGGCGCGGCACCGGCGAGATCGCCCCCGGCGGCCCCTGGCTGTACGCGACGCTCTACGCCTCCGCCGAGCGTCAGGACGAGCTCCTGACCGGTCCGCTGCGCGACTTCCTCACCGGCCCCGGCGGCGGGCCGGAGGGCGGCCCCGAGGGCGGGCCGGAAGGTGTCGACCGGTGGTTCTTCATCCGGTACGCCGATCCGGACCCGCACGTGCGGCTGCGGTTGCACGGCGACCCCGCGCTGCTCAACGGCGTGCTCCTGCCCCGTCTGCACGAGCTGGCCGGGCGGCTCGCGGCCGACGGGCTCGCCCGGGGGCTGCGCCTGGACAGCTACTCCCCCGAGACCGAGCGTTACGGCGGCCCCGCGCTGCTCGGCGCGGCCGAGGAGGTGTTCCACGCCGACAGCCGGCTGATCGTCGACCGGCTCGCGGCGCCCACGGACGACCGCATCCTGTCCACCGCGTACGACGTGACGGAGCTGGTACGGGCCTTCCACCGGGGTTACGGCGGCGACTGGCGGCAGTGGCTCACCGTCACGTACCCCAAGCGGGAGCTGCACCACAAGGCGTTCGCGGCCCGCAGAAGGGCGGCGCTAGCCACGATCACCACCGAGGGGCGGCCGGACCCAACGACGCTGCCGCTGCTCTCGGCTCCGGAACGCTTCGGGCGGCTCGTGCGCGCCCAGGAGGAACGGGGCACGCTGAGCGTCTCCCCCGACGCCGTACTCGCCTCCCTCGTCCACATGCACACCAACCGACGCCTCGGCACAGACCGTACGGCCGAAGCACAAACCCTCGCCGTCGCCCGCGGCGCGGTCCAGGCACACCTCGACCGGGAAAGGGCACGCGCATGACCGAGGACGCCGTCGCACAACTCGCCGCGCGCATGGCCGACCCGGTGGCGCTGGCCGCGCGGGTGACCGACGCCGAGCCGCCCGGTCCTGCCACCACCCGCTCCCTGTGGCACCCCCAGTCCCTCGCGGACGGCCACGCCGGGGTGGGGCTCCTCTTCGCGGCGCTGGCCCACGGCGAGCGCGGGTACGCCGCCGCCGCGCACGCCCATCTGTCTGCGGCCGTCACCGGGGTGCGCAGGCCCGCGCGGGAGGGGCTGTACGCGGGGCTGCCCGCGGTCGCCTTCGCCGCGCGGACCGCGGTCACCCGGCCCGGCGAGTACGCCGCTCTCCTGGCCCGTCTCGACGACCAAGTCTCCCTGCTGGCCCGGCGGCTGGTGGCGGACGACTCCGCGCGGGTGGCGGCGGGGACGGGCGGGGCCAGGATGGCCGGCTACGACGTGATCGCCGGGCTCTCCGGCATCGGGCGGCTGCTCCTGGCCGCCGGGCCCGAGCACCGCGCGACCACCGAGCTGGTCCTCTCCCACCTCGTCGCCCTCACCCGCCCCGTCACCGAGCCGGGCGGCCGCACCGTGCCCGGCTGGTGGACCGGCGACCCGATCCTGCTCAGCGAGCCGGACGGGATTCCCGGCGGCCACTTCAACGCCGGTCTCGCGCACGGCATCCCCGGACCGCTCGCCCTGCTGTCACTCGCCCACCGCGCGGGCGTACGGGTGCCGGGCCAGGAGCGGGCCATCCGCACCATCGCCGAGTGGCTCCTCGACCGGCGCGACCCGGACGGCACCGGCTGGCCCAACATCGTCCCGCTCGACGCGGAGTTGGCGGCGGCCGCCGGAGCCCGCCCCGAGTTGGCGGAGGCCCGTACCGGCTGGTGCTACGGCACGCCCGGTGTCGCCCGCGCCCTCCAACTCGCCGCGCTGGCCCTCAAGGAGCCGGAGTGGAACCGTCAGGCGATCTCCGCGGTCGCCGCGGTGTGCGACCGCCCGGACCAGGACCGCGCCTCGGGTGACCCCACGCTCTGCCACGGGCTGGCGGGGCTCACCACGATCGTGTCCCTGATGGCGCGCGAGCCCGGCGGGGGCGAACTGGCGTCGAGGGTACCGGCGCTGGCCGACACCCTGGCGCGCGCGGCCGATCCGGACCACCCCTTCCTCTGGCCCGCCGCCGCACCCGAGGGGCCCGCCCTCGTGCACCGTCCCGGCTTCCTCGACGGGGCGGCGGGCGCCGCGCTCGCTCTGCGCAGTGCGCAGGACCCGGACGCGCCGCGCGGCGAACTGGCGTGGCAGGCAGCGCTTTTGCTGTGCTGAGCGGCGTCGAAAGCCCTCCCCCACTCAGCGCCCCCTCAGCGGCGCTTGAAGACGGCCACCGTCCGTGCGGGGACCGTGAAGTCGCCCGAACCTCGGTCGTACGAGGCCGACTTGACCTTCGCGTCGGACCCGGACGCCTGCACCGGATGCAGGGCGTACCGGGCGCCGCGCACGGCTGCGACGCGCTGCCGCTGCGTCCGCGGGCTCGCGTTGAGGACGACGACCAGGTCGTCCAGCTGCATGGTGATGACGCCCGGCGTCTCGGCCTCGGTACCGGAGAGCGGGAAGGACAGCGCCGACTGGACCTGTCCTGCCGTAGCCAGGGAGAAGGCGGGCTCGGTGGCGCGGATCTTGAGCAGGTCCCGGTACGCGGCCGACGCGCCGTTGATCTGCGCGCAGCCGGGGGTCAGCGACGGTGACGACGCCAACAGGGGCTTCGCGTAGGGCCACTTGGCCTGGTTGTCGGCGGCCGGTGGCAGCCCGCGGCCGAAGCCGTTGCCGGCCCGGCAGTTCCAGTGGATGGCGTTGAACCAGTCGCCGCTGTCGAAGGAGTTGCGGTCCAGGGACTTCGAGCGCAACAGGTCCGTGCCGGCCTGGGAGAGCGCAGGGCCCTGCGACAGGGTGGCCGTGGCCATCGCGAGGACCTGCATCCTGGCGCGGTCGGCCGCCGACGTGCCCTCGGGCAGCTTGAAGGCGAGCGCGTCGTAGAGGGATTCGTTGTCGTGCGCGTCGGCGTAGGAGAGGGCGTCGCCGGGGGCCGCCGCGTAACCGGCGGGCGCGCCGTTGTAGTCGACGTCCGCGCCCTTGACCGTCGCTCCCGACGAGTCCCGGAAGGTGAAGGCGGCGAGGTTGCCGGACAGGCCCACCTTGATGAGGTCCTGGTAGTGGAGGAGCCGGGCCTTCTGCTGAGCCGGAGTACCGTTCGCCTTCGAGGAGTTGGGGTCGGTGGAGAGCCCGCTGGCGAAGCCCTGTACGCGCGGGTCGTCGTCGAAGGGGCCGCCGCCGCGCAGCGCGTCGCGGGAGCGGTCCGAGAAGGTCGCGACGCCGGTGCCCGCCATGTTCTTCTGCGTGGCCTGCACGAAGCGCGCGTCGTCGGCGACCTCCCCGAAGTTCCACCCCTCGCCGTACAGGACGATGCTTTTGCCGTCGACGCCGTCCTTCGCCACGGTCAGCGCGTCCAGGGCCTTGCGGACGGCGAGGATGTTCGCCTTGGGGTGGTGCCCCATCAGGTCGAAGCGGAAGCCGTCGACCTTGTACTCCCTGGCCCAGGTGACGATCGAGTCGACGACCAGCTTGCCCATCATGGCGTTCTCGGGGGCCGTGTTGGCGCAGCAGGTGGACGTGGCGACGGTGCCGTCGGCCGTCAGGCGCTGGTAGTAGCCGGGCACGATCTTGTCGAGCACGGACTTCTCGGCCTGACCGCTCGCGACGGTGTGGTTGTAGACGACGTCCATGACCGTGCGCAGTCCCGCGCCGCCCAGCCCCTGCACCATCCTGCGGAACTCGACGGTGCGCCGGGTCCCTTCGGGGTCGCTCGCGTACGAGCCCTCCGGGACGGTGTAGTGCAGCGGGTCGTAGCCCCAGTTGTACGCGTCCTCGGCCGCGCTCTTGGACACGCAGGCCTGTTGTGCGTCGGAGTCGGGGGCGTACGACGGCAGGTCGCAGTCGGGGGTCACCTGGTCCGCCGCGCGTTCGGGGATGGTCCCGACGTCGAAGGCCGGCAGCAGATGCACGTACGAGGTGCCGGCGCGGGCGAGGCCGCGCAGGTGCCGCATGCCGTCGGAGTTCTCGTCGGTGAACGCCAGGTACCGGCCGGGGTGGTCCGACGTGCGGTCCTCGACGGAGAAGTCGCGGATGTGCAGCTCCTGGATCTGCGCGTCGCGCAGCGGGGTCGCCTTCGGCTTGCGCAGCGCCGACCAGCCCTTGGGGGCGAGCCGCGGGTCGCCGAGGTCGACGGCGAGGCTCCGTCGGGAGTCGCTGGTCACGGCCGTCGAGTACGGGTCGGTGACCTTGTTCGTGACGATCTTCCGTACGCTCGGCGCCCACACCCGCACGACGTACCGGTAGGCCTTGCCCCGCCAGCTGCCGGGGCCGGTCACCGACCACACCCCGGACGCGCGGTCCCGGTGCATCGGGACGGTGCGGCCGCCGATGTCCAGCGCGACGTGCTGCGCGGTGGGCGCCCAGACGGCGAGGGTGACCCGGCCGTGAGCGAAGCGCGGTCCGAGCCGCGCCGTGCCCGCGGAGGTGGCGTGCAGGTCGTCGAGGACACCCTGGGTCTGGACGCCGGTGGCGGCGCGCAGGGTGCCGTCGGCGGCGCGTCCGGCGGCGACGAGCTGGCCGGTGAGGGCGGCGCGGACCCGGTCGCGGTCCCGGCGATCGACGGTGAAGGCGGCGTACCCCTTGAGGTGCGGGAACCTCGCCTTCTGGGCGTCGGTGAGGCCCCCCTCGACCGGGGTGAGGCGCAGCCGCTGGGCCGCGCCGCTCAGTTCGCCGTCCTTGACGGTGAGGCCCCCGTGCCGCGCGTACCACAGCTCGTGCTCGGTGCCGGTGTCGCCGTCCCAGACCAGCGTCGACCGGTCGATCCACTGGGCCCTGGACTTCGACAGGTCGAGGCCGTCGGCGGGCTCGGCGGCCGCGTTCGGTGCGGCGGGCGCGGGCGGCAGGGCCGCCGCCGACGCGCTCAGGGGCACACAGGCGGCGAGCAGGGCGACGGCCACGGTCACGGCGGTGCGGCGCGGGGAGCCGGTCACGTCAGCTTCTCCTTGAGGGGCTTGAGGGGGTCGGGGCACACGGGGAGGGGGCGGGGTCAGCAGCTCTTGGCGCCGGTGTGCAGCGCGAGCGCCGTGTTCGGCGCGAGCGAGGCGGTGAACCGGCCCGAGCCGTCCACGCCGACCTTCCTGCCGCTCTGCACGTCGCAGTACGTGCCCGCCGCCAGCGACGTCTGGAAGGTGCGCTCGATCATGGAGCCCTCGTGGTTGATGACCACGTACGCCTTGTTGCCCCGGCCGAAGGCGATCGCGTCGTTCCCGTCGTCCCACCAGTCGGTGACGGCGGCGCCGCGCGCGGTGTTGCGGAGCCCGACCATGGAACGGATCTCCGGCCACGCGTGCTGGCACTTCCAGCCGTCGCTGTAACACGCCTTCACCAGACCGCCGTCGGGCGACCCGGCGTCGATGTCGCTGAACTCGTAGCCGGAGTGGACGTCGGGCGAGCCGTAGGGCCAGGCCAGCATGAAGACGTGCGCGAGGGTGTAGTCGGCGCCGTCCTTGTAGGAGAGGGTCTGGCCGTGCCGCTCGGTGTCGTGGTTGGTGACGAACACCGAGGCCGAGCCGCTCGGCAGGTACCCCCAGCCCTCCCCGAAGTTCTTGAGGTAGGCGAGCTTCTCGTCCTTGAAGACCCGCTTCAGGTCCCAGCCGTAGCGGAACTCCTGGGGGTCGCCGGTGGCGGTGTACTCGCTCGGCGAGATCGGCTCGCCCGCCCCGTACAGGGTCTCCTGCTTCCAGTAGACGCCCGGGTCGCTCAGCCGCGCCTTGATGTTCTTCAGGTCCTCGACGGGCATGTGCTTGGCCGCGTCGATACGGAAACCGTCCACGCCGAGGGAGAGGAGGTCGTTCAGGTAGCCGGCGATGCGGCCGCGCACGTACTCCTCACCGGTGTCCAGGTCGGCCAGGCCCCCCAGTTCGCAGTGCTGGACGTTCCACCGGTCCTGGTAGTCGCCGATGGGGGCCTTGCAGTCGTCCATGTCGGCGGCGGAGTAGGTGCCGGGATAGTCGTACTTGGTGAAGCGGGAGCCCGCCGAGCCGGTGCCCGAGGCGTTGGTCATGTGGTTGATGACCGCGTCGGCGAGGACCTTCACCCCGGCGGAGTGGCAGGTGTCGACCATCCGGGCGAAGTCGGCGCGGTTGCCGAGCCTGGTGCCGATCTTGTAGCTGACCGGCTGGTAGGCGGCCCACCAGGCGGCCTCCTGGATGCGCTCCTGCGGCGGCGACACCTGCACGTATCCGTAGCCGGACGGGCCGAGTTGGGTCGTGCAGGCCTTGGCGACCGACGCGTACTTCCACTCGAAGAGGACGGCGGTGACGTCCTTGGTGCCGGGCGGGGCGGCCTGGGCGGTGGGGGCCCCGGCGACGAGGCCGCCCGCCACCCCCGCCACCAGGGCGACCGCGGCGGCGACGGGCTTGCGGCGCTTGAATATCCGGCCGGTCATGGGGACCTCCTGCGCGTCGGGGGAACCTTCGGCAATTTCTTGCAGCAAGTCGCCACAAGTTGTTGCGGGTTGGACCGTATGGCTCCCCGAGGGCGGGGTCAACCCTCTGGACACACCCCGGTGGAACCGCGCACCACCAGCTCCGGCTGGAAGACGAACTCCGTGCGCTGCACCGGGTTTCCGTCGATCTCTTCCAGGAGCGCACCCACCGCTGCGGTCGCCATCGCCTGCACCGGCTGGCGCACGGTGGTCAGCGGCGGATCGGTGAAGGCGATGAGTTGGGAGTCGTCGAAGCCGACCACGGAGACGTCACCGGGCACGGTCAGGCCGCGTGCGCGCACCGCCCTGACGGCACCCAGCGCCATCAGGTCGCTGCCGCAGACCATCGCCGTGCAGCCCAGGTCGAGCAGCGCGCCGGCCGCGGCCTGGCCGCCCTCGACGGTGAACAGCGTGCGCTGCACGAGTTGTTCGGCCCCCGCAGGCGCCACCCCGAGCATGCTGTGCAGCGCCGCCGTGAACCCTTCCGCCTTGCGCAGGGAGGGGACGTACCGGGTCGGTCCGATGGCCAGGCCGATCCGCTCGTGCCCCAGGTCGACGAGGTGGCGCACCGCCATCCGCACCGCCGAGCAGTCGTCGGGCGAGACGAAGGAGACCGGGATGTCCTCGTTGTAGCCGTTGACGAGGACGAACGGCACCTTGCGGTGGGCCAGTTCCCGGTAGCGCGTGGGGTCGGCCGTCAGGTCGGCGTGCAGGCCCGACAGGAAGATGATGCCGCTGACCCCGCGGTCCTCCAGCTGCTCGACCAGCTCGTCCTCGGTGGCGCCGCCCGGCATCTGCGTACAGAGCATCGGGGTGTAGCCGTGGCCGGCCAGGACCTGCTCGATGACCTGCGCGAAGGCGGGGAAGATCGGGTTGGTCAGCTCGGGGATGACCAGGCCGACCAGGCCTGCGCTGCGCCGCTTCAGCCGGGTGGGGCGCTCGTAGCCGAGGACGTCGAGGGCGGCGAGGACGCGGCGCCTGGTGCCCGCCGCCACCCCCGCCTTGCCGTTGAGCACCCGGCTCGCGGTGGCCTCGCTGACCTGGGCCTGGGCGGCGATGTCCCGGAGCCGCGGGGCGCCCCGACGGGCGTCCCGCGGCGTGGCGGGCAGCGTCACACCGTCCACCAGAGGGTGGAGTCGGCGGGCAGGACCACCGTCCCGTCCACGACCTCCGCCTCCTCGACGGCGAGCAGGACCTTGCCGGGGGCCGGGATCCGTACGGGTTCGCCGGTGGTGTTCACCGTGCAGACGAAGCCCTCGCGAGCGAAGGCGAGCACCCCTTCGGGGGCGTCGAGCCATTCGACGGCGGTGCCCGCGCCGAGCCCCGGCTCCGTGCGGCGCACGGCGAGCGCGCTGCGGTACAGCTCCAGGGTCGAGCCCGGGTCGCCGGTCTGCGCCTGCACGCTCAGCTCGCCCCAGCCGGCCGGCTGCGGGAGCCAGCTGCCGCCCGCGCCGAAGCCGTACGACGACCCGTCGGTGGTCCACGGGATGGGCACCCGGCAGCCGTCCCGGAAGCCGTCCTGGCCCGCGGCCCGGAGGAACGAGGGGTCCTGGCGCACCTCGTCGGGCAGGTCGGTGACGTCGGGCAGGCCGAGCTCCTCGCCCTGGTACAGATAGGCGGAGCCGGGCAGCGCCAGCATCAGCAGGGTCGCGGCGCGGGCACGGCGCAGGCCGAGTTCGCGGTCGCCGGCGGTCCGCAACTGGGTTCCCATGCCGGGCGGGTTGGCGAACCGCGTGGTGTGCCGGGTGACGTCGTGGTTGGAGAGCACCCAGGTGGCGGGCGCCCCCACCGGACGCATCGCGGCCAGCGACACGTCGATGACCGCGCGCAGCTCCTCTGCGTCCCACGAGGTGCCCAGGTACTGGAAGTTGAAGGCCTGGTGCATCTCGTCGGGGCGCACATAGTGGGCGGAGCGCTCGACGGTCGGGGTCCACGCCTCGGCGACGAGGACGCGGGCGCCCTCGTACTCCTCGAGGACCTGCCGCCAGCTGCGGTAGATCTCGTGCACGCCGTCCTGGTCGAAGAACGGCATCACGTCGTTGCCGAGCAGCTTGAGCTGGTCGCCGCTTCCGATGTCGGGCAGCCCGGCCGCCTTGACCAGGCCGTGCGCCACGTCGACGCGGAAGCCGTCCACCCCCATGTCGAGCCAGAACCGCAGGATGGAGCGGAACTCGTCCCGGACGGCGGGGTGTTCCCAGTTGAAGTCGGGCTGCTCGGGCGCGAAGAGGTGCAGGTACCAGTCGCCGTCGGGCACCCGGGTCCAGGCGGGGCCGCCGAAGATGGACTCCCAGTCGTTGGGCGGGAGTTCGCCGTCGGCGCCCTTGCCGGGGCGGAAGTGGTAGCGCTCCCGCAGCGGGGATCCCGGCCCCTCGGCGAGGGCGCGCCGGAACCAGTCGTGGCGGTCGGAGGAGTGGTTGGGCACCAGGTCCACGATGATGCGCAGGCCGAGGGCGTGGGCGTCGCGGATGACGGCGTCGGCGTCCAGGAGGCTGCCGAACATGGGGTCGATGGCCCGGTAGTCGGCGACGTCGTACCCGGCGTCGGCCTGCGGGGACGCGTAGAAGGGGCTGAGCCAGACGGCGTCGACGCCGAGGTCCCTGAGGTACGGCAGCCGGCTGCGGATGCCCGCCAGGTCGCCCATGCCGTCGCCGTTGGAGTCGGCGAAGCTGCGCGGATACACCTGGTAGATCACCGCGCCGCGCCACCAGTCCGGCTGTGTCTCGGTGGTGGGGGCGGCAGGGGCAGCGAGATGCTGGGTCATGTCTTCCCTGGAGATCGTGTGTGGTGCTGGGGATCGTGCGGGGTGGCGGCGGGACGCCTCAGGACTTCGTCGCGCCCGCCGTCAGGCCGGAGACCAGATGGCGCTGGGCGAAGCCGAAGATGATCGCGGCGGGCACCGCGACGATCACCGCGGACGCGGTCAGCGAACCCCAGTCGCTGGTGTACTGGTTGACGAAGGTCTGCAGGCCGCCGGCGAGCGTGAGGTTCTCCTCGCCGGTCATGAACGCCGAGGCGTAGGCGACCTCGGCCCAGCCCGTGATGAAGCTGTAGAACCCGGTGACGGCCAGGCCCGGCTTGGCGAGCGGCACGATGAGCCGCCAGAAGGTGCCGAACGGGTTGAGTCCGTCGACCCGTCCCGCCTCGTCGATCTCGACCGGGATGGTGTCGAAGTACCCCTTCATCATCCAGGCGCAGAACGGCACGGCGATCGTCAGATAGGTGACGACGAGGCCGATGGGCTGGTTGAGCAGGCCGAGGTTGGCGAGCAGGTTGTAGAGCGGCACGATCAGCACCGCGACCGGGAACATCTGGGTGATCAGGAGCAGCCACATCAGCGGCCGCATGCCGGGGAACTTGAAGCGGCTCACCGCGTAGCCGGTCGTCGCCGCGATGAAGACGCCGATCACCGTGGTCAGGCCCACCACGACAAGGGAGTTGAGGAGCCAGTTCGGGAACTCGGTGTCGTTGAGGACGTGGTCGTAGTTGCCGAGGGTGAAGTCCTTCACCAGGTCGGTGGAGAAGGCCTCGCTCTCCGGCTTGAACGAGGTGACCAGGAGCCACAGCGGGGGCAGCACCGCTACGGCGCTGGCGAGCAGCAGCGTCAGGTGCAGGGCGACGGAGGCGAGCGGTCCGCGCTCGTCGCGCCCCCTGGTCCTCCGCTTCCCGTCCTTGCGTTCGTTCGGCACGGTGGTCACCACACCTCTCCCTGCTTGCGGAGCGCGCGGCGGTAGGCCACCGCGATGATCGACAGGAGGGCGAGGATGAGCACGCCCCAGGCGGCGGAGCCCGCGAAGTCGCGGGGGCTGACGACGAACGAGAGGCGATAGGCGTACGTCACCAGGATCTCGGTGGCGTCTCCCGGGCCGCCCCTGGTCAGCAGGAAGATCACCGGGAACATGTTGAAGGTCCAGATGCCGCTGATCAGGATCACCGTGCCGGCGACGGTGCGCAGTCCCGGCAGCGTGATGTGGCGGAAGCGCTGCCAGGCGTTCGCGCCGTCCATCTCGGCGGCCTCGTACAGCTCACCGGGGATGGACTGCAGGCCGCCGAGCATGGCCACCAGCATGAAGGGCACGCCGAGCCAGACGTTGACGGTGATCACCGAGATCTTGGCCCAGGTGGGGTCGTTCAGCCACGGGACCGCGTCGATGCCGCCGCCTTCGAGGATCTTGTTGAGGAGGCCCTTCTTCTCGTTGAAGAGCAGCCGCCAGGTGAAGACGGAGACGAAGGCCGGCACGGCCCACGGCAGGATGAGCGCCGTCCGGTAGAGGGAGCGGCCCGCCATCCTGCGGTTGAGCATGGTGGCGAGGGCGAGGCCGAGCGCGAAGGAGAGCGCGACGCAGGAGACGGTCCACACCACGGTCCAGGTGAGCCGGTCCCAGAAGACGCCGTCGGAGAGGATCGACGTGTAGTTGTCGAGGCCGACGGACTTGTACGTCGCCGGGATGTCGTTGACGCCGATGTGCCGTTCGACGTTGGCCTCGTCGGCGTCCGTCGTCGACAGATACATGCCGCGCACCAGCGGGTATCCGACGATCACGCCGATCACGATCACCACGGGGGCGACCATGGCCCACGCGTACCAGTGGGTGGCCAGCGCCCTGCGCAGCCTGCCCGGGTTCTTGGCGGGCCGGCGGCCCCGGCCGCGGACGCTCCTCGCGTCCGCGGCCTTCGCCACCGCCCGGCCGGTCTCGACAGCCATGGGTCGGTCGGCCCTCCCTCTTACTTGTAGCCCTTGAGGAGCTTGCGGTAGGCGTCACCGATGCCCTTGGCGCCCTCGTCGGGCGAGGACTTGCCGCTGAGCACCTTCTCCAACTGCAGCCGGATCGGCTCGAAGAGGGCGTTGGCCTCCGGGATCCACGGGCGCTGCACGGACTTGGCGACGGCGGGCTTGAAGAACTGCACCATCCGGTTGTCCTTGACGGACTTCACGTCGTACACGGAGGTGCGGGTGGGCAGCAGGCTGAGCTGCTCGGTGGTCTGCTGCTGCACCTTGGCGGAGCTCATGTACTTGATGAACTCGTACGAGGCGTCGAGGTTGCCGGACCCGGCGTACGCGGCGAGGTTCCAGCCGCCCTGCGGTGCGCCCTGGCGCGCGCTGCCCGCCGGGGCCGGGGCGACGCCGAGGTTGCCCTTGTCGGCCTTGAACTCCTTGCCCTTCAGGACGCCTTCGATGGACCAGGGGCCGTCGAGCGCCATCGCGACGTCGCCGTCCTTGAAGGCGTTGAGCTGGTTGTTGTAGCCGTCGCTCGCGTCGGTGACCGCCGCCTTGGAGTCGACGAGGTCCTTCATCACCGAGAAGGCCTTGGCGCCCTCGGGGTCGTCGACGGTGACCTTCTTGTTCTTGGTGTCCAGGAGGTCGCCGCCCTCGCCGTAGAGGTACGGGAGGTAGTAGTACGGGTCGTCGCCGCGCAGGTAGAGGCCGGTCTTGCCGGACTTCGAACTGATCTTCTTCGCGGCCGACTTCACCTCGTCGAAGGATTTCGGGACACCAACACCGGCGTCCTTCAGCATCTTCTTGTTGTAGAAGAGGGCGAGGGTGTCGATGGTCTGCGGCGCGGCGTAGGTCTTGCCCTTGAACTTGGTGCTGGCCGCGGCCTGCGGCAGGTAGTCGTCCGGCTTGTCGAGCGCGGCGGTGCCGTCGAGCGCGGCGAGGTAGCCGAGCGAGGCGAAGTCCTGGGTCCAGGCGACCTCGGTGCGCATCACGTCCGGGGCACCGGAGTTGCCGCCGGCGGCGTTCTTGAACTTGGCGTTGGCCTCGCCGAACGGGACGTTCACATAGTTGACCTCGACGTCCGGGTGGAGCTTCTCGAACCCCTTGGCGATCTTCTCGTACGCGCCCTTCTCGGCGTCGTTCGAGGTGTCCCAGAAGGTGACGGTGCCGGAGAGCTCCCCGGAGCCCTTCTTGCCACCGCTGCCCCCGTCGTCGCCCCCGCACGCTGCCGCTGTCATGGCCAGGGCCGCGATCAGCCCGGTGGCCGCTATGCCACGCCGCATGTGAACTCCTTCAACTGATCCCGGAATCACGGGGAGACGCAGAGGTGCCTCCTGCTGGCCGCACTGGACGCGGCGCCGGGTTGCCAGGAACGTAACAGCGTTGGAATGCCGCCGAAAGAGCTTGCGGTAAATTTCTGCAAGTCCTGGTGATCGTTACATCTGCGTGTCCGGACCGTTGCCGCCACCGCGCTTGACACCACCTTCGGCGACGCCCCGCACCGCTCGGACCAGCACGGGTCTGCGACGGCGGAATCGCGGTCGGCCTGGAATCCGGCCGCAAGACTCTTGCAAGACAGCACTTTCCGCAAGCTGTCACGGCGGTGTGCAATCCCCGTGCCGACAGGTACAGTCCAGTGCCATGACCGCACGGCTTGTCGACATAGCAGCTCACGCGGGGGTCAGCGAAGCGACCGTGAGCCGCGTCCTCAACGGCAAGCCCGGGGTGGCCTCGGCCACCCGCGAGGCGGTGCTCGCCGCCCTCGACGTCCTCGGGTACGAACGCCCGGTGCGGCTGCGCCGGCGCAGCGCGGGACTCGTCGGGCTGATCACACCCGAGCTGGACAACCCGATCTTCCCGGCCTTCGCCCAGGTGATCGCCCAGGCGCTGACCCGCCAGGGCTACACGCCGGTGCTTGCGACCCAGACGCCGGGCGGCTCCACCGAGGACGAGCTCACCGAGATGCTGGTGGACCGCGGGGTCAGCGGGATCATCTTCGTCTCCGGGCTGCACGCCGACACCACCGCCGACATGTCGCGTTACGAGGCGCTGCGCGGCCAGGGCGTCCCGTACGTCCTGGTCAACGGCTTCTCGCCGGACGTGGCGGCCCCCTTCGTCTCCACCGACGACCGCGCCGCGGTGCGCCTGGCGGTCACACACCTGGCGTCGCTCGGCCACACCCGGGTCGGGCTCGCGGTCGGGCCCAAGCGGTTCGTCCCGGTCGTCCGCAAGATCGAGGGCTTCCGGCTGGGGGTGCGCGAGCGGCTCGGCCTGACGGACGAGGAGTCGGCGGAGCTGATCCAGCACTCCCTCTACACCCTGGAGGGCGGGCAGGCGGCGGCAGCCACCCTCATCAACCGCGGCTGCACGGCGGTCGTCTGCGCCAGCGACATGATGGCGCTCGGCGCCGTCCGGGCCGCCCGCGACCTGGGGCTCGCCGTCCCCCGGGACATCTCGGTGGTCGGTTTCGACGACTCGCCGCTCATCGCGTTCACCGACCCGCCGCTGACCACGATCCGCCAGCCGGTGCAGGCGATGGGCCAGGCGGCGGTGCGGGCGCTGCTCGAGGAGATCGGCGGCACCCCGGCCCCGCACGGCGAGTTCGTCTTCATGCCGGAGCTGGTGGTGCGGGGCTCCACGGGGTCCGGGCGGGCGGAGCGGCGGGCGGCTTCTTAGCTGGCCGTTCCGGTCCGCTTCTCGGCAAGCCGTTCCGGTCCGCTTCTCAGCAAGCCGTTCCGGTCCGCTCGGATCGGTCCGCGTCCGCGCGGCGTCCGGGGGCTTCATTGACGCCCCCGGCCACGGACCGTAGAAACGCGGCATGCCCTCACCCTCGCCCCTCCCCCTCGCAGGCATCACCGTCGTCAGCCTGGAGCAGGCCGTCGCCGCGCCCTTCGCCACCCGCCAACTCGCCGATCTCGGCGCCCGCGTCATCAAGGTCGAGCGTCCCGGCGGCGGTGACTTCGCCCGCCGCTACGACACCACCGTGCACGGACAGGCCAGCTACTTCGTCTGGCTGAACCGGTCCAAGGAGTCGCTCACCCTCGACCTCAAGTCGCCCGAGGGCAGGGCGATCCTGGAGGAACTCCTGGCGGACGCCGACGTGTTCGTGCAGAACCTCGCCCCGGGCGCCGCCGCCCGCCTGGACCTCGGCGCCGATGAGCTGCAGAAGCGCCACCCGTCGCTGATCCCCTGCACCGTCACGGGGTACGGCACGGACGGGCCCTGGGCCGACCGCAAGGCGTACGACCTGCTGGTGCAGTGCCAGACCGGGCTCCTCCAGCTCACCGGGACACCGGACGAGGTCGCGCGCGCCGGCATCTCGGTGGCCGACATCGCGGGCGGGATGTACGCGTACAGCGGCATCCTGTCGGCGCTGTTCACGCGCGCGACGACGGGGCGCGCGCCCACCGTCGAGGTGTCCCTCTTCGACGCGCTGGCCGAGTGGATGGGCCAGCCCGCCTACTACACCCGCTACGGCGGCAGTCAGCCGCCGCGCGTCGGCGCCCGCCACGCGACGATCGCGCCCTACGGCACGTTCACCGCGTCCGACGGCAAGGACGTGCTGCTCTCGGTGCAGAACGAGCGGGAATGGGCGGCGCTGTGCCGCGAGTTCATCGGCCGGCCCGAGCTGATCGACGATCCGCGGTTCGCCACCGGGTCCGACCGGGTGGTGAACCGCGACGCGCTCGACGCGATCATCTCCGTACGCTTCACCGAGCTCGGCGGCGCCGCGGCCATGGAGCTGCTCGACCGCACCGGCATCGCCAACGCCGGCGTCAACTCGGTCCAGGAGTTCCTGGACCACCCGGTGCTCACCGAGCGCGGGCGCTGGCGGGAGATCGGGGTGCCCGGTACGGCCGAGCCCGTACAGGCGCTGCTGCCGCCCGCCGTGCTCTCCGGTGTCACCCCGCACATGGGACCGGTACCGGAGGCGGGTGAGCACACGGCGTCGATCCTCGCCGAGCTGGGGCACGGCCCGGAGGCCATCGCCCGGCTCTGCGCGGACGGGGTCTGCCGGTGAGCGCCCTCGACGATCTCTCCGCCGAGGAGCGGCAGATAGTCACGACGGTACGGGACTTCGTAGACCGTCAAGTACGGCCAGTCGTACGGGCGTTGGAGCACGCGGACACCTACCCCGAGGCCCTCATCGCGCGGATGAAGGAGCTCGGCGTCTTCGGTCTCGCCGTGCCCGAGGAGTTCGGCGGGACGCCCGTCTCCACACCCTGCTACGTCCTGGTCACCGAGGAACTGGCGCGCGGCTGGATGAGTCTGGCGGGCGCGATGGGCGGGCACACGGTCGTCGCCAAGCTGCTCGTGCACTTCGGCACCGCGCGGCAGCGGCGCCGCTGGCTGCCCCGGATGGCCACCGGCGAGGTGCGCGCCACGATGGCGCTGACCGAGCCGGAGGGCGGCTCGGACCTGCAGGCGCTGCGCACGGTCGCGCGGCGGGCCGAGGACGGCGACGGGTACGTCGTGGACGGCGCGAAGACGTGGATCACCAACTCCCGTCGCTCCGGGCTGATCGCGCTGCTCTGCAAGACGGACCCCGACGCCGAGCCGCGGCACCGCGGGATCTCGGTGCTGCTCGTCGAGCACGGCCCCGGCCTGACCGTCTCGCGCGATCTGCCGAAGCTCGGCTACAAGGGCGTGGAGAGCTGCGAGCTCTCCTTCGACGGCTACCGCGCCCCGGCCGACGCGCTGCTCGGGGGCGTCGAGGGCCGCGGGTTCGGACAGATGATGAAGGGCCTGGAGACGGGCCGGCTGCAGGTCGCGGCCCGTGCGCTCGGCGTGGGGCGCGCCGCGTTCGAGGACGCGCTGCGCTACGCCCGGGAGCGTGAGTCGTTCGGCGTGCCGATCTGGCGGCACCAGTCCATCGGCAACTACCTCGCCGACATGGCCACTTCGCTCTCCGCCGCGCGTCAGCTCACCCTGCACGCCGCCCGCGAGGCGGACGCGGGGCGGCGGGTGGACATGGAGGCGGGGATGGCCAAGCTGTTCGCGTCGGAGACCGCCATGCGGATCACCCTGGACGCGGTGCGCGTGCACGGCGGCCAGGGTTACTCGACGGAGTTCGACGTCGAACGCTACTTCCGCGACGCCCCGCTGATGATCGTCGGGGAGGGCACCAACGAGATCCAGCGCAATGTGATCGTGCGTCAACTCATCGCGCGGGGAGGCCTGGAGGAGTGAAAGGGGCGCTCTGGAGAAAGGTTCGGGAAGCCTCGGCGCCGTCGGGATCCGTCAGCCGTCGACGGCGACGCCGAGCCCCTCGACGACGACCGCGTTCGGCAGCCCCGGGAACGCCTTGCCCGGCACGATGAGCTTGCCGCGCCGGCTGCCGCTGCCCACCAGGACGTACGGCAGGTCGGCCACGGCGGCGTCGACGAGGAGCGGCCACGCGGTGGGCAGCCCGATCGGCGTGATGCCGCCGTACTCCATGCCGGTCTCACCGGTGGCCGTGTCCATCGGCGCGAACGAGGCCTTGCGTGCGCCCAGTTGGCGGCGGACGACGCCGTTGACGTCGACGCGCGTGCCGGACAGGACGAGGCAGGCGGCGAGTGTGGTCTCGCCGCCGCGCTTGCCCGCCACGACGACACAGTTGGCGGACTGCCCCAGGAGCTCGGGTCCGTAGTGCTCCAAGAAGCTCGCGGTGTCGGCCCATTCGGGCTCGGTGTCGACGTGGACGAGCTCGTCGGCCGGCACGGGGCCGCTCCAGCCGCGTACGGCGTCCGCGACGGCGGGCACCAACAGGTCGAGGGCTTCTGGGGCGGGGCTGACGACGTCGAAATCACCGAGAGGAGCGCGCATGGCGGCACGCTAGCAGCCGCCGTCAGTGGCTCGCCGACTGCCGTCAGTGGGACGCCGCGTGGGCCGGCGGCACCGACACCGACATCGTCATCTCCATGGGTTCGTCGCCCCTGTTGTGGTAGCCGTGCGCCGCATTGGCCTCGAAGGACGCGGCCGATCCGGCCGGCACCACATGCTCGACGCCGTCCACGACGAGCGTCAGCGCGCCGCGCGAGACGTGCAGCAGCTCGACGGTGCCCGCCGGGTGCGCGTCGGAGTCGGTGCCCTCACCGGGCTCCAGGCGCCAGGACCACAGCTCGAAGGGTCCCCGGGCCTCGGCGCCGACGAGCAGCGTGGTGCTGCTGCCGGCCTCGGTGGACCACATCCGTACCGCCTGCTCCGGCGGCACCAGCCGGACGTGCGGTCCCTGCTCGTGGTCGAGGAGGGTGGTGATGCTGACGCCCAGCGCGTCCGCGAGCTTCACCGTGATGCCCACGCTCGGGTTGGTCCTGGCCTGCTCGATCTGGATGATCATGCCTCGGCTCACGCCCGCGCGGGCCGCCAGGGCGTCGAGGGTGAAGCCCCGCTCGGTGCGGTACCGCTTGAGGTTGCGCGCGAGCGACTGGGTCAGCTGGTCGAGGTCCGACACGTTCCGTCCACTATTCCGGATGACATGGTTCACGGCACTGAACTGGGGTGAGGTGCACCCGATCATCCCAGACGGTCCACCACACTGTACTGCGCGGGGTGCGGTCGGCGCGGCCTCCCGCGAGGCCCTGGGCCCCGTCCGTCAGACCTCGCCCAACTCGCCCAGGGCGATGAGCTGTTCCGGCGTGACGCCGTCGGGTATCGGCACCGGCGCGGGGGTGCGCAGCGGGGGCTGCCACCCCAGGTCGGTGTCCCAGGTGCGGACCACCCGGGCGGGCGCGCCCGCGACCACGGCGTGGTCGGGGACCTCGCCCCGGACGACCGCGCCCGCGGCGACCACCACGTTGCGGCCGATCCGGGCGCCCGGCAGGATCACCGCGCCGGTCCCGATCCAGCAGCCGGGGCCGATCTCCACCGGGTCCATGCGGGGCCACTGCTTGCCGATGGGCGTGTGCGGGTCGTCGTAGGAGTGGTTGGTGGACGTCACGTACACGTAAGGCCCGAAGTAGCAGTCGTCGCCGATCGAGACCGTGGTGTCCGCGATGACGTGGCTGCCGCGGCCGAGCACCACGCCGTTGCCGATGCGCAGGATCGGGTCGGGGCCGAGGTCGAGGTCCGGCATCATGCCGGCGGTGAGCGTGACGTGCTGGCCGACGATGCAGTGGTCGCCGAGCCTGATCCACGGCTCGCCGAAGACGGTGCCCTGCGGGAAGGCGAGCCGGGTGCCCTCGCCGATCGCGCCGAACCGCAGCCGTCCGGGGTGCGCGGCGGTCACCGCGCCGGTGCGCTGCGCCCACTCCCAGCCCGCGTGGACGGCGCGCTGCGCCAGCCGGCGCGGCGCGGCGGCGAGGGATGAGAACGTGTTCCTGTTCTTCGGCACGGGCTCACGTTACTCAGTGGCACCGGGCCCCGGGCGTCCCCGGCCTGTGATCTTCACCCCACGCGGCGGCTCCCGCGCCCGCGTCCCGTACCGTGCCGTCAGGCGCGACACCACACGGATGTGACGAAGAGGGAGCGAGTCGATGGGCCACGAGGCACTCATCACCGGCATCGGCGGCAAGGACCCGAAGATCGATCAGGACGCCTTCACCGCGCCGACGTCCGTGGTGCTCGGCGAGGTGACGCTGCACGCCGGGGCGAGCGCCTGGTACGGAGCGGTGCTGCGCGCCGACTGCGGGCCCATCGTGGTGGGCGCCGACAGCAACATCCAGGACAACTGCAGCCTGCACGTCGACCCCGGGTTCCCGATCACGGTCGGCGAGCGCGTCTCGGTCGGCCACAACGCCGTCCTGCACGGCTGCACCGTCGAGGACGACTGCCTGGTCGGCATGGGCGCGACCGTCCTCAACGGCGCGGTGATCGGCGCCGGGTCCCTGGTGGCCGCGCAGGCCCTGGTGCCGCAGGGGATGCAGGTGCCGCCGGGGTCGCTGGTGGCGGGGGTGCCCGCCAAGGTCCGCAGGCCGCTCACCGAGGAGGAGCGCGCGGGCATCTCCCTGAACGGCACGATGTACGTGGAACTGGCCAAGGCCCACCGCGACGCGCACGCGGCGGGCTGAGCCCGCCCCGGTCAGTCGGCGGCGGGTACGGCCCGCGGCTCGGTTCCCGCGGCGTCGGCCGCCTCGGCCTGTGCCGCGGCCTTCTTCGCCCGGCGCTTGACGAGCAGCATCGAGCCGACGCCGATCAGGACGGCGATGCCGAGCCCCACGTACGAGAACCGCTTGAGCCAGTCCTCGGCGACCACGCCGATGTAGTAGATGACGGCGGTGGTGCCGCCCGCCCAGATGACGCCGCCGAGCACGTTGGCGATCAGGAACTTCCAGTACGGCATGCGCAGGACGCCCGCGAGCGGCCCGGCGAAGATGCGGAGCAGGGCGACGAAGCGGCCGAAGAAGACCGCCCACATGCCCCACTTCTGGAAGGACCGCTCGGCGCTCGCCACGTGGGCGGCACTGAAGTGCTTGGGGAACTTCCGTTCCAGCCAGGCCAGCAGCGGTCTGCCGCCCTTGCGCCCGATCGCGTAACCGATGGAGTCGCCGATGATGGCGCCGACGGTGGCGCACGCCCCGAGGATCACCGGGTTGAGGTCGCCGTGCTGGGAGGACAGCAGCGCCGCCGAGACCAGGACGATCTCACCGGGCAGCGGAATGCCCAGGCTCTCCAGTCCGATGACGAGGCCCACCAGCGCGTAGATGCTGACGGCTGGTACCTGCTCCAGCCACTCCTGAACGTGCAACGCCGGTTCCTCCCGTGGTCCAAGTGTGTGTGCCCGGCGCGCGCTCCCCCCACGGACGCGCACGCCGGGCAGCCTACCCGGACGGGCTCACCCGGCCGGAACGGCGTCCCAGAGCCCGCACCGGTGCTCGGTGTGCACCGTCGCGCTGATCGCGGTGCCGCCCGCCGACGCGGTGCGCAGGGACAGCACACGCCCCGGCCGGGCGCGCTGGTCGGGAGCGGTGGGTGCGCCGTCGGCGCGCGGCGCCCCGCCGTGGACGAAGGAGCCCCAGTACTGGACCATCTGCCGTGCCAGCGCCCGCTGTTCGGCGTCGAGCGGGGTGATCAGGCCGAAGTGCTTGAAGAGGTACTGGACCTCGTTGACGTGGGTCGCGCCGAAGTCGAAGTCGGTGTCGAGAGCACGCAGCGACGCGAACGGCGGTGCGGTGCGGTCCGCGAACTCGTAGGCGTAGACGGGGCCGCGCCCTGCCAGTGCCGTGTTCATGCGCAGGGCCGAGCAGGCGAACATGCGGTCCCCGAGCGCGGCCGCGTGGGCGTGCGTGGGCGAGGAGTACGCCGCGAGCGGATAGCGCCGGAGCACCCGGCGGCCGAGCTCGGCCCCGTACGCCTCGGTGAGCACGGCCGGATACCGTTCGGCGGTGAGCGGCTCGCCCTGCCCGTCGAACTGGCCGAAGGCGAAGAGGCGCCCCTCGTCGCTGTTCGCGCCGTTCAGCACGGGCACGCGGGCCGCGCTCCCGTTCTCGTACGCCTCCTCGGGCTGGACCGGCAGGAACGCGCCGCCGACGACCGGGGCCCAGTCGAAGCCGGCCTGCGCCGCGAGGATCTCCTTGGCCGGCCTGGCCCGGAGACATACGAGGGCCGTCTTCGGGTCGGGGCAACCCGCCTTCTTGGCGAAGGCCGCGCCGTCCGTGACCGCCTGCCGCCGCTCGCGGGCCGCGCAGTCGCCGTACGCCCCGCTCTCCACGATGCCCGCGCGGTACAGGCCGCGGGCGGTCGGCGAGGCGAGCTGGGTGCACACGGAGCGGCCACCGGCGGACTCGCCCGCGACGGTGACCCGGCGCGCGTCGCCGCCGAACCGGGCGATGTTGGCCCCCACCCAGCGCAGCGCGGCCTGCTGGTCGAGCAGCCCGTAGTTGCCCGAGACCCCGTCGGACGCCTCGCCGTCGAGCCCGCCGGTGGCGAGGAACCCCATGGCTCCCAGGCGGTAGTTGACGGTCACGACGACGGTGCCGGTGCGGCGCGCGAAGGTGTCCGGCACGATGTCCGCGCCCGCGCCCGCGGTGAGCCCGCCGCCGTGCAGCCACACCATCACGGGGCGCTGCGCGGAACGACCTCCAGGCGTATAGACGTTGAGGTCCAGACAGTCCTCGGTGTGGCTGGGGTTCTCGTAGCCGGGGTCCCAACTCGACGTCTGTACGCAGCGGTTGCCGAACTCCGTCGCCCGGCGCACCCCGTGCCAGGCCTTCGCGGGCCGTGGCTCCTTCCAGCGGAGGCGACCCACGGGCTGCTCCGCGTAGGGCACACCGAGGAACTGCCGCCCCTCGGCGGTGGCCTGGCCACGGATCCAGCCGGCGTCGATGCGTACGAGCGTGCCGCCCGCACCGCCCGGCGCGCCCGCGGCCTGGGCCGGCAGCGGAACGAGGGCTGCCGCGAGGGCCGCCGCGAGGGCGGCGGCGACCGATGCGGCACGCCGTATCGGACCGCCGACGCTCTTGCCGCTCTCCCGCCCGCGGCGGCTCCCGCCGCGCGCGCTCATGAGCCGGCCCCCTTGACGACGGTGGTCGTGGAGAGGACCACGTCACGTGCCGAGGTGCCCACGTGCACGGCGCGCCGCCCGGTGCCGCGCACCCAGCCGTGCCGCTCGACGCCCCACGCCGACAGGGCCCGGCCCTCGACGTGGACGGTGACCCGGCGCCGCTCCCCCGCACGCAGCGCGAGCCGCCGGTAGCCGCCGAGCGCCCGTTCGGCCTGCGACAGCTCCAGGTCCGGCGAGGGGCCGACGTACACCTGGGCGACGGTGACGCCGTCCCGCCTGCCGGTGTTGCGCACGGTGAAGCCGACGTCCACGCCCCGGCCCGACCTGCGGACGGTCAGGTCCCGGTAGGAGAACGTGGTGTACGAGAGGCCGTGTCCGAACGGGAAGAGCGGCCGCACGTCCTCGGCGTCGTACCAGCGGTAGCCGACGTGGATGCCCTCCGAGTACTCCTCGACGCCGTCGAGACCGGGGTAGCGGCGCGGGTCCCCCGCCATCGGGTGGCGGTCGTCGTCGACCGGGAAGGACTGGGTGAGCCGGCCGCCGGGGTCGCGGTCGCCGAACAGGACGGCGGCGGTGGCGGCCGCGCCCTCCTGGCCGGGGTAGTACATCTGCAGCACGGCGGCGGTCCGCTCCAGCCACGGCATGGAGGTGGCGGACGAGGTGTTGAGGACCACGGTCGTACGGGGGTTGGCCGCGGTCACCGCGCGGATCAGCGCCTCCTGATGGCCGGGGAGCGCGACGGTCGTGCGGTCCTGGCCCTCGGTCGCGTCCTCGTACGCGAAGAGCACCACGCTGTGCGCGCCGCGGGCCGTGCGCACCGCCTTGGCCACGTCGGCGGCGCGGGTGGCCCCGGTGACGCGGCGGAGCCGGAACGTCTGGCCCGTGTCCCCGCCCTTGGCGGTGATCCGCAGGCGGTGTCCCGCGGGGCCGAGCTGCAGCGTGGCGCGGCGCACGTTCAACCCGTCGGGGGCGGTGGAGACGAGCCCGCCGGAGAAGAACTCGCCCACGCCGGGCAGCTTCGGGTAGAGCTCGGTGCCGTCCAGCTCCACCGTGGGCCGCTCGCCGGAGTAGTGGATGACGAGCGTCCACTCGTCCGGCTCCCCGGGCGTCAGCGTCCCCTCGTACGTCCAGGTCTTCCCCGCGCCGACGCGCTGGCCCTCCGCGTCGAGGCCCGGGGTGAGGGCGTGCTTGGGGATGGCCTTGCCGTAGAGGTCCTCGCCGAGCGCGTAACGGACGTCGGCGTGCCGGCCCGCGCGTGCGGTGATGGCGTGCAGCGGGCTGTCGGCGTGGTCGGGGACGACGTGGGCGCTGCCGCCGCCGCTGACGAACGGGTAGCGGCCGGTGGGGCCGATGACGGCGATGTCGCGGGCGGCGCGGCCGGTCAGCGGCAGGGTTCCGTGCGCGTTGCGCAGCAGGGTCGCGCCCGCCTCGGCGACCTCCCGTGCGACGGCCGCGCCGGCCTCGGGGTCGCGCCGGGGACGCGGCGGCGCGCTCCCGTCGAGGAGTCCGAAGCGGTCCATGACGCGCAGGATCCGGCGCACCGAGCGGTCGACGTGTGCCTCGGGGACGCTGCCGTTCTTGACGGCCTTCTTCAGCGCGGCCCCGTAGTAGGCGTCGTCGGGCATCTCCATGTCGAGCCCGGCGGCGAGCGAGGCGGCGGTGCTGTGCTGGGCGAACCAGTCGGTCATCACCCATCCGTCGAAGCCCCAGCGCTCGCGCAGGATGTCGTTCAGCAGCGTCTTGTTCTCGCAGGCGAAGGTGCCGTTGACCTTGTTGTACGCGCCCATGACGGCGCCGGTCCCGGCGCCGACGGCGGCCTCGAAGCCACGCAGCTCCGTCTCGTGCATGGTCCGCTCGTCGGCCCGCACGTCCACCGACATGCGGTCCTTCTCCTGGTTGTTCAGGGCGAAGTGCTTGACGGTGGCGATGAGGCCCTCGCCCTGGATGCCCTCGATCTCCGCGGCGACCAGGTCGGCGGCGAGCAGCGGGTCCTCGGCGAAGGTCTCGAAGTTGCGGCCCGCGTACGGGGTGCGGATGAGGTTGACCATGGGCGAGAGCAGCACGTCCTGCTTGAGGGCGCGTCCCTCGCGGCCGATGACCTGGCCGTAGCGGCGGGCGAGCGCCGGGTCGAAGGCGGAGGCCAGCAGGACGGGGGCGGGCAGGGCGGTGGCGCGGGCCGTGACGCGGACGCCCGCGGGGCCGTCGGCGAGCCGCAGCGGCGGGATGCGCAGGCGGGGCACGCCGGGGACGTATCCCGCCTGGCCGAGGCTCTTGGGGTCGGTGGCGCCGTGCAGCAGGGTGATCTTCTCGTCGAGGGTGAGTTTCCCGATGAGCGATTCGACGCGGGGGCCCGCGCCGGACCCCTGTCTGGCGCGGCCGGCCGCGTAGGTGGGCACCGCCACGCCGGCGGTGGCCGCGGCGGCCACGGTGATCGCACCGCCGACCAGCCTGAGGGCTGACCGCCGGGACACGGAGTCGGACATGAGCCGTCACTTCCTTCTGTGCCTGATGCGCGAACACGACTGTGCAAAGTGAAGCGTGTACACGTGCCACTGGTGGCTCGTCGTTCGGCCTTTGAACGCACTATGCGCCAGACGGACTTGACACCCCGTGAGACACCACGTGTGGCGGCGGGAAAACTATGGCCGGGGATGACTCGTGTCAATGAGTTGAACAAGAAGCGGAAATCGGCAGCACGCCACGCGGGGGAAGCGCGGCGCGCGACGGGGGTAACGGCAGCGCACGACAGAGGCCCGCGGCGGTGTCCTCAGGACACAACCGCGGGCCTCTCCCGCTCCGTTCGCGCTCCCGGCCCCGCCGGGCCTGTTCAGCTGGGGTTGTTGGGCCGCAGCGTCCATACGACGGTCATCTCGCCGGTCACCGCGCCGTCCTCGCGCCGGATCTCGATGGCGACCGGGAACTCGGGGCGCTCGCCCGCGTCGAGCTCGGCGATCACGTCGGCGGCCGGGCGGCCGAGCGTCGCCGTGGCGGTCACCGGGCCCATCGCCAGCTTCTTGTACGCGATCTCGGCGCTGACGGCGAGCGGCACGGCACGCGACAGCTCCGCGCCGAACGCGGCGAGGACGATGGCGCCGCTCGCGGACTCGCCCAGCGTGAACATGGCGCCGGCGTGCGGGCCGCCGACGTGGTTGTGGTACTCGCTCTGGTCGGGCAGGGCGACCACGGCCTTGTCCGGCGCGGTCTCCCGGAACTCGAGGTTCAGGGTCCTGGCCATCGGAACCGTGGCGGCGAGCATCTCGCCGATCGACATCTGGTCTGCGCTCATGCCCGCGATGTTACCCACGGGTAGCGTTCCTTGGCCAGGACTTGTCTCCACGCGGATCACCGTCACCTAGGGTTGACGCCCATGTGGCAAGGACAGCAGCCGCCCGGGGGCGAGCAGAACCAGCAGGGCCAGAACCAGTCGGGTCAGGATCAACAGGGCCAGAACCAGCTGGGCCAGAACCCGTACCAGCAGCCCGGGTACCAACAGCCCAACCCCTACGGGCAGCAGGCCCCCTGGAACGCGCCGACCATGCCCGGCGGGGCCGGGGGTACGCCGCCGCCGCCCGAGCCGCCGCGCGGCGGCGGGAACCGCACCAAGCTGATCGCCATGGCCGCCGCGGGCGCCGTCGTTCTCGCCGCGGGCGTCACCGGCGTCGTACTCCTCGGCGGCGACAAGGACGACGGCGCCGCACCCGACCCGACGACGTCCGCCTCCGCCTCGGCGGACCCCGCGGACGACGACGCCCATGCCCGTACCGGCGACGGCATGCCCGAGCCGACCGTGCCCGGCTGGAAGGTGGTCGTGAACCCCAAGCTGGGCCTCGCCTTCGACGCACCCGCCAACTGGTCCCTGGAGTCGCGGGACTGGGCGGGCGGCGTGGTGGACAAAAAGGACGCCGACGACGAGAACGCGGAGTTCCTCGCCGCGGTCGCCGCCCCCGCCTACTTCAAGGAGAAGTGGTGCGCGAGCGACGACGACAAGGACGGCATCAAGGACTACACGCCGTTGGCGGTCGCGGGCACGCGCGGCAACCGCGGCGCCAAGAGCACCGAGGAGGCCGCGCGGCACGACGCGACCAACTGGGTCTACGGCGTGTACACGCAGCCGGACCGGAAGCGGGTCGCCACCGGGCCGACCAAGTCGTTCACCGCGAAGTCCGGCCTCAAGGGCAGCCTGGTGAGCGCGAGTTCGTCCGGCGCCGACACGACGGACAAGTGCGCTTCGGACGGCAAGGCGACGGTTTTCGCCTTCAAGAACTCCGAAGGGCGGTTCGTCTCCTGGTCGTTCCACGGCGCCAAGGGCGTCAAGGACGAACTCACGGACGCCACCGTCCAGAAGATGGCCGGCACCGTGCGCGAGTACGACGCCGACAAGAACTGAGCGGCCGCTCGGGGCGGCTGTGATCTTGTATGACCGGTCCCCGTATCGTTTCCCGCCATGTGGCCAGGAACGCAGCCGCCCGGGGGCGAGCAGAACCCGCAGGACCAGAGTCAGAACCCGTACCAGCAGCCGGGGTACCAGCAGCCGAACCCGTACCAGCAGCCGGGATACCAGCAGCCGGGATACCAGGCACCCAACCCGTACCAGCAGCCGGCGCCCGGCGGTGACGCTGGAAGCGGCGGCAGAACGAAGGCCGTCTCGCTGGTGATGGCGGCCGCCGTCGTCGTGGCCGCGGGAGTGACCGGCTTCATGGTGCTGGGCGGCGAGGACGACGAGGGCGGCCGGGGCGACAAGGACACGGCGGCGGGTCCCCCGGAGCGCCCCGCGCGCCACGAGCCGAGTGCGACGGCGGACGACGATTCCGACAGTTCCGATGGTTCCGACGCCGCTGACAGCAACGGCGGACGCGACGCGGACAACGATCTGAAGCCGACCATCAAGGGCTGGCGCGTCGTGGTGAACCCGAAGTGGGGCACCGCCTTCGACGTACCGCCGGAGTGGGAGGTGCAGAACCCGGGCTCGGGGATCGCGCTTGAGGACATCAAGACCGGCAAGCCGATGATGACGATGTCGGCGCCCGCGTACCTGGAGCCCGCCTGGTGCGTCGCCGACGACAACAAGGACGGCAGGAGCGAGGACCACGAGCTCGCCGCCGTGGGGACCAAGGGCGCCAAGGGCGCGCGGAACACCGCCGAGGTCGCGGTCAACCAGGTCGGCTGGTGGGTCTACGGCGTCTACACCCAGCCGGACAAGAAGAGCTTCACCAACGACGACAAGGCCGAGCCCTACACCACCGCGTCCGGCATCAAGGGCAGCATCGCCCGGGCACGGTCCACGAACACGCCGCAGCAGGGCGAGTGCGCCACGGACGGCAAGGCGATCACGTTCGGCTTCAAGAACGCGGAAGGCGAGTACGTCTCCTGGAGCCTCTACGGCGCCAAGGGCGTACCGGACGAGATCCCCGAGAAGACCGTGATGAAGATCCTCAGCACGGTCCGCACGCACGAAGACCCGACGGAGTCCTGACCCGTACCGCCGCTTTCTCCGCACGATCTCCACACCGCCGGGGGCCCGGTGTCCGCGCCACAGGGGGCGCGCATGGCACCGGGCCCCCGGCACCTCTATGGTTACTGGCCATGTGGCCAGAAAATCAGCCGCCCGGGGGCGAGCAGAACCCGCAGGACCAGAATCAGAACCCGTACCAGCAGCCGGGGTACCAGCAGCCGAACCCGTATCAGCAGCCGGGATACCAGCAGACACCGCCTGCGGGGGGCTACCAGCAGACGCCGCCGCCAGGGGGCTACCAGCAGCCGCACTCGGGCGCCTTCTCGCAGCCCGAGTCGTCGCAGTGGTCGACCCCGACGCCGCCGCCCATGCCGCCGCAGCAGACGGGCGGCCCGGGTCCGGGTGGCGGCAACGGCAACGGCAACGGCAACAAGACGAAGATCACCGCCATCGTGGCCGCGCTCGCGGTCGTGGCGGCCGCCGGCGTCACCGGCTTCCTGGTCTTCGGCGGCGACAAGGACGACGAGGCGGGCCCTGCGAAGCCGTCCGCGTCGAAGTCGAAGTCCAAAAAGCCCAGCCCGAAGCCCAGCGACGACGGCAACGCGCGCGGTGAGGGCGGCGAGGACAAGCCGACCATCCCCGGCTGGCAGGTCGTGGTGAACCCCAAGTGGGGCACCGCCTTCGACGTACCGCCGGACTGGGAGGTCAAGACGCCCGACACCCTCATCGGCTTCGACGACCGCAAGGACGAGGGCGCGAAGTCGATCATCATCATGTCCGCGCCCGCGGTGCTCAAAGAGAAGTGGTGCACGTCCGACGACGACAAGGACGGCGAGCCCGACGACACCTCGCTCGCCGCGGTCGGCACCAAGGGCCAGAACGGCGCGAAGAACACCGAGGACGTCGCGCGCAACGACTCGGCCTGGTGGGTCTACGGCGGCTACACCGAGCAGACCAAGGCCGACAAGAAGAAGATCAAGATCGGCAAGATCGAGGACTACACCACCAAGTCCGGCGTCAAGGGCAGTCTCGTGACGTCGACGACGTCCGGCGCCGCCACCTCGGCCAAGTGCGACTCCGAGGGCAAGGCCACCACGTTCGGCTTCAAGAACGAGTCCGGCGAGTACGTGGCGTGGACCCTCTACGGCGCCAAGGGCGTCAAGGAAGAGGTGCCCGACGCCACGGTGAAGAAGATCCTCGGCACGGTCCGCTGGACCGAGGCGGCCTCGGAGGACTGAGCCACCGCGCGGACGCTGCCGTCGCGGGCGGCCCTCACCCGATGGAGAAGGCGCCGTCGGGCGGCTCGGGTGAGGCCACCGCGTCCCCGTCGTGCACCGGACGCGCGTCCCCGATGAGCCGGCGCAGCGCGTCGCCGTGCTCGACCCGGGCGGGAAAGACGTCGGAGGCCGTACGGCGGGCCAGCGCGGCCACGTCGATCGGGACGTGCCCGGCGATGAGCACCGCGTTCCCGAAGCGCCTGCCGCGCAGCACGGACGGCTCGGCGATCAGCGCGACCTCCTCGAACACCTCGGCGAAGGTGGCCAGTTGGGAGCGGAGGAAGGTGAAGGGCGCGCCGTCGGCGAGGTTCGCGGCGTACTGCCCGCCCGGGCGCAGCACCCGGTCGGCGGCGCGCGCGTAGGCGACGGTGGTGAGGTGTGCGGGGACGCGTGAGCCGCCGAAGACGTCGGCGACCAGGAGGTCGGCGCTGTTCCCCGGCGCCGCGTCGAGCCACTGCCTGGCGTCCGCGCCGTGCACGGTGACCCCGCTCGGTTCGGTCAACGGCAGGCATTCGGCGACCAGTTGGAGCAGCCCCCGGTCCGCGTCGACCACGTGCTGCCGGGAGCCGGGACGGGTGGCGGTGAGGTAGCGGGGCAGGGTGAGGGCTCCCCCGCCGAGGTGGACGACGTCGAGCGGCGCCTCGGGGTCGGCCGCGATGTCGAGGACGTGCGCGAGCCTGCGCGCGTACTCGAACTCCAGGTGGGTGGGCTCGTCCAGGTCCACGTAGGACTGGGGCGCCCCGTCGACCGTGAGCAGCCAGGCGCGCGGCCGGTCGACGTCGGGCATGAGCTTGGCGGTGCCGTGATCGACCTCCCTGATCACCGCGACCGGCTCCGGCATCTCCTCGAACTCCTGCTCGTCCACGTCGTCCATTGTGCCCGCCCGTGGGCGCTGCCCGTGAGCGCTGCCCGTGGCCGGTCGGCGGCGGCAGCCGGGCAGCCGGCTTCGGTGTGCGGCGGCGCCACGCCGGTGGACGCACGTGCGTGCCCCACGAGTGCGCCGGCCGGCGATCATGCCGACCGGCGCACTCCCCGGCCGCCCCCGGAGGCGACTCCCCCGAAGGCGACTTCCCCAGCGGGCGGGTGGGACCGGACGCGCCCCGTCAGGCGACCCCGGTCACCGTGCCCGCGCCGACGGTGCGGCCGCCCTCGCGGATCGCGAAGCCGAGCCCCGTCTCCAGCGGTACGTCACGGCCGAGTTCGACCGTCATGGTGACCGTGTCGCCGGGGCGGGCCACGGCCGCCTCGCCGAGGTCGACGTCGCCGACCACGTCCGCGGTGCGGATGTAGAACTGCGGCCGGTACCCCGTGGCGATCGGCGTCCTGCGCCCGCCCTCGCGCGTCGCGAGGACGTACACCTGCGCGGTGAACCGCCGCCGCGGGGCGACGCTGCCGGGCGCCGCGACGACATGCCCGCGGCGTACGGCGTCGCGTGGCAGCCCGCGCAGCAGCAACGCGACGTTGTCCCCCGCCTGCGCCTCCTCCATCGGCTTGCCGAACGTCTCCAGGCCGGTGACCACCGTCTCCGTCTCCGCGCCGAGGACCTCCACGCGGTCCCCGAGGCGGACGGTGCCGCGCTCGACGGCGCCGGTCACGACGGTGCCGCGCCCGGTGATGGTGAGCACGTTCTCCACGGGCAGCAGGAACGGCGCGTCGAGATAGCGCTCGGGCATCGGCACATACGTGTCCACCGCGTCGAGCAGCGCCTCGATCGCCGCCGCCCACCGAGGGTCGCCCTGCAGCGCCCTCAGCCCCGAGACCCGTACGACGGGCACCGAGTCGCCCCCGTACCCGTGCGCGGAGAGCAGGTCGCGGACCTCGAGCTCGACGAGGTCCATGAGCTCCTCGTCGCCGCCGTCGGCCTTGTTGAGGGCGACGACGATGTGGTCGACGCCGACCTGGCGGGCGAGCAGCACGTGCTCGGCGGTCTGCGGCATGATCCCGTCGAGCGCCGACACGACGAGGATCGCGCCGTCCAGCTGCGCCGCGCCGGTGACCATGTTCTTGACGTAGTCGGCGTGGCCCGGCATGTCCACGTGCGCGTAGTGCCGGGTGTCCGTCTCGTACTCGACGTGCGCGATGTTGATGGTGATGCCGCGCTGCGCCTCCTCGGGGGCGCGGTCGATGCGGTCGAAGGACACGTACTGGGTGGCACCGCCGGTGCCGCGCTCGCTGAGGACCTTGGTGATGGCGGCGGTCAGGGTGGTCTTGCCGTGGTCGACGTGGCCCATGGTGCCGATGTTCAGGTGCGGTTTCGTGCGGACGTAAGCCGTCTTGGACATGGTGGTTCCTTCTCCGGAACTCGAAGCTGTGGCCACGGGTCCGCGCTTCGCGCGCGGCCGGGACGGGGACCCCGGGATCCGACCGACCCTCCCCCTCGGGGGCCCGCCGGGGTGTCCGGGGAGGGTCAGCTTCGGGCGCCGTCGAAGGCGACGGGTGCGGGGACGGCAGCCTTCGCAGCGCCCGCGACTGCGGGCGTTGCTGCGAGGAAGGCGTACCGGAACATGGGTCCGATCCTCACCGAAGGAAAGCGTCACGTCGAATGATTTATGGGCGCGAACCCGGCATGCGACGCGGGGGCGAACGGTACGGCTGTGCGGCCGAGTTGCCCCGGCCCCATGCCGCCCGCCGCCCACCGCCCGCCGCATGGGCTCAGAGGTTCTTGAGTGCCTCGCGCACCGACAGCGGCGAGAGCCGGCCGCGCTCCCTCTCGACGAAGGCGCGCACCGCCGCCGGATCGGTCTTGGCGTACTCGCGCAGGCACCAGCCGATCGCCTTGCGGATGAAGAAGTCGGGGTGCCCGGACTGCCGTACGCAGTAGGCGAAGAGCCGTTCCGTGTCGGTCGCCGACTTGTGGCGGAGCTGGTGGAGGAGGGCCGTGCGGGCCACCCACAGGTTCTCGTCCTCGATCCACGTGTCCATGTCGCGCCGCAGCGCCGGATCGGCGGCGACCAGTCCGCCGACCACGTGCGCGGCGAGCGCGTCGACCGTGTCCCACCAGGGTTGCGTGGTGACGAGGTGCCGGGCCACAGGCAGGAAGCCGGACGTGCAGCGCTTCACGTGGCGGCGCAGATAGTCGACGGCGAAGTAGGCGTACTCGCGTTCGGGCAATTCCCAGCACCGCAGTGCGATCGCCGTGCAGTCGTTCTCGTCGGGCAGCGGGGTGCCCGCCAGGACGGTACGGGACAGTGCGCGGCGCACCGGAGAGGTCAGACCGAGGAAGGGCGCGACGTCCTTCATATACGCCCTCATCTGCGCGGCCCGTTCCGGATCGGCCGCCTCCGCGTAGCCGGTGACGAGCCGTTCGAGGACCGTGTCGGCCAGCGCACTGCGCGGCACCCGTCGCGGGACTGTGACGCTCATGAGACGCACCATACGGCGATCAGACACCTGACCCGGTTACGCTGCCCGAATGTTCGAAACCGCCGCCACCCGTCCGCAGGGCCTCGCCATGCGCTGCGCCAGAGCACTGCTCTCGCCGTGGTCGCGGCTCTCGCTGCTCGTGGTGCTGCTGGCCGCGGCGGGCACGTGTGTCCTGGTCTTCGAGCCGCAGCGGATCCTCTCCGACGGCTGGCCCGCGCAGTTGGGCGGCGTCACGGCGGTGCTGCTGTTCGCGGCGGCGTACGGCGTGTGCACCGCGGCGTTCGTGCCGCGTCCGCTGCTCAATCTGGGGGCGGGGGCGCTCTTCGGTTCGCAGGCGGGGCTCGTCGCGGCGATCGCCGGTACGGTCCTCGGCGCGGGGATCGCGTTCGGGCTCGGCCGGATGCTGGGGCAGGACGCGTTGCGGCCCCTGTTGCGCGGCCGCTGGCTGAAGGCCGCGGACGGCCAGCTCAGCCGGCACGGTTTCCGCTCGATGCTGGCGGTGCGGCTCTTCCCCGGGGTGCCGTTCGCGGCGGCCAACTACTGTGCGGCGGTGTCGCGCATGGGCTGGCTGCCGTTCCTGGTCGCCACGGGTCTGGGCTCGATACCGAACACGGCCGCGTACGTCATCGCGGGCGCCCGCGCCTCGACGCCGACGTCGCCGGTCTTCCTGATCGCGATGGGGTTCATCGTGGTGACGGGGGTGGGCGGGGCGGCGGTGGCGTGGTTCAAGCGCCACCATTTCCGGGACAGGGACAGGGCCAGAGGCCGAGCGCGAGGGCGGGACGGGGACGGAGAGCAGGAGCGCGACCGTGGCCGTGCGGCCTGACCGCGGGTGCCGTGCCCGGCCGGCGGCCCTCGCACCGTCCCGTAACCCGGGCCCGCTACGCTGCCCCCGACGAGGGACATGATCGACATGATCGCCCCTCGTACTCCGGCGTTCCGCCGCCGATCCCGGCGACGCCACCGCCGGCATTCCCACGCCACAGCCAGCCTCAGCCACGCCCCGCTATGACCGCTTCGACCGCATCCGCGGTCCGATGATCAGTACTTGGACGGCGCAGTTTCATGTCTTGGCTTGAATCCTTCATCCTCGGACTCGTCCAGGGACTGACCGAGTTCCTCCCGATCTCCTCCAGCGCGCATCTGCGGCTGACCGCGGCGTTCGCGGGCTGGCACGACCCCGGGGCCGCGTTCACGGCGATCACGCAGATCGGCACCGAGACCGCCGTGCTGATCTACTTCCGCAAGGACATCGCGCGCATCCTGTCGGCGTGGTTCGGCTCGCTCGTCGGCAGGGTGCCGCGCTCCGACCACGACGCGCAGATGGGCTGGCTCGTCATCGTGGGCTCGATCCCCATCGGTGTCCTCGGCATCACGCTCAAGGACCAGATCGAGGGCCCCTTCCGTGACCTCCGTCTGATCGCCACGACCCTGATCGTCATGGGTGTCGTCCTCGGCGTCGCCGACCGGCTCGCGGCGCGCGACGAGACGGGCGGCAAGCACCGCGCCGTACGACGCCGCAAGGACCTGCGGGAGCTCGGCGTCAAGGACGGCCTGATCTACGGCGTCTGCCAGGCGATGGCCCTGATCCCCGGCGTCTCGCGCTCGGGCGCCACCATCAGCGGCGGCCTCCTCATGGGCTACACCCGCGAGTCCGCGGCCCGTTACTCGTTCCTGCTCGCCGTCCCCGCGGTCCTCGCGTCCGGTGCGTACGAGCTGAAGGACGCGAGCGAGGGGCACGTCTCGTGGGGCCCGACGATCTTCGCCACGATCATCGCCTTCATCGTCGGCTACGTGGTCATCGCCTGGTTCATGAAGTTCATCACGACCAAGAGCTTCATGCCGTTCGTGTACTACCGGATCCTGCTGGGCATCGTGCTGTTCGCCCTGGTGGGGGCGGGTTCGCTGAGCCCTCACGCGGGTGAGTCGGCGGGATAGGACCGACTAGAACCGCAAGTCAGCGGGCCGGGCTCATTCCGCGAATTCCTTCCAACTTCCCGCAGAAGCTCGTATGTTCTCGTAGTGTGGCGCAGCGTTTTGCGCGGGAGTTCTCCCAGAAATCTCCCAGTGGATCTCCCGGGCAGCATGGCGCCGCCCTCCGGCCCGCCCACTTGGGAGGTGGACTGGCAAGCCGGAGGGCGGCATTGTGGCCGACGGCGAACGTCGGCCGTTTCCACCCGTCCGTCTTCTGGCACCCTGGCGGACGGGTGGGGTATAGCGCCGCGGCGACGAGCGGACGCCTGCGGTCAGTGACAGATTTACTCCGGACCCCCGCTCCCTTCCCTGTGACTCAGCGGCGAGCCTGACTCTCGCCCGTCGTGCGCGACCCGCTGTACGCCTGCTGAAGGGGTGCGCAGGTGGATCAGAAGGTCGCTTCAGCGTTGCGGAGACCTGACCCCGTCACGCCGAAACCTTTGCGCGCCGTCAGCGCGGGAGACTCAGCGGCTTGGATATATCCAGCCATGGCCCGGCTTCATAGCTTCGGATCTCACGTCATGATCACCATGATCGACGCCAGAGGACCGCCGGATGCCAGTCGCGCTTCATCGCCGCATCGCTGACGACATCCGCCGCCGCATCACCGCCGGCGAGTGGCGCCCAGGGCAGCCACTCCCCTCCCGGGCCGAGCTCGCCGCCACATATAACGTTCACGAACAGACGATGCGCCTCGCCTACGCCCTCCTCCGAAGGACGGGAATCCTCGAGGGTGAGGAGCGGAAACGCGTCGTTGTCGCGCATCCTCCTGCTGTGCGCACCCTCACCGACATCGACGCCGCATGGCCCTACTCCTGCGAGATCACAGACAGCAGTCCTCAGCTGGCCACGGAGGAGCTTGCCGGCCGTCTCGGCGTCACGGCGCGCTCGGTGCTGCAGTACGAGGTGATGGAGTGCATGGACCCTGGAGGCCGGTCGGCGATGCTGGCCCGCACCTGGTGGCGCGGCGCCCGCCGCCGCCACGTCGCGGTCACGGCGGAACTGGATACGGTGCCGCTTGAGCTGGAGCAGGCTCATGCGCTGGGGCTGCTGGTGGACACACCTGTGTTCCGGGTGGTGCGGACTCGACTCGACGTGCATGGCACCCCCGTGGAGACGGCGGATCTGCTGCTGCCGATGGACAGGTGGCGGATCCGCTTGAGCGGTTGAGCGACTGCCGCACGAGGTCTGGGTGCGGCGCCGGAGCTGGTTGTAATTGGTTATTGAAATGCATATATCTGCGCCGCGTAACCCTGCTGCATGCACGTACCGCCGCGTTTCGTTCGCACCCCGTGTGAACTGATCACCCGCCGTGTAAGCGCTGGCCAGAGCCAGGTGCGGAGTGTGCGCGGAACATCACCTTCGCGGCCGCGTACCCGGGCAGTCGAGGTGCACGCGCACCGTGGTCCCACCGGCGGAGGCGCTGTGGATGTCGTGGGTCGTGTACGGCTGCCCCGGCCGGATCGGCTGGTCGCAGCGAGCGCAGATCATGACGCATCCCGGGCGTAGCCCTCCAAGTCCCGGAGCCGGCGGCCGAGCTCAGCGACCCCCAGGGCCGCGGCGAGGGGGCCGTCCTGCGCGGGCTCGTCGAGGGCGTCGCGGGAGTCGAGGAGTATCCGGTTCCCGGCGTACCAGTCGGCGGAGTACTTCTCCTGCTGCTCGAACCGCTGCTGCACGGTGGGCATCAGTTCGGCGATGCTGGCGCGCAGACGGGCGTCAAGGTCGGCGAGTTCTGCCAGTGGGGGTCGGTCTCGGCAGGCGGCGCTGGCACGGTCGATGAGTGTGCCGCGTTCGGTGTCTTCGCTTGTGTGGTGTGGCTCCGTAGGCTGTGGCATGTCGACGCTCCGGTCTTCGTCGTCGGCCTGCCCCCGGTCCGTGCCCTCGGATGCGGGGGTCCTTGTTTCCGCTGGTCTACTGCGGTCTACCGCACTGTACTGCGGTCGCGCGGTGTACCGCAGTTACCTAGCGTCAACCAAGTGAGCATTGATCTTGACCGGACGCGGCCGATCTGGCGGCAAGTTGCTGCGGTCATCGTGGAACGCATCGAGGGCGGCACCTACCCGGCTGGCTCCCGAGTGCCGTCTGTCGTGGAGCTGTCGACTGAGTTCGGGGTGGCCGCTTCGACGGCGCAGAAGGTGCTGGCGCACCTGAAGGCGGAGGGTCTGGTACGCGCGGAGATCGGACTGGGAACATTTGTCGCCGACCGGTGATCGTCATATGCCGTTCGTCGCCGCATCCTGGGCGATGTCAGACCCGACGCCTAGACTTCTGTGCATGATCCCCACTCCCCCGGACCGTGGCCGCGTGCGGCCTGCTGCGGTCGTGAATGAGGAGATCCGCCAGCTGTGGCTTGATCCGCGGGTGCGCCTGTCGCCTGAGACGCGGGCCCGGTATGAGGTGCTGGTCGCGGAGTGGACGCGCGCCGAGCAGGCGGAGTCACTGCGGGGCGGGATCGTCGAGGCGGCGTGACGAAACCCCGCGCATTGGCGGGGTTTCGAGGAAGTCAGGGGCGATCCGCCGGGAGGGTCCGCAGCGCACGGGAGATTGATGATTGGTTGAGCCCGACGGTGCGACCGGCCTTCTGTTGCGACCCCGTGAGGCCAATCAGGCGCTCCAGCGTCCAGGCGCGCTCTTGGGCGGCACGGGCGAGTTCCGCCTCAGCCTTGCGCAGTTCGAGCTCCGCCTTGGCCCACTTATGGAAAGCGGTGACCTTGTCGTCGGTGTCAAGATCCTCGAAGACGAGGACACTCCACAGGTCACCGGTGTCGCGAGCGGGTTCCTGGTAGCGCTTCATTGCGGCGGCCCGCGCACGTTCGGACATCTCGGGGTCAGCCGGTGCGACGTCGAGGGTCTGCTCGCCCTCGACGATCTCGTTGGCGTATTCGAGCCTCACGGATCCGTGATCGAGGACGTCGTACAGGGTGTGGGAGATTTCGAATTGGTAGTCGCCGAGCAGCACTGGCTCGGCGATAGCACGTCGGTCGGGGTCGATGTCGTAGGCGACGAGGGTGTAGACGCCGCCCCTGCCGTCGGTGTAGCGGGTGCCGATGGGCGAGCGGTCTTCGAGGCGCTGAGTGTGTTCGGTGATGGGCTTCGGCGTGATGGCCATGCTGTCCTCCCCTACCTGAGAGCACCATCATGCACCCCCTGCATACGAGTGTCAATGCAGGGGGTGCATGATCTGCGATGTAGGATCTGCTCGTGGCTATCGAACTCCCCGCCGATCTGATCATGCTGGAACGTTTCGCCTGGGCTGAGATCCAGGCCGGGACGCTGACCGTGGACACCGCGCATGCGGTGCAGCAGCGGATCAGGGAGTTCGCCACCGAGGGCGGGCATGAGCGGCTGGCTGTCGAGACGCAGCTGAAGCGGGCCGTGCGGCATTCGAAGCCGGAAGCGGCCTAGCGTCTGACTACGGGATCCACCGGCAGAACCACAGGTAGTCGACGCCATTCCAGAACCCGTCGATGATGTCGCGCAGCAGGCGGGAGATCACGGCCGCCACTCCTCGCGGTAGCCGGGCCGGTCCGCGTAGGGGGCGGCCAGGTCGCGCAGCTCCGGGCAGTTTTGCAGCTGGACCGGATAGACGACGGTGCCGTCCGCCTGCGTGTACGCGTGGGCTGCGCAGTACGGGTACTCCTCCGCCCACTCGTTTCCTGGCGGGATGGGGGCGGCGTGATGCCGCGCGAGGACCCGCCGCTTGGCGTCGATCTCGCGCAGCACCGACGCCGGGTCGTGGGTAACGATGTGATTCGCGATCGTCCGATCGCCCGCGTAGAACTCATCCTCACCGACGTCGACCGTGGCCGACGCCGCCAACTCCCACGACAACCGGTTCCCCGAGCCGTCCCACTGCACGGCCTTCGCGGTCCCCTCGTCCTCGTCGAGCTGCTCACCGAGCCACTTCACCAGGTCATCGCTCATAGGGCCTCCGGATGCAGAGCGCCCCGCCCGGCGCTGTACGGGCGGGGCGGCAACGCTGCAGCCACAGCGCGGATAGATGGACACAGCGTAGTGCCGGCTGCCGACAACCGGGTCATGGTGAGGTGCCCTCTGCGCCCTCCTTGTCCGTTGGGCGTTGGGGCAGTTCCGCGTCAGGGAGTCCGGCGTACCAGGCCCACAGCTCTTCGGTCTTCTTCGATCGGTTGGAGCCTCCCGCCGCCGCGGCAGCGTCGAACGCTTTCTTCACATGCGCCGCCACGCGCACAGGGGCTACGTCGCCGCTCCCGGTCGCCGGCCTTCCACGTTTCCTGGCCTCGCCATTTTCCGTCATACAGAAAATCATGGCGCACCCCCTTGACGGGCGCAAGGGCCGAGAGGAGTATCTGTATTACAGAAACAAGGCAGGGCAAGAGAACAGCACCACAAGCCCCGGGACCGGTCTCAACGGACGTAGCCGCAAAGGCAGACCAGGGCACGCAGGCCGGGTGGAGAGTAGGCCATACCCGCATAGCGCGGTGAGTCTCCCGGTGCAGCAAATCTCTCAAGCACGACTCGGGTAGCCCTTAGCGGGGAGCGCGAGCACGGCGCGGAAGCCCTCCGTCCCTTAGCGGGGACCGGTGAGCTTCTGGCACAACCGCTGGGCGGGGCGAGCTGATCCCTCCCCCGCCCAGCCAGTCAGATCGACCACGACACCAGGGGGCCTCATGAATGTCTTCGAGATGGTTCGCGAGATCTGGAGCCAGTGGCATGCCGTGATGATCCCGGTGGGCCTCGCCGTCATAAGCCTCAGCCCTTACGTCACCATCGAGGACCCCTCCTGACCACAGGCCGGATGGGGGAACTCCCCGCGCACGAACGCCGTTCCCCCGGCACGCTGGCCCCATGGCTACCGATCACCCAGTCGTCGTATATCCACCCGACGAGGAAGGCGGCCGGCGCGTGCGCGTCGACGGACAGATCTCCGGCCGCGCCTACTCGGTGCAGGACATCGCAGCGTTCATGCAGACCGCGGGCCTGCAGAGCTACGACGAGATAGACGTGGTCCGCTCCCCGCTCATCGAGTGGCGCGGCGGCGGACCAGATGTCTGGTCGCACTGAGACGCACGAACGCCCGCCCCCGGTAGATGAGGGCGGGCGTAAGGCGAACGCCTCCGGGGGCCTCTACCCCGCCTCGCTGGTAGGCCCCTGTTTGGGCCGTCGATGGCGGGAGGGACTCGGTTGCCCGCGCCCGGCTGATCCCGGCAGACGCTGGCCCGCCCGGCTATACCGTTCCCGGGTGCCGAGGTTTCCCACGGCAGACGAGCGTGACCGGCACCAGGATGCCACGAGGAGCCGACAAGGAAGAGGCCCCCGCCAGGGCGGGGGCCTTGATTGCGGGCCTACCCCGCCAAGGAGGGCGAGTTGAGTCCGCGAGGTCTGGCGAGGTGCACTCGGCGGCCAGGGCGGCCGCACGCCGGACGGAAGCTGCCTACACCGCCAAGCGTGACGGTTCAGCTGCTACCACCAGGATGCCAGAACGCCCGCCGCGACGGGGGCGCAGCGGGCGCGGGATCAGTCTGGCATGAGGGGCTGACGCTCAGTGGATGTTCCGCCGATGAGCCTCGCGGCGGATCCAAACGGCGAGTCGCGCCGCCCGCTCGGCGCGTTCACGCTTCTCCCTCGTCAGGTATGGCGGAAGCGGTTTCGGGTCGCCGCCCGGTTCGAGGAACCAGTCCGCCTTCCACGTCGGAGGGAACTGGTCCGCGTAGGCGTACCAGTCGTCCCAGCTGATGCTGTGACCCGACGGAGGGCAACAGATGTCCGCATGGACGGCGTTGAAGAGTTGGTGTGTCTCCTCGCCGCCGAGTTCGGCATCGTGCGGCTCGCCGAGGTAGCGCGAGATGAACTTGGCGGCATTGACGCGGCCTATGGCCATTGAGTCCTCCAGACTCGTTGCTCCAGGCCCCGCGCCCACCAACAAGGTAGGGCACGATCAGCGATCTGTCTCAGGCGCCTTCCCCTGCTCCTTCTGCGCTGTCTCGGCTCGCTTCTTTCGCATGGCGGTGATGGTGTTGTCGGCTTCGCTCTGAGCTGGTTCGACGTAGTGCTTCCGTACCGTCGTGGACCCCGGCTTCCAGCGCCCCTGCCCGGTGGGGTCTTCGCCCGCTTCGGCAATCTCTTGGGCTGGTCCGCGTCGGAGTCCGTGGGCGGTGATCTTCGATGGGTCGGGTAGGTCGGCGAGCTTGGCGCGCGCCTTGACGATGGCACCAATGGCGTCGGGGGTGAGGAAGTCTCCGCGTTCTCCGGTGGCTCGGTGCCGGATGGTGCCGCCTCGGTTGATGTGCCGGAACAGCGGTCCGGTCGTGACGCCTTGGCGTCGGAGTTCTTCGAGCCAGGCGCGGACGCGGACGACGGGACAGGTCGTTGGGTCGTCCGGGTTGGCGGGCACGAAGGTGGTCTCGCCCTTGGCGGCTTGGTCTGTCTTGGAGAAGGCGACGAGGACGTGGATGCCGGTGGGCCCGATGGTCAGTTGCTCGATCAGCAGGTGGGCCAGCTCGGAGCGGCGGGAGAGCATGCCCCAGCCGAGGGTGAGGAGCGCGGCGTCGCGGGCCGCTTTGGAATAGTCGGCGTCGGTCTCGCTGGTGCAGGTGGCGACCATGGCGGCGAGCATGTCGGTGCGGATGGCGGGGGCCTTCTTCGCGGTGCGGCGTTGCGCCCAGCCGCGCGCGTGCTTGCGGACGGCCTCGCTGGCCTCCTTGGTGCCGGGCTGCTGGCCATCGTTGTGCCAGGAGCGGATCGCGGACATGGCCACCTGGATGGTGGACGGGGACTTGTCCTCCCGGATGAGGTGTCCGACGTATTCGACGAACGTGGCGGTGGTGCACGGCAGGTGGACGCGCCCGTTCGCGCGGCACCACGTCTCGAAGCGGTTCTGTGCGGATCTGTAGGTGCGGGACGTGTTCTCGGGCGGGGACTCGTCGAGGAGCTTGGCGGTCTCCTCGGAGATCCGGAAGTCGGCTTCGCTGTACGTCGGCAGGTCGGCCGTCGTGGGGATCGGAGCGTTGGGGCGCAGGATCGTGTGTCGGTCGACCATCGGCCGGGCGGCTGGCGCGGGCTCGGTCGCGACGGGGAGGTGGTCGTCGACCAGTTCGGCGTCGACGACCTCCGCCTCGTCGTCGCTCATACGGGGCCGACCCTGCGGAACGGAATGATCCTGGCGTCCGGCCGCTCGCGCCGCGGGATGGGTGGAGGGGTGGCCGCGCACTTCTGCTCTGCCTGCTCCCGGAAGACGTCCAGCTTCCTCCGGCCGCAGCAGTCACATTCGAGCACGCCCGCCAGCAGGCGCCAGTCGGGGTGGGCGGTCAGCAGCCAGGCGGGGTCGGAGGAGAACCCGGGGCGCCAGGTGGCGCCGCAGATACAGGTGTGGCCGGTCTTCTTCTGGGTGGGTCGCCGACGAAACGGGATGGGGTCGCTCATGGTCAGCCCTTGCCCAGGTGGGCGCGAGCGATGAGGAGGGCGCTGCGGGCCGGGCTGGGGAACGTGCCGGGGTCATCGAGGGTGTCTTCCTCGCGACGCATCGAGTCGGCGCGTTGGGCGGTGCTTCCTGCACGTTCGAGCATGGTCGCCTGCGCGGTGAGGAAGGTGGCGACTGCGGCATCGAAGATGTCGCCGGTGGCGGTGAGTTGTTCGGCGGCAGTTCGGATCTCGGTGACCTGGTGGCGGATGCGGGTCGCGGTGCCCTCGGCCCGGTCCGTCTCAATGGCGGTGGCTTCTCTTACATTGTCGTCCCAGTCGACACGTCGATGCAGGGTTGTCATGGGTCTCCCCTCTCTGGGCCACTCCCGAGAGCAGGCCCGTATAAGGGAAATTATACTGGGCTACCCACGGTAATGGCCGCCGTTGCGCGGAAGTTGGAGACGGCCCTCCGCATGACGACGGGCCTCACTCCGAGAGGAGCAGGGCCCGTGATACTGCATGTTATCGAGAGTCGCACATGGTCAACTAGCGGCGCGGGAGGACCCGTTGTTCGGATCAGTTACCGGGCGCCGACCCGAACAACTCCCCCGCCTGCCGCTTCTGCCCTACGGTGTCCCGATCAGCTCAACCTCGGGGGGACGTATGCGGATTCGTACTACGGCGGCAGTGGCCGCCATGCTTCTGGCGGCTCTGACCGCGTGCGGTGGCCGGGATGACGGTGAAACCGACGAGAAGCCACCCTCCGGCAAGGCGGCAGCGACGGAGAACCCGGGCAACGACGGCGACGGCATCGCGGCCGAGAAGACTCTAAAGCTCGGCGAGCCGGCGCAGACCATCGGCGATGAAGGCGTCGGCGTCCTTCAGATCACGCCGGGCACGACCGTGTACGCGAAGGCGGCCACCTCCGAGAAGCCGGAGAACGGTGTCTTCGTCGTGGTCACGATGAAGGTCAAGGCGATGACGGGTGTCGCGGCCGAGGAGGTGGCGCCGATCTCAGGTGGCGGCTGGCAGTGGATCGCTCCCGACGGGGAGTCGATCGGATGGAACAGCGGCAACTCGACAGCCGTCAGTACCGGCAAGTACGAGAACGCGGGCAAGGTTCAGCCCGGCACATACCACTGGGAGAGCGAAGTCTTCGACCTGACGGCCACGCAGGCGAAGGGCGGCACACTGATGTACACCGACGGCGACGGGACCGCGCACGAGTGGAAGATGCCGTCCACCGACACCGGGCCGGACGTCGCCGAGGTGAAGAAGGAACTCCAGCCCTGAGGAATAGCCGAAGGCTCCCCCAACCCGAACATTCGGGATACAGGGGAGCCTCCCCGGACCTCTCGGTATCCGGCTTCCTGGCGACCACGCACCCCTGCGGCTGCGGGGGTGTTGCTCGCTATCACCACCAGGAACCTACGGCCAGGATAGACGAATCGCCCCGTTCCCCTGCCGAGGCAGAGGAACGGGGCATCGTCTACTCGGCGGGCGGTTCCGACGGCGGCGGTTCCAGGAACAGCCCCTCGTAGGACGGCTGGGGTTGGGGTTCGGCGAGGCCGAGTTCGACGAGGCTGGGCATGTCGCCCGCGCTGTCATCGGTCCGGCGCTCCATGGGGCGCGGGTCAGGCATGGTCACACTCCCGTTCGGTTGTACTCGTCAACGAGCGGGTCGGCGGGTTCGGGTTCCATGCCTGCGCGCTCCATCTGCCGGCGCCACCGGTCTGCGCTCCGTGAGAACGCACGTAGCAGCGCGTCCGTGCGGAACTGCCGGTTGCGCAGCTCGCCGTTCTCTTTGTCCACCCGCTCGACGGTTGCCTGGAGGACCGCGAACTCCTGTGCTTTGGCCACTGGCGCGGCCTGAATGGCTGCCGCGGTGCGTGTCCCTCGGTAGGTGAACCATCCCGTCACCGCCACACCGATCAAGGTGATGCCCGCCCCGACCAGCCCCCAGATCCCGTTCACCCGGGTCTCCCCTCAGCCGCCTGGCCGAGGTTCTGGGGTGTTCCGGCATCAGGCGGGACTCGTGATGCGCACCAGATCACCCCACAGTGCGATGTGATGTACCAGCCGAACAGGAACAGCCCGCGAGGATACTCGCCGAGCAGTCCGGACCAGCCGTAAGTGAACGCCCAGAAGGCAGGCGGGGTGGAAGCGGCAACGAATCCGAGGCCGTCGCGTCCGAACTTGAGCCACGCGCTGATGAACGTGACGGTGCCGCAGAAGATCCACAGCCATGCCCAACAGTGCAACGGCGCGAAGCGCAGCAGCATGCCGAGGCCGTCCTTTGACCAGGGCGGGGTGAAGATGAAGGAGAAGCCGAAGCAGACCTTGCCGACTCCCATGAACGCGAGGAAGGGTCCGCGTCTGCCGAGCCGCTTACGCAGCCATCGGGCCGCGCGGCACGGCACCTACGCCGCCGGGCGGACGGGCGCGGTGGTCGCCGGCGCGACCTGGCCGCGGGTGAGGAGCCCAAGGACCGCGAGGACGATGGCGTTCAGGGCGCCGACGGTCTCCTGGCCGACGTTCAGGCCGTAGGCGGCGAGGAGCGCGACCGCGGCGGCAACGAGACCGGTGAACGCGGACGGTGCGATCGGGCGGGTGATGACGGCGGTGGTTGCGGCGAACACCGCGCTGATGACAGCCACGATGGCTGCTGACTGCTCGGCGGACAGCCCGTCGAAGCCGAAGCTGACGAGCAGTGACAGGCCAGCGGACACTGTGGCGATGATGAGAGCAGGCTCTCTGCCCAAAATCTTCATGGCGTCCTACTTCCAGTACAGGCCGCGCAGGCGCGACGTGGTGATGGTGATGGCTCTCTGGTCGTCGGCTTCGACGGGCCAGTAGCAGGCTTCGAACCGAAGCTTCTCGGCGGCGCCGATGGACCCGGAGTTGTGGAAGTCCGCGAACGTGCTGCCGGCGGTGCCCTGGCGTTCGCTGAGTCCGGCTGTCCAGCGGGAGCCGTCGGTGCGGTAGTGGTAGAAGCGACCCTGCAGCGTGGCACCGTCGGGGAGTTCGGCAGTGAGCTGCGCCATCGCCTGGTAGGCGGTCGCCCCGGAGAGGAGGTCGACACCCTCGATCGGGATGGTGGTCCACTTGCCGGGCACGAGGGGCCGGTCGGCCGTCTCGTAGCGGCCGATCGTGTGCGGCACGTCGTCCTCCTGGGCGGGTGTTGTGGTGTCGCCTTTGGCGGTGGCGAGGATCGCTGTGATGGGGAGCGCCCCGGGGTCGCCGTGGTCGTTTTCGGGGACGTGCTGGTGGCCGCAGTGCCCCTTGAACGCGTTCCACTGGCTGCCGGTCATACGGACGGAGCTGTTGCCGTAGCTGGAGGGGTAGGCCTTGAACGCGAGGCCGCTGGAGAGAGGAACGCCGTGTTGGTCGTGCGCCCACTTCGCGAAGGCTGCAAGGTCGCGGATCGCCCAGTCGGGCAGCTCCGGCGTGTACAGGTGGGTGTAGCCGGCGCGGCTCCACTTGGTGTGGGTGGCCGGGTCGCAGGTCCCGACGATCTCGACCTGGCAGGCGTTGAGCGTGTTCGTCTCCACGCCGCCGGCCTTGTTCACGAGGGCGCGCGAGGACACGTCGAATTCGAAGTGCTGGTACCAGACGAGTCGCTTCGCCGAGAAGTCCGGCTTGGCGGTGAAGTTAGGCGCCTCCGCTCCCCCGCCGTAGGAAGGGAGGCTGGTGCCCTCTGTGGTGTGCCAGACGATGACATTGGACTCCATCGCGGAGCCCGGATACTTCGAGCCGTACCAGTAGGTGGCGCTGGCTCCGGGGTAGCGCTGCGGGCCGCTCTTGGCCACGATCCGCCCCCTTTCTAGTAGTCCCAGGTGACGGCGACGAATTGGGCGTGTTCGAGGGCCCACGGCTGATCGTGGTCGTGCCAGACCTCGACGCCGACGGGCTGGTTGGCCTGGCCGGCGAAGAACCAGCTGGTCGTCTCCCAACTGCGGCCGGGGGTGGCGAGGTGGTCGGCGGCTCCGGTGTCGTCACGGATGCCGTGAGGGTCGCGGACGAAGCGGCTCATGAACTGCCGCGGCCTGCTGTCGCCGTCAGGGGTGGTGATGGCGGCCCAGCGGAGGTTGCGGGCCCACAGGAAGTCCCCGTCGAACGGCGGCATGATCATGCTGAGTTGCCGGGCCATGCTCCGGTCGTTGCTGATCGTGCGTTCGTAGGTGACGAGCGTCCACGTTTCCGGCGGGATGGGCTGCGGCTTGTCACGGAAGAGCTTGCAGACCGTGGCCATGGGCGCCTCCTCAAAGGCTGCAGAAGGTGCCGTTGAAGGAAACCCACGGCGGCTGGATCTTCGGGTTGGCGGTCGACGTGGTGGTGCCGACGATCTGTATGCGGCCATCGGTTCCGATGTCGAGTTTCACGGAGAGGACATCGGAGTCGGTGGTCGAGCAGGCTCCGGTGAGGGAGCGCAGCGAGGAGGGGCGGGCGGCGGTGACCAGGGGTGTGTTGGTGACGAAGCCGCCGTTCGGGATGACCTTGGGGCTTCCGCTGTAGGTGATGTTGACGGCGCCGCGCAGCATCAGTGTGTCCTCGCCGAAGAGGTTCACGATGCGGTACTGCAAGTTCCCGTTGCTGTTGCCGTTCTGGGTGAAACCCGAAGCCAGCGACACGGTCGTCCACGCCTTGTTGCCGGACCCGATCACCACCCAGGTGCTGCCGTCGTACACGGTCAGCAGGTCGACATCCCTCAGCCATGCCACCATGCCCTCGACCGGGGCGGTGAGGATCGCGGATCGCTCGGACGAGGACGCGAACCGCATGTTCGTGCGGGGCGCGATGGCGTTCCCTAGATCCTTCGCGAGCTTCGCGGCATCAGGCGGGTCGGTGAGCGCGGCGATGCTGATGCCCTGCCCGTAGTCATCGGTGGTAGGCATCAGACCTCCGGGACTTCCGTGGACACCGACGCCGTGCGGCTCACCGTGACGGTGGTGGCACCCTCAAGGCCGGAGGCGGCCCGCGCCAGCTCCCAGATGAGGGAGGGCATGGTGTCGTCTGTGACCGGCGAGTAGTCGCCCTCCTGCAGCGTGATGTCGATCATCGATTCGCCGCCGTTCACGACGACGCGGTACGTGGCTGGAGCAGCCATAGCGGCCCTTTCAGGTGAGCGGGTAGCGAAAGCCCTTGAGGGAAAACCACTGCGTGTCGACGTCGCCCGCAGCAGCGGAGATGAGGGAGACGGTGCCGTCCGTGTCGAAGTCGACCTTCACGCTGTGGACGACAGAGGTGCTCAGCGAGACCCCCGTGATCGAGGTGGCGTTGCGGGGAGCGACGAACGAGGCACGCGCAGCGGGCCGAAACGTGGAACTGAGGGCGGCCGAAAGCACGTTGGCGGTCTGGGCGCCGCTGGCGCGGGTGGCGCCGCCGTCCCACTCCATCCACCAGCCGCCCTGCCAGTTGATGCGCCTGTAGCGGATAGGCCCGTTGTTGTTGCCCTGGCTGGTGGTGTTGCCCTGCGTATAGCCGGTACCGAGTGCCGCTGTCGTCCACCCCGGGTCGCCGCTGCTCAGTCGCCCCAGGGCTAGCCAGTTGCCGCTGCTCGACTGGGTGACGGCGATGACGTCGCCGACCAGCGGCAGGGTGTACGTCTCCAGGCGGCGCACAGTGATGCCGTCGGCTGTGACGATGGTGCCGTTCCCGTTAATGGTCTGGACGGTGGCGAGCCGCCAGTCGGCCCCCCGCACCGACGGAGTGGTCGATCCTGCGGTGACAGCTTGCTGCTGGAGGGCGTCGGCAAGCTGCCGCACCGAGCTGTGCGGGGACTTCATCCGTCCTCCTTCGCGGAGATCGTCGCGATGGGGAAGTCGCCGCCTGCGTCCAGCGGCACAGTGAAGCTCTGTACTTGGTGGAGCTCACGGCTGCCGTCGGGGTGGATGACGCGGATGACGTCGCCGCACTCCAGGGCAGGATTCGGCAGCGAGGAGAAGTCGCCGGAAGCGTTCGGGGCCTTGCCGGCGGCGAGCTTCAGGTTGGCGGCCTGGGCGCAGGCGTTGACGGTGATGAGGGTGCTCGAGCTGTAGAAGTCCGGCCGCCGCCCGTAGGGGCCGTTCCAATACGTCGGGGAGTTCGGGTCCGCGTCGACGGCGAGGTAGGAGACGGGAGGGACGTTTTCCTCGGTGTTCTCGCCGCGCGCCAGCCAGCCGTTGCGGACCCCATCGCTGCTCATGGCCCTGCTGCCCGAGACGTACACGCCCCGTTCCCCGGCCGCGACCTCCCAGACCGCGGGCGTCGCCTCGGGGTCGGGCAGGGCGGCGATAACGAACACCCCGTCAGCGTTGGTGTAGCACTCGGCGCCTGCAGCGGCGACGATCTCCTGCACGCCGGCCCAAGGGTCAGCCTCGATGTCGAATGTGCGGGCGCCGATGGGTGCGTCATCGATCAGGCTGATGACGTCGGCGTCGGGCAGGGATCGTTGGATCAGTGCGGTCGCCGCGCCGACGACTGTGCCGGTCGCCTTATACGGCTCGGTGAGCTTGTCATCCGCTACGCACGCCTCGAGGCTCTTGCCTTGCAGCGTGACTGGTCCGTCGGTGGGATCGCCGTCGACGGAGTCGAGACGGAACACGCCGAGGGGGACCAGCTCACGGCTGCCGTCCCCGTACTCGACGCCGCGGGCAATCCGTAGGCGGGCGCCGTAGGTGGCGAGTTCGTCGTCCGGTGCGCGCGGTATGAGTGAGACGTCAGCTGTGGTGACGGTGCAGGTGCGGCGGATGGCCTGCCCGCGGTCTACCGGCACCGACCCGCCGGTGTGCTCGATCGTCACGACGCTGCCGTCGGTGCGGAAAAGCTGCACCTGGGTTGCCGGGTTGTGGGATTCGGCGAGGCGGGGCAGGAAGCGGTCGCTGACGGGGTACACGATCACCCCGCTCTGCGGTCGAGGAGGACGTCCTCCCATGTGGCATACGCGGTCAGGACGTCGCCCCACGTATCGAATCCGGTCAGAATGTCCTGCCATGTGCGGCCTGCACTGTCACCGACTGCGGTGGTGTTGGGCAGGTCGGCCTCCATCAGGGGCAGCGTCCAGACCCGCCACGATTCGCTGGCCAGGGCGACCACGCGCGCTTCGGTGGCTTGGGCGACAGTGACGTACATGTCGGTGACGCCCATGCCTGGTGCGGCCTGCCACAGCAGCACGTTCCCCGAGTCGAGCAGCCAGTGCAGTGCTGCCCGCTCGTCGTCGCTGCGTGTCCAGAACGACAGATCGCCTTCGAGGCCGCCGCGTACACCGCTGAGAACGACGGCGTTACGGCGGCCCTTGACGCGGTAGACGGACTGCTCGATGGGCCGTGTCCAGTCCGGCGCTTTCTCCACCAGCACCTTCACGTTGCGCTGCGGGTGCCCAGGGTCCTTCAGCCAGGCCTCGTTCATGTCTCCGACGGGGATGGTCACAGCGTCTGAGTTGCGGGTCGCCGGGGTGGTGGCGCCGTCGGGCCACAGCTCTATGCGGTACGACACCGAGACGCCGAGGGGCGCCTCGTAGTCCTCGATGATGACCAGGTCGGAGGTGATGAGTGTCTTGTCGAGGAGGCCGGCCGGGCCGCGGACGAGAGCGCGGCTTCCGTCGGCGCCCACCCGGTAGACGGTGAGGTAGTCCCCGACCGTGAGCTCCCGCAGCATCAGAGTGATCGATGCCGATTCTTCGATCACGGTGACGGCGGTCAGGGGCTGGGCCTGCCACAGGGCGGGCGTGTCGATGTACAGGGCGCTGTTGGTGGCGCCTGCGGTGAGGGTGAGTTCGATGGCCGCTTGGGTGGCCGTCGCGGGCACGGCCGCGTCGGTGGTCATCTGGTACCAGTTGGCACCCGGGAACGAATACGTGCTGCCGCCGGTTGTGCCGAGGTCGGCGTTGGCGGCGTCGTACCAGCGGACCTTGAGGTTGATGGTCCATGAGCCCGCGCCGAGCTTGGTGATGATCTGTGCTCGGTAGCTGGTGCCCACGCCTCCGGGGGCCGCGAACTTCGCCGACCGCAGCGTGCTGGCTGTTGCTGTCGTCGACGAGACGGCGAGGGAGTAGGCGCCCTCCCAGAACGCGGTCCCCCACGGAGTGGAGCGGCCGATGACGGCTACTCCCGTCGGACGCGTCCACCCGGCGACGCCCTGCTCGAACGACCCGTCGGCATAGGGGAGGATCGTGCCCGCCTGAAGGACGGGGGCGACCGTGACGACGGCGTCCTCCACCCGCAAAACCTGGCCGCCCGAGGCGCCGTTGATTCCGGTGGCGATGCTGCACGTCGCGGCGTTGGCAGGGGCGATAGCCGAGGCACGCTGCCGGTACCAGCCGCTGCCCGGCGAAGGCTGAGCCAGCGACGAGCGGGTTGCAGCGACCTGGTTGCCGTTGACGTCGTAGTACCGCAGCTCCACCCACGTGTCCGCCGCCAACGTGGGCGGGTTGAGGTAGGCGTAGGCCTGATAGTCGGTGCCCGGCGTCACCGCCGGCCTGTCGGTGGATACCGCGGCCGCGTTGCCCGCCCCGGTCGCCGTGATGGCGATCGTGTGGCCGCCGACCAGGTAATTGTCGACAGACCAGGACACGGCAGGCACCTGCCGTGTTACCGCCGCGTTGACCTCCGGGACCCACCCCGAGGCGTCGATCTCTGCGCTTTCGGTGTTGAACGCGAAGAGATTGCCCACGGTGCGGATCGGGAGTCCGAGGTAGACGTTCTCCCAGTACTGGTTGACCAGCCCTGCCGCCGGAGTCGACGACAGCAGCACCTGCGCCTGCGCCGTCCCGGCCGGGGCCATCCCGGCCACGCCCACCCTGTGCCATGACGACCAGGCGGACGCCGTATACAGCGACCAGGTCACTGAGATTTCGGTGCCGGTGGCTGTGAGCCAGCGGATTCCGATCCGTTCCACGACCGTGCCCGCGGCGTCGGCGAACGTCTGGTAGACGGTGCCGGCGGTGACGGGGTAGGAGGAGACGGTGCGGGCTTGCATCTCCCCGGCCGCCACCGACTTGACTACCAGGCAGCCGTCACCGACCCGGCCTCCGGTGCCCTTAGCAAGCGTGCAGTTGAGCTTCGGAGTCCAGCCCGAGGTGTTGGGGTCGACTTCTGATGTGGTCGCCGACAGGAGGTTCCCGGGGATCGCCACAGGTCACCTCCTGCCCGCGCGCACAGTGGTGGTGAGGGCAGAGAAGGTCTGCTGCACCTCACCTCGGACGTGGCCGAGGAACTCGCCGCTGTCGAGGCTGAGTGTCCCGGTGAACTCCCCTCCCCCGCCGCCGCCACTCGCTGACAGGGCGATCCGCGACAGGGCGTTGGCCTGCGTCGAGGTGAACACCGGCTCGGGGCGGCCGGTGCCGTTGTAGGCGAGGTTGAGGCCGGGCTGAAGGTAGCCGCCCTGGTCGTACCAGTGCGGGCTCCTGGACAGCCATTTCGAGTAGGCCCGTGCCGGGCTGCCGTAGTCCGGACGGCCCTTGATGTACCCGAGTCCCCACCGGATCTGCGTCTTGTAGTTGGTGAGGTAGTCGGCGCCAGCGGACCGCATCTTTGATGCTGGGAGCGATTGCGGGATGCCGTAGGCGCCTGAGCTGCGGTTAAGAGCGTCCCAGCGCCAGTTGGACTCACCGGTCCACAGCTTCTTCAGCGGCCCGAACTGCGAGGGCCCCCACCCGTAGCGGTGCAGGATCGACTTGGCGTACTGCTGGGCGGCACCGACTGCAGCGCCAGGGAATCCCTTGCCTCCCCCGCCGGTGAGGAACGGCATCGGATCGACAGGCCTACCACCGCGTCGCGCCTCCAGGTGGAGGTGCGGGCCTGTGGTGTTACCGGTCGCACCGACCTCGCCGATCGTCATGCCGCGGTTCACGTGCTTGTGGAGCTTGGTGAGGATCGCTGACATGTGGGCGTAGAAGCTGGACAGTCCTCCGCCGTGATCGATCTGGACATGCTTGCCGTAAGGGCCGCCGGAGGCGACCTGGGAGACGGTGCCGTCGCTGACTGCCCGGATCGGGGTGCCGGTTGCGGCGGGGAAGTCGAGGCCGGTGTGGCGGCCGGAGGACCACATGCTGCCGCGCACGCCGAAGCGAGTGCCGTATTTGGCGTTGACGGGCTTGAGCCATTCGCCTCCGCCGCCACCGGCGAACATCGACGACACCGCGTTGACGATTTTGTCCTTGAGGCCGGTCACCATCTTGACCGGGATCTTTGCGACGGCTTTACCCATGGGTGCCGCACCGACGCCCCTGGCGACTTTGCCGAGGATGGGCTTGACGAGCTTCGACCACACCTTGGAGGGGTGGGCGATCAGGTCGGCGCCGGTCTTCGCCCAGTCGATGCCCTTGCCGACGATGTCGCTGGTGGTGTCCTTCGTCCAGTCCCATGCGTCGCCGATCGGCCCGAGGAACCCACCCTTCGCCATGAGCTTGGTGCCCGCTGCGGCATGCAGAGCTCGCGCCCGGTTGCGGTACTTCGGATCCGTCGGGATCACGAACTCGGGGAAGCGGCTGTTCCCCTCGCCGACGATCGCCGTCGGCTTGTTGACCTTCATCGGGCGGGCAGAACCGAAGCCGTCGCCGACAGTGCCACCACGAGCCAGAAGCTTCGGCGCGTCGGGGAGCTCGGGGAGGTGCACGAACTTGGCGACCTTGTCCCAGACGGCCTTGATACCACGCGTGTACACCCACTTGATCACGAAGTTCACGGGGGCAGCCGTGATCTTCTTGATCTGCCCGAAGGCCGTACCGATCGCGTCCTTCGCCTTACCGAAGGCGACACCGACAAGGCGAACGGCGGCTTTTATCTTGTCGAACGCAGGCTTAAGCCCCTTGCTGTAGAGCCACGACGCGCGGTCAGCGATCCACCCGAACGTCGGCTTGATCGCGGACCGGTACAGCCATGACGCCACGCTGCCGATGCCACGGAACGCCGGCCCCAGCGCGGTCCTCCAAAGCCACTTCCCCACGCCGCCCACGAACCGGAACGAAGCGGCAATGCCGTCCATGGCGGGCTTCAGCGCCACCCGGTACAACCAGCGGCCCGCAGCGCCAATCCCGTCAAACGCAGGCTTGACTGCCTTCTCGTACAGCCACTTCGCGAGAGCCCCGATGCCGCGGAACGCCGGCCCCAGAGCCGTCCGCCACAACCACGTGCCCACCGCGGCCAGCACTCGGAAGGCAATCACCACGGGGGCGACCAACACCACCACGATGACCGCCGCGAGGATGCGGGCCGCCAAGCCGATGCCCTGGAAGGCGGGCGCGAGGATCGTCCGCCACAACCATGTCGCCCAGCGGCCCACCGCCTGCGCGGCAGCGACGATCCCGTCGAACACCGGCTTCAGGAAGCCGTTCCAGGCAGTGGATGCCGCGGTCTGGATCCCGGACCATGCCGCCTGGACGATCTGGCGGAACCAGCCGAAGTGCTTGTAGGCGTAGACCACGGCTGCGACGAGCGCGACGATCCCAACGATCACGAGCGTGATCGGGTTGGCGTCCATCACCAGGTTCAGCGCGAACATGGCGAGCGTCCACAGGCGGGTCGCGATGTAGGCGAGGTACATGCCCTGGATCAGCCACGGCAGCGTCGTCGCGATCGACGCCAGCCCGCGGGCCAGCGCGCCGAGGATCTGCAGGATGGGCCCGGACAGTGGCTCCAGGGCTCGGGCGACCTGGTAGAACGCCGAACTGATGTCACCGATCGCAGCGGCCACGATGGGCCCCTGAGTCGCCGAGTAGGCCAGGAACCGTTCGAAGGCGGGCGAGCCCTTGAGGCCGGTCCCCCAGGCGGCGAAACGGCCGGTGATCCGCTGCATCGTCGCCGAGATGGAGTCCATGTGCGGCAGGAAGGCCTGCACGATGCCGCCCATGCCCTTGAACAGGTTCGCGAAAGCGACACCCATACCGATAATCGCCGGTTTCACGGCGCCAGCGAGGTCGGTCTTGAACTCTTTCCAGCCCTCCGACTTGAACCCGCGAGACGCCCGGTCCTGCAGCTCACCGATCGCTTCCGCAGCCGCCTTCACGAACGGCGTCAGGCCGGGCAGGCTGTTCTTCAGCCCGTTCAACGCCCGCGTGAAGATCGGCATCACAGTGGGCTGCAGCGCCTCCGACCACGCCTTGAACGCAGTTCGCAGCAACAGGAACGCGTCGAAAGTCTTCCGCGCCGACGGCGTCAGCTTGTCCAACGCCGCCTTGTACTTAGCCTGAGCGACGGCAGCCTGATCCACGCCCCCGGCTGCAGACTGCGACGCGGAGGCAACCTGACGTTGGGCAGAGGCGATCGAGTCAGCCGCCGATTCTTGCGCGGAGACCAACGCCTCCTGGGCACGTGCAACCGAACGGGCGCCGTCTTCCTGAACCCGCGTGACGTTCCGCTGGCTCTCGGCGACCTTCTCCTGCGCCTGCGCTATCGCCTGCTGGTTCTGAACCTGCGTGAGCGCAGCCTCCTGCTGCGCCTTCGCCAACCCCGACTGCTGAGCGACGACATCGCGCTGCGCCGCGGCCAGCCGCTCCTGCGCGGAGCGGACCGTGTCAGAACCCTCAACGCCCGCCTTATCAGCGCGCGCCTTCTCCGTCTTCAGGTTCTTCGTCTCCGCCTGCTGCTCCCGGAGCCGCTGAACCGCCTGGTCATAGGCAAGCTGAGCGCGCTGCTGCTCCAGCAGACTCGCCTTCGACCCGGCGGCCTGCGTGGCCAGCAGGCGAGTACGCGCCTCCTGCACCGACAGCGCGGCATCCCGCTCGGACAGCTGGGCATTCGTCAGGCGGTTCGACAGGTCCTCCAGCTCAACTGCCGCGTCCCGGCGGGCCTGGGTCAGATCGAGCTGCGCCTGCCGGGCCGTGTGCTGAGCGTCGACGAGGGACTGCTCGGCCTGAGTTACGCGCTCGTTCGCCGACTGCATGCGGTCAGCGGCCTGCTGGCAGGCGTCCGCGAGATCCTGGCGGGCCTGCTTAACCTGCCTGGCGGCGCTGACGTTGTTCTCCGCCGCCGTCCGCACCGCGTCGGTGACACCTTGCTCCGCCTGCCTGATGGCGCGCGCCGCATTGCGGTGTGCGGATGCCAGGGCCTGCTGCGCACCCGCCATCTGCAAGGCCTTCGAGGCGCCCTGCCCGGCAGCCTGGCCGCCCTTGATCGATGCAGTGGCTGCAGCGTCCTGAGCGGCCTTCTGCGCCTGCAGGGCGCCGGCCATGCCGACGAACGCCGGGATGGCAACAGCCGCGAGCGCACCGACACCGACGCCAGCAGTGACCGCCGCCGCGGCGATGGCACCCATGCCCGCGGCCAGGATCGGGATGGCAGGGATCGCCGCTACCGACCCGAGGGCCACCGTCAACTGAAAGATCCCGCTCAGTGCCTGCGTGTTACTGACGTTGAAGCGGATCGTCTTCCGCTCGTCGACCGCGGCGATCGCAGCTCGCACAGCGGCCAACTGCGACAGGGCGGAGGCGGTGTCCGCCCTCACCTGCACGTTCGGGTGCTTGGCGCCGAGACGCGTCAGGTCCGCCTCGATCTGCTTGATCTCGGCCTTCGCTGCAGCTGCGTCGATATCGATGCCGATGCGCTTGTTCGACAGGCGCTCCATGCGGGCGCGCAACTCCTGGAGCTCGGCGTCCGCCTCCGAGGTGTTGGCGTCGATCTGGAGCTTCGGCAGCGACCGGAACGCCGCTTCGAGGCGAGTCTTCAGCGCGCGGGAGAAGGCCCCGGCGGTCTCGTCACCGCCGCGCACTGCCGCAGGGCGCGCGTTGCGGCCTCCCTGGGTGACGCCGTCGCGGATCGCGTCCCGCAGGGCAGAGGTGATGCGGGCAGCGATCTGCTGCCCGATCTGCTCACCGATCCGCAGCCCGACATCGCCGACCTGCGCCTGCATCGCCGGGCCGAACGAGCGACCAGCCGCGTTGCCCGCATCCTCACCGGCACGCGTCGCCGCCGGGACAAGCCCGGAACGGAGCCGGCTGTAGATCCCTTGAGTGTTCGGGATGACATCGACTTCGACACTGCCGACCTGGATCGCCACGAGGAGGCCTCCCCCTCACAGCGCTACGCAGCGCCCCCGTTGATCAGTTGGAAGAGACGCTCGCGGGCCGCATCGGTAATCTTCGGTTTGGGTTTGCGCGGCTTCGCGCCAGGCCTCGCGGTGGGTTCGGGCGGTTCCGGCCGGTCCCGTTTGTGCTCGACGTTCGAGCAGACCGTCACGTACTCCAGCCGTTTCACCGCGTCGAGTACCGAAGCGGTGAGCTGCTCCAGCTGCGACCAGCGGCCCCGTTCCGGCTCACCGTTCTCGGCCTGCTCGGCAAGTTCCTCGTCGGTGAGCTCGTTACGCAGCGCGGTCATCGTGGACGACTCGGGCGGCAGGTGCTGGATCAGGACCCGCAGTTGCCGCCACGTCATCTGTCCGCGGTGCACGTCGAGCACGTCACGCCGGTAGTAGCGCCAGAGGTCGGCTTCTACCGCTTCCGCGTGCGCCTCGTAGACCTGTTGGGTCCACGCGATTTTCCCTGGCTCTCGCCCGACCTGGCCATGGCGTCCTCGACGAAGGCTTCGAACTCGTCGTTTGTCGGGTCGACTTCGAAATAGAGCTCGAGGTCTTCGGGATGGACGATGGCCTCGGCGAAGGCCTCGAACAGCCCCTGGCGGAGATAGCTCTGCCAGGACTGCCGCCAGGCGCCGGGCGGCACCACGCGGATTTCCTCGTCAGCGAGGAGGGCCGTCACGAAGTGGCCTTCCGCCTCGGCTTCCTGCGCTGCCGCCGCGTCATCGTCTTCGAAATCCTCTTCCGGCTCGGTTTCCCGAGCGGCCGGCGCGGCCTGGCGGGGCGGTCGGGCGGTGGTCTTCTTGCGGGCGGCGGTCCTGGCGTTGGCTGCCATGGCGCGGGCCTCCTTCATCTACGGCGCGGGCAAGGGGGTACAGAGGTGGACGGGCCAGGCCCGCGCCGGCTGGCATAGCGGCCCGTCCACCAGTCGAAGGGGTCAGGAGCCGGTGTACTCAGGCGTCGCCGGGACCTTGTCGCTGTGGTAGACCGTGTTGCCTTCGGCGTCCGGGTAGGCGGTGACCGTGATCTCGTAGGCGCTCATTTCATCCTGCTTGAACGTCACATCGGACCGATCGCTCACTTCGCCCTGGGGCACGTAGAACCCCTTGGCCGTGTCTCCGTCCATGACCAGGAACCACCAGGCGCGACGGTCCGGCACCGGGCTCGCGGTCTCCGCGAAGCTCGTGATGCCGCCCACGGGCTCAAGCTCCCCGGCGGGAAGCCGATACATGATGCTCTGGACAGCGACGCGTGCTGTCTCCCAGAGCGTCACCTTGAATGTCCTGACGGACTTCGTGATCTGCGTGCGGAACGGGCTCGTGAGACCCCACGGCGTGAACTCCTGGCTGTCCTCGTCGAAGCCATAGGTGAGACCGTCGTCCGAGATGGCGCCGAGCGGCTCCCACGGGGCGACCGGCTGGACCAGCGGCGAGGCGGGCGCCGTGGTGCCGGTATCGGCCGTCCAGCCTCCCCCGTTGGCGCCGATGACGGTGAGATCCGCGGCGCGGGTGATGTTGACCATCGTTGTCTCCAGACATGCGTGAAGCCCGCGCACGGGCGGGATCAAGGGTCCGGCGCGGGCCCGCAAACGGTCAGGAGACCGGGTGGCTGTACATCTGGTAGGTGGCGCCGACACGGCGCAGGGAGGTGTTCTCATACGGCCTGGCCGCAGGGCGGGTGACCGTCGAGACCGACCCAACGACCGCCGTCTCCGTGGCCGTGCCGCGCAGCCCCGTCAGCAGCAGGCCATGTACACGAGCGGCAAGCGCCACGGCTTCCTGCCGGGTGGAGGCGTAGGTGTTGATGTCGACGAGGGCACGGTCGAGACGGAACCCGTCATCACCACCACCCACCACCTCCACCTGCACCGTGGGCAGTTCATCGAGCAGATAGTTGTCCAGCTCGTCACGCACCAGCGCATCAGCGGCCAGACGAGCCTGCAACCAGCCGATGACCAGCAGTTCAACGTCGACAGACCCCACAGAGGCCATCAGCGACCACCTGCCTGCGCGGCCCGCAAAAGCACGTGATGAGCCGGGGTGCGTTCCGATCCGTACTCCACCCAGCGCGCGTAGTAGGACGTGTTGCTGACGGTGGCGATAGCACGATCCCGGCGCCGGCCACCCCGCAACGTGCTGGTCACATGGAAGCTCGACTTGTAGTGGCCGGGATGCGGATCTCCGGGCCCGCCGACGGGAGCAATCGACTCCGCCACCGACTTGATGAGTTCGGCGCGGCGCACCATCTCAACACGGACCATCTCAGAACGCAGTACCTGCCCTACGCCCCTCCGGGACATCTTGAACCGAGCAGCAGCCATCACCCCTCCTCAGCCCGTAACCCGGTCCGCAGCGAACTGCACGGGCCCGCGGGTTCCGGTGAACGGACTCCGGCCCCAGTCGCCCGGCTCGCCAGTGATTTCACAGGTATCGCCGCGAATCCGTACTCGGTCCGTCGTCCGCCAGTCGCTACCTGACGGGGCGTACACGGTGAACCCGACAATGACGGTGTCGCGGGCCTGCTGCTCGTCCCCACCGACCTGCGGTGCTGACTGGCGGGGGGCCACGACGCAGCCCTGCACCGGGTACTCCAGGAGCGGGCCGGGAATGGGCTGGCCCCGCGGGTCACGCCCCGGCGACGGCCCCATCCTCAGGCGCACAACGGTCTCCCCATACGGGTAGGGGCCAGGCATCAGGTGTACCCCCAGCCCGGCTCGAACTCGTCGGCGAACCCGGCATCATCCATCGGCCACGTCGGCGACGGATCCGCCGCCTCCGGTGTCGGATCGACCGTGAAAGCGCCACCCCTGCCGGCGAGCGATTTGAGCGCGGACTTGTCGGCCTTCGTCAGATACAGGCCGCCCGAACCCGTCGGACGCTGCACCGACATAGGGCCGATCGTCTCGTAAGAGACTTGCTGCGGGTTCACGTAGGCGCGGCCCGCCACCGACAGTACGACGGCTTCGGCGCCCTCCGGGAGGGGCTTCACCACGGTCTGGCAGAGGTTGATGGCCTGCCGGATCAGCAGTGCCGCCCGGTCCCCGCCGATCTCGTCCAGGCCCAGGTAGAGGGCCAGATCCACAGCGGTCGGGGTCTCGAACGCCACGATGCGCCTCCTAGACGGCCAGGGACTCCACCGCACGGCACCAGCCGCGAAGGTCGTCAGTCGGGTCCAGCTCGGCAGACCGGGCCTTGGCGCGCTTCGACGCAAGCCGGTACTCGGCAGGCGTCGCGAGCTTTCGCAGGACCGCCTCGTAGCCGTCGATGTCGGCGCGGTCCACGAAGATCCCGGCCTCGCCCAGCGACTCGGTGAGGCCCGGCGTCGGGTGAGCCACGACGGGAATGCCCGAGGCGAGAGCCTCGCAGCCGACCCGTCCCCACGACTCGTAGGAGGACGGCATGAGCAGGATCCGGGTGCGGGCATAGACCTTTTTTTGCATCTGTTGCCCGTCGATGTGCTCGATGATCTCGACGTTCGGCAGCTCTGGGAGGATCTGCTGCCCGTAGGCACCGCGCACCGCCAGGAACTGCTGATCCGGCATCCGTTCCGCGAGGGCGGCGAGCACCTTGCCGCCCTTCTCCGAATTGCAGTTGACCAGCGTGATTGCCTTGCCCGGCTTCGTCGCATACTCGTCGGCGAACACCGGCGGCCGCACGATCAGGCTGGCCTCGGGGCGGATGGACTTCGGGTACTCCGCGAAGAACAGTTCCGCCTCCGCCTGCATCCACTGGCTGTTGTAGACCGCAAGCGCGGTCCCGCCTGCCGCGGCATCCCGGAAAGTGGGCCGGTGCGTGTTGTGACAGAGCACCACCAGGCGTTTGCCATAGCCGCGGGCCAGGGACGCCGTAGACGGGACCGTCTCCAGATGCGCCAACAACACGTCCGCCCGCCGCACCGCCGACGGGAAGTCGAGCCGCGACTCCAGCGGGATCACCTTGATGCCCCGGTACTCGTACTCGGTGTGAGCCTTGCCGTAGCGGGACAGCCACACAGTCACGTCATGCCCGCGGTCCACCAGGGGCCGCAGCATCGACACGAGCATGTGCTCGGCCCCCGCATTGTGCTCCGGTGGAAATGCGTGCACCCTCGCGACGATCTGCAGCGGCTTGGCCGTCCCGCCCGGCGCGGAAGCCGGGACGGCCCTGCTCACGAGCCGCTCGGCGTGCCGGTGTACTTGACGAACGCGTCCGAGTCGCCCTGCACGTAGCCGTAGTAGGCCTCCGCGAGCAGGAGAACCAGGTTCTCCTGGAACGCGGAGTGCACGCCGCCTTCCTCGTCGATATAGGTGGCCTCCTTGGAGATCCGCACGGTGATGTCCATGCCCACACCGAAGGCGGCCTGGGACCAGTCGCCGCCGATCGCCCGCAGGCCCGTGTCCGTCGAGGCGGACTGGCGGCGCTGCTTGCCCGACACCGAGCGGGAGTAGGCGAGCGGCTGGCCGATCAGCGTGCCCGCCGCCGCCATGTCCGTTCCCGGGGTCTGCGTGTCCACCAGGATCGGACGGCCCGTGGTGTCCGTCGCCAGGAGGAGTTCCGGCTTCAGCCGGTAGTCGGCGACGGTGCCGGTGTAGTCCCAGTCCTCGTCGATGACCTCCTTCATGCCCTTGACGAGGTCAGCCCAGATGCCGCCCTGGCCCTGCACCGTGGTGCCGAGCGCGACACTCTGCGAAGTCATAGCGAGGTAGTCGGTGAAGGGGCCGGTGGCGCCCTTCATGGTCTTGCCGTGGATCGCCGCGTGGTCGAAGGCCCGCGCGAACGCCGTCGGCAGATCCGTCTGGAGTTGCGTCCACAGCCCGCCGGAGTTGGTCATAACGACCTCTTCGGCGACCGGAATAAGGACGGCGAGCTTCTTCGCCGTCATCTGCTTCACACCGACCGACGAGGTCGACAGGGGCTTCTTCGCCGCCTGCCCGACCCAGTCGGCGGTCGGCACGTCCATCGGGATCGGCACCGACGTTGTCGCGTCGACCGCCAGCGGGGCGCGACGCGCGAGCGCCATCACCGCCGACGACTCAACGGACTTCTCGAAGATGGGCCCGGCCAGAGTCCGCGGCAAGAGCGCATCGTTGACATCGGAGATCTGCAGGGGGGCGGTGACCGCCATGGTGTCCTTCTTTCAGCAGCTACTTGACCTTGAGCTGCGGTTTCAGCCACCCGGCGAACTCGTCGCCCGGAGTGGGGGGCCTGGACTTGTTGGCACCGGACGCCTGAGTGCGATCCGGCGCGGGACGCCGCGGGCCCTCCTGGGGCTGGCTCTTCGCCCAGTGCGGCTTGCGCTCCAACAGCGCCTGAAGGTCGACCTCGATGGCCACCTCGTCGATGTCGCCATCACCGTCGATGTACGAGTCGAGATCGAGCTCGCCGAACGCATCAGCCGGATCGGCAAATGCAGCCCGGCCCTCGGTGGCGGTGCCGGCGAGAGCCTGCACCTGACTCCGGACCAGCCGTTGCCGCGTCTTCGCGATCTGCTCTTGCGCAGCAGTGAGCTGCTCATTGAGGCGCTCGGACTCAGAGAGCTCCGCGTCCTTGCGCTTCTTCAGCTCGGCGAGCAGAGGCTCCTGCTCCTTCAAGCGCTTGCGGAGGTTCGCGGCCTCCGAGTTCGCCTTCCGGATCTTCGCCTCAGCCTGCTTCCGGTCGAACGGCTTCTCGTCACTGCCGGTCTCCGCCTCCTGGGCGTCCTCCACGGTTTCGGCGCCGCTGCTCTCCTCGGTCGCCGTCTCCTCGACGGTCTCCTCGGTGCCGGACTCCTGCTGCTCGCTGCTCTGCTCGGTCTCTTCAGGCATGACGGATCGGCCCTCCGGGGGCTGTGGAAATGAGAAAGGCCGCCACCAGGGCGACCAGGATCAGAGCGAACCCGGGAGGGGGTTCGAGTCGTGCTCGGCCAGCGCCCGCCGGAAGCGGGAGAGCTGACTGCCGGAGTGGCCTTCGGCGTGCTGCTTGTACAGCCGCTCCCACTCGCGGGCGTGATCGGACAGCTCGAAGCGCTGCCCTCGGAAGATCGGAACCGGTTGACAGTGGCACCAGTCGTGGAACTTGATGACGCTGTCGTCGCCCACGAACGACTGGTTGGCTGCGCGCCCGGCCGCGTCAAGATCCTTGTACGTAGCTCCCCGCGCCGCCATCAACTTGCAGAAGGCACAGGCCCCCAAGGCGGCAGCACGGGCGTAGCCGATAGCAAGCCGGTCCTGCTGGACGGCAGTCCGAATAGTTCCCCGCCCCTGATCGAGGACCAGCTTCTCGACGACGCCCTCAGCCTTCTTTTCGGCGGCATCCAGACGCTGGTCGAGCGGCAACTTCTGAGCGTCGGTGGTCGCCGGATCATCCGCATCGCGGGGCCACAGATCCTTCGTCGCCCACCGCAGACTGTTGTCGACCTGCGCGTCCGGCGGAGGACCCAGCAGCGGAACCGTGAACCGTCCCGTCACCGCGGCGGCCACACGCTCCGCGTCGTAGAAGTCCGCGGCGGCCGTTGCCGAGGCGTTGCCGTACTGCGCCACCAGGGCGCGCACCGCCTCGATCCAGTCCGGCACCGACGCCTCCAACTGCTGCGGCCGGATCAGACGCCGCAGCGACCGTATATCCCGCACCAGCAGCCGCGACAGACCGCGCTGCACCCGACGCTGCCGGGCCGCGCCGTCGCCGTCATCCGAGACCAGCGTCGTCATCGACGGCCTCCGGAGACGGAGTCTCGTCCTCGGCAGCACCCAGGGCGGCCAGCCGGTCCAGCACCGTGGCACCCCGAGCCCGCCGGCGGTCGGCGGCCACTCTCTGCCTCTGCCCTTCAGTCAGTCCGGCCATCTCCAGCGTCACATCGGAGTCGGCAGGCAGGATCCCGGCCTGGACAAGCTTGACGGTGGCGTCCGCCTGCGCAGCCACCGTCGGTGTCGCAGGGTTGCGCCATACCGTCTCGATGCGCCGCGTCTTGTCCGGCGGCTCGCTGTCCCGCACCCACAACGCGAGACGCATTGCCTGCTGCCAGGCCGCGCCGAATCGGCGGATCCTGCGCTCGCTGCGCTTGACGAGCTTGGCCTCAGTGGAGCGGATGGCGTCTGCGGAGGCCGGGTTGTCGGTGGTGTAGCCGAGCATATGCGGCGGCAACCCGAACTGCGACGACATGATCCGCGCATACAAGTCAATGATCTTCGTCATGCCCGTCGGATCATGCGCGGCGAACTGACCGACCGCAGGGACGTTGCCGTCCTCGTCCCGCTCCAGAGCGAGCACCCGGCCGATATACGTCTCCCAGGCGCTCTTGGCGTTGCCCTCCGCGTCCTGAAACGCCGACTCGGCAGCGCCGAGGATGTAGCGCTGCGGGGCGCCGAAGAACTCGGCCGCCACCTCCATGCCCATCAACCGGCGGCACGCCGCATCCGTGATCGACATGACCTCGGGGGTAATCTCCGACTTGCCGACGCGGTCAGCGGTGCGCTGCCGGTTCGCCATCCTAACGACCGGCACAACACCCAACTGATGGATGTCCCGGTCGATGACCTCCCACCCGCCCGACTCCGACGGCAGACACATCACCGTCTGATCCGGCAGATACAGCACCAGCATCCGCTCATCCGGGCCCGACTCGATGAAGCTGTCAGCGGCGCACTCGCGTAGCGCGGCCGTGCCCATCCGCAGGCGGGCATCCCACATCAAGGTCATGTCCAGGGGGGACTCCGCCGAAATCAGCGGTGGGCAGTCATCGGTGCCGCAGTCCCCCGACCCGACCGCCAGATACTCGCGGCCGTACACCAGCGAATCCAGGTGCGCGAGCGAAGACTCGTCGAACAGATCATTCGCCTCGGCGATCTCAGTCAGCTCCGAGGAGTCCGCACCGTCCGCCCAACGGAACGCCTCCAAATCGAGACGCTCCTCCAGGCTCTCAACGCCGACGCGAGGCCAGCCGATGACCGTGTGCAGGCCCTTCAACTGCGGCGGGATCGAGATGCCGAGATCACGGACCAGCTGCTCACCATTGAAGTAGGCATCCCGCAGTTGCAGCGCGTACCGGTCGCGCAACAGATCCGCCCGCAACATGCTGACCAGCGAAAGCTCATCGTCCGAAAGCGTCAGCAAAGGGAGCTCGGGGATGGACAGGGTCATCGCAGCACCACCACCCGTCCCGACTTGCCGACCTTCTTCTTGCCGAGCCCCTTGGCCATCGCATCAACACGGCACTGCCAGGCGAGGACCGCCGAAATCGCGGCGTCGATCTTGCGTGGGCTGTCGGGATGTTCCTTCATGATCTGGATACCGCTGCGCGACTCGCGGCGCCGCGAGTTGAGGATGTGCCGCGTCAGCACACTCGACCCGTCATGCGACAGCTCGCCGTCCACGACGCTCGAGCGGAACTTCTCCAGCGCCCGCACGATCTGGATCGCCCGGCCGCCCGTCATCCACCACTCGATCGGATGCTGCGCCGACGACTTCACCTTCAGCCGACGCCCGAACTTCGCCTCCCAGGCGGCGATGTGCGACTCCCACTTCGCCGGGTCCGCATACATGCCGACCACCCGGTAGTCCCGGAACGCGTCCTCTACCGCGGCGAGCACTTCGACTGTGGGAACTTGCCAGTCGGCGCCGAACGGCCCCTCCGGCTGCTCCCAGCAGCCCAAAAGGAACAGATGGCCGTCCGAGACGCGGCAGCCCACCAGGGCCGTCGCATCCGTCACGCCCTGAGAGCGTCGACGCGAACCATCGAACCCAAGGACGATCTCGTCCTGGTCCACAACCACCTTCTCCGCGGCTGCCACGCCGGCCCACTCGGGCTGACTGATCCATCCGTCCGTCGCGTGAGTGACCTGATTCAGGTAGTACCGGCGGGCATCCTGAGGGTCGGTGTCCGGATCCCAGTACTCCGCCAGCAGGCGGCGCAAGTTCACCCAGCCGCCATTCCGGTCAGCCGAATCGCCATAAGCCACGGCCAGGCCGTCCATCAGGGAACGCTCGTTGGCCGGGTCGGTCTCCGGCGGCGCCTCACGGTGGTCGAACAGGAGGCCCTCGTCCAGCTTGAGCTTGCCTTCCTGCTGCTTCGTCCACGCCTCGAACGACCGCTCCGCCACCGATCCCTCGCCGGGAACAAAGGCGTTCGGCGTCTCCACCGAGCAGCCGTTCACCTTGCCGAGATTCCGTCGGATCGTCGCGGCCAGCTTCCGGCCGCCATTCGAAGGTATCCACGACTCCGTCTGGTCCATCGCCGAGAACACTGGCCGGAAGCCCTCACGGCTCGTACCAGAGCTAGTCACGAACTCGACCCGGCCGCGAGGGACGTTGACGAAAGTCTCCATCGGCTCGATGTCGTAAGCGTCCAGAACAGGACCGCCGCGCGCCATCTCCAGCAGTGGATCCCAGGTGTTCGCCGTCTGATCCTCCGAGACGGCGACGATCTGCACCTTCGCCTTGAACCCCAACGAGGTCCACGGGCGGCCCACCGGCTCGCCATCCGAGTCCCAGCCGTCCGGCACAACGTCAGCGAGAGCCTCCGCCAAGCACAACGCGGCAACCAGCGGGGACTTTCCCCAGCCCTTGGGGCGAGACAGGACGGCTCGCCGGATACGACGTCCGTTACGAAGCGCTCGCCCACCGATCGCCGGACCCGCGAAACGCGGATCAATGGCGTACAGCTGAAGCACGAACATCGCCTGCTCGTCCGTGAACTCCAACGGCTCACCGGCCGCCGGACCGTCCGGGACGATCAAGTTGTCGGCGATCCAACCGAGCACCTGGTAGCCGAGCGTCGGAATCTCTCCGGGATAGGTGGGTCCGCGCCATGGCATCGGATCACCCCCCGGAGGCCTCGCCCTCCTGGCCGGGCTTGAGGACCCGCAGCTTCGCGTACCGCGATTTCGCGGCATCGGTGCCCGACGAGCCTTGTCCGCCGTCCGCGCCATCCGCCTCGGCGAACGCCATGCGCAGACGCGCTCGGTCCTCCATCGTGGCCCCGTGCTTGGCGACCCGAAGGCGAAGCTCAGCGGCCACCGACAGATCTCCTCGCCAGAAGCGAGCATGGATCAGGGCCGTGTCGAGCAGGAAGTCCCAGTCAGTCGACCCGAAGTGCTCGGCCTGCGGAGAGTCGACCCACATCTGCCACCACTCGCGTGTGCGCTCCGGCCACACGAACTCAACGAGATCGCCGTCCTGCTCGATCCGGAAGTCCGGCAGATCGGGAGCCTCCGCCCGCTCGAACCGAAGGATCGTCTGAGGCTGCGCGTCCTTGTTCCGCCGCGCCCGCCGTGCGGGGTCCTTCGGGGCTGGCCCTTGGCCCGCCATCGCGACCACCTCCAGATCCCCAGGCCCGTACAGAAGGACAGCGCGTATACGGTCCCGATCCGCATAACCGCAGGTCAGGGGCATACCCCCAGGTCAGAGGCATGATCCCCGAATAGGTCAAATCGGAGATCGTTTGGATCACTCAGGAGATCGTTTAGGCGGTCGAGTTGACCTTGAACGGAGATCGTTAGGACCTCGTTGATCAAGCTCAATGATCACGAATCGATCTTCGTTCTCGATCTTCATCGACTTCAATCGTTGATCGATTCGACGATCAACAACTGATCACTCTCACACGACCACCATCGCATCACCATGCAGCACTGCACCTGCACGCCTCACCCCTGCCCTGCCCGACCAGGTGGTGCCCACCATCGTGCCCCTCGGGGTGGGGCAGCGGGGCGGGCAGGTGACGCCCCTACGCCTGCTCCCTGCCGTCGAGGGAGTGGTGCACCAGCAGCCAGCCCACCGATCCATCCTCCTGCTCGGCTGGCCTGACCTCAGGTCCGCACACGCAGTCCGGCTCGGCCGTGCTGGTGTCGTGCACGACTTGGTCGCGCACTGGCGTAACGTGAAGCGTGTCGGTCATCGCCTGCACTCACCCTCGTCAGGCCGCGAGTGGCAGCTTCCGTCGGTGTCGCCACTCTGCAAGGATCTTGTCCTGCTTCGAGTGGTTGCAGGTCGGACAAGCTGGTAGGACGTTGCCGATCGCGTGACGTCCACCTCGCGCCAATGGGATGACATGGTCCATCTGAACGGTCTCGAGCTGTCGTCCACAGTAGGCACACCTATCGCGGTACCGGGTGACGAGTCGGCGCCAGTCGTCCAGGAGTACGCCGACGCTGCCAGGGTTGTTCCGCTTCAGCGCCCGACGGGCGCGACGCCGGACGCGCATTTCCTCCGGGTGTTGGACCGCCCACTGGATAGACCGCGCGATCAGCAGTTCTCGGTTCGCCGTGTAGTACGCCCGCTTGCTGCACCACGGCGAGCAGTACAGAGCATCCGAACGGACGGCCTGAAAGGTGGACGAGCAGTGCGCGCACAGGAAGTCGCGGACTCCCTTGTTCCTGCGCCGGTCGATACGCCGCTTGCCGCACTTCAGCGAGCAGGTAAGCCTGTCTGATCGAGTGACAGGGAAGGGCGTCTCGCACTCGGCACAGAGTCTGGTTTCGTCCGGGCAACGGTTGCGGTTGTAGCTGGTCTGCGTGGTGCAGCGCCGCGAGCAATGAAGGGCATCGTGGCGACTCGGCGTGAAGCCCGTGCCGCAGGCCAGGCAAGAGCGGGGCGAGGGGGCGAGATCGGTTCCGGCCTTGACTGCCCGCTTGTAGTGCTTGGAGCAGCGAAGGCGCCGCAGTTTCCCTCGGGTGCACTCGTCGACCTCGTTGCGGTCGAAGCACTTGGCGGAGTCGTCTGGGTTGCGGGATGACTGCTTCTTCTGATGGGCGGCTGAGCACGGCTCGCATCGTCGGGTGTTCCCGTGCCGATGGCTGATGTCTGCGCCGCAGTCGAGGCAGGCGCGCGTAGTCTGTGTCATGTCGACCTGTTCGCTCAGGTTGTCCACGGCCCCGGGACTGTTAGCGCAGTCGCCGGGGTTTCTTCATCCCATTATCGCAGGGCAACTGCCATTTGGTCGGGCTTTGTTGACCTAGCCTCGGCGCCCCTTGGCCCCTCGGTTCGCCTTCGATCCGGGCCACACCCCGGTCGCCTCATGGAAGCGGAGCGCGCAGTACCCCTTCGCCCGCGGTCCCATGAACCGCTGCACTCGGGATACGCAGCGGGTGAACGACCCGGAGCGGGGCGCGTATCCGATGCCGGCGGCTTTGCCACGGCTGGTGGGTTTGTCGCTCCAGTACCGGCGTCCTTGTCGGACGATGCGACGGTTGCTCTTGCCCTTGCTGGCCACAGCTCTCACTCCTTCTGCGGCGCGGGCTCCAGGGGTTGGGGGTCCTGGTCTTCGTCTACCCGGATGACGGCGTGGATCTTCTCGCGGGGTGCGGCGAAGCAGGGCCCGGTCTCGTCGAAGATCGTGACCCAGTGCGGGTCGAACTGGACGGTGAGGTGGTCGTCTTCGATGAGGGTGTCGTCACCGCGCCGTTCCGCGTGGACGATCAGGTATGCGGGCATGGCACGGTGTCGCTGTCGACGCGGTAGACGTCGTGACCTTGGTCGGGTTCGAGGCCCATGACGGCGGCGAGCTGGGCGGTGCCGCCGGTGGTGCACGTGAGCTTGAGGTCGAGTGGCCGGGTGAGGAAGACGTGCTCCTTCTGGGCGGCCCCCAGGATCTCGTTGGTGGCGGCTTCCTTGGGGTCGGTGCCGTGCGGGACGCGCACGTAGGTCGACAGCATGCTGGTCACCTCAGTCCTGGGTGGGGTTCGCTCGGGCGGGTCCGTCCGGGCCGCGGGTTGGCGCGCTGGGCGGCGTTCCCTTCGGCTGACGACTTCCGCATGTGGCACGGCTCGCACACGCCTTGGAGCTGCTTGTGGTCGTCGGTCTTGGCCTTGATGTGGTCGCAATGCGTCGATGGCCGCACGCCGCATAGAACGCAGATCGGATCCCTGGCGAGCGTCTCAGCGCGCAGGCGAGCCCAGTTGGAGGGCAGCCGGCTCTTGCGGTCGGAGTTCTGCCAGCCACCACTCACGTCCGCCTCCGGTCAGTCGTCGTCGCGACTGTCGACGTATCGCCCGTTCTCGATGTGGAGGGCGGCGGTGAGCATGCCGACGACGCTGATCCAGTCGAGGGATTCACTGACGGCCTTGACGAGGCTGACGGTGCCGTCGTCTTTGATGACCTTGAGGAGAACGTGCGCATCAACTGGCATGTCGCCTTCGTCGAGGTCGATGGTGACGCCGAGTGAGTCGAGGAGCTGGCCGATCTTCTGGTCAGCCATCGCCGGATTCCTCGCCTATTGCCTGCTGGGATTCCGTCGCCCGCTGAAGCCTATTCTTCAGGTTTTCTCCGAAGCCGCTCACGTCGACGACCCGCCGCTCGGGCTCGTTGGCGGGGATGTCGACGGTCTCGGGGGTGACGATGACGCCTCGGGCCCCGATCTTGTCGGTGAGGCCCTGCCAGTAGTCGCGGTACGGGGCATCTGCGCCGAGGGCGATGCGCTGCGGCATGCACTGGTCGACGACGAGCACGAACGGCGGCCGGTCGTCGCCGCTGCCTTCGGGGAGTTCGAGGATCTGCAGGCGGGCCATCAGGCGTCGCCCTCGCTCGCGTCGGGGAGAGCAGCGTTGTCGATGAGGTAGTTGCCTGCCTCGATGAGCAGACTGCCAAGGGCACGGTAGACGTCGTCTGCGTGGAGCGTGTTACCCCGGAGTTCTACGGCGAGGGTGCCGATACGTCCTCCGATCGGGACGGCTCCGGGTAGGCAGGTGGTGATCTCTACGGGTGCTGTGATCTCTGCTGCCATGGCGCGGGCTCCTGGTGATCAGTAGACGGGCAGGTCGTCGTCAGAGAGTTCAATGTGGCGGCCGTGTCGGGTGCAGTGCGGGCAGATTCCCACGCTGCGTCCGGAGCCGGGCCCGTATTCGGGGTCGGGGATGCTGCCTGCGTGCTGGTGGCCGCCGTAGGGGCGGCTGCAGAGGACGCAGGGCAGCCAGTAGAAGCCGTGGCGTTTCGCGTACCGCTGGTGGATGCGCGTCCAGGATTGCGGCAGGAGCCGGATCCAGGCTTCCCACTTCTTCGGCGCTCCGCATGCGGCTGGCGCGGGGATGCCGAGGCTCCGGTACCAGAGGCGTTCGATCCGGGTGGGTGGCCGCATGGTGATCGTGACTTGGTGGCGTGTCACGGCGCCGCCTTGGCTTCGTCAGCATGTGGAAAGAACCCGACCATAAGGTCGGCCCACGTGTCGGCGGCCTTGTCGGCGAGGTCGTCGCCGCGCGCCTGTTGCACGTAGGCGGCGATCGCTTCGGCTTGGCTGCGAACTTCGGGCGGTACTGCGGCGAGGATGCCTTTCAGGCAGCGGTCGCTGCTGGCGTGCCGCTCTTCGTGGCCTTGCACGGCGATGATCAGGTTCCATGCCCACAGGGGCAGGTCAGGTACGGGGGAAGCCATGGGCGCGGGCCTTCCGTGGGGTCAGTGTTCGTGGATGCGCATCATCAGCACGCCGCTCAAGGTGCGGAGTTCGGTGGTGTCGCCGTCGCAGTCTTTGATCAGGCAGACGGTGCGGTCGGGGCGGATCGGGCGCTCTGGTTCCTGGCCGATGCCGAGTTCGCGTTCGAGCCGGTCGATCAGCGCGTGGTCAGGTGCAGGCATGGCGCGGGCTCCTAGGTCGTCAGGCGGTGGCGTGAGCGTGTTCAGCGACGACCTTGCGGAGGTCGTCGGGTTTGCCGGTCGCGTCGACGTAGCGCTGACAGAGCTGCCCGTTGGCGACGTGCTGAGGGCTGCCCAGGCCGGACTCCTGCGGATGCCACAGGTGGGTGATCGCGCCGGCGTGGCGCACAGTCGGTCCGAGGAGCGCGTCGGACGCGATGCGGAAGGCGGCGTCCTCGAAGCCCCAGCCTTCGAAGCGTTCGTCCATGCCGCCGGCCCGCCACCAGGCGTCGGGGCGGATGACGAGGATGCCGCCGGTGGCCCATTCGTGGGCAAGGTCGGTCGGGCAGTCGGCGGCTGGGGCGCCTGCGAGGTGGGCCTGCGTGCCGTCGCGGGACAGGCCGCGGTACCAGCTGTACGGCAGGTGCAGGACACCGTCTTCGGTGTCGGCGATGGCAGCGAGCAGCGGCTCGCCCTCGGGCAAGGTGTCGGCGTCACAGAGCACGACGATGTCTGCTCCTGCCGCTTCGGCTTGCCGGATGCCTTCGTTGCGGGATCCGGCCCGGGAAAACTGACGGTGCCCGCTGTCGGCGTCCAGGTGGATCGCGTCGGGCAGCAGCTGCCGGAGGTGGGCTTGCACGTACTGGTGGTGGGCGTTGCGCTCGGGGGTGCCGGGCCGCCACGGGATGACGACGGCGACCCTCATGCTTGGTACACCGCCCAGGGTCGGTCGAGGTCCCTGCGGACCAGGCCGAGCCGCGTGGTGATGTTGTCTTGCTGATCGGGCGACCAGGTGGTGACGCCGATCCATTCGCTGGCTTCGGCGGGCTGGTCGGCGGTGGGCCAGTCGAGGATGAGGAGGCCGCCCTTGCGGACGACCGCACGGAGGCGCGCGATGAGCTGCTCGCCGGCCTCGTAGCTGTGATGTATGAGAACGGCGAGGCAGTAGACGGCGTCGAACTTGCGGCGGCCGAGATGCTTGCCGAAGTCGCTTCCGTCGGACTGAAAGACGGGGAGGCTGGCGGCGCGCTCGGCGAGTGCAGCGAGCATCCGTGGCGAGGCGTCGACGCCGGCGACGTCGTACCCCAGGTCGCGGAGTGGGATGGCGACGCGGCCATCACCGCACCCGAAGTCCATGACCTTGGCGCCGGCGGGGATGTCTTGGGCGAGAAGTTCTGCTTGCGCTTGTCCGCTTGCCCAGTAGGCGTTCTCGCTGATGCCGCGGGTGGGGTGGATGGAGGCTGCGGCGCCGTCCTGGTTCCAGGCGTCGATGACGTCTTGGGGGTGCACGGTGGTCACCCCTTCCTGCCAACGCGGGTGGTGGTGACGCCGGGCTGGTCGGGCATGTATCCGTGCGGGTCGATGACTACGGAGCCGGACGGGAAGCGGTAGTCGGGGAATTCGTCGTGCCGGGTGGCGATCACGAAGACGCCGGGCCGGTCGGGGGCGAAGGCGCCGCCGGTGTCGACGTGCGGGTCCCAGTGCTCCAGCTTGAGTCCACGCTGGCGGAGTTGGTGGGCGAGCAGGAGCGCCGGGCTGCCGCCGGTGAGGTCGGAGCCGGGCTTGTACGCCTTGCCGAGGATCATGATGTCGAAGCCGGTCTGTTCGCCCCACTGCTGGACCAGGTCGGCGAGCCATGAGGACTGGGCTTCGCGCGCTCGGACCATGTAGCCGAGGACGTCGGTGGACAGGTCGAGGCGCTGGGCGAGCCAGGACATGGCGATGAGGTCTCGGGGGTGGCAGTGGCCGCCGTCTCCCATCCCTCCGCGCATGTACTTCGCGGAGACGACGCGGTCGGTGGCCGCGGCGAGGGCGTCGGTGACGGCGTCGCAGTCAGCGCCGGTCTTGTGGCAGATCTCCATGATGGCGTTCGCTACAACGATCTTTGTGGATACGGCGACGTTGTAGGCGACCTTCGTTAGCTCAGCCGATTCAATGCTCATGATCTGCGCCGGGCGGTCGTGGACCGTGGCGTGGATGTCGAGGACTGGCTGGGCGTTGCGGCGGTCATCGGCTCCGATGAGGACGAACTCGGGCTTCAGGCAGTCGGCGATCGTCGTCCCCATGGCGATGAACGCCGGGTTGTAGACGAGCGTCGTGAACTCGTTCAGGAGTGGCCGGATCAGCCGGTTCATGGTCCCGGGCAGGCAGGTGGAGATGACAGCGATGGTGATCGGCTTCGCCTGTTCGGCCGCGGCCCTGCAGAGGTCGCGGACGGCCTGGACGAGGTATTGGTACTCGAAGTCCTGCGGCTCCTGCGGCATGGGGGTTTCGCCGCCGTAGGCCGGGCTGTGCGGGGTCTGCACGGCCACGAAGACGACATCGTCGGCAGTGGCCACGACCTGTGCGGGTGAGGAGGCCAGCGTGAGGTCTGCTCCCGGGAGGAGCGCCTCGATGCCTTCCTCCTGCGGGGGCGGCACCTCGCCTCGGAGGATCTGTGCGGGCCGCGGTGAGGGGTCGTAGCCGATGACGCGGTGCCCGCCGTGTTTGGCGAGGGTCAGCGCGCACACGGCGCCCAGCTTGCCGAGGCCGATCCAGCCGACTGTGCTCATGTGGTGTTGCCTTCCGGGGCGCGGGTCCGCCTGACGGCGGCCGGTTAGCTGGTCAGGTACTGCCGCAGGCTGGCGATGTCTGCGGCGCGTGCAGTGTCCATGGCGGGGCTGCCGTAGTCGGCGGTGCGGTATCCGGCGAGGGATTCGGCGCGGGTCTCGTCGTCGTGGCCGCCGGTGAGGTCTGCCCGGTCGTGGAGGATGTCGATGTTCACGCGTGGGTGGCGGCCGAGTGTTTGGCCGAGGTACTGGATCCAGGAGTCGCAGTGTGGCGACAGGCTGACGTGGCCGAGGTGGTCGGTCCAGGCGCGGGGCCAGATGGGGAAGGTGTTGCAGGTGGCGATGTCGTTGGAGTGCGGCCACAGCACGGCCGGTTCGTGCTCTTCGATGCGGTGGTCCCAGCCGGCGGTGAGCATGCGGGCGTCGTCGTTCCACAGCATCAGCCAGTCGCCGGCGGCCTGTTCGGCGAGTCGGTTGACGTATTCGTGGAGGCGTGGGTAGCCGTATCGCTGTGGTGCCGCCCAGATCGTGGCTTGGCCGGGGAGGGCGGCGTGCAGGGTGGGAGTGTCGTCGGGGTCGGCGGCGATGAGGATTTGGATGCCGTCGGGGTGGTCTGCCAGGTCGAGGAGGCCGCTCACGGTGTCGGTGAGGGGCTGGGGGCGGCCGCGGGACGGCAGGAGAACGGAGATCAACAGAAGGTCTCCGTTCAGTAGACCGTGATGGTGCCGGCCCGGTAGACGGGCGTTTCGGAGCCGCCCGCGAATTTGATCCACACCGTGTAGGCGCCGGGCTCGAGGCTGGTGATGCCGCCGTTGGGGCCGATGAGGATCCGGCCATGGGGGGCGGTCCATTCGCCGGTGAGCCAGTCGCCGTCTTCGGGGCTGGTGTCGGTGAGGAGGAAAGCGAAGCGTGGCGGGACGGCCAGCGCGATCTGGGTGCCTCCGGCACGCGCGACGACGGTGACTTTCACGAACTCGGTGGAGATGGCGGCTAGATCCACGGCTGGCTCACCGTCCATCCTCCGCGGGGTTCGCTGTACTGGATGGTGAGGTCGTCGGTGTCGACTGCGTCGGTCTGTGCACTGAGTTCGCTGCTACCGGAGAGCGCGGCGGAGGCTTGCGCGCTTTGGACGCTGGCGACGGCAAGGCCACTTTCTGCGCTGACGCCAGCGGCGATGATGATGGAGCGGGTCGCTGCTGCGGTCTGAGCTCCGTCGGCTGTGAGGGCCGCGGACCCGAAGTATGTGCTGGCCGAGCTTGCCGAGGTGTTGACGTTGTCGAACTCGGCGTAGTTCGTGGTGCCGTTGTTGCGGTAGGACCACAGGTCGAGCGCGCAGGTGTCCGTCGCTGCGGTGACCCAGGCGGGGGTGGCGAGGGTGCGGCGATTGGTCCACGACGAGCCGTCGGTGGAGGTGTCCCACAGGACGTTGCCGCCGGTTTCACGGATCCGCAGCCATGCATGCGTGGTGGCGTTGTAGGTGAGCGATGTGGCGGCGCCGTCGAAGTAGGCGACGTTCGACTCGCAGCGCATCGTGCCCGCCACGGTGTTGATGTTGAACGCGAGGTTCGTGCCAGCTGTCGTCGTGATGATGCTGAAGACGGTCTGGACCTCTACGGTGCCCCCGTTCGCCGCGGCGGCCAGGGGGACTTGCAGGTAGGCGGAGCTGCCGGCGAGTGTCCATGTCTTGGCGGTTTGGTAGCCGGCATATTGGCCGGCTATGCACGGGATGCGGGCGCGGCCTCCGGTTTCGGTGACGCCTCCGTAGGCGTTGCCCCAGTCCGGGCCGATGACGTTGTCGTTGAATGTGTCCACGAGGGTGCTCAGCAGAGGCATCGCTCACCTCGCCGTCACACTCAGCCCAGCGGTTGGGCTTCCACGTTCGCTGATCCGCAATCACCGCATTTGAGGACGACACCCTTACCGTGGTTGCCGAAGCGCAACTGCAGGTTCGTTAGTGCGTTGTCGTGCCTGTCGCCGTTCACGTGGTGGACCGTCTCGTGCCTCTTGAGAGGTCGCCCTAGCGCCTCGGCCATAACAAGACGATGCTCAGAAACGTACCCGCCACTGTTTCGCATCGCCGAAGCGAACGGGTGATCCCACTCCATGCGGACGAAGATGTACCCGCCCACCTGGATGCGGCCGTTCTTGTATCGCGACCCGTACAGTCGAGCCGTCTTTCCCACGCTGATCAGGTACCGGCTGACTCTCGTCTGGTGGACGCCCATGCGGCGCGCTATTTCTTCCTGCGGGACTGACTGCTCACGCCAAGCCAGTATCTGCTGCTTCTGCTCTTCGCTGAAGCTCTTACGCCGGGGGCCCGGCGACCGAGTAGGACTGCCTACACCGCGCACGATCGTCCTGATGGTGACCTCGCAGCAGCCGTAGGTGGCACCGATCTCCGCGAGAGTCTCACCGCCCTCGTACCGCTGAGCGACTCTTGCGTGATCCTCCAGCGGAACCTTGCGGCGGCGGCGGTGGACGCCCTCCTTGGAGCTCAAACGGTAGACGTGCTGCCGCGTGATTCCGTATCTGCTCGCCACGTCGTCGGGGTCATCGCCTCGCGCGAACTCCCTGACTATCGCAGCTCGTTGCTCGGGCTCCAGCACCATGGAGATAAGTTAAGAATTACTGCAGGGCGAACGACAAACTGCCTGCGGTTATCTTGATCTCGTCCCCGGCCAGGACGGTGCGGCTCGCGGCGAGCGCCCCGTACCAGAGGCGCACGGGTGTGCCTGCGGAGTCCCATATTTCGACGCCGACGAAGGTCCCGGCTGGCATGCCGCTCCATACGAGGTCGGCCGAGTTGGAGGTGGCTCCGGAGGCTGCGGCGCCGACGGTGAGGTTCTTGCGGGCGTAGCTGCCCCCCGTGGCCTCGGTGCCGGCCGCGCTGTCGGAGCCGTTGGCGGTGACGAGGGCGACCTTCAGCGGGAGCGTGGGGGCGGTCGTCGCCGTTCCCATGATCCAGTCGAGGCAACGGTTCTCGGCTGTATTGGTCAGATTGTCCGCTATGTCTACTGCCCTCCTTGCTGGTCAGGTGACGCCGAGATGCCCGGACATACGGGTGATGTTTTCCGCGCCCGGCGGGTCGACGGACACCCAGACGCGGTAGTCGCCGCGGGCGAGGACGAGTTCACTGCCGGGCCCGATGAGGATCCGGGCTTCGTCGCCGACCCAGTCGGCGGTCTGCCACTCCGCTTCGGACGGGTTGTCGCGGTGCGCCACAGCCGCGATCTTCACCGGGGAGCCGGCGAGATCCACTCCGTCCGGGCCTTCCACGGGGATGTGCAGGTACTCGGTGCTGCTCGCGGGGATCTGCACGCGTGCCACCCCCGGTCACAGGTACGGCGGGTGTGCGGTCCATGCAGGCGTGTACGGCTGCCCTGTCGACCAACGGCTGTACGGGGCACCGACGGTGATGTCGATGTCGTCGTGGGTGGAGAGCGTTGCCCCGCCCGCGCTGAGAGTGGCCGTGGCGGAGAGCGCCGCGCTGGCACGCGCCGCTACGGTTCCTGTTGCTGCGAGCGTCGCTGTGGCGGCCAGGGCAGTCCCTGCGCTCGCGCTGCGGTGGCCCGACGCGGCGAGTGCGCCCGTCCCCGCCAGTGCAGCGTCGCCGAGGACGGGTGGCGCGCCCGTAACCCCGCCGGCCGCTAGCGCGGCGGTGACTGTCAGGGTGCCGCCACTGCTCTGGTCGACCCGCCCCTGCGAGGTCAGGAGGGCCGTGGCGGTCAGGCTTACCTCGGCCTCTGCTTGGCGTACTCCACTCGCGGCGAGGTCGACGGTTGTGGCGCACGCGGCATGCCCGGCTTGGCCCACCAATCCGGTGGCGGCCAGGTCGGTGGTAGGTGCCAGAACCGCTGCAGCGACGGCGTCACGCCGCCCTGCTGCGGTGAGATCTGCTGTGGCGGTGAGTGCTGCGTCGTCGGCCGCTGTCAGTTGTCCGGCTGCGGTCAGGGCACCCGTCGCGGTAAGGCCCGCCGTGCCCGCGGTGCCGCGGCTTCCATCCGCCGTAAAGCCGGCCGAGGATGCCAGGCCGGCGCCGCCTGTCGTGGCTCGCGTTCCGCTTGCGGTCAGGGCCGCTGTGGCCGCGATTGCTGTATTGCCTGTGGTAGCGCGGATGCCTGACGTGGTCAGGGTGGCGGTGGCGGCGAGGGCGGCAGGTGCGGTGGCGGCCCGTAGTCCCGACGAGGACAGTGTGGCGGTACTCGCTAGTGCCGCGTCGCCTGTGGTGCCGCTGGTGACGTCTGCCGCGGTGAAGTCGTCGAAGCGCAGGGCGGCGACGGATTCGGCGCGAAGGCCCACGCTGGTGCCGGTGGCGACGTTCGTGTCGGTGACGGAGACGCGCTGGATGCCGTTGACGAACCCTCGGATCGTCGAGCCGACGGCCTGGACCTTCGCCACGTCGCCGTTAGCGGCTGCGGCGGTGTAGCTGCCGATGCTGATGAAGGAGCCGCCGACGACGGCGAACAGGGTCCAGTTGCTGCCGTCGTTGCGCCACAGGTAGCCGCTGGTGATGGTCGTGTTGCCGCGGCACCAGACGCCGTGGCTGACGGCCGCCGTGGTGGAGATCGTCACCTGGGCGGAATGGTCGTTGGTCGCCATCGCTCCGGCCGCCCGCAGGATGATCGTGCCGCCTGCGCTTCCCGACGAGAGCCGGTTGGAGGTGATCGACCAGTCGCCCGATACCTCGACCCAGTTGGCGCCGAGGCTGGTGGAGTCGGCGCGGTTGAAGTCGTCGGTGAACGTCGTCACGGCGGCCTCCCGCTCCAGCCGCTTGCTGTCAGGCGGACTGCGGAGTTAGCGAGACGCCCAAAGTCGTCAGCGAGAAGGAATCCGCGGACGCCCACGCCTTCGAAGCCGTCAGCGCGACGGTGAACAGCAGCGTTCCGGCGGATGAGGCGGTCCACACGGAGATGTGGGTGAGCGTCTCCGAGGTGCCGCCATTGGTCCACGCGGAGGGTGCGCCGCTGAGCGCGAGCGCTGAGCCGGACGATGAGGCGGCGAAGGTGCAGCTGTTGCGGGTCGTCGATCCGACGCTGACGGCGGTGGTGCCGGCGGCGCCGGGGTCGCCGGTGTGCAGCTGTATGTACGTCCCGGCGACGGGCCCGTAGGCGGCGCCTGCGGTGCGCAGTGTGTTGAGCCAGCCGGAGACGAGGCTGGGGGCGAGTCCTGCGGTCATCGTTCCCCCTCCTCGGGGTCAGACGTGTCGGCATCAGGGTTGGGGTCGGGTGCGGGGGTGACCTCGCCGGAGGCCTCCAGCCGCAGCACGTACTCGTCGGGCACGGGGGCCTCCAGGGTTGAGGTTGGTGCGGCAGAGGTCCCGGGGAGTCTCAACGCCTCGCGATGGTCTGCCGCATGGACGCCCACCAGGCGCTGCGCCAGAGCATCCGGGACCTCTGCGTCGGGGTGTCCCGCCGTCGGCGGTGGGTGAAGTGACGGCGGGACGTCGGAGCGTGAGCGGCGCCCCGAGCTTTATGTCCGCCCAGTCCCCCACGGACTGGGCGGACGAGTGGGCCGAGCGCTGGGGGCGCTACAAGACCCAACCTGCGCGACCACCAGCGCAGGGGATCAGGCGGCGTAGGCCGGATAGATCCGGCGCGCCTTCTCTCGGGTTGCCTTTTCGGCGTTGATGACGTCTATGGCGCGGAACAGGGGGCGTCCGTACTGGTCGGCGTCTGCTTGTTCAAGGACGCCGCGGTACTTCCAGTTGCGGACGACGTTGGGGCGGACTTGGGCGGCCTCTGCGGCTTCGGCGACGGTCCAGAGGGCGGTCTGAAGGTCTGCGGTCAGGTCAACCACACGGCCACCTCCTCGAAGGGTGCCTGAGCACGAGAAAAGGCCTCAACGGACTGGTCCGTGAGGCCTTGAGCATGTACGGGCATGCTGCGCGTGGCCTCAGGATCATGCATGATGCGCGTGGAAGTCAAGCGGCCTGTGTGACGACGGCGGCAAGGGCCTTCACGTAGGTGTCGTATTCGGCGCCCGTCAGGATCCGGCGGCAGTCCGGGTCGCGGCATTCGATGTATGGCCGGTCGTCGACGAGTCGCAGGTCCCGTGACTCGGCGAGGTAGGGGCCTTTGCAGCGTGGGCATGGCGCCATTTTGCGGACGTCGCGTTGCGGGTGCTGCTTGGTGAAGCGCTGGCCGGTGGCGTGCCAGTGGCGGATCTGCCCCGCCGGGTTGGCGTTCCCGGCGTCGTGTGGTTCACCAGCTGCGGGGTGGCGTTGCATCATCCAGTCGAGATGCGCGGCCAGGGTGGAGCAGGCTGCGCCGATGCGTCGCCCTTCACGAGTCCCCGCCGTGACGAGCTCGAACTCGGGCGCACGGAGTCGGCGTTGAATGAGTACGTCCGTGACGAGTTCTTCCATCTCGCCGAGAAGCGCGTCGATGAGGAGTCTGGCGGCTTGGCCTGGCCAGGCGGGGGCGTCGTTTGGCCGGCTTCCGATGGTTGCGGTGCTTTGCGGGCGCGCTCCGTGGAGCGCTTCGAGCTGTATCTGGGTCAGTAGCCCGGGCAGCTCAGCGACCTGCTGCCGTGCGCGTTCGACGCAGTCGTAACACTGCACGGGCCACCCCCAGCAGGGGGTGAGGTGGTGGTCGGCGCCGGTCTCCGCGAGTAGGACTTCGGCGCGACGCCACGCATTGTTGCAGGGGCCGGGGCAGGGCTGCTGGGTGGGGTGATCGTGCACGGCGGGCTCCTCGGGTGGCACGGGAAGCAGGGCGACGTCTGCGCCAATTGTGCACGAGCGGTTGACAATCAGCGGCCAATGGCACAGGAACGCGCGAGCCCCAGCCCGGGTGGCGGGACTGGGGGCTCGACGACGGGGGTCACGTGGTGCAGCGGCAGCGGCCGAGGCAGTGGTCGCAGTCCCCGACGAGCCCGTGGACGTGTTCGTCGCATGCGCTGCCGCACGGGTTGCCGCCAGCCCGCTCGGTGGCCAGCTCGACTTGGCGGGGTGCGTAGAGGCCACTGCCTCCGCGCAGGTAGTAGCCGTTGTCGGTGGCGTACTTGCGGACGGAGACGATCGGCAGGGTCTGGCCTGCTTCCGGGCCGTCGAGAACGGTGACGTGATCTCCGGCTCGATGCATGATCAGCCCTCGTCTCGGTCGTAGATGGCGTTGCCGCGCCGGAGGCGTTGCGGCGGAGGTTGAGGCAGGCGTCAGGTGTCAGATCGCCGGCGGTAGGACTTGGGACGAATCTCCACGCCGGCTTCAGCGAGGAGATTCCGGATCAAGTTCGTCGAGCGGCCCACCGAGGCGGCAATCTCCTTCAGCGTTTCACCTGCCAAGTAGCGTTCCGCGGCCGTCTTACTGAGTGCCGCGCGCGCATTCCCCGTTAGGCGGTTCGATCGGGCGGCGGCGCCCGTCGCCACCCGTCGACGGCGGTCGTACTCCGACTTGCATGCCCTGCACTGCCGGGATCCTTGATGCCAGTAGGTGTTGCTCTCGTCGAACGGGTGCCCGTTGGGGCAGTGGGTATTGGCCGCGCAAGAGTTACGCGGCGACCTCCCCCTCTCCACCATGTCCCGACTGTTGTCAGCTTTGGTTCCGAGTTCGAGGTGGTCGGGCCGCACGCAGAGCGGATTGTCGCAGCGATGACGGACCACCAGTCCTTCGGCTATCGGGCCGTGGTGCCACACATAGGACAGCCGATGCGCGTATTGCTTACCGTCAGCCGTTCCAATCGTCCCGTACCCGTTGCGTGAGCTTGCGGTCCAAACCCAGCAGGAGTCTGCAGCTTTGCGCACCTTGCTCCAGAAGCGATCCTGGAGGGTGGCACGCTGGGGCGGCTGCACGGTCCCTCGCCGCGTCCAGCGCACATAGTGCCTAGCACAGCACCACTTCCCGTGCGGCTGGCGCCCTGCGCAGGGGTCCACCACCTCGTCAGCCATCGTCCCCCTCCTCGTATGGATCTTGGTCAAACCAAGCGCGGTCTCGGCGCGCCGTCTCGTGCGGGTCGTCTTCCCACCAGTCCGCCCGGCCGGGCTCGGTCGGCGACGGGGTGGGTGGGGTGGTCATGCGCGGTCCTTGCGCTTGTAGGCGGCGAGGCGGCAGTGGATGCCCCACCAGGTCACATGCTGCGGCGCCACGGAGACTTCGTTCCATTCGGCGTCCAGCAGTTCGTAGAACTCATCGTCGGCCGTGCAGCCACCCCAGGACTCCCCGGCGTAGATCAGCAGGTCGCCCTCGTAGAGCGATAGGGCATGCCGGGCATGCTCACCGCCATAGGGCGGCCACACCATCAGCAGAGCCCGATCCTGGTGGTGCTTCACGGCGGTTGCGTCGTCGCGGAGCACGGTCGTGTACGGGCCGGCCTTGCAGTACGTGTTGTCCTCGGCGGCCGGGTGCGGGTCGTAGGCGGCAACGTCGATGCCTGCCTGCTCAAGTTGCCACGCCCAGTAGCCGGTTCCGGCACCGATCTCGACGACGGATCGGCCAGCAAGCTGGTCGGCAATCCACGTCACGTCACCCGGCGAGATGATCGACCAGGCGTAGCGGGTGGCGAGCCCCTGGCGCCCGGCGCCTATCGCGTCCAGCCTGGCGGCCTCGCCCTTATCGAACGCCAGGTAGGTGTATGTGGGTTCGAGTCTGCCGTCATGCCAGTCAGGCTCGGCGGGCATCCACCGGACGACGTCCCACAGCGGGTTTGTGACTCCGTCAGGGGTGGTCTGGTCCTGCTCGCTGCTTGCGATCGGCCGGTACGGCGACCGGTGAGAGGAGTAACGCCGGGCTCCGGCGCCCTCCTGCTCCCATGCGGCCCGAAGCTGACTGATGACCGATTCGGGATTCATTGCGGCCCCCTCTTCATCGTGACGAGCGAGACCTTCTCGGCGATCACGGACAGGTCGCCCTCGCGGTAGCCGGGGTGGAAGACGCTGATCGTGTACTCGCTGCCGCCGGGCTCCTCGGACAGGAGCCGGATCTCCCGCATGGCGTCCCGCATCTGCTGCAACGCTTCCTCGGGCGACGGGGCGTCGACGCGGACGGCGAGCGGCTTCCCGGGCTGGCCTTCGACGGCAACCTGCACGCTCCAGACGCTCATCGTTCTTCCTTCCGTCGTATCTGCTTTGGCAGGTCGCCCGCCCCGTACACGGTGCGCGGGTTCCATGCGGCCAGCTGCTTGTTGGCGCGGGCGAGGTCGGCGAGCGCGTTCTGTCGGCCTTCCTCGTAGCGGGGCGGCCGGCACAGGTGCAGCCGGCGGATCGCGTCAGCAGCCTCGGCGATGGCGGCCTGGATGTGGTCGGGGTAGGCGCGGCCGATGCGGGTGGCGAGACCGTCCGAGACCGGGACGTCCGTGCGCGGGAACGCGATCACGACGGGTCCTCCTTCACGACCCCGGCGAGCCAGTCGTCACCCTCGACGAACTCCGGTCGGTGTTCACGCCAGTTGGCCAGCGCCTCGTCGACTCCCCGCTGCATCCAGTCGTTCCATCCGTGCATCTGGATGTTCCAGCGCCAAGACGCTCGGACGTTCTCGTAGGCCTCGCGGCTGAGGTCGTGCCCGGATGTGGCGTCGATGTCGTCGAGGTCGCGTCCCATGGCGATGCACAGGGCGATACGGGCGTCGTTCATGGAGGTGCGCTGCTCGACACCCTCGACCGACGCGAGCGTGTCTCGCTGGCGGGCCAGCCGCATCATCCGCAGCCGCGCGTTCCTGGTGGCCTTGTCGCACATAGGAGTCTCCTGGGCAGCGAGCACGAGTCGGGTGGGGGCTTCACCGTCCGGGCTTGATCACGGCGCTCGCCACAGCGAGTGCGGCGACGGCAGCCGCGAGGGCGACCATCAGGGCCTGGCGGTGCTCCCACATCGTGCGGACGATCTCGAATGCGTTCATGGCGGGCTCCCTCGGGTGCGGATGTGCGGTGGATCGGCGGGCCCGGCCTCCCCCGGCCGGGCCCTGGGGTGGATCAGGCGGCCGGGGCGGTGAGCTGGCGCGCCATGTCGGCGAAGAAGCGCTCGCCCTCGCCGACGTTGGTGATGCCGGCGTCGACCATGTCGCCGAGCAGGGCGCACAGCTGCCAGGGCGTCAGGGTGGTGGTGTGGGTGATCACGGATACGTCGGCGCGGCCACCGGTGATGTGCTTGGTGTAGGAGACCTGGGCTGCGAAGGCGGCCTGGAAGGACTCCGCGCGCTCGCCGGTGTAGCAGCCGGGGTAGTAGGTCGCGTTGCGGACGCATTCGATGATCTGGGCGTGCAGGTCGACGCCCTTACGGAAGCGGCGGGTGCGGGCGCCGATACCGAGGTTGCTCCGCATGATCTTTGCGAACTGCTGGCCCTTGGTCATTCCCGTCTCCCCTGCTGGTCTCCCTGGCGATGACTCCATAGTTGCATCCTCATGTTGCATCGTCAAGAGGTCTTACAAGGTGACAACTTTGAGATGCACCGCTAGGGTGCCTAGTGGAGATGCGACAACGCGTGGCATCCTTATGGGCATGACCGCGACCGAGAAGAAGCAGCAGGCAGCACGCGACCGGCTCGACGAACTCAGCGCCGCCTTCACGAAGGCCGACGAGGAACTCGAAGCCGCCCGCGCCGCCCTGAACGAGGGCATCGTCGACGTCCTCAAGGCCCGCACCCTGGGGCCCTCGGAGGTCACTCGGCACGTCCCCTACGAGCGCCAGCATGTCGGGCGCATCTCCAAGGCAGCTGGCATCCCGCCGCTGCGCGAACGCACCGTTGTCAGCGCCAAGAAGGCAGCCGGAGGCGGGACCTCCGAGTAGGGAGAAGCCAGTGCCAAAGCACCCCGGACGGACCGCGCTCTACCGGCTCTTTGATCGGGACGGACGCCTGCTGTACGTCGGCATCAGTCGCAACCCGGACGTGCGTTGGGGGCAGCACTCTTTGACGAAGGACTGGTGGCACGAGGTAGAACGTCGCGAGACTAAGTGGCTCGCTACTCGGACCAGGGCGGAAGACGCGGAGCGCCAGGCGATCCAGACCGAGCATCCTCGTTACAACACACAACACCGCTGGACATCACCTCCGTCGAGCGGGATCAAGATCCCAGAGGACCCCGCCGAGCTGTACGCCAAGTACAGGAAGGCCCTGGAAGAGCGGCGCGCGCTGGAACCACAGATCAAGGCCATCGCCGCGCGCGCTCTTCGCGAAGGTGCCCCGGTAGGCCAGCTCGCCAAACTCACCGGCATGACCCCCGAGGTCTTCCGCCGCATCGCCCGCACCGAGGGCGTTCAACGCCGACGGGAACCCACCGTCGGGCGGGAAGCCGAAGCCAAACGCGCAGGCAAGGAGCCCAAGTGATCGACACCGAGAAGCTCACCGAAGTAGCCCGCGAGGAACTCGCCCGCCTGTGGAGTGACCTCGAAACGGCACGCCAGCATGCCCTCAACGGCCAGTGGTCCGTGGCCTGCGACGACATCGAGGAACGCATCAAAGCGCTCACGCCTTTGATCGGCCCGACACCTTGGGGTGACATCCAGATCCCGCTGCTCGAACTCGGCATCTACCAGCGCATCCACGCCGACCTCGGCATCGACGGGCCGGATGTCGGCGTACAAATGAACGTGCACCACCTCGTACGAATGAGAGTGCACCAAAGTTGATGTGGTGGCGGGTGGGTGCCGCGAGTCTTCTGCTGTC
>NZ_JBIAII010000013.1:68175-211541 GCF_042871345.1 Streptomyces sp. NPDC005863 | reverse complement strand
CCACCCCTCCCTGATGATCGTGAACGCGCGAACGATAGCGGCGGGGACTGACAACGCCGCTGCCTGGCGTCGGGCTCTGCTCGACGTCCCGGATTGAGGTGGCCCGGCCCGTCGACCGCGTTACGGAGATCGCCCGGACAGGCCCTAGTCGACGAGGCCACTGGCGAGTGCTGGTCTGGCAGGCCGGTCGACGCATTGAACGAGACGCCGTGGTGCGTCGCGGTCACCAACTCCGCACGGAATCCGTCGGCCAGGGCAAACGTCTGGAACGTCTTTCGGTGCTTCTGCCCGTCGACGGCCCATCTCACTCCGTAAGAATTCCCGCGCTGCTTCTCATGGGCCTCGATCTGCCAAACCCTGACGTCATAGGTGGCTTTCATCGCACACCCACCTCGATCCAGCATTACCGATCACAGAGCCGTGCAACGCAGTGGAGTAATAGAGTCTCCTACCGCTCAATATCTATGTTGTCACTGGCGTCCATGTGGACGGATCCGCAGGAGCGCGAGTTCAGCCTTTCCGGCCACCGCTTTTGTAGCGCTCGCCACACAGGGAGTGAACGGAAAAAAACATGCAGGAGCCCAGTAAAGTCGATGCGCCAACGGTCGAATGCCACTTGGTTTAAGAGTCAAACAGCGACTGCTGTCCGGGGCCGGGGTTGCGAGACTGTTTGCGGCGCACCTTCTTAGCAAGCGTCTTGTCGTATCCCCGTGTGTGGTTTCGCTTGTGCCGTTCCTTGACCACCTCACGCGTCGGAGCGGTGGCCCGGTCCACAACGAGGGATACGGACATTCCTTCCTCTGCCCGTTCCCTGCCGAGCGCCCTCAGATCGTCGAGCGTGGTGCCCACCGTTCCTACGAGCCCGTTCTTCACGAGCTGAGCGAACTCCGTGTTCCCCAAGTACCGTTCGACGTATCCGTACCCAATGCGGGTGCCCTCGTTCGGGCCGTTCGTCGCATCGTCGCCTAGCAGCAGGCGCACATATGGAACCGGTAGATACATGCCCGGCGCTGGCCCAGGGTCGACAGTTTCCTTCAGTGGCCAGTAGGCGAGTTTGACGAAGCAGGGATCCGAACCCAGCCGCCATTCGTGAGGCGCCCACGGTGCTCGACTCATCGCGGCTACCCGATCCAAACGATCGAGCTGCCCGAGGAGTTGCTTATCCGCATACATCCACCGAGCGCCCGCCTCTGAGGGGAGCCGCTTGGCCTGCACAAGAATGAAACTCTGGGTGGCCTCGTGGTAGTAGATCAGGTCCGCCCCGAGCCGAGCTTCTACCGGCGTTGCGTTGATGTTCGCCACCTCGATGCGACTGCCGAGATGTTCGAAGACATGGATGTCGCAGCGGAACGACGCCCCGGCGGTACGGTCTCCGGAAGACCACCCTGCTTCAGTGAACACGTCCGTATCGAAATCGAGGTACCGTGCATCGTTTTCGATCATGCCCTGTTCGAACGGCTCTGGGATGAGTCCCGCTAGGTGCGGGGCGTGAGGGTCGCTCGGGCGCCGCCAGGCAGCGAGCCGCGCTGGAGGGATGTTGGCGATGGCCAGACCCAGGCGGGTCATGTCGTACTGCTCCTGCCAGGCGCGATCCGCAACGCGTCGCGGGTCGAGCAGGTCGGGCTCGGCCGCCTCACCCAGGAAGTCGAGCATCCTACGCAGTACGTCGTCCTGCTGTGCAAGCGCCTCCAGCAGGTCCTCGGACTCGCCGTCTCCGAACACCGTGACTTCACCCGCCAAGGCGCTCGCCAGAGTGCGTCGTAGACGAAGCGGGATCTCGTCAAGAAACGATCGCATAAGGACCGGTACTGGACTCTCGCGTACCAACTCGACGGTGATCCGGGAATCAACGGCCGCCACCTTGTCCCCACGAGGCTGCCGCACGACTCCCAGCCAGCGCAGCGGACACCGTTCATCCTCGCTGGCAGACCGCGTGACGAGCAGGGCGATACGAGGCGTTCGATCAGCAGGAAGAGAGGCCGTGGCAATCGTCTTCGTGAAGGATTGCTTGACCAGCAACTCCTCATCGATACGGTCCAGTTCCTTGGCGCTAAGCGCTATGACGTAAACCATGTACGGAGCGTACGGGGAGCAATAGCAGGCCGTCACTCAATGTCTCGAAGGGCAGGCATACCGCCGGCTGCCCGGGATGAGCGACCACCCCCGGGGCCCTCCAGGGAAACCGTAAGCGAGCGCATAGATCGGCGCTTCCGTGGCAACGCACACTCTCCACACAAATGCCTCACAAGCATCGAAAGGCGCCATCTCTAGAACCGCAGGTACCCGATCGAGGTCGCAGGGGACACAGCACCCGCGATTTTCATAGCGATGGAATCCGCCGACCAACAAACCGGGCGCCTTCAACCAAGTCAACGTATGACCAAGAACGAGACGCCCCAAGCAACCCACCCCATCCCACATGCGTCCCACAAAATACCTGACGATCCATCACTTAAGTGAATAGGTGCAGGTCAAGACCCACGAGGACTCGAAAGGGCAAGCTCCTTCTAAGCGCTTGGCCGCAGGTTCGAGTCCTGCCGGGGGCGCTTTCGTCCAGTCCCGTACGGCCCTCCGGTTCGGAGGGCCTTTTTGCTGGGGTCTCTGCGCTGCGGTCAGGGCAACCGGGCGGGTGCCGCTCAGCCCAGTTGTTCCGCCAGGCCGATGATGATGCCCTCCGGGCCGCGGGCGTAGCAGAGGAGGTAGCTGTCCTCGAAGCGGGCGATCTCGCCCACGACCTCGGCGCCGTGGGGGCGGAGGCGGGCGAGTGTGTCCTTGATGTCGTCCACCGCGAACATGACGCGGTGCGTGCCCACGATGTTGTGCGGCTTGTTGCGGGGGGCGGTGCTGGTGGCCTCGGGGCTGCGGTACTTCGACAGTTCCAGGCGGCTGTGGCCGTCCGGGGTCCTGAGCATCGCGATGTCGCAGCGTACGCCGTCGAGTCCCGTGCACTGGTCGGCGAAGCCGCCCTCGACCTGGCCCCTGCCCTCCAGCTCCATACCGAGTTCCTGGAAGAACGCGACGGCGGCGTCCATGTCGTCGACGACGATGCCCACGTTGTCCATTCGCTGAATCGCCATGGTGGTCTCTCCTGTTTCCTCGGGCGGCCCGCGGTGGCCGCTGATGTCCCTGGGACGGAGCCGGTGACACGTTCTCGACATCCCCGTCCCGCCGGGTTCCGAAGAATGTGGGGTCCCGCCTCGGGCGAGGTTCATTCGGATGTACCAGCCCCGGTCCCCGCCACGACAGCCCTCCGACGGCCCGAGCCACGCACGCGTTCAGGACCTCTTCGTGACGTGACAGCGGGTTTTCAGGGACGGTATACGCCTCTACGGTGATCGCGTGATGTCGATCAAGAAGTTCCAAGTCACCTTCGACTGCGCGGAACCCGAGCGCCTCGCACGCTTCTGGTGCGAGGTGCTGGGGTACGTCGTGCCGCCTCCGCCCGACGGGTTCGCCGGCTGGGACGAGTACCGGGAGGCACAGCCGCCCGAGGAGCGGGGCGCGTGGTTCGCCTGCGTCGACCCCACGGGCGTGGGGCCTCGGTTGTACTTCCAGCGCGTCCCCGAGGGGAAGGTCGTCAAGAACCGGGTGCACCTGGACGTGCGCGTCGGCACCGGGCTCGTCGGCGAGGAACGGCTCGCCGCACTGGAGGCCGAGTGCGCCCGGCTCGTCCCGCTCGGCGCGGTGCACGTGCAGACGCTCTACGACGGCAACGACTCCTGCATCCCGATGCTGGACATCGAGGGCAACGAGTTCTGCATCGACTGAGTTCTGCGTCGACTGGGTTCCGCGTGGACTGGGTTCCGCGTCGACTGAGTCCGCGTCGACCGGCCCCCTCAGCCCCGCTCCCCATACAACCCCTCGATCTCCTCCGCGTACGCCGCCGCCACCGCGTCCCTCTTGATCTTCAGGGACGGGGTCAGCAGACCGTTGTCCTCCGTGAACTCGCCCCCGACGATCGCGAACCTGCGGATCGACTCGGCCCTGGACACGGCCGCGTTGGCGTGGTCCACCGCCTTCTGGATCTCCGCGATCATCGCCGGGTCCCGGGCCAGTTCCGCGGTCGGGGTGTCCCTGGGCCGTTTGCGTACCGTCAGCCAGTGCTCCACCGCCTCCGGCTCCAGGGTGACCAGCGCGGCGACGTACGAACGGTTGTCCCCCACGACCATGCACTGGCCGACCGGCGCGCGGCTGCGCAGCCGGTCCTCCAGGACGGCGGGTGAGACGTTCTTGCCGCCCGACGTGACGATGATGTCCTTCTTGCGGCCGGTGATGGTCAGATAGCCGTCGGCGTCCAGCGCGCCGAGGTCGCCCGTGGCGAACCAGCCACCGGTGAGCGCGGCGTCCGTCGCGGCCGGGTTGTTCCAGTACGAGCCGAAGACGATGCCGCCCTTGATCAGCACCTCCCCGTCGTCCGCGATGTGCACGGCCGTGCCCGGCACGGGCAGCCCGACGGTGCCGGGGCGGGGCCGCAGCGGTGGGGTGATGGTGGCGGCGGCCGAGGTCTCCGTCAGGCCGTACCCCTCGTAGATGATGATTCCGGCGGCGTAGAAGAAGAGGTTGAGGTCGCGGTCCAGGGGCGAGCCGCCGCTGATCGCGTACCGCAGCCGGCCGCCGACCTCCTTGCGGATGCGCCGGTAGACGAGGAATTCGTACAGCGCCCAGCCGGCCCGCAGGCCGAGCGACGGGCCCGGGAGCTTGCCGTCGAGGAACTTGTTCAGGTACGTCTCGCCGAAGCGCGTCGCGATCCGCTCCGCGCGGTCGAACGACGCGGCCCGGCCCATCTTCTCGGCCGTCGCCCGGCCGGTGTCGTGGATCTTCTCGAAGAGGTACGGGACGCCGACGAGGAAGGTGGGCCGGAACGAGCGCAGTTCCGGGCGGAGTTCGTCCGGTTTGATGCCGGGGCAGTGGCCCACCTCGATGCGGGCGAGCATGCAGGCGATCTGCAGGGTTCGGCCCAGAATGTGGGCGAGCGGCAGGAAGAGGAGGGTCGAGGCGACCTGCCCGGTGATCTCCTTGAAGATGGGGTGGAGCAGGTCGACGGTGTTCGCCGCCTCCGCGTGCAGATTGCCGTGCGTGAGGACGCAGCCCTTGGGGCGGCCCGTGGTGCCCGAGGTGTAGCAGAGGGTCGCGATCGAGTCCGGGGTGAGGGCGGAGCGGCGCTTGGTGACCTCCTCGTCGGACAACTCCCGCCCGGCAGCGGTCAGTTCGGCGACTATTCCGGGGGTGGTCCCGGGGGTGGAGGTGGGGTCAGCGCCGCCGGAGTCCGTAGAACCCCCGCCGCCCTCGATGCACCGCACCCGCGGCGGATCCGCGTGGGCCGCCAGCGCCTCCTTCGCCATCACCGCGTTCTCCGGCGTCTCCGCGATGAGCAGGCGCGCGCCGGAGTCCCTGACGATCCACTCGATCTGTTCCGCCGACGACGTGGCGTAGACCGGGACGGTCTGGCCGCCCGCCGCCCAGATCGCGAAGTCCAGGACCGCCCACTCGTAGCGGGTGCGCGACATCAGGGCGACGCGGTCGCCGGGGTCCAGGCCGTCCGCGATCAGACCCTTGGCCACGTCGGTCACCTCGCGCGCGAAGGCGGCGGCGGTGACGGGGCGCCACCGGCCGTCCCGCTTGCGGCGCAGCACCACCGCGTCGGGGGCCTCCGCGGCGTTGACGAAGGGGATGTCCGCGGTGCTTCCGGTGGTGGCCGGGGGGACGAGCGGGGCGGTACGGACCTCCCGTACGGTGCCGTGTTCGTCCCGGACGACCTGGACCTCGGCGCGGTCCGCGAGCCCGGTGTGACGTCGTGCCTTCTTCAGATCCTTGCGTACGCCCATGACGGCTCCCCGGCTTCCCGTTCCCAGCGGTGGTGCAGGCGGCAGTTGGTGCAGACGGCAGTTGGTGCAGGCGGCTCTTGGTGACTTGTGCAGACGGCAGTTGGTGCAGGCGGCTCGTGGTGACTGGTGCAGACGGTTCTGGTGACACGCGTTCCATACGTACTTACTCGGAGGTCAACTTACTCACCCGTAAGGAGAATTCAATGGGTCGGACGAGCCCGGACGGGCCGGACGCCAGACCTCCCCCGCCAGGACTCCGCCCATCCCCACCCAGACCATGTTCATCAGGCGCAGCGTCACGCCCTCCGGGGACCGTCCCGGGTGCCGCGCCATCCAGTCCGTCAGCGAGTCCGCCGCGCCCACCAGCGCGTGGGTCACGAAGTCCGCGTCCTCGTCGGAGAGTTGCACGACGGCACCCCCGCCGGTCCCGTCCCTGCCCCCGCTCCTACCCTCGCTCTCCGCGATCCCCGACCGCACCAGATCCGCCACCTCGGCCATCACCGCACCCCGCGCCTCGGCCACCGCCGCCGCGATCGCCTCGCTCAGCTCCGACGCCTGGCGGTGCAGCACCACCCAGCTGTCGCGGTGCTCGGCGACGAAGGTGAAGAACGCCAGGAGCCCGGCATACAGCCGCAGTTCGGGTGCCGCGTCCGCCGCCGTCGCCGCCCCCTGGAACGCGCCGACCAGGCGGTCCGCCTCGCGGCGCAGGCAGGCGAGGAAGAGGCCCTCCTTGGATTCGAGGTACAGATACACCATCGGCTTGGAGATTCCGGCGAGTTCGGCGATCTCGTCCACCGAGGCGCCGTGATAGCCACGCGTGGCGAAGACCCGGACCGCCACGTCGATGATCTGCCGCTCGCGCTCGGGGCGCGGGACCTTGCGCCTGCGGGGAGTGGGGGCGCCGCCTCCGCCGTCCTCGCCCACACCCGCGGGCGGTGCGCCTTCGGAGCTGTCGCTCACCCTTGTCAGCCTCCTGGTTCCGACTTACCTTACTCTTTAGTAAGTTTACTGCAGAGTAAGGAGATTGCCGTGGCGGACGACATCAGCAGGATCGCCGACCTCGACTTCGCCCGCGTCACGCCCGAGGAGTTCGCGGGGCTCGTCAAGGGCCTCTCCGCCAAGGAGATCGCCTCGATCGCCCGCGACAGCGCGCTGCGCGCCCGCGTCCTGGACGAGGTCTTCGGGCGCATGGAGCGGCAGTTCAGGCCGGAGGCGGCGGAATCGCTGACCGCGCTCATCCGCTGGCGGATCACCGGCAGCGGCGACAACGACGAGGCCGTGTACGAGACGGACATCGCCGACGGCACCTGCGTGGTGCGCGAGGGGCGCTCGGACGCCGCGCCGCGGGTGACGCTCACGCTGGCCGACCCCGAGTTCCTCAAGCTCGTCTCCGGGAACGCCAGCCCCGTATCGCTGTTCCTGACGCGCAAGGTCAAGGTCGCCGGTGACGTGGCGTTCGCGGCGGGGCTCACGCGGTACTTCGACATCCCGAAGGCCTGAGCCCACAGCCCGCGGGGCCGGGGGCCGCGCGGCACCCGTGATTCAAGGCCACCTTGACCTGCGCCGATGTAGCGGTCATGACGACCTCTGCGTACTCCTCCGTCGATGGTGCCGAAGCCGTCGCCGGGACCGCCCCGGAAGCGTCCGGCGGCCGGCCCGCGCGATGGCGGGCCCGATCCCGTCTCGCCGCCTGCCTGCTGCCCGCCCTCGTCATCGCCTTCGCCGGGTTCCAGCGGCGCTGGATGTCCGACGACGGGCACATCTACGTACGGACCGTCCGCCAGGTCCTCGCGGGCAACGGGCCCGTCTTCAACCCCGGCGAGCGCGCCGAGTCCTCCACCGGCACCCTGTGGCAGTGGCTGCTCGTGATCGGCGGGGCGCCGGGGTTCGACGTCGCGGCGGTCGCGATGTACGGGGGGCTGCTGCTCACCGCCGCCGGGTTCGTGCTCGCCGGGGCCGGCGCCCTGCGGGTGTGGGGCGGCGACGGCTACGCGGTGCCGTGCGGGGCGCTGGTGCTGCTCGCGCTGCCGCCCGTCTGGGACTTCGCCACGTCCGGCCTGGAGACCGGTCTCGCCACGTGCTGGATCGCCGGGGCGTGGCTCGCGCTCGTGGGGCGGCCACGCGCGGGGTCCGGGTTGAGGTTCGGGGCGGGGCTCAGGGCAGGGTCGACGGGGGCCTGCCCGTCCCCGTCGACGTCCCCGCGCCCCTCGACGTCGCAGTCCCTCCTGACCTGCGCGGTCATCGGGCTCGGGCCGCTCGTCCGGCCCGACCTGGCGCTGGTCTCGGTGGTCTTCCTGGCCGCGCAGTGGGTGATGGTCCGGCCCTCGTGGCGCGGGGTGCTCGCGGGGGCGGGGGTCGCGGGTGCGCTGCCCGTCGCGTACGAGATCTTCCGCATGGGCTACTACGGGCATCTGGTGCCGCTGCCCGGCGTCACCAAGGAGGCCTCGCGCAGCCTGTGGACACGGGGGTTCGGCTACCTCGGGGACTTCGTCGGCCCGTACGCGCTGTGGCTTCCGCTGGTGGCGGTGGGTGTGGGCACGCTGGTCGCCGGGGTTCGCCCGTCGGACGCGGAGGCGGGCGCGCCGACGCCCGGACGGTTCCGCGCGACGCCCGTACGGTTCCGCGGGAACGCCCGCACGCTCGCCCCCGTCCTCGCCCCGCTCCTCGCCGGGACCCTGTGCTGGGTCTACGTCATCAAGGTCGGCGGCGACTTCATGCACGGCCGGATGTTCCTGCCCGGCCTGCTCCTGATGCTGCTGCCCGTCTTCGTCATGCCCGCCACCCGCGTCTGGCGCGTCGTCGCGGTGGGCGTGGCCGTATGGGCGGTGGTGTGCGCGGGCGCGCTACGGATCCCGTACGAGGGGAAGATCGGCCCGAGCGGGATCGCCGACGAACGAGGCGTGTACGTATGGCAGAACGGCGACCCGCACCCCCTCCACCACGACTTCTCCGAGTCCGCCGGCAACGCCCACTACATGCGCCTCGTCCGCCGGGCGGCCCGGTCCGGCGAGCCCACGCTCCTGATCGCCTGGACGCGGACCCCCGCCAGGACCCCGTCCGTCACCGGCGTCTACAACGTCCTCGGCATGAACGGCGCCGTCGTCCCGCTGAGCGGCGCCGCGCTCGATCCGATCGGTCTGGCCTATCCGCTGGCTGCCCACTCCGAGCCGCTCCCCGGCCGGGTCGGACACGACAAGAGCCTTCCGTACGAGTGGATCGTCGCCGACCGGGGCACGGCACGCGGTGCGGCGGACCAGCGGCTCGACCCCGCCCGGGTCGACGCGGCGCGCCGGGCCCTGCGCTGCGGGCGGCTCGCGGAGCTGCGGGCGGCCACGCGGGCGCCGATGACGGCGGGGCGGTTCTGGCACAACCTGACCGGGGCCGTGCAGCGCACGTCGTTCCGCTTTCCCAACGATCCGGTGCGTGCGGAGCGGGAGTTGTGCGGGCGGGACCGCTGAAGGAGCGTCCGCCGACGACCGCCGGCGTCCGACGACGTCCGCCGAGTCGGCGGGGCGGACGTCAACTCCCGGCGTCTGCGGGCCTCTTGCGTCCTGAGTGAATGCGTCGGATGCTGATGGTTCTTGTTGCCTTACGTTCGGAGTTGCCGCATGAGCCGTCCGAGCCGCCGGTCCTTCCTCGCCTCCGGAACCGCCCTGGCGGGGTGGGCCGTCTTCGCCGCGCAGAAGCAGGCCTTCGCCGCGAGCGGGGGCGCCACCCGCGCCGCACCCGGAGCCTCCGTCGCCGCCGGTGCGCGTAAAGCCGGCGTCCCCTGGGACGCCGACCCCCGTGTCTTCCAGGTCAACAGAGAGCCCGCCCGCACCCGGCTCGTCCCGTACGCGTCCGCCGCCGACGCCCTGCGCGGCGACTTCACCACGTCCCCGTACCACCGTTCCCTGAACGGCCGTTGGGCCTTCCACTGGGCCCGCAATCCGGAGCAGCGGCCGGTCGGTTTCGAGGCGGACGCGTACGACGTGAGCGGCTGGGACCGGATCGCCGTCCCCGCGAACTGGGAGATCGAGGGCTACCCGCACCCGATCTACCTCAACATCAAGTACGCGTGGGAGGGGTACGAGAAGCCCGGCTTCCCGGACGTGCCCAAGGACTTCAACCCCGTCGGCTCCTACCGCCGCACCTTCACCGTGCCGCGCGACTGGCGCGGGCGCCGCACCCTGCTCTCCTTCCAGGGCGTGAAGTCGGCCTTCTTCGTCTGGGTCAACGGCGAGAAGGTCGGCTACAGCGAGGACAGTTACACCCCCGCGGAGTTCGACATCACGCCCCATCTGCGGCCGGGCGGGAACACCCTCGCCGTGGAGGTGTACCGGTGGTCCGACGGCAGCTGGCTGGAGGACCAGGACATGATCGACCTGTCCGGGATCTTCCGGGACGTGTACGTGTACTCCGTCCCGGAGCTGCATGTGCACGACCTCGGGGTACGGACGGATCTCGACGGGGCGTTCCGGGACGCGGTCCTGTCCGTGACGACGGTCGTACGTGACCTCGGCGGCAAGGCCGGGTCCACCGTCAAGACTGGGGCCGGGGCCGGCAAGCTCCGCGTCCAGGCGGTGCTGCACGACGCCGAGGGCCGCCCCGTCCCCGGCGCCGAGCTGGCCGGGGAACCCGTGCCCGACCGCCCCCTCACCCTCAAGACCACCATCCGCAAACCCGCGCTGTGGTCCGCCGAGCAGCCGAACCTGTACACCCTCGTCGTCACCCTCCGCGACGGCTCCGGCAAGACGGTGGACGTGCACCGCACCCGGGTCGGCTTCCGCCAAGTCGACCACGGGCCCGGCAAGTTCACGGTCAACGGCAAACCGGTCATGCTCCGCGGCACCAACCGCCACGAGTCCCACCCCGACCACGGCCAGGCCGTCCCGGAGTCGGTGATGCTGCGGGACGTGCTGCTGATGAAGCGGCACAACATCAACGCCGTACGCACCTCGCACTACCCCAACCACCCGTACTGGCTCGAACTCTGCGACGAGTACGGCCTGTACGTCATCGGCGAGACCAACCTGGAGACGCACGGCGTGCGCGACCGGCTGCCCGGGTCGCTGCCCGAGTGGACCGACGCCTGCGTGGACCGGATCCGGTCGATGGTCGAGCGGGACAAGAACCACCCGAGCGTCATCGTCTGGTCGCTCGGCAACGAGGCCGGGGAGGGCGACAACTTCAAGGCCATGGCGGACTGGGTGCGCGCCCGCGACGACTCGCGGCCCGTGCACTACGAGGGCATGAACTCCGTCGCCGACCTGCACAGCGAGATGTACACCAAGCCCGCCGACGTGGAGAAGTACGGCAAGTCGGGCAACCCGACGCCGTTTCTGCTCTGCGAGTACTGCCACTCCATGGGCAACAGCAGCGGCAACCTCACCGAGTACTGGGAGATCTTCGAGAAGTATCCCAATCTGCACGGGGCGTTCGTGTGGGACTGGGTCGACCAGAACATCCGGCTGCCCATCCCCGGCGACCGCCGGCACACCTACCTGTCGTACGGCGAGGACTGGAAGCCCGGCTATCCCACCGACGGCAACTTCAGCGGCAACGGCCTCGTCGCCTCCACGCGTGCGCCGCACCCGGGCATCCTGGAGATCAAGAAGGTCTACCAGCCGGTGGCGTTCACTGCGGTCTCCACAGCGGCATCCACGGCGGGCGGCCGCGACGCCGCCTCCGTACGCGTCCACAACAAGCACCTGTTCAGCACGTTGGACGCGTACGAGCTGCGGTGGAGCGTCACCCGGGACGGCGAAAAGATCCAGGAGGGCACGCTGCCCGCGCCGGACGTCGCGCCCGGCGCCACGGGGACGGTACGGGTCCCGGTCAAGAAGCCCGGCCGTCCGGTGCCCGGCGCCGAGTACCTGCTGAACCTGGCGCTCGTCCTGCGGAAGAAGGCGAGTTGGGCCGGGGCGGGCCACACCGTGGCCGCCGAGCAACTCCAACTCCCGGCGGCCTGGCACACACCCGCGCCCGCCGACCCGGCACCCGGCACGCTGCCCCGGCTCGATCTGGCCGAGGACGCGAAGGAGGTGCGGATCAGCGGCAGGGACGTGACGGTCGTGCTGTCCAAGGCGACGGGAACGCTGTCGTCGTACGAGGTAGGGGGCCGGCGCCTGCTCACCGGCGGGCCGGTGCCGAACCTCTGGCGGGCGCCCATCGACAACGACATAGGCCGCAACTTTCCGGACACGGCGGCGACTTGGCGCTCGGCGGGCGAGGACGCGAAGGTCACCGGGATCAAGGCGGCGCAACCCTCGCCGGGTGAGGTGACGGTCGAGGTGAGCGCGACGCTGCCGACCTCCCCCACGCCGTCCACCTGGCACACCGTGTTCACGGTGCGCGGCGACGGAGAGGTGCGGGTCCGGCACACGCTGAAGGCGGCGGCCGGCCTGCCCGACCTCCCCCTGGTGGGGGCGCTCCTCACGGTGCCCGCGGGCTTCGAGCGTCTCGACTGGTACGGGCGGGGGCCGCAGGAGAACTACCAGGACCGCAAGTCCGGTGCGTTCGTGGGCCGTTACCGCTCGACGGTCGACGACCAGATCGCCCCGTACCAGCGGCCGCAGGAGACCGGCAACAAGACCGACGTACGGCGCATCGCGCTCACCGACCGCTCCGGGGACGGCCTCGTGGTCCTCGCCGACCCCGCGGACGGCGAGCCTTTCCTGGAGACGAGCGCCCTGCACCACACCCCGGCGGACCTGGAGGGCCCGCGCCACCCGCACGAGGTGAGGCGGCGCACGGAGACATTCCTCAGGGTCGCCCACCGGCAGATGGGCGTGGGCGGCAACGACTCGTGGGGCGCGCCGCCGCTGGAGCGGTACCTGCTGCATGCGGGGCGTACGTATACGTACGCCTATCGCTTGCGGTCGGCGCGCTGACCGGTGGGCCAGTAGGCCGGTTGCAGGGGCTGGATGATCGTGGCTCACCGAGGGCCCTTGACGCGGATCCCGTAGTCGGCCAGCCACGTCACCCAGTCCTGCCGTGCGGCGCGGACCAGTCGCCCGCCGGTGAAGCGGACGTCATCCGTCACCTCGACCAGGCACACCGCCGGAGGCACGAAGTCCCGGGCCTCTTCGTCATCGGCGGCACCTTCTGGGTGAGCTTTCGCTTGAGTTGGCGGGTGCCGGTGCCGGTGTCCGGGTGTTCGGTGCGTCGTAGGCGCAGGCGTGTTCCCGTCAGGTACCGGTCCTTGGTGACACGGGTGGCCGTGACCGATGTGGGGTCCGGGGGGCCGGCCAGCAAGTAGCGTCGCTCCCGTTCCACCAACGCGTACTTTCCCCGGCTGACCACCTCACCTCGTACGACACCGGCCTTCTGCCTCATGACTCCCTCATGGAACGAGTTTCTCAGCCTGGCCACCCACCGGAAATCCCTGAGCGAGGAGCACGCCTTGCCCGTCCCGGAGTCCCCGCCCCTCTGCTCGCCCCAGTGCGCGTCCCGGACCCAGCGGGCCGTAACCGCCGCGCTGGCGCATTACATGCACGCACCCATCGCACAGCCGTACTACGTACGAGGGTGCATCCCTGAGCCCGACGAGGCGGCGGTCACCGTCGCGCTGTGGACCGGCCCGGCGGCCCGGGACAAGTGGAACCTCTTCCTCCTCATCCCTCTCGTCTCCGACGGCCTGGTCCTCTCAGCGGTGCAGGTCACCACGGGGCTGATGCGCCTGGGTCGCGGGACACACATCTTCGGCTCGGCCGGCCGCCGCTTCGACGGCAAACCCGTCCTCAGGGGGAGCCAGCTGGTGACGGGGCGCCCTTCCGGGGGCTCCAGGGACTCCAGGGACTCCGCCGCACCCTCCACGTGCCCCTGCCTCGACGGTGACGATCCGGAGGGGCCCAAGGGCTTCTACTACCAGAAGCCCGGCCAGTTGACGTGGTATTGACTGCTCAGGTGACGACGTCGATCCCAGGTCGGCGGTAAAACGGAGGCAGACATGAAGCGTGTGACGGCCGCGGTCCTGTGCGCGGTGATCGGCGCCGCCGCGCTGACCGCCTGTGCGAACGACGACGGGCCCTCCAACTCCTCGGACGCCGCGGCCTCCGGGCACCCCGAGCCCGTCGCGGGGCCGCCCTCCCCGGAAGCGGGGCAGCAGGAGATATTGCTGCACGACCTCGAAGCCATCGACCCGAGACTCGTCGCGGACGAGGGGCGGGCCGTGGACGACGCCGGGTGGGTCTGCCTGGACGTCAGGCAGGGGTCGGTCGACGACGAGGTGCGACAGGACGCGGCTCGACGGTTCGACGTGACGAACGACCAGGCCGGCCTCATCGTGCGGTCGATCAAGACCACGTTCTGCGGCGGCGGGTGACAGGCGAGCGCGACGCGCTTACGGGCACGGGCACCCGGAAACCGGCCTCAGGCCGTCCTCAGGCCCGCCTCACGCCAGCCACTCGCCCTCCCGCATGACCGTCCTGCCCCGCAACTCCCGCTCGCCGCGCCACGCCCGTACCGTTCGCGGCCGCACGCGCACGTACAGGAAGGGGCCCTCCTCCGTACGCGGATCCCAGCCGAACTTCTCCGCGAACGCGTCCGCGGGCTCCCTCGGCACCTCCGTCGCCGGGTGCGTCTCCGCCCGCCCCTCCAGGAGCACCACGTCGAAGGTGTCCGGCAGGGCGAGGCGTACGCGCGGCTCCTCGCGGACGTTGCGCGCGGCCGCGGAGGTCGCCCCCGTGCACATCCACACCGCCCGGCCGTCCCACAGGAACCACAGCGGTATCTGGTGCGGGCCGTGGTCGGGGTGGGACGTCGACACCCAGATGTCGCGCTCCGTACCGAGCCGGTCCACGGTCTCGCGCCTGCGCCGCGCCGTGTCGCGTGGGGTGATCTTCGTGGTGTGCATGGAGGTCGACCTTAGGCAGCGTGCCCGCGGCGCGCATCGGGCGCAGGTCCTAGGCCCGGCGGGGCCGGCATACCTGCCCCCTCAACTCACCACGTCTCAACTCACCACGTCCTTCCGCGCGAACCCCCTGAACGCCAGCGCGAACAGCACCAGCGCGTATGTCACCGAGATCGACGCGCCCTGGATCATGCCCGCCCACTCGGGCTGCGCCTGCAGCGCGTCCGCCCAGGCGAACTGCCAGTGCGCCGGCAGGAAGTCGCGCCAGTCGCCGAGCGCCGTCACCGCGTCCAGGACGTTGCCGACGATCGTCAGGCCGACCGCTCCGCCCACCGCGCCGAGCGGCGCGTCCGTCTTCGTCGAGAGCCAGAACGCCAGGCCGGCGGTGACCAGTTGGGAGACGAAGATGAAGGCCACGACGACCAGCAGGCGCTGGGCCGCCGTGCCCGCGGGGAGCTCGCCGCCGGTCGGGATCTCCAGGGGGCCCCACCCGTACGCCACCGTGCCGATGACCAGGCCCACCAGGGGCAGCAGCACCATCGCCGCGGCGCTCATGCCGAGCGCGACCGCCAGCTTGGACCAGAGCAGCCGGGCCCTCGGGACCGGCGCCGCCAGCAGATAGCGCAGCGAGGACCAGCTCGCCTCGGACGCGACCGTGTCGCCGAAGAACAGCGCCACGGGGATCACGAGCAGGAAGCCCGCCGAGACGAACAGGCAGGTCGCGGCGAAGTTCGCCGCGGACGCCGTCGCCGTGTCCATCAGCGTCACGCTGCCGTTGCGGGAGCCCGGTGAGCCGCCCGCGACGGCGAACGCGACGACGAGGATCACCGGCAGGAGCGCCATGATGGCGCCCATCACCAGCGTGCGGCGCCGCTTCAGCTGGCGGACCGCCTCGACCCGCAGGGGCAGCGTGCGGCCCGCGCGGTAGCCGGGTGCGGTCGGCCGCTCCAGGGTGGGCGTGGACGTGGGCGTGGGTGTGGGCGTGGGGGCGCTCATGCCGTGCCTCCGATCAGGGTCAGGAACGCGTCTTCGAGGCGGCGGTGCGGGCCCACCGACTCCACCGGCACGTCGAGCCGGACCAGCTCGGGCAGCAGGTGTGCCGCGCTCCCCCGCTCCGTGCCGTCCAGCCGTACGAGCAGGCCGTCGTCGGCCCGTACCGCCGACAGGACGCCGGGCAGCGCCGCCACCTTCTCCACCAGCGGGTCGGGGACCTCGGACGCCAACCCCACGAACAACGTGTCCCCGGAGCCGATGATCTCGGCGACCGGGCCCGCCTGGACGAGCCGGCCGCGGTCCATCACGACCAGGTGCGTGCAGGACTGCTCGACCTCGGCGAGGAGGTGGCTGGAGACGATGACCGTGCGGCCCGCGCGCGCGTACCGGATCATGACCTCGCGCATCTCGCGGATCTGTGGCGGGTCCAGGCCGTTCGTCGGCTCGTCGAGGATCAGCAGGTCCGGCAGGCCGAGCATGGCCTGGGCGATGGCGAGGCGCTGGGGCATGCCCTGCGAGTACGTGCGCACCGCGCGGGCCAGGGCGTCGCCGAGGCCCGCGATCTCCAGGGCCTCGTCCAGGTGGGCGTCCTCGGGCGGACGGCCGGTCGCCTTCCAGTACAGCTCCAGGTTCTCCCGGCCGGAGAGGTGCGGCAGGAAGCCCGCGCCCTCGACGAACGCGCCGACCCGGGACAGGACGGGCGCGCCGGGGCGGATCGCCCGGCCGAAGACGCGGATCTCGCCCGCGTCGGGGCGGATCAGGCCCATCAGCATGCGCAGGGTGGTCGTCTTGCCCGCGCCGTTCGGCCCGAGCAGGCCGAGGACCTGGCCCTTCTCGACGGTGAAGGAGACGTCACGGACCGCGTACCGGTCGGCGGACCCGGCGTACCGCTTGCTCAACCCGCTGATGTGGAGCGGGACTTCGGCGAGTGCCGGGTCGGGCGCGGGGGCCGAGGTGCGGCGGCGGGCGGTGACCAGCAGGCCGAGGGCGAGCACCGCGCCGGTGGCCGGCAGCCACCACACCCAGGAGGGCAGCGGCGCGGCGGCGGTCTCCACGCCGGGCGCCGTCGGCACCGTCAGGTCGCCCTTGAGGGAGAGGGTGTACTTGGCGGGCTGGGCCGGGGAGGCGAAGCCGAGGTCGGTCGAGGTGACGACGAGGCGCAGGCTGTGGCCCTTCTGGACCTTGTGGTCGACGGCGGGCATCCGCAGCTCGACGTCCTTGCCCTGCCCGGCGCCCTCCACCCTGATGGGAGAGACGAGTTGGGAGGGCAGCACCTTCTGCTTGCCGCCGGGCGACACGTCGTACACCTTGGCGAAGAGGACCGCGTCCTGCGAGGTGGACTTCACGTGCGCGCGGACCGTGGGCGTGCCGGTGATCCGCAGGTCCTTGGTCAGCGGCGCCGAGCCGAACGCGGCGAACTGGCCGGGGAAGTCGACGGAGACGCCCACGCCGAGCGAGGCGAACTGGGAGAGGCGGCCGCCGCCGACGCCGGGGAGCCCGGAGATGGCGGGCGGGCTCGCACCCGCCGGGTTGTCGAACGTCTGCTCGTGGCCGCCGAGTCGCACCGCGCGCGGGCCGCTCTCCAGGCCCGGGTACACGGCGCCGCTCGCGCCCCGCTTCCGCGCGGCCCCGTCGGTGGAGTCGAGGCCTCCGGTGCGGGTGACGCGGAACGCCGGGCCGGTGTCGGCGGACGGTTCGTCCTTGAGGTAGCGGTCGAACCAGTCGTTGACGCGGCCTTCCACGCGGCCCTTCTCGCGGTCGCCGCCGTCGTGGCCGCCCGCGATCCAGTCGACGGAGACCGGCGCGTGGTTCGCCCGGATCCCCTTGGCGATGGCGTCGCCCTGGGTGAGCGGGAAGAGCGAGTCGGTCTGGCCCTGGGCGAGGTACGTCGGCACCTTAATGCTGTCGCCGACGGCCGCGGGGCTGCGCTCGGCGAGCAGCTTGCGCGCCGCCGCGTCGGGCTTGCCGGCCTCGGCGACCCGCTCGTACATGGCGCACAGCTTCTTCTCGAACTTGTCGCAGCCGCCACCGGTGTTGATGAAGAGGCCGGCCCACATCTTCTTGAAGACGCCGTCGGGGAAGAGCGCGTCCGCGAGGTTCCAGTAGGTGATCTGCGGGGCGATGGCGTCGACCCGGTGGTCGTACCCGGCGGCGAGCAGGGAGACCGCTCCCGCGTACGACGCGCCGGTCATGCCCACGCGCGGGTCGCCGGGCTTGTCGAGCTGGACCTCGGGGCGGGTGGCCAGCCAGTCGATCAGCTTGCGGGCGTCGGCGACCTCGCCCTTGGGGTCGTTGAGCCCGATCCTGCCGGTGGACCTGCCGAAGCCGCGGGCGGACCAGGTCATGACCGCGTACCCGTGCCGGGCCAGGTCCTCGGCCTGGGCGCGTACGTCGTTCTTGCTGCCGCCGAAGCCGTGCCCGATGAGGATCGCGGGGCGCTTGGTGTCCGGGTCGCCCGCGGTGAAGTACGAGGTGTCGATCTTGGCGGCGCCGGTGTCGACCCTGCGGTCCACGCGGTGCACGGCGGGGGCGTCGTCCGACGCGGCGGCCGTCCAGGTGCCCACCCCGGCGAGCACCGCGACGGCGGCCGCCGCGGCGAGCAGCCTGCGCGGACCGCGCGGCACGGGGAACCTGGGCCTGGGCAGTCGTAGATCCATGACGCCAACGGTACGGGCGGGGTCCGACAAGCGGGGCAGCGGCCGGACGTAGGCAACGGACGTAGGCAACGGTGGGGCAAGCCCCACTCCCCTGGAGGCCGGGGTTGCGGCAGGGTTCGTGTGGTGCGGGGTCGAGGCACAGAGCAAGGCACGAGCGGCGGAGGAAGAGGCATGCGGCAGCTGGGTCGGTGGTTGGGGCGCGTCGGCACGGGGTTCGTGCGGGCGTGCGTCGTGGCGGTGGTGGGGATGCTGATCCCCGCCGTGTGGGCCGCGGCCGTGGCGCTCGGGATCCTGTGGGGTGCCGGCAACCCGTGGTCGTGGCTCGCCCCGCTCGTGCTGGTGTGCGTGGGAACGCTCGGGCTCGCGAGGCCGGTGTGCCGGACGGTGCGCCACGCCGTCGCGCGCTGGACGGGCACCGTGATCCCCGACGGATACCGGCGGGCCGGCCCGGTGACGCGGATGTCCACCGGGTACTGGTGGAACGGTTTCGGCTACGAACGCACCAGCCGCGACGCCCTCCTCGACCAGAAGTGGCGGGTCCGGTGGGGCGACCCGGCCAACTGGCGCGACCTGCGCTTCACCGCGGTCGTGCCGTTCACCGCGGGACTGGTCGCCTGCCTGCCGCCGGCCGGGGCGGGTGCGGCGGCCGTCGGACTCCTCCAGCCGGGGCTCGCCCCGCGCCTGGCGGGGGCGCTCGGCGCGGTGGTGGCCGTCGCCTGCGCGCCGTACGCCTGGCGGCCCCTGGAGCCGTTGGCGGTACGTTTCCTGCGCCCGTCGCCCGCGATGGCGCTGGCCGACCGGGTGGACGAGCTGACCGCCCAGCGCGCGGACGCGACGGTCGCACAGGCGGCGGAGATCCGCCGCATCGAGCGCGACCTGCACGACGGGGCGCAGGCCCGCCTGGTGGGCCTCGGGCTCTCCCTCGCGACCGCGGAGAAGCTGCTGGCGTCCGACCCCGAGCAGGCCAGGACGCTGATGCGGGAGGCGCGGGCCGGCGCGGTCGCCTCACTGGCCGAACTCCGCGAGCTGGTCCAGGGGATCAGCCCGCCGGTGCTCACCGAGCGGGGACTCGTCGACGCCGTCCGCGCGCTCGCCCTGGACGTCCCGCTCGACGTGCGCGTCGCCGCCGACGACGGGCTGCGCCTGGACGCGCCGGTCGAGTCCGCCCTCTACTTCGGCGTCTGCGAGCTGCTCACGAACACGGTCCGGCACGCCCGGGCCTCCCTGGCCCGCGTCCGCCTCCACCACGACGGCGTCGGCGTCGTGGTGGAGGTCGAGGACGACGGCCGGGGCGGGGCCGGCGCGCGGGACGGCGGCGGGCTCGCGGGCCTGCGCCGCAGGATCGCGGCCTTCGACGGCACGGTGGAGATCACGAGCCCGGCGGGCGGTCCCACGCGGGTGAGGATGGCGGTGCCATGCGCATCGTCGTAGCCGAAGACCTCTACCTCCTGCGCGACGGGATGGTCCGCCTGATCGAGGCGTGCGGGCACGAGGTGGTGGCGACCGCGGCGACCGGGCCCGAGACGCTCGACGCGCTGCGCACGTGGCGTCCCGATGTGGCCGTCATCGACGTGCGGATGCCGCCGACCCAGTCGGACGAGGGGCTGCGCGCGGCCCTCGCCGCCCGCCGCGAGATGCCGGGACTGCCCGTCCTCGTGCTCTCCCAGCACGTCGAGCAGTTGTACGCCAGGGAGCTGCTGGCCGACGGTTCGGGCGCCGTCGGCTATCTCCTGAAGGAGAGCGTGTTCGACGCCGACCAGTTCATCGGCGCCCTGGAGCGCGTCGCGGGCGGCGGGACCGCCATGGATCCGGCCGTCATCGCCAAGCTGCTGTCCGCGGGCTCCCCGGGCCGGGGGCTGGACCGGCTCACCGAGCGCGAGCGGTCCGTGCTCGCCCTGATGGCCGAGGGCCTGTCCAACCAGGCCGTCGGCCGCCGCCTGTTCCTCAGCCAGAGCGCGATCAGCAAGTACACGACCTCGCTGTTCGGCAAGCTGGGCCTCGGCGATGACGACGACGGCAACCGCCGTGTGCTGGCCGTCCTCGCCTACCTGAACGCGGACTCCGGCTGAGGAAGCGGAATCCTCAGGACTCCTCCGGCACGCTCACCAGCCACCGCGTCCCGCGGTGCGGGCGCAGGTAGCAGGCCCAGTACAGGGTCGCGGCCAGCACGATGCCGCCGGTCCACAGGAGGAACTTGGCCTCCTGCTGGCTGAGGACGTACCCGAGCACCGCGATGAGCACCACCGGCACCGCGGGCCACAGCGGCATCCGCCACGCGGAGCCGTGCCGGTGCGCGCCGCGCCGGGCCAGCAGCGCGGCGACCGCCACCAGCAGGTACATGCCGGTCACGGAGACGCCGGTCACGCCGTACAGCGTGTCCAGGTTGACGAAGCACAGGAGCGCGCCGGGGACGCCGACCAGGAGCGTGGCCACCCAGGGGGCGCCGGACGCGCCGAGCTTCGACAGGCCCTTGTTCACGGGCGAGGGCCAGGCCTTGTCCCGCGCGGACGCGAACAGGACGCGGGAGTTCTGGATGACCATGACGATGCCCGCGTTGATGATCGCGAGGGCCACGCAGAGGCTGACGAACGTGCCGACGGCGGAGTTCGACCAGTCCGTCACCATGGCGCTGATGTCGCCCTCGGTCAGCGCGGTCAGGCTGTCGGCGCCCATGGTGATGGCGACGACCGGGACCAGGATGATCACGGTGGAGATGGCGAGGGTCGCGAGGACGGTGCGCGCGACGTTGCGGCGCGGGTTCTCCAGCTCCTCGGAGAGGTAGACGGCCGTGGAGAAGCCCTGCGTCACGAAGAGGGCGATCGCGAGGCCGGAGACGATCAGCATCGCCGTGACCGTGTCGACGCCGCCGGGGCCCGAGCCCGCCACCGACAGGTCCGTCAGGCTGCCCGCGCCGCGCTCCGCGTGCGTGAAGCCGAGGACGGCCACCACGCCGGCCGCGATGACCTCGAGGACCAGGAAGATGCCGGTGATCCACGCGTTGGCGCGCAGGTCGAGCAGGCCCGCGAGGGTGGCGAGGATCATGACGCCGGCGCCCGCGTAGGAGGGGTCGAGGTGGATGACCGGGGCCAGGTAGTCGGCGGTGCCCATGGCGATCACGGGCGGGACGATCATCACGACCAGGAGGGAGAGGACGAAGACCAGCCAGCCGGCCAGGCGGCCCGCCATCGTCGAGACCATCGCGTACTCGCCGCCCGCGCTGGGGATCAGGGTGCCGAGCTCCGAGTAGCAGAACGCGACGCCCACGCAGAGCAGCGAGCCGATGGCGATGGTGAGGGCCGTGGCCGTGCCGAGCGAGGAGAAGAGGTCCGGGACGACCACGAAGAGCGTGGAGGCGGGCGTCACGCACGACAGCGTGAGGAGGGTGCCGCCGACGACGCCGATGGAACGCTTGAGCTTCTGGGGATCGCCGGGGACGGCTGTCGGCGCCGGGGGATTCTCGGCGGCGGTCTGGAGCGGGCGAAGCGTATCGGTCATGAAGCGCGGTTCCGATCGACTCGTGCGGCAGGAGTGCGGCGGGAGCGCTATCGCCTCCGAAGGCTGTTGATCTGGTCTTTCGGTGGCTCCCGGCGCGTCATCGAACCCCGGCGGCAACCGGAACGTCAACGGTCATTTACCTACGGAATCCGCAGTCGCGAAGATCCCCAAGTTGCCTGGCTTTCCCAAGAGTTTGCTTCGGAGGGTCGCAATGAACATGCCCGTGGTGAATATGACCTTGATATTGCAGGCGTATGAACTCAGGAGCATTGGTTGCCCGAATTGCACCCTGTGCACGGGAACCGCAAGGACGGCGTCAAAAAAGAATCAGGACCGTCCGGATTCCGGACGGCCCTGCTCCACGTTCGGTCACCCCACGGGCGCGCTCAGTGCGTCGGCCACAGCCGGTACGAGGGATCGAGGTCGCGGACCTCCACCGAGTACGTCGCGTCCGGCGCCCCGGACAGATGCTTGCCGAGCAGCGCGAGGACGTCCGCCGAGAGCGCCGCCTTCACCCGGGGCGTCCGCCCCGCCAGCAGGCCCACCGTGACGTGCACGAAGGCCGCCGCGGGCCGCCCGTCCACGAAGGCGGGCGCGGCCCGGCAGAAGGTCTTGCCGACCCCGACCGAGTCCACCCGCTCCACGACCAGCGGATGCAGCTCCGCCACCAGGGCGGGCAGATCCAGGACGCCGGACAGGGTGTCGGCGTAGTCGATGTCGATGTGCGGCATGGCTCACGGCCTTTCATGTAGTGCACACACATCGTAGAACGGTGAACCAACGGCGAAGCCCCCGGCCGGGGCCGGGGGCTTCGGAGCCGAGGGAGGGGAGCCCGGCTCAGTGGTTGCGCGGGAAGCCGAGGTCGACGCCGGAGGGCGCGTCCGACGGGTCGGGCCAGCGCGTGGTGACGACCTTGCCGCGGGTGTAGAAGTGCGTGCCGTCGTTGCCGTAGATGTGGTGGTCGCCGAAGAGCGAGTCCTTCCAGCCACCGAAGGAGTGGTAGCCCACCGGCACCGGGATCGGCACGTTCACGCCGACCATGCCCGCCTCGATCTCCAGCTGGAAGCGGCGGGCCGCGCCGCCGTCCCGGGTGAAGATCGCGGTGCCGTTGCCGAACGGCGAGGCGTTCATGAGCGCCACGCCCTCCTCGTACGTGTCGACGCGAAGGACGCACAGGACCGGGCCGAAGATCTCGTCCTGGTAGGCCTTGGCGGTGGTCGGTACCCGGTCGAGCAGCGAGAGCCCGATCCAGTGGCCGTCCTCGTGCCCCTCGACCGTGAGACCGGTGCCGTCCAGGACGACCTCGCAGCCCTCGGCCGCGGCGCCCGTGACGTACGAGGCGACCTTGTCGCGGTGGGCCGCGGTGATCAGCGGGCCCATCTCGGACGACGGGTCGTTGCCCGGACCGATCTTGATCTTCTCGGCGCGCTCCTTGATCTTGCCGACCAGCTCGTCGGCGATCGAGCCCACCGCGACGACGGCCGAGATCGCCATGCAGCGCTCGCCCGCCGAGCCGTACGCGGCGGAGACGGCGGCGTCGGCCGCGGCGTCCAGGTCGGCGTCGGGCAGCACCAGCATGTGGTTCTTGGCGCCGCCGAGCGCCTGCACGCGCTTGCCGTTGGCGGAGGCGGTGGCGTGGATGTGGCGGGCGATGGGCGTGGAGCCGACGAAGGAGACGGCGGCGACGTCCGGGTGCTCCAGGAGGCGGTCCACGGACACCTTGTCGCCGTGCACCACGTTGAAGACGCCGTCGGGCAGACCGGCCTCGCTCAGCAGCTCCGCGATCTTCATCGACGCGGACGGGTCCTTCTCGCTCGGCTTGAGGATGAAGGTGTTGCCGCAGGCGATGGCCAGCGGGAACATCCACATCGGCACCATCGCCGGGAAGTTGAAGGGCGTGATGCCGGCGACGACGCCCAGCGGCTGGCGGATGGACGACACGTCCACGCGCGAGGCCACCTCGGTGGACAGCTCGCCCTTCAGCTGCACGGTGATGCCGCAGGCCAGGTCGACGATCTCCAGGCCGCGGGCTACCTCGCCGAGCGCGTCGGAGTGCACCTTGCCGTGCTCGGCGACGATCAGCTCGGCGATGGCGTCACGGTTGGCGTCGAGCAGCGCGCGGAACGTGAAGAGGATCGCGGTGCGCTTGGCGAGCGAGGACGTGCCCCAGGTCGCGAAGGCCTCGCGGGCGGCGGCGACCGCCGCGTCCACCTCGCCGGCCGACGCGAACGCGACCTGCGTCGTGACGGCGCCGGTCGCCGGGTCGGTGACCGGGCCGTAGTTGCCGGACGCGCCTTCGACGGGCTTTCCACCGATCCAGTGGTGGACGGTCTTCGTCATGACAAGCATCCCTACTCTCACAGGTGGCGGCGTCGGGCTGCGACGTGCCGGTCGTACTCTTCCCTGGCCTTGACCGCCGACTCCCGGGTCGCGGTCTCCGCCACGGGCACATCCCACCACGCCTGCGCCGGGGGCGGGCCCGACACTGTGTCTGCCGTTTCCGTCTCCACATAGACACATGTGGGGCGGTCTGCCCCCCGCGCCTCGCGCAGCGCCGCACGCAGGTCACGGACGGTCTTGGCGCGCAGCACGCGCATGCCGAGGGAGGCCGCGTTCGCCGCCAGATCCACGGGGAGCGGGCCCTCGGTGTACGTGCCGTCCGGCGCCCGGAAGCGGTAGGCGGTGCCGAACCGCTCGCCGCCCACGGACTCCGAGAGGCCGCCGATGGACGCGTACCCGTGGTTCTGCAGGATGACGACCTTGATCGGCAGGTTCTCCTGGACGGCGGTGACGATCTCCGTCGGATTCATCAGATACGTGCCGTCGCCGACCAGCGCCCAGACGGGCCGCTCGGGCGCGGCGAGCGCGACGCCGATGGCGGCCGGGATCTCGTATCCCATGCAGGAGTAGCCGTACTCGACGTGGTACTGGCGCGGCGAGCGGGCCCGCCACAGCTTGTGCAGATCGCCGGGGAGCGACCCGGCAGCGTTGATGATCACGTCCTCGCCGGTCACCAACGCGTCGAGCAGGCCGAGGACTTGGGGCTGGGTGGGCCTTATGTCCGGCTCATCGGCCTGGAACGCGGCGTCGACGCGCTGTTCCCAGCGCTCCTTGTCGTCGGCGTACTCGACGGTGTACGCGGGCTCGACGCGGTGGCCGCGGAGCTCCCGGGTGAGGGCCGTCAGGCCGGCGCGCGCGTCGGCGACCAGGGTGGTGCCCGCCATCTTGTGGCCGTCGAAGGGCGCGATGTTGAGGTTGAGGAAGCGCACCCCGGAGCCCTCGAAGAGGGTGCCGGAGGCGGTGGTGAAGTCGCTGTAGCGGGTGCCGACGCCGATCACCAGGTCGGCGGTGCGGGCCAGTTCGTCGGCGGTGGCGGTGCCGGTGTGCCCGATGCCGCCGACGTCCGCCGGATGGTCGTGGCGCAGGGAGCCCTTGCCGGCCTGGGTGGAGGCGACGGGGATGCGGGTCGCGTCGGCGAACGTCCGCAGGGCGTCCTCGGCGGCGCTGTGGTGGACACCGCCGCCCGCGACGACCAGGGGACGCCGGGCCGCGCGCACCGCGGCCGCCGCGGCGGCGAGTTCACACGGGTCGGGGGCGGGCCTGCGCACGGTCCACACCCGCTCGGCGAAGAACTCCGCCGGCCAGTCGTACGCCTCCGCCTGCACGTCCTGCGGCAGCGCGAGGGTGACGGCGCCGGTCTCCGCGGGGTCGGTGAGCACCCGCATCGCGGCGAGCGCGGCGGGGATCAGCGCCTCGGGCCGGGTCACGCGGTCGAAGTACCGGGACACCGGGCGCAGGCAGTCGTTGACGGACACGTCGCCCGCGTACGGGACTTCGAGCTGCTGGAGGACCGGGTCGGCGGGCCGGGTCGCGAAGGTGTCGCCGGGCAGCAGCAGGACGGGCAGCCGGTTGACGGTGGCGAGCGCGGCGCCGGTGACGAGGTTGGTGGCGCCGGGGCCGATGGAGGTGGTGACGGCGTGGGTGGAGAGCCGGCCCGACTGGCGGGCGTACCCGACGGCGGCGTGCACCATGGCCTGTTCGTTGCGGCCCTGGTGGAAGGGCATGGCGTCGGCGTGCTCCACGAGCGCCTGGCCGAGGCCCGCCACGTTGCCGTGCCCGAAGATGCCCCAGGTCGCGCCGATCAGCCGCTGCCGTACCCCGTCCCGCTCGGTGAACTGCCGGGACAGGAAGCGTACGAGCGCCTGTGCGGTGGTCAGCCGCACGGTGCCCGCCTGCGTCTGCGTCATCGATATCCCTCCGTGTGGTCGGGGTGGAAGCGGATCCGCCACTCCCGCTCCTCGCCCGGACCCGCCATCACGTTCAGGTAGTACAGGGCGTGGCCGGGCTGGGCGATGGACGGTCCGTGCCAGCCGTCGGGCACCAGCACGGCGTCCCCGGTGCGGACCTCGGCGAGGACGTCGGTGCCGCCGGGCCGGGACGGGAACACCCGCTGGTACCCCCATCCTGCACGGCCGCCTCGCGCCTCGATCTCGAAGTAGTAGATCTCCTCCAGCTCCGCCTCGACGCCGGGCGTGTGCTCGTCGTGCTTGTGCGGCGGGTACGAGGACCAGTTGCCGCCGGGCGTGACCACCTCGACGGCGATCAGCCGGTCGCAGTCGAAGGCGTCCGCCGCCGCGAAGCCCCGCACCTCGCGGGCGCAGGTGCCGCTGCCCCGGTTCTCCACGGGTACCTCCGGCGCGGGGCCGTAGCGGGCGGGGAGTCGACGCTCGCACTTCGCTCCTGCCAGGGCGAAGCGGCCTCCCGCGCCGGAGGCGATCTGGATCCGGGCGTCGCGCGGCACGTAAGCGAAGTCGGAGACTCCGCTGAACACGCTGTCGCGGCCCAGCAGTTCGATGATCCCGTCTGCTGTCTGCACCGTACAGCCGCCGGTCAGCGGGAGCACGATCCATTCACTCTCTCCGGCGTCGAAGGCATGCGTGCCGCCCGGTTCGAGCTCGACGACGCGCAGCGCGGAGTAGTCCCAGCCGGCCCGTTCCGGATCGATGTCGAGCGCGTACGCCCCCTCGGCCGCGCTCCCCTTCGGTACGTACGTCATGTGGGCCTCCCAGCCTCGTCGTCCCGCTCACCGCCTGCCCCGCCGCGGCGCCGCTACAGCAGCCCCACCGCGGTGTCGACCGCCCCCGCCACGTCGCCGTCGGACGGGTACAGGAGCGCTCTGCCGACGACCAGACCCTGCACGGTGGGCAGTTGCAAGGCGCCGCGCCACTTCTCGTACGCGGCGTCCTGATCGCCGCCGATGTCGCCGCCGAGCAGCACGGCGGGGAGCGTCGAGGTCTCCATGACGCGGGCCATGTCGTCGGGGTTGTCGGTGACGGGGACCTTCAGCCAGGTGTACGCGGAGCTGCCGCCGAGCCCGGAGGCGATGGCGATGGAGCGGGTGACGGCCTCGGCGCCCAGGTCGTTGCGGGGCGGCCCCGGGCCCTCCCTGCGGGTGAGGAAGGGCTCGACGAAGACCGGAAGCCGCCGCTCCGCCATGGCGTCGACGACGCGGGCGGCGGAGTGCAGGGTGGTCAGGGACCCCGGGTCGGCGTGGTCGACGCGGAGCAGCAGCTTGCCGGCGTCGAAGCCGAGCCGCGCCAGGTCCTCGGGCCGGTACCCGGTGAACCGGTCGTCCATCTCGAAGGCGGCCCCGGCGAGCCCGCCCCGGTTCATCGACCCCATGACGACCTTGCCGTCGAGGGCGCCGAGGAGGAGCAGGTCATCCAGGACGTCGGCGCTGGCGAGCACGCCGTCGACGCCGGGCCGCGACAGCGCGAGACAGAGCCGTTCGAGGAGGTCGCCCCGGTTGGCCATGGCGAACGGCTCCCGCCCCACGCCGAGCGAGCCACGGGCGGGATGATCGGCGGCAACGATCATGAGCCGCCCGTTCGCCGCCAGCAGGTCGCGCCGCGGGCGCCGGGCCGCGGCCTCGGCGACGGCTTCGGGGTGCCGGGCCCGGGTACGGGCGAGCGCGGCGACGTCGACGGAACTCACGGTTGCCTCAGCCCGCCGTTCCCGGGGCTCCGCCCCGGACCCCGCTCCTCAAACGCCGGAGGGGCCGCATTCTGACGTACCGCCGAGGCGACCTCGCCAGGAAACGGCATGGCGGACGAGCACTCCAGCCGCGAGGCGACGATCGCCCCCGCCGCGTTGGCGTACCGCATGATCCGTTCCAGCTCCCACCCCGCGAGCAGCCCGTGGCACAGCGCCCCGCCGAACGCGTCGCCCGCGCCGAGGCCGTTGAGGACCTTCACCGGCAGCGGCGGCACCCGCACCGCCTCCCCCGCGCGGTTCATCGCGAGGACTCCGGCGGGTCCCTGTTTGACGACGGCCAGTTCGACGCCCGCGTCGAGCAACGCCCGCGCCGCCGCCCGCGGTTCGCGCTCCCCCGTGGCGATCTCGACCTCGTCGAGGTTGCCGACGGCGACGGTGGCGTGCGCGAGGGCCGCGGCGTAGTGGGGCCGCGCCTGATCGAGGTCGGCCCAGAACATCGGCCGCCAGTCCAGGTCGAACACGGTCGTCCCCGATCCCGACCCCGCCCGCGCCCGGTGGGCGAGCGCCGCGAGCGTCGCCGAGCGGCTCGGCTCCGCGCACAGCCCCGTCCCGGTCATCCAGAGGATCCGCGCCGCCGCGATCGCGTCGAGGTCGAGCTCGTCCTCGTACATCTCCAGGTCGGGCGCCTTCGGCAGCCGGTAGAAGTACAGCGGGAAGTCGTCCGGCGGGAAGATCTCGCAGAAGGTGACCGGCGTCGGCAGCCCCGGGACCGAACTCACCCACCGGTCGTCGACGCCGAACTCCCGCAGCGCGCCGTGCAGATAGGCCCCGAAGGGGTCGTCGCCGGTGCGCGTGATCACGGCGACGCGCCGCCCGAGGCGGGCCGCGGCGACCGCGACGTTGCTCGCGGAGCCGCCGAGGAACTTCCCGAACGCGGTCACCTCGGCGAGCGGCACGCCCGCCTGGAGGGGGTACAGGTCCACCCCGATCCGGCCCATCGTGATGACGTCGAACGGATCGGACACCCTGCACGCCCCTTCATCGCCTCGTGTGCCCCCAGGTCTAATCCCGCCCCGGGAACCCTGTCAACATTTTGTCCTTACATTCGGACCACTGCTTGACACTCTTCCGAGACGGCCTGGAGTCTGGCTGACATGACGACGCTGTCTCGCATCCGGATCGGTTCGGCGCCCGACTCCTGGGGCGTGTGGTTTCCCGAGGACCCGCGGCAGGTGCCGTGGCGCCGCTTCCTCGACGAGGTCGCCGCGAGCGGATACGAGTGGATCGAGCTCGGCCCGTACGGCTATCTGCCCACCGACCCGGCCGAACTGACCGAGGAGACGGCCCGGCGCGGCCTCAAGGTGTCCGCGGGCACCGTCTTCACGGGTCTGCACCACGGCCCCGCCGTCTGGGAGAAGACCTGGGCGCACGTGGCGGAGAACGCGGCGCTCGCGCAGGCCATGGGCGCCGAACACCTCGTCGTCATCCCCGCCTTCTGGCGCGACGACAAGACCGGCGAGGTCCTGGAGGACCGCATTCTCACCCCGGCACAATGGCGCGAACTGACCACCCAGACCGAGCGCCTGGCCCACGAGGTCCGCGAGCGGTACGGGCTGCGCGTGGTGGTCCACCCGCACGCGGACACCCACATCGACGGCGAGGAGAACGTCGCCCGCTTCCTCGACGCCACCGACCCCGGCCTCGTCTCGCTCTGCCTGGACACCGGCCACTACGCCTACTGCGGCGGCGACAACCTCAAGCTCATCGAGACGTACGGCGAGCGCATCGGCTATCTGCACCTCAAGCAGGTCGACCCGGAGATCCTCGCCGAGGTGCGGGAGCGTGAAGTGCCGTTCGGGCCCGCGGTGGCGCGCGGCGTGATGTGCGAGCCGCCCGCCGGGGTGCCGGCCCTGGAGCCGGTCCTCGCCGCGGCCCAGCGCCTCGGCGTGGAGCTCTTCGCCATCGTGGAGCAGGACATGTACCCGTGCGCGCCGGACAAGCCGCTGCCGATCGCCCGCCGCACCCGCTCCTACCTGCGCTCGTGCGGCGCCCGGGGGTAGCCACGCCGGGGGGACGTGCCCCGCAGATGCGTCACTTACGTCACAAACACCCACGTCCTGTCACACATGTCTCGCGTACGCGGGTCTTGCGTCACAGGCGGTCGACAGCCGCTCTCCCGTGGTCACTCAGCGTCGTTCACCGGGCACAGGCTGAGTGATCGCCACGCGTCGCACCCAGCTCCCCCGTCGGCTTCTCCGGCCGCCCTGGGTGCGCGCAGGGAGGTGCCACCGATGACCGACCGCAGGCTCTGGTCGTACAAGGAGATCGCCGCGCACATCCGGGTGCAGCCCGACACCGTGCGCTCCTACCGCAAGCACGGTCTGCTCCCCGCCCCCGACCACGTGGAGAGTGGCAAGCCCTACTGGTACGCGGACACCGTCCGCGCCTGGGTCGCGGCCCGGCCGGGGAACCGGGGACGCAGAGAGTGAGACGGGGGGCGCGGCACGGAGGGGCCGCGCCCCACCTCGTTGAGAAGTACCCCCCAGGGGTATAGTGTCGAAGTGTGGCAGGAGGTTGCCGGGACTCCGGGGCCCCCTCCTGCACGCTACGCCGCATCCGTACACACACCCCTTTCCCGAGGAGAACGACATGAGCGCCCAGACCGAGCTCCCGCAGGCCGCCTCCGAGTCGGCCGGCTCCTGCTGCTCCCCCAGCGGCTCCTGCCACTCCGGCGCCGAGGCGCCGCAGGGCGCCGTCACCACCGTGTACGAGGTGACGGGGATGACCTGTGGGCACTGCGAGGGCGCGGTCACCGCGGAGATCTCGGAGATCGCGGGGGTCGGCTCCGTCAAGGCCGTCGCGTCCACGGGCCAGGTGACCGTGGTCTCCGAGGCCCCGCTGGACGAGGCGGCCGTGCGCGAGGCCGTCGACGAGGCGGGCTACGAGCTCGTCGGCGTCAAGGCCTGACGCACCCGCGGGCCGCGCCGTCCACCGGCGGCCCGCCCGCCGGGAGACCCGGGCTCTGTGACGCCGCGCCGGCGCCACAGGGCCCGGAGCCGTCCCACCTCGGAAACACGCCTGAAGCAGCAGCACGGAAGCAGTACGGAAGAGCCATGACGGAAGCCCCAAGCGCCACGACCGACGCCGAGGTCACCGCGGTCGAACTCGCCGTCGGCGGAATGACCTGCGCCTCCTGCTCCTCGCGCATCGAGAAGAAGCTGAACCGCGTGGAGGGCGTGACCGCCACGGTCAACCTCGCCACCGAGAAGGCCAAGGTCCAGTACGCCGAGGGGGTCGAGGTCGGCCGGCTCATCGCCCTGGTCGAGAAGCTGGGCTACACGGCACAGGAGATCGTGCCGCCCCCGCCGGAGCCCGCGGACGCCGCACCGGCGGCCGCGACCACCGCCGACATCGCCGAACCCGACGTGCTGCGGCAGCGCCTGACCGTCTCCGCGCTGCTCGCCCTGCCCGTCGTGCTGCTCGCGATGGTCCCCGCCCTGCAGTTCGACTACTGGCAGTGGCTCTCGCTGACGCTCGCCTCGCCCGTCGTCGTCTGGGGCGGACTCCCCTTCCACCGGGCGGCGTTCACCAATCTGCGGCACGCGGCCGCGACCATGGACACCCTCGTCTCCGTCGGCACGCTCGCCGCCTTCGGCTGGTCCCTGTGGGCGCTGTTCCTCGGCGACGCCGGCATGCCGGGCATGCGGCACGGCTTCGACCTCACGGCGGGACCCGGCGAGGGCGCCTCCACCATCTACCTCGAAGTCGCCGCGGGCGTCGTCACGTTCATCCTGCTCGGCCGCTGGCTGGAGGCCCACTCCAAGCGGAAGGCCGGGTCGGCGCTGCGCGCCCTGCTGGAGCTGGGCGCCAAGGACGTGGCGGTGCTGCGGGACGGCGCCGAGGAGCGGGTGCCGGTCGGGCGCCTCGCCGTCGGGGACCTCTTCGTCGTACGGCCCGGCGAGACCGTCGCCACCGACGGCACCGTCGTCGAGGGCGCGTCCGCCGTGGACGCCTCGATGCTGACCGGCGAGTCCGTACCGGTCGACGTCGGCGAGGGCACCGCCGTGACGGGCGGCACCGTGAACGTCGCCGGGCGGCTCGTGGTCCGGGCGACGCGCGTCGGCTCGGACACCTCGCTGGCCCGGATGGCCCGCCTTGTGGAGGACGCGCAGACCGGCAAGGCCCAGGTGCAGCGGCTCGCCGACCGGATCGCCGGCGTCTTCGTGCCGGTGGTGCTGCTCATCGCGATCGGCACACTCGGCGGCTGGCTCGGCGCCACCGGCGACGCCACCGCAGCGTTCACCGCGGCCGTCGCCGTCCTGATCATCGCCTGCCCCTGCGCGCTCGGCCTCGCGACGCCGACGGCCCTGATGGTCGGCACCGGCCGCGGCGCCCAGCTCGGCATCCTCATCAAGGGCCCGGAGGTCCTGGAGTCCACCCGCCGCGTCGACACGATCGTCCTGGACAAGACGGGCACCGTGACGACGGGGCGCATGGAGCTGACGGACGTGCACGCCGTCGAGGGCACCGACGAGGAGCTGCTGCTGCGGCTCGCGGGCGGCCTGGAGCACGCCTCCGAGCACCCCGTGGCCCGGGCCGTCGCGGCGGGCGCCGCGGACCGTCTAGGGGTCGCGGTGGGCGAGCTGGGGACGCCGCAGGGGTTCGAGAACGTCGCCGGGTCCGGGGTGCGCGGCACGGTGGAGGGGCACGCGGTCATCGCGGGCCGCGAGCGGCTCCTCGCGGAGGCGGGCGTGAGCGGCCTGGAGGCCGTCACCGAGCTGCGGGACGCGGCACAGGCCGCGGGCCGCACCGCCGTCCTGGTCGCCTGGGACGGCGCCGCACGCGGCGTCCTGGGGGTCGCGGACGCCCTGAAGGAGACAAGCCCCGAAGCGGTACGGGAACTGCGCGCGCTCGGTCTGACGCCGGTGCTGCTCACCGGCGACAACCGCGCCGTCGCCGCGACGGTCGCCGAGGCCGTGGGCATCGCGCCGGACGCCGTGTTCGCGGAGGTCCTGCCCGAGGAGAAGGTCGACGTCGTACGGCGGTTGCAGGGCGAGGGCAAGGTCGTGGCGATGGTCGGGGACGGCGTGAACGACGCCGCCGCGCTCGCCACCGCCGACCTCGGCCTGGCGATGGGCACCGGCACGGACGCGGCGATCGAGGCGAGCGACCTGACACTGGTGCGCGGGGACTTGCGGGTCGCGGCCGACGCCATCAGGCTCTCCCGGAAGACCCTCGCCACCATCAAGGGCAACCTCTTCTGGGCCTTCGGCTACAACGTCGCCGCGCTGCCGCTCGCCGCGGCCGGTCTGCTGAACCCGATGATCGCGGGCGCCGCGATGGCGTTCTCCTCGGTCTTCGTGGTGACCAACAGCCTCCGCCTGAGGGCGTTTACATAACCCCTTCACAGGGCCGTTTCAGCATCCTCACCCTGGTCACAGAATCCCCATACGGGGGCTCTTGCGCCTGTTTGCGACATATGCAAGAGACGCAGATCACAGTGATTGGCACGTAACCATTGAGGCGGGTCGCGAGTCTAATGGGGCGATGCAGGAAGATGTCTTGGGGGACGTCTTCCGACATCGAGGGACATCTTGGGGGATGTTCCTTGGAAATTGCGTTGCCGGGGCACGTGCACCGGGGAGCTTTGAGCGGCCCTCCCGTACGTACGCGTCCCGGCAGACCGCAGGGCATCCACAGACGCCCGGCCGGATCCCGTGGGGGGAATCCGCACCGGGAAAAAGGGAAGCGCCCCGACCGTCGACCCGTGGGGGGATCGGCGGCGGGGCGCTTTCCGCTTTGTGCGCGGGAGCCCGGGAGGGTCAGCGGCCCTCGACCGGGACGAAGTCCCGGAGAACCTCGCCCGTGTAGATCTGGCGCGGGCGGCCGATGCGCGAACCCGGCTCCTTGATCATCTCGTGCCACTGGGCGATCCAGCCGGGCAGCCGGCCGAGCGCGAAGAGCACGGTGAACATCTCGGTGGGGAAGCCCATGGCCCGGTAGATGAGACCGGTGTAGAAGTCCACGTTGGGGTAGAGCTTGCGCTCGACGAAGTAGTCGTCGGCCAGCGCGTGCTCCTCCAGCTTCAGCGCGATGTCGAGCAGCTCGTCGGACTTGCCGAGCGCCGAGAGGACGTCGTGCGCCGCCGCCTTGATGATCTTCGCCCGGGGGTCGAAGTTCTTGTAGACGCGGTGCCCGAAGCCCATGAGCTTCACGCCGTCTTCCTTGTTCTTCACCTTGCGGATGAAGGTGTCGACGTCGCCGCCGGAGGCCTGGATGCCTTCCAGCATCTCCAGGACCGACTGGTTGGCGCCGCCGTGCAGCGGGCCCCACAGGGCCGAGATGCCGGCCGAGATCGAGGCGAACATGTTCGCCTGCGAGGAGCCGACCAGACGCACGGTGGAGGTCGAACAGTTCTGCTCGTGGTCCGCGTGCAGGATCAGGAGCTTGTCGAGCGCGGAGACCACGACCGGGTCGAGCTGGTACTCGGCGGCGGGCACCGAGAAGGTCATGCGCAGGAAGTTCTCGACGTAGCCGAGGTCGTTGCGCGGGTAGACGACCGGGTGGCCCTGCGACTTCTTGTACGCGTACGCCGCGATCGTCGGAAGCTTGGCGAGAAGGCGGATCGTCGAGAGGTGACGCTGCTTCTCGTCGAAGGGGTTGTGGCTGTCCTGGTAGAACGTCGACAGCGCGCTGACGACCGACGACAGCATCGCCATCGGGTGGGCGTCCCGCGGGAAGCCGTCGTAGAACCGCTTGACGTCCTCGTGCAGCAGGGTGTGCTGCGTGATCTCGTTCTTGAACGTGGCCAGCTCGTCGACCTTCGGCAGCTCGCCGTTGATCAGGAGGTACGCCACCTCGGTGAAGGTGGAGCGCTCGGCCAGCTGCTCGATCGGGTAGCCGCGGTACCGGAGGATGCCCTCTTCACCGTCGAGATAGGTGATGGCGGATTTATAGGCGGCGGTGTTGCCGTAGCCGCTGTCCAGGGTCACCAGACCGGTCTGGGCGCGGAGCTTCCCGATGTCGAAGCCCTTGTCGCCCACGGTCGACTCGATCACCGGGTAGGTGTACTCGTCGTCGCCGTACCGCAGTACTACACCGTTGTTAGCGTTCTCGCTCACGTCATCCCTCACCGACGTTGTGCCTCTTCTTCGAGGTGCCCTGACTGTCTCTACCATCCCCCATTTGGCCCTGGAGAGTGCACTCGGGGTCGACCATTGGGCCTATTGGCGGCACTCAGTGCCGCCAACCTGCTCATCCTGCCCCCTTCGCCCCGGTTCCGGAAGTGCTGTGTGACGTTTCCGACTCGTTTGATCGATCAAACTTTCCCGGGCCCGCTCCGCGGTGTCCGGAAAGCCGGAAATCCAGGGCCGTACAGCGCCTGCCCGCCGAGACCGTGCGCACCGCCTGACCCAGAGCCTTGCGCGAACCGACCAGAACGACCAGCCTCTTGGCGCGTGTCACCGCCGTATAGAGCAGATTCCGCTGCAGCATCATCCATGCCCCGGTGGTGACCGGAATCACCACGGCGGGATATTCACTGCCCTGGGAGCGGTGGATGGTCACGGCGTAGGCGTGCGCCAGCTCGTCCAGTTCGTCGAAGTCGTAGGGGACTTCCTCGTCCTCGTCGGTGCGCACGGTGAGCCGCTGCTCGTCGGCGTCGAGGGCCGTGACGACGCCCACCGTGCCGTTGAAGACGCCGTTCTGCCCCTTCTCGTAGTTGTTGCGGATCTGGGTGACCTTGTCGCCGACGCGGAACACCCGGCCGCCGAACCGCTTCTCCGGCAGGTCGGGCCGGGCCGGGGTGATGGCCTGCTGGAGGAGGCCGTTGAGGTGGCCCGCGCCGGCCGGGCCGCGGTGCATGGGGGCGAGGACCTGAACGTCACGGCGCGGGTCGAGGCCGAACTTCTGCGGGATGCGGCGCGCGGCCACGTCCACCGTGACGCGTCCCGCGTCCTCGGTCTCGTCCTCGACGAAGAGGAAGAAGTCCTTCATGCCCTGGGTGATGGGCGGGACACCGGAGTTGATGCGGTGGGCGTTGGTGACGACGCCGGACTCCTGGGCCTGCCGGAAGATGCGGGTGAGCCGGACGGCGGGGATCGGGCTTCCGGCGCTGAGCAGATCCCGCAGCACCTCGCCGGCGCCGACGCTGGGCAGCTGGTCCACGTCGCCCACGAAGAGCAGATGGGCGCCGGGCGGCACGGCCTTCACCAGCTTGTTGGCGAGCAGCAGGTCGAGCATCGAGGCCTCGTCGACGACGACCAGGTCGGCGTCGAGCGGCCGCTCCCTGTCGTACGCCGCGTCTCCGCCGGGCCGCAGTTCGAGCAGGCGGTGCACGGTGGAGGCGTCGGCTCCGGTGAGCTCGGCGAGGCGCTTGGCGGCGCGCCCGGTGGGGGCGGCGAGGACGACCTTGGCCTTCTTGGCGCGGGCCAGCTCGACGACGGAGCGGACCGTGAAGGACTTGCCGCAGCCCGGTCCGCCGGTCAGGACGGCGACCTTCTGGGTCAGCGCGAGCCGGACCGCCTCCTCCTGTTCGGGCGCGAGCGCGGCGCCGGTGCGGCCGGAGAGCCAGGTGAGCGCCTTGTCCCAGGCGACGTCCCGGAAGGCGGGCATGCGGTCCTCGTCCGTCCTGAGCAGCCGCGACAGCTGCCCCGCCAGGGACAGTTCGGCGCGGTGGAAGGGGACGAGGTAGACGGCGGTGATGTCGTCGCCGCCGTCCGGGTCGGGGAGCCTCTCGCGGACGACGCCCTCCTCCTCGCCGGCGAGTTCGGCAAGGCAGTCGATGACGAGGCCGGTGTCGACCTGGAGCAGCTTCACCGCGTCGGCGATGAGGCGCTCCTCGGGGAGGTAGCAGTTGCCCTGGTCGGTGGATTGCGAAAGGGCGTACTGCAGACCGGCCTTGACGCGCTCGGGGCTGTCGTGCGGAATGCCGACGGACTGGGCGATGCGGTCGGCGGTGAGGAAGCCGATGCCCCAGACGTCGGCCGCCAGGCGGTACGGCTCGTTCTTCACCACGGAGATCGAGGCGTCGGCGTACTTCTTGTAGATGCGCACGGCGATGGAGGTGGAGACGCCGACGCCCTGGAGGAAGACCATGACCTCCTTGATGGCCTTCTGCTCCTCCCAGGCGGCGGCGATCATCTTGGTCCGCTTGGGGCCGAGTCCGGGCACTTCGACCAGCCGCTTCGGCTCGGTCTCGATGATGTCGAGGGTGTCCACGCCGAAGTGGGTGGTGATCCGGTCGGCCATCACCGGGCCGATGCCCTTGATGAGGCCGGAGCCGAGGTAGCGGCGGATGCCCTGGATGGTGGCGGGCAGCACCGTCGTGTAGTTCTCCACGGTGAACTGCTTGCCGTACTGCGGGTGGGAGCCCCAGCGGCCCTGCATCCGCAGGCTCTCGCCTGCCTGCGCGCCGAGCAGGGCGCCGACCACGGTCAGCAGGTCGCCGCCGCCGCGGCCGGTGTCGACGCGCGCGACGGTGTATCCCGTCTCCTCGTTGGCGTACGTGATGCGCTCGAGGACCCCCTCGAGCACCGCCGTCGCCGCAGCTGGACTCGCCATGATCCGACGCTACCGTCCGGCACCGACAGCGTGGTGAGCCTGTGGAAAACTCCACGCGGTCCGAGATCCCCCGGCCCGAAATCCCCGGCGACAACCTTCGAAGGGGCCCGGTCCTCGGACCGGGCCCCTTCGGGTTCCCCTCCCCTGCCAGAACTCTCGATCCCCCCGGATCCCCCGGATCCCCCCAGATCCTGGTTCCCCCCTCATGGGTTCTGACGCCAAGTACGACACGCGTGGTGCCCGAAGGGTTGCACGGCGTTGCCATGAATTTTTTCGGCGGCTTGGAGATGCTGACAAAGCGGGGCAGACGTAGCGTTTGTCGCATGAGCGATGAACCTCGGTCCTTCGAGCAGGACGTGCTGCACGAGCTCGGCGACGACAAGCTGCAGGAGATCGCCGGTCTGCTCGGAACTGATCAGTCCGGCGCCCAGGACGTCGTGGGCACCACGGTGTCCGCGCTCTCCGGGAATCTGCAGGAGAAGGCGGACACGTCGGACCCCGCGGAGGCGGAGGAGGTGCGCCAGGCCGTCACCGAGGTCGGCGAGGCGCCCCCGCCCGAGGAGGTGCCCCTCCAAGGAGTGGCCGCCTTCGGCGGGTTGGGCGGTCTGGCGGCCGGCGGGATGATGTCCGGCGTCCTCGCGAAGATGAGCAAGCCGGTGGCCAACGCGGTCTCCAAGAAGACCGGCATCCCCGCGCCGACGGTCACCCGCGTCATCGAGATGCTCATCCCCGTCGTCCTCGCGGTGCTCTCCAAGCGCGCCGCGCGCACGAAGGGGCCCGGCGGTGCGGGGACCACGGCGTCCGCGCCCTCCGCGGGAGGCGGCATCGGCGACCTGCTGGGGCAGATCCTGGGCGGCCGCAAGTAGGGATCGGGCGTACGGGCCTGCCGGACCCCTCAGGCGTGCGCACCCGGCCCCTCAGGCGTGCGCCCGGAAGCGTTCCGCCGTCTCCTTGAGCGCCGCGCTCCCCTCGCGCGCCCACAGGGCCTCGTTGAAGATCTCCACCTCGATCCGGCCGCGGTACCCGGCGGCGTCGACCCGGGCACGCCACGCCCTGAAGTCGATGCTGCCGTCGCCCAGTTGCCCCCGCCCGAGCAGGACGCCCGCGGGCAGCGGCGTGATCCAGTCGGCCAGCTGGAAGGCGAGCAGCCGACCGCCCCTGCCCGCCCGCGCGATCTCCTCGGGCGCCCGGTCGTCCCACCAGACGTGGTACGTGTCCACGACCACGCCGACCTGCCGCGCGGGGAAGCGTTCCGCGAGGTCGAGGGCCTGGCCGAGGGTGGAGACCACACAGCGGTCCGCGGCGAACATCGGGTGCAGCGGCTCGATGGCGAGCCGTACGCCCCGCTCCTCGGCGTAGGGACTGAGCACGGCGAGCGCGTCCGCCACGCGCTCGCGCGCGCCCGCCAGGTCCCTGCTGCCGGCCGGCAGGCCACCGGAGACGAGGACCAGGGTGTCGGTGCCGAGGGCGGCCGCCTCGTCGAGCGCCGCGCGGTTGTCGTCGAGGGCACGCGCGCGCGGCGCCCCGTCGGGGTCGGTGAGGAAGCCGCCCCGGCAGAGGCTGGTCACCGTGAGCCCGGCGTCCCGCATCAGCCGGGCGGCGCGCTCCACCCCGTACTCCTGGACCGGTGCGCGCCACAGGCCGACCGCGCCGATGCCCTCCTTGACGCAGCCCTCGGCGAGTTCGGGGAGGGACCACTGTTTGACGGTCTCCTGGTTGATGCTGAGCCGGGACAGCGACAGGGGCGGCTGGGGGCTCGGCGGGGCGCTGGGGGTGACGCTCATTGCGGGACTCCGTGGACGGTCAGCAGGGCTCGCATGCGGGTGGCCGCGAGGGCGGGGTCGGGGAACAGGCCGAGTCCGTCGGCCAGTTCGTAGGCGCGGGCCAGGTGCGGCAGTGTGCGGGCCGACTGCAGGCCGCCGACCATGGTGAAGTGCGTCTGGTGCCCGGCCAGCCAGGCGAGCAGCACGACGCCGGTCTTGTAGTAGCGGGTGGGGGCCGCGAAGAGGTGGCGGGACAGCTCGACGGTGGGGTCGAGGAGGGCGCGGAAGCCCCGGGTGTCCCCGGCGTCCAGGGACCGGACGGCCTCGGCGGCGAGCGGGCCGAGCGGGTCGAAGACGCCGAGCAGGGCGTGGCTGAAGCCGTGGTCGTCCCCGGCGATCAGCTCGGGGTAGTGGAAGTCGTCGCCGGTGTAGCAGCGCACGCCTTCGGGGAGGCGGCGGCGCAGGGCGACCTCGCGGCCTGCGTCCAGGAGCGAGACCTTGATGCCGTCGACCTTGTCCGGGTGGGCGGCGATCACCTGGAGGAAGGTCTCCGTGGCCGCGTCCAGGTCGGACGAGCCCCAGTAGCCCTCCAGGGCGGGGTCGAACATCGGGCCGAGCCAGTGCAGGATCACCGGTTCGCGGGCCTGGCGCAGGAGGTGGCCGTACGTCTCCAGGTAGTCGTCCGGCGACGTCGCGGCGGCGGCCAGCGCCCGTGAGGCCATCAGGATCGCGCGGGCGCCGACCGACTCGACGAGGGCGAGCTGCTCCTCGTACGCGTCGCGGACCTCCGCGAGCCGGGCGGGCGGGGCCAGTTGGTCGGTGCCGACTCCGCAGGCGATCCGGCCGCCGACCGCCTTGGCCTCGGCGGCCGATCGGCGGATCAGCTCGGCGGCGCCCGCCCAGTCGAGGCCCATGCCGCGCTGGGCGGTGTCCATGGCCTCGGCGACGCCCAGGCCGTGCGACCAGAGGTGGCGACGGAAGGCGAGCGTGGCGTCCCAGTCGACGGCGGCGGGGCCGTCCGGGGTGACGTCCGCGCGGGCGTCGGCGACCACGTGGGCGGCGGCGAAGACAGTGCGGGAGGCGAGCGGCGGGCCGCCCGGCGTCGTCCGCAGCGGCTCGCCGCGGGGGGTGTACGCGCGCGTGCCGCCGTCCGCGGCGGGGAGCAGGACGGTGGCCCTCTCAGAACGCGTCGTGCTCACAGGACTCACAGCGCTCACAGGGCGATCTCCGGGACGTCGATGCGGCGGCCCTGCGCGGAGGACTTGAGGCCCAGTTCGGCGAGTTGCACGCCGCGGGCGCCGGCGAGGAGGTCCCAGTGGTAGGGCGCGTCGGCGTACACGTGCTTGAGGAAGAGCTCCCACTGGGCCTTGAAGCCGTTGTCGTACCCCTCGGGGCCCTGGTTGTCGGGGACCTCCTGCCATTGGTCGCGGAAGGACTCGGTGGCGGGCAGGTCGGGGTTCCAGACCGGCTTCGGGGTCGTACCGCGGTGCTGCACGCGGCAGGAGCGCAGGCCCGCGACCGCCGAGCCCTCGACGCCGTCGACCTGGAACTCGACGAGTTCGTCGCGGTGGACGCGGACCGCCCAGGAGGAGTTGATCTGCGCGATCGTGCCGCCGTCGAGTTCGAAGATGCCGTACGCGGCGTCGTCGGCGGTGGCCTCGTAGGGCTTGTCGTGCTCGTCCCAGCGCCGCGGGATGTGGGTGGCGGTGAGCGCCTGGACGCTGCGCACCCGGCCGAACAGCTCGTGCAGGACGTACTCCCAGTGCGGGAACATGTCGACGACGATCCCGCCGCCGTCCTGTGCGCGGTAGTTCCAGGACGGGCGCTGGGCGGGCTGGGTGTCGCCCTCGAAGACCCAGTAGCCGAACTCGCCGCGCACGGAGAGGATCCGGCCGAAGAATCCGCTGTCGATGAGCCGCTTCAGCTTGAGCAGGCCCGGCAGAAAGAGCTTGTCCTGGACGACGCCGTGCTTGACGCCCGCCTCCTCGGCGAGCCGGGCGAGGCCGAGGGCGGCGTCGAGGCCGGTGGCGGTCGGCTTCTCGGTGTAGACGTGCTTGCCCGCGGCGATGGCCCGCTTCAGGGCGTCCTCGCGGGCCGAGGTGACCTGGGCGTCGAAGTAGATGTCGACGGCCGGGTCGGCGAGGACGGTGTCGAGGTCGGTCGAGACGTGCTCCAGGCCGTACCGCGCGGCGAGGGCGCGCAGCGCGGGCTCCCTGCGGCCGACCAGGACGGGCTCGGGCCACAGCACGGTGCCGTCGCCCAGGTCGAGGCCGCCCTGTTCGCGGAGGGCGAGGATCGAGCGGACCAGGTGCTGGCGGTGGCCCATGCGCCCGGTGACGCCGTTCATGGCGATGCGCACCGTCTTGCGTGTCACGAGTGTCCCTCCGTAGGGGCGGGCAAGCGAAGCGCTGCACGTAGCAAGCGCTTTCTATACGGATGCAAGCTAGCCTGCCCGACAAGGTTCGGACAAGGGTCCCGGTCGAGAGCGGTGACCGGGCGCCGACATATGGGTGACCGGGCGGTGCGTCCGGTGACCGGAGGAGTACGAGATGACCGTGACCCTGGCGGATGTGGCGGCCCGAGCGCAGGTCTCCCCCGCCACCGTCTCGCGCGTGCTGAACGGCAACTACCCCGTGGCCGCCGCCACGCGCGAGCGTGTCCTGCGCGCCGTGGACGACCTGGACTACGTCCTGAACGGTCCCGCGAGCTCGCTGGCCGCGGCCACGTCCGACCTGGTCGGCATCCTCGTCAACGACATCGCCGACCCGTTCTTCGGGATCATGGCGGGGGCGGTGCAGTCCGAGATCGGCGGGCCGGGGGGACGGGCCGGCGGGGAGCGGATGGCCGTCGTCTGCAACACGGGCGGCTCCCCGGAGCGCGAACTCACCTACCTCACGCTCCTGCAGCGCCAACGCGCCGCCGCGGTCGTCCTCACCGGAGGCGCCGTCGAGGACCCGGACCACGCGGCCGCCCTCGCCGGCAAGCTGCGGCGCCTCGCGGAGGCGGGCGCCCGGGTGGTGCTCTGCGGCCGGCCGCCCGCGCCGGACACCGAGGCGGTGGCGCTCACCTTCGACAACCGGGGCGGCGGCCAGCAGTTGACGGAACACCTGCTGAGCCTCGGTCACCGGCGGGTCGGCTACATCGCGGGTCCCGAGGAGCGCACGACGACCCGGCACCGTCTGGAGGGCCACCGCGCCGCGCTCGCCGCGCGCGGCATCGCGGACGACCCCGCGCTGACGGTCCACGGCCCCTACGACCGCCGCTCCGGGTACGACGCGACGGCCGAACTCCTGCGCCGCGCGCCCGACCTGACGGCCGTCGTCGCCGCCAACGACACGGTGGCCCTGGGCGCGTGCGCCGCCCTGCGCGACAAGGGCCTGCGCATCCCCGACGACGTGTCGGTGGCGGGCTTCGACGACCTGCCCTTCAGCATCGACGCGGTCCCCGCCCTCACGACGGTCCGCCTCCCCCTCCACGAGGCGGGCGCCCGGGCGGGCCGCATCGCGACGGCCAAGGAGAACCCGCCGCCGGGCGGAGTGGCCACGGTGCACGGGGAGTTGATGGTGCGGGGGTCCACGGCGGGGCCGCGGTAGGAACGCGCCGTCGGGTGGGCGGCCCCTTGGGCGGGGGCGCGGCTCGGGGCGGGCGCCCCGGGGGCGGGTTCGAGTTCGCCCGGCGCGCACAGTGGGCGTGGCCCCGTGGGGCAGACCCTCGGGCCACGCCCTAGGGCCTGTCCGGCGGATCAGGTCGCATCCGGGTGGCTCGCGCGTCTTCGTGCTGGTGAGCGGGGTCTGGCGCGTCGAGATGCAAGGCGGAGGAGGGCGGCAACGCGGAGCGTTGGCAACCGACGACAACGCCGCAGGTCGGCGTGGCAGGCCCCGCGCCCGCGACAAGATCCGCCGGACAGGCCCTAGGTGCGTGCCCCGGGTGGAGCCGAGGTCGACTGGGGACGGTGGTCTCGCGGGGCGTGCGGGGCCCGCGCGTCGGGCACCCGCCCCGCGGTTGCGAGGCCCAGGCCCACGTTCCGGTCCCGCGAGGGTGGGAGCGGTCGCCGGGCGCGCCCCGAGGCCGTCAGCTCCCAAGCCCCCGCCCTCGGCGTCCACCCCGCGCGCGGCCGCCCCCGGCGAGCAGGTCGCCCAGTACCCCCACCCCCTCCGCGATCTCCGCCGTCCCGGACGCCGCGTAACCCAGTACCAGCCCCGGGGCGTGCGGGAGCTGGGTGTGCCAGGACAAGGGGTGGGTCTTGACTCCGTGGTGCAGGGCGGCCGTCGCCAGGGCCGTGTCGCCGCCCTCGTACGCGTACGGGTCCCAGGTGATCGTCAGGTGCAGGCCCGCCGCCGCGCCGTGCACCACCGCCCCGGGCAGCCGCTTCCCGATCGCCTCGATCATCGCGTCCCTGCGCCTGCGGTGATGTCTGCGGACGAGGCGCAGGTGGCGTTCCAGGTCGCCGGAGTCCATGAGGTGGGCGAGGGCGAGTTGGGGCAGGGCCGCGGTGCCGAGGTCGATGAGGCGTTTGGCGTCCACCAGCGCGTCCCGGTACGCCGGGGGCGCCAGCAGCCAGCCCAGGCGCAACGCGGGCGCCAGGAGTTTCGAGACGCTGCCCGCGTAACAGACCTGGTCCGGGAGGAGCGCGCGCAGGGCGGGGACCGCGGGGCGGTCGTAACGGTGTTCGGCGTCGTAGTCGTCCTCGATGACGAGGCCCCCGTCGCGGGCCCACTCCATCAGCTCGCGGCGCCGTTCACCGCCGAGGACGACGCCGGTGGGGAACTGGTGGGCGGGCGTCAGCAGCACGGCCGGCGCCCCGCTCGCCCGCAGGGCGTCCACGCGGATCCCCTGCGCGTCGACCGGGACGGGCGGCGTTTCGAGCGGGCGCAGATGCTGGCGCACGCCGAGTGACCCCGGCTCCTCGACCGCCACCCGCGTGATGCCCTCCGCGCGCAACACGTCGACGAGCAGCCGCAGCGCCTGGGCCGTGCCGTTCACGATCAGCACGTCCTCGGGGTCGCAGCGGACGCCCCGGCTCCGGGAGAGCCAGCGCGCGACGGCGCCGCGCAGGGCCGGCGTGCCGCGCGGATCCCCGTACCCGAAGTCCGCCGGCGTGAGCCCCGCGAGCACGGACCGCTCGGCGCGCAGCCAGGCCGCGCGCGGGAAGGCGGAGAGGTCGGGCAGCCCCGGCGAGAGGTCGATCCGCGCGGGCACGGCCCGAACGGCGTCGAACACGCCGAGGTCTTCGGGCGATGACGTGAAGAGGCCTCGAAGCCCCGAGCTTTCACCATCACCCCTCCCCCGTACGGAAGTTGAGCCGCCCCGAACCCCCCTCGCCGCCGCGGCCCGCGGTACCGCCACCACCACCGTCCCCGCCCGCCCGCGCCCCGCCACGTGTCCGTCCTCGGTGAGGCGGCGGTAGGCCTCGGTGACGACGCCCCGCGAGACGCGGAGGTCACCGGCGAGGGTGCGGGTGGCGGGGAGGCGGCTGCCCGCGGGGAGGCGGCCGTCGGCGATGGCGGCCCTGATCCGCCGGGCCAGCCAGTCGCTGAGCCCGCCGCGCGGGGCGTCCGCGGTGTTGAGCTGCAGCCAGTCGGAGGCGGCGGTGACCGGGGGCGCCGTTATGGACCGGTCGGGAGGAGATCCAATGGACCTGTTCATGGAGCCATTGTGGCGGGAGGGTCGGGGGATGGAATTCTTCCTCACCTCCCTGGTGGTCTGCGTGACGCCCGGCACCGGCGTCCTGTTCACGATCGCGGCCGGCCTCGCGCGCGGCACCCGGGCCGCGATGGTCGCGGCCGTCGGCTGCACCCTGGGCGTCGTCCCGCACATGGTGGCGGCGATCACCGGCCTCGCGGCGCTCCTGAACGCCAGCGCGGTGGCGTTCCAGACGCTCAAGTACCTGGGCGTGGCCTACCTCCTGTACATGGCGTGGAGCACCCTGCGCGACAAGAGCGAGCTCACCGCCGCCCGGGAGAGCGAGCCGCGTTCGGCGGGCCGCACGATCCTGACCGGCGTACTCATCAACATCCTCAACCCGAAGCTGACGCTCTTCTTCCTCGCGTTCCTGCCGCAGTTCGTGCGCACCGACGAGCCGTACGCCTTCCTCCGGATGACGGAGCTCAGCGCGTACTTCATGCTGATCACGTTCGTGGTCTTCGTGGCGTACGGGCGGTTCGCGGCGGCGATGCGCGACCACGTCATCTCGCGGCCCCGGGTGGTCGGTTGGATGCGGCGCACCTTCGCGGTGGCGTTCGCGGCGCTGGGAGCGCGCCTGGCGTTCCTCTGAGACCCGCCCGGCCGGGCACGGCGGTGTTGACCACGTCCGCGTGCCACCTACTGTCGGGTCCATTTACTGTCGGGTCCATGAAATTCGCCTTCTCCACGCTCGGCCTGCCCGGCCTGCCCGTCCCCGACGTACTGGCGCTCGCCACCGCCCACGGCTACCACGGCGTCGAGCTCCGCGCGCACCCCGAGGAGCCGGTGCACCCCGGCCTCGGGCCCGCCGAACGGGCGGACGTGGCCGCCGAGTTCAAGGCGTCCGGCGTCGAGATCCTCGGCGTCGCGGGGTACGCGCGCGTGGCGGCGCCCGGCGACGACGAGCCGGTCCTCGACGAGATCAGCTCCCTCGTCGGCCTCGCCCGCGACCTGGGCGCCCCCTTCGTCCGCGTCTTCCCGGGCGGCGCGGGACAGAGCGCGGCGGAGGCCGACGCGACGGCCGCGCGACGCCTTGGCACCGCCGCCCGGTACGCCGCCGACGCGGGCGTCCGCATCCTCCTGGAGACCCACGACTCGCACCGCACGGGCGCCGACGCGACCCGCGTCCTCGGCACGGTCGGCCACCGCCAGGTCGGCGCGCTGTGGGACGTGATGCACAGCTGGCTCGCCGGCGAACCCGTCGCCGACACGTACGCCGCCCTCTCCCCCTACCTCGGCTACGTCCAGGTCAAGGACATCGCCTCGGCCGACGACACGACCCCGCTGCCGCTCGGCGCCGGGGTCCTGCCGCTCGCGGAGTGCGTGGCGCTGCTCGGCGCGGAGCACCCGGAGGGGTGGCTGTGCTGGGAGTACGAGAAGCGCTGGTACGACGACGCGGCACCGCTGGCCCCGCTGCTCGGCCCCGGCCGAGACCTGCTGTCCCGGCTCGCGGCCCACTAGACGGTGGCGACCCGGGCGAAGGCGATCGCGGCGACGGTCGACGCACTGCGGGAGCGCCGTGGAACGTGGCCGAGTATGGGATGCTTCCGCTCGTAATCCCTCAACACCCCGTGTACCACGCCTGGTTGAACGACTCGTGGGGAGACCGATGAGAGGCGACACCGTGCTTGTGTGGTTCAGGCCGAGCTGCGGCGCCGGTGCGGACGGGGCCTGATCCCGCCGATGCGCTACTACCTCTACGTCTCCACCGCCAAGGTGGACATGCTGTACGGGCAGATCCCGCAGAAGCTCCTGCGGCGGCTCGCCGTGGAGGCCAAGCTCGACCTGAAGGTCGTCAGCCTGGCTCTGCAGGCGCCGCCCTCCGAGACGACCACGTACGACCGGCTCGACCTCGTGGAGGCGTATCTCGACCGGGAACACGACGTCAGTTGGATGACGGAGCCCGCGGCCTGGTTCCGGGGAGAGGCGGCCCTGCGGGTCGCGGGGTACGGCGACCCCGATGGCCCCACGCTGATGACGGGGTACGACGGCGACACGGTCGTCGCCCTCATCGGGTCGGCGGATCACCTGATCGGCCACAAGGCGGCCCCCGAGATGCACCGGGTCGGCTTCTCGGGACTGCCTGCGCTCTTCCGCCTGCTCCAGGACACCCCGCCCGCGTGGGAGGGGCAGTTCGAGGTACGGGCCCGGGGCCGCATGCCGAGCCGGGGAAGCGTCACCGAGAACGTGCTGCGCTGCGCCGATTCGTTGACCGTGCCGCCCATGAACTGCGAGTTCTTGGCACGGCACCTGCTGCGGGACACCGTGACGCGTCCGGACGGGCGGGAGGTGACCGTCATCGTCGGGACTCCGCTGTTCGTCGCGATGTCGGACCAGGTGCCCGAGGGCACGGGGGCCTGAGTGGAGCGGGCCTCCACGATCGCGGAGCTGATGGACCTGCGGATGGCCGGCGACGTGACGGCGCTGTGCGCGGCCACCCGGTCCCAGGACCACCGCGTGGCCGTGTACGCCATAGCGATGCTGGGCAGCGCCACGCCCACACCGGAGGTCACCTCGGCGCTCGACCTCTGCATCCGTCAGGACCGGCCACCGCACGGAGTGCGCTGGAATGCCATCCGCTCGCTGGGGAGGCTGCGCGCACCCCATGCGGTTCCCGTCCTGCTGCGTGTCCTCACCGACCCGGACGACCCTCACGAGCAGTTGGCGAAGCCCGCGGCGAAGGCCCTGGTCGCCATCGGCGGGTCGGACGTGGTGCGTGGGCTCGTCGCGCTGTGCGGGCGGTTGGCGACCAGCCGCGGCCATTGGACCACGCTGGTACTGGACGCGCTGGCCGAACTGCGCGCGGCGCAGGCCGTGCCTCCGCTCCTCGCCGCGCTGTGGGAGTACTTGCCGGACCGCGCGCACCACGTGGTGCGGACGCTCGGGGCGATCGGGGACCCGCGGGCGGCCTCCGCACTCCTGGTGCTGGCGCACTCGTCCGCCTCGCCCACCCACCTGCGCCGTACGGCGCTCACGGCACTGCACGCGCTGCCCGCCGCCGCGTGGCCGCCCCCGCACCCGTGGCCGTCCGCGGAGCAGCTCCTTCACGCGCCACAGCGCGACCCGGACCCCGAGACGGCACGACTCGCCACCGAGCTGCTCGCCAGAACCGAAGAGGGACGGGACCACCTGTGGTCCGTGCTCCGCCCTGCGGTCGAGCCCGCCGACCCCGAACACCCGCCGCACGCCGTGGCCGCGGTCTGCGCCCGCATCGCGGCGGAGCCCGAACTCTTCGCGACAGACGACCGGGACGGACACATCGCCGCGCTCCGCCATCATCTGCGCGCGTCACCGGCGCCACCGGTGCGCCGGGCCGCGGCCGGTGCCCTCGCCGCCTGCGCGGGAACCGAGGCGGCCGGACCGCTCCTCGCGGCACTGGGCGACAGACACATCAGCGACGCGGTCGCGGACCTGATCGCCACGATGCCCGCGCTCCCGCCCGAGACCGTGGGGCTGTTGACGCGACCGGACGGCTCCGCGGTCCAACGCGCCGGCGCCGCACGCGCATTGGGGCTCGCGGAATGCCATGAGGCCGCCCCGGCCCTCCTGTCCGTCCTCGCGCAGGACTCGGCACCGGTCACCGTGTGCGCGGCCGCCGCCGACGCGCTCGGCGCTCTGCGGCACGCGGAGGCCGCCGCAACACTCGCCGCCCTGGCGTCCGACGAAGACACTCCGGGCACCCTGCGCGCTCATGCCGTGCGGGCTCTCGGCGCGATCGGCGCACCGCACACCCTCGCGGTGGTGCTGGCCTGCGCGCGCTCGCCGCACGAGGCGGTGCGGGCGCGGGCGGTGACGGCCCTGGGCGCGTTCCCGGTGACGGAGTCGGCCCACTCGCTCGGCGGGTTCGTCGCTCCCCACGCCGAGCCCTTCCTCGCACGCGCCGCCGTGCGGGCCCTCTCCCGTATCGGCCCCCCGGCACTGCCGACCCTCGTCGCGCTCGCCGACGGCCCCGTCGACGACCTGGGCGACGATCTGGGCGCCCAGCTCGTCGCGGCGCTCGCCGCGCGCCCCGAGGCCGAGGCCACCGCCGCCCTGAGCCGGCTCGCCGCGACACCGCCCCAGCCGCCACGGATCAGGTACGCCGCGCCCCTCGGCGGACCGCCGGCCACCGACCGCCCCGCGCGGGAGGCCGCGGCCCTCGCGCTCGTCGAGCGGGGCACGGCCGAATGCCTCACGCCTCTGGTGGCACTCCTCGCCCCCGACTCCTGGTCCGGCGCGCACGAACCGGCCGTCACCGCCCTCCTGAGGATCGGCACGGCCGAGGCGCACGACCACGTACTGGCGTTCTGCCGCAGGTCGACACACTTCTACCCGTGGCGCGTCCACGCCTTGGACGTCATCGCCGAAGCACGCGGCGTCCGGCTCGGCCCCCAGAAGTGACCACCGTCCCGCACCCGCGTACGAGACGGGAGGGGACGTGGGGGTATGTCCGCACGGAGCACCGAGCACGCTGTAGCAATGTTGTCCGCGAGGCGTGGCGAACAGTGGACGGCGAGTACGGACATACCCCCGCGGCCCCGCACCCACAGACAAACCGAAGGCGCAAACACCAGGCCCCCACGCTCCCGCACCCAAGAACGACCCCAAGGCGCAGACGCCACGCCCCCGCAGCCCGCCGTCACCGGCGCGGCCCCCTCCACCGCCCCGGTGACGGCCCCCGCCCTCCCTTGACCGGCAGAAATCTTCGGGATATCCGTAACTCCTGAAAGTTTCCTCCAGCCCGCAGGAGCCCACCCCGGTGTCCCAGCCACAGCAGCCCGCCCGCCGCGACCACCGCCTCCGAGAACTCCTCCGCACGCTCTCCCTGGAGGACAAGGTCGGCCAGCTCTTCGTCATGCACGTGTACGGCCACACCGCCACCGACCCCGACCAGGCCGACGTGGACACCAACCTCCGCGAACTCGGCGTCCGCGACGCCGCCGAACTCATCGCCCGCTACCGACTCGGCGGCGTCATCTACTTCGGCTGGGCCCACAACACCCGCTCCCCGCACCAGATCGCCACCCTCTCCCACGGCATCCAGCAGGCCGCCGCGGCGCAGAAGCAACTCCCCGTCCTCATCTCCGTCGACCAGGAACACGGCCCCGTAGCCCGCATCGGCGCCCCCGCCACCCTCCTCCCCGGCGCCATGGCCCTCGGCGCGTCCGGCTCGCACGACCACGCCCGCGAGGCCGCCCGCATCGCCGGCACCGAACTCCGCGCCCTCGGCATCCACCAGGACCACGCCCCGGACGCCGACGTCAACGTCGACCCCGCCAACCCCGTCATCGGCATCCGTTCCTTCGGCGCCGACGCCGACACGGTCGCCGGTTTCGTGACCGCCCAGATCGAGGGGTACCACCGGTCCAGCATCGCGACGGCGGCCAAGCACTTTCCCGGCCACGGCGACACCACCGACGACAGCCACACCGAGCTGCCGCACATCCACCACACCCGCGAAGAGTGGGACCGCCACGACGCGCCCCCCTTCCGCGCCGCCATCGCCGCCGGCGTCGACTCCGTCATGACCGCGCACATCGTGGTGCCCGCCCTCGACCCCTCGGGCGACCCCGCGACCCTCTCCCGCCCGATCCTCACCGGCATCCTCCGCGAGGAGCTCGGCTTCGACGGGGTGATCTCCACGGACTCGCTGGCGATGCGCGGCGTCCGTACGAAGTACGGCGACGACCGGGTGGCCGTACTCGCCCTCAAGGCGGGCGTCGACCAGCTCCTCAACCCGCCCCGCCCCGACGTCGCGTGGAACGCGGTCCTCCAGGCGGTCGCGGACGGCGAACTGACCGAGGAGCGCATCGACGAGTCGGTCCTGCGCGTCCTGCGCATGAAGGCGGACGCGGGCCTCCTCGACGCCTACCTGGGCGAAGAGAAGCCGGAAAACCTCGCCCCCGCCACCCCCACCACCCCCGAAGCGATCGACGCCACGGTCGGCAGTCCCGCCCACCTCGTCACCGCCGACGCCATCGCCGACGCCACGACCACCCTGCTGCTCAACAACGGCGGGCTGCTCCCCCTGTCGCCCGGCACGCACCGCGACATCCTGGTGGTCGGAGCCGACCCCCGTTCGCCGTCCGGCACCACGGGCCCGCCGACCACCGTCCTCGCCGGCGCCCTGAACGGCCTCGGGTTCCGGGCCGTGGCGCTGCCCACCGGCACCGCGCCGGACCCCTCGACGATCGAGGAGGCCGTGGCCGCGGCGCGGGAGCGGCACGCCGTCCTGGTGGCCACGTACAACATCACCACCCACACACGTACCGAGGACAACACCCAGGCCGCCAACGCCGATCTGGACGAGCCCGGCGGCAACGCCCGCGCCCACCGGGCCACGGACCCGTCGGGAGACGACGCGGGGCCCGACGGTCAGATCGCCCTCGTGAGCGCCCTCAAGGCCACCGGACTCCCGGTCGTCACCCTCGCGATCCGCAACCCGTACGACGTGGCGCACCTGCCATCCGTCGACGCCGCCCTCGCCTCGTACTGCTGGACGGACGTCGAACTCCGCGCCGCCGCACGGGTGATCGCCGGGAAGACCGCCCCCCAGGGGCGGCTGCCGGTACCCGTGCGGCGGGCGGACGACCCGACGCGGGTGCTGTACCCGATCGGCCACGGCCTGACGTACTGACCGCCGATCCGTACGGCACCCCCACCGGGTCACGGCCTCACGGCCTCAGCGTCGACTCCTTGCGCACGTCCCGCTTGTCGAGCTTCGTGTCGTACGGAGCCAGCGGCTTGCCCGCCTTCGGCGACGACGCCGACGGGGCGACCCCGGCCCACGCCTGGATCCGCTGCGTCGCCTTCGCCTTCTGGTCCGGGACGAGCTGGGCGACGTTCGCGCCGTGGTTGGCGCCGGGCGCGGTGAAGACGTGGCTGTCGTGCTTGGCGCCGCGCGCGGGGCGGAACTGCTCGGCGCCCCACGGGTCGAACTCGCCGTACACGTACATCATCTGGTGCGCGTTGTGCCGCACCCAGCGGTCGACGTCCGGCATCGCCCGCTTGTCGAACTTCATCGGGATGTCGCGCGGCACGAAGTTCCGCGGCGGCTGGTAGCCGTAGCGGCTCAGGTCGCCGAGCCAGGGCTGCTTGATGGTGGGCGCGCCGAGCTGCGTGCCCGCCTGGTAGTAGTACGGCGTGTAGCCCTCAAGTCCCTGGTCGGCGTAGGAGGACCAGCCGCCCACGGCGTCGACGTAGTCGAACAGCGCCTGGTCGGTCACGGTCGCCGGGTCCGGGATCTCACCGCAGGCGGTGGCGGCCGGCTGGTACTGCCAGAAGCCCCACACCAGGTCCATGACGACGGCCTCGTAGGCCTTGTCCAGCGTGCCGACGGTCTTGAAGGTGTAGCCCTCCGCCTCGGCGAGGGCCGCCAGCTTCGCCTTCAGCGGCTCCCTGCGCACCAGCGCCTCGCGCTGCACCGCCTGGATCCTGGCCCGGCACTCCTTGGGGCCGACGCCCGCGAGGAACTTGTCGTACGCCGAGTCCTCCTTGTTGACGACGTCGTTGGGGGCCACGTAGGAGACGATGCCCGCCATGTCGCGCGGGTAGAACCGCTCGTAGTACGTCGCCGTCATGCCGCCCTTGGACGCGCCGGTGGCCAGCCACTTCTTGCCGTAGATCGGCTTGAGCGCCCGGTAGATGCGGTGCTGGTCGCTGGCGGCCTGCCAGATGTCGAGCTTGGTCCAGTCGGCCGGATCGGGCCGCGAGGGCGTGAAGAAGCGGTACTCCATGGAGACCTGGTTGCCGTCGACGATCTGCGTCGGCTCACTGCGGCCGGGGCGCGTGGAGACGCTGTAGCCGCCGGTGGAGAAGACCATCGGGCGGGCGGTGTCCTTGTGCAGGACCGTGAGGCGCTGCTTGAAGGTGCCCTTGGACGGGTGCCGGTGGTCCACCGGCTGGGTGTAGTTGAGGACGAAGAAGCGGTAGCCCGGGTACGGGCTCTCCTCGATCAGGCTCATGCCGGGTATGGCGAGCAGCCTGTCCTTGATGTCGGTGGCGGCCGCGCTCTTGGCGCCCGCCCCTGTGGTCCCGCCCGGTTCCGCGGCGGTGGCCGCCGTCCCGGCCGTCGCTCCGGCCACGCCCACCGCGCCTATCAGCACCACGAGCGACAGCAGCCATCTGAGCGCCTTGCGCATGCACCCTCCCCTGTCGACACAGCAATGCCCCGGAACCTAACGGAGCAACTGAATCCGCACCAGGGGGAGTTGCCGGGCCGCACGGCAGAGGGTGCGGCACAGGTCGGACGTCAGCAGAGAATCCAGCCCGAACTGACCCCGCGCTTGCCGATCTGGCCCTTCACCCACACACAGCGGTGACCGGCGTGCACCGTCACCGGACCCGCGTGGTGGGTGTAACGGCCCTTGTCCCGGTCGGGCCTGCCGCCGCGCGCCTTGACGCTGACGGACATGGTCTTGCGGGCGCCGGTGTGCTTGGCGACGGCCATGGCGCACACGTAACCGCGGCTCTTGAAGACGTCGACGCGGCCGGTGACGAAGGAGAGCGAGCGCACCTTGCGGCCGGCGCAGCCGCCGGTGGCGGCCTCCGCCGACGCGGTGCCGGGGCCCGTGAGGGCGAGCAGGACGGCGGCGGCGAGCACGGCGGTGCCGAGCGCCACCCGCTGCCGTATGCGGCCTTCGCCGCGACCACTGCTCACAGTTGTCCCTCCCACCACGCCTGCATCACCCTTCACGCACGGACGTCCTTACATGGAGAACGTACGGACGCACCGTACTGACACTTCACGTACTGACGTACGGGTGTCCACGTACTGATGTACGGACGCAGGCCGCGGCCCGTGCGGTTGCGGGATCCCCCGCCCTTTTCAGAACCCTCTCGGTCCTCAGGCCGCCTCCACGGACTCCACGGGCTCCCCCACGAACGTCCGCCACAGCCGCGCGTACCGCCCGTCAAGCGCGAGGAGCTCCTCGTGCGTGCCGTCCTCCGCGACCCGGCCGTGGTCCATCACCACGACGCGGTCCGCGCGGGCGGCCGTCGTCAAGCGGTGGGCGACGACCAGCGTGGTGCGGCGGCCCGCGATGCGGTCGGTGGCCTGGTTGACCTGCGCCTCCGTGGCGAGGTCGAGGGCGGCCGTCGCCTCGTCGAGGAGCAGGATGTCGGGGTCGACCAGTTCGGCGCGGGCCAGCGCGATCAGCTGTCGCTGTCCCGCGGAGAGGTTGCGGCCCCGCTCGGTCACCTCGTGGAGGTAGCCGCCGTCCAGGGTGGCGATCATGTCGTGCGCGCCGACCGCGCGGGCGGCGGCCTCCACCTGGGCGTCGGTGGCGTCGGGCCGCCCGTAGGCGATGGCGTCGCGGACCGTGCCCGCGAAGAGGTACGCCTCCTGCGGCACCACGCCGAGGCGGTGGCGGTACGAGGTGAGGTCGAGGGTGCGCAGATCGGCGCCGTCGACGGTCACCCGGCCGCCGGTCGGATCGTAGAACCGGGCGACGAGCTTCACCAGCGTCGACTTGCCCGCGCCGGTCTCACCGACGAAGGCGACGGTCTGGCCCGCGGGTATCCGCAGGCGCACGTCGCTGAGCGCCTCCTCGGGGGCGCCCTCGCCGGTGGCGGCGTAGGCGAAGTCCACGTCCTCGAAGGCGATCTCGCCGCGCAGCGAGAGGACCTCGGCCGGCTCGTCCGCGGCCCGCGTCGACGTCGGCTCCTGGAGCAGCTCCTGGATGCGGCCGAGGGAGACGGTGGCCTGCTGGTAGCCGTCGAAGACCTGGGAGAGCTGCTGGACGGGGGCGAAGAACAGGTCGATGTAGAGGAGGTAGGCGACGAGCGCGCCGGTCGTCAGCGTGCCCGCCTCCGCCCGGCCGGCGCCGACGATCAGCACGGCGACGACGGCGACGGACGACAGGAACTGCACGAACGGGAAGTACACGGAGATCAGCCACTGGCCGCGGATGCGGGCCTGGCGGTAGCTGTCGCTGTTCGCCGCGAACCGCTCGGCGCCCGCGTGCTCGCGCCGGAAGGCCTGCACGATGCGCAGCCCGGCGACGGACTCCTGGAGGTCGGCGTTGACCGCGGAGACGCGCTCACGCGCCAGTTCGTACGCCTTCACGCTGGACTTGCGGAAGAAGTACGTGCCGACGACGAGGAGCGGCAGCGTCGCGAAGACGACGAGGGCGAGCTGCACGTCGATGACGAGCAGGGCGACCATGATGCCGAAGAACGTGACGACGGAGACGAACGCCGTGACGAGGCCGGTCTGCAGGAAGGTGGAGAGCGCGTCGACGTCGGTCGTCATCCGGGTCATGATCCGCCCGGTCAGCTCCCGCTCGTAGTAGTCGAGGCCGAGCCGCTGGAGCTGCGAGAAGATCTTCAGGCGCAGCGAGTAGAGGACCCGCTCGCCGGTGCGTCCGGTCATCCGCGTCTCGCCGGTCTGCGCCGCCCACTGCACGACGACGGCGGCGAGCGCGAGCCCGGATGCGGCCCAGACGGCGCCGAGGGCGAGCTGGTTGACGCCCTCGTCGATGCCGTGCCGGATCAGGACGGGGAGCAGCAGCCCCATGCCGGCGTCGACGGCGACGAGCAGCAGGCTGAACAACAGCGGCCGACCGAAGCCGCCGAGCAGCCTGCGCAGCCCGTACGACGTCTCGGGGGTGACGGCGCGCGCCTCGTCGATGCCGGGGGTGTCGGTGGCCGGGGGCAGCGCCTCGACCTGGGCGAGCAGTTCGGGAGTCGAGGGCATCCCGGAGAGCGCCGGGTCCTTGCCGGCGGCCTCGCGGTCGCCGGTCCACAGGGCGGGCGTGATGCCGCGCTCGGCGTCGAACTCGGCGTCGAGCTCCTCGCGCAGGGAGGTGTCCTCGGGCAGGTCGGCGGGGAGGGCGTGGCCCGGCGAGACGCCGCCGAGCTCGTCGGGGTCGGTGAGCAGCCGCCGGTAGAGGGCGGAGCGCTCCTCAAGCTCCTCGTGGGTGCCGAGGTCGGCGAGGCGTCCGTCGTCCAGGACGGCGATGCGGTCGGCGAGGCCGAGGGTGGAGCGGCGGTGGGCGATGAGGAGCGTGGTGCGGCCCGCCATGACCTGCTTGAGTGCCTCGTGGATCTCGTGCTCCACGCGCGCGTCCACCGCGGAGGTGGCGTCGTCGAGGACGAGGAGGCGCGGGTCGGTGAGGATGGCGCGGGCAAGCGCGATGCGCTGGCGCTGGCCGCCGGAGAGGGTGAGGCCCTGCTCGCCGACGGTGGTGTCGTACCCCTCGGGCAGTTCGGAGATGAAGCCGTGGGCCTGGGCGGCGCGCGCGGCCGTCTCGATCTGCTCGCGGGTGGCCTCCGGGAAGCCGTAGGCGATGTTGGCGCCCACGGTGTCGGAGAAGAGGAAGGAGTCCTCGGGGACGAGGCCGATGGCGGACCGCAGCGAGGACTGGGTCAGCTCGCGCACGTCGTGGCCGCCGATGAGGACGGCGCCGTGGGTGACGTCGTAGAAGCGCGGCAGGAGCAGCGAGACGGTGGACTTGCCGCTGCCGGAGGAGCCGACGACGGCGAGGGTCTCGCCGGGTCCTATCTCGAAGGAGAGGCCGTCGAGGACGGGGCGGTCGTCCTCGTACGCGAAGCCCACGTCGTCGAACTCGACGGTGGCCGGGGCGTCGGCGGGCAGCTCCTTGGTGCCGTCCGTCATGCTCGGCTCGGTGTCGATGAGTTCGAGTACGCGCTCGACGCCGGCCCGCGCCTGCTGGCCGACGGTGAGGACCATGGCGAGCATCCGCACCGGGCCGACGAGCTGGGCGAGGTAGGTCGAGAAGGCGACGAAGGTGCCGAGCGTGATGTCGCCCTTGACCGCGAGCCAGCCGCCGAGGGCGAGCATGGCGACCTGGCCGAGCATGGGGACGGCCTGCAGGGCGGGCGTGTAGCGGGAGTTGAGGCGGACGGTGCGCAGCCGGCCGGCGAAGAGCTTGCGTCCGACCTCGCGGAGCTTGCCGGTCTCCTGCTCCTCCTGCCCGAAGCCCTTGACCACACGGACGCCGCTGACGGCGCCGTCGACGACTCCGGCGACGGCGGCGGCCTGGGCCTGCGCGTACCAGGTGGCGGGGTGCAGGCGGGAGCGGGAGCGGCGGGCGATGACCCACAGGGCGGGGGCGACGGCGAGGGCGACGAGGGTGAGCGGCAGGGAGAGCCACGCCATGATCCCCAGGGAGATCACGAAGAGCAGGATGTTGCCGATGGTCATCGGCAGCATGAAGAGCAGGCCCTGGATCAGCTGGAGGTCGCTGGTGGCGCGGCCGACGACCTGTCCGGTGGAGAGCTCGTCCTGGCGCCGCCCGTCGAGCCGCGTGATGGTGCCGTACATCTCGGTGCGCAGGTCGTGCTGCACGTCGAGGGCGAGGCGGCCGCCGTAGTAGCGGCGTATGTAGGTCAGGACGTAGACGATGAGGGCGGCGCCGATCAGCGCGCCGGCCCAGGGGCCCATGGAGCGGCCGCCGCCCTGGCCGTCGTCGCCGATGACGTCGTCGATGATCACCTTGGTGATCAGCGGCACGAGGGCCATCACGGCCATGCCGCCGAGCGAGGAGCCGAGCGCGAGCACGACGTCCTTCGGATACCGCCACGCATATCCGGTGAGCCGTTTCGCCCAGCCCCGTTGCTCTGTCACGCGGTGCCTCCCAGTCGTCTTCCCTGCCGGAAGGCACCAACGTCGTGACGGACGGATTTCATCCCGCCGCAACAAACCGGGCGACTCAGGCGCCGGGCACCGCCACGAACGCCTCACGCGGCGTGATCGTCGGGGCGTACCCGCCGGCCGCCGCGGCGGCGCGGGGCGCCAGATCCTTGTGGACCACCTTGGCCACGCCCTGAATCGTGGCGACGCCATAGTTCATCGTGCTGTTGCCGTGCGTGAGCACGGACAGCGTGTAATCGTGGCCGCCGCCCTTGAACGCCCCGATGCTGTGCACCCGCCAGCCGTGCGTGGCGCGCTGCAGCCAGCCGTTCTTGACGTGGATGGAGACGCCGGAGGGCGCGCCCGCGGGGGTGCCCCAGCGCTGGGAGGGGATGACCTTGCCCATGAGCGTGAGGAGGTAGCCGCGGGAGGCGTCGGTGAGGACGGCGTTACTGCCGGTGATCAGGGCGAGGAGCTTCTGCTCGTCGGCGGCGTTGATGCGGGTGAGCCCCCAGTAGCCGCCGGAGCCGGGCACGGTCCCGGTCATCTTGGCCGCCCTGAGGAAACCTTTCACCTTGGTCGCGCCGAGCTGGCGCCACAGCGTGCTGGTCGCCGCGTTGTCCGACTTGGTGATCATGGCCGTGGCGAGGGACTTCTCGCGGGACGTGAGGGACCGGCGGCTCTTCTGGGCGTCCCACAGGAGCGTGGCGAGGACGGTCGCCTTGACGACGGACGCCGAGTCGAACGCGGTGGTCGCCCGCAGGGTGCAGGTGGTGTTGGTGGTGCGGTCGTGGAGGCCGACGGCGACCGTGCCCTTGCGGTTCTTCAGGGCGGCGGCGATGTCCTTGCCGAGCTTGGCGGCCAGGCCGGGCTGCGCGGAGGTGCAGGCCGGCTTCGGGGCCGTGGCGGCGAGCGCGGGCGGCGCGGTCGCGACCGCGCCGAGCGGCAGGAGCACGCCGGCGGCGAGGCCGGCCGAGAGCATGCGGGCGCGCCGGGATATCCCGGCTACCGGGTGAGTCATGGTTTCTTTCCGTCCCCTTGGGTCCGTACGCGACCCTCGGGGTCCGTACAAGCGCGCCCCCCGACGCACTCGTCACACATGACTCACCGGTACCGGTGAAGGGTTGTATGAACTTGTACGACAATCTCGCCCGATCTGGCCAGATGTTCAGCCGAGATGTGTCGGAGCGAACATCTTCAGGAGCGCCGGCAGCACCACCACCGAGGGCCCCGGCTCCGCCAGCGCCTTCGCCAGGTCGTCCCGGAGCGTTTCCGGCGACGTCCGCACGCCCGGCACCCCGAAGGACTCCGCGAGGGCCACGAAGTCGGGGCGGGCCAGCTCCGTGGCCGTGGCCTCGCCGAAGGCGTCGGACATGTACTCGCGCAGGATGCCGTAGCCGCCGTCGTCGACGATCAGCCAGGTGACGTTCAGCCCGTACTGCCGGGCGGTCGCCAGCTCCGCGATCGAGTACATCGCGCCGCCGTCGCCGGAGACCGCGAGGACCGGGTGCGAGGGGTCGGCGGCGGCCGCGCCGAGCGCCGCGGGGAAGCCGTAGCCGAGGCCGCCCGCGCCCTGCGCCGAGTGCATGGTGTTGGGGCGCCGCGCGTCGAACGCCGACCACGCCCAGTACGCCAGGATCGTCATGTCCCAGAAGGACGGCGACGTGTCCGGCAGGGCCTCGCGGACCGCGGCGAGCACCTGCCGCTCCAGGGCGAGGTCCTGCGCGTCGATCCGCTCACGGACCGCGGCGAGCACCCGCGCCACCCGCTCGGGGGCCGAGGGGTCCTCGCGGGGGGCGTCGATCGTCTCCAGGAGCGCGGAGAGGGCGATGCGCGCGTCCGCGTGGATGCCGATGCCGGGGTGGTTGGACTCCAGCTTCCCGGCGTCCGCCTCGATCTGGATCACCCGGCCGCGGGGCTGGAACGTGTGGTAGTTCGAGGACAGTTCGCCCAGGCCCGAGCCGACCACGAGGAGGACGTCCGCGTCCTCCAGGAAGTCCGTGGTGTGCCGGTCCTCCAGCCACGACTGGAGCGAGAGCGGGTGCTCCCAGGGGAAGGCGCCCTTGCCGCCGAAGGTGGTGACCACCGGCGCGTTCACCAGCTCGGCGAGCGCGCGCAGCTTGCCGGAGGCGTCCGACCGGACGACTCCGCCGCCCGCGATGATCGCCGGGCGCTCGGCGCGCGCCAGCAGGTCGGCGGCGACCGCCGTCAGCTCGGGGCGCGGAACGACGTCCTCCGGGGTCGCGTCCATCGCGGTGACGGCGGGCAGCGTGGTCTCGGCGAGCAGCACGTCCTGCGGGATCTCCACCCAGACCGGGCCGTGCGGCGCGGTGAGCGCCGACTCCCAGGCCGCGGCGATGGCGGAGGGGATCTGCGAGGCCGTACGGACGGTGTGCACGGACTTGACCACGTCGCGGAAGGACGCCTGCTGGTCGCGGAGCTCGTGCAGATAGCCGTGGCGGCCGCCGCCGAGCCCGGCCACCGGGACCTGGCTGCCGATGGCGAGGACCGGCGAGGAACCGGCCGCCGCCTCCTGGAGCGCGGCGAGCGACATCAGCGCGCCGGGCCCGGTGGAGAGCAGCAGCGGGGCGACCTCGCCGGTGATCCGGCCGTAGGCGTCCGCCGCGAAGCCGGTGTTGTTCTCGACGCGGAAGCCCACGTACGAGAGCGCGGAGCGGCGCAGCGCGTCGAACATGCCGAGGGCGTGCTGGCCGGGCAGGCCGAAGACCGTCGTGGCGCCGAGGCCCTGGAGGGTCTCGACGACGAGGTCGCCGCCGTTGCGCCCCGGGGGCGGGTTCAGGGCGGCCTCGGTCTGCGCGGCGGTGGGCCTGAGGACCACGTCGTGGTCGTGCGTCACCGGGTGGCCCCCGTCCCGCGGGCCTCCGCGATCTGGCGGGACATGATCGTCGTCAGCTCGTACGCGGTGTGCGAGGCGGCGACGGCCGTGATCTCCGCGTGGTCGTAGGCGGGCGCGACCTCGACGACGTCGGCCGACACCAGGTTGCAGGAGGCGAGGCCGCGGAGGATCTCCAGGAGCTCGCGCGAGGTCATGCCGCCGGCCTCGGGGGTGCCGGTGCCCGGCGCGTGTGCCGGGTCGAGGCAGTCGATGTCGATGGAGATGTACAGCGGGCGGTCGCCGATGCGCTGGCGCAGCTGGTCGGCGACCTCGTCGGCGCCGCGGCGGTAGATGTCCGCCGAGGTGACGATGCCGAAGCCCATCTTCTCGTCGTCGGTGAGGTCCTGCTTGCCGTACAGCGGGCCGCGCGTGCCGACGTGGGAGAGCGCCTCGGTGTCGAGGATGCCCTCCTCGACGGCGCGGCGGAACGGCGTGCCGTGGGTGTACTCGGCGCCGAAGTAGGTGTCCCAGGTGTCCAGGTGGGCGTCGAAGTGGAGGAGCGCGACCGGGCCGTGCTTCTTGGCGACCGAGCGGAGCAGCGGGAGCGCGATGGTGTGGTCGCCGCCGAGGGTCATCATGCGGGCGCCGGAGCCGAGCAGGTCGTCGGCGGCGGCCTCGATGGTCTCCACCGCCTCGTTGATGTTGAACGGGTTGGCGGCTATGTCGCCCGCGTCGGCGACCTGCGCGAGCGCGAAGGGCGAGGCGTCCTGCGCCGGGTTGTAGGGGCGCAGCAGGCGGGAGGCCTCACGGATCGCGTTGCCGCCGAAGCGGGCGCCGGGGCGGTAGGAGACACCGGTGTCGAAGGGCACGCCGACCACCGCGACGTCCGTCTTGCCGCCGACCTCGTCGAGGCGGGGCAGGCGGGCGTACGTCGCCGGGCCCGCGTACCTCGGGATGCGGGAGGAGTCGACGGGGCCGCGGGGGGTCGTCGGGGTCTCGGCGCTGCTCATGGTCGGTTTCCTCCTGTTGGTACGGGTGCTGCGGTTCAAGTGTCGCGCGGCCCACCGACAGCGGGCCGCGCGGACGTCTAGACGGTCACCGGGGTCTCCGGTTCCGGTTCCTCGGCGCCGCGTCCGGCCAGGCGTTCGCGCCAGGCGGCGAGCACGGCGGCGTCGGTGGGCTTCGTGGCGAGGGAGACGGCGACGTACACGGCCAGCGAGATCAGCAGGCCGTAGTAGACGGGCTCGTTGGCGAGGATCCCGTACCCCCACATGAGGCCGACGACGGAGAGTCCGCCGGCGACGACGGCGGCGAGCGCGCCGGCCGCGGTGCCGCGCCGCCACAGCAGCCCGCCGAGGATCGGCACCAGCAGGCCGCCGACGAGCAGGTTGTAGGCGACGGTCAGGGCCTCGACGACGTCGTTGAGCACGATGGCGATGGCGATCACGGCGACGCCCATGACGAGGATGAAGGCGCGGTTGCCCTTGACCTCGTCGTGCGCCTCGCCGGCCGGCCTGCCGACCGCGCCGCGCAGCCGCGACCAGATGTCGTTGTTGGCGACGGTCGCGCAGGCGATGAGCGCCCCGGAGGACGTCGACATGACCGCGGCGAGCGCGGCGGCCAGGACCAGCCCCCGTACGCCCACGGGCAGTTCGTCCTTGACGATGGTGGCGAAGGCCGCGTCGGCGCTCGGCAGCTTCGGGTACATGACCTTGGCGGCGGTGCCGATGACGGCGCCCGCGATCGCGTAGACGAGGCAGTAGGTGCCGGCGACGGTGCCTCCGTAGCGGGCGACCTTGTCGCTGCGCGCGGTGAACACGCGCTGCCAGATGTCCTGCCCGATGAGCATGCCGAAGGTGTAGATCAGCACGTACGTGAAGATCGTCTCGCCGCCGACGCCGAGCGGGTCGAAGTAGGAGGTGGGCAGCTTCGCCTTCATCGCCCCGAAACCGCCCGCCTTGACGACGGCGATGGGCAGGAGCAGCAGGAGCACGCCGATGGTCTTCACGACGAACTGCACCATGTCGGTGAGCGTGATGGACCACATGCCGCCGAGCGTCGAGTACGCGACGACGATGGCGCCGCCGAGGACGATCGCCACGGTGCGGTTCAGGTCGAACAGGACGTCGAAGATCGTGGCGTAGGCGATGGTCGAGGTGACCGCGAGCATCAGCGTGTACGCCCACATGACCACTCCGGAGATGACGCCCGCGCGCCCTCCGTAGCGCAGGTCGAGCATCTCGGAGACGGTGTACACCTTCAGGCGCGCGATGCGGGCCGAGAAGAACACGCTGAGCGCGAGGAGTCCGAGGCCGATGGTGAAGACCATCCAGGCGCCGGAGAGCCCGTACTGGTAGCCGAGGCCGACGCCACCGATGGTGGAGGCGCCGCCGAGGACGATGGCGGCCATCGTCCCGGAGTACATCCAGGGTCCGAGGCGGCGGCCCGCGACCAGGAACTCACTCTTCGACTTGGCGCGGCGCATGCCCCACCAGCCCATGGCCAGCATCCCGGCGAGATAGACGACGATCACTGTGTAGTCGACGGCCATAAGGGGGCCTCCTTCGCGCACCTCGGTGGCGTGTCGTGCAGATGGAGTGGGGTTCAGCCAGCGACCGGCCGCGGGGACATCCGCCCGTACCCGCTGCCTGTGGTCGGCACGACCTTAGGTGGCCGGAAAGCAACGCTGAAGTGTACGTTTCCTCCACTTGGCGCACCTCAGACGGATGGAACGTCCACCATGGCCGACCCCACGGCTCCTCCCACCCCGCCCGTCCCGCTCACCGCGCTGCTCGCCCGCGAGGACCTCGGCCTGCGCCAGGTCGCGGGCCCCGACGCGCGGGCCGCCGGCACGGCCGTGCAGTGGGTGCACACCTCGGAGATGCCGGACCCCTACCCGTACCTGCTCGGCGGCGAGCTGCTGCTCACCGCGGGCGTGCACATCACCGACCCGGCGGGCGCGGACGGCCACCTGGACGACTACGTGGCCCGCATCGTCGCGGCGGGCGGCGCGGCCCTCGGCTTCGGCGTCGCGCCGCTGCACGACACGGTGCCGCGCGCCCTGGTCGAGGCCTGCGACCGCGTGGGCCTGCCGCTGGTCGAGGTCCCGCCGCGCACCACGTTCAGCGGCGTCGCCCGCGCCGTGTGGCGGCTGATGGCCGAGGCGCGGCACGCGGAGCTGCGCCGGGTGACGGAGGCGCAGCAGGGCCTCGCCACGGCGGCGGCCCGCCCCGACCCGGTCCCGGCCGTGCTGCGGCAGCTCGCCGCCCGGCTCGGCGGGGTCTCGGTGCTGTACGGGCCGGACGGGGCGGAGTTGCAGCGGGCCGGGCACGAGCCGGACGACGGGGTGCGGGACGGGGTGCGGGACGCGCTGCGGGGGCTGACCGCGGTCGTCCGGCGCGCCGCCCCCGCCGCCCCGGCGTCCGCCGCCGACACGGCCGGGTCCACGCACCTCGCGGCCTACGCCCTGGGCGGCGGCCGGGGCTTCGCGCTGGGCGTCGCCACGGATCGCCGGGAGCCGGGTGACCACACCATCGCCGGGGCGGCGGTCGTGCTGCTCTCGCTCCTCACCGGCGAACACCAGGGCGCCTCCGAGGCGGCCCGCTCGGCGGCGCTGGTCCGGCTGCTGCTCGGGGCGCCGGTTTCGCAGACCGGCCCTCTCCTGGGCGGCGACCGGTGGAGCGTGGTGCACGCGCGCGGGGAGGGCGGTCCGCTGGCCGCGTCGGCGCTCGCCGCGGCGCTGGGCACGGGTCTGGTGGACCCGCGCGAGCCGGGGGAGGCGGTACGGCTCCTCGTCCCTGCCGACCGCGAGGTCGCCCCCGCCGACGGCTGGACGCTCGGGGTCTCGGCCGCCGCGCCGCCCGCCGAGCTGCCGTCCGCCGACGCGCAGGCGGCCCGCGCCCTGCGCCGCGCGGAGGCCACCCGCGTCCCGCTGGTGCGGCACCGCGAGAACGGGCTCGCGGGCCTGGTCGCCCCGGCGGAGGCCGACGCCCACGCGCGCGTGCTGCTCGCCCCGCTGGCCGCGGGCGAGGCCCTGACGCCGACGCTGCGCACCTGGCTCTCCCTGCACGGCAGCTGGGACCGCACGGCGGTGGCCCTCTCCGTCCACCGCAACACGGTCCGCCAACGCATCGCCCGCTGCGAGTCCCTCCTGAACATGGACCTGAGCGACCCGGACGTCCGCATGGAACTCTGGTTCGCGCTGTCCCGCCCAACGTCTTGAGCCGAACGTCCCGGGGGTCGCGCCCCGCAGGGGGGCGGGGAACTGCGCGACCAGCCCCCACGCACCCGCAGCAAAAACTGGACGCCCCCAGCCCTCCCCCCCCCGGCAAGGGGCAACGCACCTCACAAGGCCAAGCTGTGGGACGCCAAGGCCCCGCGGCCCAAGCACCGGCACAATGAGACCCATGCCGATACCCACCCGTCCCGCCCTGGTCGACCATCTCGTCCGCACCCGCATCGCGGGTGACGTCGCCACGCCCCGCGAGAACAACCTCAGCCACTACAGGAAGCTCGCGAACGGCGACCGTCACTACTGGCTCGGTCTGGAGCTCGGCGACCGCTGGACGGACGAGCAGGACGTCCTCGCGGTGATGGCCGAGCGGTGCGGCGTCATCGACGACCCCCAGTACCGGTACGGCCAGGACACCATCGACCCGGAGCTGACGGTCGACGCCCTGGAGCGGATGGCCGCGCGGCTGCGCAAGGCGGCCGCCGGCAAGGAGCGGGTGCTGTTCGCCACCGGCCACCCCGGCGGCCTGCTCGACGTGCACCGCGCGACCGCCGCGGCGCTGCGCGCGGCGGGCTGCGAGATCGTGGTGATCCCCGAGGGCCTCACGGCCGACGAGGGCATGGTCTTCCAGTTCGCCGACGTGGCGATGCTGGAGCGCGGCGCCACCCTGTGGCACACCCACTCCCCCGAGCCGATGAACGCGATCCTGGACGGCCTGGAGCGCGAGGGCAGGCCGCAGCCCGACCTCGTCGTCGCCGACCACGGCTGGGCGGGCCGGGCGGGCCAGCGCGGCCTGGACTCCGTGGGGTACGCGGACTGCAACGACCCGGCGCTGTTCATCGGCGAGTCCGAGGGCACCCTCCAGGTGACGGTCCCGCTCGACGACCACGTCACGAGCCCGCGCCACTACGACCCGATGACGGCCTACCTGCTGGACGCGGCGGGGCTCACGTCCGCCTCCTGAGCGGGCCCCGGCGTCGGGTCCAGGTACACGCGCCGGATCGCCGGGAACCGTTCCTGGAGGCGCCGCGCCATCCGGTCGCAGGCTCGCTCGATGTCCCCGGCCGACGCCATGTCCTGGAAGTCGACGTTCGCGGCGACCAGCGCCTCCTTGGGCCCCTGGAGCAGCGTGGTCAGCTCCAGGACGTCGACGACGTGCGGGTCGGCGAGCAGTTCCGCGCGGACCGCGGCCCGCATCTCCGGGGGCAGCGGGCGCCCGATCAGGAGCTCGGAGTTGGCGTGGCCGAGCACCCACGCCACGTAGACGAGCAGGACGCCGATGCAGAGCGAGGCGACGCCGTCCCACGCGCCGGAGCCGGTGAGCTGCCCGCCGAGCAGTCCGGCCGCGGCGAGCACGAGGCCCACGAGCGCCGCCGAGTCCTCCATGACGACGGCCTTGACCGCGGTGTCGGGGGTGTGGCGGAGATAGCGCTTGATGTGCACCCCGAAGCGGTCGGCCTCGCCGCGCGCCTGCTTGAGACCGGTGCGCAGCGAGTACCCCTCCAGGAGGAAGGCGACGGCGAGCACGATGTACGAGACGAGCGGGTCGCCGGGGTCCTCTCCGTGCGTGAGGGTGTGGATGCCGTCGTAGACGGCGAAGACACCGCCGCCGACGAAGGTGGCGACGGAGGCGAGCAGCGCCCAGATGTAACGGGCGCCCCCGTAGCCGAGCGGGTGTTCCTCGTCGGCGGGCCTGTCACTGGCCTTCAGGGAGACGAGCAGCATCAGCTCGGTGACGGTGTCGGCCACGGAGTGCGCCGCTTCGGAGAGCATCGCGCTGGACCCGCTGATGACGCCCGCGACGGCCTTGGCCAGCGCGATCCCGAGGTTGGCGACGGCGGCGACGACGACCGTGAAGGTGCTCTCGCCGCTCGCCTCTGACGGTTGCTCGCTCATGTATCGGACGGTATGTCCGATCAGCGGGCGACGCGAACCCCGGGGCTCACCGCGGTACCCGGATCAGCCCCTCCTGGATGACGGTGACCGCGAGCCTGCCGTCCTGCGTCCAGATCCGCGCCTGGCCGATGCCCCGCCCGCCGGACGAGGTCGGCGACTCCTGGTCGTACAGCAGCCATTCGTCCGCGCGGAAGGGCCGGTGGAACCACATGGCGTGGTCGAGCGAGGCGCCGACGACGTCGCCGACGGCCCAGCCGCCCCGGCCGTGCGCGAGCAGCACGGAGTCCAGGAGCGTCATGTCGGAGACATAGGTGGCGAGGCAGACGTGCAGCAGCGGGTCGGCCGCGTAGTCCGCCAGCTTGCCGTTGGCGCGGAACCACACCTGGGAGCGCGGTTCGCGCGGCTCTCCGACGGTGCCCCAGGGCGGCGCGTCGGCGTAGCGCAGGTCGACGGCGGCGCGGGTCTCCAGGAGCCGGTCGGCGACCTCGCGCGGCAGGTGGCGCGGGAGCATCTCGGCGGCGGTGGGCAGCGTCTCCGGGTCCTGCGCGGGCGGCATCGGGGCCTGGTGCTCCAACCCCTCCTCGTACGTCTGGAAGGACGCGGAGAGGTGGAAGATCGGCTGCCCGTGCTGGACGGCGACGACGCGGCGCGTGGTGAAGGAGCGGCCGTCGCGGATCCGGTCGACCGTATACACGATGGGCGCGCCCGGGTCTCCGGGGCGCAGGAAGTACGCGTGCAGGGAGTGGGCATTGGGGCCTCCCCTGCTCGAGCGAAGCCGAGAGCTTGGGGAACTGTCGTCCGGGACGGTGCGTCCGGCGGCGACGAGGGCCTGCGCGGCGACCTGGCCGCCGAAGACGCGGGGCACGAGCGCCGAGCGGCTCACGCCCCGGAAGATGTCCTCCTCGATCTGCTCCAGGTCGAGCAGATCGAGGAGGGCGTCAAGTGCCTGGTTCATGAAGCTGGTTCTACAGGGCGTCTCTACCGGCCTGCCTCTCCCGGGTGATCCCTACAGACCCATGTTCTTCGCGATGATCATCTTCATGACCTCGCTGGTGCCGCCGTAGATGCGGTTGACGCGGTTGTCCGCGTACAGGCGGGCGATGGGGTACTCGTTCATGAAGCCGTACCCGCCGTGCAGCTGCAGGCACTTGTCGATGACGCGGTGCGCGACCTCGGTGTTGAACAGCTTCGCGGAGGCGGCCTCGGCGGCCGTCAGCTCGCCGGCGTCCAGCGCCTCCAGGGCGCGGTCGGCGACGGCCTCGGCGGCGTCCACCTCGGCCTGGCAGGCGGCCAGTTCGAACTTGGTGTTCTGGAAGGAGGCGACCGTCTTGCCGAACACCGTGCGGTCCTGCACGTACTCCTTGGCGAACCGGACGGCGGCCTTGGCCTGCGCGTACGCGCCGTAGGCGATGCCCCAGCGCTCGGAGGGGAGGTTGCTGCCGAGGTAGGAGAAGCCCTTGTTCTCCTCGCCGAGGAGGTCCTCGACGGGCACCTTCACGTCGACGAAGGCGAGCTCGGCGGTGTCGGAGGTCTTCAGGCCGAGCTTGTCGAGCTTGCGGCCGATGGAGTAGCCCTCGGACTTGGTGTCGACGGCGAAGAGGGAGATGCCGTGCCGGCGGTCCTCGGCGGTGGGCGCGGAGGTGCGGGCGCAGACGATCACGCGGTCGGCGTGCACGCCGCCGGTGATGAAGGTCTTGGAGCCGTTGAGGACGTAGTGGCTGCCGTCCGCGGAGAGCTTGGCGGTGCTCTTCATGCCCGCGAGGTCGGAGCCGGTGCCCGGCTCGGTCATCGCGAGGGCCCACATCTCCTCGGCGGAGACGAACTTCTCCAGGTAGCGCTTCTTCTGCTCGTCGGTGGCGAGCGCCTTGATGTACGGCAGGGCGAGCAGCACGTGCACCCCGGAGCCGCCGAAGGTGACGCCCGCGCGGGCGGTCTCCTCGTACTGGATGGCCTCGAACTTGTGCGTGTCCAGGCCCGCGCCGCCGAACTCCTCGGGGACGTTGATGCCGAAGAGGCCCAGCTCGGCGAGCTTGTAGTAGAACTCGCGCGGCACCTGACCGGCGGCGAACCACTCGTCGTGGACGGGGACGACCTCGGCCTCGATGAAGGCGCGCAGGGTCTCCCGGAACGCCTCGTGGTCCTCATTGAAAACGGTTCGGCGCACGGGAAGCTCCCTCTACACGACGTCGACTAAGCGCTTGCTCAGACAACGTTACCCGTCGGTCACCGGGCCGTCCAGAGAAACCTCCTGTCGCCCCCGTCACCCGACCGCCGCCGCGAACGCCCCGCGCGCGAGGCGGTGCAGCAGGTCCGCCATGGCCGCCCGGCTCGGCAGGGCGTCCCGCCGGCTCAGGTGCGGGGTGGAGTTCAGCAGCCCGAAGACCGCGTGCACGGCCACCCGCGCCGCGTTCTCGGCGAGGTCCGGGTAGACCTTGCGCACGACGTCGACCCAGATCTCCACGTACTGCCGCTGGAGCTGGCGGACCAGCTTGCGGTCGCTGTCCCGCAGGCGGTCCAGCTCGCGGTCGTGCAGGGTGATCAGGGAGCGGTCGTCGAGCGCGAAGTCGATGTGGCCCTGGATCAGCGCGTCGAGCACCTGCCCCGGCGGGCCGCCCACATCCGCAGCGCACCGCTTGCCGCCGGTCAGGAGCTGCCCGCTGATGCCGACGAGCAGCTCGGCGAGCATCGCGTCCTTGCCCGCGAAGTGGCGGTAGAGGCCGGGGCCGCTGATGCCGACGGCGGCTCCTATCTCGTCCACTCCGACTCCGTGGAAGCCGCGCTCGGCGAAGAGCCGGGCGGCTTCCTTGAGGATCTGCTCGCGACGGGTGGGGGCGTCGGTTCTCGTGGCCATGGAATTGATTCTAGACAGGCCGGTTAGCGATCGTTAACCTAAGGGAAACCGTTAACGGTCATTAACCGAGCAAGGGGGCTCGACTGATGCGGCAGGCACCAGTGCTGGCGAGCGCGGCTGACCCCGCGTCCGAGGCGTGGCGGGCGAACGAGGCGGCGCACACCGCCCTCGCCGAGGAGTTGCGGGCCAAGCTCGCGGCGGCCGGGCTCGGCGGCGGGGAGCGGGCGCGGGCCCGTCATGTGGCGCGCGGCAAGCTGCTGCCCCGCGACCGGGTCGACGCGCTCCTGGACCCCGGCTCCCCCTTCCTGGAGCTGGCCCCCCTCGCGGCCGACGGGCTGTACGGCGGGGACGCCCCGGCGGCCGGCGTCATCGCCGGCATCGGCCGGGTATCGGGCCGCGAGTGCGTGATCGTCGCCAATGACGCCACGGTCAAGGGCGGCACGTACTACCCCATGACCGTGAAGAAGCACCTGCGCGCGCAGGAGGTGGCCCTGGAGAACCACCTCCCGTGCCTCTACCTGGTCGACTCGGGCGGCGCCTTCCTGCCGATGCAGGACGACGTCTTCCCCGACCGCGAGCACTTCGGGCGGATCTTCTACAACCAGGCCCGGATGTCGGGGGCCGGCATCCCGCAGATCGCCGCGGTCCTCGGCTCCTGCACGGCCGGCGGCGCGTATGTGCCCGCGATGAGCGACGAGGCGGTGATCGTCCGCAATCAGGGCACGATCTTCCTCGGCGGCCCGCCCCTGGTGAAGGCCGCGACCGGCGAGGTCGTCACGGCCGAGGAGCTCGGCGGCGGCGAGGTCCACTCGCGGACCTCCGGCGTCACCGACCACCTCGCCGAGGACGACGCCCACGCCCTGCGCATCGTGCGCACGATCGTCGCGACGCTCCCCGAGCGCCGCGAGGCGCCGTGGTCCGTGCAGCCCGTGGACGAGCCGAAGGTCGACCCCCTGGGGTTGTACGGAGCGGTCCCCACGGACTCCCGCACCCCCTACGACGTGCGCGAGGTCATCGCGCGCGTGGTGGACGGCTCCCGCTTCCAGGAGTTCAAGGCGGAGTACGGCACGACCCTGGTGACCGGCTTCGCCCACATCCACGGCCACCCGGTCGGCATCGTCGCCAACAACGGCATCCTGTTCTCCGAGTCCGCCCAGAAGGGCGCGCACTTCATCGAGCTGTGCGACCAGCGCGGCATCCCCCTGGTCTTCCTGCAGAACATCTCCGGCTTCATGGTCGGCCGGGACTACGAGGCGGGCGGCATCGCCAAGCACGGCGCGAAGATGGTGACGGCGGTGGCCTGCACCCGCGTGCCGAAGCTGACGGTCGTCGTCGGCGGTTCGTACGGCGCGGGCAACTACTCGATGTGCGGCCGCGCCTACAGCCCCCGCTTCCTGTGGATGTGGCCCAACGCCAAGATCTCCGTGATGGGCGGCGAGCAGGCCGCCTCGGTCCTCGCCACGGTCAAGCGCGACCAGCTGGAGGCCCGCGGCGAGGAGTGGTCCGCCGAGGACGAGGACACCTTCAAGGCCCCGATCCGCACGCAGTACGAGGAGCAGGGCAGCGCCTACTACGCCACGGCCCGGCTCTGGGACGACGGCGTCATCGACCCCCTGGACACCCGGCAGGTCCTCGGCCTCGCCCTGACCGCCTGCGCGGGCGCCCCGCTGGGCGAGCCCGGCTTCGGCGTCTTCCGGATGTGAGGGGCCGACGATGAGCGACTTCAAGGAACGGACCACCCCGGGGAGAGGGACCATGTTCGACACGGTGCTCGTCGCCAACCGCGGCGAGATCGCGGTGCGCGTCATCCGTACGCTGCGCGAGCTCGGCGTCCGCTCGGTCGCGGTCTTCAGCGACGCGGACGCCGACGCCCGGCACGTGCGCGAGGCCGACACGGCGGTGCGGATCGGTCCTGCGCCGGCCGCCGAGAGCTATCTGCGCGCGGACCGCCTCCTGGCGGCGGCGGCGAAGTCCGGCGCCCAGGCGGTCCACCCGGGCTACGGCTTCCTCGCGGAGAACGCCGAGTTCGCGCAGGCGTGCACGGATGCCGGGCTCACCTTCATCGGCCCGCCCGCCTGTGCCATCTCCCTCATGGGCGACAAGATCCGCGCCAAGGAGACGGTGCGGGCGGCCGGCGTGCCGGTCGTCCCCGGCTCATCCGGCAGCGGCCTCACCGACGCCCAACTGGCCGACGCCGCGCGCGAGATCGGCACCCCCGTGCTGCTCAAGCCGAGCGCGGGCGGCGGCGGCAAGGGCATGCGCCTGGTGCGCGACGAGGCGCTCCTCGCCGACGAGATCGCGGCGGCCCGGCGCGAGGCGCGCGCCTCCTTCGGCGACGACACGCTGCTCGTGGAGCGGTGGGTCGACCGCCCCCGCCACATCGAGATCCAGGTCCTCGCCGACGGCCACGGCAACGTGGTGCACCTCGGTGAGCGCGAGTGCTCGCTGCAGCGCCGCCACCAGAAGATCATCGAGGAGGCGCCCAGCGTCTTCCTCGACGAGGCCACGCGCGCGGCGATGGGCGAGGCGGCGGTCCAGGCGGCCCGCTCCTGCGGGTACGCGGGCGCGGGCACGGTGGAGTTCATCGTGCCGGGCAGCGACCCGTCCTCGTACTACTTCATGGAGATGAACACCCGCCTCCAGGTGGAGCATCCGGTCACCGAGCTGATCACCGGGCTCGACCTGGTGGAGTGGCAGCTGCGGGTCGCCGCCGGGGAGCGGCTCCCCTTCACCCAGGACGACATCACCCTCACCGGGCACGCGGTGGAGGCGCGCGTCTGCGCGGAGGACCCCTCCCGCGGCTTCCTGCCGTCCGGCGGCACCGTCCTCGCGCTGCACGAGCCGCAGGGTGACGGCGTGCGCACCGACTCCGGGCTGAGCGTGGGCACGGAGGTCGGCAGCCTCTACGACCCGATGCTGTCCAAGGTCATCGCGTACGGCCCGGACCGGGCGACGGCGCTGCGCAAGCTGCGCGCGGCCCTCGCCGACACGGTCACGCTCGGCGTGCCGACGAACGCCGGCTTCCTGCGCAGGCTCCTGGCCCACCCGGCGGTGGTGGCGGGCGAGTTGGACACAGGCCTTGTGGAGCGCGAGGCGGACGGCCTGGTCCCGGACGGCGTGCCCGAGGAGGTGTACGAGGCGGCGGCCGCGGTCCGCGCGGACGCGCTGCGGCCCACCGGCGAAGGCTGGACCAACCCCTTCTCGGTGCCCAACGGCTGGCGGCTCGGCGGCACACCGGCGCCGGTGACGCACTGGCTGCGCGTCGCCGGACAGGACCCGGTCGACCACCGCCCGCGCGGCACCGGCCACACCGTCACCCCCGACCACGTGCGCGTCACGGTCGACGGCACCCTGCACACCTTCCGCCGCGCGGGCGACTGGCTCGGTGCCGGGGGCGACGCCTGGCACGTCCAGGACCACGACCCGGTGGCGGCCTCCCTCACCGGCGCCGCGCACGCCGGGGCCGACGCCCTGACCGCCCCCATGCCCGGCACCGTCACCGTCGTGAAGGTCTCCCCCGGCGACCAGGTGGCCGCGGGCCAGAGCCTGCTGGTGGTCGAGGCGATGAAGATGGAGCACGTCATCTCCGCCCCGCACGCCGGCACCGTCACCGAGCTCGACGTCACCCCGGGCACGACCGTCGCCATGGACCAGGTCCTCGCCGTCGTCACCCCCGAGGAGGAGCAGGCATGACCAGCCCCACCCCGACACCGGAGGACGAGCCGCTGGAGCTGGCACAGGCGCCGCTCCCCATGGTCGTGCCCACCCGGGGCCTGCCCGCCCGCGTCCGCATCCACGAGGTCGGCGCCCGCGACGGCCTGCAGAACGAGAAGGCGGTCGTCCCCACCGAGATCAAGGCGGAGTTCGTCCACCGGCTGGCCGACGCGGGCCTGACGACCGTCGAGGCGACGAGTTTCGTGCACCCCAAGTGGGTGCCCCAACTGGCCGACGCCGAGCAGCTGTTCCCGCTCCTCGGTGACCTCGACGGCGTCGACCTGCCGGTCCTCGTGCCGAACGAACGCGGCCTGGACCGCGCCCTGGCGCTCGGCGCGCGCCGCGTCGCCGTCTTCGCCAGCGCCACCGACTCGTTCGCCCGGGCCAACCTCAACCGCACGGTGGACGAAGCGCTCGCCATGTTCGCCCCGGTGGTCGCCCGGGCCCGCGAGGAGGACGCGCACGTGCGCGGTTACCTCTCGATGTGCTTCGGCGACCCCTGGGAGGGCGCGGTGCCCATCTCCAAGGTCGTCCGCGTCTGCCGCGCCCTCATCGACATGGGCTGCGACGAGCTGAGCCTCGGCGACACCATCGGCGTGGCCACCCCGGGCCACGTCTCCGCCATGCTCGCCGCGCTCAACGCGGTGCAGGTGCCGACCGAGCGCATCGGCGTGCACTTCCACGACACGTACGGCCAGGCGCTCACCAACACCCTGGCCGCGCTGCAGCACGGCGTGAGCACGGTGGACGCGTCCGCGGGCGGCCTCGGCGGCTGCCCGTACGCGAAGAGCGCCACCGGCAACCTCGCCACCGAAGACCTCGTCTGGATGCTGCACGGCCTCGGCATCGAGACCGGGGTCGACCTGGTCCGTCTCAGCGCCACCAGCGCCTGGATGGCCGATCAGTTGGGCCGACCCAGCCCGTCCCGCACCGTCCGCGCCCTCACGGCCCGCTCGGACGACGAGCCGACCGCGTCGCGCGACGCCTCCCACCAGGAGCAGTGAAGACACGATGGACCATCGCCTGAGCCCCGAGCACGAGGAACTGCGCCGCACGGTGGAGGCGTTCGCCCACGACGTCGTCGCCCCCAAGATCGGCGACTTCTACGAGCGACACGAGTTCCCCTACGAGATCGTCCGCGAGATGGGCCGCATGGGCCTGTTCGGCCTGCCCTTCCCCGAGGAGCACGGCGGGATGGGCGGTGACTACTTCGCCCTCGGCATCGCCCTGGAGGAGCTCGCCCGCGTCGACTCGTCGGTGGCGATCACCCTGGAGGCGGGCGTCTCGCTGGGCGCCATGCCGCTGCACCTGTTCGGCACCGAGGAGCAGAAGCGCACCTGGCTGCCGAAGCTGTGCGCGGGCGAGATGCTCGGCGCGTTCGGCCTGACCGAGCCGGACGGCGGCTCGGACGCGGGCGGCACCCGTACGACGGCGGTGCGCGACGGCGACGAGTGGGTGATCAACGGCTCCAAGTGCTTCATCACCAACTCCGGTACGGACATCACGGGCCTGGTCACGGTCACCGCCGTCACCGGCCGCAAGGCGGACGGCCGGCCGCTGATCTCCTCGATCATCGTGCCGTCCGGGACGCCCGGCTTCACGGTGGCGGCGCCCTACTCGAAGGTGGGGTGGAACGCCTCGGACACCCGCGAGCTGTCCTTCGCCGACGTCCGGGTCCCCGCGGCGAACCTGCTGGGCGAGGAGGGCCGCGGGTACGCGCAGTTCCTGCGCATCCTCGACGAGGGCCGGGTCGCGATCTCCGCGCTGGCCACCGGTCTCGCCCAGGGCTGTGTGGACGAGTCGGTGAAGTACGCCAAGGAGCGGCACGCCTTCGGCAGGGCGATCGGCGCGAACCAGGCGATCCAGTTCAAGATCGCCGACATGGAGACCCGGGCGCACATGGCCCGGGTCGGCTGGCACGACGCGGCATCCCGCCTGGTCGCTGGCGAGCCCTTCAAGAAGCAGGCGGCCATCGCCAAGCTCTACTCCTCGACGGTCGCGGTGGACAACGCCCGGGATGCCACGCAGATCCACGGCGGATACGGCTTCATGAACGAGTACCCGGTGGCGCGCATGTGGCGGGACTCCAAGATCCTGGAGATCGGCGAGGGCACCAGCGAGGTGCAGCGCATGCTGATCGCCAGGGAGCTCGGCTTCGCGGGCTGAGGCGGGGCCCGCGCGCGGGCCGGGCCGGTGTGACGCGAGGGACGCCGGGGGACGCCGGGGGACGCCGGGGGACGCTGGACCAGAAGTTAGCTTAGGTTAGCCTAAGCTCTAGTTCCGGCCAGCGGCCCCCGCCGCCGTACGTCACGAAAGCAGAGACCCCCATGCCCCAGGCCCGCTTCCCCCAGCCGTCCCGTCGCGGCATCCTCGCCGCCGGCGGCGCCCTCGGCCTCACCGCCGCACTGGCGGCCTGCGGCACCGAGAAGAAGGACGGCTCCGGCACCGGGGGCGGCGGCAAGACCGGCCCCTGGAGCTTCAAGGACGACCGGGGCACGACCGCGAAGCGCGACGCGACGCCGAAGAACATCGTGGCGTTCACCGGTGTCGCCGCCGCCCTGTTCGACTACGGCATCGAGGTCAAGGGCGTGTTCGGCCCGACGAAGACGAAGGACGGCAAGCCCGACGTCCAGGCCGGGGACATGGACGTCAGCAAGCTGACGGTGATCGGCAACACCTGGGGCCAGTTCAACATCGAGAAGTACGCGGGCCTCGCCCCGGACGTGCTGATCTCGACCATGTTCGACGACAAGGGCACCCTCTGGTACGTGCCGGAGGAGAGCAAGGACAAGATCCTCAAGCTCGCCCCGAGCGTCGGCATCAGCGTCTACGACCGCCAGATCACCCACCCGCTGCAGCGCATCCAGGCACTCGCCGAGTCGCTCGGCGCGGACGTGAAGTCGGCGAAGGTCACCCGGGCGAAGAAGCGCTTCGAGGACGCCTCCGAGCGGCTGCGCAAGGTCGCCAAGGCGCACAAGGACATCAGGGTCCTCGTCGGCTCCGCGAGCCAGGACCTGTTCTACGTCTCCGGCTCGAACCTCTCCGTCGACCTGGAGTACTTCAAGGCGCTCGGCGTGAACCTGGTGGAGCCGCCGGAGGCGGCGAAGAAGGAGTCCGGCGGCTGGTTCGAGAACCTCAGCTGGGAGAACGTCGACCGGTACGACGCGGACGTCATCATGATGGACAACCGCACCTCCGCCCTGCAGCCGGCCGACCTCGACAAGACCAAGCCGACCTGGAAGAAGCTGCCCGCGGTCAAGGCCGGGCAGGTCATCCCCCGCGTCACCGAGCCCATCTTCTCGTACGACAAGTGCGCGCCGATCCTGGAGGACCTGGCCGACGCGATCGAGAAGGCCAAGAAGCTGAAGTAGGACCCACCCGCGCCCGGTTCCACCGACTGCCCCCTCCCCCTCGGGAGGGGGCAGTTCCGTTTTCCGGTCCCCGACCTCACGCGAGCGCTCGATTAGGTTAGGCTTACCTTAGTTACTACGTCCCCTCACCAGGAGGGCAGTTCATGCGCTCGCACCTGCTCAACGACACCACCGCGGAGCGGTACCGCGGCTCCGTGACCGAAGGGGTCGAGCGGGTGGCTGCCCGGCTCGCCACCGCCTCCCGGCCGTTCACCGGGATCACCGCCGACGCCCTCGCCCCCCGCGTCGGGGCCGTCGACCTGGACGAGCCGCTGCACGACACCCTCGCCGCGCTCGACGAACTCGAAGAGCTCTACCTGCGCGACGCCGTGCACCTCCACCACCCGCGCCACCTCGCGCACCTGCACTCCCCCGTCGTCATCCCCGCCCTGGTGGGCGAGGCCGTGCTCAGCGCCGTCAACTCCTCCCTCGACACCTGGGACCGGTCCGCGGGCGCCACCCTCATCGAGCGCCGCGTCGTCGACTGGACGGCGGCACGCATCGGCCTCGGCCGGGACGCCGACGGCGTGTTCACCGGCGGCGGCGCCGAATCCGACCTGCACGCCCTGCTGCTGGCCCGCGAGGCGGCCGGGGACCGGGACCCCGCCACCCTGCACGTCTTCACCTCGGAGGCGGCACGGCCCGGCATCCGCGCAGCGGCCCGGGTGCTCGGCCTCGGCGAGGACGCCGTCGTGAGCCTCCCCACCGACCGGAACAAGCGCCTGCAGACCGTGGCCCTCGCCCACGCCCTGGAGCGCTGCCGGCGCGAGGGCCTCTCCCCCATGGCTGTCGTCGCCACCGCGGGCACCGCCGACTTCGGCTCCATCGACCCGCTGCCCGAGATCGCCAAGCTGTGCGCGCGGTACGGCACCTGGCTGCACGTCGACGCCGCGTACGGCTGCGGGCTGCTCGCCTCGCGCAGGTACCGGCACCTCATCGACGGCATCGAGCACGCCGACTCCGTCACCGTGGACTTCCACAAGTCCTTCTTCCAGCCGGTGAGTTCGTCGGCGCTCCTGGTGCGCGACCGGGCGACGCTTTCCTGCGCGACGTACCGCACGACGTACCGCGAACGCGTCCCCGACCAGGCGGACAAGTCCCTGCGCACGACCCGGCGCTTCGACGCCCTGAAGCTGTGGGTGACGCTGCGCGTGATGGGCGCGGACGCCGTCGGCGACCTCTTCGACGAGGTGTGCGCGCTGGCCACCGAAGGCTGGCACCACCTCGTCGCCGACCCGCGGTTCGACGTCGTGGTCGAACCCCAGCTGTCCACGCTCGTCTTCCGCTGCGTCCCCGCCGCGATCTGTGCGCCCGCCACCATCGACCGCGCCAACCTGTACGCCCGCAAGGCGCTGTTCGCCGCCGGGGACGCGGTGGTGGCGGGGGCCAGGGTGGGCGACCGCCAGTACCTGAAGTTCACGCTGCTCAACCCGGAGACGACCCTCGCCGACATCACGGCCGTCCTCGACCTGATCGCCGGCCACGTCGAGCAGTACCTCGCGGAGAGGGGAGAGCACCTTGACCGCGCTTGCTGACCTCCGGAGGATCACCGGCCGCGGGCGAGCCGACTTCACGCTCCGGCGGCTCGATCCCCTGACCGACTCCGAGCTGGTGCACACCTGGGTGACGCACCCCGCATCGGAGCACTGGATGATGCGGGGCGCCACCCTGACGGACGTCGAGCGCACCTACATGGCGATCGCCGCCTCCGGGCACCACGAGGCGTTCCTCGGTCTGTACAAGGGCGTGCCGTCGTTCCTGGTGGAGCGGTACGACCCCGCGTACGCGGAGCTCGTCGGCCTCTACGAGCCGCGCCCCGGCGACATCGGCACGCGCCATCTGACCGCCCCGTCCGCCGTGCGCGTCCCCGGCTTCGCCCGTGGCGTGCTCACCGCGGTGCTGCGGGAGCTGTTCGACGACCCGGCGGCCGAGCGGGTGGTGATCGACCCCGACGTACGCGACACACGGGCCCACGCACTCAACGAGTCCGTCGGCTTCCGCGCCGAGATGGTCGTCCAGAAGCCGGAGAAGGAGGCTCTCCTGAGCTTCTGCACCCGGGAGCGGTTCCAAGCCGAGCGGGGCTACCGGGACGGTCCCCGGGAGCCCCGCTCCTGAACGTGCCCGATCCCCCCGCTACTTGGCGGGCCAGGGCACCTGCGGCGACTTGTAGTAGCCGATGCCGAGCGCGTCCCAGCGCGGGGCCTGCGCGGCGAGCCGCACCTTGTAGGTGTCCCAGTCGTGCGTGGCCGCGGGCGACCAGCCGAGCTCGGCGATGCCGGGCAGCCGCGGGAACGCCATGTAGTCCAGGTGCGCGGAGGTGGAGAGGGTCTCCGTCCACAGCGGCGCCTCGACACCGATGACCGAGTCCGCGGGGGCGCCCTGGAGGTAGGTGGCCGGGTCCCAGTCGTAGGAGCGCCGCACCTCCACGTAGCCCGCCCAGGACAGCCCGAGCGGGGTGTCCTTGGTGTACTTGTGGTCGATGTAGGCGCGGTCGGCCGGCGAGAGGACCAGCTTGGTGCCGTTCTTCGCGGCGTTCACGACCTGCTCGCGTTCGGCCGCGCCGGTCTGGTCGTAGCCCCAGTACTGCGCGACGGCCCCGGCCACCGGCTTGGCGCCGGTCAGCTGGTGCCAGCCGACCACCGTCTTGCCGTACTTGCCGACCACCGGCTGCACCTTGTCCATGAAGGCGACGAAGTCCTCGTGGCTGGTGGAGTGCGCCTCGTCACCGCCGATGTGGAGGTACTTGCCCGGCGTCATCGCGGCGAGCTCACGGATCACGTCGTCCACGAAGTCGTACGTCACGTCCTTCTTGACGCACAGCGAGCTGAAGCCGACCTCGGTGCCGGTGTAGAGCGGCGGGGCGACGCCGTCGCAGTTGAGTTCGGCGTACGAGGCGAGCGCGGCGTTGGTGTGCCCCGGCATGTCTATCTCCGGGACGACCTCCAGGTAGCGCGAGGCCGCGTAGTCGACGATCTCCTTGTACTGCGCCTTCGTGTAGAAGCCGCCCTGTCCGCCGCCGACCTGCGTGGAGCCGCCGTACGTGGTCAGCCGCGGCCAGGAGTCGATGGCGATGCGCCAGCCCTGGTCGTCGCTGAGGTGCAGATGCAGCTTGTTCATCTTGTAGAGCGCCGCCTGGTCGATGTAGCGCTTGACCTGGTCGACGGTGAAGAAGTGCCGGGAGACGTCGAGCATCGTGGAGCGGTAGCCGTAGCGCGGCGCGTCCTTGATGGTGCCGCCCGCGATCCGCCACGGCCCGCGCTGCCTGCTCCGCTGCTCGGCGGCGGCGGGCAGTTGCTGGCGCACCGTCTGCACGCCGTGGAAGAGTCCGGCGCCGGTACGGGAGGTGATGGTGAGGGAGCCGTGCGCGGAGACCACGCGGTACCCCTCGGCGCCGAGCGCCTTGTCCGCCGGCGCGGTGCTGATGCGCAGCCGGATGCCGTCGCCGCCCCGGTCGGCGGTGACCGGGAGGCGGTAGCCGGTGGAGGGCCGCAGCACCCCGGCGAGGTACTCGCCGACGCGCCGCTCCGCCGCGCTGCCCTTGCCGACCCGGATCCGGGTCTTGGCGGTGATCTCGTATCCGGCCCCGCCCGGCTCGGTCTTGAGCGGCGCGGGGACGACCTGGCCGAGCGGGGTGACGGGTGGCGCGGCCGGCGCCGGTGCGGGCGCGGCGGCGAACGAGGAGATTCCGGCTGCCGCGACCAGCAGCAGCGCGCCGAACAGTCGTGTCGATCTTCTCTGCGAGCTCACAAGCGGGTCCCTTCGACGGGCCTGCGCCGCGGTGGGGCACGTGTGCGGCGCGTCTGTGGTGGCGCGTGGCGCAACTGTGGTGCATCGCAATCGAACGGTCCCCATTGGTAACCCGGCCCCTACAAGGGGTCAAGGGGTGTAGACCATTTCTCCAAGGGGTCGGTGCGAGAATCCCCGCATGGCGGAAATCATCCAGCGCGACGGGACCTGGACCTTCGACGGCGAGACGCTGCGCCTGGTGCCGGGCCACGACAAGAACGTCACCCCGCTGCGCAGGGCGCTGGGCGAACTGGCCGTGCCGCTCGGCGCGTTGGCGGGCATTGCCTTCGAACAGGGCAAGAAGTCGGGCCGGTTGCGGCTGCGGCTGCGGGACGGCGCCGACCCGCTGCTCCTGGCGACGGGCGGGATGCTGTCGGGCTCGGCGGACCCGTACCAGCTGGGCGTGGAGCCGGGCCGGTACGGGGTGGCGGAGTATCTGGTCGACGAGGTCCGCACCGCCCATCTGCTCGCACAGGTGCCGGCCACGCCCTGTGACGGCTATCTGCTCGCGGGGCCTGCCGTGCCGCTCTCCGTCTCCGCGGGGGACGGCACCGCGAACTTCGACGGGGAGACCGTCCGCCTGGAGTGGAACTGGAAGACGGAGGAGGCGAAGTCGGCGGCCGGCGCGCGGTCGCTGGCGCTGGACGACATCGCCGCCGTGGAGTGGCAGCCCGCGGCCGGCCTGGAGAACGGCCACCTCCGGTTCACCGTGCGGAACGCGCCGACCAAGGCGCCGCCGAAGTACGACCCGAACGCCGTCGAGCTGTGGGGGTTCAAGAAGGACCCGCTGATGGCGCTGGTGGCCGCCGCGGTCCAGGCCCGCCTCCCGCACCCGGCGGCGCCGCCGGCCGCGCCGCCGACCGGGAAGTCGCTCGCTCCCCCGCGCGCAGCCGCACCGGCCGTCCCGGCCCCGGGGCCCGGCGCCGAGGATCATGACGCGCTGCTGCGGCGCCTGCGCGAGCTGGGCGACCTGCACCAGGCCGGGATCCTCACCGAGGAGGAGTTCACGACGGCCAAGCAGGCGGTACTGCGCCACATGTGAGGCGCCCGGCGCCCCCCTACTCCGTATCCCTCAGATCCGTACCGCCCGACCCGTTGCGACACGATCCTGCCCGATTCCGGGCAGGATTCTTGCGAAGCCGCATGCGATACCTCAGGATCAACGCATGCACGACGACCTGGTGGATCACCTCACGCGCAGCACCCCGCTCCAGCGGGGCGAAGCGCTGCGGGTCATCCAGGACGTGCTCGCCTACTTCGACGAGACGACCGAGCAGTTCGTCCGTCGCCGCCACCGCGAACTGCAGGGTCAGGGCCTGCTGAACGCGGCGATCTTCGAGAAGATCTCGGCGGATCTCGCATACCGCGCGGTCGCGCCGCCGGAGCTCACCCTCCGCCAGCTGCGCCGCATCGTCTACGGCTAGGAATCCCTTCATGTGCGGAATCGTCGGATACATCGGCAAGCGTGACGTCGCCCCGCTCCTCCTCGAAGGCCTGCAGCGCCTGGAGTACCGCGGCTACGACTCCGCGGGCATCGCCGTCACCGGCCCCAAGGCCGCCGGCCTGAAGACGGTGAAGGCCAAGGGCCGCGTCCGCGACCTGGAGGCCAAGGTCCCCGCCCGCTTCAAGGGCACGACCGGCATCGCCCACACCCGCTGGGCCACCCACGGCGCCCCCTCCGACGAGAACGCGCACCCGCACATGTCGGGTGACGACAAGGTCGCCGTCGTCCACAACGGCATCATCGACAACGCCTCCGAGCTGCGCGCCAAGCTCACCGCCGACGGCGTCGAGTTCCTCTCCGAGACCGACACCGAGGTCCTCACCCACCTCGTCGCCCGCTCCCAGGCCGACACCCTGGAGGAGAAGGTCCGCGAGGCGCTGCGCCACATCGAGGGCACGTACGGCATCGCCGTCCTGCACGCCGACTTCAACGACCGCATCGTCGTCGCCCGCAACGGCTCCCCCGTCGTCCTCGGCATCGGCGAGAAGGAGATGTTCGTCGCCTCGGACGTCGCCGCGCTCGTCTCCCACACCCGCCAGGTCGTCACCCTCGACGACGGCGAGATGGCCACCATCAAGGCCGACGACTACCGCACCTACACCACCGAGGGCTCGCGCACGACGGCCTCGCCGACCACCGTGGAGTGGGAGGCCGAGTCGTACGACATGGGCGGCCACGACACGTACATGCACAAGGAGATCTTCGAGCAGCCCGACGCGGTGGACCGCGTGCTGCGCGGCCGCATCGACGACCGCTTCTCCACCGTGCACCTCGGCGGCCTGAACCTCGACGCGCACGACGCCCGCAAGGTGCGCCGCGTCAAGATCCTCGGCTGCGGCACCTCGTACCACGCGGGCATGATCGGCGCCCAGATGATCGAGGAGCTGGCCCGCATCCCCGCCGACGCGGAGCCCGCGTCCGAGTTCCGCTACCGCAACCCGGTCGTGGACCCCGACACCCTCTACATCGCGGTCTCGCAGTCCGGCGAGACGTACGACGTGCTCGCCGCCGTCCAGGAGCTCAAGCGCAAGGGCGCCCGCGTCCTCGGCGTCGTGAACGTGGTCGGCTCGGCGATCGCCCGCGAGGCGGACGCGGGCGTGTACGTGCACGCGGGCCCGGAGGTCTGCGTCGTCTCCACCAAGTGCTTCACCAACACCACGGTCGCCTTCGGCCTGCTCGCGCTGCACCTGGGCCGCATCCGTGACCTGTCGGTCTCCGACGGCAAGCGGATCATCGAGGGCCTGCGCAAGCTGCCCGGCCAGATCTCGGAGATCCTCAAGCAGGAGGACGAGATCAAGAAGATCGCGAAGAGCTACGCGGAGGCCCGCTCCATGCTCTTCATCGGGCGCGTACGCGGCTACCCCGTCGCCCGCGAGGCCTCCCTCAAGCTCAAGGAGGTCTCGTACATCCACGCCGAGGCCTACCCCGCCTCCGAGCTGAAGCACGGCCCGCTCGCGCTCATCGAGCCGGCGCTGCCGACGGTCGCGATCGTCCCGGACGACGACCTCCTGGAGAAGAACCGCGCCGCCCTGGAGGAGATCAAGGCCCGCAGCGGCAAGATCCTCGCGGTCGCGCACCAGGAGCAGGAGAAGGCCGACCAGACGATCCTCGTGCCGAAGAACGAGAACGAGCTGGACCCGATCCTGATGGGCATCCCGCTCCAACTCCTCGCCTACCACACGGCGTTGGCGCTCGGCCGGGACATCGACAAGCCGCGCAACCTCGCCAAGTCCGTGACCGTCGAGTAGTCGAGCGGCGGACACCCGGCGGACACCCGCCTCGTGAAACGACCCCCTGCGCGTGCCACCAGCACACAGGGGGTCGTTTCCTCGAAGGGCCGGGGTCGCCCATTACCCCGACCCGCGCCCAGGTCCCTTTCGTACCCTTCACAAGGGCACAAAGCACCTCTACGCGCCAGTAGATTTATCTGTGTGCAACTCGCCGGAGGGGCAGGGGCGTTACGGGATGACGATGACAGGGCGCTGTGCGCGGCGCGCGAGCCGGCCCGCGACGGAGCCGAAGATGCGGCCGACGATGCCGTGCGTGGAGCCGACGACGATCGCGTCCGCGCTGTACTCGTGGCCCACCTCCTCCAGCTCGTGGCAGATGTCGCCGCCGCGCTCGACGAGGATCCACGGCACCTCGGAGAGATAGTCCGCGCAGGCCAGCTCCAGGCCGAGCACCTCGGTGCGGTGGTCCGGCACGTCGACGAAGACCGGGGGCTCGCACCCCGCCCACACGGTGGTGGGCAGCCGGTTGGCGACGTGGACGATGATCAGGCCCGAGCCGGAACGGTGGGCCATGCCGATGGCGTAGGCGAGGGCCCGCTCACTGGAGGTCGAGCCGTCGAAGCCGACGACGACACCGTGCCGGAAGGCGGGATCGCAGGAGTGACGTGGTTCTTCCGCCGCTTGGGGGGTCGCTGTCGGATCGGCGACCTGCCGCTTGCGGTCCGCAGGTTCGGAGAATTCGTGACCGGCCATCGGTGTCTCGGCGAAGGAGTCCTCTGTGGGAGGGTCGGCTTTGGGTGGTGCCAAGGTTCATGGACTGGTTCAGGTACTGGATCAGGGACCTGGGAGGTCGTCCGGGAATCATCTTCCCAAGCCCATACCCCCAAGGGTACGGCGACACTCCTCTCCTGCCCAGAGCCTGCGAAAAGCCCCGAACGGAGCCCCGCCGGGGCCTGCACAGGGCTCCCGGCGTTCACCGGAGCATGCACGAGCCTCGCCCGTATGGCAATGGTTGCTGCCTCCTACAGGCGGTTTGCCCACCCGTCCGGCGGCCACCCTGCGCCCTCCCCAGTGACCCGCCGCCGGACCGGGCGTTGAACCTCGGTACCTCACCGCCACAGGGAGCACGCCGTGCCTGGATCTTCGACCGCGCCCCCCTCCGCCCCCCGCTTCCCGGCTTCACCCGAGCAAGGCCCGCAGCACCGGCAGACCCCCGCGGCCCGGCAGTCCCGGCAGGGGCAGCACGGCCCGGCCCACGGCCACCGGCGCCCGTCCGAGGGGGCGCAGGAACACCGCCCCGGCGGGGCGCTCGCGCCGCGCACCCGGGACCGGCAGGACGCGTCGGCGCCGGATTCGGTGAGCGACGTGGTCCGCTGGGCCGCGTTCAGCTGTGTGCTGGTCCCCGTCGTCCTCGTGGGATACGGGACGTCACTGGCCGGCGCCGCCGGCTCGGCGCTCGGCCTGGTGGCCGTCACCGGCGTCTGCCGGGTGCTCCTTCGCCAGTCCGAACGGGGCGCCGCGCGACTGCTTGCAGAACAGAACAACGGGTACCGGGGACGGCACGGCAGGACGGCTGCGGGGGCGCACAGGGGCACTCGTCACAGTGCCGACAGCGCGCCGGTGGACTGACTGATTCACACAACACGCTCCCGTAGCTTTTCAGCCAACTTCCGGAGCTGACGGATCCCCTGGCCGAACGCCCCCTCAACCCCCGTCCGACCAGGGCTGAAAGGTGCACTCGGGCCGTCTGCACCCTACGGGGACCGGCCATGGCGGCAAGGCGCACTTCCCAGCGGGCCGCGCGAGTGCAACGCTTCGTGATCGAATGCTTCACGCCAAGTTGCCATGTCGACAATCTGCCGAGTGATGAACTGGTCACCCCGGCAGCACGGGACGCAGTAGATTCGATCTTGACTGTATTACGGCGGGGGACTGGTGGAGGACCGAGGGGAAACGTGCAGCAGCGACAAGCCAGGCAAGCACGTCAAGGACAGGGAGCCGCGACGCCCGAGGGGGGTTTAGCACCATGAGCCACGACTCCACTGCCGCGCCGGAGACCGCGGCTCGGAAACTCTCGGGGCGGCGCCGCCGGGAGATCGTAGCGGTGCTGCTCTTCAGCGGCGGTCCCATCTTCGAGAGTTCCATACCGCTCTCCGTGTTCGGCATCGACCGGCAGGACGCCGGCGTCCCCCGCTACCGGCTGCTCGTGTGCGCCGGTGAGGAGGGCCCGCTGCGGACCACCGGCGGGCTCGAACTGACCGCGCCGCACGGCCTGGAGGCGATCGGCCGGGCGGGCACGGTCGTCGTACCGGCCTGGCGGTCGATCACGTCACCGCCGCCGCCGGAGGCGCTCGACGCGCTGCGCCGCGCGCACGAGGAGGGCGCCCGCATCGTCGGGCTGTGCACCGGCGCGTTCGTACTCGCCGCGGCGGGCCTGCTCGACGGCCGCCCCGCGACCACCCACTGGATGTACGCGCCGACGCTCGCGAAGCGCTATCCGTCCGTCCACGTGGATCCGCGCGAGTTGTTCGTCGACGACGGGGACGTCCTGACGAGCGCGGGCACCGCGGCCGGAATTGATCTCTGTCTGCACATCGTGCGCACGGACCACGGCAACGAAGCGGCGGGCGCGCTCGCCCGCAGGCTCGTGGTGCCGCCGCGCCGGGCCGGCGGCCAGGAGCGCTATCTCGACAGGTCTTTACCCGAGGAGATCGGTGCCGACCCGCTCGCCGAGGTCGTCGCGTGGGCCCTGGAACACCTCCACGAGCAGTTCGACGTGGAGACCCTGGCCGCACGCGCGTACATGAGCAGGCGCACCTTCGACCGCAGGTTCCGTTCGCTGACCGGCAGCGCGCCGCTGCAGTGGCTGATCACCCAGCGGGTGCTCCAGGCGCAGCGGCTCCTGGAGACCTCCGACTACTCCGTCGACGAGGTCGCGGGCCGCTGCGGCTTCCGCTCGCCGGTGGCGCTGCGGGGTCACTTCCGGCGCCAGCTCGGCTCGTCCCCCGCCGCCTACCGGGCCGCCTACCGCGCCCGCAGGCCGCAGGGCGAACGGGTGCTCGAGTCGGTGCCGGCGACGGCGCAGTCCGTGCCGGCCCTGGTGGAGGCGGGCCCGGTGCCGAGCCAGACCCGGCGCACGGCGGCCGCCAGCGCGCTCGGTCCCTCGGCCTCGGTGCCCACCGATCCGGGCAAACCGAGCTCGGACGCGTACGCGCCAGGACGTGCTCCCCTGCCCGGCCAGAGGAGCGCGCCGTAGGGTAAGACGCATGAACGATCGCATGGTGTGGATCGACTGCGAGATGACCGGGCTCTCGTTGACGGACGACGCACTTATCGAGGTGGCCGCACTGGTCACCGACTCGGAACTGAACGTGCTCGGCGACGGAGTGGACATCGTGATCCGCCCGCCGGACGCGGCGCTGGAGACCATGCCCGAGGTGGTGCGCACCATGCACACCGCCTCGGGGCTCCTCGACGAGCTGGCCGGCGGCACGACGCTGGCCGACGCCGAGGAGCAGGTCCTGGCGTACGTACGTGAGCACGTCAAGGAGCCCCGAAAGGCTCCGCTGTGCGGAAACTCGGTCGGCACCGACCGCGGCTTCCTGCTGCGGGACATGAAGACCCTGGAGGAGTACCTCCACTACCGGATCGTCGACGTCTCCTCCGTCAAGGAGCTGGCCCGGCGCTGGTACCCGAGGGCGTACTTCAACAGCCCGGACAAGAACGGCAACCACCGCGCGCTCGCCGACATCCGCGAGTCCATCGCCGAGCTGCGCTACTACCGCGAGGCGATCTTCGTCCCGCAGCCGGGCCCGGACTCGGACACGGCGAAGACGATCGCGGCCAAGCACGTCCTGTCTGCGGAGTAGCCTCCGCGGGTCCCCGTGTACGGGGTCCGGAAAACGTGGGCGCGAGCACCCCTTCGGACCCTGTACACTTTTTCTCGGCCGGTCAGAAGAACGACAAAGACCGGACATGGTGGGTGTAGCTCAGTTGGTAGAGCACCTGGTTGTGGTCCAGGTGGCCGCGGGTTCAAGTCCCGTCACTCACCCTGATTGATCAAGGCTCGACCTGCGAAAGCGGGTCGGGCCTTGGTCGTTTCCCTGACCCTCTGGCCCAGCCGGGGGCTTTGCGGCATGCCCCGGCAGGCGGTCAGCGGGGATGGACCGCCCGCTGTGCACGCGCGATGATCATCTGCGCGTCTGCCCCATACACAGCCGATTCGCCGAGCGTCTTCCAGATGCGGAGATAGGTGGCCACGTTGTCGTCGTCGTCCAACCACAGCTCCGCGTGCCAGTCCTCGGTGATGACGAGCCGCTCGTCCAGAACCCAGAACCCGTTGGCTGCGGGGACCTTGAGCGAGGCGGAGAGGGGAATGACGCCGAGGTGCACGGTGTCCATGCCGATCGTGCCTGCGAGCCGGTCGAGTTGGCTCGTGAGGACGGCCGGTGAGCAGATCAGAGCGTGGAGGGCCGCCTCCCACACCAGGGCGTGCAACTGGTGGCCCGTCTCGTGCAGCCACTCCTGGCGTCGTATGCGCAGGCGCACCGCTTCGTCGGTGTCGCGTTTCGTGCCATGCAGGTCGGCGTAGCGCAGGAACATGGCGCGGGCGTAGTCCGCGGTCTGGAGCATGCCGGGGATCACGGCCTCCTCCCACGCGCGAATGACCTTGGACCGGCTTACCTCGAGATTCCAGCCGTCCTGTACGGGCCGGTGTCCCGATGTGAGTTGTCGACGCCAGGAACGGATGTGGGACTCGAACCCCTTGAGACGCGCGTCGAGCTCGGCGAAGACCTCGGGCCGGCCGACACCCTCTGCCCAGGTGCGCAGGTCCTCGGGCGTCGCCGTCTGCTGACCGTTCTCCAACTTGTAGATCTTGGAGTGTGGCCAGCCGAGTCGTCGGGCGAGTTGCGGGCCGGTGAGCCGACCGGCAGGACCAGAGAGCCGTAGCTCGCGGAGCCTGGCTCCGAGAGACTCGCGGGCCTGCTGAAAGTCCGTGCTCACCGTCTCCCCGCCGTCAGTCTGCGCGCAGTCGCGCCGTGAACGCCTCGGTCGGAAGGGAGTGACACACGGCTGCGTCCCGGACCTGGCAGTATCGCAGGACTTCGGCGGGCTCTGTGATCACCTCGACGTCGTGGAAGGTGTCCTCGTCGTCGAAGCGCAGCACCGCCACCAGACGGCTGTCGAAGATCCAGAAGTCCTCTTCAGGCAGGTGCGCGCGCTGTGCGTCCGCACGCCAGACGCTGCGTACGTCCTCCCCTGTCGCCGCATTGCACCGGGAGTAGTCCATGAGGAACCGCTGTCCCTCGGTGGGGGGATCGTCCACTACACGCACCCGCCCCACGTACTTGCCGCTGGACGTCTGACGAAGGATGTTCCTGCACCAGTCGCTGCCCAGATCCATGGGCGCCCGGCCCGTGCGCCGGAACTCGGCGAAGCCGGGATCGTCCCTGTCGGAGGCGTACCCGCGGCGCGTCTCCAGGTGCCAGGCCGAGTGCGCGAACGTCTCAAAGAGCTGACCGAACTCTTCGAGATCGATCAGCTTGGGCACTCGCACCATCTCCTTGGGCCCATGGTTGACGAGCAGTTCGCGCGGTACGGCCACGGCGGCGTCGTCCGGACCGAAGTGCTGGAGCTGGGACACGTCGTCGGGGTCACTGACGGGTGTTCCCTGCACGATCACCTGCCCGGAGTCGAGGTCTTCGTGAATCGCCGGGCAGCCGCCGTTCTTGCTGTCCGTGCCGTTGAAGCGCAGTCGTCGCGCCATGCCGCCTCCCTCGGTTCGGCTTGTCGCCACCAGCATCACGCTGCGATGCGCCTCCGCTCCAGAGGGTGCAGCACCCGATACGAGAACACACGAGAACATCCGGCCAGAGTTTGGGAACATTCGAGAACACCGCCTAGGTTCTTGCGGCTGTGCGTCCCTACCGTCCTCGGCATGGCCTCAGCATCCGAGTCGAGCGACGCCGCGAGCGTCGCCCCGTTCACCGCCGTGGAGTCTCTCGGCCAAAGAGATGGCTCGGCCATCTCCGACTGGCTCGCCCGCTCCCTGCAGGAGCCTGCGCAGGCCTGGCGCGAGTGGGCGGCTACCGGAGTGGCCCTGCTCCCGTGCGGCCGCAGGTTCGACGCGGTCCGCCTCCCCGAGCGCCTCGTGCACAGCGCGGTGCGCTCCACCGACCCGAAGGTCGTCGCGGCCCGGCTCACGCAGAGCCTCGACGGCCCGGTGATCTACGACGGCCGCACCATGGGCGGCACGTACTACACCCTGACCAGACGGCGCCGGAAGGGGACCTGGCGGCACCAGGACGTCGCACCGTGGCTGGGGGTCGACTTCTACCTCGGCGTACCGAGGCTCAACCGCACCGAACCACCCGGCACGCACTGGGTGGTGGCGCCCCGCTTCGAGGGCGACCTGTGCGAGCCCCTGGCCGTGAAGGCTCTGAGTCGTGTCGGACGGACAAGCGAGGAAGCAGAGCCGTGTTGACCGGGCGCACGGCCGAGGAGCGTCGGGAGCAGGACACGTACCAACACCTCCTCGCACACCTCGACGGGTGCGCGCCCTGCCACGCGTGGGCGGACTGCGCTGAGGGCGAGAGGATCCGGCGCGCACTCCGCGCCGCACGCGCCGCCACCCGCTCGGCCTCGCGCACCCCCAACTCCCTCCGCGCACACGGGGTTAACCAGCCCTTGGAGGAACCTCATGAGCCGGGTGGAGATCAGCAAGTTCTTCGACGGGGTGATCGCGGGTGAGTTCGACGGGTTCCGGGCGAGCGCAGCGGAACTCGCCGAGGCCAGCGCCGCAGCCTGAAACCGCGGGCGGAGAGCGCGCGGCCTGGACTCCGCCTCGCGACAATCTCCGTTCGCTGGTGGGTGGCCCGGTCTGCTCGCAGCACCCGGGACCGCCTGCCCCGACAGTGCACAGTGCGGCGGGCAGCTACATCTGCCACCTGTGCACGCCGCTCGGCTCTACGCCCGAGCAGACGTGGGCGGCCGTACGACGGCAGAACGCGATCCTGAACAGTCCGTACTGGCGTGAGGGCGGGCCAGCGACCTGACCGCGTTGAAGGTCCGGCTCGTTCGCTGAGTCGGACCCTCTTCAGGTCGGACGAGGTCGCGGAGCGGGACGCCGAGGGCGTCGGCGATACGGATCAGGTTGTCGAGGAGGGGAGAGGCGTGGCCCTGCTCGATGCGGTTGACGGCGTGGCGGTCGAGGCCGGCCTTCTCGGCAAGGCGCTCCCGGCTGAGTTTCGCGCGGAGTCGTGCGACTCGGATGCGATCGCCTACGGCCCGTCGGGCGGCGAGGACTCGGGACGACGGCGGAGCGGGCGGCACCCGCTCAACGCTCGCTGCGGCATGTTCCGGGCGAAGGGCCAGCGGCGCCCCTGCCTCACGGCGGGGGCGGGGGCGGGGGATGGCTACCGTTTGGCCACGGCCAAACCGGAGAGCACGCGATGCGGCGTACCGACACTGACTGACATCGAACTGGCCCTATCTGCACCGACATTCTGCATCGTCGCAGGTCACAATAGGGTCAATTATCTGGTTCAAGTCCCGTCACTCACCCTGATCGGAGAGGCCCGGTCCGCGAGAGCGGGTCGGGCCTTTTCGTGTCGTCGTCGGGCCCCACTAGGGTCGCCACATGATCCGTACCATCGCGTTCGACGTAGGCGAGACCCTCGTACGGGACGACCGGTACTGGGCGGCTTGGGCCGACTGGCTGGGCGTACCGCGCCACACGGTGTCAGCGCTCGTCGGCGCGGTGGTCGCGCAGGGCAAGGACAACGCCGAGGCGCTGCGCCTGATCCGGCCGCACATCGACGTCCCGGCGGAGTACCGGGCCCGCGAAGAGGCCGGCCGGGGCGAGGGCCTCGACGAAAGGGACGTGTACGACGACGTACGTCCGGCCCTCGCCGCGCTGCGCCGAGCCGGTATCCGCGTCATCGTCGCGGGCAACCAGACGGTGAAGGCCGGCGAACTGCTGCGGTCCCTCGACCTGCCGACGGACGTGGTCGCGACGTCTGGGGAGTGGGGCGTCGCCAAGCCCTCGGCCGCGTTCTACGAGCGGCTCGTCTCCGTGTCCGGCACCGCGGCCGAGGAGATCCTCTACGTCGGCGACCACCCGCACAACGACACGTTCCCGGCCCATGCGGCGGGACTGCGCACCGCCCACCTTCGTCGTGGCCCGTGGGGCCATCTGTGGGCGGACGCTCCGGAAGTGATCGCTGCGGCGGACCACCGGATCGACTCACTCATGGATCTCGTGGCCATCGTCCACCGCTGATCGCGGATGAAGCGGTGCCACCAGCTGATGAAAGGCTGCCGTACCCGTACGGGCGTGTGACGACGTGAGTACGGTTCGAAGCGGATGCCTCGAACCGGAGCCAGTATGAGCGCAGTTGACGATCACGTGGGGCGGCGCATCGCCACCACCCGTAAGACGAAGCGCCTGCGACAGGTCGATCTGGCCCGCAGGGCGTACCTGTCCCTGGCCACGATCAAAGGAATCGAGCGGGGCGCACGCCGGCCGAGCGACGCGGCTCTCGAAGCGATCGCAGCCGCGCTCGGCGTCGACCCGACCCGGCTCCTGGCCTCCTACACGGGGACCGAACGCCGCGTGCATGCGGCACTGCCGGACATCTCGGCGAGCATCGCCGGTTACGACATTCCCCCTGTTCCGCCCCGTCGTAGCCCCGACGAGCTGTACGACGCCGTGGGGGACGCCATCGCCTGGCGGCTCGGTGCCCAGTACGGCCGGATCGCCAAGCACGCCCCCGCTCTCCTCGGTGACGCGCTCGCCGCCTTTCACACCGCACCGGACCGCAGGACCGCAGCACGCCTCGTGGTCGGCGCCGCCCGCTCCGCCGACGCCGTCGCCTACAAGTACGGCGCCCGCGACCTCTCGGCCCGCCTCATCGACCTCGTGCGGTGGGCCGTTCCACACGTCGAGGACCCTCTCCTGACGGCATCGGTGGCATACGTACGCACAGAGACGTTCTTCGTCGCCCGGGCTCACGATGCAGGCCTGAAACCCCTGGAGACGGCCATCGACGCCGCGCCGGCCGCGACCGGCCCGCAGGCCTCGGCCGCAAGGGGTGCCCTGCACATGCGCGCCGCCGTCATCGCCGGCAGGGGCGGAGACGCGGACGCAGCGGAGGAACACCTGCGCGCGGCCCGCCAGTTGAGCGAGGGCGTACGCGAGGGAAATTATTTGGGCACGGCGTTCGGGCCTGAATCGGTACGGATTCATGAGGTGTCGGTGGCCGTGAGCCTGGGCAGCGACCACATCGACCGCGCCTTCGCCGTCGCTCGGGATTGGGCGCCGTCCGACGCGCTGCCCGCCGAACGGCGCTCCGGCTTCTGGATCGAGCTCGCCCGCGCGCAGTTGTGGGGAAAACGCTTCGACGAGGCCTTCGAGTCCCTGAAAGCGGCCCGCGCCATCGCTCCTCTGCATACGCGCGAGCATCCGTGGGCCCGCGAGACGGCGGTGACCCTGCGCCGGCTGAAACGAGCGGACGAAGAGTCACTCGACAACTTCGTCGGGTGGCTCGGGGCCGCGTGACGCAAGCGGTTCCGGGGATACAAGGTGTAGTCCTTACCGCCTCGTCCCACTCCCATGATCTGTGCATCGACGCCGACAGGTCAGGGGTCACGATGGGTGAGACGACGAGCGAGGAGAAACTCCTCGCGTCCGTGGAACAGGTAAGCACCGCACAAGTGGGTGGGCCGATGGCTGCCGCCCACCGCGGACGGCCCGCAGGGGTATCGCCATGAGCACCGTGGCGGAACAAGCCGCCGACTGGTTCGCACGTTCCCAGCAGGAGCCGGCGCAGGCCCGGCGCGAATGGGCCGACACCGGCGTGGCCCTGCTGCCCTGCGGTCGCCGGTTCGACGCGGTCCGCCTCCCTGAGCATCTCGTACACAGCGCTGTGCGGTCCACCGACCCGACGGTGATCGCAGCCCGGCTCGCGCAGAACCTCGGCGGACCCGTGATCTACGACGGCCGCACCATGGGCGGCACCTATTACGCGCTGACCAGGCCCCGGCGCCACGGGACTTGGCGGCACCAGGACGCCGCACCGTGGCTGGGGACCGGCACCTACCTCGGCGTACCAAAGCTCACCCGTACCGAACCTCCCGGCACGCACTGGGTGGTGCCGCCCCGCTTCGAGGGCGATCTGTGCGAGCCCCTCGCCGTGGAGGCCCTCAGCCGCATCGGCCGCAGCGCCGGCGAGGGGGCAGAGCAGTGTTGAGGGAGCGGACAGCCGAGGAACGCCAGGAGCAGGAGACGTATCAGCGCCTCCTCGCGCACCTCGACGGGTGCGGTCCCTGCCAGGAGTGGGCGGACTGCGAGGAAGGCGAGCGGATCCGGCGCGCGCTCCGTGCCGCCCGGATGGCCGCCCGTCCGGCGGACTGACCCGCTCCCCCCTTCAGCCCCCTTCGCCCATGCGGAGGGTGACCGGCCCTGGGCTGAACCCAGGGTTCGAACCACTTAAGGAGGCGCCCTATGGGCACGCTCACGAACGGCCGCACCACCACCCCCTACGAGCACCACACCGCACCCGGCCTCGACTGGCGCAAGGCCGGCCGCACCGACCTCGACCCGATCCTGAAGGAGCTGCCTGACGGGGAGGCCATGTCCGGGTCGTCGCGGCCGCCACGCGACAACGGCGCCTCGCTGAAGGCCGGCCCGGTCTGCTCCGAGCACACCGGGCCCCCGGCCCCGACGATCCGCAGCTCGGCGAGGGTGTCCATCTGTCCCATCTGCACGCCGCTTGGGTCCACCCCAGAGCGGACACGAGCGATCGTGCAACGGCAGAACGAGATCCTGGACAACCCGTATTGGCGTGATGGCGGGCCGTGCACCTGACGGTCCGGTCACGGAGCGAGGCGGGCTTCTTCATGAGCTCGTGCGTCGATCCCGTCCGGCACCCGGGTGTCGACGGGAGCCCGTGCGGATCCGTAACGGCGACGGCCGTACTGACCAACCCCCACCATCTTCTGGCGGTGGGGGTTCGTGTCACCCCGGTCAGCCCTTTTCACCCATGACCGCGTGCAGCCAGTCGAGCGGTGCCTGCGCCAGCAGCTGGTCGGCAAGTTGCTGCCCCGACGCCGTGGTGATCCGGGCCCGGCTGTTGTCGACCCAGCGTTGGGCCGACTCGTATCCCTGGGACTTGTACTCCAGGCCTTGCAGGAGACACTCCAGCTTGTCCGCGTCTCGCGCGCAGCGGGCCTCGGGTGACTCCTGCGCCTCGTATTCCGCCACGACTGAGCGCACCGCGATGCGCAGGATCTCGGGCATGCCGTCCGTCTGGTCCGCGGTGACCTCCTGCGGGTCGGCCTTGCGGCCGATGTACTTCCTGCCCAGGTGGTTGACGTCGCCCGTGCGGGATTCCTGGCTGTCGTGCCAGACGGCCAGGTGCGCGGCGCGGGCGGCGTCCGCGCCCTCGAGTGTCGCGATGACCGATGCGATGACGGACGTGCGCCACGAGTGCTCGGCCACGCTCTCCGGGTCGCGAACCCCCGCCATCCACCAGCCTGTCCGGCGAGCCTGCTTCAGCGTGCCCGCCTCCCACAGGAAGTGGGCCACGTCCGCCAGGTCCTCAGCCACGGTGTCCCCTTTCACGCCTCGGCGAGGCGGATTGCGTACCGGATGCCTTCCAGCTCCCGCCGTGTCCGAGCGGAGAGCTGCAAGTCATCCAACATCACGGGGAGCCTGGCGCGTAGCGCCTTCCCCGCCGTTGAGGGGGTGCGCAGCAGGGTGGGGCGCGCCGCCAGGAGCGCCCACAGGGTGTGGACGTTGAGATCAAAGAAGCCATGCCGGGGTGTCAGCCCCTGGACGAGGTGTTCAAGCAGGCGATTCCCATGCCATGGGCCCGGGGCGGGTGAAGCGATGAAGTCGTCCGACAACTGGATGTGTGGCGTCTCGCCGATCCAGTAGGCCCAGTAGTTGAGGTTCGCAGTTTCAGCAGCGTCGTCGTCCGCGAGTGTGCGTGTGATGAAGTGCGCCATCCGGTCTCGGTCGCCTCGGCGGGCTGCAACCGCGGCCACGGACCGGGAGTTGAGCCAGCGGCTCAACCAGTCATCCGGGCGTACGAGCTTCTGCTGGTGGGCCAGCCAGTCGGATGTGTCGGTCTCATCGTCGAATCCCGCCAGGTACAAGGCCTGGCGGCGCAACAGAAAGTTGCTGCTCCCCCGTGCCTGTTCTGCGGTCTCGCGCATGCGGGCGAAGAAGCGAGCGCGGTCCTCGGCGGGGATGTCCGGAGCCCTCAACCGGCCCGCGCCGCACACGCCGTGGTGAGGGGAGGGCTCGGATCAGCGCGGGCGCCACTCCGTTGAGCGGCCAGATCAGAACCTCGACGAGATCGCGCTGCATGACCCAGGCCCCGAGCGGGCCGGTATCGGTGGACGCGCCGTCATCGAGGGCACTGGCCAGAAGGACGTCCGCCTCCGTGGCCCTCTCCAGGGCAGCCAGCAGTTCGGGGCCCACTCCCATGTGCATCAGCCGGTGCCGGTGGACGAGCATCTGCCCGACGGGCACCGATGTCAGCGGCCGTCGCCCGGATTCCCACCCGGCGATGGTGTCCGCCGAGACACCAAAACTCTCGGCGAAGCCGTCCTGCGTGAGGCCCAGTTGCTCGCGGATCACCCGGAACACGTACCCCGAGATGATGCCCGCTCGCCCGCGCTCCACCTTGCCCTGACCCCCGGTCAGGGTAGGTCGCGTGTGCTGCTCCATGTCGCCCCTTCGCCCCGGTCGGGGGCAGGCCTTTACCCGTACCCACGGTCACTTCTGGCGACGATCACCGCTCCCTACTGTCGAAGGGTGATGACCAGCAACTCAGCGTAGTGGGAGTGGTGCCGCCGTGGACGTCGTAGAAGGAACCTCGTTGGCACACCTGAATGCGCCGACGAAGGAAGCAGCAGCATTCGACTGGCTCGCACGTGCGCAGAGGGAGCCGCGCCAAGCGCATCGGGAATGGGCCGAGCGGGGCGTCGCCCTGTTGCCGCTCGGCACCCGGTTCAACGCGGTGCGCCTGCCCGCGCGGACCGTGCACGCGGGCGCCGGGACCGACGATCTCCGGAAGGTGACCGAGACGTTGGCTGAACTGTTCTGCGGGCCGGTCATCCACAGCCGTCCCCAGCACGCGTACTACGCACTGACCGCGCCGCAGCCCACTGCGCGATGGGTCTACCCGGACGAGGCCCCCATGCTGGGCGCCGGACACTTCCTCAGCATCCCCGCCCCCGATCTGCGCGGCCCGTACGGCCTCTACTGGGCCGTGCGGCCCCGCATCGTCGGCGACGTCTGTGCCGTCCCGTCGGTCGCAGCCCTGGTGCACATCGCCCGCGAGGCGCAAGGGAGGCCGCAGTGAGCAGTTCTACCGACTTCACCCTCGGGACGGCCGAACTGGAACAACAGGCTCAGGAGATCTACGAGGTCCTGCTCATGCACACCTTGGAGTGCGGCGTCTGCGGGGCCGACGAGGACTGCGAGGAGGCGCCACGCATCCGACGCGCGCTCCGGGTCACCCGCCTGGTCCTCCGCCACGCTCGGGCAGCCGACACCAACAAGTCGTCGGAGGAGGGCCCATGAGCGCCTCACTGCGAACGGCATGGCCGTGGCTCGCAGGCGCAGGACATGAGTGAGGGCGCGCCGTTCTGCTGGCGCTGTGACGAGCCCATCACCAAAGGACAGCCGCGCAGGCAGTACGTCAAGATCTCGGTATCCGCAGGCGGCGCGACCATCCTCGTCCACGAAGAGTGTCCGCAGCCGCCGAACCCCGCTCGCTGATGAGCGGCGCCGTCTGCTCCGAGCACTAGGGTGCCGTCGCTCACCCCTGAATGCCCAAGGGCCGATCCGTTCGCACGGATCGGCCCTTGGGTATGCCCTCAGTCCTCGCCCGTTCCCGCCGCTAGCGGCGCGGGGCGGGGGCGGGGGTGCGGTTGGCCGCGGCCCTGAGGCCTGCCACCGTGAGCGCCACCACAAGGAGCGCGGCCAGCGTCGCGACCATCGCCGACAGGGCGGGAAGCGGGGGCGCCACCCCGTCGGGCCGCAGCACGTAACCGAGCGTCTTGGAGTTGACGCGGTCGTCGACCAGATGACCCACGGTCAGGGCCCCGGCCACCAGCGTGGCCGCCACCGCCACGAACGGCGAACCGCTCAGCAAGAGCGCCACGCCCGCCACCGCGCAGACGGCGGCGACGCCGACCGCGACGGAGAGACCCACCGTCGGCGTGTGCGACCAGTCCATCGGGACGTGGGCCGCCGCGCAGAGCAGGAACAGCACGCCGGCCACCCGGCGCAGCCACGTCACGGGGGTGCGCTCGCGGCCCCGCCCCGGAGTGGTGGCCGTCGCCACGGCGGGCGAGGGCTGACCGGCACCGGCGGGCTGCGCACCCGGCGTGCCCGGCGCGGCGGAGGTGTCCGCCTCGGCGGGCGCCCGCCTGGTGAGCGCGGCGAGGTTGATGGGGTGCGTGGCGGAGCCGTCGCCCGTGTGGTCGCGCAGGCTGTCCATCAGCTCCATCAGGTCCTCGACGGAGCGCGCCGTACCGGCCGCGTGCACCACCTCGGCGCCGCTGTGCGGGTCGTGCGGGGGGCGCGAGAGCAGCTGGACGAGACGGCTCACCTCGGGGATGGGCCGCTCCTCGGCGGCGTGCCGGATGGCCTCGTCCATGTGGTCGGCCGGGTACTCGGGCGGGCCCAGGAGTTCGACCAGCCGGGTGACGTCCTCGACGGAGCGCGCCACGGCCGCGAGCCGCAGGACCGACCGCGCGGTCGCACGTTCCTCGGGCGACTGCTCCAGGCGGGTGACCAGGTCGACGACGTCGTCCAGCGGACGGGAGACCACAGCGACTCGTATGAGCTCGACCACCGCGTCGTCGTCGGCATCGGCATCGGCTTCGGTGGCGACGTCAGGGGTGGGCGTCGTCTGTTCCGCGGGTCGGTCGGCCGGCGCGTTCGGGGGCCGGCCCGGCTCCTGCGGAGGCCGGTCGGGGTCGGTGGGGGGCCGGTCCGGCTCGTGCGTCGGCCGTTCCGGGAGTACGACGCCGGCCGGCGGACCCGCGACGTGACCCGTGTGGGCGGTGACGTGGCCCGCGTGGTCCGTGGTGTGACCCGTGGGGGCGGTATTGGGGCCCGTGGGGGCAGTGGTGTGGCCCGTGGGGTGGTCACCTGCGGGGTCCGCGGCGGGACGCGTGCCGGGTTCGGCCGTCTGCGGTATCGGGGCGGGCTGGTCACGGGGTGGGGCGCCGAGCTGCGCGGTGCCCCAGTGGAGCGTCGTCGAAACCAGGGGTTCGCCGGGCCCGGACGTCTCCCCGGCGGCAGAGTAAGGCTCAGCGGCCATGTCACTTCTCCATTTCAGCGGGCGTTCTCGCCCCGCATGGTGAGCGTGTGTCTCCCGTTCTATGCACGCTTCCTGCGGCCCGCCACCGGAGACGCCGTGCGGGGCCCCCGATCGAGGTGACGGCGGTTCAGCGACCGCGCTGGCTCGTGGGGCGCTGCGCGGGATACGTCTCGCGGTGCGCGACGGGATACGTCTCGGGGTGCGCGACGGGATACGTCTCGGGGTGCGCGACGGGATACGCCGCTGGATGTGTCACTGGACCCGTCACGGGGCCTCGTGTCGTTCATATGGCCGTCAGCGGTCGCGAGTTGGGCCGGACTGAGGTGAGTTGGACTCGCACGCGTTCCCGAACCCTTGGAGGTCTTCCATGCGCCGTGCCCGAGTTCTCACCGCCGCCGTACTGCTGTCGGGTCTGACCGTTCTGGGAGGAGCCGGGCAGGCTCTGGCCGACGACGGCCCGACCGCGACGACCGGCAACAGCCCCGGCATCCTCTCCGGGACCAACGTCCAGATCCCGGTCGAGGTCCCCGTCAACGCCTGCGGCATCGGCGTGGACGTCCTCGCCCTGCTGAACCCGGCCTCCGGCAACACCTGCGCCAACGTCAACAACTGAGAACCGAGAACACACGACGAGCCCCCGCCTCGATCGAGTCGATCGAGGCGGGGGCTCGTTCACGCATTCACGGGGCTCCACAACAACCCCGCGTTCACGGGACGCCACAGCCGCCACCGTGCGCACGCTGGGGCCCTGGCCATCGGCCGAGGACCTGCCAGGATCGCGCGGTCAGGACTGGAAGCGGTCCCGCGCGTCGTCCGCGGTGTCGCGGAGCTCGTCCTGGCCCTTGCGGGTCCGGTCCTCGGCCTGACGGCCGCGCTCCGACGCCTCGTCCCGGGCGCCGCCTCGCGCCTTCTCGGCCTGCTCCTTGAGCGCCTTGGCCTTGTCCTGGAACTGGTCCTTCATGCCCATGGTGGGTCTCCTTCGCAGTGGGAACTCCTGCCCCCCGCTCACAGCTTCCGGCGCGGCGCGGCGAGGCGCACGTCGAAGCGTCACGCAGCGTGGTGACGGCTGGTCACGGGCCGGTTTCACGCCCCCTGGACCCCAACGGGGCTCAGGACGAGGCCCGCTCCACCAGCTCCGTCGGCAGCACGATCTGCCGACGCCCACCGGACCCGACACCGCCACCGCCACCGGCCCCGGCCCCGGCCCCGGCCCCGGCAGCACTCCGACGCCCCGTCTCTCCGACTCCCCCGGCCTCCCCCCGCGCCGCGATCTCGGCGAGCAGAACCTCCGTCATCGTGCGGCCCATCTCCGTGATCGGCTGGCGCACGCTCGTCAGGGGCGGGTCCATGTGGCGGGCGATGGCCGAGTCGTCGAAGCCGACCAGGGCCACGTCCTGCGGTATGCGGCGCCCCGCCGCCCTCAGCACCTGCCGGGCGCCCGCCGCCATCACGTCGGAGCCCGCGAAGACCGCGTCCAAGTCCGGTGTACGTTCCAGGAGTTCGGCCATCGCACGGCGGCCGCCCTCCTCGGTGAAGTCGCCCCGCACGATCAGCGTCTCGTCGACGGGGTGGCCCGCGGCCCGCAGGCCCTCGCGGTAGCCGTCCAGGCGGCGCTGGGCACCGTACACGTCGAGGCGGCCGGTGATCGTCGCTATCGTGCGGCGGCCGCGCGCCACCAGGTGGGCGACGGCCGCCCGGGCGCCCGCGAAGTTGTCCGAGTCCACCGAGGCCAGCGTCTCGTGGGCCGACCTGCGGCCGCTGATCACCGCGGGGGTGTCGAGCTGCTGGAGGAGGTCGGGCAGCGGGTCGTCGGCGTGCACCGAGACGAGCAGGACGCCGTCCACCCGGTGCGCGGCCAGGTACTGCGCGAGCCGGCGGCGCTCCCGGTCGCCGCCCGCGAAGGTCAGCACCAGCTGCATGTCCGTGTCGGCGAGGGCCTGGCCGACGCCGTGGATGATGTCCGAGAAGTACGGCTCGGCGAAGAACCGCGCCTCCGGTTCGGGCACGACGACCGCGATGGAGTCCGTACGGTTCGCGGCCAGCGCCCGCGCCGCCGTGTTCGGGACGTATCCGAGCTCCGCCACCGCCTCCTCGACCGCCGCACGGGTGTGCTCGCTCACCCGCGGCGAGCCGTTGATCACCCGGGAGACGGTGCCGCGGCCGACTCCGGCGCGCGCCGCCACCTCCTCGAGCGTGGGCCGCCCACCACTGCGCCCCCTGGGCTGACCAGTCCCCATCGTGCCTCCCGTCGACGCGAATCTAACAGCCGGTCCACGACCCGCCCGCCGGCCGGCCCCCGCCGGACAAACGCGGGTCGGACACCGGGCAACCACCGGGGCCGACGCACCGCGGACGCCAAAACCAATGCCTTCAACTCTTGGCGTCCGCTGCCTTGACACCCCCGCGGAGAGCCGCGACTCTTCAAGGCATCACACATGGGAGCGCTCCCACCGTACTCGGCTTTTACCCGACCCGCACGTCCCCCGCCCGCGTTCGACTCTTCAACTCGCAGTCACAGCCGTCGAGTTGGCCGAGGGCGGTCGGCACGTCAGGGGCACGAGGAGGACGTAATGCGCCACAGGACTCGCACATACCGCAGGGTGACCGTCCTCGCGGCCGTCACCGCTCTGGCCGCAGGGCTGCTGGCCGGCTGCGCCGACGACGGAGACGACGCCGGGGGCTCCTCGGGCGGCGGAGGCGGTGGTGGGGGGAAGGGCAAGACGACGCTCACGATCGGCGTCTTCGGTGCCTTCGGCCTCCAGGAGGCCGGTCTTTACAAGGAGTACGAGAAGCTCCACCCGGACATCAAGATCAAACAGAACTCCGTGCAGCGCAACGAGAACTACTGGCCCGCCCTGCTCACCCACCTCAGCAGCGGCAGCGGCCTCTCCGACATCCAGGCCGTCGAGGTCGGCAACATCGCCGAGCTGACCACCACGCACTCCGCCAAGCTGATGGACCTCGGCAAGGTCGACGGCGTCGACAAGAACGACTTCCTGGACTGGAAGTGGCAGCAGGGCACCAGCAAGGACGGCAAGACCATCGCGCTCGGCACCGACATCGGCCCGACCGGCATCTGCTACCGCAAGGACCTCTTCAAGAAGGCCGGCCTGCCCACCGACCGCGAGGAGGTCGGCAAGCTCTGGGCCGGCGACTGGAAGAAGTACCTCGCGGCGGGCAAGCGCTACCAGGCCAAGGCGCCCAAGGGCACCTCCTTCGTGGACGGCGCGACCGGCGTGATGGCCGCCGTGCACGCCTCGGGCAAGGAGAAGTTCTACGACAAGGACGGCGAGCTGATCTACAAGGACAGCGCCACGGTGAAGGAGGGCTGGGACCTCGCCGCCGACTTCGCCGAGGCCGGCCTCACCGCCAAGCTCCAGCAGTTCCAGCCCAGTTGGGACCAGGCCATCTCCAACGGCTCGTTCGCCTCCATCACCTGCCCGCCCTGGATGCTCGGCTACATCAAGGACAAGGCCGGGTCCGGCGGCAAGGACAAGTGGGACGTCGCCCCCTCCCCCAGGCCCGGCAACTGGGGCGGCTCCTTCCTGACCGTGCCCGAGGCCGGCAAGAACAAGGAGGAGGCCGCGAAGCTCGCCGCCTGGCTGACCGAGCCCAAGCAGCTCGCCACCCTCTTCGACCAGCGGGCCAGCTTCCCGAGCGCCGACGCCGCGTACGACCTGCCCGAGGTGAAGGGCGCCAAGAACCCCTACTTCGGCAACGCGCCCGTGGGCCGGATCTTCTCCCGCGCCGCCGAGGGCGTGCCGGTCCAGCCCATCGGCCCCAAGGACGGAATCATCTCCCAGTACCTGGCCGACACCGGGATGCTCGGCGTCGACCAGAAGGGAACCGCTCCCGACGAGGCCTGGGACAAGGCCGTGAAGACGATCGACAACGCTTTGGACCAGTGACCGGGATGACCAGCGACGCCACCACCGCCGCGCCCTCCCACGGGGAGGGCGCGGTCCCCCGCACCGAGGCCACCGCGCGCCCCGTGGACCCGGAGGAACGCCGCCGGGCACGGCGCAGCCGCCGTTACCGCTGGGACGTCAAGTGGAGTCCCTACGCCCTCATCTCCCCCTTCTTCCTCTTCTTCATCGCCTTCGGCCTCTTCCCCCTGCTCTATACGGGGTGGGCCTCGCTGCACCGCGTGGAGCTCGGCACCCCCACCGACATGGAGTGGGTGGGGATGCGCAACTTCACCCGCCTCTGGGGCGACGAGTTCTTCTGGAACGCGCTGGGCAACACCTTCACCATCGGGCTCCTCTCGACCGTGCCCCAGCTCCTGATGGCGCTCGGCCTGGCCCACCTCCTCAACTACCGGCTGCGCGGCTCGATGTTCTTCCGGGTCGCGATCCTCACGCCGTACGCCACCTCGGTGGCCGCGGCGACCCTGGTCTTCGTGCTGATGTTCAGCCGCACCGACCACGGCATGATCAACTGGGGGCTCGGCCTGGTCGGCGTCGACGCCGTCGACTGGCAGAACGGCGACTGGTCGGCGCAGTTCGCCGTCTCCTCCATCGTGATCTGGCGGTGGACCGGCTACAACGCGCTCATCTATCTCGCGGCGATGCAGGCCATCCCGCACGACCTGTACGAGTCGGCGGCGCTGGACGGCGCGAGCCGCTGGCAGCAGTTCCGGCACGTCACGATCCCTTCGCTGCGGCCGACGATCCTGTTCACCTGTGTCGTCTCCACGATCGGCGCGACGCAGCTCTTCGGTGAGCCGCTGCTGTTCAGCCAGGGCGCGAGCCCCACCGGAGGCACCGAGCACCAGTTCCAGACGCTCGGGCTCTACCTCTACGAGCAGGGCTGGTTCAACCAGCACCTCGGCCGGTCCTCGGCGATCGCCTGGACGATGTTCCTGATTCTCGTGCTGATCGGCCTCGTCAACTGGGCCATCAGCAGCCGGATCCGCAAGAGCGTGTGAGGGGATGACGTGACCACCACTCTGTCCACCGGCAAGGGGAACAAGGGGGCCAAGGGCAAGCGGGGGGCCGGACGCCAGCTCCACGGCGGCAGACTGACGTACGCCGTGCTGATCCTGTTCACCGTCGGCTCGCTCTTCCCGCTGGTGTGGACCGCCGTCGCGGCCTCGCGCAACAACACGCGGCTCGCCCAGACGCCCCCTCCCTTCTGGTTCGGCGGCAATCTCTTCAAGAACCTGGAGATCGCCTGGACCGACGCCCACATGGGCACGGCCCTGCTCAACACGCTGGTGGTGGCGGGCTCCATCACCGTCGGCACCGTGCTCTTCTCGACCCTGGCCGGCTTCGCCTTCGCCAAGCTCCGCTTCCGCTTCCGCGGCTTCCTGCTGCTCCTGGTGATCGGCACGATGATGGTGCCGCCCCAGCTCAGCGTCGTCCCCCTGTTCATGGTGGTGGCAAAGCTCGGCTGGACCGACCAGCTGCAGTCCGTCGTGCTGCCCACCCTGGTCAGCGCGTTCGGGGTGTTCTTCATGCGGCAGTACCTCAAGGAGGCGCTGCCCACCGAGCTGATAGAGGCGGCCCGGATGGACGGGGCGAACAGCTGGCGCGTCATCTGGCACGTCGTCTTCCCGGCCGCCCGCCCCGCGATGGCCGTCCTCGCCATGCTCACCTTCGTCATGGCGTGGAACGACTTCTTCTGGCCGATCATCGCCCTGACCCAGGGGGGTGAGCCGACCGTGCAGGTGGCCCTCGCCGGGCTCGGCATGGGGAATATCCCCGACCAGTCCGTGATCATGGCCGGCGCGCTGCTCGGCACGCTGCCCCTGCTGCTCGCCTTCGTGCTGTTCGGCAAGCAGATCGTGGGCGGCATCATGCAGGGCGCGGTCAAGGGCTGAGCCGCTCCCCGGCCGAGCGGATGCCCCCGCCTCCGGCCCTCGTACGACCGGCCCGTCGCCCGCCCCCTCATCGACTCCCCGCACCTCCCCCTTCCGTACCACCCATGGGAGCGCTCCTATGTCTCTGACCTCCGTGAACCCGACCTCCGCCGACCCGACCTTTCCGCCCGGCTTCCTGTGGGGCGCCGCGACCGCCGCGTACCAGATCGAGGGAGCCGTGCGGGAGGACGGGCGCACGCCCTCCATCTGGGACACCTTCAGCCACACGCCGGGCAAGGTGCTCGGCGGTGACACCGGGGACGTCGCCGTCGACCACTACCACCGGTGGCGCGACGACGTGCGGCTCATGGCGGACCTGGGCCTGTCCGCGTACCGCTTCTCGGTGTCGTGGTCGCGGGTGCAGCCCACCGGGCGCGGGCCCGCCGTGCAGCGCGGGCTCGACTTCTACCGCGCGCTCGTCGACGAGCTGCTCGCGCACGGCATCCAGCCGATGGTGACCCTCTACCACTGGGACCTGCCGCAGGAGCTGGAGGACGCCTTCCCCAGCGGCTCGGCGGCCGGCGGCGGCTGGCCGGAGCGGGACACCGCCCACCGCTTCGCGGAGTACGCCGGGATCGTCGCCGGCGCGCTCGGTGACCGCGTGGAGATGTGGTCGACGCTCAACGAGCCGTGGTGCAGCGCGTTCCTCGGCTACGGCTCGGGGGTGCACGCACCGGGCCGCACCGACCCCGCCGCCGCCCTGCGCGCGGCCCACCACCTCAACCTCGCCCACGGCCTGGGCGCACAGGCGCTGCGCGACGGTCTGCCGGGCCGCGCCCGGATCGGCGTCAGCCTCAACCCGAGCGCGGTGCGCCCGCTCACCCCGTCCCCCGCCGACCAGGACGCGCGCCGCCGGATCGACGCGCTGGCCAACCGCGTCTTCACCGGGCCGATGCTGCGTGGCGCGTACGACGACGATCTGCTGGCGGACACCGCCGCCATCACGGACTGGTCGTTCGTCGGCGACAACGACCTGCGCATCGCCCACCACCCGCTGGACTTCCTCGGCATCAACTACTACGCCCCCGCGGTCGTCTCGGCCGCCCCCGCCGACGCGGTGGACCGGCAGCGCGCCGACGGTCACGGCGCGAGCAGCCACTCCCCCTGGCCGGGCGCCGACGAGCACGTCAGCTTCCACCGGGCGCCCGGTGAACTCACCGCCATGGACTGGCCGGTGGACCCGACCGGCCTCAAGGACCTCCTGCTCGACTACACCGCCCAGGCCCCCGGCCTTCCGCTCTACGTGACGGAGAACGGCGCGGCCTTCGACGACGTGCCGGGCGCGGGCGGTCAGGTCCACGACCCCGAGCGCATCCGCTATCTGCACGGCCACCTCACCGCGGTGCGGGAGGCGATCGCCGCGGGCGCGGACGTGCGCGGGTACTACCTCTGGTCACTGCTCGACAACTTCGAATGGGCGTACGGCTACAGCAAGCGGTTCGGCGCGGTCTATGTCGACTACGCGACGCAGGCCCGTACCCCGAAGTCCAGCGCCCACTGGTACGCGAAGGTCGCCGCGGCCGGCGAGCTGCCGCCGAGCCCGACGCTGGACTGAGCCTGGACCGAGCGGGGTGGTGCCCCGGCCGGGTGGGGGGAGGTCCGGCCGGGGCGCCGGCTCACTTGTACGCCGCGAACGCCTTCGTGAACGCGAGCGGCTCCTGCTCGATCGACGAGCACGTCGGCTGCGCGGAGCCCGACGCGCCGCCCTCGCAGGCCTTGTCGCGGGTCGAGGACCACATCGAGAGCCAGCCGATGCCCTTGTCCTTGGCGAAGGTCACGAGCTGGTCGGCGTCGTCGGTCTTGAACACCTCGGTCGCGACGTCGTTGACGCCGATCATCGGGGTGACGGCGACGGCCTTCCACGCGGCCTCGTCCGAGAGGCCGAGCGCGGACTTGATCTGCTTCTGCGTGGCGGTGGCGGCCTGCACGGCGTACGTGCCCATGTCGCCGCTGTACGAGGCCCCGTAGTCCATGGCCATGACGTTCACCGCGTCGATGCGCACGCCGTTCTTCTTGGCGTCGGCGAGCAGGTCCACGCCGGGCTGGGTGAGCCCTTCGGGCATCACGGGCAGCGTGAACGACACGTTCAGGTCCGGGTGCTGCTTCTGCAGGGTGGCGATGGCCTCGGCGCGGCGGGTGTTGGCCGCGGTGTCCGGCAGGGCGGCGCCCTCGATGTCGAAGTCGACCTTCGTCAGCTTGTAGGCGTCGACGACCTTGCCGTACGCCTTCGCCAGCGCGTCCGCGCTGTCACACTTCAGGCCGAGCTCGGAGCCGGCCTGCCCACCGAAGGAGACGCGGACGTCGCCGCCCGCGGCGCGCAGGTCGCCGATCTGCGCGGCCACCTTGTCGTCGCCGAGCCCGGTCGTGCCGCCCCACAGCGGCTCACAGCCGCCGCCGGAGGTGATGAAGGCGAGGTTGAACTCCTTGACGCCGGTCTTCTTCGCCGTGTCCACGAGGTCGTAGGCCGGGGCGAGGGAGGTGTCGACGAAGGGCGCGAACCTGGCGCCGTCCTTCGCCGCGTCCTTCGCCGCTCCGGCCTGCGCGGGCGTCTTCCCGGTGGGGGCCTTGGTCGCGAGGGCCGTCCCGGAGAAGAGGAAGGCGCCGCCGCCGACGAGAGAGGCGGCGACCAGCCCTCCTATGACCTTGGAACGGGTGCTCACCGTGCGCCGGTGCGTGCTGCTCATCGCGTGCCTGCCTTAGCTGTACGGGGGTGGGGGTGCGGCAGCACGCTAGCCGCGCCGGAACCGACAAAACGCCCATGCGGGACGCGGGTTGAGGATCTTAGGGCGCGCTTAAGGAAGGGATGGGGGCCGATTAAAGATCGCGGCCCGGAGAGCCCGAAATGGCCTGTGCGTCTTCAGCAGGACAGACGGGGGCCCAGGAATGAAAATGGGTGTTTTCACCACAATGGCCTCACCTGCGGGAAAGGGAATCATGACCGGAACGCGCAGAGCAGTGCCCGCCGGAGGGTTCGTCCTCCTCCTCGCCGCCATGCTGGCCTGCCCGTCGGCGGCGGCGGCCGAACCGTCACCACCCGACTGGCCCCCGCCGGCCCCGTACGAGCCGTCGGCCGAGGCCCCGCCCTGGTCGACGCCGCTCGCCGCCCCCGAGGGGCACCCCGCGTTCCGGGCGGGATCGTCCGCCCACGTCGTCGCGGAGATCAACCGGCACCGCGCCGGGGCCGGTTGCGCTCCCGTACGGCTGCGGGCCTCGCTCAGCCGGTCCGCCAGGGAGCACAGCGCCGACATGTCGGACCACGAGCGGCTCACCCACGTCGGGACCGACGGCAGCCGGCCGCTGGAGCGGATGCGGGAGGCCGGCTACCGGCCGCGCCGGGCCGGCGAGGTCATCGCGGCCGGTCCGCGCACCCCGGAGGCAGCCGTCAGGGCGTGGATGCGCAGTCCCTCCCATCGGGCCGTCGTCCTCTCCTGCCCCTACACGGACGCGGGCGTCGGCGTGACGCGCGGCTCCGGCGGGCCGTGGTGGACGCTGGATCTGGCCGCGCGGCGCTGAGGCCGGGTGGGTGAGCGGCGCGTCCCAGCGGGCCGAAAAGGGGTGGCAGTTCCCCTCGGTGGGGCGGATGACGGCCGCGCGGGCCGTCAGCTCGGGGTGGGGGTGCGCCTGCGTCGGCGTACCGCGTCCCCGCGGTGGCCCCGGCGGACGTCGGCCGGGCGGCGCGCGTCGCGCTGGATCCAGATGCGGACCTCCGTGCCGCCCAGCACCGAGCTGCCGATCCGGACGTCGCCGCCCGTCGACTCGGCGAGACGCCGCACGATGTCGAGGCCGAGCCCCGTGGAGCCGTCCTCGCCCGATCCGGTGCCCCGGGCGAGCGCGGCCTCGGGGTCGGCGATGCCGGCCCCCGCGTCGGAGACGAGGACGATCACCGCGTCCTCCCCGCTGTGCACGTCGACCGAGAAGGCCGTGCCCTCGCGGGTGTGCCGGAAGACGTTGCCGAGCAACGCGTCGAGCGCGGCGACCAGTTCGGTGCGGGCCACCGGGATGCGGACCGGCCGGTCGAGGCCCGCGACCCGGACCTCGCGCCCCTCGTCCTCGGCGAGCGCCGACCAGAAGGCCATCCGGTCCCGGATCACCTCGGCCGCGTCGCAGCCCGCGCCGGGGCCGACCGTCGCCGTCTGCGGCTTGGCGTCCCGCGCGGTGCGGATGATGGTGTCGACCTCGCGCTCCAGCGTCTCGACCGCGGTGCGGGTCTGTTCGGCCGCGGGCCCTTCGCCGAGCGAGGCCGCGTTGAGCCGCAGCACGGTCAGCGGGGTGCGCAGCCGGTGCGAGAGGTCGGCCGCCAGCTCCCGTTCGTTGGCGAGGAGTTGGACCACCTGGTCGGCCATCGAGTTGAACGCCACGGCGGCCAGCCGCAGTTCGGTCGGCCCCTCCTCGGGTACCCGCGCCCCCAGCTTGCCCTCGCCGAGGTCGTGCGCGGCGCCCACCAGACGTCTGGCCGGCTGGACCATGCGTACGCCCAGGCGGTCCGCGACCGCCACCGAACCGATGACGAGCGCGATGCCGACACCGGCGAGCACCACCCACGCGGTGGTCACGCCGTTGCTGATCTCGGCCTCGGGCACGTAGATCTCCACGACGGCCGTGCCCGAGCTAAGCGCGGTCGGCTGCAGGACGACGAAGCCGCCGGGCACCTCGGTGGTCCTCGCGCGGCCCTCCTTGCGGGTGGCCTCCACGGCCCGTGCCTCGGCGCGCGGGTCGCCGACCTCGAAGGCGGGGTGGTCGTCGACGGCCGGCACGTACACCGCCATCCGCCCGTCGCCGCCCGCCTCGGAGGAGGCGACGGCGCGGGTGAGCTCGGCGCGGTCGGTGGTGATGGAGAGCGTGGGGCCCATGCCCGCGCCGTGCCGCTCCGCGTTGGAGATCGCCCGGTCCCTTGCCATCTCCTTGACGACCAGGCCGAGCGGCACCGCGAAGGCCACCACGACCATCGTCGTGACGGCCAGGCAGACCTTGACGAGCGCCCACCTCACAGCGCCTGCTCCGGCAGCGGCGGCTCCAGCTTCACGCCGACCCCGCGCAGGGTGTGCAGATAGCGCGGCCGGGCGGCCGTCTCACCCAACTTCCGCCGCAGCCACGACAGATGTACGTCGATGGTCTGGTCGTCGCCGTAACTCTGCTGCCACACCTCGGCGAGCAGCTCCTTGCGCGGTACGACGACGCCGGGCCGGCCTGCGAGGAAGGCGAGCAGATCGAACTCGCGGCGGGTCAGGTCGAGGCGGGCGCCGTCCAGCTCGGCCTGGCGGCGCAGCGGGTCGATGCTGAGCCCGCCGACCCGCAGCACGTTGCTGGGCGGCGCCTCGCCGGCGCTGACGCGGGCGCGGCGGAGCACGGCGGCCATCCGCGCCGAGAGGTGCTCGACGGAGAACGGCTTGGTGAGGTAGTCGTCGGCGCCGTCGTTCAGGAGCCGGACGATCTCCGTCTCGTCGTCCCGGGCGGTCGCGATGATCACCGGGACGTCCGTGATGCCGCGCAGCATCTTCAGCGCCTCCGACCCGTCGAGGTCGGGCAGGCCGAGATCCAGGATCACCACGTCGAAACGGAAATGGGCGACCTCGCGCAGCGCCTCCAGGGCGGTGCCGACGCTGCGCACGGTGTGCGATGCCTCGGTCAGATGCCGGATGAGGGCGGAGCGCACGAACTGGTCATCCTCGACGACGAGCACACTTGCCATGGGCGGCACCGTACGCCATACGGAGGAACGCGGTCCTGCCAGGGACGCGCCCGCCCCCGCCGGTCAGGGGCCCGGCCGCCCCACGGGACAGGTGTGCGGGACGTGGTGCAGTATGGCCCGCGATGCACAGAGGACTCGTACACACCATCGCGTGGTCGCTCGCCACGGGCGCGGCGGTCACGCTGTCCTGGTGGGGCGTCCACACGGTGATGGCGGGCACGGCCTACGACCCGCCGCGCGCCCTGCCGCTGACGGCCGACGACGGCGGCCCCGACCGCGCGGAGCCGCTCGCCTCGTCGACCCACCGCACCCCGTCGTCCCCCTCCGACAAGCCGTCGAAGTCCGCCGAGCCGCCCAAGTCGTCCACGTCGCCGAAATCGACCGAATCAAAGGATTCAACCGGAACAGGGCATTCCAAGAAGTCCTCGCCGCCGCCTCCGACGCGTGCGGGCACGGGCACGGTGAAGAGCTACAACACCACCGGCGGCCGGGTCGTCCTCGACCTCGGCAAGGACTCCGCGACGCTGGTCTCCGCGACCCCTGCGGCCGGCTGGTCCGTGCAGACGTGGAAGCAGGACAAGTGGATCCGGGTGGACTTCACCGGGGGCGCGGCCCAGGTCTCGGTCTTCTGCACCTGGCACGACACGGAGCCGCGGGTGGAGATCGAGAAGTCCTGAGCCCGGGGCCCTTCGCCCGGACCGGGCCGGCTCAGCGGAAGACCGACGGGGGCGGCGCGGGTGAGGCCACCGCGCCGGCGTCGGTGACCGCCGCCGCTCCGCCGGTGAAGTCCGTGAGGCCCCGGCCGTGTTCGACCCGGCCGGGGTGTGGGTCGCTCGCGCAGCGGCGGGTCAGCTCGGCGACCGGGAGCGCCTGGTCGGAGCCGAGCAGGACGGCGTTGCCGAAGCGCCGGCCGCGCAGGACGGCCGGGTCGGCGGCGAGCGCGAGTTCGGGGAAGAGCGCGGCGGCGGTGGCGATCTGGCCGCGCAGGTGCGCGAGCGGCGGGCCGTCGGCGAGGTTCGCGGCGTAGTACCCGCCGGGCCTGAGGACCCTGCGGACGTCGGTGAGGAACTCGGTGCTGGTGAGGTGGGCGGGGGTGCGGGCGCCGCTGAAGACATCGGCGATGACGAGGTCGGCCCAGCCGTCGGCGATCTTCGCGAGCCCTTCGCGGGCGTCGGCGGCGCGCACCCGGACCCGGGCCTGGGAGTCCAGCGGCAGTTCGCGGCGGACGAGCCGGACGAGCGCGGTGTCGCGCTCGACGACCTGCTGGGTGGAGCGGGGGCGGGTCGCGGCTATGTAGCGGGCGAGGGTGAAGGCGCCGCCGCCGAGGTGCAGGGCGTGAATCGGCTTGCCGGGCGGGGCGACGAGGTCGGCGATGTGGCCGAGCCTGCGCTGGTACTCGAAGTCGAGGTACGCGGGGTCGTCGAGGTCGACGTGGGACTGCGGGGCGCCGTCCACGAGCAGCGTCCAGGCGCGCGGCCTGTCCCGGTCCGGCATGAGCTCGGCGAGCCCGCCGTCGACGTCCTCGACCACGGCTTCCCGCGCTTCCCGGGCCCGCTTGTTCCTTGCCATCCGACCATTATCGGGGGGTGCGGGGGCGGCGGCCCGGCGGAGGGGGCGGGAGCGGGCCGGAGCGGGGCTCGGAGCACGGGTGCGGGGGCGCGGCGGCGGGTACGGGAGCGGGCGCGCGGGCCGGCGCGGGGTGCGGGTGCGGGCGGGACGGCAGAGAGGGCGGGAGGGGGTGCGCGGGCCGGGGCGGGGGGGCGCGTGCGGCGGGACGGCGGAGAGTACTGGAGGGGGCGCGCGGGCCGGTGGATGGCGGCGCCGGGGGTCAGCGGCAGCTGTCGGCGGCCTCGATGGTGCGGGCGGCCTGGCCGAGGGCGGCGCGCAGGACGGCCGGGTCGGTGACGGGGTCGCTCTCGCCGTCGGGCGGCAGCAGCCAGCCGGTGCCGGCGACCGGCGGGTCGGGGACGACGGGGCCGCTGGGGCCGGGGGCGGGTCCCGCGTACACGCTCAGGCCGCGGCCGAAGGTCTGGGTGCAGGCGCTGCCCGGCAGGTCCCAGCCGTCCGCGGTGCCGGGCGGAACCAGGAAGCCGAGGGTGTCGCCGCCACCGTCGTGCAGCACGGGCCCGATGGTGTCGGCTGCGCCGCGGCGCAGGATGTCGACCGCTTCGAGTCCCTGCCGGGCCGGGACCGTCACCAGGTCGCAGCACTCGTCGTCGCAGGGGGCGGGGGCGGGCGGGGCGCTGGCGTCCGGGGTGGGCCGGTGCCGCGCCGTGGTCAGGGATGCCGGGGACACGCCGCCGCGCACCGCCGGGTACCTGCCGTTCGTACGGGAGTCGCCGTTCTCCGTGCCGATCTCCAACAAGGGGACCCCTCCTCGCAGTGCGGGGACCGCCTGGCTCCCGCTCCTCATGGTTCAACGCGGGTCGGCGTCAACAGGCACTGCGGCTCGCCGCCGCAAAGGATGGCAGTTCATGGCGGATCGTGGGTGAGATATCCGGTTTGTAGCCAAACACCGTGTGGCCGACCGGTCACAGCGGGTACGTTCGTGCTCCGCCGGAACAGGGTGGCCCCGCGAGATCCCGTGCGCGGGTGTGACACCCGGTGCGCGAGCGTGGGCACGTTCCGGCACGCTCCGCACGAGAGGGTCCGGCCATGGCGTCGTCACCGATGGCATCGTCAACTCAGTCCCCACGACCGAACCTTGCCTTCCGCCGACTCCGCGGACAGCGCTCGCCGGGTGAGTTCGCCGCGGCGGTGCGGCGGGCCGCCCGCGAGATCGGCGAGCGGGTCTGCTGCGACGCGCGGTACATCGGGCGCGTGGAGGCGGGTGAGATCCGTTGCCCCAACTACGCCTACGAACGCGTGTTCCTGCACATGTTCCCCGGCCGGACCCTGACGGACCTGGGGTTCGCCCCCCGCGCCCTGGTGCGCGGAAGAGGGGTGCGCGCCGAGTCCCCACCCGCCCCACCTGTCGCACCTGTCCCGCCCACCCCACCAACACCCGTACCAGCGACCACCATCCACCTGTACGAGTCCCATCCGACCGGGTCCGACCCCCGCGCCTGTGATCCGTACGCGGTCCAGACCCACGAGGAGAGCGACGTGCAGCGTCGCGCGTTCATGACCGGCTCCACGGCCACCGTGGTGGCCGCCCTCGGGCCCATCGGGCTCACCCTGGGCGGCCCGGCGGAGGCGGCCGCCCTGCGCGGGCGCCGCGTCGGGGACGCCGAGGCCCGCGCGGTCGAGACGGCCGTGCGCAGGATCAGGCTGCTCGACGACCGGCACGGCGCCGACGGCCTCTACCGGCGGGCCGCCGCGCCGCTGCGCACCGCCTACGCCCTGCTCGACGCGGGCACCACCACCCGGCAGTCCACCTCGGACCGGCTGCACGCCGGCGCCGGTGAACTCGCCATCTCCGTGGGGTGGCTGGCACACGACTCGGGCCGCTTCGGCGACGCCCGCTCGCACTACGCCGAGGCCCTCGCGACGGCCCGGGTCTCCGGGGACGCCGCCTTGGAGGCGCACGCCTTCTGCAACACGGCGTTCCTCGCACGGGACGCCGGGCGCCCCCGGGAGGCGGTACGGGCGGCGCAGGCGGCCACGCACGCCGCCCGCGGGCTGGGCTCGCCCCGGCTGCTCTCGCTGCTCGCGCTGCGGGAGGCCGGCGGCTGGGCGGGGCTCGGCGACCGCGCGGGGTGCGAACAGGCGCTCTCGCGCGCCCACGGCCTCTTCGACCGCGGCGCCCGCGACGAGGACCCGGAGTGGATGACCTTCTACGGGCCCGCCGAGCTCGCGGGTCTTGAGGCGCAGTGCTGGTCGGCGCTGGGCGAGTGGGCGCGGGCCGCCGGGCACGCGCGGCTCGCCGCGACCACCGCCGCCGCGCAGACCCCGCAGTTCACCAGGAACATCGCGCTCTACACCGCCGAGCTCGCCGACGACCTGGCTCGCGCGGGCCGCCCCGACGAGGCCGCGCGGGCGGGACTTCGGGTGCTCGCGCTCCTCGGCGAGGTGCAGTCGTCCCGCATCCAGTCGATACTGGCCGCGACCGCGCGGGTGCTGCTTCCGCACCGCGGCGTCCCCGAGGTGAACGACTTCCTGGAGGGGCACGCCGGGCTGCCCCGCGCCGTGTAGACGTACGGGATGTGCAGACGTACGGGCCCAGTAGACGTACAGGCCGAGGTTGCTAGAACAGGTGGCCCGTCTCGTTCCACGACTCGATGGCGGGCTCTCCGTAGGCCCAGCCGAGGACCGACAGGGACGTCGGGTTGAGGCGGACGCGGGCGGCGAACTCGATGCCGGAGCCCAACCAGCGGGCGGCGATGACGCGCAGGATGTGGCCGTGCGCGAAGACCAGGACATCGCGGTCGGCGCTCCTGGCCCAGTCGACGACCTCGTCCGCGCGCGCGGCGACCTGCCCCAGGGTCTCGCCCGCGGGGACGCCGTCGCGCCAGATGAACCAGCCGGGGCGGACCGCCTGGATGTCGGCGGGGGTCATGCCCTCGTACCCGCCGTAGTCGAACTCCATCAGCGCGTCCCAGGTGCTCGCCCGGTCGCCGAAGCCGGCGATCTCACAGGTCTCCCGCGCGCGGGAGAGCGGGCTCGTGCGCACCTCGACGTCCGGGAGGCCGCCCAGGGGCGCCCGGTGCAGCCGCTCGCCCAGCAGCTTGGCGCCGCGACGGCCCTCCTCCAGGAGGGGGATGTCGGTCCTGCCGGTGTGCTTCCCGGACAGCGACCATTCCGTCTGGCCGTGCCGGGCCAGCAGGATGCGGGGTGCCATGAGCTCTCTCCAACTCCTACGCGTAACCGCCCCGTCACCTGCACCGACGGGACTTTTGCTGCTTTTTGCGGACTGTGGTGGCCCGCCCCCTCCATCATCACCCACCCTGGAGCGGACACCGGCCGTCCCTGGCAACCCGCTCGCCGATCTCTGCGTCTTAGACGGCCGGGGGACTCCTCGACGGCCTTCGCGCGCGCCGTAAAGTGATGCGGCGGCGTACGCCGCATGAACAGAGACGATGGGGGACCGACCGGATGCCGAAGACCGACGTGCCGGGCACCGCGGGCATAACCGGACACCGGCTCCGCTGGTGGACCGAGCTGCCGCTGATCGTCCTGGTGTACGCCGCGTACTCGGCCGGCCGGCTGATCGTCCGCGGTGACGTCGCCGAGGCGGTCGACCACGGCGTGGGGATCCTCAAGGCCGAGCAGTTCCTGCGGCTCAACGCGGAGAGCCCGCTGAACCGGCTCTTCACCGCCAACTCCTGGATCGGCGTCCCCGCCGACTTCTGGTACGCCTCGCTGCACTACCTCGTCACGCCGGCCGTCCTGATCTGGCTGTTCCGCAGCCGCGCGGTCCACTACCGCGCCGCACGCGCGTGGCTGATGATCTCCACCATGATCGGCCTGATCGGCTTCACGCTGCTGCCGACCTGTCCGCCCCGGCTGCTGAGCAAGGGCCACGGCTTCGTCGACACCATGGCGCAGTACAGCGACTTCGGCTGGTGGGGCGGCGAGGCGAGCGCGCCCCGCGGCCTCGGCGGGATGACGAACCAGTACGCGGCCATGCCCAGCCTGCACGTCGGGTGGGCGCTGTGGTGCGGCGTGATGCTGTGGCGCTGCGGGCGCTCGCCGCTGTCCAAGGTGGCCGCCGTCGGCTACCCGCTCATCACGACGCTCGTGGTGATGGGCACCGCCAACCACTACTTCTTCGACGCGCTCGCGGGCTGCGCCGTGATGGGCGTCGGACTGCTCCTCGTGCGGCCCGTGCAGCGGCTCGCGGAGCCGGTGATGGACCGGCTGCGGGAGCGTTTCCTGTCCTCCTCGGCGACCTCGCCCGCCCCAGAGTCCTCATTTGTCGGTGCCGGGTGCCAGACTTCGACGGGTGAGCGAATTCCCCGACAGCGCAAGCAGAGTGCCGCCGCCCCCGGCGCCGAGTCGAGTGCCCGGCCTGCCGACGCAGGCCACCCCGCCGACGCCGGGGACGGCGCCGCGGGATGGGGGCTCCCCCGCCCGAGCGAAGTCGAGAGCTTGGGCAAGGCTCACTGAGCTGCGCGGCGCCGACCTGCCCGCGCGGCCGCTGGACGCCCGCGCCCTCGCCGCCCTCGCGGCCAACCCCGGGTGCCGGCGTCGTGCGCTGCTCGACGGCGCGGGGGTGGACAAGACGGCGCTCGCGCAGTCCCTCGGCGCCGCCTCCGGCTTCGGCCAGTCCCAGTTCGCGTTCGTGCGGGGCAACGCCTTCGAGGCGCGGGTCAAGGCCGACGGCGGCGCGGAGCTGCTGCGCCTGACCCACGCCGGTCTCGGCGGCGGGCCCGAGCCGGTGGCGGGCGAGGCCGCCGTGCCCGACCTGTCGGCGGCCGGCCCCGAGGGCCGCGCCGCGCGTACGGCGCTCGCCCTGCGCGAGGCCACCGCGTCCGGCGGCTGGACGCTGCTCGACCACCCGATGCTGGCCCTGGAGGTCGCGGGCACGCCCGCCTTCCTGGAGCCGGACGCGGTGGTGGTCCAGCCGGACGGCACCTGGACGGTCGTCGAGATCAAGTCCTTCCCGATGATCGACGGCTCGGCGGACGCGGCGAAGGTGGGCGCGGCGGCGCGCCAGGCCGCGGTGTACGTGCTGGCCCTGGAGGGGGTGGCGGCGCGCCTGGACCCGGCCCCGCGCGTCCGGCACCAGGTGCTCCTGGTCTGCCCCAAGGACTTCTCGAACCTGCCGACGGCGTCCGCGATCGACGTCCGCAAGCAGCTGTCGGTGACCCGCAGGCAGCTGGAGCGGCTGACTCGGGTCGAGGACATCGCGGCGGAGCTCCCTGAGGGCACCACCTTCGACGTACGGCGGCCCGCCGACGAGCTGACCGCGGCGGTCGAGTCGGTCCCCGCGACGTACGCCCCCGAGTGCCTGGCCGCCTGCGAGCTGGCCTTTCACTGCCGGGAGCGGGCCCGCGAGCGCGGCGACGTGACGTCCCTGGGGCGGTCGATCCGGGGCGACCTCGGCGGCTTGACGCAGGTCGAGGACGTCCTCGCGGCGGCCTCGGGGGCGGCGGGCGACCCGGCGGATCCGGCGGTGGCGGCGCTGCGGAGGGCGGCGGTGCTGCGGCGTGAGGCGGTTTCTGGCGGGGGCGCCTTGGGGGGATTCTCTTGCTGAGCCGCGTCGTGCCGTGCCGCGCCTCGGCCGGGTGGGGCGTCCGTTGTGTCGCGGCTTACTGTCCTGCCGCTTCGCGGCGGATTTTCCCCACCCACCCGCCCTATTCTCCGGAAGGGGTTCCGTGTCTCTGATCGACAGTCTTGCTCGGCTCGAAGCTGTCTCCTCCGGGCGGGCGCAGGTGCGGGCCACCGTGCGGCATCGGCATATCTCGCAGCGGCCCCTCGTTCTCGTGCCGCTCACCACCGCCGGTGAGACGGGTGCGCCGCTGGGTGCCCTTGTCGGGACCGAGCGGACCTCGCCGCGGCTCCTCACCGTCCCGCAGCCGCGCGACCGCGACCTGCGCTTCGCCTTCCTCGCGGAGCTCGCCGAGGTCGTCCTGCCGTACGTGGACTCCTTCGCGCAGGACGTCGAGGCCGCCGAGCGCAACGAAACCGACCCGGAGACCGGCAAGCGCGTCAAGGTCGAGGTCGAACTCTGCGCGGACGCCCCGCAGATCATCGTGCCGAGCCGCGCCGGCATCGAGTTCGTCCGGCTCCTCGGCCGCTCCATGCGCTTTCGCCGCACCGCCGAGCAGGACCCCGACGCGCCCTACCCCGCCCCGGCCCGCGTCCCCCTCCTCGGCCGCTGGCTGACGCACTACGGGGAGCGCGCCCGGGTGCCCGGCTCGTCGCTGCTCGCCGCCATGACCGAGCTGCTCTCCCGGCACTGGGCCACCGGGCAGTCCAGCCTGGAGGACCAGCACCTGGGCGCCCTGCTCGCCTGGATCGAGGCGCCCGGCGGCACGTCCGGCGCCGCGGCGGCCCGCCGCGCCGAACTCGCCCGCGACCGGGACGGCCAGCTGCTGTGCCCGCCCGCGGGCCCGGCCACCGACCCGGCGTTCGACAACGACCTGCTGGCCCCTGCCATCGAGCGGTACGACCGCGCGCGGACCGCGCTGGCGGCCGCCGAGGACGGCGTCGAGGCGGACGAGCGGCTCGCGCTGCTGACCGGCGCCGAGCGGGAGATCCACGCCCTGATCGAGAGCAGGACCCGCCCCACCTGGGACGCCGTCTGGCGCGGCCTCGACGCCCTGTGCACGCTCCCCGAGGCGCCGCGCGCCGCCGAGCGGTGGACCCGCGACCGCTGGTCGTTCACCGGCCACCGCGACCGCGTGACGGCGGGCGAACCGCCGCAGCCCCGCGTGGACGACGCGGTCACCGCGGCCAACAAACTCGCCACCCGCGAGCGCGAACAGGCCCGCCTCGACGCCCAGGAGGCCCTCGACGATCCCCTGGTGATGGCGGGCCGCCGGCTCGCGGGCGAGGCCTTCGCCGGGGAGGTGACGGAGGTCGTGATGGCGTACAACGACGCCAAGAGCCCCCGGCCGCGCCCCCTGGTCACCGTCCGCACGGACGACCGGCCGCACCTCGGCGAGCGCACCAAGGTGTACCGCTCCCTCCAAGGCAAGCCGCAGACCGCGGAGTTCGTGGCGTACGAGGGTGAGGCGGGCGGCGGGACCGTCGTCCTGCGCATCGTCGACAAGATGGGCCGCGGCAAGGAGCCCGAGCCGGGTTCCGTGCCCGCGAAGGGTGACCGGATCTGCTGGACCCTGTTCGAGCACGAGCAGCGCGGCGGCCCCCAGCTGCCCGACCCCGAGGCCACCCCGTGGACGCACGGCGGGCCGCCCGCCGACTCCGCCGACGCCGCGGAGCGCCCCGACCCCGTGACCGCGGAGGACACCCTGTGATGCAGCTCGCCCCGCCCGCCGGCGGCTCCCTCGACCCCGGCGCCGAGGCCGCGCGCGCCACCGCGGCGATCCTCCACGACACGCTGCACGGCACCCACCGCGGCGTCGTCGTCGACTCGCCGCCCGGCGCGGGAAAGTCGACGCTGGTGGTCCGCGCGGCCCTCGAACTGGCCGCGGCGGGACGCCCGTTGATGATCATCGCGCAGACCAACGCGCAGGTGGACGACCTGGTCCTGCGCCTCGCCGAGAAGGACCCCGAGCTGCCGGTCGGCCGCCTGCACAGCAGCGACCCCGATCCGTACGACAAGGCGCTCGACGACCTGGCGAACGTGCGCAAGTCGACGAAGCCGGGTGACCTGGCCGGCCTCGACGTGGTCATCTCGACGGCCGCGAAGTGGGCGCACGTGAAGGTGGAGCAGCTCGACGCGCCGTGGGGTCACGCCATTGTCGACGAGGCGTACCAGATGCGCTCGGACGCGCTGCTCGCCGTGGCGGGGCTCTTCGAACGGGCGCTGTTCGTGGGCGATCCGGGGCAGTTGGACCCGTTCTCGATCGTCGGCGCGGATCAGTGGGCGGGTCTTTCGTACGACCCGTCGGCGTCCGCGGTGACGACGCTGCTCGCCCACAATCCCGAGCTGCCGCAGCACCGGTTGCCGGTCTCCTGGCGGCTGCCCGCGTCGGCGGCGCCGCTCGTCTCGGACGCGTTCTACCCGTACACGCCGTTCCGCAGCGGGACGGGTCACGGGGACCGGGCGCTGCGTTTCGCGGTGGCGTCGGACGGTTCGGGGCCGGACCGGGTGATCGACGAGGCGGCGGAGTCGGGCTGGGGTCTGCTGGAGCTGCCCGCGCGCAACACGCCGCGCACGGATCCGGAGGCGGTGCGGGCGCTGGCCCAGGTCGTCCGCCGCCTCCTGGATCGGGGCGGTGCGGCCACGTCCGAGCGCGGCCCCGATCCCGCCCCGCTCACCGCCGACCGCATCGCGGTCGGCACCGCCCACCGCGACCAGGCGGCGGCGGTCCGCGCGGCCCTCGCCGACCTCGGCGTCATGGACGTCACGGTGGACACCGCGAACCGGTTGCAGGGCCGTGAGTACGACGTGACGGTCGTCCTGCACCCGCTCTCCGGCCGCCCCGACGCGACCGCCTTCCACCTGGAGACGGGCCGCCTGTGCGTGCTGACGTCCCGTCACCGGCACGCGTGCATCGTCGTCTGCCGCGCGGGGGTGGGCGCCCTGCTGGACGACCATCCGTCGACGGAACCGGTGCAGCTGGGCGTCACGGTGAAGTTCCCGGACGGCTGGGAGGCGAACCACGCGGTGTTGGCGCGGCTGTCGGAACACCGGGTGGCGTGGCCTGGTTAGGGGTTCGCGCAGTTCCCCGCGCCCCTTGTGTCATCCCCGGGTGGGGGGCGGGTACGTGGTCGGCGCCGCACCCCTCCGAGGGCGAAACCCGCACGCGGGGTGGTGGGGATTCCCGGGGGCGCGTCCGCAGGCAGACCGTGGTTGCTCGCGCAGTTCCCCGCGCCCCTGAGCACCACACCGCCCCGCCCCCGCCAAGGCGCCCCCACCCCAACGGGGGCCGAGCCCCGTCAGGGGCGCGGGGAACTGCGCGCCCAGCCCCCACCAAGCAAAAGCCGCGCACCCGACGGTGGGGATCCCCCACGGTCGCGTCCGCACGCCGAGCGCCACGCCGCGCCGCCCCCACCGCCCCCGCCAGAGCCCCGCCCCCTTGTGCCGCAAGGGAGAATGGGAGGCGGCCGGACACCGGACGGACGGCCGCACCGTACGAGGAGGAACCACCATGGCGGAGCCCGAGCGGCCCCGGAGCGAACAGCGCATGCGACCCGCGCCCCTGCTCTTCGAGCCGGCCGAGGCCACTGCGGACCCCGAGCACTTCTTCGACCTGGAGTCGATGGAGGACCCGCGCGAACTGCTCGACCGCGCGACCGAGCTGACCCACGCGTTCCGCGCGGCGACGGACCGGTCCGTCGAGTTCCAGGCCATCGCGGCCGCCCAGCTCGCCGACCCCCGCCGGTTCGACCGGCTGACGCTCGCGGTGATCGCGGAGCGCGCGGAGTGGACCGAGGACTACGCGAAGAAGATGGTCGAGTTCGGCCGGGACCTGCTGCGCGGCCGCGGCGCCGAGCGCCAGTAGGTCGTAGAGCGTGGGCCGTAGGCAGGGGCCACCGTAGGGCTGCTTTGGCATATGCCAAGGGGCAAGGTACCCCACACCACCCCCTACTGTCCCGGTTTCCCGCAACTCTCGGAGATGACCTCTTCACCCTCGGTACACCTTGCCGTCATGAGCAGTCTCTCCCTCCACACCACCGCGACCCCGTTCCCCGCCGGCCCCGCCCCCGCCCACGACGCCTGCGCCGTCACCCCCGAGGGAGCCGCCTGGCTCGCCTCCGCGGAGGCGTATCCGCGCAGCGCCCTCGCCCTGTGGCGCAGCGAGCCCACCGCCCCCGCCGTACTCCCCTGCGGCACCGCCTTCGACGTGGTGAGCGTTCCCGCGGTGTTCGGGCGGCGGATGCTGGACCGGTTATGGGCCGAGGGGCCCGGCTCGGGGCCGGTCGCCGCCCACCGCGGCCGCGTCCTGCTCTTCACCGCCCCCGGCACCGCCCAGCGGCTGCCCTCCCTCCTGGAGTGGGAGGAGTGGGGCCGCGCCGTCCCCTCCGTGCTCTGCCACGGCACGGGCGACGCGGTCACCGTGCCACCGCTCGCGACCTGCGCCGACGCCGGCGCAGGCGCCCCGGGCGCGCCCCGCGGCGACCGCCTCGGATCGCGGTGGCTGGTGGCCCCCGGCACCCGTCACCCCTGGCTCCCGGGACCCGAGGTCGTCCTCTGGGCCTGTGTCCGGGCGGCACGGGCCGCGGCCTCCTCCGCCGTGCGCATATCGATTTTTCCTGGCGGCGATCAGGATGCTAAGGTCTACGACGTCAGCAGGCGCCGCTAGCTCAGTTGGTTAGAGCAGCTGACTCTTAATCAGCGGGTCCGGGGTTCGAGTCCCTGGCGGCGCACAGACGGTGAGAAGCCCCTCGCGAAAGCGAGGGGCTTCTTGCGTCTCAGCCCGTCCTCATCGGCCCCGTCGTTCTCAGCCCGTCGTGACGTTCACCGTCCACGCCCCGGACGCCGTCCGTCCCGCCACCTCGACGCGGATCTCCTCGCCCGGCACCGTGAAGCTCTCGCCCTCGCGCACCGGAGCGTCGGCCAGTTGCGGGTAGACCGACTCGCCCCAGCAGGACTCGGAGTCCGGATGGGCGTCGACGACCTCGACCGGACCGCTGCCGGACGCCGCCTCGTTCCGTACCCGGTACAGGAGCACCCCCTCCGTACACGCGGCCTGGTCGATGCCCTGGGGGCCGCGCGCCTCCAGGGCGAGCGCCGCGCCCCGGCCGGTACGGATCACGGCGAGCCGGGTGCCGCCCAGGGCGCCCGGCGGCTGCGGCGCCGCCAGCGGGTCCAGGGTGAGCCGCTCCGTCCCGGCCCGCAGACACCGCACCTGCCGCCGCTCCAGCCAGCCCAGCTTCCACTTGTGCCAGCCGAAGAGGTCGGGGGCGAGGCCGAACTGGCTGCCCATGACGTCCCAGTCGCCGACGTGGGTGTCCCAGTCGCCCTTGCCGTCGGTGGGGCGGTGGTACAGGTCGGGCAGGTCGAAGACGTGGCCCGTCTCGTGGGCCAGGACGTTGCGGTCCGGCGGGTGGCGCTCGAAGACGGTGACGACGCGCCGGATGTCCGTGCCGTCGGCGCGCAGGGGGCGGTCGAGGTTCACGACCTTCGTGGCGTCCGAGTCGACGCCGGGCGCGTCCGGGTCGGCGACGAAGTACACGAGGTCGTACCGCGAGAAGTCCACGTGCGGATCGGCGGCCGCCATCGCGTCGCGCAGATAGGCGGCGCGGCGCTGGGCGTTCCAGTCGCGCCGTATGGCGTACGAGAGGGAGCCGTGCGGCATCTCCACCCACTCGCGCCGCGGGTGCGGGGCCAGCTTGAACCTGCCGTACGAGGCCCGCTCGAAGAACTGGCTGGTGGCCGGGAAGTAGTCGGCGGTCAGCTCGTCGGGGGTGGTGAGCGGCGGCGAGTCGGGGAAGGAGAGAAACACCATGACCGCGTTCAGCGTCCGCACGGGACGCGGGTAGGAGGTGTTCCAGGTGTCCAGGCCCTCCGAGTGGTGTGCGGTGGTGCGGCGCAGGGCGCACGGGCCCCCGGGCGACTCGGCGATCGCGGGGCCCGCGACCAGGGAGGTGGCGGCCAGGGCGGTCAGGGAGGTGAGCAGGGCGGCGGTGCTGCGCAGACGGGTCGGACGGGAGTTCTCCCCTCCACGGGTGAGTCCCCAAGGGGGGAGCTGACGCGGCACGTCGACCTCCGGGTGCGGAATGCGGGACACCCCACCCACCCTGTGGTGATTTGTTGAAGCTCGCCCTGTTTGTCTGGCCCTTCCGAGTGACGGTGCGGCGAGAGGGCGACACCCCGAGTGCTCACGGAACGTCACAAGCGATCGGGTCGCATCGGAACCAGTTCAGGGCCGAGCAGAAACGATCTGTCGACGGCGGTGGGCCCCGCCCGCCCCGGCGGTACGGCTGGAACAGCCCTCTGGCCAGCCTCTATGATCGGCACACTTTCCAGCGCGGGCCCGGTCCCCACACCACCGCCCGCCGAGACCGCCGGCCGACGAGACCTGTTCGAGAACAACCTGCACTGCGGGAGCAAGCGGTGAACGGAACGTCCCAAGGGCCCACCCCCACGACGGTCACAGCACCCGGCCGGGCCCGAGCCGACCTCACGGAGCGTCGCCGCACCGAGCGGTCCGACTACCGCGGTGCCTTCGCGGCCGCCCCGCTGCCCCTCGCCGTCGTGGACGGCGAGGGCCTGGTGCTCAGCGCCAACGACGCGCTCGCCGCCCTCTTCGGCGCGGCGCCCGGCTCGCTCACCGGCAGCGTCGCCGCCGATCTGGTCGACCTCTCCTCCGACGCCCGCACCTGGCACGCGTACCGCGAGGTGCTCCGCGGCCGGCAGGCCAGGCTGCGCTGCACGCGGCGCCTGAAGCACCCCGACGGGCACTCGATGTGGGTGCAGATCACCGTCTCGCCGATGCCGGCGCCCGCAGGGCGGCCCCCCGAGACCGGGGCGGGGCGGGGCGAGAGCGGCGCGGGGCGGGGTGAGCCGCGGACGGTGCTGCTCGCCGCCGCCGACATCAGCGCGCGGCGCGAGTTGCAGGCCCGGCTGCGCCATGTGCAGATGCACGACCCGGTCACCCGGCTGCCCAACCGCAACCTCTTCTTCGAGCGGCTCGCCGCCGCGCTGGAGGCGGGCACGTACGACGACACGAGCACCGGGCGGATCGGGCTCTGCTACCTCGACCTCGACGGGTTCAAGGCGGTCAACGACACGCTCGGCCACCGGGTCGGCGACCGGCTGCTCGCCGCCGTCGCGGACCGGCTCACCCGGTGCGCGGACCGGCTCACCCGCCGCTCGGACCGGGCCGGATACGGCGGGACGGGGGCGCCCCTGGTCGCGCGGCTCGGCGGCGACGAGTTCGCGCTGCTCGTCGAGGACTCGACCGGCACGGACCAGCTCACGGATCTCGCCGAGACGACGCTGACGGCGCTGCAGGAACCGTTCGACCTGTCCGGGCAGCGGCTCTCCGTCTCCGCGTCCATCGGCGTCGTCGAACGGCGCGCCGCGGGCACCACCACGACGGGGCTCATGCAGGCCGCCGACACCACGCTGTACTGGGCGAAGACGGACGGCAAGGCCCGCTGGACGCTGTTCGACCCGGAGCGCAACGCGCACCGCATGACCCGTCAGGCACTGGCCAGTTCACTGCGGCCCGCCGTCGAGCGCGACGAATTCGTCCTGGAGTACCAGCCGTTGGTGGGCCTCGACGACGAGGGGCTGCACGGCGTCGAGGCGCTGGTGCGGTGGCAGCATCCGCAGTTCGGCCTGCTGACGCCGAATCGGTTCATCGGACTGGCCGAGGAGGACGGCTCGATCGTGCAGCTCGGCCGGTGGGTGCTGCGGAGTGCCTGCCGGCAGGCGGTGCGCTGGCAGATGGAGCACCCGGAGCGTGAACCGGTGTTCGTCAGCGTCAATGTGGCGGTGCGTCAGGTGTGGGACTCGGACCTGGTCGCGGACGTCGCGGAGATCCTCGCGGAGACGGGGCTGCCGGCGCGGCTGCTGCAGCTGGAGCTCACCGAGTCCGCGGTCATGGGCTCGGCGGGGCGCCCGCTGCAGGCCCTGCAGGCGCTGAGCGACATGGGGGTGCGGATCGCCATCGACGACTTCGGTACGGGGTACTCGAACCTGGCGTATCTGAGCCGGCTTCCGGTCTCCGTCCTGAAGCTGGACGGGTCGTTCGTGCGGGGCTTCCAGTACGAGGAGGGCGAGACGCACACGAACCCCGCCGACGAGGTCATCGTCGAGGCGATGGTGCAGCTCGCGCATCGGCTGGGGCTCACGGTGACGGCGGAGTGCGTGGAGACTGCGTCTCAGGCTGAGCGGTTGCGGAGGATCGGGTGCGATACGGGGCAGGGGTGGCTGTACTCGCGCCCGGTGGCGCCGGATCGTATCTCCGCGCTCCTCAGCTCCCGCTAGGGGGAACCGTAGGGGCCGCCTGCCGGGCGCTCGCGGCTGCGGGCTCGTGTCGCTTGCGCGCGCGCCGGTCAGCCCCGGTAGGGGCGCGGGGAACTGCGCGCCCAGCCACAACCGGGCCGCACCCGGCACCCAGCCGCAACCGCGCAGACGCGTCTGCGTGGCACCGGACCACCGGCGGCTGCGGGTCCAGGGGGGTGCTCGCGCAGTTCCCCGCGCCCCTAACGGGGCGCACCCGGCACCCGAGCGCCACCACGCAGACGCGTCTGCCACGCAACGGCCCGCCCGCGGCTGCGGGCCCACGGCGGTCGCTCGCGCAGTTCCCCGCGCCCCTATCGGGGCACGTCACCGGCGCCGGTCAGCCCCGACAGGGGCGCGGGGAACTGCGCGGCCAGCCACAGCCGGGCCGCACCCGGCACCCGAGAAGGCGCCCCGCCCCGCGCAGGGGGCCCGCATCAGGCCGAAGGCAACCCGTACTCGTTGGCGAGCAGTTCGTACGAGCGCAAGCGGACCTCGCCCCCGTGCGCGTTCGCCGTGAGCATCAACTCGTCCGCGCCCGTGCGCTTGGCCAAATCGTCCAGGCCCGTGCGGACCTGGTCGGGGGTGCCGTGGATGACGTTGGCGTTCCAGCTGTTGATGAACTCCCGTTCCATCTCCGAGAATTCGTGGGCCGCCGCCTCCTCCGGCGTGGGGACCAGGCCGGGGCGGCCCGTGCGCAGGCGGACCATGTTCAGGGCCGCGGCCATCACCTGGCGACGGGCCTCGTTCTCGTCCTCGGTCGCCAGCGCCGAGACGCCGATGAGGGCGTAGGGGGCATCCAGGAGCGCGGAGGGGCGGAACGACTCCCGGTAGAGGTCCAGCGCCGGAATCGTGTTCTGCGCGGAGAAGTGGTGCGCGAAGGCGAACGGCAGCCCCAGCGTGCCCGCGAGCCGCGCACTGAAGCCGGAGGAGCCGAGCAGCCAGAGCGGCGGGCGGTGCGGGGACTGGACGCCGCCGGGCGAGGTCGACTGGACGGGGCCGGGGACGGCGTGGATGCGCCCGTAGGGGTGCCCGTCGGGGAAGTCGTCGTCCAGGAAGCGGGTGAGCTCCGCGAGTTGCTGCGGGAAGTCGTCGGCGCCTTCGTTCAGGCGGTCCGTGCGGCGCAGCGCCGCGGCGGTCGCACCGTCCGTGCCCGGCGCGCGGCCGAGGCCCAGGTCGACGCGGCCCGGCGCCATCGCCTCCAACGTGCCGAACTGCTCGGCGATGACGAGCGGCGCGTGATTGGGCAGCATGACCCCGCCCGAGCCGAGCCGGATGCGGCCGGTGTGCGCGGCGAGGTGGGCGAGGATCACGGCGGGTGAGGACGAGGCGACGCCCGGCATGGAGTGGTGCTCGGCGACCCAGTAGCGGTGGTAGCCCCTGGCCTCGGCCAGCTTGGCGATCTCCACGCTGGTGCGCAGCGCGTCGGTGGCGGTGCGCCCCGCGCCGACGGTGACGAGGTCGAGCACGGACAGCGGCACAGGCGCGCTGCCGTGTCGCTCGCCGCGGATGCCGTCGCTGGTCGGGTCCACTGTCACTGGGGGTGCCTCCTGCGCTGCGTACGTACGTCACATAGGTATGGAGGCGACAACAGGAGGGTCACTCCGTTTTATTCCCCGGACGTCCCCCACCCCGCCATTTCCCGCCCCTGGGCGCCCCCGCCCGGATACCGTGCCGACCATGGCTGATCCCCTGAAGACCCTCGTCGACGGAGTCGAGGTCGAGGTGCCCAACACCCTGCCGGACATCCGCGCCGCCCTGCCCGAGGGACGGCGCACCGAGTTCGACCGGGCCATCAACGCCGCCGGGGTCGACGAGATCCACGCCGTGATGCGGCACTGGATGCTGGAGGCCGTGCCCGACCCGGACGCCGAGGCCCGGCTCGCCCGGCTCGCCTCCGACGAGGCCGAGCGGCGGGGCACCGCGTGAGCCCCCGCCACCGCCGGGCCCACCGCGTCACCTACGCGCCGCCCGCCGACGACACCCTCGCCAAGATGGGCGACGCCGACGCCTTCCGCGCCGCGCTGACCCGGACCCTGGGCCGGGACCCGTACGGCCACGGCTCCACACCCGTACGGGACGACCCCGACCGCCGCGAGGCGACGGTCGACGGCGCCATCGTCCTCTATTACGTCTCCGGGTCGGTCCAGACGTTAACGGTGGTACGGCTGATCCTCAGCCCGTAGGGGCCGGTAAGGGCCCGTAAGGGCTGGACCGCCCTCAGACCTCGACCTGGACCAGCGGCTCCTTCGTGAACAGATGGCCCAGCTCCGGCGCGTTGACCCGCCGTCGGGCCAGCCGCAGCGCCTCCCACACCGAGACCTGATTGGCCGTCAGGACCGGCTTGCCGAGCTCCGCTTCGAGCTCCGCGACATACGCCGCCGTGTGCAGCGCGGTGTCCGGCAGGAGCAGCGCCTGGGCGTCCGGGTGGTCGCCGGCGCGGGCCAGCGCGAGCACCTCGTCGCGGCCCCATGTGCCGACCTCGGCCGCCGTGACGATGCCGCTGCCGCGCGCCGAGACGACCTCCGCACCGGAGTCCTTCAGGAAGGACGCGAAGAGCCCGGCCACGTCGTCCGGATACGTCGCCGCGACCGCGACGCGGGCCGCGCCCACCTCGCGTACCGCGTGGGCGAAGGCGAACGAGGTCGAGGAGGCGGGCAGGCCCGCCGCCGTCGCCAGCTTGCGCACCTGGTCGTGCGCGCCGTCCCAGCCGAAGACGAAGCTGGCGCTGGTGCACGCCCACACCACCGCCTCCGCGCCGGAGAGCCGCAGCTCCTCGACGCCCGCGGTGAGCCGCGCGTCCGAGCCCATCTCCAGGAGCGCGTCGACCCGGTGCGCGTCCTCGCCGATGTCCGTGTGGACGACCTGCAGCCGGACATCGCTGCCGAGCATCTGCTCCATGCGGGGGTAGTCGTCCTCGGCCGAGTGCCCCGGGTAGAGAAATCCGAGTGCCGTCACGTCCAGCCTCCTCCTTCTGCGGGTGGTACTTCGGGCAGGCCCTGCCCCTGCGGTGGGGCCGGCGGGGCGAGCGGGCTCGCGCCCGGCCGCGCCGTCGGATCGATCAGTGCCTGATAGGGCCCTACCGCACGCGTACCCAGCCGACGCAGTGCGGACCACATCGTCACCTGGTTCGCGGAGATCACCGGCATCCGCAGCTCCGCTTCCAGTTGCGGGATGACGTCGTACGTCGGGAGGTTCGTACAGCTGATGAAGAGCGCGTCGCAGCCACCCGCGCTGCCCTGGAGCGCCCGGCGCGCCATGTCCGCCACGTCCCGGTAGGGCACCTTCCAGATGTGCCGGGTCAGGCCCAGATAGGCGCGGGCCGAGACAAAGACGTGCGCCTCTGCGAGGTACTCCTCCAGGGACTGGGTCACCGACCAGGTGTAGGGCGTGACGAGCGCGATACGGCGCACGCCCAGCTCGTCGAGGGCCTCCAGGAGCGCGCCCGACGTGGTCACCGAGGCCACCGCGCCCTCGCGCGTCATCGCCTCGCACATCGCACGCTCCCCCGCGATGCCGCCGACGAAACTGCCCGACGTACAGGCGTACGCGAGGACTTCGGGCTCCGCGGCGGTCAGCGCGCGGACCGCCTCCTGGAGGGTCTCGTGCTCGCTGACCAGGCGGGCCAGGTCGAGGCTGACCTCGACGGGCACATAGGGGGTGCGGGTCAGATGGAGGGAGATCTCGTCCGGGATCCACCGCCACAGTTCACGGTCGAGGACGAAGTCGAAAGGGGCAACGACACCTACACCGCGCTGAGGGTGCGGTCCGCCGAGGAAAGAGACGTCCATGAACAGTCCCCAAGTTCGTGCGTGCATTCAGGGACCGGCCGGGGGCCGGGACGAGCGAAGCCGGCGACGCGCCGGGACGGCGGGACGGGGATGCTGCGCGGCGTACCGCACAGAGTGGGGGAGCGGCTGCACGGAGAGTACTGGTTCGGTACACAGCCGGTACAGCAGTGCCTCTGTTGACGAAGGTAGGTTCGGGTGCGAGCGTGGTCAATCCGCACATCTCAGACGGCTGAAGTCGTGTCCGTGTCACGCCGGAGCCGTACCTCCGACAGGGAAGCGGAACCTCATTGCGAAACGGTTTCCCCTCGATGTCCGATACGACCGTCCTCGTCCTTGACGCCCCGCCCCCGGCGCCTCCCCCGCGCCTCGGCGAACTGACCGGCCGGGCCCGGATCCTGCACGCCGACGCGGCCACCCTGGCCGAGCGGCTGCCGCTCGCCGACGCGTTGCTGGTGTGGGACTTCAGCTCGGACGCGGTGCGCCGCGCCTGGCCCGGCGAGGGGCCCAGACCCCGCTGGGTGCACACCGCGAGCGCCGGCGTGGACCATCTGATGTGTCCCGAACTCGCCGCGTCCGACACGGTGGTGACCAACGCGCGCGGCGTCTTCGACCAGCCCATCGCGGAGTACGTGGCCGCGCTGGTGCTCGCCCTCGGCAAGGACCTGCCGCGCACCCTGGAGCTGCAGCGCGAGCGCACCTGGCGCCACCGCGAGTCGCACCGGATCGCCGGCACGCGCGCGTGCGTGGTCGGCTCGGGGCCGATCGGCCGGGCGATCGCGCGCACGCTGGAGGCGCTCGGCATCACCACCGCGCTGGTGGGACGCACCGAGCGCCCCGGTCTGCACGGACCCGACGACCTCGACCCGCTGCTCGCCCGCGCCGACTGGGTGGTGTGCGCGGCGCCGCTCACGGACGCCACCCGCGGCATGTTCGACGCCCGGCGCTTCGGGCTCATGCAGCCGTCGGCGCGGTTCATCAACATCGGGCGCGGCCCGCTCGTCGTCGAGGACGACCTGGTGGACGCCCTGTCCAAGCGGTGGATCGCGGGCGCGGCGCTCGACGTCTTCGAGCGGGAGCCGCTGCCCGCGGACAGCCCTCTGTGGACCACTCCCGGCCTGCTCGTCTCCCCGCACATGAGCGGCGACACGATCGGCTGGCGTGACGAACTGGGCCGCCAGTTCGTCGAGTTGTACGAGGCGTGGGAGGCCGGACGGCCGCTGACGAACGTGGTCGACAAAGAACGCGGATACGTCCCCGGACACTGACCCGGACACTGAGGAGCGTGCATGACCGAGCTCACGGATCTCACCGCAGTACAACTCGTCGACGGCTACCGCAAGGGCGAATTCAGCCCGGTCGACGCGGTCGCCGCCGCGCTGCGCCGGGCCGAGGAGACCCAGCCTGCGGTGAACGCGTTCGTGCGGATCGAGCCGGAGAGCGCCTTGGCCCAGGCCGAGGCCAGTGCGGAGCGGTGGCGGCGGGGTGCGCCGCAGGGTCTGGTGGACGGCGTTCCGACCACGGTGAAGGATCTTCTGCTGATGCGCGGCGGGCCCACCCTGCGCGGGTCGCGGACCGTGCGTCCCGAGGGGAAGTGGAACGAGGACGCGCCGTCGGTCGCCCGGCTGCGCGAGCACGGCGCGGTGTTCATCGGCCGCACCACGACGCCGGAGTTCGGATGGAAGGCCGTCACGGACGGTCCGCAGAGCGGGATCACCCGCAATCCGTACGACACGGCCCGCACCTCGGGCGGCTCCAGCGGGGGCAGCGCGGTGGCCGTCGCGGTCGGCGCGGGCCCGCTGTCGCTCGGCACGGACGGCGGCGGCTCGGTGCGGATCCCGGCGTCGTTCTGCGGGATCTTCGGCATGAAGCCGACGTACGGGCGCGTGCCGCTGTATCCGGCAAGCCCGTTCGGGACGCTCGCCCATGTGGGCCCGATGACGCGGGACGCGGCGGACGCGGCGCTGATGATGGAGGTGATCACCGGGCCCGATCCGCGCGACTGGTCCCAACTGGGCGCGGTGGCGGGGAGTTTCCGGTCCGGCCTGGACGGCGGGGTGCGCGGGCTGCGCATCGCCTATTCGCCCTCGCTGGGCGGCCAGGTGGCGGTGCGGCCCGCGGTCGCGGCGGCGGTGCGGCGGGCGGTGGAGTCGCTGGCGGCGCAGGGCGCGTACGTCGAGGAGGCCGACCCCGACTTCTCCGATCCGGTCGAGGCCTTCCACACCCTGTGGTTCAGCGGGGCGGCGCGCGTCGTGCAGCATCTGGCGCCCGCGCAACGGCAGTTGCTCGACCCGGGGCTGCGCGAGATCTGCGGGCAGGGCGCCCGGTACAGCGCGCTGGACTATCTGGCGGCCGTCGACGTCCGGATGGACCTCGGGCGCCGGATGGGCCACTTCCACTCGACGTACGACCTGCTGGTCACGCCGACGCTGCCGCTCACGGCGTTCGAGGCGGGCGCCGAGGTGCCGCGCGGCTCGGGGCACCGGCGCTGGACGGGGTGGACCCCGTTCACGTACCCCTTCAACCTCACCCAGCAGCCCGCCGCGACGGTTCCCTGCGGGGTGGACGGGGACGGGCTGCCGATCGGGGTGCAGATCGTGGGCGCGCGCCACGCGGACACGGTGGTGCTTCGTGCTGCGCACGCTTTGTACGAGGCGGGGTCCGGGGGCGTCGCACCGCCCGCCTTGGCTTAGGCACCCCGGGGGCTCTGCCCCCGGACCCCCGGTCCTCAATCGCCGGACGGCTTCAATTACGCCTGCGGAAGTTCAGCGTCTCCCCCTGTGCGCCCGCGCGCCACAGGTCGTTGCAGGCCTCGGCCATCCGGTCGAGGCCTTCGACGATCTGGCCCCAGACGATGCCGGGGACCCAGCCGACGTCGCCGTTGAGGAGCAGGTTGTTCCGTTCGTAGAAGAGGGCGAGGTCCACCACGGTGGTGCCCGCCCGCACGTCGGCCTCCGCCTCGTATCCGTACGCCTGGGTGCCCAGTTCCGTACCGGAGAAGGAGAAATAGCAGAGATCTCCCGGAATGGGAGTGACGGTCGGGTTCTCCAGGGGTGGCTCCCGGTCCGCGAAGGCCGGGAAAAGGGCATAGATCTCGTTGCGCGCATACTTCGCGTGATAGACGTCCGAGCCGAGCGGCAGTGCCTCCCACACCGCCGCGCAGGTCACCGGGGCCCGGTCGTCGAGCAGCTTCGCCGTGCACTGAACTCCCCGCTGGGCGAGGGAGACTTCGATGAATCGGTCTGCCATGTGTCCCATGCTCCTCCCTGGGTCAAGACCACAACGATTGCATCAGCGGCCGGAATTCATCGGCATATGTTGCTTCGAGTCGGGTAGCCGCGCGCCCATGGCTCCACCACTTGGGAACAACGAGGGATTCATCGGCAGAGCGGTCCGCCGCCGCGCCCTGCTCACCGGAGCGGGCGGGGCGGCGCTGGGCGCTCTCGGGGTCTCGGCATGCAGCCGGGTCCCCGACGAGGGGAAGGTTGAGGGGGGCGATCTGCTGGACCGCCTGCGCGACAGCGGCACGGTCAGGATCGGTGTCGCGGGCGAGGTCCCGTTCGGATACATCGACGAGAACGGCGAGGTCACGGGCGAGGCACCGGCGATCGCCAAGGTCATCTTCCCCCGTCTCGGCATACCCGAGGTCAAGGCGGTGCCCACCAAGTTCGGCGCACTGATCCCCGGCCTCACCCAGGCCCGGCAGTTCGACGTGGTGTCGGCGGGCATGTACATCAACCCGACCCGCTGCGCACAGGTGCTCTTCTCCGATCCCGACTACCTCATGCTCGACTCCTTCATCGTGAAGAAGGGCAATCCGCACGGGATCAAGCGATACGAGGACATCGCCAAGAAGGGCCTGAAGCTGGCGAGCGGCACCGCCTACGCGGAGATCGACTACGCGAAGGCGGCCGGCGTGAAGTCCGTCCTCGTCCTGCCCGACCAGGTGGCGGGCCTCGACGCCGTGGCCCAGGGCCGCGTCGACGCCTTCGCCGGCACCAACGTCACCGTACGCACGGTGATCAAGAAGAACCCGCGGGTCGAGGCGACCGAGCCCTTCCAGCCGGTCGTCGACGGCGAACCGGCCTACGGCGCCGGTGGTTTCGCCTTCCGGCTCTCCGAGAAGAACCTCCGGGACGCCTTCAACAAGGAGCTGCACAAGCTCAAGGAGAGCGGCGAACTCCTGCGCATCGTCAAGCCGTTCGGCTTCACGCGGGCGGAGATGACCGATCTGACCGTGCGGAAACTGTGCCCACCGGCGAAGGGGGCCTCCTCATGATGTCGTCGGAGTTCCTCAAGAACTGGTTCCTGCCCGGTGTCTGGATCACCGTCCAGGTCACCTTCCTCAGCGCCGCCCTCGCCTTCGTGATCGCCTTCCCGATCGGCGTGCTGCGCACCAACCGGCTGTGGATCGTGCGGTTCCTCGCCGGGGCCTACTTCGAGATCTTCCGCAGCACCTCGTCGCTGGTCTTCATGTTCTGGATCGCGTTCACGGTGCCGCCGGTCTTCAACATCAGCTTCCAGCCGATGTTCGCGGGCATCCTCGCGCTCGGCATCACCTACGGCGCGTACGCCTCCGAGATCGTGCGCGGCGCGCTCGCCGCGGTGCCGCCCGCGCAGCGCGAGGCGGGCATCGCCCTGAACTTCACGCCGGCGCAGCGGCTGCGCCGCATCGAACTGCCGCAGGCCTGGCCGGAGATGATCCCGCCGTTCAACAACCTGCTCATCGAACTGCTCAAGGGCACCTCGCTGGTCTCCCTCATCGCGGTGGCCGACATGACCTTCGCGGGTGACCTGCTGCGCCTGGTGAAGAACGAGAGCGCGCCGATCTACACCCTGCTGCTCGCCCTGTACTTCGTCCTCGCGTTCGTCCTCACCCGCGCCATGCGGGTCCTGGAGCGGCACGCCAAGAAGCGGGTCGGGCAGGCGCCGGAGAAGACGGGCCTGTTCGGCGGGTTGCGCTCCAAGTCGTCGATCGACGTCATCACGGGTTCGGGGGCCGCCAAGTGAACTGGAACTGGTCGCACGTCGACGACTTCATGCCGCTCTTCTGGGACGGCCTGGAGCTCACCCTCAAGGCGCTGCTCTTCGGCACCCTGATCGCCTTCTCGCTCGGCCTGGTCTGGGCGATCGCCCAGCGCTCCGAGAAGAAGTGGATCCGCTGGCCGGTCACGGTGGTCACCGAGTTCATCCGGAACACCCCGCTCCTGGTGCAGCTGTTCTTCCTTTTCTACGTGGTGCCGGAGTGGGGGCCCTCGATGTCCCCGCTCACCACGGGCATCGTCGGGCTCGGGCTGCACTACTCGACGTACACCTCGGAGGTCTACCGCGCCGGGATCGACGGTGTGCCGGCCGGGCAGTGGGAGGCGGCGACCGCGCTCAGCCTCTCCAAGCGCCGCACCTGGACGTCCGTGATCCTGCCGCAGGCGGTGCGCCGGGTGATCCCCGCCCTCGGCAACTACGTGATCGTCATGCTGAAGGAGTCGCCGCAGATGGCCGCCATCGGCGCGCTCGACATGCTGGGCCAGGCCCAGGGCTACAGCCAGACGACCTTCACCTACGAGGCGATCAGCGTGGTCGGTGTCGCCTTCATCGTCATCGCCTACCCGGCCTCTCTTCTTCTGCGAGTTTTGGAGCGTCGTCTTGTCCGCTGACAGCAGCACTTCCCAGGAAATCCCCAACCCCGCCGTCGACGGCAGCGAGCTGATCCGCTTCGACAAGGTCGTCAAGCGCTACGGCTCGAACACGGTCCTCGACGAGCTGGACTTCTCGGTCGCCTCCGGCAAGCACGTGACCCTGATCGGCCCCTCCGGATCCGGCAAGACGACGATCCTGCGCCTGCTCATGACGCTGGTGAAACCGGAGCAGGGCACGATCAAGGTGGGCGGCAGATACCTCACCCACGAGGAGAAGAACGGCAAGCTCGTCCCGGCCGGCGAGAAGCACGTCCGCGAGGTCCGCAAGAACATCGGCATGGTGTTCCAGCAGTTCAACCTCTTCCCGAACATGAAGGTGCTCAGAAACATCACCGAGGCGCCCGTCTCCGTCCTCGGCATGTCCAAGGACGAGGCCGACGTACGCGCCCGCGAACTGCTCGACCTGGTCGGGCTCGGCGACCGCTGCGACGCGTATCCGAGCCAGCTCTCCGGCGGCCAACAGCAGCGCGTCGCCATCGCCCGCGCCCTGGCGATGCGCCCCCAGGTGCTGCTGCTCGACGAGGTGACGTCCGCGCTCGACCCGGAGCTGGTGGCGGGCGTCCTCGACGTGCTCCGCGACATCGCGCACACCACGGACATCACCATGCTGTGCGTGACCCACGAGATGAACTTCGCCCGGGACATCTCGGACCAGGTGCTCATGTTCGACTCGGGCCGCGTCATCGAGTCCGGCTCCCCGGAGAAGATCTTCACGGAGCCCGAGCACGAGCGGACCCGGGAGTTCCTGAGCGCGGTGCTGTGAGTCCGCACCGGGCTTGACTTGGGCATATGCCAAGGTGGCGCGTTCCCGCCGGTGCGGCGGGAGCGCGTCACCAATATCGTCAACCGACGCTCCAAATGCGCCACTTGGCGGCTATCGTGGGGTGGAGCCCAGCTGTCCGGAACCGTTCCACGCAGGGGGATGCCGTGGCGTCGCAGCACGAGGTGACCTCCCCGCACCGCTCCGTCCAGAGCGCCCTGCGGGTGCTTGAGACGGTCGCCCGGCACGGCACCGGGGTGACCGCCGCCCACATCTCCCGCGACACCGGCCTGCCCGCCGACCGGCTCACCCCGCTCCTGCACATGCTGCGCGCCGAGGGGTACGTGGAGCAGCTCGCCGACGACACCTCCGGGGCGTACGTGACCGGGGAGGCCCTCAGCCGCCTCGGCTCGGCCCAGCACCACGCGCAGGCGCTGCGCGAGAAGCTCCAGCGCACCCTGGACGGACTGCGCGACTCCATCGGCGCCGCGGTCTACATCAGCCGGTACGTGGACGGCGAGGTCCGCGTCACCGAATTCGCCGCGGGACCCGGCACCCCTGCGGTCAACGAGTGGGTGGACTTCCGCTCCTCCGCCCACGCCAGCGCGGTCGGCAAGAGCCTGCTCACCCAGCTCGACGTCGACGGCCGCAGGGACCACCTCTCCCGGCACAAGATGGCGCGGCTCACCTCCCGGACGATCACGAACGAACGGGTCCTCCTGAACCGGCTCGCCGCCCAGCCCGCGACGGTGCCGGTCCTCGACCTCCAGGAGTACGCGGTCGGCACGGTGTGCGCGGCGGTGCCGATCACCGCGGGGTCCGCGGTGGGGTGCCTCGCCCTGTCCCTGCCGGTCGAGCACGCGCACCGGCTGCGGGAGGCCGCGGACACCCTGAACCGCGGGGCGGCGCCGGTGCTGCTCTCGCTCGCGATCTAGGACCGGGGCGCCGGTACGCCGAAAGGGCGCCCCCGGAGACCGGGAACGCCCTTTCGGCATTCGCAAGTGCGCCGCCAGGGACTCGAACCCCGGACCCGCTGATTAAGAGTCAGCTGCTCTAACCAACTGAGCTAGCGGCGCCTGCTGACTCGTTAATACTACCTGGTCCCGAGGGGTGCTCCGACCAGCCGCCGACCGGCCCCCGCCGGGGTGCGGGAAACCGCACCCTTACTCGACGGCAACCCTCATACCGCTGCTGACCTGCGCTTTCTAGCGTTGCTGCCATGGACCTCACGACTCTCGCCCTCCCCCAGGAACCCGCGGGCGGCATCGCGGGCTGGGCCGCCGACCTCGTCGACGTGCTGGGCGGCCCGGGCGCCGGGCTCGCCATCGCCCTGGAGAACCTCTTCCCGCCGCTGCCCAGCGAGGTGATCCTGCCGCTCACCGGCTTCGCCGCGGGCCAGGGCGTGATCAGTCTGTTCTCCGCGCTGTTCTGGACCACGCTCGGCTCCGTGGTCGGCGCCGCCGCCCTCTACGGGATCGGCGTCCTCTTCGGGCGCGAGCGCATGCACGCCCTGTGGGCGCGGCTGCCGCTGGTCAAGACGGCCGACCTGGAACGGACCGAGGCGTGGTTCGCGCGGCACGGCACCAAGGCGGTGCTCCTGGGCCGGATGGTGCCAATCTTCCGCAGCCTGATCTCCGTACCGGCCGGCGTGGAGCGCATGCGGCTGCCGCTCTTCCTCGCCCTGACCACCGCGGGCAGCCTGGTCTGGAACTCCGTCCTCGTCCTGGCGGGCTACTGGCTGGGCGACCGGTGGGACACGGTCGGGACGTACGTGGGGTTCCTCTCCAAGGCCGTCCTCGTCCTCGTCGTCGGGGCGGCGGCGGTGTACGTGGCGGTACGGGTGCGCTCGCGGGGCAGGCCGGGGGCCCGCGCGGGAGCCCGCCACCGTCGTGCCGAATAGGGCTCGGCTAGTGTCGGACGGCGTGAAGGAGCCCGTGGCCGCCCCATTTCTGCTCAGGGTCTCCGGCGTGCTCGTCGGCTGCCTCACCGCCCTGCTCGGGCTGCTGTACTTCGTCGTCGCCGGCGCGGCCCTCGGCGCCTTCCTGCTCTGGCCGCGCACCCGCCGCCGCGCCCACGCGCTGCTCGCCGCGGGCGCCCGCAGGCTCACCGCCCTCGAACGGAGGCGCCGCTCCCTCTTCTTCCGCGACACCTTCCCCGAGCACCGCGCCGACGACGGGCAGATCCTGCGCTACCTCGCGGCCCGTACGTACTCCGGGCTGCTCTGCGCCGTCGTGGTCGGCCTGGTCGACTTCGGCGCGGTCCTCGCCGGGATCTTCGCCGTTTCGCTCCCCCACACCTCGATGACGTGGGTCGACGTGGCCGGTCAGCTCGTCCTCGGCGGCACCCTGCTCTTCCTCGCCGTCCAGGGGCTGCGCGCGCTGACCGACCAGGACGCCCGCCTCGCCCGCGCGTGCTTCGGCCCCTCCGAGGAGGAACTCCTTCGCCGCCGCATCGATGAACTGGCCACCAGCCGGGCGGCGGTGGTCCGTGCGGTCGACGTGGAGCGGCGCCGGGTCGAGCGCGATCTGCACGACGGCGTCCAGCAGCGGCTCGTCGCCCTCGCCATGCTGCTCGGCCGGGCCCGCCGCGGCCGCACCCCGGAGCGGGCGGACGCGCTGCTCGAACAGGCCCACAAGGAGGCGCAGGAGGTCCTCACCGAACTGCGCGAGGTGGCCTGGCGGGTCTACCCCACCGCCCTCGACAGCCTGGGCCTGCGCGAGGCGCTCGGCGGGGTGTCGGAGCGGTGCGCGGTCCCCGTACGCATGGAGTACGACGTGCCGGGCGCCGAGCCGCTGCCCTCGCCGGTCGAGACCGCCGCGTACTTCGTGGTCTCGGAGGCCGTGAACAACGCGGCCAAGCACGCGGCCGCCGACGAGGTATTCGTACGGGTGCGCAGAGCCGGCGCCACCCTCACCGTCCTCGTCCGCGACAGCGGCACCGGCGGCGCGGACCCGGCGGGCAGCGGGCTCACCGGGCTGCGCAGCCGGGTCGCCGCGCTCGACGGCACCCTGCACGTGGCAAGCCCCCTCGGGGGACCCACCACGATCACCGCGGAGCTGCCGTGCGCGTAATTCTCGCCGAGGACTCGACCCTGCTGCGGGAGGGCCTCGTCCGGCTGCTCGCCGAGGAGGGCCACGAGGTCCTCGCCGCCGTGGGCGACGGCGACGCCCTGTTGCGCGCGGTCGAGGCGCACGCCCCCGGCGTCGACGTCGTCGTCACCGACATCCGCATGCCGCCGGACCACACCGACGAGGGCCTGCGGGCCGCGGTACGGATCCGTGAACTGCGCCCGGAGATCGGCGTGGTCGTCCTCTCCCAGTACGTGGAGCGCAACTACGCGGCGCAGCTGCTCACTTCGAGCGCCGAGCGGGTCGGCTACCTCCTCAAGGACCGGGTGGCGCAGGTCGAGGAGTTCCTCGACGCGCTGGAGCGGGTGCATGCGGGCGGCGCGGCCATCGACCCCGAAGTCGTACGGCAGTTGCTCATCCGCACCACGCACGCCGACCCGCTGACCCGGCTCACGCCGCGGGAGCGGACGGTCCTGGAGGCGCTGGCGGAGGGGCACACCAACGCGGCCATCGGGGAGAAGCTGCACATCTCGCTGAGCGCGGTCGAGAAGAACCTCAACGCGATCTTCGACAAGCTCGGGCTCTCCCGGACCACGGGGTACAGCCGGCGGGTGCTGGCGGTGCTGCGGTATCTGGAGTCGTGAGCGACCGGGGGTCGACTACGAGAGGACGAAGCCGTCCATGACGAGGGCCGCGGCCAGGCCCGCGGCCAGCAGATAGGTGCCGAGCCGGGTGCGGCCGCGGCGGCTCAGTTCGATCACCACGCCGCAGAGGATGAGCAGCAGGCCGTAGACGCCGACGACGAGCACGGAGGAGCGGCTGGCCAGGCGCAGCGCGAGCACGATCGCCGCGGCGGCCATGAGGAGCGAGGCCGCGGCGATCCGGGCCCTGCGGGCGCGGGCGGCCGGGGTGGGGGCGGTGTCGGTGGCCTCGTCGGCCAGGGTGGGGGCCGGGGCCTCGTCCGGGGCGGCGGGTGTTCCGGGGTGTTCGGGCGCGCTCATGGGTCTGGATCGTAATAGGTCAGGCGAGCGGTTTTACCGACTTGTGTTCCTTCCGCACGGATTCCTCACGGGGGACGGCCGTCGGTGGTCCTACGCCCGGAGATACGCGAGGACCGCGAGGACCCTGCGGTGTGTTCCGTCCCCCTGGGGCAGGCCCAGTTTGCCGAGGATGTTGCCGATGTGTTTGCCCACGGCGGCCTCGGAGACGACGAGTTCGGCGGCGATCGCCGCGTTCGACTTCCCCTCGGCGATGAGGCCGAGCACCTCGCGCTCCCGCGGCGTCAGCCGCTCCAGCGGATCGCGGCGGCGGCGCAGCAACTGCCGTACGACCTCCGGGTCGACGACCGTTCCGCCCTCCGCGACCTGCGTCAGGCCCGCGACGAACTGCTCGACCTGGCCGACGCGGTCCTTGAGCAGATAGCCCACGCCGGTGCCGTCGCCGGAGTCCAACAGCTCGGCGGCGTAGGACCGTTGGACGTACTGGCTCAGTACGAGGACGGGCAGCGCGGGCCGTTGTTCCCTGAGCGCGACCGCCGCGCGCAGGCCCTCGTCGTGGAAGCTCGGCGGCATCCGTACGTCGGTCACCACGATGTCCGGCTCGTACGCGGACACGGCGTCCCGCAGCGCGTCCGCGTCGCCCACCGCCGCGACCGTCTCGTGCCCGAACCTGCCGAGCACCGCGACGAGTCCCTCGCGCAACAGCACGCTGTCCTCGGCGAGGACGACTCTCAATTTCCTGCCGGGCAAGGGGACTCCACGGGTATTTCCACGGACACGGTGGTGGGGCCGCCCTGCGGGCTGGCGACCGTCAGTGTGCCATCGAGGACGGCGAGCCGGTCGGCGAGGCCCGTCAGACCGGTGCCGCGGGCGGGGTCGGCGCCGCCTCGGCCGTCGTCGTGGACCTCTATGCGGAGGACTCCGTCGGCGGTGGTGTGGGTGGCGGCGGTGTGGATGCCGGTGGTGTGGGTGGTGGTGACGCGGGCATGGGTGGCGCCGCTGTGTTTGCCGACGTTGGCGAGGATCTCGCGGACGGCGAAGTAGGCGGCGGACTCTATGGCTCGGGGGAAGCGGGGTAGTGGGGGGCGGTTTGGGTTGGGGCTGGGGGTGTTGTGAGTGTCGTGGGTGGTGTGGGCGTTGTGGGCCTTGTCGTCTTCGGTGTTTTCCGTCCGGACCGGGATGGCCGAGCGGTCGGCGATGTCCTCGATGGCCGCGGTGAGGCCGTGGTCGGCGAGAACCTGGGGGTGGATGCCGTGGATGAGCTCGCGCAGTTCGGCGAGGACGCGGCCCGCCTCGTCGTGCGCGGTGGCGAGCCGGTCGGCGAGGGGGCCTTCCGGGGGTGCGTCGAGGCGGGCGAGGCCCAGGGTCATGGTCAGCGCGACGAGGCGCTGTTGTGCGCCGTCGTGCAAGTCCCGTTCGATGCGGCGTCGTTCGGCCTCGAAGGCGTCGACGAGGCGGGCCCGGGAGCGGGTGACCTCGGCGAGGATGTCGGCGAGTTCCGTTTCGCGGGGGGCGAGGAAGAAGTGGGTGAGGCGGGCGCGGGGGGCGGCGTAGGCGCGGAGGGGGTACGCGAGGAGGAGCAGGAGCGCGAGGCCCAGCAGGGCGGTGCCGGCGGCCTCCGGGTAACTGTCGACGACCCACAGCTTGGCGGGGCGGACGCCTCCGTGGCCGGGGGCCAGGGCGAGATGGGCGGGGGCGACGAGGAGGAGGGCGGGGAGGGCCGCGGTGCAGGCCAGGACGAGGAGGTCCAGGGGCCACAGGACGAGGGCGAGCAGGGCGGTGTACGCGAGTTCGCGCCAGGTCGCCTGTTCCTTGAGGCGGAGGCGGAGCCAGGCGGGGATGCCGGGGGTGGTGGGGGTGCGGTGGGGGGTGGCGGGTGGGGGTGCGGCGGGGTCGAGGAGGTGGAGGCGGCGGCGTTCCAGGGCGGCGACGGGGAGGCCGGAGAGGGGGATGGCGGCGAGGAGGGGGAGGCCGATGAGGACGAGGGTGAGGGCGAGGCCTGAGGCGGTGAGGGCGAGGGCGAGCACGAGGACGGTGGCGCCCAGGAGGGCGCCGGTGAGCAGGTAGGCGGCGCTACGCCAGGGCCATGTGCGTGGCCGCTGCCGTGTGAGTTTCCCCCGGATCATGGGCCTACGGTATGCGGGGGCGTGGGCGTCTGCGCTTGGGGTCTGGTTCTTGGGGCCGGTTCGTGTGTGCGGGGGCGTGGGCGCCTGCTCGCCTCGGGTCCGGTTCTTGGGTGCGGGGCATGGGCGCCTGCGCCTGAGGCCCGGTTCTTGGGGCCGTTCTCGGGTGCGGGGGCGTGGGCGTCTGCTCGCCTCGGGTCCGGTTCTTGGGTGCGGGGCCGCGGGCGTCTGCGCCTGAAGGCCGGTTCTCGGGTGCGGGGTCGCGGGGGCGTGGCGTCTGCGCCTTCGGTTCGTTTGTGGGTGCGGGGCCGCGGGGGTATGTGCGTACTCGCTACCCACTGTTCGCCACGCCTCGCGGACAACATTGCTACAGCGTGCTCGGTGCTCCGTGCGCACATACCCCCACGTCCCCTCCCGAGCGTTTGCGCCTGCAGCCCGGTGGGTGGTGCACGCCCCTCCGCGCCTCCCAATTCCCGCAGCGCGCCCCAGGCCCCCACCGCATGTCGCGGAGCACACCATCGACCCCCATCCCAGCCGGACTTCACGGCACACCCGCCCCCCCTCCCACTCCCGTCAGACATCGCAGAACACACCCGCCACCCCACACCGCGCGCCACGGGGTAGACCCACCACGCGTCCCAGGGCACCCGACCGACCCCCCGCCGCACGCCGCGGGCCCCCCGTCCCCACTACCGCCACTCGCCCCGGGGGGGAACCCCACCCCACCGCACGACCCGGGGCACACCAACCGACATCCACTCCCGCGACACGTCGTGGGTCACACCCACCCCCACTCCCGCCACCTGACACGAGGCACACCCACCCACCCCGTCCCGCCACACGTCACGGGGCACACCCACCCACCCCGCTCCCCCACATCACGGACCACACCCACCCACCCCGCCCGTACTTCCTCTGGACGTCACGGGGGCGCACCCACCCACCCCGCCCGTACTCCCACCGCACGTCACGAGGGGGACACCCACCCACCCCGTCCGTACTCCCACCGGACGTCGCCGGGCGCGCTCGCCCACCCGCCCCTACTCCGACCATGCGGCGCGGGGTAAACGGGTGGGTGGGTGGGGAGCATCCGCCGCGGAGCGGCGGGACTGTTTGTGGCCGCAGGCAAGAGGGAGGGGGAGCCCCCCCCCCGCCCCCCCCCCCCCCCCCCCCCCCCCCCCCCCCCGCCCCCCCCCCCCCGCGCCCCCCCCCCCCCCCCCCCCCCCCCCCCCGCCC
>NZ_JBIAII010000013.1:0-68169 GCF_042871345.1 Streptomyces sp. NPDC005863 | reverse complement strand
GCCGCCGGGGGGGGGGGGGGGGGGGGGGGGGGGGGGGGGCCCCCCCCCCCGGGGGGGGGGGGGGGGGGGGGGGGGGCCGGCCGGGGGGGGGGGCGCCCCCCCCCCCCCCCCCCCCGACCCCCGGGCCCCCGCCGCGGAGCCGCCGCGGAGCCGCCGCGCCCTCAGCCGTCCAAGAGACCCCCGCGACCCCGCTCCTCGTACAGGGCCACCAAATCCGTCACGTCCTGCCCCGTCAGGGGGCGGTACGAGGAAGAGTGGGGTGGGCGCCACCACACGGGGTCGCCGCAGCGGAAGCCCTCGCCCCGTAGCGCCGCCCGCGCCACCTTGTTCGTCGCCGCCACCGGCATCCGCTCCACCACCCGTACGAAGCGGGGCGCCATCTTCGTGCCCAGGTCGGGTTGGGAGAGGAGGAACTCGGTGAAGGCGACCGGGTCGAAGGGCGCGCCGGCCGGGGGCGCGAGGGCCGCCATGACCTGGTCCCCGGCCACCGGGTCCGGCACCGCGTACACCGCGACCGCCGCCGCCCCGGCGTACCGCGCGAGGATGTTCTCGATCATCGCCGCCGCGAGGTTCTCGCTGTCCACGCGGAGCCGGTCGTCCGTGCGCCCCGCGAAGTAGAGGTAGCCGTCGGCGTCGCGGTAGAAGAGGTCACCCGTCCAGTACCAGCCGCCCCGCTGCCGTTCCGCCCGCGCCTCCTCGTTGCGCCAGTACCCCTCGAAGGCGTTCGGGCCGCGGTTCACCAACTCCCCTATCGCCGTACGGCCGTTCAGGAGGCGGCCCTCGTCGGTGAAGCTCGCCGCCTCGCATTCCTGAAGTGTCTCCGGGTCCAGCACCGCCAGATCGTCCCCGGGCGCGGCCCGGCCGATCGCCCCGGCCGGCGTGCCCGGGGTGCGCTGGATCGCCGCCCCGCCCTCGGAGGACCCGTACCCCTCCACGAGCCGTACCCCGAACCGTTCCTCGAAGCGCGCCGCGTCCACCGCCCCCGCCTCGGTCCCGAATCCGACCCGCAGCGGGTTCTCGCGGTCGTCCGGGCGCTCGGGCGTGGCCAGGATGTACTGGACCGCCCGGCCCACGTACGTGAAGTACGTCGCCCCGAACTCCCGTACGTCGGTGAGGAACCGGGTCGCGGAGAAGCGGGTGCGCAGCGCGATCGTCGCCCCCGCGGCGAGCGCCGGCGCCCAGTCGGCGATCACCGCGTTGCCGTGGAACAACGGCATGCAGATGTAGTGGGTGTCCGTCGGCCGGACACCGAAGTGCGTCACCAGCGACGCGCCGGCCGCCGCGAGCCGGCCCTGGCTGCAGATCGCCGCCTTGGGCGCGCCGGTCGAACCGGACGTGAAGTAGAGCAGCATGCGGCTGCCGGGATGCACGGTCCGCGCGATCTCCGGCTGCGCGTCGGCGTAGGGCGCGAGCAGTTCCTCGTACGCGGGTGTGTCGGTCGAGAGGATGCGGACGCCGGGGAGTTCGAGGTCCGCGAGCAGGGGGAGGTGGCTCTCGCTCGTCACCAGGATCTTGCAATCGGTGTGCAGGATGTCGCGGGCCAGTTCCGGGCCGCGCCGGGTGGGGTTGATGCCGGCCACCGCCGCCCCGGCGAGCGCCGCCGCGCTCAACCAGAGCGGGAATTCAGGGGTGTTGTCGAGCAGGACGCCGATGTGCGGCTCACCTTGCCTCGGTAACAGGTCGCCGAGCAGCGCCGCCCTGGCCGCCGCGCCCGCCGCCACCTGGTGGTGGCTCAGCTCCCCGCCCGCGTGCCGCAGCCCGGTGCGGTGGTCGCCCCACCGCGCCCGCACGAGCTCCGCGACCGTCATCTCGGTGGACTTCATGGCCGTGCACGGTAATTGACGGGGCGTCAGGTTGGCAGTCCCGGTGCGGTTTTTTCCCTACGGCATGTCGTCGTAGTACGGCATGTCGTCGTAGTCGCCGAAGCCGCCCCCGTCGAGGGCGAAGCCGTCGTGCACCTGCACCATGAAGAAGACGCAGAACGCCAGCATCAGGCCGAAGAAGCAGAGCGTCCCCACCGTGCCCGCCGCCATCGCGAACGGACGCGGCTCGTACGCGGTCGCCGCCTCGGGGCGCTCGGCCGTGTAGCGCACGGTGACGACGTCCCCCTGCACGGTCGTCGCCGGACCGTCCTCCTCCTCGAAACGGACCGGCCGGCCCTCACGGGTGGTGAACTCGTAGACGTGGTGCAGGGTGGTGGAGACGTGACCGTCACCGCCGCGCCCGCTGGTCGTCGTATAGGTGCGCAGACAGCGCGCCTCGGCTGTCAGGCCGCTGTTCCAGGCCCGGCTCACCTGCGTCGAGCGCCTGATCACCCGGGCCGCCATGAGGAGCACACCGCAGGCCATGGCCGTGGGCAGGGCGTAGAAGAAGAACTCCATGAACATCCCCCGATACGGACGAACGGGCCGGCGCACGACGCCGTGCACAGCTCTGTACACGACTCTGCGCACGCCGTGTGGTCGGCACGGCGTGCGCAGAACCTACCCGTGAGGAGGGGGGAAGTTCCTCAAGCGTTCCTCAGAACTGAGCGCCCGTTCCTCAGAACTGAGCGCCCGTTCCTCAGAACTGGACGTCGGAGCAGGCGTAGAACGCGTTCGCCGTGTCCGCGATCGTCCAGACGGCGACGATCACATGGTGACCGCTGCGCCCGCCGGGGATCGTGCCGCTGTGCGACAGGGTCGCGGGCGGCTGCTGGCTGTTGTACGGGACGCTGAGGAACGGCGTGGTGTCCAGGGCTCCCCTGGTCACCGCCTTGCTGTCGTCCCAGCCCTGCTTGGTGATGTAGTACTTGAAGTCGGTGGTGCGGTGGCGCGCGGTGAACTGCCAGCGGAAGGTGTAGTTCTGGCCGCCGCTGACCTTCGTCGTCGGCCAGGCCCCGCCTCCCGGCGTCTTGGGCGAGTTGAGCTGGTCGAAGCCCGCGATGCCCGCCGAACAGATCTTGCCGTCGGCCGGGCCGCCCGCGGGGAAGCCCTTGGGGCCCTCGACGCTCTGCGGCTCGTACTGGATGGAACCGCAGTTGCCCACCACGCCCTTGGCGCAGTTGATCTGCCGGCTGGCCGGCAGATCCGTGTAGCCGTGGCCGCTCGCGCCACCGGCGGAGAGCGCGAACGCGCCGACCGTGCCGAGGCCGACCAGGGCCGCGTACATCTTCTTGTTTCGCATGTGCCGCTCCTGCCGAACATGGGGAGTTCCGTGGGACGTGCGTGCACTGCGGTCTAGACCAAGTCCCAGATTATTGCCGGTAGTTGAACATGTCCATACCAATCGTGGAGAGGATCCGTCCGCATCGTCCGCGCGAGGACTCCACCAGTTCACCGTTGGGCATGTCGTTCACGGCGACCCAGTCCGCGGCCTCGTGCGCGGTGCGGCCTCCCGCCAACTGGCGTGCGATCAGGCGCTGTTGGCGTACCTCCGCAGGTGCGTCCACGTACCAGCACTCCGCCATCAGGGCCCGCGCCGCGCGCCAGCCGGGCAGATCGCAGGCGAGGTAGTTCCCCTCGGTGATCACCAGGCGGGCGGCCGGTGGAACGAGGTGGCGGGCCGCGATCGGCTCGTTGAGCGTGCGGTCGTAGTCGGGTACGTAGATGTCGTGCCCCGGGTCGTCGAGCACGCGGCGCAGCAGCGCGACGTAACCGGACACGTCGAAACTCGGCTCCGAGCCCTTGCGGCCGGTGAGGCCGAGCCGCGCCAACTGGTCGTTGGAGAGGTGGAAACCGTCCAGCGGGAGGTAGGCGGCATCCGCGCCGATCCGTTCGGCCAGGGCCCGTGCGAGGGTCGACTTGCCGGTGCCGGGCGGGCCCGCGATCCCGAGCACGGCGCGCGGCTCGGTGGCGGTCAGCTGCCGGGCGTCGTCGGCGAGGCGGTCCAGGGAGCCGGAGGAGCCGGGGCGGTCCGGGGAATCGTGGGTCCGGGGAGGGGCAGAGGTGGGGGCGCGGGTGGGGTCGTCAGCGGGGTTCTCCATGGCCCGTATAGAACGCCACCGTCAGGTCCTTCACCAAGGCCTTGCGCTCGTAGTCGTCCAGCTCCACCAGGCCCCGGGTGGTCAGCCGCGTCACCGTGTCCTCGACCGAGTCGACCACCGAGGTCAGCACGGTGTCGCGGTGCCGTGCGTCCAGCGCGGCCACCCGGCGGCGCTGCATGGCGGCGGCGACCTCGGGGGCGTACTCGATGCGGGTCGGCTGGGCCGAGAAGATCTGCACGCCGACCGCCTCCGCGTCCGCGGCGAGCGCCCGGGTCAGCGCGGCGCCGACGGCATCGGCGTCGCGCAGGGTCGGGGCCTCGTCGTGGAAGGCGTCCGCGGGGAGCCGGGAGAGCACCCGCGCCGTGGTCGCCTCGACGCACTCGCGCAGGTACTCCTGGTGGTCCTCGACCGCGAGGGTGGCCCGCGCCGGATCCTTCACCCGCCACACCACGAGCAGCACCACGCGCAGGGCGACCCCGCCGCGGTCCACCACGGGCATCGGTTCGCTCCGCCAGTGCCGCAGCCGTACGTCGACCCTGCGGCGCAGCAGCAGCGGGTTCACCCACACCAGGCCCGTACGGCGGACGGTGCCCCGGTAGCGGCCGAAGAGACTGAGCACCCAGGCCCTGCCGACCCGCCCGCGGGCGAGGCCGCCGAACCCGAAGAGGCCGAGGGTCCCGGACCCGGCGAGCGACGCCCACTGCGCGGCGCCGAGCCCGCCGCCCCCGTAACCGGGCAGGCCCGTCGCCCGCAGCGCGGGGTCCGGCAGGACGCCGGCCCACCAGAGCGAGAGCGCGCACCCGGCGACGCCCGCGCACCCGCCGAGCACTCCGGCGAGGCCGGGCAGGACGCGCGCCCGGCGCTCCGCGAACGCGAGGTCGACGTCGGGTACGGGCCGCGGCGGCGGCTGGAACGCGGGCGGCGCGGGCCGCCTCGGCGTACGGGGCTGCTCACCGGTGCCCTGCCGTCGCCGCACGACGGCGGGCGGAAGCCGGACGCCCGTGGTGTCGTCGGGATCGTCACGGAAGAGCAGGTGCACGGGGATCTCGGTGGTGGCCTCACTCTGAATGAGCCGGGAGGCCCGCGAGGGCACGGACCCCTCCACGCCGCCAGCCGCCCCGGCGGGTCCGTAGGCGGGCCCCTCCACTCCACCGGCCGACCCCGCCAGTCCGTAGGCCGGCTCCCCTGCCGCCCCGTCGGACGGCGAGGTCTGCGGGGCCCGAGCGGCCTGCGGGGTCTGCACGGGCTGCGGGGTGTGCAGGGACAGCGAGGCCTCCTGCGCCTGCGAGGTCTGCTGCCGCTGCGGGGACTGGGCGGTCCGAGGGGACCCCGGCTGGGAAGCTGCCGTCGCACTCATCCGTGCCTCCGACTCATTCGTGCCTCCGACTCGTTCGTGCCGTTCTCGTTCGTGCCCGGGCCTCCGCGCCCGGGTCCCGGCGCCCCTCCCACGGGAGCACCTCCCACCGGAACGCCCCTCACCGGAACAACCGCCGCCACGTCTCGGGGCCCGGTACGCCGTCGGCCGACGCGCCCCGCCAGCCCTGGGCCCGTTGGAACGCCTCCACGTTGCGACGGTCGCCCTCGCTCCAGCGCGGTCCCGGGCCCCGCGTGTAGTACCTGCCGAAGCCCTTCTTCACCAGCTGGCCGCCGAGCCGCTCGATCGCCGGATGGGACCGGCCCGGGCGGAAGACCTCCCGGCCGGGGTAGGCCGGCGCACCCGCACCCGCACCCGCACCCGCACCCCCACCCCCACCCGTACTCGCAGGCGCCCCCGCACCGCCCGCCGCCGGAATGTTCCTGCCCTTCCCCTTCATGAGGTACGACCACGTCGTCGGGCCCGGCAGTCCGTCCGCGTCCTTGCCGCGCCACCCCTGCGCCTGCTGGAACGCCTGCGTCGCCCTGCGGTCCGCGTCGGTCCAGCGCGGGCCTGGCCCCGAGCGGTAGAAGCGTTTGCCGCCCCGCGCGACCAGCGCCTTGCCGAGCTGGGTCACGTACTTGTTGTTCGCGCCGGGGCCGAAGGCGTGCGCGCCGGGGTACGGCGACATCGTGGCACCCGGGCCGCCCGGAGTGACCTCGGTGACGCCCTTGTAGCGATAGGCCAGATAGCGGTCGGCGTTGGACCAGTAGCCATAGGGGGTGGTTTGTTTCCTGGCGTGCGGGCGGGTCTGTTCGTACGCCGTGTAATGCGCGTGCGCGGCGTCCGTCCAGCCGCCGAAAAGCGTCACATGCGAGCCCTTGGTGGGGTCCGCCGGATTGTGGAAGAGAAGAATGTCGCCGGGCTTCAGCTGTTCCTTCGCGATGCGCACCGCATAGGTGGGAAGGCTGCCCGTCCATTCGTTGCCGGCGAGATTCCAGGCCATCGAGACGAAGCCCGAGCAGTCCTGCCGATAGCCGTCCGACCAGAACTTCCCCATGTCGTACGGCACCTTCGCCGCGATCCACTTCTCGGCCCTCGCGAGGATCTCCGCCCGGGTGGTCTTCCGGGGCACCGGCGCCTTCGACGGGCCCTGCGTCGCGTCACCCGTACCGCCGTGCAGCGGACCCATGGCACCCTGCGGGCTGTCCGGCCCGTCGTCGCCCGGCACCGCGCCCGGCGGCGTCGGCACCGCACCCGGAGCCGCCGGCACGCCCCCCACCTCGGCCGACGCCACCGCGGGCAGCGCCTGGCCGCCCAGCACCGTGCCGGCCGCCGCGGCGAGGACCAGGGCCCGGCGGGCGCCGTGCGCCGCCGGGTGGCCGCCGAGCCTGGGCGGCGGATTGTGCGCCGCCGTACGGCGGCGGTGAATACAGCCGGGACAGCCGCAATCGCTCTCCGGCGTGAATTCCTCGAATACCGGAGGGGCCTCCATGCGATTCCCCTCACACCCCGTAAAAGAATCTCCGCGCATCTGCACGTCCGTCAGTTTCGCAACTGTCCCGGGATACCGCATGTTGACGGTCCGAATGATGGATCGGCCGCCACCCGGCCCTTCCCCGGGGGCGCCCCCGGGCCCGCCGGGGTGGTCGGGAGCACCCCAGGACATCCGGTAGAGTTCTCCAGGTCAGCAGGCGCCGCTAGCTCAGTTGGTTAGAGCAGCTGACTCTTAATCAGCGGGTCCGGGGTTCGAGTCCCTGGCGGCGCACAGACAGCGAAGGCCCTCCGTTCACGCGGGGGGCCTTCGTCGTGTCCGGACGGGGCCCGGCCCCCGTACCCGTACCGCTAACGTTGCGCCATGGCGCGCGACATCCAGGAGCGGATCAAGAAGCTCATCATCGATTCGAGGCTGCCCTCCGGGGCCTCGCTGCCGACCGAGCCCGAGCTGATGGAGCGCCTGGGTGTCAGCAGGAACTCCGTCCGGGAGGCCCTCAAGGCGCTCCAGGCGATGGGCATCGTCGAGATCCGGCACGGCTTCGGGACGTACGTCGGCCCGATGTCCGTGGCCCCGATGATCGAGGGCCTCGCCTTCCGCACGGTCGCAGGGCACTACCGCGGCGAGGACAGCCTGCTCCAGCTGCTCGAACTGCGGGAGGCCGTGGAGACCGGGCTCATCGCGCGCCTCGCGGGCCGGGTGCCGGAGGCCGATCTGGCCGAACTGGACGCCTTGGTCGAGCAAATGGAGGGCGAGGCGGCCTCCGCCGAGGCCACCGTGCGCGCCGAGACCGACCGCGCGTTTCACGCCACCCTCTACCGGGGCCTCGGCAATCTGCTGCTCGGCGAGGTCCTGGAGGCCTTCTGGGACGCCTTTCACCGGGTCCGCACCGATTTGGTGGACGTTCCGCAGGATCCGAAGGTCACCTGCCGCCAGCACCGCGAGATCCTGGAGGCGGTCCGTTCGGGGGACGCGCTGCGGGCGGAGCGGGCCATACGCGAGCACTTCGGCAACATTCGTACCCGTCTGAGCTCCCCTGTCCCGGTAGATCCCACCCCTCACTCGCCTGACCGGTAAGCCCCTTGTGCCCACCTTGCGATCATGCGAAGGGCAGAGAACCCTGTTCCGGAGCCGCCGGTCCTCACGAGGCGGACGATACGGGGCAGTTGGGGTCTCCCGGGGCAAGGGCGCAGCAGGCGGCGGGGGTCCGGTTCACGATGCGGGGCCGAGGGGGGCATCATGCAACCGGAAGGACGCCGTTCCATGTCTAAGGAGACGGTGGTCCGCCACTGATACGTCCGCGAGGCCGAGGGGACCCACCCGAGCGGACGGAACGACCTACGAACACGCGGGGGACCGCGTGCGGGGGGATGACCCATGACGTCGACGCCGACGGGCGCGCGGCAGAACGACCCGTCAGAGACGACCCAGCTCCGGGTGCCGTCGCACCGGACGGGTGGCTTCCGCAGGATCAAGAAGACCCTGCCGCGGTACGACTACGAGCACTACAGCAGACTCGCGGGACCGCTGACGCAGCCCGACCCGGCCAAGCCGTACACCGTGCGGTACCGCTCGCTGCTCTCCCAGGAGCCGCACAAGGTCCGGGCCGCGCTGATGCTGGGCGCGGCGCCGCTGCTCTCGCTGGTGCTGCTCGGCTGGCTGCTGCAGCCCGAGCACTGGACGAAGCGGGACTACGTCGCCCACGAGTGGCTGCCGGCCCTCGACGTCGTCATGCTCATATCCATCGGCCTGATCGAGTTCTTCCGCTGCATGAACGTGCTCTCCAACGCGCACGCCACGCTCGTCGCCCGCGACCCGATACCCGTGGTCCCCGAGACCGGCACCAGGGTCGCCTTCCTCACCTCGTTCGTGCCCGGCAAGGAGCCGATCGAGATGGTGACGAAGACGCTGGAGGCCGCGGTCAGGATCCGGCACCGCGGTCTGATGCACGTCTGGCTCCTCGACGAGGGTGACGACCCTGAGGTCAAGGAGGTCTGCCGGCGGCTCGGCGTCCACCACTTCTCCCGCAAGGGCGTGGCGAAGTGGAACATGGCCAAGGGCCCGCACCGCGCCAAGACCAAGCACGGCAACTACAACGCCTGGCTGGACGCGCACGGCGACGACTACGACTACTTCGCCTCCGTCGACACCGACCACGTCCCGATGCCGAACTACCTGGAGCGGATGCTCGGCTTCTTCCGCGACGAGAACGTCGGCTTCGTCATCGGCCCGCAGGTCTACGGCAACTACGACAACTTCGTCACCAAGGCCGCCGAGTCGCAGCAGTTCCTCTTCCACGCGCTGATCCAGCGGGCCGGCAACGCCTACGGCGCCCCCATGTTCGTCGGCACCTCCAACGCGGTGCGCATCAAGGCCCTGAAGCAGATCGGCGGCCTGTACGACTCGATCACCGAGGACATGGCGACCGGTTTCGAGATCCACCGCGCCACCAACCCGGTGACCGGCAAGAAGTGGAAGTCGGTCTACACCCCGGACGTGCTCGCGGTCGGCGAGGGCCCCAACGCCTGGACGGACTTCTTCACCCAGCAGCTGCGCTGGTCCCGCGGTACGTACGAGACGATCCTCAAGCAGTTCTGGAAGGCACCGTTCTCGCTGCCCCCTGGCCGTCTCTTCAACTACACGATGATGGTCATCTTCTACCCGATGTCCGCCATGAACTGGATCCTCGCGGCGCTCAGTTGCGCCCTGTTCCTGGGTCTCGGCGCGTCCGGCGTGAACATCGACCCGACCATCTGGCTGATGCTGTACGGCAACGCCTCGGCGCTGCAGATCGGCCTGTACATCTGGAACCGCAGGCACAACGTCTCGCCGCACGAGCCGGAGGGCTCCGGCGGTGTGGCGGGCATGGTGATGTCGGCCCTCTCCGCGCCGATCTACGCCCGCTCGCTCCTGGACGCCGCGCTGCGCCGCAAGAGCAAGTTCGTGGTGACCCCCAAGGGCGACTCGGCGAGCCCGGACACGCTGTTCGGGACCTTCCGCATCCACCTCTTCTTCATCCTGGTCTTCGCCGCCTCGATGGCCGCCTCCTTCGTGTACGGGCACTCCCACCCCGCGATGATCACCTGGGCCACCTTCGCCCTGCTGGTGACGGCGGCGCCGATCTTCGCCTGGCGGTACGGCATGCGGCAGGCGAAGAAGAAGGCCGGGCCGCCCGGGGCGGCGGGGAGTTCCGGTCCGCCGCAGTACGCCCCGCGGCATGCCGCGCCGCACGCCCCGGACCAGAAGCCCGACTGGGCCGGAGCGCCCGATCAGACCATGCAGATTTCCCTTGGGGGACGTAAGAAATGAAAGACCGTTCCAGCCGCCGCCGTGCCCGCCGCATCGCGATAGGCGCGGCGGTCGTCCTCGCGCTGGCGGGGATGAACGGACCGTGGCTGTGGCGCGTGGGCTCCGAGAAGTACCACGACTACAAGATCAACAAGCCGGAGTACAAGGCGGACAACGGCCACTGGGACGTCATCGACTTCCCCGAGGAGTACCGCCAGAACACCATCCACGCGGCCCTGCTGCACACCGGCAAGGTGCTGCTCGTCGCCGGGTCGGGCAACAACCAGAAGAACTTCGACAAGAAGAAGTTCGACACCCGGCTGTGGGACCCGGTCAAGAACACCATCAAGAAGATCCCGACGCCCACCGACCTGTTCTGCACGGGCCACACCCAGCTGGGCAACGGCAATCTGCTGATCGCGGGCGGCACGCAGCGCTACGAGAAGCTGAAGGGCGACATCACCAAGGCCGGCGGCCTGATGATCGTCCACAACGAGGACCCGGACGAGCCGAAGACGATCCCGGCGGGCACCAAGTTCACCGGCAAGAAGAACGGCAAGACGTTCGTCTCCAAGGACAACATCCTCGTGGAGAAGGCGAAGAAGGTCTTCGACAAGCAGACCGGCGCGTTCCTGCGCACCGAGCCGGGCCTCGGCCGGGTCTACGTGGAGGCGTCCGAGAGCGGCGCGCAGCACGAGACGGGCACCCAGGACAACTACCGCATCCAGGGCCTGAAGGGCGCCGACACCCGCAACGTCTACGGCATGGCGCAGAAGCTCGCCCTGGACAAGAAGGACTTCCAGGGGATCAAGGACGCCTTCGAGTTCGACCCGGTCGCCGAGCGGTACATCAAGGTCGACCCGATGAACGAGGCGCGCTGGTACCCCACGCTGACCACGCTCACCGACGGCAAGATCCTCTCCACCTCCGGCCTCGACGAGATCGGCCAGCTGGTGCCGGGCAAGAACGAGATGTACGACCCGAAGACCAAGAAGTGGACGTACACCAAGGGCATCCGGCAGTTCCCGACCTACCCGGCGATCTTCCAGATGGCCGACGGCCGGCTCTTCTACTCCGGCTCCAACGCGGGGTACGGCCCCGCCGACGTCGGCCGCAAGCCCGGCATCTGGAACCTGAGGACCAACAAGTGGCAGGGCATCCCGGGCCTGAGCGACAGCAAGCTCATGGAGACCTCCGGCACGGTCGAACTGCCGCCCGCCCAGGACCAGAAGTACATGGTGGTCGGCGGCGGCGGCGTCGGCGAGTCCAAGGAGTCCAGCGACAAGACCCGCATCGTCGACCTCAAGGCCGAGAAGCCGATGTTCGCGGACGGCCCCGAGCTGGAGAAGGGCACGCGCTACCCGCAGATATCCACGCTGCCCGACGACACCGTGCTGATCTCCGGCGGCTCCGAGGACTACCGCGGCCGCGGCGCCTCCAACATCCACCAGGCGCGCATCTACGACGCGAAGACCGGTGAGATGAAGCGGGTCGCCGACCCCGAGGTGGGCCGCAACTACCACTCGGGGTCGATCCTGCTGCCCGACGGCCGCGTGATGTTCTTCGGCTCCGACTCGCTCTACGCCGACGCCGCCGACACCAAGCCGGGCGTCTTCGAGCAGCGCATCGAGATCTACACGCCGCCGTACCTCTACCACGGGTCGCGGCCTGCGCTCGGCAAGGGCCCGGAGACGATCCGGCGCGGCGGCACGGGGACGTTCCCGGTCAAGCACGCTTCGTCCGTCAAGTCGGCCCGGCTGATCAGGCCGAGCGCGTCCACGCACGTCACGGACATCGACCAGACGTCGATCGCGCTCGACCTGAAGAAGAGCGGGGACGATGTCTCTGTGACGGTCCCGAAGAACCGGTCCCTGGTGGAGTCGGGCTGGTACATGCTCTTCGTCACGGACGACAAGGGCACACCGAGCAAGGCGCAGTGGGTGCGGGTGCCTTAGGGGGCGCCCGGAGTTAGGGGCGCCCGGAGGGCGCCCCTAACGGGACGCCTTCGCCAGGCCCAACGCGTACTGCGGCCACCACTCCCCCGCCTTCGGGCCGCCCCGGCACGTCCCGTCGGACTCGCCGGGCCGCTTGACCCAGAGGTACGCGTCCACCAGCGGGTCGGACGTCTTCGTCGTCGGCGTCTCGCCGAGCGCCCGGCCCGGCGGGTTGCACCAGGGGTCCTTGCCCTTGTCGTACGGCCCCGCGCCGTTGCGGCCCGTATCGATGACGAACGGCTTCCCACCGATCTTCGCCGACAGCTTCTTGCCGAAGTCGGTGCTCGCCTCGGTGGTCTGGAAGTTGGACACGTTCACCGAGAAGCCGTCGGCCTGCTCGACGCCGGACCGCTTCAGCGGCTCCCAGAGCGAGTCGGGGTTCTTCCAGCCCGCGTTGCCCGCGTCCAGGTACACCTTGGTGTTCTTCAGTGACTTGAGCTTGCCGATCGCGCCGTTGAGGAGGTCGTACCGCTCCTCGTGGAACTGCCCCGGCGTGCAGTTGTCGACCATGTGGAGCACCGCGTCGGGCTCCAGGATCACCGTGGCGTGCCGGTCGCCGATGCCCTTGGCCACCTGGTCGACGAAGGCGCGGTAGGCGTTGCCGTCGGCCGCGCCGCCGCCCGAGTACTGGCCGCAGTCGCGGTGCGGGATGTTGTAGAGGACCAACAGGGCGTCCCGGTCGGCCTGTTCGGCGGCCTCGGTGAAGCCGCGCGCCTGGTCCTCGGCGTTCTCCGGGAGCAGCCACTCGGCGACGGGCTGTTCGGCGATCTTCCGGACCTGGGCGGCCTCGTCCTTCTTGCCGTCCCCGGCGTACGAGTCGGCCTGCTTGGCCGCCTTGCCGTCCGGGTTCACCCAGAACGGGTCCTTGTCCTTGGGCTGTTGCTTCACCGGAGGGCTCGACGCGCCGTCGTCCCCGTCACCGGAGGAACAGCCGGCCAGCAGCAGCGCCGCCCCGGCGAGTGCCGCTCCCGCCCGCACCCCCCTGGCCGCGAAACCCTGTCCGCGGCCGGTGTCCTTGCGGTACATCCACTCCCCCTCGGGTGCACAGTCCGATCTCAATCCTGACATACGTATCCCCTGCCCACGAGGGCCGTCGGCGCCGCACGAAGACCTGTAGGGGAGCTGTTACAGCGGCGCCGACGGGGTGCGTCACCCGGTGCCGCAAAGGTGGTCGCGGCGCTTCCCGGTGACTCGATCGCCCCCTAGGCCCGGACGCCCGTTCGTTCTACAGTCGGTCGTAGGCCCGAGCCCCCGGCCTGCCGACGCCGTTCCGCATGCCCGGAATGGCCCCGGACCTCCCGCGCCGACGCCGGGCTACTCCCGCAGCCCGTGCGCGCGCGGTCGAGGACCGGTCCGGTCGACGGCTCCGGGGGGAGCGGGCCGCCGGCCGGACCAGGTGCCGCAAAAGAGGCTCGTGCTCGCGGCTCACTGCCGTACGCCCGTGAGGTACGCCGAGACGATCACGTTCGCCGTGTAGGTGTGGGCGGCCTTGTCGAAGGTGCCGCCGCAGGTGATCAGGCGCAGCTCCGCGCGGCCCGCCTCGTGGTGCCCGTACGCCTTCTTCGCGTCGAAGCGGGCGCGGGTGACGACCCGGACGTCGTCCACCGTGAACTCCGCGACGGTGCCGTCGTCGCGAGTCACCTCGACCTTCTCGCCGGGGCGCAGCGCGCTGAGGTCGTAGAAGACGGCGGGCTCGGTCTCGGTGTCGACGTGGCCGACGACCAGGGCCACGCCCGGGGCGCCGGGGCGGGTGCCGCCGCCGTACCAGCCGACCGAGTCGGCCTCGGAGAAGGGGGGCGGGTCGATCGCTCCCTCGCCGTCCAGGCCGCGGGCCGACACCGGGGCCCGCACCTTCAGCGACGGCACGTCGACGCGCAGCGGACGCGCGGGCGGCAACGGCCGGTGCGCGGAGGGGAGTTCGACGTCGAGCGGGCGGCCGACCGCGGCCACGTCGCCGGTGGCGGGTCCGGAGAGCCCGCCGGGCAGATCGGTGATGCCGCTCCCCCAGAGCGACAACCCGACCAGAAGGACGGCCCACGCCACACCGGTCAGCAGCCGTCCCGAGCCGACCGTGCGTTCACCGCTGGACACCTCGGCACCCGGCCCGTCACTCGGAGCGGCGCTTGCGGACGCTGCGGAGCGCGACGGCCACGGCCGCGACCCCGGCGAGGACCAGGCCGACCACGGCATGCCGGGTGCCCGGCCCCGCCTCCTGGGCGTCGGCGGACGTGGCGGTGTGGACCCGCTCCGCGGCGCCGCCGCCCCCGGCGCGCACCGGCGAGACCGGCTCCTGGTGGTGCCCGCCGTTCTCGTGGCCGCCGCTCTGGTGGCCCCCGCTCTCGTGGCCGCCGTTCTCGTGGCCCCCGGTCACCCGGACCGTGCCGACGCCCTGGTGCGGGTGGCCGTCGCAGGTGACAGTGACGTCGTACGTGCCGGAGACGCCGTGCCGGAGGGTGGCGGTGCCGCTCAGCGCGTACCTGCCGCCGTCGCGGCCGGTGAGTCCGGCGTCCCCCTCGAAGGCCCCCGACCCGGCCGACCCCGTCGTGCCGCCACAGCCCGTGACGCTCACCTCCACGGTGGCGCCGGGCGCGCTGCTCGACGGTATGACGGTGGCCCGTACGGCGCCGTCGTCGTGGGCCAGGGCCGCTCCGGCGGGCAGGGCGGCCGCCAGAGCGAGGGACACCCCGGCCCCACGGACAGCAAGGGAACATATACGCATCGTGAACCTCCTGATACGAGGTTCACGCGCGAGGGACGCCTTCGCATCTCGAAACCGGCCGCCGGGGGCGGCCCCGAGGGCTCAGCCGCAGGTCAGATGCGGTCCACGAGGTCCGCGATGGAGTTCACGACGGTGGACGGGCGGAAGGGGTACTTGTCGATGTCGGCCCGGGTGGTGAGCCCGGTGAGCACCAGGAACGTCTCCATCCCGGCCTCCAGACCGGCCAGGACGTCGGTGTCCATGCGGTCGCCGATCATCGCGCTGGTCTCCGAGTGCGCCCCGATGGCGTTCAGCCCGGTCCGCATCATCAGCGGGTTGGGCTTGCCGGCGAAGTACGGGGTCTTGCCGGTCGCCTTGGTGATCAGCGCGGCGACGGCGCCGGTGGCGGGCAGCGGGCCCTCGGTGGAGGGGCCGGTCTCGTCGGGGTTGGTGCAGATGAAGCGGGCGCCCGCGTTGATGAGCCGGACGGCCTTGGTCATGGCCTCGAAGGAGTACGTGCGGGTCTCGCCGAGCACCACGTAGTCCGGGGCGTGGTCGGTGAGGACGTACCCGATGTCGTGCAGGGCGGTGGTGAGGCCGGCCTCGCCGATGACGTACGCGGTGCCGCCGGGGCGCTGGTCGTCGAGGAACTTGGCGGTGGCGAGCGCGGAGGTCCAGATGTTCTCCACGGGCACGTCGAGGCCCATGCGGGCGAGGCGGGCCTGGAGGTCGCGCGCGGTGTAGATGGAGTTGTTCGTCAGGACGAGGAAGGGCTTGCCGGACTCGCGGAGCTTCTTGACGAAGGCGTCGGCGCCGGGGATCGGCACCCCCTCGTGGATGAGCACGCCGTCCATGTCGGTGAGCCACGATTCGATGGGCTTGCGCTCTGCCATGGGGTGCTCCTGCGTTCTGCGTCGATACGGGGTAACCAAGGGGCGCCGGGACAGCGCTGTGCCGACGCCCCTCACCCTAATCAGGAAGCCGCGTTCCCGGCCCGGGTCAGGAGGGCGTGATCTGTACGCCGTCGACGGTCCAGTACCAGTTGTTGCCGCCGGTGTAGCGGAAGCGGACCCGCGCCGTGCGGGCGCCGGCCGGGACGCGCAGGGTCAGGCGCTCGACGACGGAGGGGGTGTCGGCCGTGTAGGTCCTGACCGCGACGGGGGCGCCACCGTCGTAGGAGACGAGCACCTCGCCCTTCTGCGGGGCCTCCTGGCGGTAGTACGTGGTGTACGTGAGCGTCGCGGCGGCGCCGCCCGTGACGTCGTACGGCGGGCTGACGAGGGTCGAGTCGAAGGTGCCGGTGAAGGCCTTGTCAGCCCATTCGTCGCCGTCGGCGACCGCGAAGACGCCGCGGGCGCGGACGTTGTTCTCGCGCTGCTGGTCGCGTGCGGCCTTCGTCCAGAACTCGTCCGTCGTGAAGGACCAGCCGCGCCACTCGGTGATGCCGCCGGTGCCCATCCTGCTGTTGTCGACGCTCCAGCCGTCCGGCGGGGTGTGCGTGAAGCCGAGGACGCCGGAGCCGACGCCGCTCTCGTCGACCGGTCCGGTCAGCCGGGCACGCAGGGCGTCGAAGGCGTCGGGGCGCGGCTGCTGGAGCGGGCGGCCGTCCAGCTCCCATGCCGGGTCGAGGGCGATGCCGAGGTGGGCGAGGGCGGAGGCGGCGACGTCGGGCATCCGGACGTCGTGGCGGACCGAGCCCGGGGTGATCGTGGGGCCGGTGGCGATCAGGAAGGTCTGCCGTTCGGGCCAGCTGGAGCCGCCGTGGCCGCCCGCGTCGGTGTGCCCGTGGTCGGCGGTGACCATGATGAGCCAGTCCTCGGTCCCGTACGTGGGGCGGGACTTCACGGCCGAGAGGATCCGGCCGACCTGGGTGTCGACGCCGTGCAGCGCGTCGAGGTAGGCCTGGCTCGCGGCGCCGCTGCTGTGGCCCGCGTGGTCGACGTTGTCGAGCTGGACGAAGACCGCTGCGGGGTCGCCGTCCCCGACCTCGGCGACGGCGCGGGCGGTGGTGCCGGTGTCGTACTCGGCGGCCGGTGTGGAGATGCGCGCGTCGACCTTCGCGGAGAAGACGATGTCGGTGATGGGGGTCCAGGAGGCGACGGCGTACGTCCGCAGGCCGGGCCGCGCCGCCTCGATCCGGGTCATGAAGTCCGGGTACCTCGCCAGCTGGTGGCCGGTGAAGTCGTTGTTCACGACGCGGTGCTTGTCGGGCCAGACGCCGGTGATGAGCGTCGACCAGCCGGGGCCCGACGAGGTGGGCGCGAGAGGGGCGCAGTAGAGGGCGCTGGGGGCGGTGAGGCCCGCGCTCATCAGGCCCTTCAGGGTGGGGGTCTCAGCGTCCTTGATTCTGTTGAGCAGGGCTCCGTCGAGGCCTATGACCAGGACCTTCGGGGTCCTGGCCGCGGCGTGGGCGATGGTGGCGAGGGGGCTCGCCGAGGCCGCGAGGGCGGCGGCGGAGACGAGCAGGGAGCGGCGGGAGATGCCTGACGACACGTGATCCTCCGGAGTCGGGGTGGGGAGGGCGGCGCGCACCAACGCCCCTGGAGAACCAGGGGATTTGGGTCCATACCCGTTATCTTTTCGCCACCTGACCTCTGGGGCCAGGGGTTCGGCGGTGAACTCTCAGCTGCCGGTCGCCGACTTCCAGTCCGCCACGTACGACGGCAGGTTCTCGGCGACGTCCCGCCAGTCCGGCTGGAAAATCTCCACACCGTCGACGATCTTGTCCAGGGCGACGGCGTCGGCGTCGGTCGGCTTGACGTCCCGGCGGGCCGGGAAGCCGCCGCCGATCTCGCTGACCTGGCGCTGCGCCTGCCGTCCGAGCAGGAAGTCGAGGAACTTCTTGGCGTTGGCGTCGTGCGGGGCCTTGGAGAGGAGTCCGGCCGCGTAGGGCAGCGCGAAGGTCGTGGGCTTGTCGGGGTGCTTCGCGGTGGCGGGGAACCAGATGCCGAGGTTCGGCATGTCCTTGGACTGCGCGTAGTTCATCTGGACGTCGCCGTTGGCGGCGAGGAGCTCGCCCTTGTCGACCTTGGGCGCGAGCTTGCCGGTGGACGCGGACGGGCCGACGTTGTTGGTCTGCAGCTTCTCCAGGTACTCCATCGCCGGCTTCTTGCCGCCGAAGTCGTGCATGGCCTTGATGAGCACGGCGGTGCCGTCGCCCGCGACGCCGGGCGTGGAGTACTGCACCTTGTTCTCGTACGTGCCGTCGGTGAGGTCCTCCCAGGTCCTGGGCGCCTTGCCGCCGGGGAGCTCCTTCTTGTTGTAGATGAAGCCGAAGTAGTTTTTCACCACGGAGGTCCAGGTGCCGTCGGCGGCCTTGTCGGCGGCCCCGACCTCCTCCGACCCCTTGGGCTCGTACTTCTTCAACAGGCCCTTCTCACCTGCCTGTTGGATGAACGGCGGCAGCGTGATCAGGACGTCGGCCTGGGTGTTGGACCTCTCGCGGACGGCACGCTGCACCATCTCGCCGGAGCCGCCCTCGACGTAGTTGACCTTGATGCCGGTCTTCTTCTCGAAGTCCGCGAAGACGCGGTCGTACCAACCGTCGCCGTTCTCGCCCTTGAGGCCGTCGGCGCTGTAGACGGTGACGGCCTTGTCGTCGGAGGCGGCGGAGTTGCCGCCGCACGCGGTGAGGGATCCTGCGAGGACGAGGGCGCCGGTGACGGCGGCGGCCGTGCGGGCGGGGTGGACGCGGGTGGGGCGGAACATGACGCCTTGTACTCCTTGGTGACGTGAAGGGCCGTGCGGGGGCGGGCGGTTCAGCGGTAGGAGGCGCGGGTGCGGATACGGGAGACGGCGAGGAGCACGAGCAGGGTGGCGGCCATGAGGACCACCGCGACGGCGGCGCCGGTGAAGGTGGAGCCGCGGTCGGTGGCCGCGTAGATCTGAACGGGCAGCGGCATCCAGTCGGGCGGGTAGAGCATCATCGTGGCGCTCAACTCGCCCATGGAGAGCGCGAAGCAGAGCCCGGCGGCCGCGGTCAGGGACGGCAGGAGCAGCGGCAGCTTCACCTTCCACAGGACGTACGAGGGACGGGCGCCCAGCGACGCCGCGGCCTGCTCGTACGCCGGGTCGAGCCGCACGAGGGCGGCGGCGACGGACTGGTGGGCGAAGGCCGTGACGAGCAGAGCGTGCGCGAGGACGACGATCCACCGGGTGCCGTTGAGGAGCATCGGCGGCTCGGAGAACGCGACGAGGACCGCGAGGCCGACGACCACCGACGGCACCGCGACGGGCAGCATGAACAGCGCGTCGATGAACCGCTTGCCGCCCTTCTTCAGCGAGGCGGCGGCGAGCGCGGCCCACGCGCCGACGGCCAGCGCGAGCAGGCTGGCGCTCACCGCGGTGACCAGGCTGGTGGTGAGGGCCCGGAGGGACTCCCCGCGGGTGGCCGAGGCGTAGTGCTCCCCGGTGAGGCCGGACGGGAACGCCCCCGACCAGTGCTCCGCGAGCGACGCCGTGACGATCACGAGCAGCGGCAGCGCGAAGAGCGGCAGGAAGAGGACGGCGAAGAGCGCCCAGGTGGCCCACCTCGCCTTGCGGCTATGCACCAGCACGACGGCTCACCACCCGGTAGAGGCCGTAAAGGCCCACGGAAATCGCGATGTTGACGACGGCGACGACACACGCCGCCGGATAGTCGGACTCGAGGATGGCCTTGCCGTAGACGAGCATCGGCAGGGTCGTGACCCCTTTCGCCCCCGTGAAGAGCACGATCCCGAACTCGTTCAGGCACATGACGAGGACGAGGCTGCCGCCGGCGGCGAGCGCGGGCAGCGCCTCGGGCAGGATCACCCGGCGCACGATCCGCGCGGGCCGCGCCCCGAGACTGGACGCCACCTCCAGCTGGGCCGTGTCGAGCTGCGAGAACGCGGCGAGCAGGGGCCGCATCACGAACGGCGTGAAGTACGTGATCTCGGCGAGCAGCACGCCCCACGGGGTGGTCAGGAACTGGAAGGGCCCCTCGGCGGCACCGGTCGCGTCCGTCCACACCCCGTTCGCCATGCCCTTCGTCCCGTAGACGAACAGCAGGGCGAGGGTGATCAGGAAGGACGGGAAGGAGAGGAAGACGTCGATGAACCGGGAGACGGCCTTACCGCCGGGGAACGGCACGAAGGCGATGACCAGCGCGAGGGCGAACCCGAGCACGAGACATCCCACGGTCGCCCCGACGGCCAGCCACACGGTGGTCCCGAGCGCCTCCCGGAACGCCTCCGAGGCGAAGACGTCCGCGTACGGCTGAAGGGAGGTCCCCCCGGCATCGGGCCGCACGGACTGCCGGCCGACGAGGAAGAGGGGGTAGAGGAAGAAGACGCCGAGGAGGGCGACGGGGGGCAGGGCCCAGAGAAAGGCGGGCACCTTGCGGGCCCGTATCCCGGCAGGTAGGGCCTCCACCGCTGTGGGCATGCGTTCCGCCGGGGCGGAACGGGTGGGCACAGCCCCCGTCGCCGGTCCACTCGATGCAAGACGCTCAGCAGGACTACCCATCGGTCACCCCTGCGGAGAGCAGCACCGCGTCCTCGGGCGCGAAGTGCAGGGTCACCGTCTCACCGAGGGCCGGCGGGGTCCGCAGTTCCCGGACGTCCGCCTTCACCCGCTCCCCCGCGACATCGACGTACAACCGGTGGGTGGCGCCCCGCCACTGCACCTCGACCACCTCGCCCCGCAGGGGATTCGGTCCTTCGCCGAGCCCCACGAGATGCGGCCGCACGCACAGCGTGGCCGTCACCCCGGCGGCCACCCCGCCCGTGTCGACCTTGAGCTCGGCCCCGCCGAAGGAGACACCCCCCGACCCCACCGTCACCGCGAGGAGATTCGCGTTGCCCACGAAGGACGCCGTGAACTCCGTCCGAGGCGCCCGGTACAACTCCTGCGGCGTCCCGCAGTCCCGCAGCCGCGCCCGGTCCATGACGGCGATCCGGTCGGCCAGGGTGAGCGCCTCCACCTGGTCGTGGGTGACGTACAGGATGGAGACGTGTGGCAACTCCCGGTGCAGCCGGGCCAGTTCAGCCAGCATGCCCGAGCGCAGCTGTGCGTCGAGCGCGGACAGCGGCTCGTCGAGGAGCAGCACGCCGGGCCGGACGGCGAGCGCCCGCGCGATGGCGACCCGCTGCTGCTGCCCGCCGGACAGCTCGCGCGGATACCGCTTCGCGTACGCCGCCATCCCGGTCATCTCCAGCGCCTCGGCGACCCGCCCGGCGATCTCGGACCTGTCGACCTTCCGCGCCTTCATGCCGAAGGCGACATTGTCCGCGACCCGCATGTGCGGGAAGAGCGCGTAACTCTGGACGACCATGCCGATGCCGCGTCGGTGCGGCGGCAGCGCGGTGACGTCGCGGTCCCCGAGGAACACCCGCCCCGACGCGGGTCGCACGAACCCGGCGACGGTGCGCAGCGCGGTGGTCTTGCCGGACCCGGAGGGCCCGAGCAGGGCCATGACCTCGCCGGGCTCCACGGTCAGGTCGAGCGAGTCGAGGACGGTGGCGGCGCCGTAGGCGACACTGACCCGGTCGAAGCGGATGCCGCCGCCCATCAGGCGACTCCGCGCAGGACGGCGGGGAGTTCGGCGACGGAGCCGAGCACGTGGGTGGCGCCTGCCTCGCGGAGCACGGCGTCGCCGTGCGCTCCGGTCAGCACCCCGGCGACGACCGAGGCACCCGCCCGTACGCCGCTGCGCATGTCGTACGCCGTGTCGCCCGCGACCGCCACGTCCTGGACGCCGTCCGCGGCGCCGGTGCGCAGGAACGCGCTGAGCACCATGTCCGGGTAGGGACGGCCGCGGCCGCCCGCGTCGGCGGGGCACAGGGTCAGTCCGACCAGGTCCCGCCAGCCCAGCGCGTCGAGGATGGCGTCCTGGGTGACGCGGGCGAATCCGGTGGTCAGGACGACGGTCCGGCCGTCCTGCGTGAGCTCCTCCATGGCCTCGCGCGCCCCGGGCAGGGGAGCTATGCGGCCGCCGGCGACGAGCGTCCCGTACGCCTTCTCGAAGGCCCGGTTGGCCTGTTGGGCCAGCGCCTCCTCGCCGAACAGGTGCCGGAAGACGGAGATCTTGGACTCGCCCATGGTGGCGCGCACGTACTCCAGCTTCGCGGCGTGGTCCGCGGAGTCCGGCTCGACGCCGAGCTCGCGTGCGGCCGCGGCGAAGGCCTGCTCGACGAGGCCTCCGTCGGCGACGGTGGTCCCGGCCATGTCGAGGACGACAAGGCGGATGCGGCCGTTGCGGTTCGTGGTCAACTCGTTCACCATCCCAGCTCGTTCGCGGTCTTCTCGGCGATGGCGGGCGAGCAGGTCATGCCGCGCCCGCCGGGCCCGGTCACCAGCCACACGCCCTCGCGCACCTGCTGCCGGTGCACGACCCGGCTCGTGTCGACGCACTGCGCGTACACCCCGGCCCAGCGGCGCCGGATTTTCGGCAGCGGGCGCCCGAGGAAGCCCTCGACGACCTCGGTGAGGTGGTCGTACGGGGCCTCGTCGGTGTCGAAGGCGAAGGGGTGCTCGTACTCGTGGGTGTCGCCGACGGTCAGGCCGCCGTCCGCGCGCTGCACCATGAGCAGCTGCATCTTGTGCGCCGCGGCGGTGGGGGTCTGCGGCTGGTGCGCGGTGAGCTCGTCGAGCGCCGGTGAGCGGTACGCGGGGTAGTAGCGGAAGCTGTCGGCGTCGGCGACGGAGGTGGTGAGCGGCTCGCCGAGCGGTTCGGTCTGCATCATCTGCAGCCGGACGCGGCGCACCGGCAGGCCGGGCCCGGCCAGTTCGCGGACGAGGCCGCCGAGCCAGGCGCCGGTGGCGAGGACGACGGCGTCGCCGGTGTGCACGTCGCCGTGGTCGTCGCGGACACCGCGCTCCCCGACGACCTCACGGACCTCGCGGCCCGGCAGGAACGTGTAGCGCGGCGACGCCAACAGCGCTTCCCGCAGCCGGAGTTGGGCGGTGCGCGGCTCCACCGCCGCGTCCCGCTCGCACCACAGGCCCGCGACGAAGTCGCCGCGCAGGGCCGGGTTGAGGGCGCGGGCCTCGTCGGCGCCGAGCAGCCGGTAGCCGCGGGCGGCCGCGTCGGGCCTGGCCAGCGCGGCCTCGGCGACGGCGCGCTCGCGTTCGTCGCGTACGAGGGTCAGAGAGCCGTTGGCCCGGAAGCCGAGGCCGGGGACGCGCTCGCCGATGTCCTCCCACAGTTCGCGGGCGCGCAGGGCGGTGTCGAGCTCCTCGCCGCCCGCCCGGCCGCTCACCCAAATCTGTCCGAAGTTGCGCAGCGACGCCCCGCGGGCCTCGCTCTCGCGCTCGATCTGTACGACCTCGTGGCCGCGCTCCAGTGCGTGCCAGGCGTGCATGGTTCCCACCACGCCGGCTCCTACGACGATGACTCTCACGACGGCAACGCTGCGGGGGTGGGGTGACCCGCGCGGGACCGGCGGACGACGGGACGGTGAACGGGCACCCAAACTTGGCCTAGACCCGTTATCTATTCGTGATGTCGAGGGAGGGGTGTGGGTGGGGGTGCTTGGACGCCTCAGCCCCCGAGGTGGGTGGTGAAGGAGAACCGGTCCCCGCGGTAGAGGGTGCGTACGCGTTCGAGCGGACGGCCGTCCGCGTCCCGGGAGAGCCGGTGGATCAGGAGCATGGGGAGCGCGGGCGGGGTCCCGATGAGGAGGGCCTCGCGGGGCGTGGCGAGGACCGTCTCGATCCGCTCGTCGGCGTCACCGAACGCGATGCCGAGGCGGTCGCGGAGGTAGGAGTAGAAGGAGGAGTCGGGCTCGAAGTCGGCGTCGAGCCGCGGCACGCGGTCGACGCAGACGTAGGTGCTCTCCAGGCCGACCCGCTCGTCGTCGGCGAGCAGGACGCGCTCCATGTGCCAGACGTCCTCGCCCACGTCGGCGCCGATCTCGGCGGCGAGCGCGGCGGGGCACGGGAAGCGGTTCAGGGAGATGAGGTTGCGGCCGGGGGTACGGCCCTGGCGCCGCACGCCCTCCGTGTAACTGGCCAGCGACAGCGGCTGCTCCAGCTTGGGCCCGGCGACGACGGTGCCGCGCCCCTGCCGGCGCAGCCGCCCCTCCAGCAGCAGCTCGCGCAACGCGAGCCGCACGGTCTCGCGCGCCACCTCGTACCGCTCGGCGAGATCCCGCTCGGTGGGCAGCGGCTGCCCCTCCCCCAACTCCTCGACGAGCGCGGCGATCCGCGCCTTCACGGCGTAGTACTTGGGGATCCGCCCGTGCTCGGGAATCCCGGACCGAATGGGCGCGCCGGGCGCCTGATCGAGCAGATGGGCGGGGGCCCGGGGGGTCCGAGGGGCGGGCGTGGGGGCGGGGTTCGGGTTGTCCACCCCGGGATGTTCGCAGATGGATGTGAACTCGGGGGTGGGGGTGGGGTGGTGGGGGGTCCAGCGCCCTAGGGGGGCGGGCCCGGAGGGGGGCGGCCCGGAGGGAGGCGGGCCGGGGGATCAGTTGCGGTTCGTGCGCATGCGGCGGGTGGTCATGACGATCGCTCCTACGCCCAGCAGGACCGCGCCCGCGGCGATGCCCAGGGCGAGCGGGGTGCCCGGGCCCGTCTGCGCGAGTTGTTCGGCGGTCGGGGTCGCGGGACCGTCGGGCTCGACGTCGAACGTGTACGCGTTGGACTCGCCGACCCAGTCGCCGTCGTCCTCCCTGCGCTGCACCAGCGCCGCCGTGGCCTCGACGTGGTCGGCCTCCGTGTCGGAGGTGAAGGAGAGCCGTACCTTGACGCCGACGGTCCGGCCCGGTGCGACCGTGAACCCCGGGAAGCCGTCGTCGAAGACGCCGATGTTCTCGCCCTGCCCGGTCCGCTCGAAGCGCACGGGCCGCCTGCGCGTCCCGTCGTGGAACTCCAGCTGCACCTGCTCCGGCTTCAGCTTCCGCGTACGGTCGACGAGGACGAGGATCGGGTGGATGTTGCCGCAGGACTCGTCGGTGGTGTTGGTGAGGTCGACCGTCCAGTCCCGGTACCCCTCGCCCGGCCGGTACGTGCCGGGCCCTCGGTGGATGCGGGTGTCGATGGGGAAGTCGGCGCTGTCGTCGGACGAGCAGGTGGGCCGGTTCGCGGCGTCGGGGATGGTGGCGGAGTCCCCCCGGGCAGCGGGATCCCCTCGGACGGCGGAGTCGCGGCGGACTGAGGAATCCCCTCGGACGACGGAGTCCCCTCGGGCGGCGGGGTCGGCTTCCCGCGGGGCCGCGGCGCGGAGGCCGCCGGCGACGCAGGGCGAGCCCGCCACGGCCACCGACCCCACCGTACGCACCGCCGCGCAGACCTGACCGCCCCGTACGCCACCGCCACCCCCCTCGACCTCGGCCGCACCGGACACCCCGGCCGCCACCGGCACGAGGGCGACGGCCGCGGCGGCGACACCGAGGACGGACGAGCTGCGGAAGCACATGGAGGACCAGAACCTTTGCTGAGCCGGACGCCGACGGAACGCCGGGACCTCCGAGACCCTTCCACGCACGCGCCGCCTCGCCTCCCCGCCACCGCCCGATAGGCCCGATCGGCCCGCCCCACTCCCCCGATCAGGTCACTCGGTCACTCGGTCACTCCGCGTGGAGCGCTACCACGGCACGGGCTCCCCGTGCCGGTCCAGGAACCGCAGACCGGGCGCGCCCGCGCCCGCCTCCGCCCCCGCTTCTGCCTCCGCCTCCAGTACGTCGATGACGGCCGGCACACTCTCGCGCGGGTCGAGCGGCGCGCCGGGACCGCCGAGCCGGGTGCGGTTGTGGCCGGGGTCGATGAGCAGCTTGGTCAGCCCGTCGTCGGCGTAACGGGTCGCGTAGCTGCGCATCAGCTGGTTGAGCGCGGCCTTGCTGGCCTTGTACAGCTCGTAACCGCCCTCCGTGTTGAGGGAGATGCTGCCCTGGTCGGAGGACATGACCGCGACGGTCCCGCCGGGGACGACCAGCTCGCGCAGGGCCTCCAGGGTGCGCAGTGGGCTCAGCGCGTTGGTGACCATCACCTCGGTGAACATCTCCGTCGGCACCTCGCTGATCGGCAGGTCGCCCCGGTCGATGGCGGCGTTGACGAAGAGCAGGTCGAGCCGGGTGCCGGCCAGCCGCTCGCGCAGCGCGGCGAGTTCGTCGGCGCTGGTCATCTCCAGGGTCTCCAGGGTGAGCCGCCCTTCCCGGGCGTCGGCGAGTACGCGCAGGTCGCCCCGGGTCTCGCGGGCGGTGGCCACGACGTGCCAGCCGCGCCGGGTGAGCTCGTCGACGAGGACGAGTCCTAACCCCCGGGAGGCCCCGACGACGAGGGCCCGCCGCGGGGACGAGCCGGTGGAGGTGGGGGTAGGGGTGGAGGGAGCAGGGGTGGTGGACATGGGTACTCCTTGCTGGGGGCGGGAGTTGGGGTGAGGGCGCCGGGCAGCCGAACCGGGTCTTGCCTGGACGCAACGTCCAGACTAGACACAACGTAGCGTCCACACAATGGCCGTTGCCGGCCGCCAGGTGCCGCCGGGTACGCCGGGTATCGTGTCCGCATGCCCGCCCCCACCTCCGGCCCCCGCAGGCCGCACTCCGGCAGCCGGCGCGACGAGGCCGCGCGGCTGGCCGTCCTGCACGCCGCGGACGACCTGCTCGTCGAGCACGGCTTCGGCGCCCTGACCATCGAGGCGATCGCGCGCCGCGCGGGCGTCGCGAAGCAGACGATCTACCGGTGGTGGCCGTCGAAGGTGGAGATCCTCCTCGACACGTTGATCGAGGACAGCGCCAAGCGGCTGCCGGTGCCGACGGAGCGGCCCACGGCGGAGAGCATCCGCGCTTACCTGCGCCGGTTCGCGCGGTTCCTCACGCGGGATCCGGCCGGCAAGGTCCTGCTCGCGCTCGTCGCCGAGGCGCAGCATCAGCCGGAGACGGCCAAGAGCTTCCACGAGCGTTATCTCGGGCCGCGGCGGGCGCGGGAGAGCGAGATGCTTGCGCGGGCGGTGGAGGCGGGGGAGATCGAGCCCCGCCTCTCGCCCGACGCGACGGTCGACGCGCTGACGGGGCCGTTGGTCTACCGCGCCCTGACCGGGGCGGGTATTCCTCGCGGCCTGGTGGACGCACTGGTGGACGGCCTCCTTCGGCCCAGGGGGGCCTAGGGGGCCTAGGGGGCCTAGGGGGGCCTACGGGGGATGTTTGTGCAGTTTCCCGCGCCCCTGGGTAAGACTCCGACCCTCACCTGGTAAGCCCCCTGAGAGGGGTGGCCGCGTATTACCGTGCGGGCCGCCTGTGGCTTGTCGCGCAGTTCCCCGCGCCCCTAGGGAAGACCCCCGACCCCCACCCAGAAAGCCCCCCGGCAGGGCTGACCGCGTATCACCGTGCGGACCGTCCGGGGCTTGTCGCACAGTTCCCCGCGCCCCTAGGGAAGACCCCCGACCCCCGCCCAGAAAGCCCCCGAGCGGGCTCAGAGTCACCAGCGAGGCGGGGAGCTGCCCGCCCGCCCCACACACCTGCACAACACGAACGCGCTCAGCCACATCAGGGGCGCGGGGAACGGCGCAACCAACCACCGACGACCCGCACCACAAGACCGGGCCCAGGCCCCCCAGGGGCGCGAGGAACTGCGCGCCAAGCCCCACCAACCGGCACCACGAGAACACGCTCAGGCTCCCCAGGGGCGCGGGAAACTGCGCGAACAACCCCCACCCACCCGCGCCACAAGAACAAGCTCAAGCCCAAGCCGGTCAGGGGCGCGGGGAACTGCGCAAAGCACCCCCCACCCACCCGCACCACAAAAAAACAACCCCCGCCGCCCCCTACCCCCTCACCCCACACCCCCCACATCCGCCCGCCCAAACACCGGCGCCAAGACCAGCTGTGCCGCCCCCTCCGCAACTCCCCTCTCCCCGCCGGGCGCCAGCCCAACAAACACCCTCGTACCCCCACCCTCACCCCCGCTCCCGCCCCCACCCCGCCCAACCCGCTCAGCCACAACCGCCCCCACCCCCCGCACAAACACATCCCCCTCCGCGAAAACCGTCCGCCCCCCGAGCAGCACGCGGTCGACGTCGAGGAGGGCGACCAAGTTGCCGGCCGCCGTGCCCAGCACCCGCGCCGCCTCCTCCACGTCACCCTCCGCGACCGCCGCCAGGCAGAGCGCCTCCACGCACCCCCGGTCCCCGCACCCGCACCTGGGCCCGTCCAACTGCAGTACCTGGTGGCCGAATTCACCCGCCCCCGTACGCGCACCGCGATACAGCGCCCCGTCGAGCACCAGCCCCGCCCCGAGCCCGGTCCCCAAATGCAGATACGCGAAGGAGTCCGCGTCCCCCGCGAGCGCCAGGCCGAGCGCCGCGGCGTTCGTGTCCTTGTCCACGACGACCGGCAGCCCCAGCCGCGCCCCGAGCGCGTCCCGCAGCGCGAACCCGTCCCACTCGGGGAACCCCGTGACCCGGCGCAGCACCCCCTCGGCATGGTCGAGGGGCCCGGGCAGCGCGACCCCCACCCCGGACACCAATCCGGACACCGCCCCAGGCACCGCCCCGGACACCCCCCGCCCGGCGCCCAGCAGCTCCTCCACCTCCCCCGCGGCCGTCTCGACCACCGCCTCCGCGCCCGCGCCGAAGGCCAGCGGAGCGCGGCGTTCGGCGACCACCGACCCCGTGAGGTCGACGAGGACCGCCGTCAGCTCGTCGCGGTCGAGGTGCAGGCCCACCGCGTGCCCCGCGCCGGGCACGAGCCGCAGCACCGTACGCGGCTTGCCGCCCGTCGACGCGCGGCGACCCGCCTCCGCCGCGAAGCCCTCCGCCCGGAGCCTCGCCGTGATCTTGCTGACCGCCTGCGGGGTGAGCCCCGTGCGCTCGGCGAGCTCCAGGCGGCTGATGCCCGCCTCGCCCGCCGCGCGCAGCAGATCGAGCACGAGCGCGGCGTTGTGCCCGCGCAGCGCCGTCAGGTTCACTCCGGGGTTCATCCTGTTCACGTACGACATCACCCCGCCATTGTCCCGCCCGCTTGCACTTTGGCAACACCGTTGCTTAAGTGGAGTGCATGACTGGCACAGGTACTGGCACGGACACTGGCGACACCGGCCCGCACACCGGCACGGGCACGGGCACGGGCACCGCCTCCGCATCACGCTCTCCCCTCCGCGTCGGCCTCGTCGGATACGGCCTCGCGGGCTCCGTCTTCCACGCCCCGCTGATCGCCGCCACCGAGGGCCTCGTCCTCGACACGGTCGTCACGTCGAACCCCGAGCGGCAGGCGCAGGCCCGCGCCGAGTTCGGTGCCGACCTGCGCTGCGCGGCCTCCGCCGACGAGCTGTGGGAGCGGGCCGACGAGCTCGACCTGATCGTCGTCGCGTCCCCGAACAAGACGCACGTCGCGCTCGCCACCGCCGCCCTCAAGGCGGGCCTGCCGGTCGTCGTGGACAAGCCGATCGCGGGCACCGCGGCCGAGGCGCGCGAGCTCGCCGCCCTCGCCGACGACCGCGGGCTCCTGCTGTCCGTCTTCCAGAACCGCCGCTGGGACAACGACTTCCGCACGCTGCGCCAGCTCCTGGCCGACGGCGAGCTCGGCGACGTATGGCGCTTCGAGTCACGCTTCGAACGGTGGCGGCCGCAGCCCAAGGGCGGCTGGCGCGAGTCCGGCGACCCCGAGGAGATCGGCGGCCTCCTGTACGACCTGGGCAGCCACGTCGTCGACCAGGCCCTGGTCCTGTTCGGCCCGGCGGTCCGCGTGTACGCGGAGTCGGACGTACGGCGTCCGGGCGCGGAGGCGGACGACGACACGTTCATCGCGATCACGCACGCGAGCGGGGTCCGCTCGCACCTCTACGTATCGGCCACCACCGCCCAACTCGGCCCGCGCTTCCGCGTGCTCGGCTCGCAGGCCGGCTACGTGAAGTACGGCCTCGACCCGCAGGAGGCAGCGCTGCGCGACGGCAAGCGGCCGACGCCGCAGGACCCGTGGGGCGTCGAGCCCGAGTCGATGTGGGGCCGGGTCGGCTCCGGCGAGTCCCCGCTGACGGGCGGCGGCCGCCCGCTGCGCACCCTGCCGGGCGACTACCCCGCGTACTACGCGGCGGTGGCCGACGCGCTGCGCGGCACCGGCGAGAACCCCGTCACCGCGCACCAGGCCGCCGCGGCCCTCGACGTCCTGGAGGCGGCCCGCCGCTCGGCCCGCGACGGTGTGGCGGTGACGCTGTGAGCACCCCTGCCGCAGGCGGCCGCCCGTCCGCCCCCGCGAGGGCGCCCTCCCTCGACGAACTGCGGGACCAGGAGCGCCGGTTGGTCCTGCCCCACTTCACGTACGACGACGCGTGGGCGCTCGGCACGCTCCTGGTGGAGCTGGCCCGCGAGCGCGGCGCCCCGGTGGCCGTCGACATCCGGCGCGGCGGCCAGCAGCTCTTCCACGCGGCGCTGCCCGGCTCGACGCCCGACAACGACGCCTGGATCGACCGCAAGCGCCGCGTCGTGGAGCGCTACCAGTGCTCGTCCCTCCAGGTCGGCACCCGCTTCCGCGCCAAGGGCACGACCTTCGAGGACTCCTCGCGCCTCGACCCCGACACCTACGCGGCCCACGGCGGCGCGTTCCCGCTCGCGGTGGAGGGGGCGGGGGTGGTCGGCACGGTGGTGGTGTCGGGCCTGCCCCAGATCGAGGATCACGCGCTGGTGGTCGCGGCGTTGGAGCGGTTCATCGCAGCCTGAGGAGGGGCCCCGACCGCGCGGCGCTCTTCCCTCTGAGTGAGGATCTCGCGGCGCGAACGCGACGCCGCGACGGGCGAGGGATCGCTTCTCGCCGTCTCATGAGTGCCGGTGGTAAGCCTTGTTGGCGATGCGCCAACCGTCGCCGACGCGGACCAGCAGGAAGATGTCGGTGAAGGTGTCCACGCCGTGCCGGAGCGTCATGGTCGCGGTCGCGATGGTGCCGTGCACGTCGACGGTGTCGATCCGGCGGGTGCGGCTCGGTTCGTCCGGCACCGAGTGGCCGTGAAAGAGAGCGCAGTACTCGTCCAGAGGCCATGAGACGAAAGCGCCGCCCCGGATTCCCTCGATGTGGGCAGTGGGCAGGAACGCGTCGCGGAAGTGGGCGGGCTCGCCGGTGGCATGCCCCCGAATGTAGGCGCGGAGCGGTTCGAGAACGGCGTCCGACACAGCGGGGACCGTGGCGGCAGTGGCGATGTCGGCCTCAGGGGCGGCAGACGTTTCGGCCAGCCCGACGGCGCTGCGCAGAGGCGTGGCCGAGGCGTCGGCCAGCAGAGTCATGTCCTTGACCAGCGCACCGATCGTGAAGTCCGCGGTGCCGACGGGCGACGCACCGTCAAGGAAGGGGCGTTTACGGGCCACCAGCCCACCGAGGCCGCCGAGTTCGAGGACGTCCAGCGCCTGGGCGCGCCGCAGCCCGAGGGCATCGGCTTGCCGCAGGGAGTCGCGCAGTGCGAGGACGGCGCCGGCGAGGCTGTTGTTGGCGATCAGCTTGAGCGCGGCGGCGGTGGCGGCGTCGTCGACGCGCCGCACGGTGCCGAGCGTTTCCAGCACCGGTCGGGCTCGATCGAGCGCATCCTGGTCGGCGGCGGCGAGAATCTGCAGGGCGCCCGCGGCGGCGGCCGGCACGGAGCCGAGCACGGGCGCGTGGACGTAGGACGGGCCGAACTGCCGGGCGAGACACGACGCTTCGGCAGGGGCGATGGTGCTGGTGTTCAGCACCGTCGTCTCCGGTCGCAGCGAGTGACGGACGTCGTCGAGGACCTGCCGGCAGGCCGGGCCGTCGAACAACGCCAGGAGCACGAAGTCGGCCTTTGCCACTGCCTCGTTCGGGTCACCGGTCGTCTTGACGGCGCCTGCGGCGCGCCCTGAGCGTGTCCAGCCCATGACGTCCCGGCCCTGGGCAGTGAGTCGAGTCGCGATCGCGCCACCCATGCGCCCCAGGCCGAGGACGGCGATCGTGTGCGGTGTGGTCATGCCCGCCAGAGTGGCGGACCGGAGAGACTGCGACCAGCGCATAGTGCGCAGGCCGGCCATGCGGGAGACGCATACCGACCGGCATACTGCCGCCATGGAACTGACGGTGTGGCGGACGTTCGTGGTCGTGTGCCGACTCGGGTCACTGTCGGCGGCGGCCACCGAGCTCCATCACACGCAATCGGCCGTCTCCCGGCAGATCGCCGGGCTGGAGCGGCAACTCGGCGTGCCGCTGGTGGAACGCCATGCGCGTGGTGTACGTCCGACACCTGCCGGCGAGGTGTTCCGGCACCACGCCGTGGCCACGCTCAACGAGGCGGAGCGCGCCGTTCGTGCCGTACGGGACGTTCGTGAAGGGACGTTCAGTCGACCGCTGGCCGTGGGCGCGACACCCTCTCTGGCCGCGGGGATCGTTCCCGAGGCCGTGCGGGGGCTGCTGGAGCAGGTCGGGTCCATCCGGTGGAACCTGCTGCCGGGCCTGAGCGCGCAGCTGCACAACCGCGTGATCGCCGGCGATCTCGACATCGCCGTGGTCACCGACGCACCGCCGGGGCTGCCCCATGACTCCCGGGTCGAACGCCGGTTCCTCGGGCTGGACGACATGGTCGTCGCACTGCCTGTCGGCCATCCGCAGGCCGGGCGCGGGCCGGTGCCCATGCAGACGCTGGCCGACCAGACCTGGGTCGAGGACAACGACGGCTCGGCGGCGCTGCTGCGCCAACACGCCGCCCGCGCCGGGGTAAGCGCCCGCATCGACCTCGCCGCAGCCGATCTGGTCGGCAAGCTGGCCCTGGTCGCAACCGGTCACGCCATCGCCCTGATACCCGGCGTGCTGACGGGGGCGCTGCGGGCCGACGTCACCACCTTGCCGCTCGTCGATCCGCCGACCCGCGGCATCTACGCGATCACGCCACGCCGTGACCTCCACCCCTCCGCAGCGCCCCTGCTCGACCAGCTCGCCACAGCCTTCGCCCCGGCCCGTCCTGCTTAGGCGCCCGCGCCGGCGCCTCGGCGGGTCGGGAACGCCGGGGGCACCCTCCGCACGCGGACAGCGCCACCCGCCCCTCCCGCGCGGAGAGCGCTACGCGTCCTTCAGCTCCTGCCGCTGCCGGCCGAGCCCCTCGACCTCCAGCTCCACCACGTCGCCCGCCCGCAGATACGGCTTCGGCTCCGGCTGGCCCATCGCCACGCCCGCCGGCGTCCCCGTGTTGATCACGTCACCGGGGTAGAGCGTCATGAACTGGCTTACGTAGCGCACCACTTCGGCGACCGGGAAGATCTGCTGGGCGGTCGTGCCGTCCTGCTTCAGCTCGCCGTTGACCCAGAGCTTCAGGGAGAGTGCCTGCGGGTCAGCGACCTCGTCGGCGGTGACCAGCCACGGGCCCAGCGGGTTGAACGTCTCGCAGTTCTTGCCCTTGTCCCAGGTGCCGCCCCGCTCTATCTGGAACTCGCGCTCCGAGACGTCGTGGGACACCGCGTACCCGGCGACGTGCGCCAGCGCCTCCTCGTGCGACTCCAGGTAGCGCGCCGTACGTCCGATGACCACGGCGAGCTCGACCTCCCAGTCCGTCTTCACCGAGCGGCGCGGCACCAGGACGGTGTCGTCGGGGCCGACCACCGTGTCCGCCGCCTTGAAGAAGACGACGGGCTCGGCGGGCGGCTCGGCACCCGTCTCGCGGGCGTGGTCGTGGTAGTTGAGCCCGATGCAGACGACCTTGCCGATCCGTGCGAGCGGCGGCCCCACGCGCAGCCCGTCGGCCGCGAGAACCGGCAGGTCACCGGCGTCGGCGGCGGCCCGGATCCGGCCCATCGCGGCGGCGTCGGCGAGCACCGTGCCGTCGATGTCGGCGACGATGCCCGACAGGTCACGGAGGGCGCCTTCGGCGTCGAGGAGCGCGGGACGCTCCGATCCTGCGGTACCGACTCGCAGCAGCTTCATGGTCAGACTCCATTCCTTCGGTAGCCCGGCCGATGGGATGCGGCCATCGGAGGTTTGGTCGATCGTCCAAGGTCGCCGTCCGGTCCGCAATACCCCGTTCACGTACTGGACCCTTACCGGGCGGTAGCCGCCGTCACCGTTCCACCGCCGCCGCCCTCACACGGCGGCGGTCAGGGCCCCCGCGCTGCCCGGCATGTCCCGGTACAGCACCGCGCGCTCGACCGCGCTCCACGTCGTGCTGGTCACCACGTACAGCGCGGCGGCCAGCGGCACCACGGCCACGGTGAACAGAGTCATGAACGACATCAACGGCATGAACTTCGTGATCGCGCCCATCCCGGGCACCTGCTGGTCGCCGGAGCCGGCCTGCGGCAGCGGGTTGGCCGCCATCTGCCGCTTGGTGCGCCGGTAGTTGAAGGTGGCGACCACCGCGACGAGGGCGAACAGCGCCAGATAGACGAGGCCCTGCGCGCCGAAGACGCCGCCGTGGCCCAGCGCGTCCGCCCACCGGCCGCCGAGCGGCGCGGCGAAGAGCGTGTGACCGAGCAGCGCGTTGGCCTCGCCGCCGATGCTGGAGTTGGAGAACAGGTGGTAGAGCAGGAAGAAGGCCGGCAGCTGGAAGAGGCTCGGCAGGCAGCCGGAGAGCGGCGACACCCGCTCCTCACGGTGCAGCTCCAGGACGGCCTTCTGCAGCTTCTCCGGGTTCTTGGCGTGCTTCTTGCGCAACTCCGCGATCCGCGGCGACAGCTTGGCGCGGGCCCGCTGGCCCCGGGCCGAGGCCCGCGACAGGGGGTGGACGAGGAGCCGTACGCAGGCGGTGAACAGCACGATCGCGGCGGCGGTCGCCGAGGCGTGGAAGAGCGGGTCGAGCAGGTCGGCGAGGTGCTCGACCAGGCCGGCGAACACGGACATGAAAGCGGACAGGAAATCGGACATGGAGGAGCCCTCCGGGGGTCTCGTCATTGCCGGGGCGGGAGCGGCGACGGGTGAGGTCGCGTCGGCGTGACGGGGCGCACGAAGGGCTCGGGAGTGATCCGGGCGATCCGAGGTGATCTGGACTGATCAGCAGGGATCAGCAGGGATCAGCCGGGTGCGGGCATCGCGCCCGTGTCCCTACGCGGCCGTCAGGAAGGGACGGCCGGGTGCTCGGGGCCGGGTGCGGCCCCTGGCGTCGGGGTCGCGTTGCGGCAGGAAGGCGGTGCGCCGCTCGCGGTCGCGGATGGCGGTGCGCACGCGGGTGCGGGGCACGGCGGGCGCGCAGCGCGCGGCGAGCAGGGAGGAGACGGCGAGCGCGGAGGACGCCGCGGCGGTCGCGGCGAGCGCGACGGCGGCGGTGAGGCTGCCGGTGTCGACGAGGACGACCTCGACGAGCAGGAACAGGAGCAGCAGGGAGGGGCGCGCGGCCGCCCTCGCGGCACGGATCATGTCCCGCACGGCTGCCTCCTCTCCCTGTCCGACGGCTCACATCGACCGTACTCGTACCTGCCGTTATACAGGATCGGCCGCGGAGCCGACCTTGCGGCCGTCCCCCTGGCCCTCCCCGTCCTCCTCGTCGAGGGGATCGCTCGCGAGGACCTCGTCGTCCGGACGCCCGTCCGCGCGGTCGGCGGGCCCCGCGTACGTCACGGCGAGCGCGACGGCGAGGTTGAGCGCGAGCGCGAGGATCCCGGCGTTGACCCCGAGGACGGGATCGTGGTCGCTGAAGACGAGCGCGCACACGACGCCGACGCCCACGACCAGCCCGCTCAGCGCCCCGGCGAGGGTCAGCCTCCGCCACACGAGCCCCAGCAGCAGCATCGGTACGAGCTGGGCCATCCCCTCGTACGAGATGAGGGAGAGGCGTACGAGGGTGTTGGGCGCCCCGTACGTGAGGGCGAGCGCGAGGCCGCCCGCGACGACGACCACGCCCTGCGAGGCGAGCTTCTGCCGCTGCGGGGTGCGCCAGCGCGGCAGCAGCGAGAGCACGCTGCTGCCCCACATGGTCCCGATGACCAGCATGAACACGGCCATCGGCACGATGGACGAGAGCGCGGCCGCGACCCCGATGACGCCGACGGCCCACGCGGGCAGCGAGTCCACCACCAGCTTGAAGAGCGCGAGATTGGACTCGGCGCCGACGAGCCCCGGCACGACGAAGAGCGCGGCCATGCCGAGGAGCATGGGCACGAAGAGGAGGACGTTGTAGGCGGGCAGCCAGATGGCGTTGCGGCGCAGCGCGTCGGCGCTGCGGGCGCCGAGGTACCCGGCGACGGTGGTCGGGAAGATGACGACGGTCAGCGCGTTGAGGAGCGAGGTCGTGGCGAACCACGCCTGCCCGTACGCGCTGCCGCCGCTGCCCGGAAGCGTGAGCCAGTCGCTCTTCTCGCGCACGATCCGGTGGAGGAAGTCCCCGTATCCGTCGAAGTAGTGCAGGGGTACGTAGACGGCGAGGAAGGCGAGGGTCCCGACGACGAGGACGTCCTTCAGGACGGAGACCCAGGCGCTGCCGCGCAGTCCGCTCACCACCACGAACCCGGTGGTGACGGCGAAGCCGATGAAATAGGCCCAGTTGAGGCTGACGGCGCCGTACGAGATCGTCGAGACGACGACGCCCATGCCGGTGATCTGCAACTGGATGTACGGCAGCAGGAAGACGGTGGCGAGGACGGCGACGCCCGCGCCGAGCCAGGGCCGGCCGAAGCGGTGGGCGACCATGTCCGAGATGCTGACCAGCCCGTGGCGCCGGGCGTAGGCCCAGAGCATGGGCCCGACCACGTAACCGACGGCGTACCCGCAGGACATGTAGGCGACGACGTACAGCACGGGGGCGCCGTAGTTGTAGCCCCAGCCCGCGGCGCCCAGATAACTGAAGCTGGTGTAGCCCTCGCCCGCCATCAGCACCCAGATGAACACGGCGCCGAGGCTGCGCCCGCCCACGGACCACTCGGCAATCCCGCCCTGCCGGCCGCGCCCGCGGACGGCGGCGAGGCCGAGGGCGACGGTGGCGGCCATGAAGACGCCGAAGACGGCGGTGGCGACGGCTGCGTTGCTCATGCGCGGCGCCCCTTCCGGTCCCCGCGCGTCCGGTCCGCGCGCCTGCGGTCGCCGCGCTTGCGGTCGCCGCGGTGGGTGAGCCATACGCAGACCGGCGTGAGGAGGGTCGCGCAGAGCAGCCAGAAGAAGAGGAACGGCAGCCCGAGCACGACGGGCCGCACGCGGTTGGCGAAGGGCAGGACCCCGAGGTACAGCACGAAGGGGCCGAGCAGCCAGAGGAGGTGGGGGCGGCGGCGAGCGATCACGAGCCACGACCCTATCGGGGCGGGGCGGATTGAGGACGCGGGCCGTACTCGCTCGGTGCGCTAACGCGGCCGCATCGCGCGCAGCTGGCCCCACACCACGAGCCGGTACTTGGAGGTGTACTCGGGGGTGCAGGTGGTGAGGGTGAGGTAGTACCCGGGCTGCCGGTACCCGTACCCCGCGCGGACGTCGCTGCGCGGCACGTCGCGGATGACGCCCCCGTCGCGGGCGGAGGTCCGGGCGAGGGTCTTGTCGACGACGTACGTGTAGGTGGCGTGCGCGGTCTCGACGGTGACCTCGTCCCCGCGCCGCAGCCGGTTGATGTGGCGGAACGGCTCCCCGTGGGTGTTGCGGTGCCCGGCGAGAGCGAAGTTCCCGGCCTGGCCGGGCTGGGCGGTGCGGGGGTAGTGCCCGGCGTACCCGTGATTGAGCACGGCCGCCTTGCTCACGCCCTCGGCGACGGGGACGCGGATGCCGATGCGGGGGATGCGGAGGATGGCGTAGGCCTGATCCCAGCGGGGGGTGGGGGTACCCGTACGGGAGGTCCCGGACGGGGCGGAGGATCCGCCGCCGCGCGCCTCCCCGCCGCCCGACCCCTTACGGGGACCGTGACCGTGACCGTGACCGGACGAGCCTCCCGAAGGCGGGCGCGGCCCGCTCCCCGTACCCGAGCCCCCGTCCCCGCTCCCTCCCCTGCCCCACTCCTCCTCAAGGGCGTGGACCTTCCGCTCGGCGGCGGCGCGGGCCTGCCGGTTGGTCCACCAGAGCTGGTGCGCGACGAGCAGGAGGAGGACGAGGCCGAGGGTGACGGCGACTTCGGCGGCGTTCCAGAGGGTGCGTACGGCGGGTGAGCGGCGGGGGGTCCGGCCACCCTGCACCACCACCGGAACGACGGGGGCTCGTTCGCGCACGGGGCCTCCTCAGCGCCGGGGCCGCGGTCCGGCCGCCGGGAGAATAGGCGCCGGCCCCGCAACAATCCATGGCACGGCAGGCGGCGAAGCTCATGGCGGGCTCTGTCAGCCGAACCACCCCTCACCCCTCACCCCTCCTGCTGGGACCCCTCCCGGCAGTACCGTGTCCCGTATGCGCCCCGAGAAGCCTGCTGCTGCCGACCACGTCGACGTCGACCACATCGCCGAAGCCGCGCGCCTGGAACGCACGGCCGGCCTGTACCCGGAGGACGCCGAACAGCTCCTCCTCCAGGCCGCGGCCCACCTCGAACTGGCCGGCGCGCGCGATCGCGCGACGACGCTCTACGACCGCCTGCTGTCCGCGGACGCACCGCACCCCGCGGGCTCCCCTCTCCTCGTCCGCGCGCTGAAGGCCTCGAACCTCTGGGAGTACGACCACGAGGCGGAGGCGCGGGCCATCATCGCCGGCGTCCGCGCGGCGGCACCGCTGGACCCGGCGCCGTGGGTGATCGTGGCGGAGGCGCTGGAGCAGCACGACGAGCTGGAGCAGGCGCACGAGACGTTCACGGAGGCGGTGTCGCGGGTCGTCCCGTCCGCCGCCGCGGAACCCCCCTACGCCGCGCACCCGCTCCTCTTCGGCCGCCACCGTGTACGCCGGCTGCTCGGCGCCGAGCACGACGAGTGGGACACGCTGGCCGACCGCGTCTCGACGGCGCCGATCTCCCTGGACGAGCTGCACGACCCGAAGCGGGTGTGGTCCCTGGGCTCGGAGAACCCGGCGGAACTGCGCGCGGAAATCGCCCGTATCCAGGCGGAGTTGGGCTCGTACCGCGAGGCCTTGTCCCGCCCGTTCCCGGTGGCGGTCCTGCACTGGCCGGCGACGGAACTGACGGAACTCCTGACGGCGTACCCGGCCCTGACCTCGGAGTACCCCTCCCACGAGGAGCACCTGTCGACGATAGAGGCGTCACTACGCGAACTCGCCGCCTCCGGCACCCCGAACCTCGGCATCGTGACAGGCACGGTCCCCTCCTACGAGGCCTTCGCAGCCTCAGAGGCCACACCCCCGGAGGACCCGTCCCTACTCCCCCAGTACGCGACGACCCTGGCAGCCCGGGGCCGAGCGGTGCCGTGGCCTCCGGAGGGCGACGGGGGTTGCTGGTGCGGGTCGGGGCGGGGGTATGGGGAGTGCCACGGCATCGATTGACAGTCGGGCCCCGAATTGTCACCCTCCCAAAACCTCCGAAGTCCGACCCGGAACCAGGTCACTTCCAAACCACCACCCGATCACCAGAAACGAGCGGGACTCCAAGACCACATGCCAGGAACGAACGAGCCGCGCCCCCTCCCTGCCCCGGATAGCAAGGAGCTGCGGGAACTGGTCCCCGATGCCGAGACGCGCGCCGTATACCAGGTGCTCTACCGGTCACAGGAAGAGCCATTGGCTATGCCTGCCATCAGGGAGCGTGTCAGCCTCGTTACCGGCAAGGCCAACTTGCAGATGGACCGGCGGCTTCGCTCACTGCGTACGCACTTCGACGTGCCCGCACAACGCATAGCAGGGGAGAGCAACGTTTTCGTCTACCCCCTGCTTGGCTGGAACTCTCAGTTCGGCAAGCGAACGGCACGCAAGAGCATCCCGGGATCAATACGGGCTTTGGTCCATCACACCTACGGCAACCGCTGCGCCGCTTGCGGCCGCACTCCTAAAGACGACCAAGTGAAACTGGTCATCGATCACATGGTCCCGCTTGACCTAGGGGGGACCAACGAACAGGAAAACCTACAGCTGCTATGCGAGGAGGACAACCACAACAAGCAGTCTCTCTTCGCCGACCATCAAGAGAACGCCGTCGCTCTGCGAAGATCACTGACACTCCCCGAAGTCCATCTGCGAATCGGCGAGCTACTGAAGGCGATGGCAGGTGAGGACGTCCCAAAGGAACTTATTGTTCTCGTTGCCCGCGAGGAAAATCATGGCGACCCCACCAAGCGGATGCGTGAGCTCCGGTCCCTCGGCTGGCTTATCGAGAACTCCCAGCGCAAGAAGGGGCGACGCGTACTCTCGTTTTACCGGCTGGAACACTGGGAGCCTTGGCCCCCGGAAGGCCCTCAGGCCGCTGTCGCCAAGATTGAGCGGGCGCGCAGAAGAGCGAAGCGCTCGGAAGGCTCAGCCGGAAATAGCTCACAGGAGTGAGACAGTGAGTGATTCGCAGCCATGGTCTCCGCCCGAAGGCTCATGGGCCTCGTCTGCCGCGAGGCGACGTAACATGCAGGCCATCCGGAGTCGGGACACCAAACCTGAACGGCTGATCAGACGGCTCGTGCACGCCAACGGCCTGCGATATCGCGTGTCGACGCGTCCACTGCCAGGACTTCGCCGGACGGCAGACATGGTCTTCCGTCCAGCGAAGGTAGCTGTTTTCATCGATGGGTGCTACTGGCACGGATGCCCCGAACATTACGTGTCACCAAAGACCAACCCGGGCTACTGGTCTGAAAAGGTGAAACGAAATATGGAACGGGACAGGGATACCGACCAGCAGCTAAGCGAAGCTGGCTGGCTTGTCCTACGCTTCTGGGAGCACACGCCTGCCGAAGAGTCAGCGGCTGAGATCATCCGGCTGGTCTCGGACCGGCGACCTCTGCGTCAGATGAGGGTGTCGCGACCCGATTCGTAAGTCGTTCCGTCCAGCTCGAGGTCCCCAACGGGCGCCTCCAGCAAATCTCCAGTTCGCTCCAATGCGTCCTTAATAGCCAAACCGACAGCTTCGGCAACAGGCGGAGGAAAGGCGTTACCCACCTGTCGGTAACGGGCCGTCTTACGTCCCGCAAAGCGCCAGTCCACAGGGAACCCCTGGATAATCGCCGCCTGTTCAACAGTCAGCATGGGGCCAACACGCTTCACATCTGGACCACTGATCGCCAGATCCATGTTCCCCAGGTCTCTTTCGAGGTTGGGTTCACGCTCGTCGTTAGCGACGCCCATCCCGTTCACGCCCAGGTTGCCCCAAGCCTTCTTCGCTCGGGTCGGTCCCAGGTCAGCCCCGCCGTGCTTCTTGGAGCCACCCACGAGGGTAGGGGCGACCGTTCCTGCCTCAGTGGCCTTTTTGAGCCACTTCTCATACCCCTCAGGCCTGCCTGCGTCAGCGAAACGGCGCTCCATCGTCTCCTTAAGCGCCTGCGCCACTGTTGTCATCTCAGCCTTGGGCTTAGGCCAATCAAACCCGCGGTAGCAATCTCTCCGAATGGCCACCAGGATCGCACGAGGACGCAGCTGAGGAACCCCGAAGTCGGCTGCTTCAAGGAGGCGCCATCCGCACACGACATAATTCATTCTGCGGAGCTCCCGCTTAATATCCTCTCGATATCTCACAAATTTATCGAAAGGCTTCACGAGACCGGCGACGTTTTCGATCATCACCGCGCGAGGGTTCAATTCGTCCACTAGCCTAAGCATCTCCGGAAAGAGATCCCGCTCGTCATCTTGCCCGAGCTGCTTGCCCGCGACGGAGAAAGGAGGGCACGGAACTCCGCCAGCCAGGAGGTCAATATGTTCAATTGTAGGCTTGAAATCCCTGACGTCCATGGAGAAGATTTGGCAGTTGGCCGCCTCCTCCTCCCCCCATACCTTGCGTTCCACCACGTTGAGCTCTAGCGTCTCGGCCGCGTGCTTATCGATCTCGACGAGTGCACGGTGACGGAACCCCGCCCCATGGAGGCCAACTGCCTGGCCTCCAGCTCCCGCGCAGATCTCAATCGAGGTCAGCGGCTGGTCGCTGGAACTCATCGAACGCCTCCCGTTGGTGTAGCTGCAGACACGCAAGTGTCGCATCCACAGACACTGGAACCGGCCCGCGTTGCAGCTTTCGCGGGATTCGTCAGCTCTTGAGCAGGTCCTCCAGGTCCCGCCTGACTTCATCCCGCAACTCCGCTGGCAGCTGCCGGTACATCCCCCAGGCACGTTCAGCCCCGCTCAGCGGTCGCGCATCGGCCGCCATCCACACCAGCAAGTCCTTCTTGAACCGCACTGGCAGCTCCCTGACCCGGTCCCACACCTGCTCACGCGACATCTGCGTACCGGTCAGGTGCCGCACAGTCTCGTTGCAGCGAGCACACTCGGTGATCAAGTCCTCGGCGTTCGCCCCAGCACCTGACTTGTGCGGGTTCACATGCCCCAATGTCAAGCGAGCGTGGGAGCCAGGCTCACCTGGATACTCCTCAGCCGCGGCTACACCGCAACGACGGCACATATGGCCGTCCCTCTCGAAGACGAACCGCCGAGTCTTCGCGCTGATCTGCCTCAGTCCTGCCGCACGGTGTTCCCTCTCCCAGACAGGGAGGCCGATCCTCTCAAGATAGAGCTCGTCTGATTGCAGGCTCGGCTTGTCGCGGTAGGTCTTGATGTCCCAGCCCGCCGGCCTCAGATCTCTCATACGCCGGTCCACCTGCTCGGAGCCAGGGACAGCGGCCCGCAGGGCTTGCTTCTTGAACGTCTGCCCTTCCCCGACCTCATCCCGAAGCCACAAAGCCACCCTCACACGGGTGCCGAGCGCCTCATCACGCCAGTCAGGTCCGGTCTGCACAAGAACCTCCAAGTCGAACGCCTGGCCGCACCATCCCTCTTTTGCGGGCAAAACATAGCTTGCCGACACTTGCCGCGGCAAGTGTCGGCAAGGTGACGTAGACCCTTTAATCTTTCCCGCCGAAGGACTCTCTTCCATGGCGTACCAGCCGAATCAAGCCGCCGACAGCTACTCCTGCCTCGAACTCTGCGCCGGCGCGGGAGGCCAGGCTCTAGGTCTGGAGCAGGCAGGCTTTCGTCACGAAGCGCTGGTGGAGCTTGACGCGGACGCGTGCCGCACTCTGCGCACCAACCGACCAGGCTGGAATGTCGCAGAGGCAGACATCCGGAGCCTGGACACGGATTTCATCGCTGGCTTACAGCCCGTCGCTCTTCTTGCAGCGGGAGTACCCTGCCCGCCGTTCTCACTTGCCGGCCATCAGTTGGGGGCTGAAGACGAGCGCGACCTCTTCCCGTCCGTGCTGTCACTGATCCCTGCAATCAGACCGCGAGCCGTCCTCATCGAGAACGTAAAGGGACTTCTGCAGAAAAAGTTCTCCGATTACCGCCTCGGGATCGTCCAGGCCCTCTCAGAGCTTGGGTACACCGCGGAGTGGCGACTGTTGTACGCGCGAGATTTTGGAGTACCTCAGCTGCGTCCACGTGCCGTCCTCGTAGCCCTGGAGCCTCACGAGTTCGGTCATTTCCAATGGCCGGACGTGAGCTCTCGTGAGTTCGGCCCATCGCACGTGGGGAGTGTTCTGCGTGAGTCAATGGCATCCCAAGGATGGGAACTGGCAGATCTCTGGGCCCAGCAGGCCCAGAAGATCGCCCCCACCCTGTGCGGCGGCTCAAAGAAGCATGGCGGCCCAGATCTCGGTCCTGCACGCGCGCGGAAGGCATGGGCGGAGATCGGGGTCAATGGATCCGGCGTCGCTGACGCTCCACCCGCCCCAGGTGATGTACTTCCGGTGAAGCTGACCATCGGACAGATGGCGCTCTTGCAGGGCTTCCCGCCAACCTGGAAATTTTCAGGTGGCAAGACATCGTCATACCGTCAAGTCGGCAATGCTTTTCCGCCGCCGGTGGCTCAAGCGGTCGGCCACGAGGTCGCGAACGCCCTGAATCACGCGGACCGCGCAGTCGAGAGCGGCGTCCACTTCCACAGCAGCGTGAAGGGCGCATCGCTGCCCTAACTAGCAGCATGTGACTCCAGGTGTCGAAGCAGCGCCCGAACATCGGTCATGTCCATGCCTGCCGCAAGCGATGGCTCTTCCTGCAAATCCGCGAGCTGCTGCACGGACGGATCGTCGAGGATCTGTCCCATGAATTCGAGCTTGTCCTCCAGCCGCAAAGCTACTACTTCGTCGATAGTCCCCTCGGCGGCCAGGACCGTAACTCGTGTATCAGTGCCGGGTTCGAGCCCCAGCCGGTGGATGCGGTCAAGGCTCTGCAGGAATCTGCCAGCCATGAAGTCGCGGTCGACATAAACGGCGTCATGGCAGACCTGGTGAAGACTGATGCCCTCCCCCAGGGTCGCGGGGTTAGAAAGCAGCACGTGACAGTCAGGATCCTCCCTGAAACGCTTGAGCTGCTCCTCACGGTCAGGGGTTCCGCCGTGCACCACGGCCGGCTGATAGGAGGAGAAGAGCCGCTCCATCGTGGTGAGGCTGCGCACGAACGTCGTCCACACCAGTGTCTTCCGACCCTGGGCAGCGTTCTCTGCGACGATGCTCAGCGCTTCCTTGTACTTCGGAGAGAACTCATAGTCGGGCAGTTGCTTGAGCAGGGCGTAGAGAGAGTCCGTCTGCGGTACCTCCAAGGGCGGAACTCGATAGTCGAGGGGGGCATACCGGCTCTCTCCCTCCATGAGCAGGGCGGGACTTGTAGCAGCCATGAGGAGCCGCAACATTGCCTTGCCCAGAGCGTCGAAGTCTTCCCGGCCGGCCTCAGCGCGAGCCGTGTACCGGCCAACGAGCGCGTCATAAACCTCCCGGTGCAGCGAAGGCAACTCGACGTAGCGGATACGTGTCTCGAACGGGGGCAAACCGAGTTCGTTCTTGGTGGTGCGGGTGAAAAGCGGCCGCAACACGGTGCTCGCATGGCCCAGATCGCCACCGGCTACGGCGTTGGTCACAACGCGACGTCCATGCCCGGGCCAGACGAAGGACAGCAGGTTCTCCAGGTCGCGCGCGCCGTTAGGGGCCGGCGTTCCGGTAAGGATGAGGCGCCGACGGGCCAGCGGACCAAGTGCCATGCAGGCGCTGCCGTAGATACCGCGCGCCCCGAGCTTCATTCGGTGCGCCTCATCGAGAATGAGCATCGAAGGTGCACCGCGCAGCCAAGTCGCGAGAGCAGGTAGAGAACGGTCGAGGCGCTCGTAGTTCACGATCAGGACATCTGTTCCCGGCATGGGGGTGCCCTTCATAACCCGGGTGGTGAGGGGTTCCTTGAAGCACACCGCGCTCTCGTAACCCCACGCTTCGTACGCCGACTTAGGACTGACGACAAGTAGCCTCCGTACACTCCCCTGCTCCCGCATCGCGGCGAATACGGCCAAACCGACACGCGTCTTACCGGCCCCTGGAACGGAGAAGTTCGCACCGTGCTGCAAAGACAGAAGACGAGCAATGTCGCGGCGCTGGAAGTCAGTCAGGTCAGCGCGCCACTCCGGACCGAGCCGGTCCAGGACTGCGTCCGGCGATACGGTGTCGGCCGCTCCAGAGTCCTCCAGCCACCGCTCGGCACGCTCGGCATCGTCAAGCACGCCGCCGACGAGGGTTGCCAGCTCATCGTCCCACTCGACGTCCGGGAACGGCCAAACGGCCAGGGCCTCAAGCCCCGTGAGGAAGTCATCGAGGTCGACCTCAACAGACAACAGCGTGCGCTGCCCGGCAGCGGGGAATCGTGCCGCCAGCTTCGCGAAGTCTCCTTCACGTCCCTGAGCCGCTCGTAGAACAGCACGCGTCCGGGTGACATCGGAAGAGATGCGCAGAGACGGCTCGGCAGAGGTGGTCACACTCCCCCCTGCCTGACCGATTCTCGGAGCCAGGAGACACCGTCACCTGGAGCCTTGATGCTGCGCTGGGTCGCTACCGCAAGTTTCGTCAGGGTCTCGCGGAGACTCAGGACCGCCTCATCGAAGGCCTCCTCGTCGAGGCTTCCGGAAGCCTTGGCTAGCGTGAGATCGGTGATGCACTGCTCGATGTCCTGGCAGGCGTCGGTGATGCGGTCCTGTGCCGCCTGCTTACGCTTACGCACGCGAGCATCCTTGCCTGCCGGTTCCAGTGCTTCCTCAACGGCCTTGCGTGCCGCGGCGAACGTTGCCGTTGCCGTCCTACTTCGTTCGGTGAGAAGACCGTCCTCTTCGGCCTCGACCGCCTTCGCTTTCAGAATGGTGTCCGTCAGAGCCTTAGCCTGGGCAATCTGCGGAGCGGCCGGCTTCATAGTCCGGTTAAGCCCGGGGATGGCCACTGCGGTCGGAGCAGCGGCCTGCGTCTTCATCCCATCCGGCAATCTCCTGTCCAAGTACCGTCCCCTGAAGTCCGGTTCGATCAGCCGCACGTCGGTCTTTGAGAACCCCAGGACGATTGCCGTGAGCCGGGTCTCTTTCAGGACCTCTGCATTCTCCTTGTTTGCCGCAGATTCCTTGGCGTACCGGCGGTACAGCTCCCGGAGCTTCTCCTGGTGCTGCTCGAAATCCAGCAGCCGCAGCTGAGCACCTCCGTCACTTGACCGCTCGATGAGGTCGCGCAGGCAGGAGAGAATCCACAGGTCTTGCTCACATGTGCTAGCACGGATACGGAACTCCCTTGCCACATCAGCCAGTGGTCGGCCCAGAAGTTGCTGCTCCTCCATGGCCAGCAATCGGTTGATGTAGGAGTAGTCCCGGCGCTGGTCCGGTCGGAGCTGGAGCGAGAGCTCCACGGCGTTGATGTCATCCCAAGTGCACGACTCCGGGAGTACACCCACCCGGATGTTCGTGACACCCAGCTCCTTGAGGGCCGCACGACGGGTGTTGCCGTTGACCAGAATGCCGTCCCGCGTGATGAGACCTGGTTCGTTCTGACGGTAGGAGCGGAGACTTTCCATCAGATCGTCGAAGTCGGGGTCCTTCTTCGAAGGGTCCGCCGGCAGCATTTGCAACAGATAGTGCAAGTAGTCCTGGCTTTCTGGCGCCCAGGGCCTCTGCTCAAGAAGTTTGTCGCGGTCAGGCTCGTGGTCCCGCTGGGCGCGGATACGGTGTGTTCCCGGGTTGTAGTAGAGCTCCTCCACCGGCATGTCGATGACCTCGACGGAGAGCGGTTGCGTCCGCCACTCGATGGTGAGCGTCTCCCTCACGGCGTTCCCGCCCGCGATTTCCTTCAACCTCTTTTCGACCCGTGCCTTGTTCTCATCCGCCAGCGGCGGTCGGCCAAAGTCCTTGCGCACCAGATCTCCTCACAAGCGTCAGATTCACTACTGTTACCGCGAGGCCGCCTCCCTCCCGGGGGAAGGAGGCGTGACCCCGCGGGCCATCATGGGTTTGTGGCCCCTACTCAGCCCTCGACTTCAGGGCATCGCGAACCTTCGCCCTCGACTCTTCCGGAAGCGTCCGGTAGTCGGCCCAGAATGCCTCCGCCGGACTGAACTCACGCTGGTCGCGGTCCATCCAGCCCGAGAGCACCCTGCGTTCCAAGCTGCTCAAGCCCTCGGCGCGCCTCAGCATCTCCCCCAGATCCGTCACAGCACCGCGGCCGCCTACCCGGCAGCGATTGCACTCAGCGACGAGCTCCGTCGTCTCAGCGCCGTTCGCCTGTCGCACCGTCCGGCGAGCAATGTCGATCTGTGCGGACTCGTAGGTGCCGGCATAGATCTCACCCGGCGCGATGCCGCATGACCGGCAGAAGTGCCCGTCCCGGGCGAGGACTTCGCGCCGTCGGGTCTGAGTGATCGCAGTGCCGGGGCGCGTGCCCTTGCCCGGCTGCCACACAGGCTCGCCCTGCTTCACGAAACGCTGCTCGTGCTGGCCGAGGGAGGCGTCCTCACGGTTGGTATTGATCTGCCAGCCGTGGTCCCTCAGGTCACGTACTCGGCGATCAGCCTGACTGACCCCTGGGAAGGCGGCCTTCACTTCTTCCTTGGTGAAGATGTTCCCTTCGCCCACCACAGTCACCAGCCACAAGCCGGCGCGCTTCATGGTGCCGAGCTTCGGGTCAGTCCATGACGGCATGTTCACCTCGTACCCCTCATCCTTGTGCTGGGTCCACCTGGGCCGCGAGCAGCAGGGAGTTCCGCCGGTCTGCGACACCAGAAGCCTTGCTCAGACAGGGGCGAGAAAGCCAGCGATGCCAAGGAATTGCACTGACGCCATATATTGCACGTCCGCAATGGCCGAAACGCCTACTCAAGATGCCACTTGCTCCAGGAGTATGGAGGGTCCACTCAGACGCCCACGCCATACGGAAGGCTGGCTCATATATGGCGACGAGATCTGCGGGGAGCCTTCCCCAGCAGGATGGCGCTGTTCTCCTGCCCTTACCCAGCGAGGTGTTCCTGGAGGCCCTGCGCGGCGTACTGACCGCCGTGGGCCTCACTCAGGACACAATCGCCAAGCGGGCAGGCGTCAGTCAGTCCAGCCTGTCCTGTTACAGCACCGGCAGACGGGTGCCGGACGTGGGGAAACTGGAGAGGATCTACAAGGTCCTCGAAGACGAGGCTCAGCGGACTTCGGCACAGGCATTGCCGCACACGCTCCCCTACCTGCTCCAGCTCCGCGACGCCGCTCGCGCTCAGCGCATCGCTCCCTCAGCCGCGAACGCCGCTATCGCGGCTACGGCAACACGGCCCACGCAACAGCCGGCCTACTCAGCCTTTCGCAAGCGACGCCGCATGAAGCGGCTTCGGCTCGCCCACCGCAAACTTGCGACCCCGACGACACAGACAGATGTGCCGGTCCCCCCGCACGAGGGGGACCGGCACCCTGCCGACAACACTCACGCCGCCGACATCGCGGCCTACCTCAGCCACGTAGCGGCGGGCAGGTTCCGGGACGCGCAATTCATCGTCTGGGCGAAGGGCAACAGTCTCGCCTCGCGAGAGTTCCCTCACGCCATAGCGTCATATCGGGACGCCGGAGCGGACGACGGGGCGGAGGCCATGCTTAACGCCGCCGCGAATCGTGCGGACATCCAGGCTTCCGTCAACATCACCGCCGCGCTGATCGATGAAGGTCAAGTAGCCGACGCGCAAGCCATACTGACGGCCATCCGCACGGACCAGTAGACCGTTGCCACCAGTGCCGGCGAGCCACCTACGCCACGGCGTCGGCCTCCGCTGCAAAGTGCATCTGTGCCCGTTCGAGTGCCTCTTCCGGATCGCCCCCTTGCGCTGCCAGCCAGTGGAGCAGGTCGGCGATCATGTCCGTGACTGACCCCTCGAGAACGGCGGACGTCGGCACGGAGGACGAGCTTCCACTGGTAAAGCGCCGATACTCTTCGAGGATCAGTTGAGCGCGCCGTACGCGCATGCAGTGCCGTGCCGGCTCAAGAGAGAGCTCACACCACACGGCCTTGCCACCGGCGGTAAGTCGGGTGCCCCACTCCTCACACATCGAGGCCAGCAGGTGGAGGCCGCGTCCGCACTCAGCTTCCGTGCACGCCACGCGCAGCGTCGGCACATCGCGACTCTCGTCGTGCACCTCCACTCGGAGACGGTCGCCTCTCGCCTCAAGGACCAGGATGGCCGCCACCCCTTCTCCCACGTGCTTGATGACGTTCGTCGCCAGCTCAGTGGCGACCAGTCCGGCCTCACCCGCGACGCTTGATGCTCCCCATCGCTCCAAATTGCGCTTCACCTCCTCGCGAAGCAGGTAGAGCTCCGTGGGCACCGCGTCAAATGGCACGACGCAGCTCAGTCGCCGTTCGCCCTCTTCGTACATGCTCATGGAGAGGTTCCCTCCTAGGCCACACAGCGCTGCGCCCGCCGTATCCGTACGGCTACGCCATGTAGCGAACTGCTACGAGCATGGCACGGAGAAGTCTCACTGTGTAACTTCTCACGAGAATCCATCGAGTGAATCCTCAGCAGGTCAACTCGGCCTCCACATAGCCTGATTGCGCCTTCAGGACCGACCGCCGGGCCTCAGGGGAGGAGCTGCATGTCCGTACGGACCACCACACGTCGACGCCAGTTGGGCGCCATGTTGCGCAAGCTGCGCGCTCGCAAGGGCCTGACTCTTGAGGAAGCCGGCACTCTCGTTGGGGTGTCCAAGGCGACGGTCAGCCGGTACGAGACGCAAGCCGGCCCGGTCAAGTGGCTCGTGGTTGACGCCCTATGTCGTGAGTACTCGGCAACGGAAGCCGAGCAACGGGCGGTTGTCGCCCTTGCCAGAGATGCAAAACAGCAGGGGTGGTGGCGGTCCTTCACCGACTCCATTCCCGAAAGCATGAATCTGCTGCTCACCCTGGAGAACGAGGCTGTACGAGAGGAGCACTTCTCCTGCGTCTACGTTCCTGGGCTGCTGCAGACACGCGCTTACACGACCGCGGTCCAGCAGGCCAACGAGATGCGCCTCGACCCGACGGAGATGGAACGTCTCGTGGACATCCGCATGAAGCGTCAGGAGATCTTGAACCGGCCGAGTCCTCCTGGGCTGTGGGCGATCCTCGACGAGTCCGTCATCCGCCGCGTCGTGGGCTCGCCCGCTGTCATGAAAGAGCAGCTCGGGCGACTGCTCGAAGCGAACGAGGCTCCAGGCATCACACTTCAGGTCCTGCCCTTCTCTAAAGGGGCTCACTCCGCCGCGCTCGGCAGCTTCGTGATCATCGGCGGCACCGAACCTGCTCTGGACGTCGTCTACGTCGACCTCCACACCGGATCACTTTTCCTGGAGAAGGAGGAGGAACTGGAGCGTTACCGACTTGCGTTCGATTACCTCCGCGCACAAGCGTTGGACGTGGAAGCCTCTTCCTCCATGATCCGACGCGTTCGCAAGGAGCTGTAATGCCTGCTGTAGTGCCTCCGTCCGACGCTGCGCTCCCGTGGTTCAAGTCCTCCTACAGCGGGGGCAACACCACTGAGTGTGTAGAGGCGGCCTTCCTTCCCCGAGGTGTCCTCATACGTGACTCCAAGCGGGCTGACGGACCCCGCCTCTCCGTCTCCTCGCTGCCCTGGACGCAATTTGTCGCGAGCACCGCCGACCGCCTCTGACTTCCGGTCGTGGCGGTGACGCGGTTCGCGGCCCTCGTGCAGCACCGTTATGCATGGGATGGGCGCAGCCGTGCACCAGGTACCCATGGGACACACACGGCGCCATGTATGAGGAGGAGACCCCTTGCCTTACGCCCCCGAGCATGATTACGACCGGCAGTTCCTCGACCAAGCCGTCGCCGCCTCCCGCCGCTCCCTCGACGACGGGAGTGTCAAGAAGCCCTTTGGTGCTCTCGTCGTGCTGGGCGGGGAAGTTGTGGGGTTTGGGGTCAATTCCGTTGTCGAGGCTTGTGATCCCACCGCTCATGCCGAAGTCATGGCTCTGCGGGATGCCGGGCGGCGGCTCGGGGGCTATCTCATCGAGGGGGCCACGCTCTACTCCAGTTGTGAGCCCTGTCCCATGTGTCTCACCGCCTGCTACTGGGCCGGGATCTCGCGGCTCGTGTACGCCGCCGATCGGTACGATGCCGCCCGTCATGGCCACCCTGACCTGCAGTTTTACCGTGAGCTTGCGTTGCCCAACGCCGAGCGGCGGTTGGTGGACGAGGTCGCCGTCGAAGGGGCGGCTCGCTCGGACGCCGTCGGCGTGCTCGCCGCGTGGGCCAACCGCCAGCCCGGGCCGACCGAGTCGAAGCTCTGAACCCGCCTCCCTGCGGCTCCTCGCTCCGCGTTAGCCTCACCCCATAGACAACATGGACGTATCACCGAGAGGCGGACCAATCATGGCGAAGATTCCGGCAGCAGCGGTGGCCGCGGGCGGGCTCATCGGGGGGTACACCACCGCCCGTATCACCAAGAAGCGGCCCCTCGGCGGAGTCGTGCTCGCCGCGGCCGGGACCGTGGCCGCACGGCAGTGGCGCGAGGCCGCCGGCGGGAAGACCGCCGCCGCGCTCTCCGCCGCCTACGTCGCCGGGTTCGCCGGATCGCATCCGCTCGCCAAGAAGGTCGGCGCCTGGCCCGCCGTCTTCGGGGTGGCCGCCGGCGTCGCCGCCGCCTCCTGGGCCCTCGCCGACCGTCGCGCCTGACGTCTGACGTCTGACGGGCCTGACGGGCCTGACGGGGGGAGGCTGGAGCCGGTTCCGGGCGGGAGGTCTGTACGGGGGCCAACCCCGTCAGCCCCCCAACGTCAGCTCCGACCGCGGGGCCGCCACCAGTGCGAGGGCCACCTCACCCCCTCCCATCGACCTCGCCCCGCCCACCCCTGAACGTCCCCCGATACGTCGCCGGCGGCACCCCCACCCCCGCCACGAAGTGCTGCCTCAGCGATGACGCCGTGCCGAAGCCCGTTTCCGTCGCCACGCGGTCCACCGTGTGGTCCGTCGCTTCGAGGAGTTCGCGGGCCCGGTCCACCCGGCGCTGGGTCAGCCACTGCATCGGGGTCAGGCCCGTCTCCTCGCGGAAGCGGCGGTTGAACGTCCGTACGCTCATCGAGACGCGCGCGGCCAGCTCGCCCAGCGTCAGCGGCTCGTGCAGGTGCTCCACGGCCCACGCGCGCGCCGCCGCCGTCGACGTCAACTTCTCCTGTGTCACCGGGCGTTGGATGTACTGCGCCTGGCCGCCCTCCCGGTGCGGCGGCACCACCGTGCGGCGTGCCACGTCCGCCGCCACCGCCGCGCCGTGGTCCTCGCGGATCATGTGCAGGCACAGGTCCACGCCCGCCGCCTCCCCCGCCGAGGTGAGGATCCGGCCCTCGTCGACGTACAGGACGTCGGGATCCACCGTCACCGCCGGGAACGTACGGGCGAACAGGTCCGTCGACAGCCAGTGCGTCGTCGCCCTGCGGCCGTCCAGCAGGCCCGCGGCCGCCAGGACGAACGCCCCCGTGCAGATCGACGCCAGCCGCACCCCGCCGCCGCCCAGGGAGTCGAGCGCCCGCGCGAGCTGGGCCGGCAGGGTTCCGGGGGCCAGGGACTCGTCCTCCTCGTGCGACGCCGGGACGATCACCGTCTGCGCCCACCGCAGCGCCTCCGCCCCGTGCGGGGCACCGATCGGGAAGTCCGCGTCCGTACGGATCTCGCGCGGACCGTCCACCGCACACGTCCGCACCTCGTACAGCCGCTCCCCCGGCGCCCGCTCCCCTGCCTGGCCCTCCCCCGACGGGCCACGCGCCCCGCCGAACAGCTGGTGCACCAGCCCCAGTTCCATCGGCAGCACGCCGTCCCGCACCAGCACCGCCACCCGGTGGCCACCACGACCACCACGACCACCGCGCCCCGTACGCCCCGTACTCACGTCGTACGCGACGACGGCTCCGATGCCGTCGACAGCGGCGCCGCGATGTCCTCCAGCGACCGCCGCTCCGCCTTCACCGCGAACGCCGCCGCCACAAGACCCGCCGCGCACATCAGGCCCGCGCCGATCTGGAAGGCGAGGACCGTGTCGCCGACCACGCCCGACTCGGTCAGGTCGGCGAAGATCAGCGGGCCGCTGATGCCGCCGGCCGCCGTGCCGATCGCGTAGAAGAAGGCGATCGCCATGGCGCGGGTCTCCATCGGGAAGATCTCGGAGACGGTCAGGTACGCGCTGCTCGCGCCCGCCGACGCGAAGAACAGCACCACGCACCAACAGGCCGTCATCGTCTCCGCGTTCAGCGAACCGCGGTCGAAGAGGTAGGCCGTGCCGAAGAGCAGGACACCGGAGAGCAGATACGTCGACGAGATCATGATGCGGCGGCCCACCGTGTCGAAGAGCTTGCCGAGGAAGAGCGGGCCCAGGAAGTTGCCGGCCGCGATCACCGCGAAGTAGTAACCCGTCCTGCCCGACGGGACGTCGAAGAACTTGGTGAGGATCGCGCCGAAGCCGAACGTGATCGCGTTGTACAGGAACGCCTGGCCGATGAAGAGCGACAGGCCGAGGATCGCCCGCTTCGGGTAGTCGCGGAAGACCGTCTTGGCGATCAGCCCGAAGCCGATGCTCTTGCGCTGGTGGATGGTGATCTCGTGCTCCGGCGGCGGCAGCCGCTCGCCCTTCTCCTCCTCGATCTCCCGCTCCACCGACGAGACCAGGCCCTCCGCCTCCTCGCCGCGCCCGTGGATGAACTGCCACCGCGGGCTCTCCGGCACGTGCCGGCGTACGAGCAGGATCACCAGGCCGAGGACGACGCCGAGGGCGAAGGTGAGCCGCCAGCCGAGGTCCTTGGGGAAGATGTCCGTGTTGAGCATGAGGACGGAGAGCAGCGAGCCGCCGATCGCGCCCAGCCAGTAGCTGCCGTTGATGATCAGGTCGACGCGGCCGCGGTACTTGGACGGGATGAGCTCGTCGATGGCCGAGTTGATGGCCGCGTACTCGCCTCCGATGCCGAAGCCGGTCAGGAAGCGGAAGAGGAAGAACCACCAGGCGTCGAAGGAGAGCGCGGTCATGGCGGTCGCGCACAGGTAGACCGCGAGGGTGACCATGAAGAGCTTCTTGCGGCCGAACTTGTCGGTGAGCCAGCCGAAGAACAGCGCGCCGACGCAGGCGCCCGCCACGTAGAGGGCCGCCGCGACGCCGGTGATCTGGGCGGAGCTGATCGCCAGGCCGCTGCCGTCCTCGGAGAGCCGGCTCGCGATGTTGCCGACGGTGGTGACCTCGAGGCCGTCCAGGATCCAGACGGTGCCGAGGCCGATGACGATCATCCAGTGCCAGCGGGACCAGGGCAGCCGGTCCAGGCGGGCGGGCACGGCCGTGGTGACGGTCGACGTGTCGTGGGCTGCGGTCATGGCACCTCCCGGGAGCCCCGTGGCGCTTCCCCAGGGGCTCCTCCAGAGTGCCCGGCAATCGCGGTCTCACGCGCGGCGGGAGGGCCGTACAGCCGTCGTACGGGTCCCGCGCGGCGGTCGTACGGGTCCCGCGCGGCGGTCGTACGGGTCCCGCGCGGCGGTCGTACGTCCCGGGCGGGAATCCCGGGCCCGCCGCCGTACGGGAGGCGCGCCCGGCCCCCCGCGCGCCTCCCACCGCCCCCGTACGCCCGCTACGCCCCCAGCAGCCGCGACACCGTGTAGATCGCCAGCCCGGCCAGGGAGCCGACCACCGTGCCGTTGATGCGGATGAACTGCAGGTCACGGCCGATGTGCGCCTCGATCTTCTTCGAGGTGTGCTCCGCGTCCCAGCCCGCCACCGTGTCCGTGATGAGCGAGGTGATCTCGGTGCGGTACGTCGTGACCACGTACACCGCCGCGCCCTCCACCCAGCCGTCGACCTTCCGCTGCAGCCTGCCGTCCGTCGCCATCCGCGCGCCCAGCGACAGGAGCGAGGCCCGCACGCGCAGCCGCAGCTCGCTGCGCTCGTCCTCGGCGGCGGCCACGATCATCGCGCGCACCGACGACCAGGCCGACGCGATCAGGTCCTGCACCTCGCCGCGCGCCAGGATCTCCCGCTTGAGGCGCTCCACGCGCGCGCGGGTGTCCGAGTCGGACTGCAGGTCCGCCGCGAAGTCGGCGAGGAAGCGGTCGACGGCGCCGCGCGCCGGGTGGCCCGGCATGTCCCGCATCTCGGTGACGAAGCGGAGCAGCTCCTTGTAGACGCGCTCGCCGACCCGTTTGTCGACGAACCGCGGGGTCCAGCCGGGCGCGCCGCCCTGCACCGCGTCCATCACCGAGTCGCCGTGCTCGACCAGCCAGTCGTGGGCGCGGACGCAGACCAGGTCGACGACCCGCTTGTGGCCGCCGTCCGCGACGACCTTCTCCAGCATCTTGCCCATGCCGGGGGCGATCTCCTGGGCGTCGGCGCGGCGCGTGATGGCCTCGCCGACGACGGCCTGCACGTCGGAGTCGCGCAGCACGGTGAGGGCGCCGCGCAGCGCCGTGGCGAGTTCGGCGGTGACCCGGTCGGCGTGCGCGGGGTCGGCGAGCCAGGTGCCGAGGCGGCCACCGATGCCCACCGCGTGCAGACGGCCCCGTACGACGTCGGCGGAGAGGAAGTTCTCCCCCACGAAGTCGCCGAGCGAGGCTCCCAGTTGGTCCTTCTTGTGCGGGATGATCGCGGTGTGCGGGATGGGCAGGCCGAGCGGGTGGCGGAAGAGCGCCGTCACCGCGAACCAGTCGGCGAGCGCGCCGACCATGCCGGCCTCGGCGGCCGCCGCCACGTACCCCGCCCAGGCGCCCGCGCCGGAGTGCTGCGCCCATTTCGCCAGTACGTAGACGACGGCGACCAGGACGAGCAGTCCCGTCGCCGTGGCCTTCATGCGGCGCACGCCGCGCCGCTTCTCCTCGTCTGCGGGGCTGTAGGTGAGGCCGCCGGGGGTGGAGACAGGGGTGGAGGCGGGGGCAGGATCGGGGGACGGTGCGGCCGGGCCGCCGGCCGGGGGATCCGTTGCTCCGAACGGGTCATCGCTTGAGCGGCCGCCCGCGCGGGCATGCTCTCCCCCGGACCCCGCCGCCCGATCCGTCCGGGCAGCTCTCGCCGCCCTCTCGCCCGGTCCGCCCGCGTCCTCCCCGTCCGGTTCAGCAGGTTGCTCCGCGTCTGTGCGTCTCACTCACTCCACCTGGCCCGTTCGCGTCGTACCCGTCCGCGTGGTTTCCTCGCCGTGCCACCTCTCGTGTCCCGATTGTCCCCACGCCATGTGTTCTACGCCCCTTCCTGACCGACTCCTGGAACGGACGACAAGTTCCCGGCGTCTCACAGGACGGAGGGGGGCAGTGTCGGCCGCCTCACGGCCCATGCCGCATCATGGGGTGATCACACCGGAGCCTCGGGGCTCCCCCTGCCCGAGGAGAAAGAGCCCGCATGACCAAGCGACACGGTTATGCCCTTCTCGCCGCGGTCATCGCGGTCATAGTGGTGATTTCCGCCGCCATATACGTCGGCGTCGCCGGTACCGACGACGGCTCGCAGGACTCCATCAGCGCCGGTGGGCGCTCCCCCCGCAACTCCGCCGCGCCCGCCTCGTCCGGCGCCTGGGTCGGCTCCTGGTCCGCGTCCCCCGCCGGGGCCGAACCGGGCACGGAGCAGAAGGGGTTCGCCGGCCGCTCGATCCGCAACGTCGTGCACACCAGCGTCGGCGGCACCAGCGCCCGCATCACCCTGTCGAACCTGTACGGCACGACGCCGCTCAGCATCACGCACGCCTCGATCGCGCTCGCCTCCGCGTCGAACAACCCGGCCGCGGCTGCGGGCACGCTGCGCCGGCTGACCTTCGACGGCAACACCTCGGTGGTGATCCCGCCGGGGCAGCAGGTGCTGAGCGACGCGGCCCGGCTGCGCGTCCCGCACGACCAGGACCTGCTCGTCACCACGTACTCGCCGACCCCGTCGGGCCCGGTCACCTACCACCCGCACGCCCGCCAGATCAGTTACGTCGCCGACGGTGACCGCACCGAGGACCAGCTGGGCGACGCGTACACCGAGCAGAGCCCGTACTGGCGCTATCTGTCCGCGGTGGACGTGCTCAGCAACGAGACCGACGGCACGGTCGTCGTCTTCGGCGACTCCATCACCGACGGCATCTCCTCCACGATGGGCGCCAACCGCCGCTGGACCGACGTCCTCGCCGACCGGCTGCGCGACGAGCCGGGCGCGCCGCGCTACGGCGTCGTGAACCAGGGCATCAGCGGCAACCGCATCCTCTCCGACGGGCGCGGGAACCCCGCGGTCAACCCGAGCGGGCTCTCCCGCTTCGACCGGGACGTACTGAACCGCACGGGCGTCAAGGCGGTCGTGATCGCGCTCGGCGTCAACGACATCCTGCGCAACCCGCACCAGAACGATCCCGACCGCATCGTCGAGGGGCTCCAGGAGCTGACGCGGCAGGCGCATACGCGCGGGCTGCGGGTCGTCGGGGCGACGCTCATGCCGTTCGGCGGGCACCGTGGGTACGAGCCCGCCCTGGAGGGCGTGCGGCAGGCGGTGAACGAGCGGATCCGCTCCGGGCGGGTCTTCGACGAGTTCGTGGACTTCGACCGGGCGTTGCGGGATCCGTACGACTTGCGGCGTCTTCGGGGGCAGTTCGACTCGGGGGATCATCTGCATCCGTCCGATGCGGGGTTCCGGCGGATGGCTGAGGCGTTCAATCTTTCTCAGCTCAAGGGGTCGGCGGCCGCCCAGCTTTGACCTTGCCGGGGGGCGGGGTGCTTTGTCTGCGGGGGTGTGGGGGCTTGTCGCGCAGTTCCCCGCGCCCCTTCAGGTCAGACTCCGGCTCGCCGCTCGTGCACCACACGTCACCCGTGGCTCGGTTTTTTGCGCAGTTCCCCGCGCCCCTAAAAGCCTTTCCCGCGCCGCCACCCGTGGCTCGGTTTGCGCAGTTCCCCGCGCCCCTACAAGCCTTCGCCGCGCCCCTGAGACATCTCCCCCGGCGCCTTGAAGGCTGGCCCGCTCAGGTCAGTTTTTTGCGGAGGCGGTCCGCTCTGCGGCGTTTTCTGTCCACGCCTACTCCGCCCATCAGGGCGAAGCCCTTGACCACCACGCGTGGGGAGCCCGGTGTGCCCTCGCCCGTGGCCTTGTCGTCGAAGCCGCCCATCAGGCCGAAGCCCTTGACCACCACCGTCATGTCCGGCGGGACCGTCACATGCAGGCCACCCATGATCGTGAAGCAGCGGATCTCGACGTCCCGCTCCGCGAACCGCGCCTCGCGCAGGTCGATCTCGCCGCCGCCCCACAGCGCGAAACCGGTGAACTGCCGGCCCACCACCCAGCCGCCCTTGCGGTTGAAGCCGCTCCACACGGCGACGCCGAACGTGGACGAGGGCTCGCCGGTCACCAGCCGTTCGTTCCAGTCGATGGCGGCGGGGTCGTCGCTGGCCCCGCTCTTCACCACCGACACCTTGGCGCCGTGCGCGGGCAGGTCGCGGGTGAGCGGGGCCAGCTCCCCGTACGTACGGGCCTTGTACGTCGCGTCGAGGCGTTCCTCGAACTCCGACATGTCGAGGCGGCCCTCGGCCAGCGCGTCACGCAGTTGTTCGGCGACCCGCTCGCGGTCGGCGTCCGAGGCCCGCAGGTCGGGGAGTTCGTCACTCATACCGGCAGCCTACGAGGTCGGCTTCTCCGCGTACATCTTCGCGATGACCGCCTCGATGTCGGGCTCCCTGACCGAGAGGTCGGCCAGCGGGTAGCGGGCCGCGACCCGCGCGACGAGCGGAGCCGCCGAGTCCGCGGCGGGGAAGGCGAGCCACTGGCGCGGCCCCTCCACCTTCACCACCCGCGCCGACTCGATCTCGATGGGCGGGAGTTCACGTTCCAGGTCGACGACGAGGGTGCGCTCGCTCTCGCCCACCTCGTGCAGGCCCGCCAGCGGACCGTCGTACATCAGCCGCCCGTGGTCGATGACCATCACCCGCTCGCAGAGCTGCTCGATGTCGGTCAGGTCGTGCGTGGTGAGCAGGACCGTCGTGCCGGACTCCGCGTTCAGGTCGCGCAGGAACCCGCGCACCTTCGCCTTGCTGATCACGTCGAGGCCGATCGTCGGCTCGTCCAGGTAGAGCACCTCCGGATCGTGCAGGAGCGCCGCCGCGATGTCGCCGCGCATCCGCTGGCCGAGCGAGAGCTGACGTACCGGCACGTCCAACAGGGCGCCCAGTTCGAGGAGTTCGACGCACCGGTCGAGGTTCTCGGCGTACCGGGCGTCGGGGATCCGGTACATCCGGTGCATCAGGCGGTACGAGTCGATCAGCGGCAGGTCCCACCAGAGCGTGGTGCGCTGGCCGAAGACGACGCCGATGCGCCGGGCGAGACGGCCGCGCTCGCGGGAGGGGTCGATGCCGGCGACCCGCAGCCGGCCGCCGCTGGGCGTGAGGATGCCCGTCAGCATCTTGATCGTCGTCGACTTGCCCGCGCCGTTGGGCCCGATGTAGCCGACCATCTCCCCGCGCGGCACGGTGAAGGAGATCCCGTCGACGGCCCGCACCTGGTGCCGCTCGCGCCGCAGGAAGCCGGTCTTCCTGCGTACGTCGAAGACCTTCTCCACGCCGTCGAGTTCGATGAGGGGGGTGTCGTCCACGACTGTTCAGCTCCCGGTGCTGCGGTACGAGCGGAGGCCGGCGCGCCAGGCGAGTCCGGCGAGGGCGAGACATCCGGCGGCCACCGGCGGCGGCGCGAACGCCACCCAGACCGGCAGGTCGAGCGGGTAGGGCCGGCCCAGCACGTACAGCGCGGGCAGCCAGTTGACGAAGGCGAGCGGCAGGACGAAGGTGACGCCGCGCACCAGGTCCTTGGCGAAGACGGTCGGCGGATACTGCAACAGGGTGGTGCCGCCGTACGTGAAGGCGTTCTGCACCTCCGCCGCGTCCTGCGCCACGAACTGGAAGGCGCCGCCCATCACGAACACGGCGGCGAAGATCGCGGTGCCGCTCAGCAGCATCATCGGCACCATCAGGACCTTCAGCACGCTCCAGTCGACGTCCAGGACCACGAGCGCGTACGTGAGGACCGCCGCGCCCTGAGTGAGGCGGCCGACGCGGTGCAGGCCGAAGCGGTCGGCGGCGACCTGGGCGATGACCGGGGCGGGCCGCACCAGGAGCGTGTCGAGCGTGCCGTCGCGCACCCGCCGGCCCAGCCGGTCCATGGATCCCATGGAGAGGTCGGCGAGCCCGAAAGCGGTGCACGAGACGCCGTACAGGAAGGCGATCTCGGACAGTCCGTAGCCGCCGAGCCGGTCGACCTGGGAGAACATCAGCAGGATCGCCACGAAGTCGAACGCGGTCACCGCGAAGTTGCCGAACGCGGTCAGCGCGAAGGAGACCCGGTAGGCCATGAGGGAGCGGATCCACATGGCGGAGATCAGCCGGTAGGCGCGCAGCCCCTCGTGCACCTGTCGCAGGTCAGCCACCCTGCACCACCACCCGGCGGGTGGCCGCGGCCTGCACCAGACGACCGGCCGCGAGCAGCACCGCCGCCCAGCCGAGCTGGAAGGCGTACGTGCCGAGGAGCCCCGTACCGGTGGTGTGGCCGAGGAACACGTCGGCGGGCCGCTGCAGCAGCGCCGACCAGGGCAGCGCGCGGGCGATCTCGCCGAGCGCGCCGGGGAAGACGTTCAGCGGCAGCAGCATCCCGGAGAAGAAGGTGCCCGCGAGCATCGACACCTGCAGGGTGCCCGCCCCGTCCATGAGCCAGAACGCGGAGAGCGCCACCAGATAGCGGATCGCGAAGCCGACCAGCGCGCCGAGCGCGACGGCCAGCAGGAACGCCAGCCAGCGCAGCACGTCCGACGGCGCGGTCAGATCGAAGACGAGGGCGCCGAAGGCCATCGGCACCGCACCGCGTCCGAGCAGTTGGAAGCCGCCGCGGCCCAGGTCGGCGGCGAGCCACCACAGCTGCAGGTCGGCGGGCCGGTACAGGTCGACGGCGATGTCCCCGGTGCGGATCCGCTCGATCAGCTCGCCCTCGAAGCCGCCGCCCATCAGCGCCATCGCCGTGAGCAGGCCCTGGCCGAGCCAGACGTAGGTGAGCGCCTGGGACTGGTCGTAGCCGCCGAGCCCCGGACGCTCGTCCCACAGGGCCACATAGGTGTAGGCGAGAATGAGGCCGAAGACGGAGTTGGTGAAGACGCCGGCGGCGGTCGCGACCCGATACGTGGAGTAGCGGCGGAACCCACCCCCGGCGACGGCCGCGTACAAACGGAACCGTCCTGCGCGCACGTGCATCCCTTTCACCGGGGGCTTCGTCCCGAACCGGGCCAAAGCGCTGGAGCCTAGTGCGATCGGGGCGCCCGTGCCACGCGTTTTCGGCACGGGGGCGCGTGCCTGGTCACGAACGTCTGTGACTGGGTGTGCAATGGGTGGGCACGGGGGGCCATGGGGCGCCATGGGGTGTACGAGGCGTACTGGACGTACGAAGCAGACCGGGAGTTCCGCACAACATGAGCGACGAGCCGCAGCAGCAGAGTCCTGCCGGGCGCCAGGGCTGGGCGCCCAGGGAGCCGCAGGACACGCCCGCCGGGGCGCCGCCGGACACACCCGGGGGCACGGCGGCCGCAGACGGCGGTGCCGGCGCCGCGGGGGACAAGGCCGGTGACGGGGGCGCGGGCACGGGCGGCGGCAGCGGTGACGGTGGCGACGGGGCCGGTCACGGCGCGGAGGGCGCCGACGGCGCCGAGCCCGGCAAGGGCAAGGACAAGAAGCCGAAGCGGCCCAAGCGCAAGGGCTGGCGGCGGATCTTCCCGACCTGGCGCATGGTCCTCGGCGGCTTCATCCTGCTGATCCTGCTGGTCGTGGGCGCCTTCATGGCGGGCTACATGCTGGTCGACATCCCGCCGGCCAACAAGGCGGCCACCAAGCAGAGCAACGTCTACCTCTACTCCGACGGCAGCCAGATCGCCCGCGACGGCGAGGTCAACCGCGAGAAGGTGCCGCTCAAGCAGATCCCGCTCACCGTGCAGCACGCCGTGCTCGCCGCCGAGGACCGCGACTTCTACGGCGAGTCCGCGGTCGACCCGAAGGCGATGATCCGCGCGGCCTGGAACACCGTCACCGGCAAGGGCAAGCAGTCCGGCTCCACGATCACCCAGCAGTACGTGAAGAACTACTACCTGGGCCAGGAGCAGACGGTCAGCCGCAAGGTGAAGGAGTTCTTCATCTCCATCAAGCTGGACCGCGAGGTGAGCAAGGACGACATCCTGGAGGGCTACCTCAACACCAGCTACTTCGGCCGCAACGCGTACGGCATCCAGGCCGCCGCGCAGGCCTACTTCGGCGAGAACGTCCAGGACCTCTCCACCGCCGAGGGCGCCTACCTCGCCACCCTCCTCAACTCCCCCAACGCCTACGACGTCGCCACCCACCCGGAGAACAAGCCGCGTGCGGCGGGCCGCTGGAACTACGTCCTGGACGGCATGGTCAAGGAGGACTGGCTCAGCAAGGGCGAGCGGGCCAAGGCGAAGTTCCCCAAGCCGGACGCGGCCAAGGGCGCGGCGGGCCTCTCCGGCCAGCGCGGCTATGTCGTCAAGGCCGTCGAGGACTACCTCACCGGCAACGACATCATCGACGAGGACACCCTCGCCAAGGGCGGCTACCGCATCACCACGACCCTGGAGAAGGACCGCCAGGACGCCTTCAAGAAGGCCGTCGACGAGCAGGTGATGGACAAGGTCGACAAGGACGCCCGCAAGGCCGACCGCAACGTCCGCGCGGGCGGCGCCTCCATCGACCCGGCGACCGGCAAGGTCGTCGCGATGTACGGCGGCATCGACTACACCAAGCAGTACGTCAACAACGCCACGCGCCGCGACTACCAGGTCGGCTCCACGTTCAAGCCGTTCGTCTTCACCTCCGCCGTGCAGAACGGCTCGGTCACCCAGGACGGCCGCCCCATCACCCCGAACACGGTGTACGACGGCACCAACAAGCGCCCCGTGCAGGGCTGGAGCGGCGGCTCGTACGCCCCCGAGAACGAGGACAACGTCGACTACGGCGACATCAGCGTCCGCACCGCCACCGACAAGTCCGTGAACTCGGTGTACGCGCAGATGGCCGTCGACGTCGGCTCCGACAAGGTCAAGGACACCGCGATCGACCTCGGCGTCCCGAAGGACACCCCCGACCTCAACGCCTCCCCCTCGATCGCGCTCGGCCCCTCCACCGCGAGCGTCCTCGACATGACCGAGGCGTACGCGACGCTGGCCAACCACGGCAAGCACGGCACGTACACCCTCGTCGAGAAGATCACCCGGGACGGCAGGGAGATCGAGCTGCCGGAGCAGAAGACCGAGCAGGCGGTGACCCGCGAGGCCGCCGACACCACCACCTCGATCCTGCAGAGCGTCGTCCAGGGCGGCACCGGCACGGCGGCGCAGGGCGCGGGCCGCCCCGCCGCGGGCAAGACCGGCACCGCCGAGAACGACACGGCGGCCTGGTTCGCCGGCTACACCCCCGAGCTCGCGACGGTGGTCTCGGTGATGGGCCAGAACCCGGAGACCGGGGCCCACACCCCGCTGTACGGGGCGCTCGGCGAGCAGCGCATCAACGGCGGCGCCTACCCGGCGCGCGTCTGGGCGCAGTTCACCAAGGCCGCCCTGGAGGGCAAGCCGGTCAAGGACTTCGACCTGGAGGTGGAGCAGGGCTCCGACGAGTCGGTGCCGCCGACCGACCCGGGCACGGGCGACACCGGCGATCAGGAGACCGGCGGCACCACGGACGGCGGCACCGACAGCGGCGGCGGCCCGGACACCGGCGGCACCACGACGACCGGCGGCCCGGACACCGGCGGCACCGCCGACGGCGGCCAGCAGAACGGCGGCCAGGACGGCGGCCGGACGGGCGGCCAGACAGGTGGCCCCGACGGCGGCGCGAACAACGGCGGCCCCACCACGGACGGCGGCACCGTCGACGGCGGCCCGACCGACGGAGGCGTCCAGGGCGGCCCCACGGACGGCGGCACCGACACCGGGGGCTCCCCTGACGGCGGCACGGACGACGGGGGCGCGCTGGGCGGCATCACGGACGGGTAAGTGGGGGCAGCTGGACGCTGCCGTGCTGCGAGGGCCGCTGGACGCTGCCGTACCGTCCACGACTGGCAGATATATTTCGTAGCTCGATATATGCTCGGGCCATGACCAAACAGAATCCGCCCTTGACGGAGCCGCAGTACTTCATCCTCGCTGCGCTCCTGGACGGCCCGTTGCACGGTTACGGCATCATCAAGGCCGCCGAGCAGGCCACCGACGGGCGGCTCCGGATCGCTGTCGGCACTCTCTACGGCGCGCTGGAGCGGTTGGAGCGGGCCGGTCTTGTGGCCCCCGGCGGCGAAGAGATCGTGGAGGGGCGGGCGCGGCGCTACTACCGCCTCACCGAGGCCGGCACCGAGGCGCTCGGCAAGGAGGCGCTGCGGATGCAGCGGGCGGCGGCCGTCGTCATCGGACGCGCGCGGAATGCCGGAGCGGCCCCGGCATGAAGCGCCTGCTGCTCGCGGCCTATCCCGAGCCCTACCGTTCCCGGCACGGGGAGGAGGTGCTGGCCTGCCTGGCCGATGCGTATCCCGGCCGCTCCTGGCCCCCGCCGCGGGAAGTCGCCGCCCTGATGCGCGCCGGGGTGCAGGCCCGCGCCCGTGCCACCGCCGATGACACCACGCGGCCGTGGTGGCTGGACGGCATCCACATGGCCGCCCTCGTTCTCGCCGCGCTGGCGCTGGTCCCCTACCTGCAGGACGTGTGGCACTGGGCGCTGCACATCGACCCCGGACAGCACGCCATCGCCTTCCGCTTCTCCGGCTGGTACCCGTGGGCCGAAGGTCCCACGCGGATCCGGCTGCTGCCCTACGGGCTGCTCCCGCTGGTCTGCCTGATCGCCCTGCTGCGGGGCAGAGCGTGGATCGCGCTGCCGGCCGCGGCGGCCATGATCTGGGCCGGCGCCACGTCCCAGGGCCGCATCCTCTTCGGCGACGAGGGCAAGGCGGGCCTGGGCTACTACGGTCTCGGCACCCCGATCACGGCCCGTGACCTGGCGCTCTCGGGGGCACTGTGCGCCGCGTGCGCCGTGCTGGCGCTCTGCCGTCCCGGCCGTCTGCGACGCCGCTCGTACCGCTGGCTGGCCCCTCTCGTGCTCGCCCTGTTCGTCGCCGGGAGCCTGCACGTCATCTCCGTCAGTCCGACCTTCCAGCGCGGCCTGTTCGCCCTTGAAGTCGCCGCGCTGATCGCGGCATGGGTGGCGACGGACGCCACCGGCGACCACCGGTGGCTGATCCCCGTCGCAGCGGTCGCGATCATCCGCACGCAGGCGATCGTCGTCCGGCCGGACGCCTTCATGCAGTCCTTCCCGGAACTGGTCGTCCTCATCCTGCTGACCGCACCCCTCCCCGCCCTGGCGTTCACTGCCCAGCGCCGGCAGGGACTGGCACGCACCGAATAGGAGAGCGATGACTCAGCACGATGCTTTGTCCCTGCCCGCACACCGCCCGGGGGCCTCGAAGCAGGCGCCCGAGGCCCCCGCCGACACCGGCCCGTCGCGCACGACACGGCCGTGGACGCCGGCCCTGCTGTACTCCCTGGGGTTCCTGACGGTCTACCTGCTCGCCGTCTGCACCCCGTGGGGGCAACGAGCCGAGAACGCCGTGTTCGGTCTCGGCATACAGGGGGGCGAAGCAGCATGGATCTATCCCCTGTCGGGATCGGCCTACGGCTCGACGCCCCTGCCGCCGCTGGAATTGAGCGCCCAGCCCACCGTGCTGGTGGGCCTGGCCGTCATCGTGGTCCTCACCCTGGTGCGGCGGTGCTGGCGGCAGGGGTGCGCGGCGCTGGGGGTCGCCCTTCTCGCGATCGGAGGCAAGGAGGTGTTCAAATCGACCGTGCCCCGCCCCGATCTGGTGGGCGCGCCCGAGAATCTCCTTGATCAGGGTTTTCCCAGCGGGCACACGGTCATCCCCGCCGCGCTGACCCTCGCCGCCGTCCTCGTGGTCTCCCCCCGCATCCGCCCCTACGTCGCCACGGCCGGTGTGCTGTGGCTCGCCTGCATCGCCGCCGCCACCGCGACCATGGGCGGCCACCGGCCCAGCGAAGTGCTGGGAGCCACCTTGCTCGCCTGTGCCTGCTACGGCCTCGCGACCTGGCTGCTGCCGCCGGCCGCCGCGCCGGGTGCCATGCGGAGCCCTCGTACGCTGCATGTCGTCGCCCTGGCGTCGGCACTGATCGTCGCCGTCGTGTCCGGCACACGGCCCGACACCCTCACCAGGTCCCTGGTCTCCGCGGCGACAGCCTTCCTCTGTGCGGGCCTGGTCTGGTACGCCGCAGTCGGGTGGCCCGCACACGCCGCACGCCGCACACGTCCCGCACGGGACTGACCACACGGCAGGCCTCCCGGCAGGCCTCCCGTGGTCCGGTCACACGGCGCGGGTCAGTCCGTGGTGAAGCTGTGCAGTAGCGCAGCGGGGTAGCGGCTCCCTGCCGAGCCGTGGGGAAGTATCTCGGTGATGCGGGCCAGATCGGCGGCGGAGAGCCGGACATCGAGGGCGTCGGCGTTCTCCTTGAGGCGCTTGGCGCTGCGGGTGCCGGGAATGGGTGCGACGTTCTCGCCCTGGGCGAGCAGCCAGGCCAGCGAGAGTTGGGCGGTGGTGACGCCCAAGGCGTCGGCCAGACTCTTGAGCTGTTCGACGGCGTGCACGTTGTACGTGTGGTTCTCGCCCTGCCAGCGCTCGTCCCAGTTGCGCATGTCATCCGCCGCGTATGCGCCGGCGGGCTTGATCTGGCCCGCGAGGAAACCGCGGCCGAGCGGGGAGTAGGGCACCAGGCCGATGCCGAGTTCCCGCAGCACGGGAAGGATCTTCTCCTCCACCTCCCGCTCGAAGAGCGAGTACTCGTACTGGAGCACGGAGACCGGGGTGACGGCGTGGGCCCGGCGGATGTAGTGGGGGCCGACGTTGCTCAGGCCGAAGTACTTCACCTTGCCCTCGGCGATCAGTTCACCGACCACGCCGGCGACCTCCTCGACCGGGACGGCGGGGTCGGAGATGTGCTGGTAGAAGAGGTCGATGTGGTCGCTCCGCAGGTGACGCAGGCTGTTCTCGGCGACCTTGCGGATGTTCTCCGGGCGGCTGTCGAAGCCGGAGCCCAGCGGCTCGGCCGTCATGTCGAAGCCGAACTTGGTGGCGAGGACCACCTCGTCGCGGAACTCCTCGACCGCCTCGCCCAGGAGGATCTCGTTGCTGCCGGCACCGGAGCCGTACAGCTCGGCGGTGTCGAAGAAGTCGATCCCGAGTTCGTGGGCGCGGCGGATGGTCGCGATGCTCTCGTCCTTGTCCGAGGCGCCGTAGGCCATGGACATGCCCATGATGCCCAGGCCGAGCGCCGAGACGCGCAGACCCTGAGAGCCCAGATTGCGGTGCTGCATGAGTTCACTCCCTCAGTGTGCCGCCGGTTGCGGAGGTCAAACCGAACCGTTCTGTTTGACCATACGGGTCAACCGCCCGCGATGCCAAACCGAACGGTTCGGTGTTTTATTCTTGGAGCCATGTCCCCGTCCCGCGACTCCGGCCAGACCGCAGCGCCCGCAGCCTCCGCCGGTGGCGACACCCGCGAGCGCATCCTTGCCGCCGCCATGGAGGAGTTCGCCCGCCACGGCATCGCCGGCGCCCGCGTGGACCGCGTCGCCAAGCTCGCCAGGACCAGCAAAGAACGCGTCTACGCCTACTTCCGCGGCAAAGAGGCGCTCTATGCCGCCGTGGCCGCACGGGAGTACGTCGTCATCGCCGACGCCACCCAGCTGGACCCGTCCGACCTCCCCGGCTACGCGGGCCGCCTGTTCGACTACTTCGTCGCCCGCCCGGACCACCACCGCCTGATCACCTGGGGCCGCCTCGAACTGCCGGGCACCGCGGCCGTCGCCGACGATCCCACCCAGGCAGCGATCGCCCGCAAGATCGGCCAGCTCCGCGAGGTGCAGCAGGCCGGGCAGCTCGACCCCGCCTGGGACCCGGCCGATGTCCTCGCCCTGGTCAATCAGATCGCCATGACCTGGGCGGCCCAGCCCGAACTCCGCATGGCCGCCGCCGCACACGCCGCGGACCCCACCACCGCCGCCCGCCGCGCAGCGGTGGTGACCGCGGTCGAGCGGCTCTTCCCCCGAGCGCGCTGAGGTCCCCGGGCCGGCGTCCTCAGCCGACGGCACACCCGGACCGACGCCCGCTTGCTCCGAACGCAGTGGCCTAGGGCCTGTCCGGCGGATCTTGTCGCGGGCGCGGGGCCTGCCACGCCGACCTGCGGCGTTGTCGTCGGTTGCCAACGCTCCGCGTTGTCGCC